>NZ_JBVASG010000072.1:0-250 GCF_057813875.1 Labrys sp. F242 | reverse complement strand
CCTGCACAACACTCACCTGTGCAGGAATCTCTGCAATTACACGCACCATATGTCCCTCCATTTTCGAACCTGGAGGGGTTAGTTCTCAATTTCGACAGGGGGGCAGTTTCTCACTTCGGATGACACCAGACCCTCAAAAACCGCATCCTGCTAGAAAATTACTTCCTGCCCGGCGACCTCGAAGCCCAGATCGAGGCCTTCGTCGACCACTACAACCACCAGCGCTACCACGAGAGCCTGGCCAACGTGA
>NZ_JBVASG010000071.1:0-252 GCF_057813875.1 Labrys sp. F242 | reverse complement strand
AAGCGCAGATCCGGCCTTCTGCAGAAGGCCGGATCTGCGCTTGATGCCACTTCAACCGCAGCGCAATGACAAGGGGGTCAGTTCCTCACTTCGCCAAAGGGGTCAAATCCTCGCTTCGCTTGACATCTGGTGCCAGCGCTCGATCTTGCCCTGGGTCTGGGGATGCATCGGGGCGCTGCGGACGTGGCTCATCTTGTTGGCCTCGATATATTCCGCCAGTTCGCCGGCGATGTAGCTGGGGCCGTTGTCGCT
>NZ_JBVASG010000070.1:0-254 GCF_057813875.1 Labrys sp. F242 | reverse complement strand
TTATGCCACAGGCCCAGCGAAAGAGCCGGAAGCTGCAGGCCCGAGCGGCCGGACCGGCGATATTGCATGGCGTCGTAACGCGCCTCATCCGCGACATAAGTCATAGGTGGCTCCAATACTGAGGAAAGCGGCAGAGCGCCCTGGCATTCTCGAAAGGGATGTCGCCACCGAAATTATGCCACAGGCCCAGCGAAAGAGCCGGAAGCTGCAGGCCCGAGCGGCCGGACCGGCGATATTGCATGGCGTCGTAACGC
>NZ_JBVASG010000069.1:0-255 GCF_057813875.1 Labrys sp. F242 | reverse complement strand
TGAGGCGGGCGAGAATCTGCAGGCCCGGCGCCACCAGCATGGTGAAGGCGACGACGATTCCCAGTTCCCACAATCCCTGGTCGTAGAGCGCCTTGATGCCGGTGACGAGGCTGGCCACCTGCGCGCGCCCGGATATTTCGAGCTTGATGAAGGGCAGGAAATTGGCCATGGCGAAGCAGATGGCACCGGCCCAGCTATAGGCGTAGGCGTGACTCAGCGAGATGGCGCGATAATGCTCCATCGTGGCGCCGCAGC
>NZ_JBVASG010000068.1:0-255 GCF_057813875.1 Labrys sp. F242 | reverse complement strand
CCGGGGTGATGAACCATCACGGCCTGGCGGTCGCCAAGGCGCTCGGGCTTTCCGGGGACCTGGCCAAGCAGGCGGTCAGCCTGACCACCAAGCTCTACACCGCCTTCGTGGCCAAGGACATGGCGCTCCTGGAGATCAATCCCCTGATCGTCACCAAGGACGGCCAGCTCAAATGCCTGGACGCCAAGATGGGCTTTGATGCCAACGCCCTCTACCGCCATCCCGACATCGTGGCGCTGCGCGACGAGTCGGAAG
>NZ_JBVASG010000067.1:0-256 GCF_057813875.1 Labrys sp. F242 | reverse complement strand
CAGGAAATTGGCCATGGCGAAGCAGATGGCACCGGCCCAGCTATAGGCGTAGGCGTGACTCAGCGAGATGGCGCGATAATGCTCCATCGTGGCGCCGCAGCGCGAGCAGCGCGCGCGCATGCCGTCCCGGAGCGGCGGCACGTCATGCAGCAGCCCGCAATCGTGGCACTCCATGATCTGGGTGGAGCTTCGCGTCGTCGGGGTGATCACCCGATCTGTCCGGCCGGCTACCATGTCACCGTTGCACTCGAATCAC
>NZ_JBVASG010000066.1:0-267 GCF_057813875.1 Labrys sp. F242 | reverse complement strand
CCCATTCGATCGTGATGATCGGGGAGATCGGCGGCTCGGCCGAGGAGGATGCGGCGCAGTTCCTGATCGACGAGGCCAAGCGCGGGCGCAAGAAGCCCACCGTCGGCTTCGTGGCCGGCCGCACCGCACCGCCCGGACGGCGCATGGGCCATGCCGGCGCCATCATCTCCGGCGGCAAGGGCGATGCCGGCTCCAAGATCGCCGCGCTCGAAGCCGCTGGCGTCAGGGTATCCCCATCCCCCGCTCGCCTCGGTACCACGCTCACCG
>NZ_JBVASG010000065.1:0-280 GCF_057813875.1 Labrys sp. F242 | reverse complement strand
GGGAGTGGCTGAAGCGAGGAAGGCCGCAACCTCCTCGTCCTCGACAGAGGCTTCGAGCATGCGGTCGAAGGCGGCATTGGTGACGATGCCTGCCTTCGCCGAGAAGGCGAACAGCGAATCCATGGCATTGGCCATCTCGGCGGCCCCGGCATAGCCATGCACCATCATGCCGTCGATCCAGCGCCGGCTGGCGGCCCGGCCATGCACGAGGCGGCCGACCTCCTCGCCGAGGCTGCGCAATCGCGGCGCCTGCGGATTGGAGAGATCGGCGTGATAGAGG
>NZ_JBVASG010000064.1:0-280 GCF_057813875.1 Labrys sp. F242 | reverse complement strand
GTAGTGACGCCGGTATCCAGGCGGACGCCGGGGCCGGAGGGCGGCTCGAAGGCGGTGAGGAGGCCCGGCGTCGGCAGGAAGCCGCGTCCGACATCCTCGGCATTGATGCGGAACTCCAGGGCATGGCCTCGTGGCGCCGGCGTTTCGCTGATGCTGAGAGGATGACCGTCGGCGCCGCGCCACTGCTCGACCACCAGCACGATGCCCGCCGTCTCCTCCGTTACCGGATGCTCCACCTGCAGACGGGTGTTGCCCTCCAGGAAGGAGATCGCATCCGACG
>NZ_JBVASG010000063.1:0-280 GCF_057813875.1 Labrys sp. F242 | reverse complement strand
CCACCGTGTGATCGGTCAGGAACGCTTCAGCGAAGCCGCCTTCGAGCCAGCATTGCGAGCTCAGCAAATGCCCATGCAACAGAATGACGGGCGGTCCCGCGCCGACTGTCTGAGAGTGGGTACGATGACCGTTATGGGAGATAAAGGGCATGGCAGATGGTCTTTAAGGAGAGAATGGCACAGAATTTGTCATACCCGGGCTTGCCCCTGGTATCCAGGGGCCGCCAGATGCCGGCCTGAGGCACTGGATTGCCGGGTCAAGCCCGGCAATGACAAGCAA
>NZ_JBVASG010000062.1:0-280 GCF_057813875.1 Labrys sp. F242 | reverse complement strand
GCGCAGGGCAACACGGATTGCCGTCTTGAAATAGCGCGGATTGGCCCGGTAGCTTTCGGCGAGCACGCGGATGTGATGCTCCAGGAAGAGGCTCAGCACCGGGTTGCCGCTCATGTTCTCGAAAGGCCCGGCGGCGCGCCGGTTGGCGCCGCTGAACAGCTGGACTTTCACCGTGCGGGTTTGCGGTGTCTCACCCTTGTCGAGGGTGAGGCGGATCGTGTCCTCGAAAGAGGCCCCATAAAGCTTGTCGTCGGCACTCTTGCGATGATAGGCGTAGGTC
>NZ_JBVASG010000061.1:0-281 GCF_057813875.1 Labrys sp. F242 | reverse complement strand
ACCAGGAGGTCCTGGGCTTGCTGGGCGGGCGCTGGCAGCTGGAAACCCTGGAGGTGGCCGATATTCTCGGCGAGAGCCCGAAGTTTCTCAAGGCGGGCGTCAGCGGTCTCGTAGAGCGGGTTTACCGTTTGGATCCCAAGGGCTGAATCTCGCGGGCAGAAAAAAGGGCGACCGAAGTCGCCCTTTTTGTCTCTCGCCTGGATCAGCCGCGGCGACGCAGTGCGTCGATACGCTCTTCCAGTGGCGGGTGGCTCATGAACATACGAGCGAAGCCTTGCTTG
>NZ_JBVASG010000060.1:0-282 GCF_057813875.1 Labrys sp. F242 | reverse complement strand
GGCCTGGGCTTCGAGAAAGCCGGACCGTGTGCCCTATTACTCCCATCGGGCTCGCACCCGACGGAAACCGTCAGTGCCACAGTTACCGGGGTGTCCCGATCGCGGTCAAGTGAAGATGCAAAGCGGGTGGCGTCCGATGGCGAGCCCTGTTTTACCGCCCCAGCACGCGCCTTCCCTCACCTGGAGCAACACGCTTTAGGCCCGACAGGCCAGGAACCCCTGTTCGATCACCACTTTCGGCAGATTCCGCCCGATGAACACCAGACGGCTCCTGCGCTCCTC
>NZ_JBVASG010000059.1:0-282 GCF_057813875.1 Labrys sp. F242 | reverse complement strand
TAATCGCACATGGCAAGGGCCGCCCGGAACAAGGGCACTCCCATCTGCAGCGAATGATAGAAATTCTTTCTGACCGAAGCGCCATAGGTCTCGATCGGCTCGGGATAATGGGTGCCGTCGAAAATCAGGTCATCGATGTCGTAATAGCTGGGAATGCCGAGTGCCCGGCAGATCGTGATGGCGCGGATGTTCGACGGCAGGGCGGGCAAGCGATAGAAGATGGCCGCACTGGCGCCCGGCATGGCCGTGATGAACTCGTCGACTTCCGCCTGGGTGTAGACC
>NZ_JBVASG010000058.1:0-282 GCF_057813875.1 Labrys sp. F242 | reverse complement strand
GCCAGTCCTTTGCGTGAGTTAGCATAGGGCCATTTTCAAGGTTAGGTTTTTACCCCTGACGGCTTCGATTGCCGTCGACGACATATTCGTACCGAATGCAAATTCCAGATTGGTCAAACTCGCGCCAGCCTCGGCGAGCGAAGCGATACCGACGATATTCTCGGGGTCCAAGCTCGTACCGACGCCTTGGGCGGCTCGATGATCCGCCACAACCCGCCAGCACAATGCGGCAACGGCGGCATAGCCGTCACACTTGTTTTCCTTCCCGTAACGGCGGACTTC
>NZ_JBVASG010000057.1:0-283 GCF_057813875.1 Labrys sp. F242 | reverse complement strand
GAACATTCCCGCGATTCGCAGAGCGCCTTGCCGATTGTGCCGCCCGAAAACAAAGCACCCGGCGTGTCGGGCGCCGGGTGAAAAGTTGGTTGCTATGCCGCCGATTTGCGGCATGGGCGCACTATTGTCGGACGATGTGACACAGCCGTGAAAGTGCTCGCCCCGACCGATTTGCGAGGTGACGAAGTCAATAGAGATAGAAAAGCATTTAGAAACAGCCGGGTGCGAACGCGCTCCGTTTTGGATTGAAGCGCGACGCCCGGTCGCAGACGCACCCTCGAAA
>NZ_JBVASG010000056.1:0-283 GCF_057813875.1 Labrys sp. F242 | reverse complement strand
GATCAGCACAGTCGGCGCGGGCCAGCGTCGTGTCGGGGCGATGGCATCGCGGAACAGCGCTGATACGGAGATGTCCCTGGCCCGTCCCAGCGGCAGCAGCGAGGAGGCGAGGGCGGTGAGCAGGCCATAGAGGGCAGCGAGCGCCAGTCCCGCCGGGTTGAGCACCGGCGTGATCGGCAGTGGCAGATAGTCGGCAAAGCCATAGGCCAGGATGAAGGGCAGGGCGGCGCCGGCGGCAAGGCCAATCGCGATGCCGAGGGCGGCCAGGAGCAAGGTCTGGGTG
>NZ_JBVASG010000055.1:0-283 GCF_057813875.1 Labrys sp. F242 | reverse complement strand
ATCCCAGCCCATGGGATGCAGCACGTTGAAGCCCTTGGCCCGGCGATAGCGCGCCACCACGTCGCCCAGGGTGTAGTTGCGCACATGGCCCATATGGATGCGCGCGGAGGGATAGGGGAACATCTCGAGCACGTAATAGCGCGGACGCGGATCCTCATTCCTGGTTTCGAAGATCGCCTGGTCGGCCCAGATCTTCTGCCATCTGGGCTCGGCGTCGCGGGCGTTATAGCGCTCGGTGGTCCTGGGGGAGGGAACTCGGAGTTGAATAGTCAACTGACAGTTG
>NZ_JBVASG010000054.1:0-284 GCF_057813875.1 Labrys sp. F242 | reverse complement strand
GAGTCGTAGCCGCGATATTCCAAGCGTCGCAGCGCATCCACCAGGGGCAGCGCAACCGCTTCCTTACCCAGAATACCGACAATACCGCACATACGCCTTACCCTTCATCGATTCGAGACGAACTCTCGATGCGAGGGATTTAGGGCTTCGTGAATGCAGTGAGAAATCAAAATGCCTGTCAGTTTGGGACAGAGCCCCTGAAGAGCCTGTCACTGCCGGCCGGAAATGCGCTCGAGTGCCTGGCGAACCAATCGTTCGACAAGGGTCGGCTGATGGGCATCGAG
>NZ_JBVASG010000053.1:0-285 GCF_057813875.1 Labrys sp. F242 | reverse complement strand
CGCTCGACCCGCCCATCCCTCCGCTCCCACGTGTCGTCCCAGTGTGGCGGGACGCTAGCACGGACGCAGAGGGCGAGTTAAGAGCGGATGGGGTGGGAAGGTCGGTGTTTCCTCCCTTCTCCCCTAGTGGGAGAAGGTCCCGGCAGGGGGGTGAGGGGTGCTACCGCAACCTGCAGCTTCGTTTCGATCGACTGCCGGAAAGGACAGGATTCATGGCCGTGCTGCGCATCGTCGCCAATCTCGCCGCCGCCGACCCGCAGGCGGCCCGTGCCTTCTACCAGGATC
>NZ_JBVASG010000052.1:0-286 GCF_057813875.1 Labrys sp. F242 | reverse complement strand
AGCTTGACGAAGCCAATTCGGCCCTTGGCGTTTCGGAAGCGACCGTAACGGGCGCCGAAGCAGACCTCGCCAAAGCGCGCGAGCAGCTAGGGCCGCAAGGCAACGACAATCCGCAGTTCAAGGAAGCACTAGCCGTGCTTGAGCGCGCCCGGCTCAATCTGCTCCATACCACCGTCATTGCTCCGTCGGACGGCGTCGTCACCAATCTCCAGCTCGGCGTGGGCCAGGTGATCGGCACGGGTCAGGCGGCTTTGACCTTCATCGACGCGAACAGCATATGGGTCGC
>NZ_JBVASG010000051.1:0-287 GCF_057813875.1 Labrys sp. F242 | reverse complement strand
GGGCACCGAGACGTTGCGGAAGACCTCATAGGAGGTGGCGCCGACGCCATAGGCCGAATCCTTCAGCATGGCGGGAACGGCTTCGAGGATCACGACGAACATCGCGGTGATTAAGGGAATGATCAACAGCGCCAGGATGATGCCGGCGGTCAGCATGCCGGCGCCGTTGGTGGGGCCCTTGAACAGATAGCCGAGCACCGGCACATGCGAGAGGACGGAGATGATCGGCGGTTAGATCGTCTGGGCCAGGATCGGCGCCACGATCAGAGAGCCCCACATGCCGAAGA
>NZ_JBVASG010000050.1:0-287 GCF_057813875.1 Labrys sp. F242 | reverse complement strand
CTATAAGGCCCACACGGCGATTCTGCCCCGAGTCCGGCCGGCCGAGCGCTGAACAGGATCTCCGAACCTGCCATGATGGGTGCAGGCTGGGAAATCCTGCAGGATTTTCAGACTCCAGCTCCAGTGCCCGCGACAAGGCCATTAGCCATGTGGGCGGTTTGGCTGAGGCGCTTGCTTGCTAGGATGTTCATGTCGAGGTTGCGTCGCAAAATAGGTCGGCTGGCCGCCGGCGTACTGGCTTAGGCGGCCCTCGAGGGGGTGGGCACAGCGCTCGCCCAGCAAAAGCC
>NZ_JBVASG010000049.1:0-289 GCF_057813875.1 Labrys sp. F242 | reverse complement strand
CCCCAATCCCGACCTCGATACCGCCAAGGTCATCTCGGAGCTCGGCAAGGGCGAGGCCCTCGTGTCCTTCCTCGAAGGCAATGGCGTGCCATCGATCGAGCAGCGGGCCCTCATCCTGCCTCCGGCGGCACGGGTGGGCGCCATCTCGCCAGCCGAACGCCAGGCGATCCAGCAGGCCTCTTCGCTGCGCGGCAAATATGTAACCGTGGTCGATCGCGAATCCGCCTTCGAAATGCTGCAGCGTCGCGTGTCCGAGGAGGCTGCGCCTGCCGAGCCGGCGGAGGAGGGG
>NZ_JBVASG010000048.1:0-290 GCF_057813875.1 Labrys sp. F242 | reverse complement strand
GAGGTTATGCGATGACGACGCATTGTTCGACGAGGCGGTCGCCCTCGCAAGCAGGCTGGCAGCAGGGCCGACGAAAGGCCTGGGCAAGACCAAGCGCGCAATTCAGGCGGCGGCAACCAATTCGCTGCACCAACAATTGGAACTGGAACGCGACCTCCAGCGTGAGGCCGGGCATAGCGCCGACTTTGCCGAAGGCGTTGCCGCATTCTTGGAAAAACGCAAGCCGGAGTTCCAAGGACAATTACAACAGCGGATGTTTCGACGGCACAGGAACTCGCCAAAGCCTGTGC
>NZ_JBVASG010000047.1:0-291 GCF_057813875.1 Labrys sp. F242 | reverse complement strand
CCTTCTCGGTGCCATGACGGTTTGGCGCGCCGAAGCCGATGATGGTCCGGCAAGCAAAGAGCGAGGGCCTGTCGGTTGCCAGTTCCTCCGCAATCGCCGTCGCCACTGCCTCGCGGTCATGCCCGTCGACCCGGCGCGTCGACCAGCCGGACGCCGCGAAGCGGGCGAGCTGGTCGTCCGAGCAGGAATGCGAAGTCGAGCCATCGATCGAGATCTCGTTGTCATAGAACAGCACGATAAGCCTGCTGAGCTTGAGATGGCCGGCCAGCGAAATCGCCTCATGGCTGATAC
>NZ_JBVASG010000046.1:0-291 GCF_057813875.1 Labrys sp. F242 | reverse complement strand
TCTCGTAATAGTGCCCCTCCTGCCCTTCTGCCGTCCTCTCGATAAAGACGAGCTGGCCGGCCTGGACAGTGTTCAGCGCGCCGGTTCGAACCTCTCTCGCCTTCTCGGGGACCTTTGCGCAGAGCTTCCCATACTCGGACACATGCAGATATTGCAGCGTGCCGGATCGAAGCGATGCGCCCTCCCTCACTCTCGAATTGTTGCTCAGCAGCAGTTCCTGGGAATTGCTGTTGACGATCGATACCGCGGCTTTGATGCCATCAGGCAGATAGTCATAGGGCAGCTTCACCT
>NZ_JBVASG010000045.1:0-294 GCF_057813875.1 Labrys sp. F242 | reverse complement strand
GATCAGGCCGCGTCGATGTCGTTCAGCCCGAGGCGCTTATCGAGATAGGACGAGCAGGAAGCGATCAACTCGTCCGTCTTGGTGTCGAAGAAGTGATTGGCGCCGGCAATGACCGATTGTTCGATGACGATGCCCTTCTGCGTCTTCAGCTTGGAGACCAGTGTCTCGACATCCTTGAGCGGCGCGACGCGATCGGCGTCGCCAAGGACGATCAGACCGGAGGACGGGCAGGGGGCGAGAAAGGAGAAGTCGAAGCGGTTGGCCGGTGGTGCCACCGAGATGAAGCCCTCGATC
>NZ_JBVASG010000044.1:0-295 GCF_057813875.1 Labrys sp. F242 | reverse complement strand
ATCCGAGACCAGGAAGAGGATGGCCTCGGCGATCTCCTCAGCCGTTGCCCAGCGGCCCATCGGGATCTTATCGCGGACATAGGCTTCGATGGCGGCACGGCCGCCCATCTGGGCGATGAAGGGCTCGTTGAAGGGGGTGTCGACCCAGCCGGGGCAGAGGGCGTTCTCGCGCTCCTTGTGCCGGGATTAGTCGAGGGCCATCTGGCGGGTAATCGCCACCACGGCGTGCTTGGTGGTGGATTAGGAGATCTTCTCCCGGTCGTAGAACTTGCCGGATTTGGAGGCGGTGTTGATG
>NZ_JBVASG010000043.1:0-297 GCF_057813875.1 Labrys sp. F242 | reverse complement strand
ACGTAAGGGAGTGGGAGACACCAGGCACATACCTCAGACAAATTCGAAGAGGCGCATCATAGAAAGCATTCGACAGAGCGCAACGGAAAAATAGCGGCGGCGATCAATTGGCGGAGCAAGACGATCGGGCGAATTCTGATGCCCGGACAATATTCGGGGCCAGCGCTGACCCGCGCGGTTTTGATTTTGTTTAGGACGTGCAGAAAAACATTTGCATCCCTGCTCATATTGCGTTCAATTTGGGAACGGTTCGTGTCGAATCTGCCAGCCGGCAAGTGGTGGTCCTCCCTGCACGGC
>NZ_JBVASG010000042.1:0-297 GCF_057813875.1 Labrys sp. F242 | reverse complement strand
CATCAATGAAGCAGGCAGCCAGGGGCTGCAAGCACTTCGCCGCGGCTCGCGCCTCCAGTTACCGGTATCGTATCGCCCCTGCTGAAAATGGCTATCTGCTTGACGGAGCGATGCTCCAGGCCGCTCATCGTGGCAGATCCCGGCCGAGAGCAACCAGGATATCGCCGAGCTTCTCGACATAGAGCGCACCGTCCACCGTGCGCTGGATGATGACATTGCGCCGATCGAATTCATCGCGCCGGCGCGCCGTGAGCTGAAGCTTGGCCAGGCTGTCGAGGGCGCGGGTGATCACCGGCT
>NZ_JBVASG010000041.1:0-302 GCF_057813875.1 Labrys sp. F242 | reverse complement strand
GGCCCTGCTCGTCAAGCCGCAGCTTTTGATCTGCGACGAGATCCTGTCTGCCCTCGACGTCTCCGTTCAAGCCAAGATCGTCGAACTGCTGGCCTCCTTGAAGGCGCAGCATGCCGTGGCCAAGCTGTTCATCTCGCATGACCTGGCCGTGGTACGCCAGTTGGCCGACCGGGTGGCTGTCCTCGATCTCGGCGAGCTCATGCAGGTCAGCCGGACCAAGGCCCTCTTTAGCTCGCCCCGGCACCCCTATACGGAAATGCTGCTGCGCGCCGCGCCCGACCTGCACAAGGACGATTATAAGC
>NZ_JBVASG010000040.1:0-302 GCF_057813875.1 Labrys sp. F242 | reverse complement strand
CCCAAGCTCCGTCTCTCCCTCACTGCTGCCGGCCAATCCGGCCGCGCCGAGCTGACGCGCCTTTACCTCCTGCCTTTCATGCGCTGGCGCTTCGGCCGCGGCGATCCCGAAAAGCTGGTGCTGGCCCCGCAGGACCTGCGGGCCGCCGACCCCACCCGCGCCGCCGAGCTGGTGGACGGCCGCTTCACCTTCGTCGCCAAGACGATCGTGCTCACCGAGGTCTCCCCCTTCGCCATCGCCCCGCCCTCGCCGGCCTGGCGCGAGACCCTGCTCGGCTTCACCTGGCTGAGGCATCTCAGGGC
>NZ_JBVASG010000039.1:0-304 GCF_057813875.1 Labrys sp. F242 | reverse complement strand
GATCGGCCTTGAGCCCCGGCCAGCGGCCGAGGCCGGAGCGGATGCCGAGATCGAAACGATCCTCGGTGAAAGCCCATGCTTCCGGCGAACTCGTCAGCTTCAATTCGAGATTGGGATGGCTCTGGCGAAAGCGCCCGAGCCGGGGGACCAGCCAACAGGTGGCGAAGGAAGGCAGCACCGTGATGCGCAGGGGGCCGTCATGACGGCCGCGCAAGCGCTCGGTTACCGCGGCCAGCCGATCGAGCACCTCGCCGGCTTCGGCAAGAATAGTGCGCCCGGCCTCGGTCAACCGCAAGGCGTGGCC
>NZ_JBVASG010000038.1:0-306 GCF_057813875.1 Labrys sp. F242 | reverse complement strand
GGCCAGCACCACGAATGAGCGTGAGTGTCTGGCCCGTGCCATGTATTTCGAGTCCAACCGATCCAGCGATGACGGCATGCATGCCGTCGGCACGGTGGTGATGAACCGTGTCGAGTCCGGCAAATATCCGCGCTCGATCTGCGGCACGGTCGGCCAGCGCGTGCAGTTCGCCCCGGGCGTGCTGACGATGCGGATGAACGACTCCGGCCGCGAGCGTGCCTTCCGAGTGGCGGATCAGGTGATCAGCGGCAAGCGCTATCCGGGCATGTCGATGAATGTGCATTTCTTCCACACGGCCGGTTACAC
>NZ_JBVASG010000037.1:0-308 GCF_057813875.1 Labrys sp. F242 | reverse complement strand
GATCACGACCACGATATCGACGATGATCAAGCCGTCGAGGCGTTCAACTGGGATTCTCCAGCGAGAAGAGATCAGCCGCCTCGTCATATGCGAAAAATTCGGCAAAACGGGCAAGGCTGATCACGGCCTGCACGGTGCCGGCCGCATAGTCCTCGGACATGTGATCCTCCAACTCGTCGCGGACGCGGCGGGCCGGCGCCTGATGGCTCGGCCTTTCGTCGAGGATGCGGCGAATATGGGCCGCCAGCGGCACATAGGACGCCAATTGCTGTGCAAACTGCCGTTTGCGCTCGTCCACCTCGCTTTCG
>NZ_JBVASG010000036.1:0-309 GCF_057813875.1 Labrys sp. F242 | reverse complement strand
CGCAGATCGCATCGGCCGCCCCCGGCGGCGGCACATAGATCACGCTGGCATCGGCCTGCGTGACATGGCGCGCCTCGGCCACGGTGTCGAACACCGGCAGGCCCAGATGCTGCGAGCCGCCCTTGCCCGGCGAGGTGCCCCCCACCAGCTGCGTGCCATATTTGAGCGCCTGCTCGGAATGAAAGGTGCCGTTCTTGCCAGTGAAGCCCTGGCAGATCACTCGGGTTTGCTTGTTGATCAGGATCGACATTACTTGGCTTCCCGCACGGCTTTGACAATCTTCTGGGCGGCATCGTCGAGGTCGTCGGC
>NZ_JBVASG010000035.1:0-310 GCF_057813875.1 Labrys sp. F242 | reverse complement strand
CCGCAAGCCCTGGCCAGGACGCGGGAGATCGCGGAGCGCTGCCGCGTTTCGCTGGACGAACTTGCCTATCAATATCCCGAGGAGAGGGACGATCCCTCGCTGACGCCGCAACAGACGCTGGAGAAGCTGACTTGGGACGGCGCCGAGCGGCGCTATCCCGAGGGGCTACCGGACAGAGTCCGCGCGACCCTCCTGCACGAATTGCGGCTGATCGAAAAGCTGGGCTATGCGCCTTACTTCCTGACGGTCAATGCGATCGTCCGGTTCGCGCGCTCACAGGACATCCTGTGCCAGGGCAGGGGATCGGCGG
>NZ_JBVASG010000034.1:0-312 GCF_057813875.1 Labrys sp. F242 | reverse complement strand
GGATATTGGGCACATCGACGAAGATGGTTTTCTCGTCATTACCGATCGCCTCAAAGACATCATCGTCACCCTTAACGGCAAGAATATTTCGCCTCAGCCGATCGAGAATTCGCTCATGAAGGACCCCCTCTTCGAACACGCGGTGCTGCTGGGCGATAACCGTCCGTGCCTGACTCTGCTCGTTAAGCCGTCGCTGCCTCAGGTAGAAGAGTTGGCCGAGAGGTTGCATATCACCTCAATGACGGGCCCGGAAATGCTGCGTTCCAGCGGAAGCGGGCTAAGATGGCGCCGGTGACCTCATCGAACTCCGAC
>NZ_JBVASG010000033.1:0-313 GCF_057813875.1 Labrys sp. F242 | reverse complement strand
GTCGATCCACAGATAGGACCCGCCCGTCATGATCACTTCGAGCGCATGGGGAACCCGATCGTCCAGGTCCCGGAAATCGCCGACCGGTTCGCCGTTCCACAGCATCGGCCGTTCACCGCGCAGACCGTCCAGGGCCGCCAGCGCCGGCCCTGCCGGGCTGCCTTCACGGTTGATGATGGCGAGTTCGTTTGCCGCCCTGTCGAGTGCGCTCGGCCCATGCGGAAATTCGGGGACGGCACCGGTCTCGAACCAGGCCTTGCGGGCCGCCATGGCGCGCAACTGATTGCGGAGCAGGGCAAAGCCCATGGTATCC
>NZ_JBVASG010000032.1:0-315 GCF_057813875.1 Labrys sp. F242 | reverse complement strand
ACATAGGACCGACTGCCGCCGGCGACGGTTCGCCAGACCGGTCGGCCAGCAAGCTTCAGAAGACCATGCGTCTGGCACAATCGGATGAACGAAACCGCGGGATAGGCGCCGATTTTTGCTGCCGGGGTCGACCAGATTGCGGCCGCCATTGGATAGAGATAGTCATTGCGGAAGCTATCGCCGTAGCCGGCCGCATCGAGATATTCGTCGAGGGTTATCATTCCTAACGCCGCAACAGTCCGCGGTGCTTCGCGATAGAAGCGGACGAGGTCGCGCAACATCATCCAGAATCGTGGGCTGATCGCGTTCCGGCCC
>NZ_JBVASG010000031.1:0-316 GCF_057813875.1 Labrys sp. F242 | reverse complement strand
GGGCCGCCGGCATGTCCGTCGCGGTCGAGACGATCGCTGGCGGCGTGCGCATCGCGGCCACGCCGGTGTGAGGAAATATCCATGCCCCGCAAACTGATCTCGACCGGCTCCCCGCTCGAACGCAGCGCCGGCTAGTCCCGCGCCGTGGTGCAGGGCGACTGGTGCTTCGTTTCAGGCACCACCGGCTAGGATTATGCCAGCATGTCGCTGCCGGAAGATGTCGCCGCCCAGACCGAAAACACGTTGGCGTCCATCGAAAAGGCGCTGGCCGAGGGCGGCTTTGCCATGAGCGAGGTGGTGCGCGCGACTTATTATG
>NZ_JBVASG010000030.1:0-321 GCF_057813875.1 Labrys sp. F242 | reverse complement strand
GAGGTAAGGGCGATGACGAGGAAGCGTGCGACGGATTTGGCGAGCGCGAGAGCGCGGCCACCCCCGCTTGCCGGCAGCGCCTGTGTTTTCGTGATACCCAGAATAGGCGAAGCCACCTTCTATTCCTTTGTGATGTCGGCGACGAAATTGGTGTCGAAGCTCGGCCCGAGCTTGAGGCCCCTGACGTTGGTGCGCTCGCCGGCAACCTCGGTCTGCTGGAAGATGAGGGCGAAGGGACCGGTTTCGAGCACCTGCTTTTGAAGGCGCTGGTATATTTCGACGCGTTTGGCGGTGTCTTTCTCCAGGAGAGCGGCCTCAGCT
>NZ_JBVASG010000029.1:0-325 GCF_057813875.1 Labrys sp. F242 | reverse complement strand
CAGCGGAAGGGGTAGGGGACCTCCGTCGTCACGCGCGCCGAGGCACCATCACCCTCTGCCAGCACGAAGCCGCCGCCGAAGGAATAGTAGAATTCCGTGTCGAGGGCGGTGACGCCCAAGTTCCAAGCCGTGAAGGACAGGGTGTTGGGGTGTCCCTTGGGCGGGGTCTTGAGGTCGAAGACGATGTCGCGGTTGCGCTCGAAGCTCATGGCCCGGCGCCCACCGAGCGCGAGCATGACCTTGCTGGTGGCGTCTTCGACGTTCGCGGCGACGGTCTCGGGATCGACGGTTTCCGGTTCCTCGCCAGCGAGGACCAGGATCACCG
>NZ_JBVASG010000028.1:0-325 GCF_057813875.1 Labrys sp. F242 | reverse complement strand
GTACCAACCCGCCCAGCCATCGAGGAAGGCACCTTTCCAGAACAAGGTGTCGACGAACACCAGAAGCGGCGCCGGCCATGCCCTCAGCCGGAGGCGGTCGACCCGGTGTAGTGTGTCCCTGGGGGCCGCCAGCAGATGGTCGGCCTCGATATGCGCATAGCGCTTTTGCGAATCGACCCATCTGAGAAGGGGTTTGCGATCGTCGTGATCGATGGGCGCCGCCAGGGTGCCGACTTCGCCCGCCACGGTCACGCGATGGCCATGGCCCTCGTCGCGATCGCGCGCCGCCTGCCGGCGGTAGAGCACGGTGCGAGCGGGATAGAGG
>NZ_JBVASG010000027.1:0-327 GCF_057813875.1 Labrys sp. F242 | reverse complement strand
GCGAGATCACCGTCATGATCGGGAAGAGATTGGCCGGTATGTAGAGGATGGCGGCGGTGATCAGCAGGGCCCAGGTTCTGGTGAGGCTGTTGGGCTTGCGTTGATGCAGGGGCGCCGAACAGCGTGGACAGGCCGCGTCATGGCCGGAAGCGGGCAGGTTCGACACGAGCCAGCAGGATTCGCACAGGGCGGTCGGGCGACTCGGATCCACCCGGGGAGGATGGGGAGCCACGCCCTTGCGCGCAAAGCTGCGCCAGATGGTTTCGTCGTCCAGGAGGGAGCCGGTCGCCACCGTCACCAGCATCAGCGCCACCACGGCGAACACGG
>NZ_JBVASG010000026.1:0-330 GCF_057813875.1 Labrys sp. F242 | reverse complement strand
CTCCCGGGCGGCTCAGGCACTATGTCCGCGAGGCCGTCATCCTCACGGAGATCAAACTCCGCGGAAGAAAAGCCGGCACCGCCTGGAACGAAGCCGAGATCGCCGAATAAGACCGGCTCGGCGTCACGCATCTCGAAATCGCCATGTCAGCGTAACGCCAATTGATCTGCCTCCAGGCTGACGCCCTGGTGCAATTGCTGCGCAATGCGGAAAAACCAATCCTGATCCATTGCGAAGGCGGTGCGGACCGCAGCGGTCTGGCCGCCGCCCTCTATCTCGCCGCGATCTCGAAGGTGAGCGAAGCGCAGGCGGAAAGACAGATGTCGCTGC
>NZ_JBVASG010000025.1:0-344 GCF_057813875.1 Labrys sp. F242 | reverse complement strand
CCAGCCCTTCCGCCGTGCGCATGGTGATGGTGATCACCGGCCCCTTCTCCGACAGCGTGACCCAGCCCAGATAGAGCGCGATCCCGGCCGCCACGATCGGGATGAGCCAGATCGCGGACAGGCGGCGGCGGCGCGGCGGATCGATATCCGGCGTGGCCGTGTCACTGCCGTTCTTGGAGGCGTCGGAGTCGGTCAATGGCCCTTCTTCCCTGTGTCACGGCGCAAGACATCCCACATCAGCCGTGGGTCGAATGAT
The DNA here is from genome assembly GCF_057813875.1 of Labrys sp. F242. NCBI lineage: Bacteria > Pseudomonadati > Pseudomonadota > Alphaproteobacteria > Hyphomicrobiales > Xanthobacteraceae > Labrys > Labrys sp. F242. The sequence continues at coordinate 88 of NZ_JBVASG010000025.1, read as the reverse complement.
TCGGAGGCGATCATGGTGATGATCACCACGCTGGCAAAGGCGATCGCCCCGATGCCGGGCTCGATGGTGGCGATCTCGCCCAGCTGCA
>NZ_JBVASG010000024.1:0-344 GCF_057813875.1 Labrys sp. F242 | reverse complement strand
TGCAGCTGGGCGAGATCGCCACCATCGAGCCCGGCATCGGGGCGATCGCCTTTGCCAGCGTGGTGATCATCACCATGATCGCCTCCGAATCATTCGACCCACGGCTGATGTGGGATGTCTTGCGCCGCGACACAGGAAAGAAGGGCCATTGACCGACTCCGACGCCTCCAAGAACGGCAGTGACACGGCCACGCCGGATATCGATCCGCCGCGCCGTCGCCGCCTGTCCGCGATCTGGCTCATCCCGATCGTGGCGGCCGGGATCGCGCTCTATCTGGGCTGGGTCACGCTGTCGGAGAAGGGGCCGGTGATCACCATCACCATGCGCACGGCGGAAGGGCTGG
>NZ_JBVASG010000023.1:0-371 GCF_057813875.1 Labrys sp. F242 | reverse complement strand
GAACTTGAAACATTTGAACCGGCAATTACTACGTCTTGACGAGAGCACCAATAACCTACCAACTTCACAGCTGATAAACCATCGATGGCTCTTGAATACATAGTACGCCGTTGTCTCTTTCGATGCCAGTCTCCCAGCATCCGCAAGGACATCGTCGCCTACGCTTCTCTTTCTTCCGATGCAATTGTCAAATAGCAATGGGAAACTCTACGTCCCCCAACCTTCAGCGAACACTCCGCTACCCCCGCCAATCGGCCGGTTAAGCCAGAGCTCCTTGTCCGTGAAGCGACACGTCAGCGCCGCCGCTCAATCCGCGGCAACGCCGTCCGTCGATGGCCGCTGTATAGAGGCCACAAGACGCCTATGTCAAC
>NZ_JBVASG010000022.1:0-409 GCF_057813875.1 Labrys sp. F242 | reverse complement strand
ATGTCGTTCCTAGCGCAGCATATCGTGATTCTCGTGGCGTCTACTCGTCAAGAAAGGATTCTCGCCGGCAATCCGGTCGGGCCAGATTGCCGAGGCCGATGCGTTGTCTGACGGCTTCAACTTTCAGCGAAAGACGCAGTACAAGGGCACTTTCAGCGTGCTGGCGATAAAATGCAGGCAGTGATTTCGCATCACCTGCGCGTCGTCGTCGGCCATCTGGGCCCGAATGGCTGCAACCGCGGATTGGGCCACACGCTGCTTGAAATCCTGGTCGGCCTCTTCGAGTGCGCGGACCATTGCTCCCAGCAATGCGTACAGGCCCTCGATCTCGACCTGCAGCGTTTGCGCCTTTTGTTGCAGCGTGCTGAAGTCATCCACCATGGGATACCTCCCCTTTTTACCATTAGAC
>NZ_JBVASG010000021.1:0-423 GCF_057813875.1 Labrys sp. F242 | reverse complement strand
TCGCCGCCCTTCCTGATACCGTTGATGAAGAAGGTCGGCAAGCTGATCGGCAACGACTCGCTGATCTGCTCGGACATGGGCGGCACCTCCTTCGACATGGGCGTGATCACCCGCGGCCAGACCCGCATCGAGAACGAACCGATCATGGACCGGTTCAAACTCAACGTGCCGACGCTGGATCTCGACACCATCGGTGCCGGCGCCGGCATGATCCTCAAGGTCGACCCGTTGACCCGGAAGATCAGCCTCGGCCCGGAGAGCGCCGGCTCCGATCCCGGACCGATCTGCTTCAACCGGGGTGGCACCCGGCCGACCATCGCCGATTGCGACGCCATTCTCGGACGCCTCAACCCCGACTCTTTCCTCGGCGGCAAGGTGAAGCTCGACGTGGAGAAGGCGACACTGGCCTTCAAGGATCAATGC
>NZ_JBVASG010000020.1:0-465 GCF_057813875.1 Labrys sp. F242 | reverse complement strand
CCACGAAGCCGACGGTGGGCTTCTTGCGCCCGCGCTTGGCCTCGTCGATCAGGAACTGCGCCGCATCCTCCTCGGCCGAGCCGCCGATCTCCCCGATCATCACGATCGAATGGGTGTCGGGATCGCCTAGGAACATCTCCAGCATGTCGATGAACTCGGTGCCCTTCACCGGGTCGCCGCCAATGCCCACCGCCGTGGTCTGCCCCAACCCCTCATTGGAGGTTTGGAACACCGCCTCATAGGTCAGCGTGCCCGAGCGCGACACGATGCCCACCGAGCCCTTCTTGAAGATGTTGCCCGGCATGATGCCGATCTTGCATTCGTCCGCCGTCATCACGCCCGGGCAGTTCGGCCCGATCAGGCGCGACTTCGAACCCGACAGCGACCGCTTCACCTTGATCATGTCGGCGACCGGAATGCCCTCGGTGATGCACACGATCAGCGGGATCTCGGCATCGATGGCCT
>NZ_JBVASG010000019.1:0-482 GCF_057813875.1 Labrys sp. F242 | reverse complement strand
CGCCGCCTGTCCGCGATCTGGCTCATCCCGATCGTGGCGGCCGGGATCGCGCTCTATCTGGGCTGGGTCACGCTGTCGGAGAAGGGGCCGGTGATCACCATCACCATGCGCACGGCGGAAGGGCTGGAGCCGGGCAAGACCCAGATCCGCTACAAGGCCATCGTCTTCGGCACGGTGAAGAGCGTCGCGCTTGCGCCGGACGGCAGCCACGTCATCGTCGCCGCCGACATGACCAAGCAGGCCGAACCGCTGATGCGCGAGGGCACGCTGTTCTGGGTCGTCAGGCCGCGCCTGTCGGCCAGTTCCGGTATTTCCGGCCTGTCGACCATCATTTCCGGCGTCTATATCGAGTTCGATCCCGGCAAGGCCGGCACGACAGCCGACAGCTTCGCCGGCCTCGAGCTGCCTCCCGTCATTCCCACCGACGCGCCCGGAACGGAATTTGCCCTGAAGACCACGCAGATCGGTTCGATCAGCGCGGG
>NZ_JBVASG010000018.1:0-514 GCF_057813875.1 Labrys sp. F242 | reverse complement strand
CAAGCGACAGACCATCAAATATCGGCGCTTGCAGCACCGCAAGCTCGCCGCTTAAAATCCCCCCAGACGAGGCCCGAACTCCGCTAATCTACGCCGCCAGTTGCGCCAAATGTTCTGACGACGGACAGCCGCCTCCCCTGCTACACCCGAATATGGCAGCGCATTACCGCACTCAAGTCGAAGGCTTGTATTCGGCACTCCAGGACGATTCCCGCGGCGAGCGCATCGCGGCGGCCGAGCAAATCCGTTCGCTGATGAAGGAGATCGTGCTGACGCCCGCAGACGGGGAACTGCAGATCGACGTTCGTGGCGATCTAGCTGGAATCCTCGCCATATCCCTAGAACGCAAAAAGCCCGCCGGAGGGGCGGGCAAATCGCAATTAAAGATGGTTGCGGGGGCAGGATTTGAACCTGCGGCCTTCAGGTTATGAGCCTGACGAGCTACCGGGCTGCTCCACCCCGCGGCAGGTAATTTACATGGTATTCGAGATTTTTGCTTTGCAGGCCTGGCAAC
>NZ_JBVASG010000017.1:0-518 GCF_057813875.1 Labrys sp. F242 | reverse complement strand
CCACGCTGTTCGGCGCCCCTGCATCAACGCAAGCCCAACAGCCTCACCAGAACCTGGGCCCTGCTGATCACCGCCGCCATCCTCTACATACCGGCCAATCTCTTCCCGATCATGACGGTGATCTCGCTCGGGCATGGCGAGCCCGATACCATCATCAGCGGTGTCATCGCCCTGGCCGATGCCGGTTTGTGGCCACTGGCCGCCCTGGTCTTCTTCGCCTCGATCCTGGTTCCCGTGCTCAAATTGGCGGGCCTGACGATGCTGCTGATCACCACCCAGCGCGGCTCGACCTGGCGTCTGCAGGACAGGACGGTGCTCTACCGGATCATCGAGTTCGTGGGACGCTGGTCGATGATCGACATCTTCATGATCTCGATCCTGGTCGCCCTGGTGCAGCTGGGCGAGATCGCCACCATCGAGCCCGGCATCGGGGCGATCGCCTTTGCCAGCGTGGTGATCATCACCATGATCGCCTCCGAATCATTCGACCCACGGCTGATGTGGGATGTCTTGCGCCG
>NZ_JBVASG010000016.1:0-652 GCF_057813875.1 Labrys sp. F242 | reverse complement strand
AAGGTGCCGTTCTTGCCAGTGAAGCCCTGGCAGATCACTCGGGTTTGCTTGTTGATCAGGATCGACATTACTTGGCTTCCCGCACGGCTTTGACAATCTTCTGGGCGGCATCGTCGAGGTCGTCGGCAGCAATCACATTGAGGCCGGATTCACGGATGATCTGCTTGCCGAGTTCGACATTGGTGCCTTCGAGCCGCACCACCAGCGGGATCTTCAGGCCGACTTCCTGCACCGCGGCGATCACGCCCTCGGCGATCACGTCGCATTTCATGATGCCGCCGAAGATGTTGACCAGGATGCCCTTCACTTTCGGATCGGCCGTGATGATCTTGAAGGCCGCCGTCACCTTCTCCTTGGTGGCACCGCCGCCGACATCCAGGAAGTTGGCCGGCTCCTCGCCATAGAGCTTGATGATGTCGAGCGTGGCCATGGCCAAGCCAGCCCCGTTCACCATGCAGCCGATCGAGCCGTCGAGAGCGATGTAACTGAGATCGTAGCGCGAGGCCTCGATCTCCTTGGGATCCTCTTCCGACTCGTCGCGCAGCGCCACGATGTCGGGATGGCGGTAGAGGGCGTTGGCATCAAAGCCCATCTTGGCGTCCAGGCATTTGAGCTGGCCGTCCTTGGTGACGATCAGGGGATTGATCTCCAG
>NZ_JBVASG010000015.1:0-1217 GCF_057813875.1 Labrys sp. F242 | reverse complement strand
ATGTCCTCCGTCAGCACCAATGGCACAGATTTGAGGTTGTGATTTAAGGAGGATCTGGGTTTCGTCGCATTGACGAAGGAACGAAGATGAAGCCCCGATCCTCCCACGTAAAATCGTCGGCGAAAGCCCCTGCAGAGCAGGTGGTAAAGGACATCCGGCGGCAGACCCGCCGGCACTTCTCGTCCGAGGACAAGATCCGCATTGTGCTGGAAGGCCTGCGCGGCGAGGACAGCATCGCCGAGCTGTGCCGTAAGGAAGGCATCGCGCAGAGCCTGTATTACACTTGGTCGAAGGAGTTCATGGAAGCGGGCAAGCGCCGCTTGGCCGGGGACACCGCTCGTGCTGCAACCACCGGTGAAGTGCAGGACCTGCGCCGCCAAGCCCGGGCGCTCAAGGAATGCGTGGCCGACCTGACGCTCGAGAACCGTCTGCTCAAAAAAAGCATGATCGCGGATGGGGAAGGCGACGAATGAGGTATCCCGCATCCGAAAAGCTCGAGATCATCAGGATCGTCGAGCAGGCGCACCTGCCGGCAAAGCGTACGCTGGACCAGCTCGGCATTCCCCGCCGAACGTTCTACCGCTGGTACGACCGCTACCTCGAAGGCGGACCGGAAGCGTTGGAAGATCGGCCATCGGCGCCGAGCCGGGTGTGGAACCGCATCCCGGTCAAGATCCACAACCAGATCATCAAGCTGGCGCTGGAACAGTCCGAGCTGAGCCCCCGAGAGCTGGCCGTGCGCTTCACCGACGAGCAGCGCTACTTCGTGTCGGAAGCCACGGTTTACCGGCTACTCAAAGCCCATGATCTGATCACCAGCCCGGCCTACGTCATGATCAAGGCCGCCGATCAGTTCCATACCAAGACCATCCGGCCGAACGAGATGTGGCAGACCGACTTCACCTACTTCAAGATCATCGGGTGGGGCTGGATGTACCTGTCGACCGTGCTCGACGACTTCTCGCGCTACATCATCGCCTGGAAGCTGTGCACCAACATGCGAGCCGAGGACGTGACCGACACGCTCGACCTCGCCCTGGCCGCATCGGGCTGCGATCACGCCACGGTGCTGCACAAGCCAAGGCTGCTCAGCGACAACGGCCCCAGCTACATCGCCGGCGAACTGGCGGAATATATCGAGGCCAACAAGATGAGCCACGTCCGCAGCGCCCCGATGCATCCCCAGACCCAGGGCAAGATCGAGCGCTGGCACCAGA
>NZ_JBVASG010000014.1:0-2213 GCF_057813875.1 Labrys sp. F242 | reverse complement strand
TGTCATCCGAAGTGAGAAACTGCCCCCCTGTCGAAATTGAGAACTAACCCCTCCAGGTTCGAAAATGGAGGGACATATGGTGCGTGTAATTGCAGAGATTCCTGCACAGGTGAGTGTTGTGCAGGGAGACGTCATGCTTCCACCGGACGAGGTGGCCGCGATGGTGCGGCTACATGAGCTTGGCTGGGGTGCCAAGCGGCTGTCGAAGGAGTTCGGGTGCGCGCGCAACACCGTGCGTCGCTACCTTCGCGCGGGTGGCGTGGTGCCATTGGCCAAGCCGGTACGCAAAACGGCGTTCGACGGTCTGGAGGACTGGCTGCGTGAGCGGTTTTTCCGGCACAATGGCAATGCCGACGTTGTGCGCCAGGAGCTTGAGAGTGAGCATGGTATTGTGATCGGCCTGCGTTCTGTTGAACTTCGCGTCCAGCCCTGGCGCCGTGAACTGAGGGCGCAGAAGAAGGCAACGGTGCGGTTCGAGACCCGACCGGGGCATCAACTGCAGATCGACTTCGGCGATACCAAGGTCTGGATCGGCGATGAACGGATCAAGATCCACCTGTTCGTGGCGACACTGGGCTACTCGCGACGGATGCACATTCGACCTTCGATCACGGAGCGGCAAAGCGATTGGTTTGAAGGGATGGAAGGCGCGTTCCTGCGGTTCGGCGGGACACCAGCCGAGGTCCTGTTCGACAACGCCCGGGCGCTGGTCGAGCACCATGATGCTACGACGCGTGAGGTGCGGTTCAATGCTCGGCTTCATGCCTTCGCGCGCTACTGGGGCTTCTTGCCGCGGGCCTGCGCGCCCTACCGAGCCCGGACGAAGGGCAAAGACGAACGCGGTGTCGGCTACGTAAAGCGCAACGCGGTTGCTGGCCGGCGCTTTGCGAGCTGGGGCGCGTTCGTCGCGCATCTCGACCAATGGAACCGGGAAATCGCCGACGTGCGCGTACATGGCACCACCGGTGAATTGCCGATCGTGCGCTTCGCCGATGAGGCAGGCGCTCTTCGACCTCTCGGGGGCCGAGCTCCATTCGGCCAGCTGCGTGACCTGATCCGCAAGGTGCGCTCCGACTGCGCTATCGACCTCGACACCAACAGTTATTCGGTACCGTGGCGCCTGGTCGGCGAGACTGTCCAGGTGGTTGTTCTCGGGGGCCGCATCGTCATCCGTCATGCCGGCGAGGTCGTGGCCGATCACTCGCAATGCGAAGGCCGACGTCAGCGGATCATAGACCGGGCACACCTTGCCGGCCTCGTCGGCGCCATGACTGCACACACGGTGGCGGCGCCGATAGCGCCACCGGCACTATTGCGGCCACTGGCCGAATACGAAGCGGCTGTGGGAGGAGCGTGGTGATGACCGTCGATCATGAATCCCTCATCGCCATGCTGGACAGGCTCAAGCTCACCGCAATCCGGGATCAGCTCGATACGTTGCTGGACGAGGCTGCTCGCTCGCAAATGACCTTGCGCGAAGCATTGGCGTTCTTGGCCAGTCGCGAGATCGCCCGGCGCGACGAGCGGCGCATCCACATGGCGAGCAAGATCGCCCAGTTCCCCTTTGTGCGCGAGCTCGAGGGCTTCGAATACGACGCGCAGCCCTCGCTGGATCCTCGCCAGATCCGGGAATTGGCTACGTGTCGATGGATCGCGCATGGGGACACGGCACTGTTCATGGGGCCGCCCGGCACCGGCAAAACGCACTTGGCGGTCGCTCTGGGGCGAGAGGCAATCCGGCAGAATTATTCTGTCCAGTTCGTTACGGCGGCGACGCTCGTGGCCATGCTGGCCAAAGCCCATATGGATGGCACCCTTGAAAAGCAGCTGACGCTGCTGAGCCGGCCGAAACTGTTGATCATTGACGAGTTGGGGTATCTGCCGTTCGAGGCCGACGCAGCCCACCTGTTCTTCCAATTGGTGTCGCGCCGCTATGAGAAGGGATCGATCCTGATCACGTCCAATCGTTCCGTGGGCGAATGGGGCAGCGTCTTCGGCGATCCCGTGGTGGCAACCGCGATCTTGGACAGGGCGCTTCACCACTCCACCGTGATCACCATCCGGGGCGACAGCTACCGACTTCGCGAAAAGCGCAGATCCGGCCTTCTGCAGAAGGCCGGATCTGCGCTTGATGCCACTTCAACCGCAGCGCAATGACAAGGGGGTCAGTTCCTCACTTCGCCAAAGGGGTCAAATCCTCGCTTCGCTTGACA
>NZ_JBVASG010000013.1:0-2500 GCF_057813875.1 Labrys sp. F242 | reverse complement strand
ACTTAGTGAGACGAGCAAGCTTAAGCCGGTAGGTGTAGGCGTAGCGAAAGCGAGTCTGAACAGGGCGTTCAGTTCGTCTTATTAGACCCGAAACCGATGTGATCTAGCCATGAGCAGGTTGAAGGTGGGGTAACACCCACTGGAGGACCGAACCGGTGTCTGTTGAAAAAGCCTCGGATGACTTGTGGCTAGGGGTGAAAGGCCAATCAAACTCGGAAATAGCTGGTTCTCCGCGAAAACTATTTAGGTAGTGCGTCGCATGAATACTCCAGGGGGTAGAGCACTGGATGGGCTAGGGGGTCTTACCGACCTACCAAACCTAACCAAACTCCGAATACCTGGAAGTAGTGTGCGGCAGACAGACGGCGGGTGCTAACGTCCGTCGTCGAGAGGGAAAAAACCCTGACCACCAGCTAAGGCCCCTAATTCGTGGCTAAGTGGTAAAGGATGTGAGGATCCCATAACAACCAGGAGGTTGGCTTAGAAGCAGCCATCCTTTAAAGAAAGCGTAACAGCTCACTGGTCTAAACAAGGGTCTTTGCGCCGAAAATGTAACGGGGCTCAAGCCACGAGCCGAAGCTGTGGGTGTGCATGCGAGAGCATGTACGCGGTAGCGGAGCGTTCCATAGGCCTGTGAAGGAGTACGCGTGAGCGGCTCTGGAGGTATTGGAAGTGCGAATGCTGGCATGAGTAACGACAAACAGTGTGAGAGACACTGTCGCCGAAAGTCCAAGGGTTCCTGCGTAAAGCTAATCTGCGCAGGGTTAGTCGGCCCCTAAGGCGAGGCTGAAAAGCGTAGTCGATGGGAACAAGGTGAATATTCCTTGACCAGTGGGTAGTGACGGATCTCTTCCGTGGTGTGTGCTTATTGGATTGTGCATGCCATCACGAGGTTCCAGGAAATAGCTCCCACATCAGACCGTACCCGAAACCGACACAGGTGGACTGGTAGAGTATACCAAGGCGCTTGAGAGAACTATGCTGAAGGAACTCGGCAATTTGCCTCCGTAACTTCGGGATAAGGAGGCCTCGTTCGTGGGCAACCATGGGCGAGGGGCACAAACTAGGGGGTGGCGACTGTTTAACAAAAACACAGGGCTCTGCTAAGCCGCAAGGCGACGTATAGGGTCTGACGCCTGCCCGGTGCCGGAAGGTTAAGAGGAGAGGTGCAAGCTTTGAATCGAAGCCCCGGTAAACGGCGGCCGTAACTATAACGGTCCTAAGGTAGCGAAATTCCTTGTCGGGTAAGTTCCGACCTGCACGAATGGCGTAACGATCTCCCCGCTGTCTCCAGCATAGACTCAGTGAAATTGAATTCCCCGTGAAGATGCGGGGTACCTGCGCTTAGACGGAAAGACCCCGTGCACCTTTACTATAACTTTACACTGGCATTCGTGCTTGCATGTGTAGGATAGGTGGTAGGCTATGAAGCATGGGCGCCAGCCCGTGTGGAGCCACCCTTGAAATACCACCCTTACGATCATGGATGTCTAACCGCGACCCGTCATCCGGGCCCGGGACAGTGTATGGTGGGTAGTTTGACTGGGGCGGTCGCCTCCCAAAGAGTAACGGAGGCGTGCGACGGTGGGCTCAGACCGGTCGGAAATCGGTCGTCGAGTGCAATGGCATAAGCCCGCCTGACTGCGAGACTGACAAGTCGAGCAGAGACGAAAGTCGGCCATAGTGATCCGGTGGTCCGTTGTGGAACGGCCATCGCTCAACGAATAAAAGGTACGCCGGGGATAACAGGCTGATGATTCCCAAGAGTCCATATCGACGGAATCGTTTGGCACCTCGATGTCGACTCATCACATCCTGGGGCTGGAGAAGGTCCCAAGGGTTCGGCTGTTCGCCGATTAAAGTGGTACGTGAGTTGGGTTCAAAACGTCGTGAGACAGTTTGGTCCCTATCTGGCGTGGGCGTAGGAGAATTGAGAGGATCTGTCCTTAGTACGAGAGGACCGGGATGGACGTACCTCTGGTGGACCTGTTGTGGCGCCAGCCGCAGTGCAGGGTAGCTATGTACGGTCGGGATAACCGCTGAAGGCATCTAAGCGGGAAACCCACCTCAAGATGAGTTCTCCCTCGAAAGCCGTGGTAGACCACCACGTTGATAGGCCGGGTGTGGAAGCGGAGCGATCCGTGCAGCTTACCGGTACTAATAGCTTGATCGGCTTGATCGCTCTCATTTATCAATACTCACTCGCGGTGAAAAATACCGACAGTGACCTGGAATATTCCATTCTTGCTTCAGATTTTGCTTCGCCGGCCTGGTGGCACTAGCGAGGAGCCTCAACCCGATCCCATCCCGAACTCGGCCGTTAAACTCCTCAGCGCCGATGGTACTATGTCTCAAGACCTGGGAGAGTAGGTCGTTGCCAGGCCTGCAAAGCAAAAATCTCGAATACCATGTAAATTACCTGCCGCGGGGTGGAGCAGCCCGGTAGCTCGTCAGGCTCATAACCTGAAGGCCGCAGGTTCAAATCCTGCCCCCGCAACCA
>NZ_JBVASG010000012.1:0-23002 GCF_057813875.1 Labrys sp. F242 | reverse complement strand
AAGCGCAGATCCGGCCTTCTGCAGAAGGCCGGATCTGCGCTTGATGCCACTTCAACCGCAGCGCAATGACAAGGGGGTCAGTTCCTCACTTCGCCAAAGGGGTCAAATCCTCGCTTCGCTTGACAGGCCGGTGCAACTGCAAATGAGAACATCGCCGCGACTAACGCGGCGAACACAATCTTGATCATCGAGATGGCCCCCCTGATCCGCACCACTGCGGATACCTCTTTCGAACGACATTCACCGTGACCGTCCCGTGAAATCCAGCCCGCCCTAAGTGGCGGGTTTTACTTTGGAGAATGCCCGATGCCTCGTAACGGCTCTGGAACCTACATTCAGCCGGCCGGCACCGCTGGTGTTGACGGTGAGGTCATCTATGCCACGCCGTACAACAACTTGGTCGCCGACATCGGGAACGAGCTGACGAACTCGGTGAACGTTTCCGGCACGAAGGCGATGAACGCCGCGCTGCCCATGGGCAACAACCGGATTACGTTGCTCGCCAATCCCACCGGCGCCCAGGACGCGGCGACGAAGAGCTATGTCGATGGGCAGGTTTCCGGCAGTGCCACGACCTTCATTGGCGGCACCACGACCGGGACGGCCAGCGCCCAGGTTCTCGCCAGCGTCAGCCCGAACACCTTCACGCTGACGGCAGGTTATCGCATCGTCTTCACGCCTGGTTTCACGCCGACCGGCGCGACCACGCTCGCGATCACGGCGCCCGTCATCGCGGCCAAGAACATCATGAAAATGAGCCCGCTTGGCCTTCTGCCGTTGGCTGGTGGGGAAATGATCGTCGGGCAGGAGACCGAAGTTCTCTATGACGGGACGCAATATATCCTGCTGCAGAATGTGGCCGCAGAGACCGGCCCGCGAACCTCTCTCGTATCGGCCGCCACGACCGATCTTGGCACGATCTCCAGCCGCAACATAGGCGTCACCGGCACCACCACGATCACCTCGTTTGGCTCGACCGCGAGCACGGCGTTCCCGCTGTATTTCCTCACCTTCGCGGGTGCCCTGACGTTGACCCACAACGCTACGTCGCTGATCCTGCCGGGCGCGGCGAATATCCTGACCAGGGCGGGCGACACAGCCATTGCGCTCTATCTTGGAAGCGGCAATTGGCAGGTGATCACCTATCAGCGGGCATCGCTCCTTTTGACCGGCATCGAGGTCCCGAAGCGCCAAACCGTGCTGCAAGGGCCGATGGACGCCAACGGGTTGCCGACCTTTTTCCCCGCGACCTCGGCAAACCTGACATTGACGATGCAGAATGTCAGCTCGTCGGCCCAGCTCATCGCAACGATCGCTCAGAGCTTCGGCGCCCAGGGTCAGCAGGACCTGGTTGTCGTGGTCAATAGCAATCTCGCAGTGACAGTGAATGCTTCGGCCACCAGCTTTATCTGGCTCGATGATACCGGCATTCTCGGCGTGGCGGCTTTGGCTCCCATCTATCAGTATGGCGGCACAGCCAGCGTGGCATCTGGGCAGCACACCTATATCATCGGCCAGGGGCAGATGTACGTCGGCAACGGCTCGGTCGCGGCGCCGACCAATCGCGTCTTCATTGGTGAGGCAATTGCCAGCGCCAGCGCGATCACGTCGACGGTGGCCTATGCCTATCAGAGGTCTTTCCAATATACCGATACCGGCTCGCTCCCTGCCGCCGGTACCAAGACCTCGAAAAACCACAACGTCGGTACCGCTGTCGGCATCATGGGCGCCTTTGCGCTTCAGTGCGCCATCGCCGAGGGCAACTACGCGGTGGGCGATATCGTCTATGGCGTTGCCACGGAGGCCGGCGGCGGCCCTTGGTGGGGACCTCTTGAGCCCGTGATGCTGAGGAACGCGATGTACTTCACGCCCGGCGCTCTGAATGGCTACGTCCTGTTCAACGCGACGAATGGCGCTGGCCTGACGCTCACTAATGCCAACTGGCGTTACATCCTGATCGCAACAAGCACTTGGTGAGGCTCGAATGTGGATCGATACGAAGACGGGTGAGATCTATCTTGGCGATTGTCAGCCGGGAGACCGGGATGCTGCCGCTGACGAAATCGCCGCGTGGGAAGGGCGCAAGGCCACTCCAGAGGCGGTACGCGCCGAATGTGCCCGGCGCATCTATGCCGCCGCCTCTCAGGCCACGCAGGCCAATCTGAACGGATATATCAACCTGCTGAACGCCAAGGCGTTGCAGGGCGGCACGCTTACCGATGCCCAGAAAGCAGACCTGATCACCTTCGCCGCGGCGATGGACTGGATCAACGCCATGCGTGGCGCCTGTGCCGGGCTGATCGGGAACGCCGCATACCAGGACGATGCGAACTGGCCCAACCTCTCCCCTGAACTGGCCGCTTTCGCCGCCCGGTTTTGATCCTTCCTCCCTTTCGCCCACCGGCCGCCCTTGAGGCGGCTTTTTTAGTGCTCCACCTTGCAACAGAAAGGACAGAACGATGAGCTACATCCAGCGTGAGCTTGATCGTATCGGCAGGGCCCTTCGTTCGGCCGTTGATGAAAATACCTACAGCCGGCTATATGCCGCTCAACAGGCGTTAGCGTGGGCGCTTGAACCGATGGGCTACCGCGCTCCTTGTGAGATGATCATGAGGGGCACTCAGGAAGAGCCAGCAGGTTGTCTGGTTGAACCCCATCCGGCTCCGTCTTCAGATATTCATGTCCCGCCTGAGACACAGCAATAACAACCCAGACACTTTTCCCGCCACCTGACGTCCAGAATCTCCACTTGCCAGCTTTGATGCCAGCGATGGCATCTGCAAGCGTCAGCCGCCATCGGCTTCCATCCGGGTTTATACCCCCGACACGACTAATTCTCTCGTGGGCGTTCTGCCGGTCAGTCTTATTAATGCATGTAATTTGAACATCGTCTGCCATAGCCACCCTCCCTTACTATTGGCAGACATCTCGGAATCCAAGCCGTGACAAATCCGTGAAATCTTAGCCCCTGCTTTGCTGGGGCTTTTTTATTGAGGCCATCATGAGCGACAACCTCGCCCAGACCATCAAGCTCGTCTTCGGTTCTGAAGGCGGCTATGTGGCTGGGCGAAGATTCTGGATCCCTGAACGCCCGCGACGCGCTTTAACATGGGCAACGGCCTGCTTCGAATTAGGGTTTTTGCGCAGCGCTTTCACGAGAGACGTATAGGGAACTCCCTCCATTTCAGCGATCTGGCGAACCAACATTTGTTTGCCCCGCCAATTGTAAAAACGGAGTCGACTGGTTGTGTAGCTCTGCTCAGGCGGCGTTGCCCAACGGCAATTTCCCGGTTCATAATTCTCGCAAGGATCAATCCTGTCGAGGGTCATGCCGTTTGGACGCCGGCCCATATCTTCCAAGAACGCTTCGAAAGAGTTCTTCCATCTCTCGCATACCGATATCCCGGCCCCGCCATAAAATTTGAAATTGTCGGCCTTGGGATTAAGGCATCGCTCCTTCATGGCCTGCCACGACCGATAGGTAGGCGTTCTGGTCATCGCGTGCGATCGCCGCATATCACCAACCATTTCTCGATGAAGACACCCGCAGCTTGTTGTGTCTCCTGATGCAAGTTCGTGGCCCGTCTTCGAGATGACCGCGCCGCAGTCGCATTTGCACATCCACCGAACACGCTTCCCGCCTGTTGCAGGGCCGACGCTTGTGTCGCGGTAGAGAACCGCCAAGCGCCCGTAACGGTCTCCCGTCCTATCAATCAACTGTCCCAAATTGGAGGCTCCCATGAGCGCTTCGTACGAAGCATGCCTTAAGCAAATTCTGGCATACGAAGGCGGAAAAGTCGACCTGAAGGCAGATCCAGGAGGCAGAACCAACAAAGGTGTTACACAGAAAGTTTTTAAAGCGTGGCTCATTTCTGAGGGCAAAGCCAATCGGGACGTCTTCACGATCACTGACGCGGAAGTCTCGGCTATCTATCGCCAACAATACTGGAATGCCGTGAAAGGGGATGACCTACCTGCCGGCGTTGACCTAGCAGTTTTCGATTACGGAGTGAATTCAGGTCCGGCCCAAGCGACGAAAGCCATCCAGAGAATAGTTGGGGTTGAAGCAGATGGCATCATGGGGGTGAAGACGTTGGCAGCTATTCGGAATTTCCGAAGTGCTGATCTCGCCAACCAGCTTTGCGATGCTCGTCTCCGGTTCATGCGCGGCCTCAAAACTTGGAAGACTTTCGGCAAGGGCTGGAGCGCCCGTGTCGCTCATGTGCGAGTGACGGCGATCAAGATGGCGGGCGGCGTCAGCACGGTTGCGCCAGCACCCGCTGGCGGCCAGGTGATCGCCAACCCGAAAGACACGAAGGTTTCGGCAACGCCCGCCGGCAAGGGCACGATCACGGCGACCATCGGCACGGTCGGCGCGGCGATTGGACAGGCCAAGGATGCCGTCGAGCCGCTGACCGGTAATAGCTGGTTGGTCGATAACCTGTTCGCGATCCTGACCGTCGGCGGCGTGACGCTCACCATCGCCGGCATTGCCATCATTGCTTACCAGCAGATGAAGCATCGGGAGGCGGCAGCATGAGTGCGCTACTTGCCCTCGTCCCCGCGCGCGCCTGGGCTGCCATCGTGGGTATTGCCCTCGTGCTGATGGCCGCCGTGGGCTTCGTCAAGCACATCCAGCATTCCGCCGCGGACAACGCTGTCCAGAAAATCGAAAGGGCGAACGATGCCAACATTTCGAAAGCCGACCAGGCTGAACAGGATGCTCGCCGCTGCTTTGCTCTTGGCGGCCAGCGCGACGCTTCTACCGGGCTGTGCGTCGGTCCCGGTAAATAGGCCCTGCGGGGTCATCAACGACGATCTGCGCGGCGTGACAGCGACCACGCCGGCAGGAAATGAGAGGCTCACCTTTCACTATGTGCGGGGCAAAGCGGCGGGGTGCTGGCCATGACCGATCAGAGCGAGAAAGAGCATTGGACCGTGGACAAGAAAATTCCGCTCGCGCTGGTGATCACCCTGCTTGTGCAGACCGGCGGCGTCGTCTGGTGGTCAAGCCAGTTGAGCAGCCGCGTCAATATGATCGAGGAGCGGAACATCAAGCTCGAGGTGGAGATCGGCAAGCTGAAGGATAACAGTGGCGAGATCCGCGAGCGGTTCGCCAAGGCTGAGACGACGATGCTCGCCTTCGTCGAGACGACGCGCCGGATCGAGACGAAACTTGATCGGCTTATTGACGATAAACAGCAGAGCCGAACCTACGGCCCCCGTTAAACTTGATGAAGAATGCCTCCTCTGTCAGAAATCGGACCGAGCGCATTCAATGGCGGGGGCTGGTTTTAGATGCTGAGGATACTGATTTACAGCGTGTTGTGGTTACTTCCCATCGCTCCAGCGCTTGCGGAGGATGTCTTTTGCAGTGCCCAGGCGAAGTACCGTCAGGACACAGGAAAAATGAGTTTGTGGAACAAGACGATCGCCGATTCCAAGGTCCACGTCGCAAAATATATTGCGATGACTGAAGCAGAGCGATTGGCTGATCCGGCAACTGTCTGCAAAATGTATGAGGCTTCTATAAGCGGAACCAAGATGTATTTGGACTACGGCCTCCTGTGCAAGGGCTCCTCCAGAAAAGCGGACAAATACATCAGAGATTATGCGCAAGGTCTCAGCATGTGGCGCGGAACGTATCACGCCACCAATTGCGATGAAATTCTCAAACGCCATGGATGAGCGCTGAGTTCAACCCATTGGTCTCCCGTCACATTGACACGGCACACCTACCCCTGGTCCTTCGGGATCAGGGACGTTTTTTACGTTTGATCATCGGCATTTTATTTGCGAGAGTTCTTCGTATATAATTCCGGCAGCGCTTCAATGAATGATACAGAGAAAGAAATTTACGGAAAAATTGCTGAATTTTTTACTCAGTGTGTCGTCGACCTCTACGGCGGCGAAACCTTTGTGCAGTATTCGACAAACATACTTATTCAAGCTCCATATTTCTATCATATGTCCACGTCCGACTATGAGTACATGGCAGATTATTTATGGAGATTGGGAATTCTGCGCCCACTAGATGAACGAGACGGCTGGGCTTATCATTTTAAGCTAACTTGTCCACCAGATGGTGCCGCGGAGGTTGCTTACCGCAATCATGCCAAGGGCCCGTCATTTGCGAGATTTCTCGCTTTCTATCTAGATTATTGCCGGTCTCTCGGTCGGCTGAATATACCGCGAATTTCTGCGTTTCTTGGTGAAAGTGAAGTATATTTTTGGCTTCTAGCAGAAGAGTTTCCCCTATTTAAGAAAATTTCTGAACTTGGATACATGACGCAGGTGGGTGACCATTTCGTTGCCACAGAAAAAGTTATGCCGCTCCTTGAGCATGGGGGTAAACCCGAGTCACTTGAGGATCCAGAGTCCCCCCTGCTTTAATAGAATTTCGCCCGGTAGTACGTCGTCGCCCCGATCTTGGCGGTACGCTTGTCGATCGCGCTGACCTCCTTGCCGTTCAGCAGCCAGACCAGGCCCATGACATCGTAGCGGGTCAGCGGCGCCATCTATGAGCCGATCGACGGTAACCGCATCATTGTCCTCGACGGCGATACGGTTGCCCTGCCCTGCAAAAGGCCTGGCCGCGGCTGCGCCGAGCGGGTGAGGCTGCGTGACATCGATGCGCCCGAGGTCTTCCATCCCGATTGCGCGGAGGGCCTGCAGCAGGGCCTCAAGGCCAAAGCGAGACTGGCCCAGTTGATCAGGGCAAGGTGGTTTATGTGGAACGCGACGGGCACCGAGACCTTTACGGCCGAACGCTCGGTGCGCTGCGGATCGGTAGCCCGTCAGGTCTCAACGCCGGCATGCAACTAGTTCGCGAAGACCTAGCCCGCCCATGGAAGGCTGGGGCGGCAGCGCGCGAGGAACGGCGGTTGTGGTGGTGCGGGCCGTCGAACTAATCGAGAACAAGGGTGCGGGTAAAAAGTCCCACCCAACGAAACCGTATCCAATTTGTTCCGAAAATTCTCAAGCAAAATCAATGTCGGCGTGGATAACCGAGCAACGGTTTTTCCGGCTCGAATGGGTTGTGGTCTAGGGTGCCATCGCCTTGCGCGGAGAGTTGGAATCTCTGGCGCGATGCGTGACGATTGTAAGGCGTGAAAAGCTATGGAGCTTGGAGCACTTCGGCGCCTATCCCACTGAAATCACTGGACTGCTCAGATTTGAGCTGAGCAGGAGCCGCCCATCAACGGTTCAAGGATTATGGTCAGACTACTTGGGGGCAGAGGTAAGGGTCAGAACGCCTTGGACTTTGGTGTTTCTGGCGTGGAAACGCTCCCGGAATTGACCTTGATGCGCGCGTCCATAACTGTGGCGGTAAATCTTTTCTTATATCGATCAATCAGGTCGTTTAGAGGCTCTCGCGTCATATTTGCCGCGATTGAGTTCATTGGGCCGGTGGAGTCACCGCACTTCGTGTAAGCCGCATCAATGACGGTTTGCACGCTTTCCTGAGTGGCGACAGCGTACGCCTTTGTATATTCGAGCATGCACTTGTCTGATTCTTGTGTAAGCAGTTCTAGGCCTTTGAATTGAGCTATCCTTGTTCTCTCTGAATCTTCATTCGAGCATTTCGCCCAATCATTCGTTCTTTTTTCGCAAGCCTTATAAACGGCATTTGAGCATTTGAACTGTGGTCCGAAGTATGTTTTGGAAACATCCTTTGGGTATGGGCTCATACATTTTTCATAAGCTCGTTGATCAGCAGTCTTCGAAGACTGGGCCATAACCGGCCCTGCCACCGCCAAAGCCACAGCAACAACAACAATCTTCATGTTCGCCCCCCTGCCATTCCCATATCACAACCTAAGGGGAAAGGTTAGTCGGGCTTGCGGCGGCGTCCTGCGCGGAGCTTCGCCTTTTCAGCGTCTCTCAGTTCTAGCCGCCTCACCACCTCATCAGCGATCAGGCGTTCGCGGGTGGTTAGTTGGAATGGTGTGTATTCCGGGTCCTCGTCTGGTGGGATTGTGACAGACGGTTCGTATGGCTCGCCCATTAGGCCGAAATGATCATCGTACTCAAAGCTGAGTTCAAGCCTAGAAATTATTTCGGCATTGACGCTGCGCTTACTCTCTGTCGCTGCCTCCAGGCGCTCCATGAGCGATTTCGGCAGGCGCAATGAGAAACGAACAAAATTTTCGCGTGTATCAGCCATGACGCCACTTTGACGCTTGACGCCACTGTGGCGCCGAGCTAAATAGATAGCGTCACTATGACGCCAGCAAGGGTTTAGCATGAGAGAAGGAGAAAGGTCGAGTCTCACTTTGCGTCTTCCGGCGCCTGTGAAGGAATGGCTCGGCAAAATGTCGAAGGAGAATTTCACTTCGCAAAACGACGAAATTGTTCGCTGCATCCGTGAGCGAATGGAACGTCAAGCGGTCAGGGCCGCCACAAACGAAAAGACGGGGCAATGAGCCGGCAAGCTCGCCCCGTCTAACCTTCAACCGCAAAATTGAAAGGCGTTCAAATGAACGAGCTGGTTTATAGCACGGCCAATGGGCCGCTGACAATGTCGAGCCGTGAGATCGCGGAGCTGTGCGAGAAGGAGCATAAGAACGTGCTCCGTGACATTCGAACGATGCTCGGAGACCTTGGAATGGCAACGGCTCAGTTTTCAGCCGTTGCAAAAATCTCGACGGGGAACGGTGGCTTCAAGGAGGTTGAGGTCTTCAATCTCCCCAAGGACCTGACCGTCACTCTCATCACCGGCTATCGGGCTGACCTCCGGTACAAGGTGGTGAAGCGGCTGGAGGAGTTGGAAGGCAAGCTGCCACCTGTAAACGTCCGGGACCCGGCGACACTGACCACGATCGCCTTGCAACTGATCGAGGTGAACAAGGAGCTGGAACAGCGCGCCGTGAAGGCAGAGGCCCAGGTCGAGAGCGCCAAGCCCAAGACCACGTTTTATGACCAGTTTGCCGATGCTGACGGCCTGTATACACTGCAGAACGCCGGCCGCATTCTCACCGGCAGCCCGAATAAATTCATCGGGCAGTTGAAGCAGGGCTATCTGTTCTACCAGGGCGGTAACCTCGTTCCCAAGGTGCAGTATCGGGAGCAGGGGCTTTTCGAGGTCAAGGTGACGATCGTCGACGACAAGGCGCGTCCGCAGACCTTCATGACGCCGAAGGGTATCCAGCACTTCGCCAAGAAACTGGGCAAGACCGGCCGCGATCTCTTCGGGAGAGCGGCATGAACACCGCGAGAAAGATCGAACCGGAACCGGACAGCTCAGACGATACCGCCGTTGCGGTCGCAATGAAGCGTCTGGAGCCGCTGGTCTGCGACGCGGTGAACATGCTGCGCGTCGCCCTCATGCTGCAGGAAGATTGCTTTCGGCAGGCAAAACCAAGCGGCGACGTCGGAGACCAGTGGATCACCCTGCAGTGCTCGCGGGAGGAGCGGGAGAGCGTCGAGTTCTCGACCATCCATGCTCTCGACTTGGCCCTTAAGCTCAGGCGTGAGTTCTACCGTGCATTTCACGGCCAAGATCCGGTCTTGAGCTACTGAAGCAATGACACAACGAGGGCCGCGCCATGCGGCCCTATTTCCTTTTACTGGGGCAAGATAATGGACAAGACGCAAGACTGGTATTGGGCCGCCGCCAACGATGGCCCCGCGTGCGATCGGTTCGTGATCGAGAACGGCAAGAAAGCTCTATGGGCTCGGGTGGTTCGAGAAATCAATTCTGAGCGGAACTGTGCCTGGGATGCGATGCAAAAGCTCAATGCCGGAAGCAGGATCGAGGATATCCTGAATCTGCTTTTGACGGTGGTGTTGCCTTACGGTGTCAACCTCAACCGCTTTATCTTGGAGGCGGCCAAGATCCCGGTGTTCGCTCAGTTCTTACGGGATGCTCCGCATAGCCTGGGCAACTACGTCTCCAACCCTGTTAAGAGCGGAGTGGCGATCAAGATGGAGCCGTACTCGGAAGAGACGAAAAACCGGTTGGGCCAGATCGTCAGCGAGACGCTCGGCATCGAGGATGATTGGCACTATTGACCACCGGCGGTCGCTCGAAGCCACGGCCGTCCTTCGGGGCGGCCTTTTTGGTTGAGAGCAAGGCTTGAATCGCCGCAGTAATCTTTACGCCCCTGGGTCCTTGAGTTTTTGCCACCTGGACGATGCGCCTCAATGGTCAGGGATTATAAGAACCTTTCTCCAGGTCGGCTTGCTGTCGTTTCATATGCCTCTGATAGGTCCAGAAACCACCAGCGGCGCCTCCGAGTGCGCCTGCTGTCCCAGCACCAGGGCCGCCAGCTAAGTATCCTCCAAAAAACCCACCTATCGCCGGGGCTAGGAGGAACCAAAGCACCTTTAGTTTTGAGGATTGGATAAAGCTGCTGGCCATCGGCATATCCTTCTCAAATCTGCCAATTATAGCTTCTCTTTTGCGGCCGACTTTTGCAACGCCTTTCAGTGCCCTCTGGCCTGCGGGCCAGAGGGCTTCGCGCTTCAGAGGCCTTATTTGGCCTGCAGATTATCTGCCGACAGCTTGCCGGAGCGGCGATCTTCAACCAGCTCATAGCTGACCTTCTGACCCTCCTGCAGGGAACGGAAGCCAGCACGCTCTACGGCGCTGATGTGAACGAAAACATCCTTCGAGCCGTCATCCGGCTGAATGAAACCATAGCCCTTTTGCTCGTTGAACCATTTGACCGTTCCAGTGCTCATATCGAATTCATCCCATAAAGAAGCCTTTCGGCGCGTCAAACTTATAGCCGCCGATCGCCCTCATGAACAGGTTGCATTCTGGCCTTTGGGCTGGAGAGGGAGGGCGCTCCCTTCACACGGGAGGTGTCGGCAGTTCAAATCCCTCCCTCGGATTTGAACCGTCCTACCATCCCCGGACGGCCACCGTTCCCGCACCGTAGGGGATGCTTTGTCGGTGAGATTGAACGAAACGCTCTCACGCTACCGCCAACCTGGCCGAAGTGATGCTCTCGACAAGGGGGCAGATATCCAGTGATATGGAGCAGGCATGGCTCGCGTGCTTGCCTGCGGTGGACAGGCATGCTGGCGATAAAAACGCAGAACAGGTCGCGCGGTTCGTTAGGTGCCTATCCACTCGCATATTCGTTTTCATTCACGATGCGGGCGGGACTTGCAGAACAGGACGAGGCAACGCATGCTTCCTCAAGATTGAGGCGAAGCTGCAATGGGACCTGCGTCTAAGACCGTTGCCTTGAGCATAGTGATCGTCGCCCTTTGCTCATCGGCAGGCGCCGCTGCGGAAGCGGTAGTCGATGCTTCCTGCCAGCCGCTACTTGAGGCCAATGACAAGCTAGGGTCACTTGAGCAGTTTCAGGTCGTCAGAGACCTGAAATACTCCGATGGAAAGGTGGTCCATGGTGAGCTTGTCGTGATCGGAACGAAGGCCTACCGACGCAACAATCCTGGATCGAAATACGTTGAAAGCAATTTCGTATTCCGGCGGGATGGGCTGCCAAAAGAGGCCATCCATTCCGATTGCGTCCTTGCCGGTTCCGAGCGCATTTTGGGCAAGGACTACGACATATGGGATTATCAGTTCAGCTACGCGGATGAAAAACCGAATGCTCGGCAGGTGCTAGCCTGTCACACTTGGCTGGATCATCAAACGGGGCTGCCCCTCAAGCGCCGTTGCTCTGCCTCACAGCCCGATAGCAGGTTTTCCGCAGTTTCGCTTTTTTGGAGCTACCGTCGGGGTTTTGAGACGCCGGCCGTCGAGGCGCCGCCGCCGTAGAGCGGAAGGGAGGCCGGCATCGATAAGATGTCCGGTAAGAAATTACCGTTTCTACCGGCGTTGAGTGATCGAATGCACCTTCGCTGGACACCAGGAAAGCGCGTCCAGCACTACAGCTTGCGCACAGCGACCTGGCTGCCGACCGCAAGTTCCAGTTGGCAGCGCTCTTGGTTGAGCAGAGCGTGTACGGACGCAACTACGCCGTCCTTCCACCATCCGCCCAATGTGTAGTCATCGAAAGCCATGATGCCGCCGAGCTTCAATTTCGGCCAGAAGGCATCGATATCGGCGGCGACAGCATCCTTGTTATGGTCGCCGTCGACATAGACATAGTCGAGCGTCCCATCCCCAACCTGTCTGGCCCATTTGGTGGAGAAGTCGCGAACGACCTCCACAAGTCCGGCTTGTGACTGCTCGCGAAATCGCTCGACGACGCGCGGATACCGCGCTTCGACTTCTTCGCGCGTAAAAGCTGACCCGCCATAGAGGGTCGTTGTGTGCGCGGCATCGTCGAAATGCACCCACGGATCAACCAGATATAGTTTCCTGGGTTGGGTGACCTGCAGCAATTGGGCAGAGAAATCGCCCATGAGAACGCCTATTTCGACACCGACGCCCCCCTTAGGCAGCACTTGCAGTAACATTCCTCTGGGGTCTGGAAACATATGGCCTCTCTCTTCGTTTGCTTTTTCCGGGCTCGTGCTATCCGCGAGCATAGAGATATTGTCCAGGCTTCTCGAAGTATTATCCTTGCCCCGCACTGAGACAATCCAGTGTGGCCAGATGGTAAATTCGTAGCCGTCGCACCTGCAAAATCAAGGCGTCATTTGATCTTTCTGGCGCTGTCGAAATTAGGTCTCCGCACGGCCGCTTCCGGGACCGGCTGGATCGGGCACGCCAAACAGCCTCGACGAAAGCGAGTCCGGCCGAAATATCGCGGGGGCCGCTGGAGTGGCGATTTTGCGCTCGGCCTGCTCCGACTGGAATAGTGGAGGTCGCCCGCCGAGTGCTATTAAATGCCCGCTGGCGATACCGGTCGGGCGGGAGTACATCCATGCGGCGTGTGATGGGTCCAATCTGCAAGACAGGAGCTCTTTGCACAGATTCCCGGCGAGCCCTAGCCATGGGCTCCATCGGCAAACTCTGCTTGGGACTGGGACTCAGCCTGCTCCTTGCCACGTCGGCCTCTGCCCGCAAGCCCATACGCTGGCAGCCGCTGGAGCTGTTCGGGCGCAAGATCGCCCTTATCGATACCGATGACGATGGCCGCCAGCTCGAGGTCGAGGGCAAGATAGTGGCCGAGAACGGCGTGATCGCTCTCGAGAAGATCGGTGTGATCGGCCAGACCGGCTATGCGATCGGTTATGCCGGCAGCGGCGGCAATGCCTGTGCGCCTGCCAGGTTCGTCATCGCATTCCCGCCCGGCAAGCCAGCGCGTTTCGATGGCCTCATTGGGGAGTGTCAAAACGTCGATTTCGTGAGCTCGGGGGTCGGCTTCGTCTTCGAGGAGAATTCCTCCTATGGCAATGGCACTCGCTGGGTATGGCTGCCGGAGACGGGCTTTTCTGCTCCGCAGAAGACGGCTACCGCGCCCGATCCGATGATCTGGCAGAACGCGCTCGACCTGAAGGCGCAGCATCCCAACCAGATCTTCAGCTATGGCACGATCGCCAGCCGGCTGGTCGAGATGCTCGGGCAGGACGAGGCGACGTTCAAGCGCCTCCTGGACGGGGTGGGGAGTGTCGATGTCGAGGGCGACGCCGTGATCGGAACGTCCTGCCTCAAGCTCCAATGCCCGGACGAAACGGCATTCTACATCATCGACGTGGCGAAGAAGCAGGCCTATCTGGCGTGGAAGGAGGGCAATAGGCCCGTCGCCGTCCGGCCCGACGTGAAGGCCTGGCCGGCGGCGTTCCGGCGCAAGCTTGCCGAATGGGCGCGCCCGTTCAAATAGCTTCTTCTTGGTCGCCGCAAGACGTGATGCCCGTGAAGCGAACCTCGTCCGCAACTGGTTGTTCTGGCGTCTTTTCCCAATCTGAAAAACCTGCCGGCTTTCGGCAAAAGATGCAAGACTGCCATCCGGAACGTCGGGAGCGCGCGATGAAGGGCGGCAACTGGCTTGCGGTAGGCGGACTGCTCATCGGGGCGGCGTCCTTGCTGTGCAACGGGCCGGTGCAGGCGCAGGGCTATGATGCCTGGCTCGCCTGGCCCGACGACTACAAGCGCGGCTTCGCCCTGGCCATCGTGATGGAACAGCTCTCGACCTGCCTCGGTGAGGGCTGCAGCCTTACACGCCACCGCAGGCAATGCCTCGCCGGCGTGACCGACAAGGCGGTGGTCGAACTGCTTGAGCGCTATGTGGGCCACCATCCCCAGGCCAGGTTGCGCCCGGTCAATGTGACCCTGAGCCAGGCACTCTCCGAGTTGTGCGGTCCGGCCCCCTAAGGGGTGCCCATGGGCCGACCTGAAAATCGATAACCGGCGTATGAGGTCCTGGTGGGGCCACAGCGGATGAACCCGCGCGATACGGCTGTCCAGGTCCTTCGAGGGCGCGTTCCGGCGATGCCCGTTACGAAACTGCGTTCTTCCTTGGGGTCATTTCATGCGTGGCCGACCCAAAAGCGCGATAGAATGGCGCGCGCAAGGGCACTCAGCACAGGTGAGGCATATGATGGCTAAGGATACGACGATTGTGCTCGTCCATGGCTTCTGGGGCGGCGCGGCCCATTGGGCCAAGGTGATCACGGAACTCACGCGCCTGGGATATGACAAGGTCCGTGCGGTGGAACTGCCGCTCACCGGCCTGGCCGATGATGCCGAGCGTACCCGCAAGATGGTCAAGCAACAGGAAGGCAAGGTGGTGCTGGTCGGCCATTCCTATGGGGGCGCGGTGATCACCGAGGCCGGAGGCCTGCCGAATGTGGCGGGCCTGGTCTATATCGCCGCCTTCGCGCCGGATGCCGGCGAGAGCCCTGGCGCGATCAGCCAGCAGAGCCCGCCCGAGGCGTTCCCCAATATCGCGCCGGACAGCGATGGCTATCTCTGGATCAAATACGACAGGTTCGGCGAGAGTTTCTGCCAGGATCTGAGCGCGGAGGAAGCCAGGATCATGGCCGTCACCCAGAAAGCGCCATTGACCTCCACCTTCGGCGACAATGTCACCACACCTGCCTGGAAGGCGAAGCCGGTCTGGTATCAGATTTCCAGCCATGACCGCATGATCGCCCCCGACAACCAGAAGCGCATGTCCGCGCGCATGAACCCGCGCAAGGTCATTACGCTCGAGGCCAGCCATGCTTCACTCGCCTCCAGGCCGGTGGAGGTCAGTCAACTGATCGACGAAGCCGCAGGCGCGGTTGGATAGCGGCATCGCCGGAGAGATGAGGAAGCGGGCGGGGAGGCTGCTGTCTCTCCCTTGCCAGCTTGGTGTTCCGGACTCAGGCCAAGTTCGATGGCATCGGATGGCGGCGTGGCTAGTCCCGCAGCATCTTTGCGATATCCTCGATCGGATGCGAGGTCAGCTGTTTGGGAATTTCGCGGCTGATGCGCTCCACCACTTCCTGGTGGAAGGCTTGGCGGAGGTCGCCGAGCACCTTGGGCGGGGCGACCACGATCAGCTTGTCGAACTGGCCGGCATGGGCGCGTCGATACAGGATTTCGGCGAGCCCGGCCGCAAAACGTTCCTCGCCCAGCCGATGCCAGTCGGTCTCCTTGATGGCGCTGGTGCGGCCATTGGTGCCGGTGCCGGTACGCCCCGGCTGATCGGTGCCCTGTTCGCGTGTGGCGGGATTGTCTTCCTGCAGGACATGGTCGACGGTGAGACTGGCCTTGTTGCCACGTCCGACCTGGCGCAGAAAGAGCGCCTTCCTGCCGTCTCCGACCAGCACAAGGGTGTTCTTGTCGTCTAGGATCATGATTGCACTACCTCTCTGTAAGGGGAATGCATCCAGGCGCTCAAATGTTCCTGTCTCAAGCTCAGGATGCTGGGCCCTCGGCTGGGCAACAACCCCAACGCCTACCGAACGAGGCTCCTTCGATGCGATGTCGTTTCGATCCGAGCGGCATGGAGATCAGCCGCGGGGACCGGATAATGTCGTAGCGTAAGGGGTAACGAGCGCTTCCTTGCATCAAAAGGGAAGGCATTCTTACAGAATTGCTTCCCATGTAACGCCCAGATTTTTTACATCTTACGATAACACGTCATCTTTTTGAACCAAAATGTATCGTCATTTCTTGTATCGGAGAGCCAGAATTTCAAAAGACTGCTGTGCCATTTCGCACAGAGCGGAGCACCGGTCCGCTGTCATTGAGAGGTATCGGAAGCCTGTCGTGACAGAGGGAGTGCTGCCATGCCTCGCGACGAAACGCTGTTGGACTTCACCGAGGAAAATCATCGCCTCCGCCGCGTCTCGCGGGGCGATGCCGGTCGGCAGTTCCACTTCTCCATCTGCATCGTCGCCGTTCTGGCAATTGCGATCCTGCTGACCGTGATCGTCGAATCCGCCACCTTGAAGAAAAGGCCGATGTCGGGACCGGGCCGTTCGGTATCGCTCACCCAATCGCTGCGCTAAAACGTTTTGCGATTTGACGGCTCAGGCCGCGAGCATGCGCGAAAACAGGCCGGACAGCAGTCGGCATAGAGGTTGCGGTTCGTGTTCGCCCGCGGCGATGGCGTCGTCGACGACCCCGTGCATGCCGTCGAACAGGACGAGCGCCACCGCGCGGCTGTGCGGAACGGTCCAGATACCGGCGGCGCGCCCCTCGTCCAGCAGGGCGACGAGCTGGGCAATCACGGCGTCCTTCTCGCGCGATTGCCGCTGGCTGTGGGGGAAATCGTGGAAGACCACGTCGTGCAGCTGGAAATTGGCGAGATAGGCCGCAACGGCGCCGCCGATCCAGGCCGAAAGCCGGGCGACATAGTCGTTACGGGGGCAGGCATCGACGGCCGCAGCGACCCGGGACAGGAAATCCTGCGAGAAGCGCTCGCGGAGGGCGTGGATGACATCGGTCTTCGTTTTGAAATAATGGTAGAACGTGCCCTTGGCCACGCCTGCGCGTGCCACGATGTGGTCGACCGTGGTGGCCTCGATGCCGCGGGCGATAAAGAGTTCCGCCGCCGCAGACATCAGATCGTCCACCCGCACCTCGGCCGGCTGGATGCGCCGCTGGCGCGGCCGCTCGCCCCGCATGGGCGCACCCGGGCCCTCGATCTTTCCGGCCATGCCTCTCCTCTTTCGCCCAGGTCCTGAATGGAATGGCTCTCTGCCATATTTAGAATGATTTTGGAATAGCTTAGTCAGATTGACTGACCGTCGGTCGATATGTATCGATGCCGAAAAATCCTCCTTGCCAGGTAACGATCATGTCCTCCTTGCGCAGAAAGGCCGCCGTCGCGGCTGTTTATCTCGGCACCTTCATGGCCACTTTGGCGATCAGCATCGTTACGGTGGCGCTCCCCGCCATCCAGAAGGGCCTGGGCGCCGAGCTTTCCGACCTGCAATGGGTCGTCGGCTCCTATGCTCTCTGCCTTTCGGCCTTCATGCTCTCTGCCGGTCCCCTCGGAGATCGCTATGGACGCAAGCGCGCCTGGCTCATCGGTATTGTCTTGTTCACCCTGGGATCGGCGATCTGCGCGATGGCGCCCTCCCTCATGGTGCTGATCGCCGGCAGTGCCGTTCAGGGCGTCGCCGGTGCCCTGGTCATTCCGGGCGCCCTGTCGATCCTAACACAGGCCTTTCCCGATCCCGGCGAGCGGGCCCATATCATCGGCGGCTGGTCATCCTTCAGCGCTGTTTCGCTGATCCTTGGCCCGATGCTCGGCGGGCTGCTGGTCGACAATGTCGGCTGGCCCAGCATCTTTCTGGTGAACTTACCGCTCGGCGCGCTCGCCTTCGGTCTCGGCATGATCGGCATCAGCGAAAGTGCCGATCCCGATCATGCTGCGCTCGATCCGCCCGGCCAACTCCTGAGCATCCTGTTCCTGGGTACGTTGACCTATGCACTGATTGTCGCGGGGCAAGCGGGCTGGACCGTGCCGGTGACGCTCGGCGCCTTGGCCGCCGCGGCGCTGGCACTCCTTGCCTTCGTCGTGGTCGAGAGCAAAGCGAGCCGTCCGGTGCTGCCCGTCGATCTTTTCCGCAGCATCCCTTTTGCCTCCCTCAATTTCGCCTCCTTCGCCCTCGGATTGTCCGGCTATAGCAGCCTGTTCTTCTTCTCGCTCTTCCTGCAGCAAGCGCAGGGATGGCCGGCCACGCAAGCCGGTTGGCGCATGGCTCCGGTCTTTGCGGCCATGGCGCTGACGGCGGTGCTGTTCGGCCGGCTCTCTGCACGCTACGGCCTGCAGCGCCTGATGCTGCTCGGTTATGTGCTGCTCGGTGGCGCCATGCTGATGATGGCACGGTTCAAGCCGGACACGCCCTATTTCACCATCGCGCCGCTTTTTGCCCTGCTTGGCATCGGCATGGGGCTGGCGGTGCCGGCAACCAGCGCAGCCATCATGGCCGCTGCTCCGCGCGCGCGGTCCGGCGCCGCATCCGCAACCATGAACGCTCTGCGCCAAGGGGGCATGACCATCGGTATCGCCCTGCTCGGCACCATGATGGCTGGCCGCGCGGTGGCGACGATGGCGCAGGCCTTGGCTGGAGCCGGTGTCACGTCTCCGCTGGCGGTGGCCAGTCTTGCCGTGCGTCGGCATGAGATGCCGGCCGGCTTGATCATGGCTGAACACGACTTCCGGCACGTGCTCGCTCGTGCCTTTGCGGACGGGTTCTGCCTAGCCGTCGTCGTCGCCGGCCTTGTCGGTCTGGCGGCGGTCCTGGTGCTGGTGCTTGGCTCTCGAACCGGTGTGCAACGCTCCGAGCCGCTTTCTGCCCTCGACGATCTCTAACCGCTCTCTGACGAAGGGAACCTGGCGATGGGCTGGTGGAGGGGGCGGGGGAGCGCCGAGGGCTACTTGCTCAGAAAAAGAGGTCGGATGACCCGAATCCCGCAACCCAATGCGCCGACGCCAGTTAGCAGAGGAAGCAAGGCGATCATCTGTGTTGTTGCATGCTCAGTAAACCAAGGCATGTCTGAGGAATGAGGAGAGATGGTATTTGAGCAAATATTCCCGGTTTATCTATGCCGCTGCCTCAATATGTCGCGGTCTTTGGATGCCGACCCAGGCAGAGATTCCTAACTATAACGAAATGTAATGTGCTTTTTTGGCCCAACGTGGCAAAATGCTGCTTTCGTCAAACGTAACGCGGGGATCATTTCGGATATGCAGGAAGCTCACAATAATTTAATCGATATTACGGTGGATATCGTCGCAGCTTACGTCGCCAATAATTCTATTCCGACGGACGGATTGCCATCTTTCATATCAATGGTTCACGACAGCCTGTCTAAGCTGCGGGAGCAGCCAGTAGTCGAAGAAGCCACCCCGTTGCGTCCAGCTGTACCAGTACGCAAGTCGGTTACGCCGGATTTCATCGTCTGCCTGGAAGATGGCCAGAAATTCAAATCGTTGAGGCGGCATCTGCGCAGCAAATACAATATGTCGCCGGAGGAATACCGTAGCAAATGGGGTCTTGCGGACGACTATCCCATGGTTGCGCCGAATTATGCTGCTGAACGCTCCCGTCTCGCCAAGGCCGCTGGCCTTGGGTCGCTGCGTTGGGGGCGCAGCACGCCGCCGGCCAAGACCGCCAAGGCTGGCTGAGGGGCTCGCCTTATCTCGAGTTGATGGCTGGAACGGTCCTGCGAGGGACCGTGCCGGCTTTTTTGCGTTTTACCGAAGAGATGATCGAAAGACGGGATGAGGCCCCGGCCTCATAGTCTTGCCGCAGCATGAGGACTTCGGACCTGCGGAAAAGAGCGGATACGATCGGGCTGAATTTACGAGAGCAAAGTGCGATTTCTCTGCACCGTACTTTTACTCTAACTCTTTGTTTCCCAGCCAATCCGACGGATTGGCTGGGGCCTTTTTGCGATTCCAGGTGATTTCATGAAATCGCAAAATGCTTTGGCGGTGCGATGAACCGCCGGGCTCACACGGTGAGCACGATCTTGCCGCTATGGCTGCTGCTCTCCATCAACGCATGGGCCTTGGCCGCTTCCGACAGGGGGAAGACGGCATGGATCAGCGGGCGGCAACGCCCTTGCGCCAGCAGGGGCCAGGCATGCTCTTCCACCGCGGCTGCGATGGCCGCTTTGGCTGCCACCGACTGGGCCCTCAAGGTGGAGCCCATATGGCTCAGGCGCTTGGTCATCAGCCGTACGAAATCGACCTCGACTTTCGAACCCTGCAGGAAGGCGATGTTGACGATGCGCCCTTCCATCGCCGCCACCTCGTAATTCTTGGCGATGTAGCTGCCTCCCACCATGTCGAGAATGACATCGGGGCCGCGCCCGCCCGTCGCCTGTTTGACGGCCGCGCTCCAGTCCTCGGCCTTGTAGTCGATGGCAACATCCGCGCCGAGCTTGCGGCAGGTCTCGCATTTCTCGGGAGAGCCGGCAGTGACGATGACGGTGGCGCCGAAGGCCTTGGCCAGCATGATGGCCGTGGTGCCGATGCCGGAGGAGCCGCCGTGAACGAGGAGGGTTTCGCCGCTCTGCAGGCGGCCGCGCTGGAACACATTGTGCCAGACGGTGAAGAAGGTTTCGGGGATGGCCGCCGCCTGGATCATGTCGAGGCCGGCAGGAACCGGCAGGGCATGGCCGGCATCCGTCACGGCATAGGGCGCATAGCCGCCGCCGGGCGTGAGGGCGGCCACCTTGTCGCCGATCTTCCAGCGAGCGGCCTTCGGTCCGACGGCGACGACCTCGCCCGCAACCTCGAGACCGGGCAGATCGGAGGCGCCCTTGGGCGGCGGATAGGCACCGGCGCGCTGCAGCACGTCCGGACGATTGACGCCAGCGGCGGCGACGCGGATGAGGATCTCGCTCTCACCGGGCTGCGGCACCCGGCGCTCCTCGGGCACCAGCACTTCGGGGCCGCCCGGCCGGCTGATGGCGATGGCGGTCATGGTGGTGGGCAGGTCGGGCATGGTCGATTCCGATCGTTTGAGGGGAGGGGACCGATCGCAAAAAGCTGCTTTTGATCGGCCTTTCCCAGAGCAAAGTGCGTTTTTAGAAAAAAGCCCCTTTGCTCTCACTCCCTGTTTCGACGCGTCTTGGTTTCGACGCGTCTTGGCGGTTCTCGCTCGCTACCTTACGGTCGCAGGGCGCTTTGGCCGGGACGTCAGTCGAAGATGCCTTCGCTATGCTTGGCGACATAATCGGCCAGGCCCAGCGTGTGGTCGCGGGCATAGGCCTCGGCCTTGGCGATATCGCGCTTTTCGAGGGCCTCGATGATGTTGAGGTGATCGACGATCGATTTGCTGGCGCGATCGTCGCGGCCGATGGTGATCTGCCGGATGCCACGCACATGCAGTACGAGGTTCTCGGTCATCTCGGCCAGGATCTGCGAGCCGGAGAGCTCGATGATGGTCTGATGGAAGCGGATATTGGCGGTCGAGTATTCGTGTGGATAGTCAGCCGGCTTATGAGCCTCGTTGAACTCGTGGAAGATCGTGCGCAGCCGCGCGATTTCCCGGTCGCTGGCGCGCTGGCAGATCAGGCGCACCGCCATGCTTTCAAGCGCTGCCCAAGCCTGGATCATCTCGATCACCTCGCGCTTGGTTTTTTTCAGCACGATGATGCCCCGCCGGGGCAGGGATTTGACGAAGCCCTGCTGCTCGAGCATTGCGATAGCCTCGCGCACCGGCGTCCGGCTGACACCAAGGCGTTCTGAGAGCTGGCGCTCGTCGATCCAGGTGGGGTCGGGCGAAGAGTAGATGTCCATATGGGCGATGGCATGCTTGAGCGCGGCATAGACTTTGGTCTTGTAGGTCTGTTCCGGAGAGAAACGTTCCAGCACCAGTTCGGGGGTGGATTCGTCGGCGATTGGCCAACGCGCTTGAATCTTGGGGGCCACGAACTCTTCCTCTCTCAAAACGCCTATATCGACCGGATAGTGCCATGCTCTTCATAGCGCATATACGTGATCCGGTCTTGCATTAGGTATACCTAAAACGGCCTATAAGTCGCCCTCGAGCCGATGACGCCCGGACCGGAAGAGCGATTCTCGTTATTGTTGTCCTCGTGGCTTCCTCGTCGCAGTCTGTCGCTGTTTCATCGTCGTGTTGGCGGCGGGATCGCAATGCCGCGCACCCGCCGCCGGAAGGAAAGACCCATACCGCCCGGGAGAAGGCGGTATGGTGAATGTCGGGGGACCGGCATTCATGAGTGTTTCGGGAGCACCGTGTCAGCCCGTGGCTGCCTGGCGGCGGCGAGGCGACCAGTCGTTCAGCAATTCGGTGAGCGTGGTACCGAGGCGAGCGGGGGATGGGGATACCCTGACGCCAGCGGCTTCGAGCGCGGCGATCTTGGAGCCGGCATCGCCCTTGCCGCCGGAGATGATGGCGCCGGCATGGCCCATGCGTCGTCCGGGCGGGGCGGTGCGGCCGGCCACGAAGCCGACGGTGGGCTTCTTGCGCCCGCGCTTGGCCTCGTCGATCAGGAACTGCGCCGCATCCTCCTCGGCCGAGCCGCCGATCTCCCCGATCATCACGATCGAATGGGTGTCGGGATCGCCCAGGAACATCTCCAGCATGTCGATGAACTCGGTGCCCTTCACCGGGTCGCCGCCAATGCCCACCGCCGTGGTCTGCCCCAACCCCTCATTGGAGGTCTGGAACACCGCCTCATAGGTCAGCGTGCCCGAGCGCGACACGATGCCCACCGAGCCCTTCTTGAAGATGTTGCCCGGCATGATGCCGATCTTGCACTCGTCCGCCGTCATCACCCCCGGGCAGTTCGGCCCGATCAGGCGCGACTTCGAACCCGACAGCGACCGCTTCACCTTGATCATGTCGGCGACCGGAATGCCCTCGGTGATGCACACGATCAGCGGGATCTCGGCATCGATGGCCTCGCAGATCGCATCGGCCGCCCCCGGCGGCGGCACATAGATCACGCTGGCATCGGCCTGCGTGACATGGCGCGCCTCGGCCACGGTGTCGAACACCGGCAGGCCCAGATGCTGCGAGCCGCCCTTGCCTGGCGAGGTGCCCCCCACCAGCTGCGTGCCATATTTGAGCGCCTGCTCGGAATGGAAGGTGCCGTTCTTGCCAGTGAAGCCCTGGCAGATCACTCGGGTTTGCTTGTTGATCAGGATCGACATTACTTGGCTTCCCGCACGGCTTTGACAATCTTCTGGGCGGCATCGTCGAGGTCGTCGGC
>NZ_JBVASG010000011.1:0-61550 GCF_057813875.1 Labrys sp. F242 | reverse complement strand
AAAGCGCAGATCCGGCCTTCTGCAGAAGGCCGGATCTGCGCTTGATGCCACTTCAACCGCAGCGCAATGACAAGGGGGTCAGTTCCTCACTTCGCCAAAGGGGTCAAATCCTCGCTTCGCTTGACAGACGGCGCCGCCGGGCCTTTGAATGGCTGACCAGAACGCCGTCATCATGTCTTCCCGCATGTGGTCAGCCCATACGGGGCTGAAGGCCCCTTTCAGTCCGATAATGCCGTCCTCGGCAAGTTGCGCCACCTGAGAGGCGATGTCGTATTTGTACGAGGGCTGCGCGGTCATGGAGCCATCTCCTCCCAATTTTTCCAACACTACCGCTACTAATAATTATTAGTCAATGGTCGAACTTTATTAGTTCATGTACGATCGAGGTCCGAACGGGGGACACGTGAATAGTCGGAAGACCACCAAGCGCGTGACGATGATGGACGTGGCGAAGGCGGCCGGTTGCTCGCAGGCGACGGTATCCGTCGTTCTGAACAGCGTCACTGACATCAAGATCTCTCCCGAACTGCGGGAGCGGGTGTTGAATGTTGCCAGCTCCCTTGGCTACGGAATGGGAAGTCCGATCCGGCGGGCGGGTCTCGAAGACCTGCGAGGCGGTTGCATCGGCTTCATTGTGGACCAGTTGGCGACAACGCCGGAAGCGGTCAACGCCATTGAGGGCGCCCGGCACGCGTCCTGGGAAAACGACGTGACCATTCTCGTGGCGCAAACCCAAGGCCGGGCGGAGCACGAGCGCAAAGCGCTGGCTCGGCTTCTGCAGGCCGGCGCGCAAGGCATCGTTTATATGTCGATCTTCACACGTCGGGTCTCCTTGGATCACGCCTTTGACACTCTTCCCGTCCCCCTGGTCTTGCTCAATTGCTATACCGACGATGACCGCTTTCCAGCGGTGGTCCCCGATGAGATGACGGGCGGGCGAATGGCGACCAGCTCACTGATCAAGAAAGGGCACAGGCGCATCGGCACAATCGTTGGAGAGAGTTTCATGGAGGCGGCTCAGGATCGGCTCGCCGGCTATAGAGGGGCGCTGGCGGAGGCTGGCCTTCCTTACGACGGCCGGCTGGTCGTCGAAGGGAGCTGGACACCGACATCCGGCTTCGAGGCGACGCAGAAACTCCTGTCGCTCGAGGAGCCACCGACTGCCATTTTCTGCCAGAACGACAAAATGGCCATGGGCTGCTTTACTGCGATCGGCGAGGCCGGATTGCGCATTCCGGATGATCTTTCCGTCGTCGGATATGACGATGACGAGCTGTCACGCCACCTGCGGCCCCAGCTGACCACGCTTGAGCTTCCGCATCGTCCGATGGGCGCCTGGGCCATCGGGCAACTCGCAAACAAGACCACATCGTCGCCTAACCGCATTCACAAGGTCGGATGCACTCTGATCGAGCGGGCGTCATCAGGCAGACCAGCAGTTCGCAAGCCATGACATCGCGCCCGGTCAGCCCAGGCGAGACTGGGGCATGTCGGTCTGCATCATGCCGTGGACTTCATCGGTTGATCCACGGCATATCCATTGCCTCAGGGAAGCTACGCCCGCATCCTGGACGTTCGGCGACTTTCAGATCGGGCCCAATCCGACCATCCGCGGGCTCATCGAAACCAAGAGCCCCCTACTCTGCCCGTTCAGGCTCAGACAGCAGCCGCAGAGCACGCGCGAGGCCTTTACACCGTGATGCCTACATCAACGCATCAAGCCCGATGCCCGAAGCGCATCTTCGATGATCGTGCGTACACCCCGCCGGTCTGTCTCCAATCGAGGTGTGAATAGACCACCGTCCGACGGGGCTGGAAGCCTCGCCATCTTCTTTTCCGCGGCCGGCGACGGCATGCTCGGTGATGGCACTTCTGTTGCAGCCACGATGGGCTTCGATGGTGTCGAATCGCTTATCTGCGTCGCGTCGATGCCCCAGAAACGCGCGATCTCGCGCGTGGACGAGATGCCAATATCGAGCATGTAGGGTCCGGGAGTGCCCAAGCCATCTCCGACGGGTGTTCCGTGCCCCATTCCCGCGATCATCCTGATCTCGACGACCGCCTCACCGGAAGCATCGCACCAGACATGTCTTGCATGGGCACCGGTGGTTTCCGAACGTGCCGGGGTATTTTTCAACCTGTGCACGTCCTGCCATTGAAGGGCGATTGCTTCCGCGTTGGAAGGGGCAACCGTGTGGTCGGCCGTGCCTTGCCAGATCGATATCTTCGGCCACGGTCCACGGTGGTCCGAAGCACGATGGAGGAGCCGCTGCAGATCTTGCGCCGACGGGCCGCCGTGGCCGCGCATGCGATCGAACGCCTCCGGGACCGTCGCCGCGCTGCCATACGGCAACCCTGCGATGATTGCCCCGCCAGCAAAGACCTCCGGATACGTCGCCAGCATGGTCCCCGCCATTGCGCCGCCGGCTGAAAGCCCGGTGACGAAGATGCGCTGTCGATCGATTCCGTGCGTAAGGACCATCGCCTCGATCATCTGCCAAATCGAGAGCGCTTCACCGGAGTTACGCCTGGTGTCTCCAGGCTCAAACCAGTTGAAACAAAGGTTCGGATTGTTGGTACGCTGTTGCTCGGGAAAAAGCAGGGCAAAGCCGGCGTCGTCGGCAAGCCGAGACCATCCGGAATGATGGTCGTATGCGGAGGCATTTTGGGTGCAGCCATGGAGCACGACGACAAGCGGCGCATTCTCTGGCAAGTCGATCGGAAGGTAGAATTTGCCCTTTAGCGCCCCCGAATTGGAGCCAAAGTCCGTCAGAACCTTGAGGCGGTCTTGCTTTCCATGGTCCAGGGCTTGAACGGAGCGTTGCATGTGCAACGCGCTTAGGCGCGCGATCGTATCGGAGATTTTTCGCAATGTGGCTGTCTCTGTTTTGACGCCCGGAATTGAACGGCAACGGGAACAACGCATCTGCAGCAATATCGTTGCTGCACTGCACAAAAAAACTGGATTGGAAATCGTCCATGAACACCAGACGAGAGCTGCCTTTGCCAGCCAGGACGGCAATATGCCGACATCGACCTCCATCGACTCGTTCTTGCCATGTTCCTAGCTTGATTAATCCGATATCACTTTCCTAGGTCATTCGAGCAAATATGACGCACCGGCAGCAATAACGGCGTACTGGAAATAATTCCGGCATTATTCACACAGAGCCATAACAACTCCAGCGCATGAATTGTTCGGGTTCGACAGCAGGAGATGGACCATGGACACGTTATCCGTCGCGATGTGGGCTACGAATCTTGAAGTATCGGCTGTTAGCCTGGAGGCCTGGGTCGGGTTCGTTGAAGCGAAGATGATGGAATTCTCGTCGTCCACACCGCAAATCCTCGCTCTGCCTGAATTCGCCTGTATGCAGTGGCTCAGTTTCTCTCCGCCCGGGCTTACGGTGCCAGATCAGTTGCCCTGGCTCGCCGCGCAAGCCGTGGAAGCGCTTGTCATGTTGCGCCCACTTGCAGCGCGCTACAATGTGGCCCTGCTGCCGGGTACAATGCCGCACGCACTCATCGACGAGAAAGGCAGTACGCGCTACGCGAACCGAGCCTGGCTTTTCCTTCCGGACGGGCGCGAGGTTAGCCAGGACAAGCTCTGCCTTACGCCGAGCGAGATGGACCCGCAGGGCTGGCTGCTGTCGCCTGGAACCGACGTCGAGATTATCGAGTGGGCGGGCTTGCGCATTGCGATACTGATCTGCCTCGATGTGGAATTCACGTCGCTGTGGGCCCGCCTCGGCAAACTCGACCTCGATCTGATTCTCATTCCAGCCAAGACGGGACTGATCTCGGGCTATTACCGCGTGTTCAGCTGTGCCTATGCGCGAGCGACCGAACTTCAGACTGTCGTTTGTGTCGTCGGCGCCGTCGGCACGCCAGGCAGCAACCCGGCAACCGACGTCGTCATGGGCGGCGCTTGCGCTTACGTGCCGTGCGACGGGGCACTCGGCTATACCGGCATTGCAGCGGCGCTCGGGCCGCATGCGGCCGCATCCGGCTTGAGCCCCATCCTCATCGCGCATGATTTGCCGGTCGGCTACTGCCGCAAGATGCGCCACGGGGCTGCCGAGGCAGAGGTGTGGCCCAGTTCATGGTCGGCCGACCATGTTATTATCAACGATCCGGCGGCGTCGTAGCTTTCCGATTCGAAGCGGCCGTCATCATTTGGCTCTGATCAACGAGTCCTGGGCCTTGCCGCTTCTCCCTCTCTCTCAGCTCCTTCCATCAACGGCTTCTGCTATTGGTTGCAGGGCACGGAACCCCTGATTTGAATCTGCGATTGTAAGTGCTTGATTTTATTGATGCGCAATTTTTCGAGCGAAACGAGGTCGCTAAAACATTGTTTAAGCCATTGCCGGACCGGCCCATCGAGCAGGCGATAGCCGAGTCGGGCTGAAAGCCCGTCAGTTCGGCACGCCCGCCTTCGGATTCGGCGGGAAATAGGCGCTCTTCTGCGCACCATGCAGCAGGTCGATCGCCTTGTTGAGCTGGGTATCGTCCTTCTCGTTGGCGGGCACATAGGCCGAGGAGCCGCCTTCCTCCGACTTGTTGTCGGCATCCGGATTGGCCAGATGGCCCTTGAGACCGGATTCGCCCTTGGTCTGGTCACTGCCCTTGAGGTCGTCGGGCACGTTCTCCTGAACCACGATCTCCGGTTCGATGCCCTTGGCCTGGATCGAGCGGCCGGACGGGGTGTAATAGCGCGCCGTGGTCAGGCGCAGCGCGCCATTGTCCTGCAGCGGAATGATGGTCTGCACCGAGCCCTTGCCGAAGGAGCGCGTACCCAGGATGGTGGCGCGCTTGTGGTCCTGCAGGGCGCCGGCGACGATCTCCGATGCCGAAGCCGAGCCGCCATTGACCAGCACCACGATGGGTTTGCCCTTGGTGAGATCGGGGCCGCTCGCCGTGAAGCGTTGCACGTCGTCGGCCTGGCGTCCCCGCGTCGAAACGACTTCTCCTCGTCCCAGAAAGGCGCCGGAAACGGATACGGCCTGGTCGAGCAGGCCGCCCGGATTGTTACGCAGGTCGATGACAAAACCCTTGAGCTTGTCCGGGCCGATTTCCTTGCTCAGCTTGTCGATGCTTCTCTTCAGGCCGTCGAAGGTCTGCTCGGTGAACTGGCTGATGCGGATATAGCCGATATCATTGCCGAGTTTCTCGTCTCTCACCGACGCGACCTTGACGATGTCGCGCACGAGCTTGACGTCGAAGGGAGCTCCCTTGCCCGCTCGCAGGATCTTCAGCGTGATCGGCGTGTTGACGGCGCCGCGCATCTTGTCGACGGCCTGCTGCATGCCCATGCCCTGCACCGCATCACCATCGAGCGCAGTGATCACGTCACCCGCGAGGATTCCAGCTTTGGAGGCGGGCGAGTCATCGATCGGCGATACAACCTTGAGAGCATTGTCCTCCATGGTGACCTCGATGCCGAGGCCACCGAACTCGCCCTTGGTCTGCTCCTGCATGTCCTGGAAGCTCTTGGCATCCATATAGCTCGAATGCGGATCGAGCGAGGTCAGCATGCCGTTGATGGCCGCTTCCACCAGCTTGCCATCCTCGGGCTGCTCGACATAATCCGAACGCACCCGCTCGAACACGTCGCCGAACAGGTTGAGCTGCTTGTAGCTATCCGCCAGGGACGCCTGGGCACGGCCGACAAAGGAAACAGGGGATTGCGTCAGCGCGACCGTGCCGAGAGCGCCAAGGGCTGCTCCCGTCAACATGAGGGCAAGATTACGCATGGGGGAACTCTTCTGTTGGAAGCCAAGCTTGAGTCCAAACGAACTCGGTGCGCCTTCCATCCCCACTTCACTTTGCCCCAGGTAAGCGCCAGCGAAAATGATACCTCGATTATGGCCGCATTTTGTTGCTCGTTCGGCGCCATCCAACCAATGAGCTGCGTCGCAAACGCGTGCTTGGACAAAAAGGCCATCGGATACGGTATTCGGTCAGCGAGGAATTCGAACCGATTGGCGAGCAGTCGCACCGGATCACAGGCATACCTCGCCTGCCGTTTCCGCATCATGTGAACCATTTCGATCCCAGACTGTCGCTGCGCTGGCAGTCGATTTGAGGCTGGGCACGGCTTGGGTCCGCATCGGAGACATGGCGGACTTTGAGGTGGCCGAGCACCAAGGCCTTCCGACCGCGAAGTGGTTTCTCTGAAACGTGTCTGGTGAAAACGCGTTTGCGTTCCATCCGTGAATTTGCGACACAATCCTGTGAGTTCGCGCTATCGTGTTCCCGGTCGTCGGGCGCTACGGTCTTATTTGGCTGCTGCATGATCCTCTTGGTTGGCAACGGTCCCATCTCTCCTGACGCCGTGTCCCTTATCGATCAGGCCAACTTCGTTGTCCGGTTCAACGACTGCCGGTCTTATGGCGAGCTACCGGGCCCTACACATGCCGTAGCCGTCTGCAATACCGGCCGATCCGGCCGCTCGTTGGCGACCTCTGCCAAATGGCGATCCCATCTGGCGATCCGCGAGGCCCGCGAATTTTGGTGCGTGCGCAATCCAGCCAAATTTCTCGAATTAAGGGATTCCATCATAGATCAGTGGCCCGGCCTTGCTGACTTTTGCGACGATCACACATCGAGGTTCGCCGCCTATTCCGCCGCCCTTGGCAAGAATTTTGTCGTTTTTGATCACAGTATCCATGATGAAGTCGACCGCAATCTGGCGGATTTTGGCCCCCCGCGCTATGTGGTACCGAGCAGCGGAATGCTTGCCCTCCACTATGTTCTCCGACGTTTCCCGGACCTTCCTGTCATTCTCACCGGCTTTACCCACCAAGGGTGGAAGTGGCATCCTTTTTCTGCAGAAAAGACCCTCGTGGACCACTATATCCGTCTTGGTCGGGTAACTCGCCTTTAAGAGAGCCCAGCCCATGAGCGGCTATGTTCCAAGCTCAACTCGTCGCACTCTTCAGGGAGTGGTTCATCGGGGCCATGGCGGCCCGACGGTCAAGCAGCAACCTACGCACGAAATTCCTGACAGTCCCGCTTGCCGATCCCAATGGTCTTACGAGCCGAGTCCGCGTTACCTATTAAGCACCCATGCGGAAGAACCCTTGCGAGGCCCGCGGCCTTGTCGCCTCCAGCATGACGTAGTCATGCTTAGCCGCCCCGGCGAACCTCATTGTTGAGTAGATATTGGGCATAAAAGACAAAAAGTATCGACCGGTAGCTTAATTCCAAATTAAAATTACAATATTACGATGCATAAAGAATTTTTGGCCAAATAATCCAACATATCAATTTTTATACCAAGGTAAAATTGTCAAATCCGAATGAAAAATCAAAAGTTATATTACAAAATTGGAATGTACCTGCAAAAATATTGCTGGGCCACTGACAACACGATCCGGTCCATGCAACCAGCTCGCATCAAAGAATAAACTATCTCCTGGTGTCAATGCATAATACTTTGTATCATGCCGATATATCATCTCCCCTTCCAGCACATAAACGAGGAAATTTCCCTTCTTTTGCACCAATTCGAAACCAATACCACAATCTTCCAAGAGAATTATAGATGAATTTAATTGAAAATGACTTGAATCATTCTTGATTTCACCAAGTAGATAACTTGCACGCGTCTCAAGTAGATTACGATTTACGGGAGAAGTCGCGTGATCTCGCCTTACGAATATGGCGCTTCGATGCTGTTCGGCGCGCCGCATCAGCGTGGAGAGAGAGACGCCAAGAATTCGAGAGAGGGACTGTATAATTGTCAGCGACGCCGTAATGGTGCCATGCTCGATTTTTGACAGTGTCCCCCCCGATATCCGTGCTGCACGAGCCAAGTCGACGGCCGAAATTCCCTCGCGTTCTCTGCAGGCTCGCAGTTCTCGTCCAATTACAACCGGAAGGCGTTCCTTCTTTCTCCTGATTGACAACCGACCCTCCCGATCGAATGGTGCTGCAAATTCATCCATGGAAGAAGCAATTGGCTCAGGCCGATATAGCCTGGGCCTTTGTCACGCCCATGGATGACGGTGATCAGAACTTTGGTAACGGCGACGCGCATGGCTGTCTAAGCCAGACCGCCGAGAAGAACGACGCCGGCAATTGCGATGAGAGCGCCCGTGGAACGAACCATGAGCTCGCCCCGCCCCTCCCGCAGATTGCCGATTGCAAGGCCCGTTCCCACGCCAATTGCATGCAGCAAAGCCGTTCCAAGCACGAAACCCACGCCATAGGTGAAGCCTCCGACATTTTCTGGCATCTCGGCTCCATGCGCATACCCATGAAAGATCGCAAAAAAGCCGACAAGGGCCATCGCCACGGGTATGGCAGCACGCAATCGCAAAGCAACGATCGCGCCCAGCACCACCACGGAAAGACCAATGCCCAGTTCAACGAACGGCAAGGTCACGCCAACAAGCCCCAAGGCGCCGCCGAATGCCATGACGCAGACAAAACTCAGGGGTACGAGCCAGATTGCCCGCCCGCCCAATTGGGCAGCAAACAGGCCGACAGTGACCATGGCCAGGACATGATCCGGTCCACTGACAGGATGAAGGAAACCATGCGCGAGCCCGCTGGTCGCTCCAACACCCGTATGGGCATTGGCCGTGGCTGTCATGGCGCCAACAAGGATCGCGGCAAGCAATGGGGCGGTGCACCGGGATTTCATGGGCATGTCTCCTTTATAAAATCAGTCAACGTCCCCGAGGCGTTATTTTCTCCGGGGCATGGGCGAATGGCCGAATACGGCTTGGCAACACAGTGAGAACAGCCGATCGGAGGCCTTACGAGCCGCAATCGCATCTGCGGCAAGGCAGCGAATGCCCCAGCCGGCCACATTGGGGAGCGCACTCACACCAATGATCGAGCCGCCCTCGACATGCGAGTTCTGCAGGTCGGCTTGGGACGGCAGACGGGAGGAGGGCCCGAGAATGAGATAGCTTGCCATGACCTGCCAGCGGCCCATCGGAGAAGCCCGATCGCGTAGCGCATCGCCGACGAGCTGGAAGCAGTCCCGCACGGCCAGCCTTCCGCCACGATCCCGGATCACCACGTCCGAACTGAGCCGATCGAAACAGCGCCCTTCGGCCCTGGGGTCATGTATGCTGAAAGCATCGCAAAGGAACAGGACTGCGTCATCGGCCAGGCTAGCCTCCAGCCCGGCTGCAAAAAACGCACCAGGAAAGAGCACGAGCGGGTCAGGCGCATAGGCCAGGAAACCGCCGCTCTCGACCCGGATGGCGGTATTCTGACGAGCGGGCTGGCCCTGGCAGTCATGGACGATCGTGGCAGCTTGGGTCGTTATATGGGCGGCGGCACCTGCTGCAACGCGAAATCGGCAGGAGAGCCGCTCCCCTCGATAAAGGCCGCCGGATGACGATTGCTGGTAGAGCGTGAGTAGCGACGGAATGTCTGGATCCAGCCGAAAGGGCCGGGTCAAATGAAAAGGGTAGGAGACAAATTGGCGTGCAAGCGTCGTTCGTGCGCCGTGGCGAACGAAATCCAGTTCGAAGCGGCCGCGGGACTCGGCCATTGTCCGCAAGCCCGGGTCGAGATGCAATGCTTGAGGCTGCCAATGCTGCGTCATCGGAACAACACTTCGGCCAGAATACGATCGACAATTGCATCGATGCCCTCGGCTTTGCGGCAATTGGTCAGCACCAGGGGGCGACCACGGCGGGCGGCAGCGGCCTCGCCTGTCATGCGATCGAGATCGACACCGACATAGGGAGCCAGATCGCTCTTGTTGATCACCAGCAGATCGCATTTGAGCACGCCCGGGCCATTCTTGCGGGGAATGTCGTCGCCACCGGCGACGTCGATGACGAACATCCACCAATCGACGAGGTCCAGCGAGAAGGTGGAGGCCAGATTGTCGCCGCCGCTCTCGATCAGGATCAGTTCGGCATCGGGAAAGAGCAGCTCCAGCTCGTCGGCGGCGGCAATGTTGAGAGTGGGATCTTCCCGAATGACCGTGTGCGGACACGCCCCGGCCTCGACAGCCGCAACCCTCGCCGGATCGATCAGGCCGGAACGCCGCAGACGCTCGGCATCTTCCGCCGTCACGAGATCGTTGGTGACGACCGCCAGCGAGACACCTCTTGCCGCAAAGGCAGGGATCAGCTGTTCGATAAGCGCCGTCTTGCCCGACCCGACCGGCCCGCCAATGCCAACCCGGGCAGCGCCCACGCGGGTCGATGGCCGATCCTTCAATA
The DNA here is from genome assembly GCF_057813875.1 of Labrys sp. F242. Taxonomy (NCBI): domain Bacteria; kingdom Pseudomonadati; phylum Pseudomonadota; class Alphaproteobacteria; order Hyphomicrobiales; family Xanthobacteraceae; genus Labrys; species Labrys sp. F242. Next base: position 51,354 of record NZ_JBVASG010000011.1, on the reverse strand, counting down.
GATATGTCGCGTCCATGGCGTCACCTCAGCATATAGCGTTGTGCCAGCGGCAGCTCCCGCGCCGGCTCACATGTGGCAAGCTCGCCATCGACAAAGACATCGAAGGTCTGGGGATCGACACGTATCTGGGGGCAGACGTCGTTATGGAGCATGTCCTTCTTGGACAGTTGCCTCGATCCCCGGGAGGGCAACAGCGCCTTCTTCAAATCGAGCGTGGAGGCCAGCCCACGGTCGATTGCGGCTGGATTGACGAAACAGGCCGACAAGGCCTGTTTGGCCCGTCCGAACGCTCCCCATTGCGGACGCAACAAGAGAGGTTCGCAGGTCATCAGCGAGGCCGCGCTGTCCCCCATCGCGCCCCAGGCTATGAAACCGCCCTTGATGACCAGTTCGGGCTTGATGCCAAAGAAGGCCGGGCGCCAAATCACGATATCCGCGATCTTGCCGTCCTCGAGCGAACCGACATGGTCTGCGATGCCAAAGGTGCGTGCCGCATTGATGGTGTATTTCGCGACGTAGCGTTTGATCCGCTCATTGTCGCCAAGACGCGTCTTCTCCTCGGGCAGGCGCCCTCTTTGCTGCTTCATCTTGTCGGCGAGCTGCCAGGTCCTGCAGATGACCTCGTTGATGCGGCCCATGCCCTGGCTGTCGGATCCCAGCATCGATATCGCGCCGATATCGTGCAGGACGTCTTCGGCGGCGATCGTCTGCGCCCGGATGCGGCTTTCCGCGAAGGCCACGTCCTCGGGTATGGACGGGTTGAGATGATGGCACACCATCGTCATATCGAGATGTTCGTCGAAGGTGTTGACCGTGTAGGGATTGGTGGGATTGGTGGAAGATGGAAGGCACCATGGCACACCGGCGACGCGGATGATGTCGGGCGCATGACCGCCTCCCGCACCTTCGGTGTGGTACATGTGGATGGTGCGCTCCTTGATGGCTGCAAGGGTATCTTCCAGGAAGCCGGACTCGTTCAGCGTGTCGGTATGAATTTGGACAGGAAAGTCCATATCGTCGGCGACCGACAGGCAGGTATCGATGGAGGCGGGCATCGTGCCCCAATCCTCATGCAATTTGAGGCCGAGACATCCCGTTTCGATCTGCTCGATCAGCGAGGCGGGCTTGTGCGAATTGCCACGGCCGAGGAAACCGAAATTGATCGGCCATTGTTCGGCGGCCTGCAGCATCTTGCCGACATTGAAGGCGCCGCCGCAATCGATGCCGACGGTGATGGGCCCGAGCGAACCGCCCAGCATCGTGGTGATGCCCGAGGCGATTGCGTGTTCGCAAAGCTGGGCGCTGTCGAAATGAACATGGACATCGAGCGCCCCGGCCGTGGCAATGAGGCCCTCGCAATCGCGCACCGTCGTCGCCGCCGAAACGATCAGACGAGGATCGACATTGTCCATGATCGCTGGATTGCCGGCCTTGCCGATGCCGACAATGCGCCCTTCCTTGATGCCGAGATCGCCCTTGACGATCCCGAGCACGGCATCGATCACGGTGACGTTGCACAAGAGAAAGTCCAGCGCCCCTTCGGCGCTGGTCACACCCGCAGCAAGACCCGCACCATCGCGCAATGTCTTTCCCCCACCGTGGAGACATTCGTCGCCATAGGTGGCGTAGTCCTTCTCGACCACGGCGATGAGCGAGGTGTCACCCAGCCGGAAACCGTCGCCCAGGGTTGGTCCATACATCGCGGCATAATCGCGCCGGGAGAGAGAGGCCATATCTGTCTTCTCCTTTTCAAGCGCCACGAAAGCCAGCGCCGCGGGCGCGTTCCAGGGCAGCCTCTTTGACTTTGGGATCCCGGGCCGAGCCATTGGACAACGCGTTCAGCCCGGAGAGCGTCTGGCTGCCGCCAAAGGTGGTGAGTTCCACTTCCCTTTCCTGTCCAGGTTCAAAGCGCACCGCCGTACCGGCCGCGATGTCGAGGCGCATGCCGAAGGCGGCGGCGCGGTCGAATTCCAGTGCCCGGTTGACCTCGAAGAAATGGTAATGGGAGCCGATCTGCACGGGACGGTCACCCGTGTTGACCACCCGAAGCGACCGCTTTTCCCGGCCGGCATTGAGCTCGATTTCGCCTTCTTCGCTGACGATTTCTCCCGGCTCAAACGTGTCGTGAGGACCGTCGGGCGCGGGGCGCAGGGGGTCGTGAACCGTGACGAGCTTGGTGCCATCCTTGAAGGTCGCCTCCACCTGCAACATGGGGAGCATCGCGGCTACGCCTGACATGACATCGTCCTGCGTGAGAATTTGCGACCCCAACGCCATCATTTCCGCCACAGAGCGCCCCTCGCGCGCACCCTCGAGGATCTCGTCGGAAATCAGGGCCACGGCTTCCGGATAATTGAGCCTGAGACCTTTGGCGCGTCGTTTGCGGGCGAGTTCTGCGGCCGTGAAGATGGTGAGGCGTTCCAATTCAGTGGGTGTCAGCAACATGAATGCGCTCCCTCCTTGATCGGGCTAATTGGAGAACAGCCGCTGACCGCCATCGCGTTGAAAGGCGACGGCGATTTCAGTCAGCGGATTGAATGAACGGATCGGCTCGTTGGCAGCCACCGGTTCCCGGCAAATGGCAGCAATGACCGGCAGGGCCGAGGTGAGGATGGCCTGCGCCTCGATGGCGCCGATCAGGCCCAATCTGATCGCGGCGGTGCTAAGCGATGCGGCAGCCTGATAGCCGCTCATCGATGCAGCCGCGGTTTCGTCGAGCCCGATCACCCCCCAGAGCAGGCCCTGCACGACTGCCAGGTGCCCGCAGGCGGAACCGTCACGCACCAAGGTTCGATAGTCCGACGCTCTGGACGTGGCGATACGCGCGTGGGTCGTCAGCAGCGCCATGCCGTTGCGACGCGAACCGATCCTGAGGCCTTCCACGAAGGTCGACGCCTCGACTTCGAGATCCAATTCGGTAACGCTCGACAATTCGCCTGCACAACGATGGGCCCTGATCAAGGCGACGCGATCGGCGCCGGCCCAGCGATGGCGGAGCTGGGTAAGCACGAACTCGGCCAGGTCCCAACCGCCCAGCATCTCTCTCAAAAGGGCGGAGGCTTCCAGTCCCTGTGAGAAGGCAAAGCCCCCCGACGGGAACTGGCTGTCGGCGTGCTGCAGAGCCACCAGCAATTGCTCCGGATCGGCCGTGTTCATTGCTGCTCTTCAGCCGCGAGAACACGCCCGCTCCTAACCAGCGGTTCTATGCGCGCGATATAATCGGCGGCCGGGCCATCCAGCGACACCAGCAGGTCCCTGCCCTCGAAACGCACGCGCCAATGCAGATTGCCGGCATGATATCCAAGTTCCAGCGCCTCTTCGGCAGCACGCGGTGAAAGCCTGAGCCAGCGCTGTTCGCCGGCTTTGACGACGATGGCTCTCTTCGCTTCCATGAGCAGCACGGCCCCGTCGAACAGCTTCTGGTCTCTCGGAAGCGCGATAGCGAGTTCTTCACCACGTTCGGTCCGGGCGAGCAGGCGTCGACGATCGAGATCTCCGACCGCGATCTTGACCACTTCCAGATCACCGTGATGTTCGAGATGATGAAGATGCTCATGCAGGCCGGGATCCGTGCTGGCGCCGACAAGGCTCTCGATGCGAAGCATGCTGGGTTCCTCCCATTGTCTGGTTGCAGCGCCTGTCCTTGCGATGCGCTACAGGCTCATGTGTCGATGGACGACTTCTTGGGTGAGTTCGCTGGTCGGTCCGGCCGCCGCGACACGCCCCTTTTCGAGGATGGCGAAGCGGTGGGCCGCCGTTCGAGCAAAGCGGATCTTCTGTTCGACCAGGATGATCGTCAGGCCATGATCGCGGTTGAGGGCGATGATCGCTCTCTCGATGTCCTCGACGATGTTGGGCTGGATGCCCTCGGTGGGCTCGTCCAGGACCAGGAGACTTGGATCGGTGGCGAGAGCGCGAGCGATGGCCAGCTGCTGCTGCTGGCCACCCGACAAATTGGTTCCGCGACGGCCGAGATGGTCCTTCAGGAATGGAAAGAGGCTCCACACCAGCGGCGGCACCTCGACCTTGCCGTCGGTACGTGCATTGCAGCCCAGAAGGATGTTGTCGAGAACGCTCATGCCGGGAACGATTTCCCGCCCTTGCGGCACGTAGCCAATTCCGCGCCGAGCACGGTCATGGGTCAGAGACTGGCTGATTTCGCTGCCCTGAAATTGGATGCTGCCCGTGGTGCGTACCCCGATTCCAAGAAGACTGCGCAGCAATGTGGTCTTGCCGACACCGTTCCTCCCCAGGAGGCAGAAGGTCTCGCCCTTGCGGATCTCCAGGTCGAGATCGTGGATGATGTGGCTCGTGCCGTAGAAGGCATTGACGTGGCTGATCTTAAGCATGGCTGAGCGTCGCCGAACCGAGATAGGCTTCAATGACAGCGGGATTCTTTTCGATGTCGTCTGCCGTTCCCTCCGCCAGGACCGCGCCTTGATGGAGAACGGTAATGGTGCGGCAGATCCTGCGAACGAACGCCATGTCGTGTTCGATGACGAGCACGGTGTGTTCACCGGCCAGCGACAGCAGGAGTTCGGCCGTCTTGTCGGTTTCGGCGGCTGTCATTCCCGCCGCTGGCTCGTCGAGAAGAATGACCTTGGGATCCTGGCTGAGGACCATGGCGAGTTCCAGCCATTGAAGTTGTCCGTGGGACAATTCCCCAGCCCGGCGCATCATGAAGGAGGTCAGCCCCGTTCGGTCGGCGACCGCCAACTCCCTGTCGGTCGGCCGGCGTGAGAAGCGCCGAAACAAATTGTCGCGAACCTTGACGTACCGGTTGCTTGCTATCTGCAGGTTCTCGAGCACCGTCATTTCCTTGAAGACGGTTGGCGTCTGGAATTTCCGCCCGACACCACTGCGCGCAATCGCGGCCTCACCAATGCCGGTAATGTTGCGGTCGTTCAGCCAGATCTCTCCTTCGGACGGCAATACCTTTCCGCACAACAGATCGAGCAGCGTCGACTTGCCGGCGCCGTTTGCGCCAATAATGACCCTGAGTTCACCGTCTTCGATGGACAGGTCGACATTGCTCACTGCCGGAAAGTCATCGAAGCGGACGGTGAGTTGGCGAGTCATGAGAATAGGCGGTTTGGTAGCCTTCGATTGTGCGGCCGCTATTCTGGTCACGGCGTTCATGGATAGGCCTCCCGCCCGGAGGCACGCTTGCGAGGTGAACGTTCGAGCCACGCCTTGATGACGCCCGCAATACCGTTGGGCATCACCAGCACCACGAAAACGAACAATCCGCCCAGGATGATCGGCCAAACCGGCTGAAACACCGCATTCTCGCTGGCGTAGGACCCGACGAAGTTCACCAGCAAGGCGCCGATGCAGGCCCCGAGCAGCGACGCCCGTCCGCCCGTTGCTGCCCAGATCACCATCGAGATGCTGAAGGAGGTCGCCATCAGGGAGGGCGAAGCGAACTCTGCCGTGAGCGTAAACAACATGCCGGCCAGCCCCGCAATGATGGCCGAGAGGCAGAACACGAACAATTTGTAGCTCTCGACGTCATAGCCCAGATAGCGGGCACGCGCCTCGTCCTCGCGGATGGCCTTGAGAATCTGTCCGATCCTGGCGGAAAGGAGCAGGCGCAGCCCGAGCACGACCAGGAACAGCACACCGGCGACGGCATAGTAGACACTGGGTCCGTAGGGATCGAATTCAAAACCGGCAATCGTCAAGGCCGCAAAATTGGCCAGGCCATTGAAGCCGCCCGTCAAGGGCTGATTGTTGATCACCAGCAACTGTCCGATCAGGGCAAACGCCAAGGTGATGATGCTGACATAGACGCCCGTCGTCCGCCGCTTGAACATGACATAGCCAAGCCCCGCAGCCAGGGCGCACGGCACCAACAATCCTGCCATCACCCCGATCGCGAGCCATCTGAACGGGATCCAGAGAAAAGAGCCGGGAGTCACGCAGCACAGGTCGCGCACGGCGTCTGGCTGCATATTGAGCAACATGAGCTCCGGCACCGGGTTGTTTTCCGGCGCGGCCAGCGTGAGCGACATTGCCAGCATATAGGCGCCCATCCCGAAGAAAAGGCCCTGGCCCAGACTGAGTATTCCCGTGTATCCCCAAGCCAGGCTTATACCGACGGCGCAGATTGCGTAGACGAGATAGGTTGCAACCCGGTTGGTCCAAAAGCTGCTGAGCAGGAACGGCAGGGCGAATACCACCGCGAAGAACACTATGTAGGCGGCAATGGAAATATTTCGGTATGTCATGCGCTCATCCATGATCGTGGGGGTCAGCGGCTCTTGGTCACGAACAGACCTTGAGGCTTGAACAGCAGGATGAGGATGACCACGACAAACAGGACGGTACGGCCATACACATCATTGAGCCAGGTGGCGACGAAGCTCTGGACCTCGCCAAGCATTCCGGCGGCAGCAAAGGTGCCCAGCAACTGGCCCACCCCTCCGGCAACCACTACGAGAAAAGCATCGACGACATAGGAGGTTCCCATATCCGGGGATACCGTCTTGAACCCGGAAACCAGGACACCCGCTATCCCGGCAAGTCCGCAGCCATAGGCAAAGGCGAGTGCATTGACCCGCTTGTCGTTGACACCGCAGGCGGCTGCCGTGTTCCTTGCGACCGACACGGCCCTTAGCTGGCTACCGAAGCGTGTTCGGTAGAGGAGACACCAGGTCAGGGCTCCCAGAAGCGCAGCGACACCAAAAACGAAGGCCCGATAGACCGGTATGTTTGCGCCGAGCAAATGCCATGTCCGCTGCAATTCGGCAGGAACCGGAACATTCTGCAGATCGGACCCAAGTCCATCGATGGTGACCCCGAACAGGGCCAGCCCGAAATGGATGCGGATGAGCTGCTGGAGAATGAGCGCAATACCCCAGGTCGCCAGCAAGGTGTCGAGCAGGCGCCCATAGAGGTGGCTGACGACCGTGCGCTCGATGACGAGCCCGAAAATCGCCGTGACGATGAATGCCAGAGGCAGGCACAGGTAAATGTTCAAGCCCAGATGCCGGGTTGCCAGCACGGTGACATAGGCCCCGATCATCACCATCTCGCCATGGGCGAGATTGATGACTTTCATGGTGCCGTAGATGATCGCAAGGCCAAGCGCGACCATGAACAGGATGGACCCGATGCTCAGTCCGATGACGAAGGTTTCCATCTCAAACCCGATCGCAGGTTGCCGGCAGCCAGTGCAGGTTCTGCACCGGCCTTGCTTCCGGCCAATGATGCGTTAGAGCGATGCGCCGCTTGTGGTGCAGATACGCTTTTCCGCGCTTTCCCCGACGCTGGAATAGGGTAGAGGCAGTAGCGGTTCGGGATATTGATCGACGATGTCGAGCAGGCCATCGGCCCTCGTCTTGCCGATCCGCGGCGTCAGGTAGCTATGAAGGTTCTGCGGGTCGATCGTGACCTTGCCCTGCGGTGCCTCGAAGGACATGCCGCCGATGCTCGAAGTCACGCCCTTGGCTGTGAATTCGCCGGCCTTTTCCGCCGCCATCGCCCACATGTGAACGCCGATATAGACAGCCTCCATCGCCGCATGGGTTACCGCGTCAGCGCCGGCATAGGCTTTGAAAGCCTTCACGAATGCCTGGTTCTGCGGTGTTTCGACAGTCTGGAAATAGGGCAGGGAAACGTAGCTGCCGAGGGCATATTCAGGCCCCATTGCCTTGATTTCGACTTCGGTCGTCGTCGACGAACACAAAGGCAGCTTATCGAAGCTGTAGCCCTGATTGCGCAGCTCGCGATAGAAGGCAACGATCGAATCCCCGACGACATTGGAGAAGATCACATCAGCCCCGCTGGCCCCGATCTTGGACACCATCGACGCCCATTCGGTGTGCCCGAGCGGGAGATATTCATCGCCGACCACGTCCATGCCGATCTTCTGGCAAATCGTTTTCGAAGTCTTGGCCATGCCTCGGGGAAAGGCATAGTCGGAGCCGACAATGAATAGTTTGCTGCGCCCCAGTTTCTTCTTCAGCCACGGCAGAGAATTCTCGAGTTGCTGATTTGGGACAGCCGATCCGGCATAGAGTACGTTCTTGGAGCACTCTTCCCCTTCATACCAGGTCGGCCACACCAGCAGGCCCTTGCGACGCTCGACCACGGGTAACACCGCCTTGCGGCTGGCGGTGGTGTAGCAACCGAATATGACGGGTACCTGGTCTTCCATCACCAGCTTGCGCGCCTTTTCGCTGTAGGTGCGAGGTTCGGAAGCTGGATCTTCGATCACCGGACGCAATTGCTTACCGAGCACGCCTCCTTTGGCATTAATCTCGGCGATTGCCATCTGGGCGCATTGATTCATCGATTTCTCGACGATCGCCGTCGTGCCCGTGAGCGAATACATGATGCCAACCGGCACCTCTCCGGCTGCCCAGGCCCGATCGCCCAGCCGCAGAAGGGCTGGCGCGGCCAGTCCCATAGCTGCCAATCCGCCCACCTTGAGAAAGGTGCGCCTTGTCTTGTCGTTCATTACCCCTCCTCTGCGCCTCGATGTGCGCGTCCTTGTCTTCGTGCCGCCCCTCGCGGCCGTGCAGGATCATTCGGAAGTCATGCGGGCGCCTGAGCGCACCGCGGTCGTCGCGGACGAAAGCTCCGGATTCGGAGAAAGACCGCGATCGAAAAACGATGAAATGAACTCCTCTTTTTCAGTCGAACTCGACCGCGCAAGCGGGCACGAGCCCAAGCACCGTGCTTGGACAAAAGTATTTCGGATGAGGATATGAAAGCATCGCCTCGCATGCTCCGGCTCGAACATGCTCAGTGTCGCCGATACGGTAGGACAGGGAGGCCAACAGCCTTGTCGGCCTAACCAAAACAAAAAAACCCGCCACCTCCGAACAGGAGTTTGCGGGCTACCCAGCCAAATGGTGCGGACGACACTGTCCTGCACCAACAATGACGCCGTTTCACCGGACGTCAACTAAGTTTCATACTAGGCATGTCTTTCTTTAAACGTCAAGAGCTCATAGGCATTGATAATTGCAGCGGCTACATCGTCCATCGCCACGCGCTTGCCCATCGCCTGCTTGCGGATGCTCTCATAGGCTTCCGGCTCGCTAAGCCCTTGTGTTTCCATGAGAATAGTCTTCGCTCGCAGGATCCTGTTATTACCGGCCACCTTGCGTTCGAGCTTGCGTATCCTCTTGGCCGCGCTCTGGCGCTCCATCCAGAGAGACCGAGCTATGATCAAATTGGTGAGCAATCCAAAGGGACGAATGGGCCGCTCAATCACCGCCAGCGCACCGCATTCGAGCACCACCTGCAGGGTACTGGGATCCTCGAAGGAGACGACCGCCAACACGGCAGGATCAGAGGGTTCGACAGGCCTGAAAAGCCGCAGGATCTTATCGCGATTTTCTTGCTCGATGGAGACCAAGACGACGACGGCCGTCGAGCTGATTGCCTGCGGCAACGGCCACGTGATCTCACAGCTGCATCCGATACGGCGCAGGTGTTCGACCAGTGTCACCCCCTGCGCGTCGGGAGGGTGTATGACCTGAACCCGCAGGCCCTTGAGGTCCTTGAGCAAATGGGCTGACATCATCTGCTCCCATCAGGCCTTGCGACGCGTGCCGGTCAGGCTGGTGGCCCAGCCTTCGTGAGCGGCCGTCACGAAATAAGGATCGGGCCTTACACGTGCCTCCGATTCCCAGATGATGTCGAACTTGCCTTGCGGGTTGAGCCTGCCGATGCGCGCCCACAGTTCCGTGTGATGGTTGTTGGGATCGATACGAACCCGCCCCTGCGGCGCGTCGAATTCCAGCCCCGCCAGGTTGGGCACGAGAGCATCGGCATTGTCGCTCCCTGCGCGTTCGAGTGCCGCCGCATAGAGATATATCTGAAAATAGGCGGCCTCAGCACTGGCAGTCACCGGTGCCGCCTCGCCGAAACGCCGCTTGAACGCAGTGACGAAGCGTTTTGCGGCAGGTGTGTTCAGCGTCTCGAAAAATGAAGCAGCCGTCAGGTGTCCTGCCGCCAACCCCGCCGGCATGAGTGCGACTTCCGCCTCAGTCGTCGCCAAGCTGGCGATGGGCATCGAGCTTGGGTCAAAACCGGCCTCCCGGTAGGCCTGATAGAGGAGCACTGCACCCGTGCCGACAACGTTGGAGACGACAACATCGGGCTTGAGATCTTTTATCCGCTTGATGACCTTGTCGAAATCCTTGCTGACCGCTTCGATCGGGACATAAATCTCGTCGAGTATCGTTCCATTCGCCAAGGTAACAAGGTCGCTTACGACACGATTATACTCATAGGGGAAAACATAATTCGAGCCTATCAGCAGAAATCTCTTGCCGTAATTCTCGATCAGATATTGCGCAAGTTGAAGAGCATTTTGATTTGACGAAGAACCCGTATAAAAGCAGTTTCCAGAATATTCAAAACCCTCATAAAATGTCGGATAGAACAGCAATCCCCTATACGCTTCAACTTCCGGAAGCACAGCCTTTCGGGCAGTCGACATATAGCAGCCAAAAATAACTTTAATTTTATCTTCAGTCAGAAGCCGAATGGAAAGCTCACGATATTTACGAGCAGAACACTCGGGATCATAGAATGTCGGCGTAATTCTTCGCCCGAGCACTCCTCCCGCTGCATTGATCTCCTCGGTAGCGAGGAGAGTCGCATTTGCTTCGGCTATTTCCGCGGCGGCGGTTACGCCGCTCCTGGAAAACAGAACTCCAATTTTCCAATCGTCGTTGGTCACAATTATCACCTGAGGACAGAGCACAGACAGGAAATACGCCTGTCGGGCCGGTCGACACAGGCGAGAACGGGAAACGCCGCTGTTTCTCTAGCCACAGCAGTATACCGACGAGGTTATTCGTGCAATGCGCCACCCCGGTCAGGACCGCAAGGCCTCCGTCAGAGATGCTTGTATATGGTGGTTCGCGATAATCCGAGCATCTGCGCCGTGCGCGTGACGTTCTGGCAGACGCGATATGTCGCCCTGATTTCGCGGCAGATCCGACTGGCCAGGCCGCGATCCCGACAGGCTGGGCAGGTATCGCCCGATCCCGCTGCGGTATCGGCAAGATCGGTCTCGTCGATGAACCCTGCGCGCCGGCGTATGAGCAGGCGCTGCAGCACGCTACGGAGCTCACGGATATTGCCGGGCCATTTACGTTGGGCCAGCCTCGCGATGGCGGCATCGGTAATCGCCACGCCCGGGGCCAGTCCCTGTAAGAGGTGCTGGACCACGAGCGCAAAGTCGCTGCGGGCCGACAGGGGCGGCAGATGCAGGACGAGGCCGTTGAGACGGTAGAGCAGATCGGCCCGGAAGGTTCGCTCCGCCACCATCTCCCCCAGATCACGGTTGGTGGCGGATATGATCTGAACGTCGACCTTGTAGACTTTCAGCCCACCTATCGGCCGCACTTCCATGGCATCGAGAAAACGCAGCAAAGCTGTCTGGGCCGAGGGTGGCACATCGGCAACCTCGTCGAGGAACAAGGTGCCTCCATCGGCCTGCCGCGCCAGCCCGATCGATCCCTCCGCTCGGGCGTTGGTGAAGGCGCCCTGCTCATGGCCGAAGATCTCGGCGACGAAGAGTTGTTCGGCCAGCGCGCCGCAATTGACGGCAATGAACTCCCCGCTCCGGCCGCTCACCTCATGGATATGACGCGCCATCAGTTCCTTGCCGGTGCCCGTCTCGCCGGTGAGATGAATGGGCATGCCCATGGCGACGGCCTGCCCGACATCGGCCATGGCGGCCCTCAGCGTGGGGTCCACACACACAAATCCGGGGGCAGATCCGCCCTTGTCATGGACAGGCACCTGCGGTTCCCGGCGCGGGTTGCGGACCGCGAGCCCGGGAGCGATCTGACGGCAGACCATCAGGACCTGGCTGCCTGCAGCATCCCGGATCGGGATGACGCCTCCCCTCAGGAGGCCATCCAGTGCCTTGGCAAAGGACATTTCGAACAGGGTGTCGAAACTCGTGCCCGCTCCGATCGGCAAGCCGGAGAGCAAGGCGGAGCCGGGACGGTTCAGCGCCGTGACGACACCATCGCGCGAAAGGGCCAGCAGCCCCGCAGACAGCGTATCGAGATATTCGGCACGCGGATGGAAGGCCAGGATGAATCTGTCGGCGCATTCCTGGAAGATCAACCCATTCTCGATCTGGGCCGCGGCCATGCGCACCAGCGCGTGCGTATGCTGCTGCCGCGCCTCGTTGGCGCAGGAGGCATCAAGCAAACCCAGGACCTGCCCATGCGAATCCAGGATGGGTGCCGCCATGCAGCTCAGATGGGCATGGCAGGTGAAGTAGTGCTCCCGGCCGAAAACACCGACCGGCTGGCTGCTGTCACTGGCCAGCCCGAGGGCATTGGTGCCCCGTCGCGCTTCGTCCCACAGGCTGCCGGGAATGATGGAGCGCCCCGCAGTGCTCTCCGTGAAGGCCTGATCGCTGATGGTGTCGAGCACCATGCCGCTCGCATCCGCCAAGGCGATCATCAGATTGGATCCGGCGATCTGGGCATAGAGCACCTGCATCTCGGCAAGGGCCAGCCGGCGCAGGCCCTCCATTTTCTGGCGCCGGCGCGTCACCGTCGCAAATGGCACCACCTCGCCGCGAGGCTGGAGGCGCGGGTCGAGGCCCAGGTCCCGGCAACGCTGCCAGCTTTCGGCGATCGGCGCCGGCAAGGTGCCACCGGGCAGGCGATCGCCGCGTTCGAGGGCATTTCGCGCCCGATCCATTCCCGACAAGATCTGCATGATCAACTCCTTGGATTCGACCTTCTGACCGGCCTCGCCAATGTCACGGAAAACTGTCCGCGAATTGGACACTCAGTCCGCGCGACTGTTCAGACCAGCGACATCCCGGGATTCATGAATTCATCCATATCATTGATATTGCTTGTATATTCATCGCGGCACGAGGATTGCTGTTTCCCTTGCGAAGCACGGACAAGACCGGGCTCGCGGAGGAAATGACAATGAAGGCGCAAGTACTCACCCGCTACGACGACGAGCTGAAGGCCGGCCAATGGGTCGATCTTCAGGAGGTTCCCGACCCCAGGATCGAGAAGTCGAACGACGTCATCGTGCGGATCGGTGGAGCGGGCGTGTGCCGCACCGATCTCCACATCATCGAGGGCGTCTGGCGTCCGCATATGGATCCCAACGGCGACCAGCTGCTGCCGCTGATCATGGGACATGAAAATGCCGGCTGGGTGGAAGCGATCGGCAAGGAGGTCGAAGGCATCAAGGTTGGGGATCCCGTCATCGTGCACCCCAAGATCTCGGGTGGCACCTGCCTGGCTTGCCGGCGCGGCATGGACATGCATGGTCCGGGTCGCTTCCCGGGCCTGGACTGCAACGGTGGCTACGCAGAGTTTCTTTGCACCTCCGAGCGCAACATCGTCCCGCTTCCCAAGACGCTCGCCCCCAAGGAAGTCGCTCCCTATGCCGATGCGGGCCTCACCGCCTATCGTGCTGCCAAGAAGGCGACGCGCCATCTCCTGCCGGGCGAAAGCTGCGTGGTGATCGGCGCCGGCGGCCTCGGCCATATCGGCATCCAATGCCTCAAGGCCATGTGCGCCGCCGATGTGATCGTGGTCGACAAGTCCGACGCCTCCCTGGCCCTGGCGGGCAAGATCGGAGCCGACAAACTGGTGAAGGCAGACGGGAACGAAGTGGAGGCCGTGCTCGCACTGACCGGCGGTGCCGGCGCCGAAGCCGTGATCGACTTCGTCGGCGAAAAGGGCACCACGGCCAAGGGCCTCGCCATGACCCGATCGGCCGGCAGCTATTATGTCGTGGGCTATGGCGAGGACATCAGGGTCCCCACCGTCGACATGGTCATCACGGAAAAGAACATCATCGGCAATCTGGTCGGCACCTGGGCCGAGCTCGTCGAACTGATGGCCCTGGCCGACCGTGGCCTGGTCGAACTGACCACTGTGGAATATCGGCTGGCCGACGCCAACAAGGCTCTCCAGGATCTCAACGCCGGCAGGATCCATGGTCGCGCCGTCCTCATTCCATGACGAGAAAAGCCCTGGCCTCCCCTTGATCGGCGGGGGCCGGACCCTCCCATGGCCGCGCCCGGACAATCGGGACGGCGGGAGGGCGACGGCAAGGCTGAAAGGGCGAGCCATGTGCAAGGTCCTCACGAGCCAGAGCCCGCTCCATTTTCGCAAGGCGAGCCGGTCGATGCGGATCGCCGGGCATTCGACGACGGTGAGGCTGGAGGAGGCGTTCTGGCAAGTCCTAGACGAAATGGCGCTCCGGGAGGGGCTCTCGACCTCCAGGCTGATTTCGGTGCTTTACGAGGAAGCCCTCGAGCGCCATGGCGCCGCTCCCAATTTCGCCTCGCTCCTGCGTACCGTCTGCCTGCTCTACCGGGGGATGATCCCGCCGGAGGGCTGACAATTCGAGGCAGGCCGGGTCGCTCCGGCCTCCTCTCCCCCACCTCGGCTCTCCACCTCAGCTCGCTTGGGCGACCTTGGCGATCCGATCCTCGGCGATCCATCGCGCCGTCAGGATCAGCGCTCCCATGGCAAAGTCCTTGTCATGGGTGTCGATCATCTCGCGGGCGAGATTTTCCAGCTTTTGGAAGAACAGGTCCTTGCTGTCTTCCTCGCGGGTCGGCTCTGTCGGCATGTCGTCCTCCTGTTGATCGGCGCTTTGCTGCACCTATTTGAAGAGCTGGGGCGGAAAGGTGAGGAGAGCGGCCTGGCCCTCGGTATCGCCGACGGCGAGATGACGCCCGTCCGCCGACCAGGCCAGCGCGGTAACTTTGCCGCCGAACGGTCGCACGAACAGTTCGTCGCGCCCACCGAGCCGCGCCACCACGATCCGGCCATCGGCATAGCCGGCGGCCACCAGATCGCGCGTGGGATGGGCGGCAACCGCCTCGACCAGGATCAGGCCGGTATGGCCGGTCAGCAAGGCTTGGCTGGCAGCCTCGGTCTTCGTTCCCCAGGCTGCAATACGATAGGCACCCGATGCCACCAGCTGGCCTCCAATGCCCCAGGCCAGTCCCCGCACCGGCGCGGGAAAGTCGAGGATGGTGTCGGTGCGTCCAAGCGAAACATCGACGATGCTGAGGCCGCCAATCTCCAGGCCACAGGCAATGCGGTCGGCCTGCCGATTCCAGGAAAGGCTTGATGATAGCGAGGGCAGTGTCACCACGCGTTGAACCGACACGCCCCCGTCCAACGCCATGATGACGAGGCTGTCTTCACTCAGTCCCGCCAGATATCGGCCGTCAGGTGAGAATTTGAGCGATGTCGGAATGGGCACGGGGCGCGAACGGCCAATGACGTTTGCCGCCTGGTCCAGGAGGCAAAGCTCGTCGCCGTCCGACAAGGCAGTCAAACCCGATTGCGCCGCATGGTCGAGAGCCAGGACGGGCCGGCCAAGGCCAAGAAAATCCTCGCTCGACTCTCCCTGCGCCGAAACCCGCCTCACCACGCCACCACCCGTCCGGACAAGGAAGCCTCCTTCATGAAAGGGCATGACAAAAGGGGCATCCTCCTCTTGAACCGCGAATGCGGTCAGGGGCGCCGGCGGCTTGGTGCGCGGCAGGATCCTCATCTGTCCGAGGTCGCCGCTGACCCGGATACGGCTTTCCGGTCCCTCCGCTTCCGCGACGGGCGCCAGAGCGATGGTTCCGTCGACAGCTGCAAAGGCAACGCAACCTCCCCGCCGATCGAAGCTCGCGCTTGCGACGGGTGCCGGCCGCTGCCAGCAGCGGCCCAGCAGATCGAACAGAGTCGGGTTCTGTCTGCTTTGCTGGTTCATGATGTCCTCCCCTCTCGCGCCATCGCCTGCCGGAGCAGAAGATCGAGATCCTCGATCTCCTGTTCGGCCTTTGCGATACGCTCGGCACATTCGCCCTGCCGCCCGGCGGCCGCGTCGGCACTCTCGCGTGTCGTTCGCAGATCGCGTTGCAATTCCCGCGCCAACTCTCCCTCCACCGTCGCCTGCTTCAATGCCAGCTCGAGGCGCAGCATCTCCATGTCGAGGCCCGCAAGGAACTGGGTCAGCTTCAGGGCTTGCGCGTTGAGAGCGGACAGACCGGCAACCAGTTCGAGCCGGCGGCCCAGCAGATCCTGCGGATTGGGTACTCGCTGGGTCATTGCCGTCTCTTCTCCTCGACCGCTCCAGGCCTTTCCCAGCCGGACAACAGGTTCGGCAGCTCTGGCAATTGGGCTTTGAACTGGCGTTGAGCCGTCTCCACATGGCTCCCGAGCTGGTCCCAGATGTCGACGCGCAGCAAGGAGGTGGTATCGCCGGTCAGGCGTTCAATGTCCTCCACCCGAAACTGCCGGGACAGGGAAACCCCCGAAAAGACGAAATCGCGCAGCGTGATGGCATGCCGTTCGACGAAAGCATGAAGCAAGGGATGGGTCTCTTCCGTGATCCCCGCCAGCATTAGCTCGGCGATCATGAAGTCGTGGAAATGGCGCTGCAGGCGCAGCTGGCTTTCGCCCAGAAAACGCATGGAGAAGATCAGGTCGCGCGGCATCAGCCGGAGCAGATCCATGATCACGTCGCTGTCGTCGGGCCCATCGAAAGCCGATGGCGATCGAGGATTGTCGGAAGAGGACATCGGTATGGCCCTACATCGGCAAGCTGTCACAATGCCGACAGGATAACCCATCAAACTAAGTTGTCTATAGTATCTGTTACAGAGAAACATAATAAATAAACCGGATTCATGAATAGATAGATAGTTTTACATATGTAAATTACAATTGTAACATTATGTTACACTCGCGACATTCCCGAGAATGACCGATCCATTCAGGGCGCCTGAAGCTGCACAATTTAGAGCTTGTCGCGAGTTGGCACGGTCCTTGCTGTACCATTTTCCATAAGAAGCCCATCGCGTTTCGGCGCGATGCCAAAAGAACGAAGGAATGGGGAACCCAAGGTCGGAATGCACGTGGCGCAGCATGCCTTACGTATGCACGCGCCAGGCTTTCAGCACCGCTCCAGATACCTTTGCCGTGATCCACTCGAGCGGCCGGATGGAGGCATGCCTGCTTCCAGGCGGACCGCCCGCACTCATCGGCGGCGATACCTGCCGCTCCCCGCCCGGACCATGGGGGTTCGTGGCGCAATCTGGTGGAGGCTCATGGCTATGACGTCTTTGACGCTCAACAAGATAACCTCGCAGCGCGGCATCTCCGTCGGCGAGGCGACCAAGAAGATATCCGATCTCGGCTGGAACCCGACCTATGTCCAGGAAGCGATGACCTTCCCGACGGACTACAAGATCAGCAAGGCGCCGCGCGATCCGATGAAGCAGGTGCTGCGTTCCTATTTCCCGATGCAGGAGGAAAAGGACAACCGCGTCTATGGCGCGCTTGACGCCGCCTTGCGCGGCGACATGTTCCGCAATGTCGAGCCGCGCTGGGTGGAGTGGATGAAGCTCTTCCTCGCCATCATTCCCTTCCCGGAAATCTCGGCCGCCCGCTCGATGGCGATGGTGGCAAGGCTGGCACCCGGCGAAGACCTGCGCACCGGCTTCACCATGCAGATGGTCGACGAGTTCCGCCATTCCACCATTCAGATGAATCTGAAGAAGTGGTACATGGAGAACTATATCGATCCAGCCGGCTTCGACATTACCGAAGAGGCCTTCGGCAAATGCTATGCCACCACGATCGGCCGCCAGTTCGGTGAAGGTTTCATCACCGGCGATACCATGACCGCGGCCTGCATGTATCTGACCGTCGTCGCCGAGACGGCCTTCACCAACACGCTGTTCGTCGCCATGCCCTCGGAGGCCGCACGCAATGGTGACTATGCCCTGCCGACAGTGTTCCTTTCGGTGCAGTCGGACGAGAGCCGCCATATCGGCAACGGCCACTCCCTCCTGATGGCCGCTCTCAAGGAGCCGGAAAACCACCTCCTGCTCGAGCGCGACCTGCGTTACGCCTTCTGGCAGAACCACGCCATCGTCGACGCCGCCATCGGCACTTTCATCGAATATGGCACCACCAACCGCGACAAGAACAAGGAATCCTACGCGGAGATGTGGCACCGCTGGATCTTCGAGGACTACTACCGCACCTACATGCTGCCGCTGGAAAAATACGGCATCAAGATCCATCACGACGACGTTCAGGAAGCCTGGAAGCGCATCACCGAGAAGTTCTACGTCCACAAGGTGGCCCAGTTCTTCACCGTGGGCTGGCCGCTCAACTTCTGGCGTATCGAAGCCCAGACGGACAAGGACTTCGAGTGGTTCGAGCATAAATATCCGGGCTGGTATGCTCAGTTCGGCGAATTCTGGAAGTGGCACGACAAGCTCAGCCACAGAGGCGAGAAGATCCTCACCTTCAACGAGGAGGTGGGCTACGTCTATCCGCACCGCTGCTGGAGCTGCCTGGTCCCCTGTCTGATCCGCGAGGACATGGTCGTCGACGAAATCGACGGCAAGCTGCACACCTTCGCCCATGAACTCGACCGTTGGACGGCAGTGGAGGCCTTCTCCGACGAGTACCAGGGACGTCCCACCCCGGCGATGGGCCGCTTTAGCGGCAAGCGCGAATGGGAGACGCTGTATCATGGCTGGGATCTCGCCGAGGCGATGAAGGATCTCAACTTTGTGCGCTCGGACGGCGAAACCCTGATCCCGCAGCCGCATCTGCGCTTCGATCCCAAGGAGATGTGGACCCTCGACGATGTCAGGGGCCACACCATCCTGTCGCCGCTGACGCTGCTGCGTGAGATGTCTCCCGCCGATCGCGAGAAACATCTGGCCGAGTATCGCGCCGGCTTCACCATCAACCCCTGTCACTGAACCCGCCAATCCGCGGATACCGTCCAGCGGTCTCCGCGACCGGACGGATCACGCCCCCTCTCCTCGCCGGGAGGGGGCACGGGACAGTCTTGGAGAAAGGACCGATGAGCGTGGCCCATACCGTGCGCCTGGAACCCGTCGGCGTCGAATTCGAAGTTGAGAACGGCGAAACCGTGCTGAACGCAGCCTTTCGTCAAGGCATCGCGCTGCCGCACGGCTGCAAGGAAGGGCAATGCTCGGCCTGCAAATGCGTCCTGCTCGACGGCGAAGTCGACATGCTGAAATACTCGACCTTCGCGTTGAACGACATGGAGAAGGACAGCGGCCACGTCCTCCTATGCCGGACGATCGCCTATTCGGACATGGAGGTGGAACTCCTCAACTATGACGAGGAGGTGCTGGCGAAGTCGATCGCGGTAAAGACCTATCGCGGCCAGATCACGCGTATCGAGCGGCTGACCCACGACATCCGTGGCATCGAGATCAGTCTCAATTCGCCGATGAAGTTCTGGGCCGGCCAATATGTCGACATCACGGTCACCACGCAAAAGGGGGAGACGCTTACGCGCTCGTTCTCCATGGCAAATACGCCGGACCAAACCCAGGCCCTCTCCTTCATCATCAAGAAATACCCCGAGGGAAAATTCTCAGGCGAACTCGACGCCGGAGGAATCCAGGTCGGAGCCGAGGTCTCCATCGTCGGGCCTTATGGAACCTGCTTCCGACGAGAAGAGCGCGAGGGACCCCTGATCCTGGTCGGTGCCGGGTCGGGCATGTCGCCGGTCTGGTCGATCCTCAACGATCACCTGGCCAGCGGCGAACAAAGGCCGGTCTATTTCTTCTACGGGGCCCGCACGCAAGACGACCTGTTCCATCTCGACCGGATCTCGGCCTTGGTCGAGCGTTACCCGGAGGTACAGTTCATCCCCGTGCTCTCCCATGCCGGCGAGGACGGTGCGTGGTTGGGCGAACGCGGCTTCGTCCATGAGAGCGTGGGCGCCAAGCTCAGGGAACTCGCCATCGATGGGCAGGGCGACGTCTATGCCTGCGGCCCGCCCCCCATGATCGATGCGCTGCAGCCCGTCCTGTTCATGAACGGCTTCGAGGTCGAGCACATCTTCTTCGACAAATTCACCACCTCGTCGGGCGCAACCTCGTCCGGCCACTAAGGACCGCCCTCACCTCGGGCGGATCGTCGAAACACACCACAACCAGGGAGTGAATACCATGCCTGCCATTTCGAGTTCTGTCGGATCCGGCGCAGCCGGTGCAGCGATCTTCGCCGACTCCGACAGCCGCAAATACCGCTATTTCGATCCCAGGGGGCAGCGCGCCACCCATTACGAGGATGTCACCGTTGATGTGCAGCCCGATCCCGAGCGCTATCTGATTCAGAACTGGATCATCAATTTTGCCGACGGCAAAGGCGCCTACGTCAAGGGCAACACCCTGGCCCAGAGCTCGAACTGGCACGCCTTCCGGGCGCCCGACCAGGAATGGGAGCGCACCCATTACCAGCGCCAATCCAAGATCGAGACGATGGTGCAGAGCGTGATCGCCAATGGCCGCAAATCCGGCGCGCCCAAGAGCTTCGACAAGGCCTGGATCAGCATCCTGCAGCACCATCTCGGGGCCTGGAAGCATGCCGAATTCGGACTGGGCACCTCGCTGATGCAGGCCCAGCGTTACGGCTACACCCAGATGATCAACAACGCCACGCTGACCAACTCTTCCTACAAGCTGCGCCTGGCCCAGGACATCACGCTCTATCTGGCCGAGATCGGCATGGATATTCCCGGCTGGAACGACGAACTGGGCAAGAAGACCTGGCTGGAAGACGGCGTCTGGCAGGGCGCCCGGGAAGCCGTCGAGACCATCATGGGATCGGAGGACTATCTGGAACAGTATTTCGCCATCAACATCGTCTTCGAGCCCCTGGTCGGCGAACTCTTCCGTTCCGGCTTCCTGATGCAGGTGGCAGCCGCCAACCACGATTTCATCACTCCGCCGGTGATCTCGGCGGCCGAAGCCGACTATGAGCGCAACCTCGCCAATGCCATCGACCTGATCTACCTGCTGGCGCATGACGAAAAGCATGCTCAGGGCAACCGCCAGCTGTTCAAGGCCTGGCTGAAGAAGCACCGCGCGCTCGCAGACAAGGCAGCGCTGGGGCTGCAGCCGATCTGGTCGATGGCGCATTCCAAGCCGGTCTCGTTCGAGGATGTTCGCGCCGTCTCGCAGGAGCGGATCGGCCAGATCCTGCGCGAACTCGGCCTCGACGACTGACCGGCCGGCAACCATCACAGGGAGAAACGACCATGTCCACGGCAGCACGCGATTCCTCGCACGCCAATATCTTCAAGTCGATGAAGGACATCACCTTCGAGCAGACCATCTCGCATCAGTGCGGGGTCACCATGAACGACTCGGTTGAGGCGCGCGCCATCGCAGAATTCATGGGCAAGAAGGATGGTGTGACCGTCACCTATCAACCCGCGCTGATCCGCATCGACGGCAACGGCAAGCTCATCTTCATGATGGACGAGATCAGCGAGTATCTCGGCCGCGAGATGACTGCGGAGATTTTCGAAGTCAATACCTCCACCCATTATGGCCGCATGGTCAGGGTCGACGACAATACAGTGATCCTGTTCGGCGATATGGACGAGGTCTTCGAATACATCTGAGCACGACGGCAGATCTCGGGCGATGCGCCCTGAAGCGTTTTGCGATTTGGCGGTCACGCCAAGAATCGCAAAGACGCGTCGAAACAAAGAGTTAGAGCAAACAAGCGTTCACGCTTGAACGCGCTTTGCTCTAGAGCGCATCGCCCTTCCCCCGCCCATGCACAGCCGAAAATGAGTAACCGATCATGCCAAGCAAAATGAAGGCCGCGATCTTTGTCGAGAAAGGGCGCATCGTTCTCGATGACAAGCCGATCCCCGAGATCGGTCCCGCCGACGCCCTGATACGTGTCACGACGACGACGATCTGCGGAACGGATGTCCATATCCTGAAGGGAGAATATCCCGTCGCCAAGGGCCTGACCATCGGTCATGAGCCCGTGGGTATCATCGAAAAGCTCGGTTCCTCGGTACGCGGTTTCAAGGAAGGCCAGCGCGTCGTCGCAGGCGCCATCACCCCCTCGGGCTGGAGCCATGCCTGCCTATGCGGCTGTGGTTCGCAGGACGGAGCCGGCACCAAACATGGCTGGAAGGCCATCGGCGGCTGGAAGTTCGGCAACACTATCGACGGCTGCCAGGCCGAGTTCGTCTGCGTGCCCGATGCCATGGCCAATCTCGCCCCCATCCCGGACGAGGTCAGCGACGAACAGGTGCTGATGTGCCCGGACATCATGTCGACCGGCTTTGCCGGCGCCGAAACCGGCGGCATCCGGATCGGCGACATCGTTGCCGTTTTCGCGCAGGGACCGATCGGCCTGTGCGCCACGGCTGGCGCCAAGCTGATGGGGGCGACCACCATCATCGCCGTCGACACGGTGCCCGCTCGCCTTGCCATGGCCAAGCGCCTGGGCGCCGACATCGTGGTGGACTTCAAGAAGGAAGATCCCGTCGAGGCCATCATGCGTCTGACCGATGGCCGCGGCGTCGACGTGGCGATCGAGGCGCTGGGCACGCAGGTAACCTTCGAGGCGGCCCTGCGTGTCCTCAGACCCGGTGGCGTGCTGTCGAGCCTGGGCGTCTATTCGTCGGATCTCAAGATCCCGCTCGATGCTTTCGCAGCCGGCCTCGGCGAGAAATCGATCCGCACCTCGCTCTGCCCGGGCGGCAAGGAGCGCATGCGCCGCATGCTCGACGTCATCGGGTCGGGTCGGGTGGATCTGGGCGGGCTGGTCACGCACCGCTTCAAGCTCGACCAGATCGAAGAGGCCTACGACCTCTTCGCCAATCAGCGCGACGGCGTGCTGAAGGTCGCCATCACGACCTGAGAGGTACCCGCCACGAAGGCAGCAGTGGGAGAGACAACCATGCTCGATGCTTCACACGCATCCTGTGTCGAGGCCGACATCCCGACCGTGAGAATCGGCCGGTGGGGGCATGAGCCCGGCGCCAGCCCAGAAGACGCGGAAACGGCGGCGCGCGATGACCATGCCTGCAACGGCGCTACGCCCGAGGGGTGTGCGGGATGCCCGCTGCGCACCGCCCGGATGGCCCGCTTGTCTCCCGGCCATACGCCTGGCGGAGCTGCAGCGCGCCCGACCTCGCTCCGAGAAATCTCCAAATAGTCAAATTAAATCAAAACTTTAGATCTAAATACCAACGGAGGAAGCCATGTATATCACGCCCGAAGGCAAGGAAATTTTCGTCGTTGATGGCCACACCCATTTCTGGGACGGCAGCCCTGAAAACCAGCGCAACATTCACGGCAAGCAGTTCGTGGAGTGCTTCTATGCCTATCACACGGCGCTCAGCCCTAAGGAACAGCTGTGGCCCAAGGACAAGTTCGAGAAATACAGCGCCGACGATCTCTATCGCGACCTGTTCGTCGACGGTCCTGATGATGTCGCCATCGTGCAATCGACCTATCTGAAGGATTTCTACAAACAGGGTTTCAATACCCTCGAACGCAATGCCGAGATGGCCAAGCGCTATCCCGAGCGCTTCATCGTCAACGGCTCCTTCGATCCGCGCGATGGCGAGGCGGCGCTCGAATACATCCACTTCATGAAGGAGACCTACGACATCAAGGGCGTGAAGATGTACACGGCCGAGTGGCATGGGGATTCCCGCGGGTGGAAACTGACCGACCCCAACGCCTATCGCTGCTTCGAGCTTTGCGAGAAACTCGGCATCCGCAACGTCCATGTCCACAAGGGCCCGACGATCATCCCACTCAGCAAGGACGCCTTCAATGTCGGCGACGTTGATGACGCGGCCACCGACTTCCAGAACCTGAACTGGATCGTGGAACATTGCGGCCTGCCTCGCCTGGACGATTTCTGCTGGATCGCCGTGCAGGAGACCAATGTCTATGGCGGCCTTGCCGTCGCCCTGCCCTTCATCCATTCGCGTCCGCGCTACTTCGCCGAAGTGATCGCCGAGCTCCTGTTCTGGCTCGGCCCGGACAAGATCCTGTTCGGCTCCGACTATGCAATCTGGACGCCGCGCTGGCTGGTCGAGAAATTCTGGGCTTTCGAACTGCCCGAGGACATCAAGCGCGAGCGTGGGGTCGATCTCACACCCGAAATCAAGGAAAAGATCCTGGGCCTCAACGCGGCGCGGCTCTACGACATCGACATCGCGACCAAGAAGGCGGCCCTGGCCAAGGCGCCGCTGTCGATCGCGGCGGAGTGAAGCGCATGATGAGCGCTGCGCTCCGTGGTCGCCGCCAGGCCGAACTCTGGCGGCGGCTGTCCGAGGTCAACGATCCCGAACTCGACGAGCCCGTCACCAATATGGGCTTCGTCGAGCGTGCCGAGATCCTGGACGATGCCTGCGTGGACGTCGAGTTCAGGCTGCCAACCTATTGGTGTTCGCCCAACTTCGCCTTCTTGATGCTCGACGGCGTGCGCGAGGCGATCGAGGCACTGTCCTGGAAGCCGGCCTATCGGATCCGGCTGCAGGATCACATGTTCGCCGATGAGGTCAATCGGGGCATCGCGGTGGGCAAGAGCTTCGGGCAGGTCTTCGGGGAGATGACGGGTGATCTCGACCTTGAGGCCCTTCGCGAGACGTTCCGTGCGAAGGCCTATAAGCGGCGGCAGGAAGCCGTGCTGCTGGGTCTGCGCCAGGCCGGCGTCAGCGACGACGTCATCCTTGCCATGGATCTTGCAGCCCTCGACGCCGCCCAGCCGATGGGGCCGGAAGCGGCGGCCCAGAAGCCGCGCTATCGCCAGGCCCTGCTCGAGCGCCATCCCCAAATCGGCCGGGGAAACGGCGTCTTCCTGACCTGGGAGGGCATCCCCCTCACCGCCGCAACGCTGGCTTCCTATCTGGGAGACCTGCGCAGCCTGCGGATCAACATGGAGTTCAACGGCGCCCTGTGCCGTGGGCTCAAGCAGACCCGGTACAAGCAGGCCGACTTCGCGGACGGCGAACCCACACTGGTCGACTTCATCCTCGATCGCGTGCCGCCTGCCGCTGGGGAAGCGCCAGCCCTCAACAGCTGAATCGACGCCTCGTCGCCCGAGGTCAACAACAACCACCCGCGAGGGTGGAAGGAGGAGCCATGCCCAAATTGATGCTTCACAATTCGCACGCCCGCCGGGCGCTCGCCCGCGGCGTTCACCAACTCGCAGCCGCCGTGGAACCGACTCTCGGTCCCAAGGGCATGAATGCCATGATCGACCGGCCGATCGGCACGCCGATGGTGACGCGCGACGGCGTCTCCATTGCCTCGGAGATCGAATTGCACGATCGCTTCGAGAATATGGGCGCGCAGGTGGTGCGCGAGGTCTCGATGCAGACCAACGAGATCGCCGGTGATGGCACCACCACCGCCATCGTCCTGGCCAATGCCCTGGTCCAGAAAGGCGTGGAAGCCAACGAGCAAGGTGCCAAGGCCGTCGACCTCGTCAAGGGCATCGATCTTGCCGTCGACGCCGTGGTGTCGTCGCTGAGATCCAGCGCGCGCCCGGCTCGCGAAAACGGCGCCCTGGCGGCCGTCGCCAATATCGCAGCCACCGACGCCAGGCTCGGCGCCCTGGTGGCCGAGGCCTTCGAGAAGGTTGGTGCCGACGGCATCATCACCACCGATTTCAGCATCACCACCGAGACCACGCTCGACGTCGTCGAGGGCATGTCCTTCGACCGCGGCTATATCTCCCATCACATGGTCACCGATGTGGAGAAGATGCAGGCGGTGCTGGAGCGCCCGCTTATCCTGTTGACCGACCTGAAGATCAAGGACCCTACTTCACTCGACGCAGTGCGGGCGATCGCCGACAAGGCCGGCAGGCCGCTGCTGATCGTGGCCGAGGAAGTCTCGCCCGAGGTGATCGTAACACTGCTCGGGCGCAACGGCGCCGGCAAATATCTCATCGTGCATCCGCCCGAATACGGCCATTGGCGCAAGGCGCTGCTGGAGGACCTGGCCATCATCACCGGTGGGCGCGTCGTTGCCCGTGACCTGGGCGGTAGGCTCGAACAGATCGAAGCAGCCGATCTGGGCGGCGCCGAAAGGGTGCGCACGAGCGCGACCCACACGGCGATCATCCATGGCGCCGGCGACAAGGCGGCGATCGCCGCACGCCGCACCCAGGTCCAACATCAGTTCGAGAACGCGCCGCCCAATATCGAGCAGGACAAATTGCGCGAACGCCTCGCCAAGCTCTCCGGCGGCACGGCGGTGCTCCATGCCGGCGGGGTCACGCCCGTCGAGCAGAAGCGCACCATCCAATTGATCGAAGACTCGCTCTCGGCCGTGCGGGCTGCGCTCGATGAAGGGGTGGTCGCCGGCGGGGGCGCCGCCCTCGCCCAGATCGGGCCGGTGCTCGATCCCCTGCTTGCCCGGCTCGACGGGGATGTCGCGGCGGGCGTTCGCCTGGTGAAATCGGTGCTGACGCGTCCGCTCTGGCGTATCGTCGCCAATGCCGGCGGCGATCCCGAGGCGGTGGTGGCGAAGGTGTCGAGCGTCAATGGCGGCTTCGGCTACAACGCCGCGCTCGGCGAATACCAGAACATGTACGAGGCAGGTATCATCGATCCCGTTCGCGTCACCTGCGCCGCGCTGAGCAATGCGGCCTCGGTCGCCAAGCTGATTCTCACCACAGAGACCCTGGTCGGCGATCTCGCCGAGGACGAGGATCCCACCGCGGGCCCGGCCCTCGGCGGCGGCGCCGAAAAACTCGGACGCGCCTGAGCGGCGCTGCTGCCAGGCCGAACCATACAAGGGCCTTTCACATCGAGACCCCGGACAAGGCGACGCGCCTTGTCCGGGCAGGCCGAGTACGGCCTTGCGCCGGCTCGCCCCCTGCTCGCAGGCGGCACAGTTCAGACAAAACCGCGGCGGATGCCGTATTGATCGAGCTTGCGGTAAAGCGTGGGACGGGAGACGCCGAGCCTGCGGGCTGCCCGGCTCAGATTGCCGTCCTCGGCAGCCAGGACCTGGCGGATCGCCTGTCGTTCGGCTTCTTCCAGCGTTCCCGAAACCACCGGCAACGATGAGGCCTGGGCGTGGCCATCGCTGCATGTGGAGCGGATGATTTCCGCTGGCAGGTCGGAAAGGCCGACATTGCCGCCATTGCTGAGCACATGCAGCTTCTCGACCAGATTGCGCAGCTCACGCACATTGCCCGGCCAGCGATAGGCCATAAGGTGATCCAGTACCTGCGGCGTAAACACCAACGGCTCCATCTGCATGCGGGCAGCAATCTTCTGGTTGAAGTGGTCGAGCAGCAACAATATGTCCTCCCCGCGCTCGCGCAGCGGCGGTACGCGGATCGACACCGTGCTGATGCGGTAGAAGAGATCCTTGCGAAAACGCCCCGCCTCCACCTCCTGCTTGAGCTCGCGATTGGTCGAGGCCACCAATCGGACATCGATCGGCCGGCGCCGGCTGTCGCCGATGCGCGTCACCACGCGGTCTTCGAGCACACGCAACAGGAAAGGCTGGATATCCAGCGGCATTTCCCCGATTTCGTCGAGGCTGAGCACGCCGCCATTCGCAAGCTCGAACACACCCGGCTTGCCCTCGCGGCTGGCGCCGGTGAAGGCGCCGGGAGCATGCCCGAACAGCTCGCTGCCGAACAGTTCGCGCGTGATCGCCCCGCAATTGACCGCAACGAACGGAGCGTTCGCCCCCGATGGGCTGCCTTGCTGAACGAGCCTGGCAAACAGCTCCTTGCCGACGCCGGTCTCCCCTTCGATCAGCAAAGAGGTGACGTCACTGGACTGGGACACCCGACAGGCAATGTCGACGGCTGCCCGCAAGGCCGGGCTGTCGCCGACGATGGCAGCTCTCGCCTCGTTGAGGCGCGTGGATGCCGGATTGACGGCCGACACCAGGCTCGGCGCCGAAACGGGCGGAAACACCAGCGCCGCACCGCGTAGATCTCCATCCAGCTCGAGCCGATTGACATGACAGGTCTGGAATTCCTGCGGCAGTTGGCTGACCACCCTCTCCAGTCTGTCGGCAGCCGTCAATTCGACAAGTCTCCTGGCCTGGGCTCCCGAGAAGGAGGCGAGGATGCCGCCCTCGATCGGCCTGGGCAGATTGGCCTTGTAGATCACCCGGCCATGGCGGTCGACAATCATCAATCCGTCGGAACGGCGATAGCGCGGCGCCGAGGTGATGAAGGCTTCGAGCAGGCGCGTGCGCTCCTCGCTCTGCTGGTCGGCCAGGGCCTTTTCGATTTCCCGCGCGGCCGCTGCGACCAGGGCGGTGTTGTGGGGCCTGAAGATATCGGGATGGCCGGACAGATCGACCACGCCGATGATGCGCCCGTCGAAGGGATCGCGCACCGGTGCACCGGCACAGGTCCACGCCTTGATGCCCGCGCAGAAATGCTCGGCCGCATGCACGAAGACGGGTTCACCAGCCCAGAGCGCCGTACCGATGCCGTTGGTGCCCACGACATCCTCGGTCCATTTGCCACCAATCGCCAAATGGATGTCCATGCCATCGCGCAAGGTGCGCTCGTCGCCGACAGTGTCGATGAGGGTGCCCTCGCCGTCAGCGAGAACCAGCATGGCGCCGGTGCCTTCAAGCAACCGGCCGATCGTGAAGAAGGATCGGCGCGCCGCTTCCAGGAGTTCCCGATTGAGATAGGCCAGATGCTCGACCTCATCGCGCCCTCCCCTCAGGGGAGCCTCATTCTGTTGAGCGTCGATGCCGCCCGTCGCGCAACGATGCCAGGAGTCGTGAATGAGGGAACGGACCGGCGAACGCGCACGATCCTGATCCGAGGCACCGGAGAGCAGGTTCTCCCAGGCTCGCATGGTCCGTCGTTCGTCATAGTCGTGGTTCGCCACGGACAGGTTTTGTGCCTGCCGACCGGGTTGGGCAACGCTGGTGCGGATGTCGTCCAGATCGATATCGCGTGTCATGCGTGCTTCACATTGCTTTCTCGAGTAGCACCTCTAGTTCATGTGAGTTCCAATCGGACGGCGCCCTTCTTGCGAAGTTCGAAGGACGCCGCCATGCCGTGGCCAAACGAACATCAAGAGCACGCTGTCTCCGCCCTATCAGGCAGACAAGGCAAGAGCGAGGCTCCGGAGCTCATTCGAGCTCCAGCCGGTGGCCGATTTCGGCAACAAGCCAGTCTTCGGAATGATTGCCGGACAATATCCGGTTGTCGAGATCGGCAATGAGGACGGCGATCTGCTCCTCGAGAGGCGCAAAAAAACCATTCTCACTGGTCGCCAGCACGAAGATCTCGTTCCCGTCACGCGCCGTGATCTGGCCGAGATGATGGAGCTGGCGGCTGGTGTTTTCATCCACGATGATGACACGGCCATTGAGACTGACCCGCACCCGCGCGAGGGCCTCCTGGGCAGCAGCAGCCCCGCTCATATCGTGGAAGATGAGCCCTCTCGGCTGAGGTTTCGGCTTGGCTGCCCTGCCCGCGGAGTAAGCGCCGCCGCTGAACTGATCGGCAAGACGCGTGATGGTAGCCCGATTTTCCGAAAGAAGCCTGCGAAACGCGGCATCCTCCCGGCGCGGACCATCCCGCTTGGAAATGATCTCGACCACGAATCCCTCCCAGATTTCATTGGCCAGAACGGCGGCATTTCATGCTCTGAAACGAGCATATTCTTTTTCCGGCCGCCCCACCAGCGTCACCTTATAGGCCAGGTCTTCGCATCACGGGTAGTAGAGGAGTACGACATTGGAGGTTCCAGCCGCAGCGTGTGCCGGACCATCAAGGCGAGCCGAAACGCGATTATCGCAACCGCGACTGCTCACGAAACTGACGTGGTGTAAGGCCAGAAATTCGGCGGAAGGCGCGGCTGAAGTGTGCGGGATCCGTATAACCGGAAGAAAATGAAACATCGATGATCTTGGATTCAGTATCGCGCAAAAGCTTACTGGCGTTCTCGTATCTGACGGCGTCGAGTATATCCGAATATGCAAGTCCGAGATGAGAGAGCTTACGTTGAAAGGTTCGCGCGCTGACGCCTGCCATCTCCGCAACATTAGCAAGAGCCGGAATTCCCTCGTCGAGATAGGCGGGCAACATCAGCTTGAGGAGTTCGACGATATCATAGGCAGCAGGACCGTCCTCGTTATCGTCCGGCGGAAGACCTAATTCGGTCGGACGCCGGGAAAGACTGAGATACGAGATCGGCAGGCTGATCCAGGCGGCAGGCTGGCCTGACAGAAAGCGCACATTTGGCCAGAAAGCCTGTGTCGCCGGCCCCGGCGTGTAGCGCGCTTCGAAGGCGATCGTTGCCGGCATCCAGTCGAGCCCCGCGAATTGCCGGACGATATGTATGGCGAAAATATTCTGGATCCACTGTGCGTGCTCCAGATGCAAGAATCCATTCGTCCTGGCGAGCCTGCTGCAAATCCGCACGTGATCGTCATCATGCTCGAGCCACATACTCAGAACCGTATCCTCTCGCGACGCCCATCTGCAAGCGTGCCGCAGCGCCACAAGCAGCGTGGGGGAGTGAGCGATCAGGGTCCGGGTTTTTCCCCTCATGTGGGAGTAGCTGATCCGCTGCGTGGCCAGAAAGCCTAAATCTTCGATACCCTGGCTTCTTTGCGCGGTTTCCGCAAAACGGAGTGTCGGGAGCAACGGGATATAGAGATCGCTCTTGTCCTCCAGAGACGACGGCAGTCGGAATTTTTCCAGAAGCGAACTGGTCGGTGCACCAATATCGTCAAGAATTCCGATGAAGGGCAGAAGAAACTGGCAGCGCGTCAAAGGGATGTTCGCCATCGGATCTCGCCGCAATGGTAGATTGATACTTCTAATTAGGCAGAGTTTCGTGAGATTCGCTATCGGCGCGAACAAAGAATATACCCTAGAGCAAAACGCGTTTCGACGCGTCTTTACGAATCCTGGCGCTTGCTTCCAATCGCAAAACGCTTTGGCGATTGGCGCGAAATGGCAAGACCAGCGATCGGCCAATGTCCGAAATGACCTGAACAAGGTCCATCTGTCGGTCCGGAACGTCGGCCATGCCGTCCTTCGTGCGGCGGTCCCTGCTCTCGGGAGCGTGTCGACGACGGTGAAATGCCAAGGGAAAACAGTGCGCTATCTCGCTATCGGGGTGATTTCGGCATCATTGGCAACGCCAGCTTGGGCATCCGATTTCTCACAGCCTCCCTCGCCGCACCAGCCCTTCATCGCATCGGGCCCGAGCTTTTTCATCACCAGCTATATCTGGGCGACCGCGATCGACGGAAAGAGTGCAACATTCCCCCCGCTTCCTGCCGCCGCCATCAATTTGAGCTTTCGCGATGTGCTCAAAGAGCTCAACGGCGCGATGATGGCCTCCCTGGAGATGCGTATCGGCCGCTGGGGTTTTCTGGTCGATGGGCAATTTTCCCAGGTCACCTCTGCGGGCGCGCTGCCAGGCCCCTTCTTTTCCTCGGTGAAGCTGCGTTCCCAAACCACGACCGTACAGGGCTCCATTCTTCATCGGGTCTATGACGGCCCGACCGTTTCACTGGATGTGGGCGGCGGCGTGCGGTTCTGGAACCTGAACAACAAGCTGGAGATCCTGCCGGGCCTGGCCAATCTTCGTATCGATCATCGCGACTCCGAGATGTGGGCAGACCCCATCGTCGGTGCCCGGCTCGGGATCAAGCTCAGCGGCCCGTGGAGCTTGACGGCAGCAGGCGATATCGGCGGTTTCGATATCGGCGCCAAGTTCACCTGGCAGGCATTGGGCAGCGTCAACTACGCCTGGAGCGAGAGCTTGACGTTGAAAGCGGGCTATCGAGCGATCCATGTCGATTATCGCAATGGCGGCTTTTCGTACAATGTGACACAGCACGGTCCGGCCTTGGCGGTAACATACCGATTTTGATCGATCAGTCTATTATATCGACGATGTTAAAAGGAATGGAAATGTTTATGACTGGGAATGCGGTTCGGGCGGCAAGTATTTCCGCGCTTGCGCTGCTCGCGCTCTGCGGGCAGGCCTTCGCGCAATCAAGCGAGGCCCAGCCCAATGTCACCGATCCGCATTTCAAGATCGCGCCGGGCTATCTGAAGAAATCCGACCTGCCCAACAGCCTGCTCCTTCTGGGGCCGCCACCCGAGAAGGATTCGGCAGCGCTGGCCAGGGACGAAGAGGCGCGCAAAGCGACGATCCCCATGCGAGACACCGCGCGCTGGAAGCTCGCCTATACCGACGCCGATCTCGCTTTCCCGCAGGCGGCCGACAATTTTTCCTGCGCGATGGGAATCAAGATCGATGAGAAACAAACCCCGCGGCTCTATGCGATGATGCAGAAGATGTTGTCCGATCTCGGACTGTCGACCTATGGCGTGAAGAACAAGTACAATCGCGTCCGCCCCTTCGTCGTTCACAACGAGGCGACATGCAGGGCGGATCAGGAAGCTATTCTGCGCACAGACGGCTCCTATCCGTCAGGTCATACGGCGGCCGGTTGGGGCTGGGCCCTCATCTTCGCGCAGATCAATCCCGAACGTTCCAACGAGTTGCTCAAGCGCGGCATCGCCTTCGGACAGAGCCGCGTGATCTGCGACGCTCACTGGCAGAGCGATGTCGATGCGGGGCGCATCATGGGTGCGGCGACCGTTGCGCGGTTGCAGACCAATGCGGCCTTCCTGGCCGACCTCAAGGCGGCAAAAGCGGAAGTGGAAGCGGCGAAGGCCAAGCACGCTGTTCCGACAGCGGACTGTGCGGCCGAGGCTACGGCCTTGTCCGAATAGTAAGCCGATTCCGGCCGGGTGAGCCGTACTCCTTCGCGTCCGTTCGACACCGAACGTCATGGGCTCGCAAGAAGAGCGAGCTCCAGCTGGCGGAAAACCACACGAATGACGGCTTTATCGCAAACTCATCGTCAATGGTTGTTGGTGCATGAGGGGCATTCGATTTCAGGGGTGCCCTTCAATGTTTTCAGGGCATCACTTTGATCGCTCGGTGATCCTGCTGTGCGGTCGACCATCGTCGGATCAAGCAGGGTTTCCGACCCGCACTCGGATGTAGATCACGCCCCACGCGCGGAGACGATCCGCTCCAGCTTCGAGATGGTTCACATGATGCGCAAACGACAGGCGAGGCAATGCCTATGATCCGGCGCCGTCATTGGCCGGGCAATTGGAGACTTTGGCGGCTTGAGCCGGTGCTAGCTGGCCTTGTCGTGACTGCATATCGCCGCTGCGACAAAGCCAACCGCCTTCTCCTTCCTCGCAGAATAATCCCTTGAGGACTCAGTTTAACGGGCTCGCCTCCGGAACCTTCCACTTCCCGCTGACAATGGATTGCTCCGGACGATAAAGCCGCGTGGTGTAGTTCCAACCCTCGACGATCGGCAGGCAGTTCGGGATTTTGCCGTCACAGCCGCCGAACTGGATTGTCGTCGATCCGTCCGCATTCTTCTTGGCGGTAATGCTATTGACCGAATAGGCGTTGTAGGCGTTCTTCTCGAAGAAGCCCTTTGGGTTGTAGACGCTGACCGACCAGAAATCCTTCACCGGCACATTCGCCGGCACGCTGAGGGTGTGGACTGTTTGGCCATCGTTTTTCGCGGGAGTGAAGCTCACATAGATGGCGTCCCTGTCTGGAATACCGCCCCATCCGGCGGCTGTGCCAATCAGGTGCTGGATCGGATCGACACTGCCGCGAGCTCCAAAGGCGCCCCGAAAAGACGTCTGATATTTTGCCAAGGCAAGCAGTGCATTGCGAATATCCGTGAGATTGCCTTCGTCCCAGTTTGGAAGATCGAGCCTGCCTGCCTCGTTCTGGTTGACCTTGATCGCATCCTGAAGCCTGTGGACCTCGTCGAGATCCTTCGGATCGTTGGGATCGACCAGAGTCCGGACAGCCACGAAGGCATATCGGGTGCCAACCGATTTCTGCGTCAGCGTCACTGGCTTCGTGCCGTAGGCGACGATCGGCAGGTAGTGGTCCTGGTCGACCACCATCATCGACATATAGCGCTTGCCCGCGTCAGGCAGCGAGAGTGTTACCGGGCCGCCGGCGAGATCAAACACCGCAAACGAATAGAGCGTGTCGCGGTTCATGCGAATGACCGTTTGATTGTCGATCGACGCGGGCTCTCGGGAGTGCTGAAACTTGCCCAGTCCGCCTATGACCTTTGCATTCATCGCGAGGTAATGGTCGGTCTCAGCGCGGAGGAAATTGTCCATGGTGACCGGCATTTTACTGCTTGCCGTCTGGGCAAATGCTCCACTGGTCAGCGCAACTGAAGCAAAGGCGAGACCGATCCCAACCAGGCGGAACATAAACAAACCTCTTCATTCAAGACCGCGCAGAGTAACGATGTGGTGCCATTCCACAGGGCGCGGCGCGGGGCATCTCAAACGCTGTCCAACCCGTCAAGGTCTGATCAGCAGACGAACTTTGTTCGGCCCTTTTCGAGCATAGGCAGACCACCCGTCTTGCCATTTCGCGCCAACCGCCGTCCGGCGACTGCTTTTATTCCATGAAGCGCCCGAGATGGCTTCCTCCCTACCGCCGCTCACCAAAACCTCAGAGAAATGGCGGGCTCTTGCCGGTCAAGCCCCGAGCATCCGCAAGGGCATAATCGTCTGCGGCGCAAAAAGGCTAAGCGCAAGTGAGACCGGCAGCAGGATCAGAAGCTTGTTCTTGAGCGAGTATGTGAAGATACGCGGCGAATGGATGGACACCGGGCCGTCGCCGCGTTGGAGACGGCTGTCGGGGGGCAGCACAAAAGTCGGGGTCGTCCCGCGTGTGAGGCATGCGGATCAGGCGGTCGCCGTCTTCTCCAGCAGATGGAGCAGATCCGGATGATGTTTGGCGGCAACGTCCGGATGAGAGCGCAGGCGGCTCTTGAGATGATTGATGCCCACCTCCCGGAAGATCGGATTGAGCGGATCGACCGTCACGCCGCGCTCGCTGCCCCGAAGCGCGTCCGGCAGCGGGATCACCGGTATCCGGGCGTGATAGCGGGCACCGAGGAAGAAGGCGACCGAAAAGCGTTCCGTGCCGCTCGGCGGTGTAACGACATCATGAACGTCGGCGCGCACGAAGCCGTTCGTCGCCATTTCCAGAAGTTCACCGCTGTTGATAACGAAGGTACCGGGTACGGGCGGTGCATCGATCCAGGCGCCTTCTTCCGTGCGGATCCGCAGGCCCGGCGTCGTATCCTGCAGCAGGACGGTGACGAAGCCGCCATCCTTGTGCGCGCCGACCCCCTGGTCGCTGCCGGCAGCCTCGCGACCCGGGTAACGGATGATCTTGAGAAGCTGCGACGGCGAGGGCTCGTAGATCTCGGCAAAGGCGTTTTCAGCCTGGCCGAGCGCAAGCGCCATCGCCTTCAGCACATCGATGCCGATGCGCGTGACTTCTGCCTGATAGCGCAACAGCAGCGGCTTCAGCTCCGGCTGGGCTTCCGGCCACTGGTTCGGGCCATAAAGCCTGTTCCACGGCGTGTCGGGACCCGCTTCGACAGGTTCGCCTTCGGTGTTGATGTCGAGCTGTTCGCGCCAATCCCGCTCGCCTCGCGTGCGCTCGTAGCCGGCTCGGTTATAGCCGCGGAAGTGCGGCGACCTCACCATCTCGATCTTCAGCTTCTCGTCTTCAGGCAGTGCGAAGAAACGCTTTGAGGCAGCCAGCACATCGTCGATCAGGCTCTGGGGCACGCCATGACCGGTCATGTAGAAGAAGCCGTGCTCATGCAGAACGCCTGTCAATTCCTTGATGAAGGCATCTCGTTCGGGCGGAGCGCCGTGGAAGCGTGAGAAATCGATTGTCGGCAGATGGGCCGCAGGGGCGCGGGTCGTCATGTCACAACTCCTGGAAGACAGGTCTGGCTCAAACTGCAAGCGGGGACCAACGCAAGCAAGGGGCATGACGATTGGTCGAAATGGAAGCCTTTGAACACGATGTGATGTCCAGAAAACAGAGGAAGCCTCTTCTCAGACGCCCTCTATCGAAAGGTTTGCGACGCAATCGCTTGGCCAAGCACGCCACCTGCGCGACGAAAGGGCCTGCCTTCCACGCGCTGCACCGGCACCGCTGTCACAGGTTTCTCAGCTGCGCGCAGAGGTGCAAGGGCTTCATCGGCAACCGCGTCGTCGGTAATGATTTCGTCGATCTCCGAAACCTCGCAAAGGGTACAAAAACTCGGCGAGGTAAATTTGGAGCTGTCGACGAGCAGGATCTTGCGTCCCGCCGATGCAATCATGGCGCGCTTCAGCGAGGCCACTTCCAGCGACGCCTCGGTCAGGAGGGTGCCGGTAACAGCCGAAGCCCCCATTAAACAAAGATCGGCATGCAACGTGCGAATGAAGCTCTCTCCAGGTTCTCCAGCAAGATGCCTATAACCGGCCCGGATGCTTCCGCCGGGCATGATCGTCCGCCAGGACCTGATGTCGGCGGCGAAATCTGCGATTTCGAGGCTGTTCGTCACGATCGTCAGGGGAAGATCTCGCTCGGCCGCAGCCCGCACAGCCTCCATGACGGTCGAGGAACTGTCCAAAATGACGCTGTGCCCAGCGCTCAGTCGTGATGCAGCCTCCCGTCCGATCGCCAACTTCTCGGCGCGCTGCAGTTGAGCGTTGAGCGAATTCTCGCGCTCAAAGGTCGCTCGTGCAGGCTGAACCAGATGTGCACCGCCATGGGTTCTCTCAAGATAGCCCTTTTCCATCAGGTATTCGAGATCGCGCCGCGCGGTGGATTGAGACCCGCCTGTCGCATCAGCCAGCTCTTGGACGCTGGCTGCGCCATTCGCCCGCAGATGCTCCAGGATGATCGCCCTGCGCTTCGCGGGAACCATGTCTACTCGTTTGGTCGCCGATTCCATGGCCCTACCTTGGTTGTCCCTGCCGCTTCCCGCTGCCACTAACAGATCGTGTACCCGCAATCCACGACCAGACCAGATCCGATCCGATCCGATCCGATCCGATCATTGCGCCTAATCCTTCAATTTCTACCATTATCGATCAAGTAAGCAATCGAAGTCTTGCTGATGACGACACCATCGCTGCCGGAACCGTGACGATCTGCATCACTCACATTGATTCTCATGCTCCTCTCTCGTCATTTGATCATGGTCTCCGAAGATGGGGAGAAAATATGAAACCAAAAACGGAGATGGCGTCCATACCCGACCCAGTCCCGAAGGAGGATAGATCACCAGCCAATTCACTCGACTTTGACATAAATAGCCAAAAATATCGAAGATATCGCGGTGCATCGAGAGCTTGGACATGGAGGCTCTCCCAATTTGGCTGCGCTAATTAGATAGAGATTGACAGAGTTTGGAATTTTGCTTTTATGGCAAGCGAACCAGAGCGGTGCCGTCAACGAGGATCACCCGGTGTCAGCCAGACTTGATCAGAAACCGGCACATAGTCGCACTGGCCGCGATGAGCGCTCTGAGTTCATTTTCAGCGCCAACGCGGATAGCGATGTCGGGGCCGATCTAACTGACGCTGGCTTCGACTGGCCCTCCAAGCCGCTACCCCGACGCAATCGTCTGAGGCTCATCAAACAGGTCATAGAGATCGATCGGCGAGACATCGTCGACATCACGCCGGTCTCTCAGCCGCAACGTCTTCGCTGCCTCGTTTCAATGCGCACATAGCGAGGAAGGACCACAAGCAGTTACGGCACCGTGCGCGCGCCTAAACATAAAAATATCCATGAGGAGGAAACGTTATGCGACGCAGAGCCTTTCTTGGCACAAGCTTGCTTGTGTTCGCCTTGTCGACCGTGTCAGCATTTGCGCAGCAAAAGGAAGTCACGGTGTGGTCCTGGTTCATCCAGAGCACCATGCAAAAGTCCATCGATGCCTTCGAAAAGGCGCATCCGGATATCAAGGTAACCTATACCTACTATAATTACTCGCCAGAATACATCACAGCGCTTAAAGCGGCTGCCGCCTCGAACAGTCTACCCGATGTCATCGGCCTGCAGCCGGGCTCCCTGACCCAACAATATCGTGACAATCTGGTTCCGATCGACCAGCTCGCCGCGAAGACGTGGGGCGACGGCTGGAAAGACAAGATTTTCGTCGTCAACCGCAAGCAGATGCAGATGGGAAACCCGGCCGGAGACAACAATAATTATATTGTTCCGCAGGAATCGCAGGTTCTTTGCATTTGGTATAACAGAAAACTCTTTGAAAAATTGAACATCGCCGTACCCAAGACATATGCCGATTTGAAGGTGGCTTCCAAGGCTCTCACCGATGGTGGCTATATTCCGATGTTCCAAGGGGCCGCTGACGGCTGGCAGAACGAGAACGTATTTCTGATGCTCGCCAACCAATTCTCGCCAGGAATCGTCGACAAGGCTCAGGCTGGCCAGATCCCCTGGTCGACCCCCGAACTGATCTCTGCAATGAAGGCCTGGAAGGGCTTGTTCGACGACGGGATCTTCCAGCAGGGCGCCCTGGGCGCGCATGCCTATCCCACCGGCGCTCAATTGTTCGCGCAGGGTCGCGTAGGCATGATGGCACTGGGTTCGTGGTGGATGCAGGAAAGTAAATTTCCACCGCCGCTTTCCGAATTCGTCCAGAACATGGATGGCTTCGACTATTTCTATCTTCCGCCTGTCAGAGACGGCGGATCCGCAAGCCCGCCGGTGGGCGGCATCGACATCGGCTATGGCCTGACGAAGAACGGCGCGAAGAATCCCGAGGCCTGGACCTTCCTCTCCGAGTTGACCAACGGCGTCGGCTTGCAGGCGGCGTTGAACGACCTCAACGATCTGCCGGCTTTCGAGGGGCATGAGCCCAAGGGCGACATCACCGATCACGTCAAGCAAATGTCGGCTCGGTTCATGGCCGACCTGCCAAAGGCCGAGAACCAGCGATTTGCCTCGCCCGCCGTTGCCGAGGCGTTGGACAACGCGCTCGCTGGCGTCGCAGATGGAAGTGTTCAGCCAGAGGCGGCATTGGCCTCCGTACAAGCTGCGACGGACAAAGCTCTCGGCAAGTGACCATCAAGCTGAACAGCCCAGGGGTCGGGTGCGGCGCGCCCGGTCCTTCCCGGAGATGAAAACATGGCAGCAAGAACCGGGATGACGGGACATGCGATCGCGACGACGAAGCCCTCCTCTTCAACGAAATTGCTGCGCCTCTACAGCTTCGTGGTCCCGGCGGTAGCGCTGTTCGTCGTCTTCATCGCTTATCCCATTCTCTGGGTTCTGGGCCAAAGTGTTTATGTCAAGGATGCGGCTGGCGCAGTCTCGTTGAGCGCATTGGCGAACTACATCGCCGTATTCCGCGACCCGACATTCTGGTTGGTCGTCCGCAACATGACGCTTTGGGCGATGATCACCATCCCGGTACAGATGTTGATTGGCGGCCTGCTCGCCTATTTCATCGAACGGCATACACATCGTCTGCGCGGCTTTTTCCGCACGATGTTCTTCCTGCCGGTGGTGACATCGGTTTCCGTCGTCAGCCTCGTATGGGTCCAGATCTACGCGCCTTACTATGGCATCGCCCAAGAATATCTGAGGCATGTCGGGATCACGATGTCGACCTCGCCCATCGGCGATGCCAAGACGGCAATATATGCCCTCATCATCGTGAATATCTGGCAGTGGACCGGGTTTTCGATGCTGATGTATATCGCGGGCATTGCGAACATGCCGAGCGAGATACTCGATGCGGCCCGTATCGACGGCGCGACTGGCTGGCGCCTGGCTGTGAATGTCGTGATACCGATGCTTGCTCCGGCGACCAAGTCGCTGCTGTTGCTCGGCATCATCGGTACGCTGCAGACATTTCCGATCGTCCATCTGATGACCGGCGGCGGGCCCAACCATGCCAGCGAGGTATTCGGCACCTACATTTTCAAACAGAGCTTCATCCTCAACGATGGCGGAGGCGGAGCGGCACTCTCGGTTATCGTCTTGCTGCTCGCCCTGGCGCTTTCGCTGGTCCAGATCGTTCTACTCGGCACCCGCCTCGCGCCTGCCTCGAAGGAGCGACCGTGACAAGCCTCACCCGAAGCCAGATCCACTCTTTTGCCGTTCACTTCGTGCTGTTCATCGTGCTGGCGCTTTGGATGGTGCCGCAGATCTATATGCTCTCGATCGGCCTGCGGACCCCGGCACAGGCCTTCGACGCTTCTCTTGTCACCTGGCCCGTCACCTTCGACAATTTCGTGACGGTAATAAGGGACAATCCTCTCAGCAGGATCTTCTTGAACAGCCTTATCGTCACGGTTGCGACTGTGGCGATCGTCGTCGCGGTTTCCTCGCTCTTTGCTTTCGCCTGCGCTGTACTGCGCCTGAGGGGAACACTCTTTATCTATACCGCCCTTTTGACCACGCTGATGGTGCCGCTCGCCTCGCTGGTGCTCCCGCTTGCGATCCTTCTCAAGAATTTCGGCTGGATCAACACCTATATCGGGCTGATCATGCCCTATGCCGCGCTTGGCGTGCCCTTCGCCATGGTGATCCTCAAGGCTTTCATGGAGGACTCTCCGCAGGAGCTCTTCGAAGCAGCACGTGTTGACGGGTGCACCCCCTGGCAGACCTATTGGCACGTGGCGCTGCCATTGGTGCGACCGGCCCTGGTCTTCGTGACGATCTGGCAATTCATCGTGACCTGGAACGAATTCTTCCTGGCGCTGATCGTATTGACCAAGGCCGAGATGAAAACGCTTACCATCGTTCCGATGCAATATTCCGGCCTCTACATGGCCAATCCAGGCGCTTTGTTCGCGATCCTGACTCTGATCGCACTTCCCCTGATCCTCCTCTATGTGCTGGTGCAGCGAGCCTTCGTTCGAGGTCTGCTGGCTGGTGCGGTGAAAGGCTGAGATATGGCCACGCTGTCGATCGACAACATCACCAAGCGGTACGGAAGCTACTCGGTCATACCGGAACTCTCGCTGACCATACCCGATGGAGAGTTTTGCGTGCTCGTTGGGCCCTCGGGCTGCGGGAAGTCCACCCTGTTGCGGATCATCGCCGGGCTCGAGCCGATTTCATCGGGCCGTATCCTCATCGACGGTGCCGATATGAGTGCGGCCGAGCCGACGGAGCGCGGCGTGGCGATGGTCTTCCAATCCTACGCACTCTACCCGCACATGGATGTCAGGCGGAACATAGGCTTTGGGTTGGAAATAGCCCGCACACCGCGTAGCGAGATCTCGGACCGGGTTGGCAAGGTGGCGGCCAAACTGCGCCTGTCCAGCTATCTTCGTCGCAGGCCTCGGGAGCTTTCCGGCGGGCAACGCCAGCGCGTTGCGATTGGGCGAGCGATTACACGCAAGCCCAGGCTATTCCTTCTGGATGAACCCTTGTCGAACCTCGATGCGGCTTTGCGTGTCGGCATGCGGCTCGAGATCGCCCGCCTCAAGGCCGAACTTGCATCGACCATGATTTACGTCACCCATGACCAGGTCGAGGCCATGACGCTGGCCGACCGCATCGTGGTGATGAATGCGGGCCGCATCGAGCAGGTCGGCCCGCCGCTGGAGCTCTATGAAAGGCCGGCCAATCTCTTCGTTGCCGGTTTCATCGGCTCACCGGCCATGAACCTCCTGAAAGGCAGGGCCGAAGCCCTTGCCGACGGGCAAATATCCATTGCGCTGGAGATCGGGGCCCATGTGCCCGTTCCCCCGATCGCAGGCTTGAAGCCTGGCGATCTGGTGACTTTGGGCATCAGGCCCGAGCACGTGTCCTACTCCCTTGACGGGGGGGCCGCTGATTATATCGGCCAAGCCCACATGGTCGAGATGTTGGGCAGCGACACCTTTATTCATCTGCGTTGCAACGACGAAGCCCTGGTTATCCGCGACAGTGCGGGCCGCCGCGCCCGAGCGGGGGATAGGATTGCTTTGTCCTTCCCTGCGGAGGCCTGCCACTTGTTCAACGCCGCTGGCCTGCGCGTGTCACAGGCAAACTGACGAACCGGCTTCGTGCCGCCGCCGAGGCAGCGCAAATGCCTCGGGCACCACAAAAACTTGCAAAGGAGACGACAAATGACCGACTTCAACGGGCGCACTATCTTGGTCACGGGTGGTAGCGGCGGGATCGGGGGAGCCACCGTGCGCCATCTCGTCAAGGCCAATGCCAAGGTCATCGCGAGCGGACGTTCGCAAAGCGCGCTGGACGCGATTGCGAAGGAAACAGGCTGCCGCACCCTGGCGTTCGATCTTGCATCGGAGCAAGAGATCCGCGGCGCCCTGGAAGGGCTCGATCTATGGGGGGTCGTCAATTGCGGCGGCTTTGGCGGAGAGATCGCCACCCCGATGGATACCGATATCGCGATCTTCGACAAGGTGATCAGCATCAATGCCCGCGGTGCACTGATCGTCACCAAATACGCCACCCAGTCGATGGTTCGGCTTGGCGAGGGCGGCGCCATCGTCAACGTTTCCAGTCAGGCTGCCCTGGTGGCTCTCGACGGTCACATCTCCTATGGGTCGTCCAAAGCCGCACTCGACAACATCACGCGTGTCTCGGCACTTGAGCTCGGCAAATACAACATTCGCGTCAACAGCGTGAACCCAACGGTGGTCATGACGCCGATATCATCCGGACATTGGAGCCAGCCCCACGTTGCCGAGCCTTTCTTGAAGAACATGCCACTAGGCCGTTGGGCAACGGAGGACGAAATTGCCGCTCCCATCGTGTTCCTGCTGAGCGATGCGGCATCGATGATCACCGGTGTCTCCCTTCCAATCGATGGCGGCTATAGCTGCAGATAGGGAAAAGGCACCGTCACGGAGACGTCCGGGCTGGGTTAAGGGCGGGGACGACATCCATTTCCTACGCCCGCCCTCGCATCCTGCCCGGGGTCGTTCGGCATGCCATCTGCGGGTACCTTCGCTTCTCCTGGAGCTACCGCGATATTGAGGACCTTCTGGCGGAGCGAGAGATCGACATCTCCGACAAAACTATCCGTCGTCGGGTCGCCGAGTTCGGGCCGCGGTTTGCGAAGGGGCTGCGGCGTAGGCGACCCCGCCCAACCGGTGGTTGGCATCTGGACTTGCTGGCGCAATTTTCATGCCCGGCCTCCGTTTCCTTGTCCCCATCTGCTGATGAGGCGCCTGGCGCTGCAGGGCCCGCGAGCAACCGGTTTGAGGTCAGAGGCTGATATTATGGCGGTGCGACGCAGCGGTGGCTGCGCTCAGGCGACGCCTGCGCAATTCACGAAACGAAATGAGTTTTCCCTGGTTTTCGTCCCACAAAGCCAGGCCGGCACAGTGCAGGCTTTGGACCAGCGTAAGCCTGCCGACGGTTGCCAATGCTGGATGATCGATCAAAACCTGCGGAAGGCGGTAAAACGGAACACGACTGCATAAATGATGTACGTGATGCACACCTATATTACCAGTGAACCACGCCAAGGGAGGTGGAAGTTCATAATAGGAACTTCCATGAAGCGCTGCCTCCTGCACATTCCAGTCACCGTCATGTGCCCATTGCGTATCCTCGAATTGGTGCTGCACATAGAAGAACCAGACCCCGATCGAGGCGGCGATCAACATCACCGGGCCTTCCACGAGAAGAAATGACTTGATCCCCACGAGCCATAGCATCGTAACGACCAGTGTTGCGATTGCTGCATTTGTTCCCATCGTGCTGAACCAGGGCTGCCATCCGGCACGCATGAAACCGAATGGCAGCCGCTGATGCAGCAAAAACAGATAGGCCGGCATGAAGCCAAACAAGACGATCGGATTTCGATACAGGCGATAGCCGAGCTTGCTGTAAGGGTTCAGGGCAAGATATTCAGTGGTTGTGAGGGTGAAGATATCTCCCACGCCTCGATGCTCGAGATTGCCCACGGCTGCGTGATGCGTCGCGTGGGCCCTGCGCCAAAAGCCATAAGGCGTCAGTGTCACCACACCGATCACCCGGCCGAGCCAGTCATTTGTCGCGCGCCGGCGAAAGAACGCTCCATGTCCGCAATCATGTTGGATCATGAAGAGGCGTACGAGGAATCCGGCAGTCGGTATAGCCAGAAGAAGACACAGCCAATAGCCGACGCCGAGCGCTAGCCACATGAGCCCCCACAGGCCGATGAATGGAATGGCTGTGACCAACACCTCGAAGACACTGCGTGAGGTTGCCGGCTCACGATATTGGCTCAGGATGAAATTCCAGGATCGCGGAGCCTGGGTGAGGGCATCGATGTCTTTGTCGTCCAACATCCGAATTCTCAAATAAATAGACGGTGGACACTTCACGCAACGGCCACAGCCGTTCGCTGCATCTGCGTTCCACGCGGGCAATCCGAACCTCAGTTGTAGCTGGCAGCCATCCGACAGAGTAGCCTCGGAAACTACTCAGGGCGCAGGAAATCGGCCTCACCTACCGAACTCCCCTCCCTATGAACTCCTA
This sequence comes from Labrys sp. F242, assembly GCF_057813875.1. Classification (NCBI taxonomy): domain Bacteria; kingdom Pseudomonadati; phylum Pseudomonadota; class Alphaproteobacteria; order Hyphomicrobiales; family Xanthobacteraceae; genus Labrys; species Labrys sp. F242. The sequence goes on along the minus strand of NZ_JBVASG010000011.1, from coordinate 7,194 downwards.
TCCTCGGATCAATTTAGTTCCGACTGCGGGAATAGCCCCTTTGTGAGAAATGCGATTTCGGTACGATTGCGGGCCTTGATCTTTTGCATGATATTGCGGACATGCACCTTGACCGTGCACTCGCCCACATTGAGACTGTACGCAATCCGCTTGTTTGCCTCTCCCTGGCGCAACAGGCGAATGACGTCGAGCTGCCTATCGGTGAAGAGATTCTGGTCCTGATCGTCGCGCGCCCTCGGATCTGAAACCGACGCAGCAGCAGACCGGAACGCCGTAAGGCTACCGGCCGGAACAAAGATTCCTCCTGCGCGTACCAGACGAATGGCTGCGATAGCCACGTCGAGATTTGCGCTCATGGATATATAGCCTTTTGCCCCCTGTTCCAGCGCTTCAACAATTTCAAGCGCTTCCTCCCTGTCGGACACGACAATGACTTGTGCTGCAAAGGCAGCTCGAATGACAAAGGCCACATTGCGGCGAATCGCAACTCTGGTCGGCTCAAGCCCCGTGGCACATAGGAGAACAATCCCGACCGGAACGTTGGGAGCTATCCCATGCCAATGCTCCACATCCCGATAGCTAGTAAGCATCAAGTCCGTATCGCCAACTGCGAGGCAATGCGCCAAACAATCGCGGAAAAGAGTATTCCCATCGATGACGGCAACACTGGTTTTGGGGTGGTTTTTCGACACAGCATCCAAGCTCTGATCCTGGGACGAGCCAGAAGCCGAATTGCCCTCGTCTCGGATTTCCGGCGAAGATACTGTTTTATTGAAATGTTTATCTATCATCGGCGAAGTATTCATGGCCTCCGTCTCCGTCGGACTTCTCGTGAATGCCTAGCTCGAACTCTCACACGGGCCAGCAATCACAGCAGGCGACCTACCGGTCCTGCTATCCTATGCGTCAGCCTTTACGAGGCGGTAGGTTCGGAAACTACTCAAATCCGCGCCTCCAAGCCGGCCCTATGCTTTGACGGATTCAGGGCCGGGCGCGCCCTGGAAGGGCTTGAGAATACATGCCTTTTACCTTGCTTCCTGGACGCAATATCAACACAGGTGCGTCATTTGAATGCGAAGGGAGCTTTCCCGGCGCGCGGGCCTTCTCAGCAGGATCCACGATTGATCATATCTGGGATCTCTTCAAAACTGAGCACTTCGTAGCCTTGCCTACTGTTTCTCCAGCCTGGCCTGCGACGCGCGATTATTCCGCCACGACGTGCCAAATGCCGCCCTTACCGTCGCCGGCTTTATCGCCCGCTTTCTTGTCTTCCTTATAGAAATACAAAGGCTTGCCGTCATACGACCATTGCATTTGGCCGTCCTTGCGCTTGGCCAAGGTCCAATCTTTCGTCATCTTCTCGCTCGTTTTACCCAAATAGGGCGGCCAGTTCTTGGCACAATCGTCATAACAGCTCGAGACCCCTGCCTTGTCTTTATCAAAGACATAGAGCGTCATGTCATTTTTGGCCTTGAGCATGCCCGCGTGAGCGGCAGGTACGAGTAGGGCCAGTGCACCGCACAAGGCGGCAGCGCCCGTCAGATGGATCTTCATGACGATAATCCCATGCACCGCGTTGCCCGCGGTGTGAAGGCGTACAGGTGCCTATTTGTTCTTCGACGGCACGAGCCTGCAATTATCCAGCGTATGTCGCCGGCAGGAGCAATTACAGGCTCGGAATCTACTCAGGCCGGCGTCCAAGCGGTCATTGCGACAACCGGCGTCGCCACCAGGATTTCGTGATAACATGACGCGCCACCGGATTTGTGGAGGACCTCGCGAAAGCAAAAGCGCCATGCCGACACATGACCTACCCCGGGACCAGCGGGCAGTTCGCCAATCCAGGCAGCGCTCGCTGCCAAAGCGAGGTCCTCCGAGCGGGAACGACGATTTTTTGGTTGTCGGGATCGGTGCCTCGGCCGGCGGGCTGGATGCTGCAGCCGGTCTCATGAAGGCCCTGCCTGCGAATAATGGCATGGCTTTCATCCTGATACAGCATCTCGATCCCACGCATCACAGCATGATGGCGGACCTGCTGGCGGGCCACACCTCCATGGTCGTCGGACAGGCTGAGGACGGCATGCGGCTTGAGCCCGATCACCTCTATGTCATTCCGCCCGGCACCTACCTCTCGGTCACCAACGGCGCTCTTCGCCTTTCGGAACCCCAGGCCCGCCACGGCGCGCGCCTGCCCTTCGACTTTCTGCTGCATTCGCTGGCAGAGGGATATGGCGATCGCGCCGTCTGCGTGATCCTGTCGGGAACCGGAGCCGACGGCAGCCTCGGGCTGAAGGCCGTGAAGCACGAAGGCGGTCTCGTCATCGCCCAAGATCCGAATGAGGCCGGTTATGACGGTATGCCGCGCAATGCAATCCTGACAGATTCGGTGGACCTCGTGCTCCCTGTTGCCGAGATGCCCGACGCGCTGGCCCGATATGATCGGCGTATGGCCCTTCCAGGCACAAAAAGCAATTTGGGCCTGGAGGGCTCACCCAAAAAGGGGCTATCCCAAATCCTCGAACTTCTTCGCACCAGGACCGCCCACGATTTCAGGCTCTACAAATCGGGAACGCTGCAGCGCCGGATCCAACGGCGCATGGCAATGGCTGCGATCGAGCCCGAAGGCATGGAGCGCTATCTCGATCTGCTGAACAACGATGCGGGCGAACTGGATCTGCTTGCCAAGGATCTTCTCATCAACGTCACCAGCTTCTTTCGCGACCGACAAGTATTCGATTTTCTGGCTAAGAAGATCATTCCGAACCTCGTCCGCAACCATCCACCCGATCGGCCGCTACGGATCTGGATCGCCGGCTGCAGCAGCGGCGAGGAGACTTATTCCTTGGCGATGCTCTTTCGCGAAGAAATCGCGGCTGCAACGCCCAACCTCAAATTGCAGGTCTTCGCCTCCGACGTAGACCCGGACGCCGTCGCGAGCGCACGCGAAGGCCTTTACCCAACGACGATCGAGACGGATGTTTCACCGAAACGGCTGGCGCGCTTTTTTGTGAAGGAAGAGCAAGGTTACAGGGTTTTGCCCGAGTTGCGCGCAATGGTGGTCTTCACGGTGCAGGATGTTCTGGCCGATCCCCCCTTCTCCCGCCTCGACCTGGTCTCATGCCGCAATCTTCTGATCTATTTGCTTCCGGAAGCGCAGGAAAAAGTCATCGCGCTTTTCCATTTCGCGCTACGGGAGGGCGGGTTTCTCCTTCTCGGCAACTCGGAGACCATGCTCAACGCCGCCGATCGTTTCGAGATGATCTCCAAGCCAGAGCGCATCTATCGCCGTATCGGTCGCACTCGGGCGGGAGACCTCGACTTTGCGCTGAACGCTGGCGATAGCTTGCGGGTACCGGCGCGCACGGGGCAAAACAGCGCGCCCTCTAGACAAGCCGCCCTTGCCGAACTTTGCCGGCGGATGGTGCTGGAGACCTACGCGCCTGCGGCCATCCTGATCAACCGGGAGCATGAGTGCCTCTATTATCTGGGGCAGACCGATCGCTATCTGCATGTGCCGGCGGGGTCCCCCACACGCGACCTGCTGGCCATGGCCCGGCAAAACATACGCATCAAACTTCGATCGGCCATCCAACGCGCCAGCCAGGAGAATGTACGGACTGTCGTCGCCGGTGTTCGTTCGAACCGCGACGACGGGGGATCGTTCCGTATCGTCGTGCAACCGGTTCAGAGCGGGGGCGAGGATCTCTTGCTGATCTGCTTTATCGACGAACCGGCTTCTGCCCGAAGGCAAAGGCGCGGGAATGCGTCCCATGACGCGCCTCGGATCGCCGAACTCGAAGAAGAACTGGAAGCGACGAGGACTGAGCTGAGCTCCGCCATCCGCAATCTGGAGACTTCGAGCGAGGAACAAAGGATCATCAACGAGGAAGCCCTCTCCGTTAACGAAGAATACCAGTCGACCAACGAGGAGCTGGTAACGTCTAAGGAAGAACTGCAGTCGCTCAACGAGGAACTGACCGCCCTCAACAGTCAGCTCCAGGAAACACTGGAACGTCAGCGCACGACATACAACGATTTACAGAATGTTCTATACAGCACCGATGTCGCGACACTCTTTCTCGACACCAAGCTCAACATCCGCTTCTTCACGCCGGCAACCAAAGCGCTCTTCAGTGTCATTCCGACCGATGTCGGCCGGCCGCTCGCCGATTTGAGTTCGCTTGCCGTCGACGGCTCGCTTCTTGCGGATGCGCGAACGGTGCTGGACACTCTTCATCCCATCGAGCGGGAAATCAAAGCGCGTAACGGTAGCTGGTACCTTCGGCGTATCTTGCCCTATCGCACCCAGGACAACGGTGTCGAGGGCGTCGTCATCACCTTTGCCGACATTACTGAACGCAGGCACGTGACGGACGCGCTGGAAACGGCCAGGCGGGAGGCACAGCGCGCCAATGTCGCCAAATCGCGCTTTCTCGCTGCTGCAAGCCATGACCTCCGCCAACCTCTTCAGGCGCTCAGCCTTATGCGGAGCATTCTGGAAAAAAGCATCAGGGAGGACAGGAAGAAAGAAGCATTGGTGCTGGCCGCGCGGCTCGATGATACGACCATTGCGATGTCGGGCATGCTGAATTCCCTACTCGACATCAATCAGCTCGAAGCAGGCACCGTTCATGCCGAGATGGCGAGTTTTCCGGTCGCAGATCTACTTGTGCGCTTGAAGGACGAGTTCAGCTATCATGCGCAAGCACAAAACCTCGTCCTGCGTGTCATTCCCTGTGGCCTTTCCATCTATAGTGACCCGCGTCTGCTCGAGCAGATGATCCGCAACCTGCTATCGAACGCATTGAAATATACCAGGCGTGGCAGAGTGCTACTCGGCTGCCGCCGTCAGCAGGACAAGCTGAGCATCGAGATCTGGGATACCGGCGTCGGAATTCCCAACGAAGAACTGCAGGCGATATTCGACGAGTATCATCAGCTCGACAATGCCGCACGCGAGCGCAACCGCGGCCTGGGGCTGGGCCTGTCTGTCGTTCGACATCTCGGCGAGTTGCTCGATCATCGGGTGCATGTCCGCTCGCGTCCGGGCAAAGGGTCCGTCTTCGCCGTTGACGTCATGCTCCGGGCAAAGCCAGTAGCGCGCCCGGTTCAAAACCTGCAGCCACCCCAAGCCGAAGGCAAGGTCGCGGCTCCCCATTGCACGGGCGCCATTCTGATCATCGAAGACGATCCTGAGATACGCGATCTCCTGGACCTTCTTCTCGCGGGTGAAGGCCACCAAACGGCAACGGCGGCGGACGGGCTCGAAGCCCTCGGCCTGATCGCACGAGAAAGGATCCGGCCGGACCTCGTCCTAGCGGATTACAACCTGCCAAATGATTTGGACGGGCTCGGGGTTACGTCGAAGCTGCGGACTCAGCTTCGACGGAATATCCAGGCCATTATCCTGACCGGTGACATATCCACAGCAACACTGCGCGATATTGCCAACCATGATTGTTTCCAACTCAATAAACCGGTGCAGCCAAAGGAACTGGTGCAGGCCGTCCAACATCTTCTTCATGCATCGCGGGCATTGACGTCCAACCCTTCACGCGCGCCCGACAATGCTGAGGCGGCCAGAACTGTTGGTCCGGTCATCTTTGTCGTCGACGACGACAGCTATATCCGCGACGCAATCTGCAGGATGCTTAAGGAAGACGGCTATGTCGTGGAGGCATTCGCGACGGGCGAGGCATTTCTTGAGATTTACCATCCGGGCCGCGAAGCCTGCCTTCTAGTCGATGCGTATCTCCCTGGCATGAGCGGGCTCGAATTGTTACGGCATCTGAATCATGCAATCCATCGGCTGCCGGCCATCATGATCACTGGCAACAGCGATGTGCGCATGGCTGTTCAGGCCATGAAGGCCGGCGCCTTGGATTTCATCGAAAAACCGTTCGGCCCCAGCGAACTGCTCACTAGTGTCAAACGGGCTCTTGAACGATCGCGCGATGCCAGCACCTTGTCCGCCTGGCGGGAAGGCGCGGCAGCCCATATCGCCACACTGACCAAACGGCAGCGACAGATCATGGATCTGGTTCTCTCCGGCCAACCCAGCAAGAACATTGCGGCAGACCTCGGCATCAGTCAGCGCACCGTCGAGAACCATCGCGCCTCAATCATGAGGAAGACGGGTTCGAAGTCGCTTCCGGCGCTGGCCCGATTGGCGCTCGCGGCCGCCTCCACGGACTCCTAGGAGGCTTATCCGTTGGCATATGTCGCGCGGCAACTCTTCCCTACTACTGTTCGCAGCTTGTCTGCCGATCGTCTACCCCCCTGAGCAGCGCCCTCTCAGACTTGGGCTTTCCTGCCGATGTATTCGTGAGATATCATTCTCATCCTGGCCGATTGCATGTTCGGCACCGAGGCGGGTTGGTTGCGGCAGATAATACCCAGCTTTAAAAACACTGACACATTGAGAACATGGGGGGAAACAGTCGACGAGGGGGCGGCTTTACCTCACGAAGCGGCAATTGTCCGTTTTGCTCGGACCGAAGAAGCATCTTGTGCTTGGCGAAAGCGTCAAGGCTTGACGTCTGCCGATACGGCCGATCGCACAAGCATATTGATCATGACATCGGAAATACGACATGGGAGGCTGTCGCCTCGTCTACATAGCCACTCATCTGCCACAACCTCCGCAGTCTCCTTGATAAGGCAGCCTCCAATGAAAAGAATAGCCTCTCTAGTTCGCTTGATCGGGGCAACTACGAGGCGCCCAGTTTCAGGATCAAAGGTTTCATAGCTAAATATTTTTGTCATTATTTCCCCTCATCAAGAGGATATAGAAATCTGTTGTCGAGCGAGATCTGCGACCCGAGACCCGAACTGGTGGATGAGAGGCTCTAAGCTCGCCCAGCATCGCTTATTTTGTCTCGCAAGCGCGCGCGCGACCGTAAGCCTTAGCCTTCCGCGGATCGGCGAATGGCCCAGGGCGGTTCCCTGCCGCTGGCGGACGGCATTGTCCCAGCCAGGAGTCACGAGCGCCCCAATAACCGGGACTTACGTCTAATATTGAAAGCCAATACAGAAGCGGCCGACGGCCTGTTAAACCCTGCCGACACCTGTCAAGCGAAGCGAGGATTTGACCCCTTTGGCGAAGTGAGGAACTGACCCCCTTGTCATTGCGCTGCGGTTGAAGTGGCATCAAGCGCAGATCCGGCCTTCTGCAGAAGGCCGGATCTGCGCTTT
>NZ_JBVASG010000010.1:0-90441 GCF_057813875.1 Labrys sp. F242 | reverse complement strand
ATCCCGGCAAGGCCGGCACGACAGCCGACAGCTTCGCCGGCCTCGAGCTGCCTCCCGTCATTCCCACCGACGCGCCCGGAACGGAATTTGCCCTGAAGACCACGCAGATCGGTTCGATCAGCGCGGGATCGTCGATCTTCCATCGCGGCCTCGAAGTCGGCCAGGTCCTCGGCTACGACTCCTCTAATCTCACCGACGGCATCACCATCCGTGCCTTCATACGCGACCCCTATGACAAGGAAGTGCGCACCAGCACCAATTTCTGGAACGCCTCCGGGGTCTCGCTCACCACGGGTCCCCAGGGCTTCCGGCTTCAGCTCGATTCCATCCAGGCCCTGCTCGCGGGCGGCATCGCCTTCGACACACCGGCCGACGTGCTTTCGAACGAGCGTGCCGCTCCCAAGACGGCTTTCACCCTCTACCGGGACCAGGCCAGCGCCGACGAGGCCAAATATACCATTCGCCTGCGCTATCTGGTCTATTTCGATTCCTCCGTGGGCGGCCTTGCCGCCGGCTCCAACGTGGAGTGGCACGGCCTCAAGATCGGGGAGGTCATCGATGTCAGCCTACAATACAACATCGGCAAGAACGCGCCGCGTGCGCCCGTCCTGATCGAAATCGAGCCGCAGCGCATCCAGATCGTCGGCGCGGACGGCCCGATCAATCCCGAAACCGTGCTGAAATCGCTGGTCGCCAAGGGCCTGCGCGCCGAGATCAAGACCAGCAATTACCTGACTGGCCAGAGCGTGGTGTCGTTCGACATCGATCCCAAGGCCGGGCCGGCGGAACTGGGAACCGGCGCTATCTATCCGGTGATCCCGACCAGTCCGAACCAGTTCGACTCCGCCCTGCGTTCGGTCAACGACATCCTCGACCGCATCTCGAAACTGCCGCTGGACAAACTGGTGGTCCAGGCCAACGACACCATGAAGTCGTTCCAGGACCTTGCCGCCGGACCGGAGATCAAGGAATCGCTGCGCTCGCTCGCCGGCGCCCTCACCTCGGCGCGGGAACTGATCGACAAGGCCAAGACCGATCTCGCCCCGGCAATGCAGAGGCTGCAGCCGGTGCTCGACACCGCCCAGCAGTCGATGAAACGCATCAATTCCACCCTGGGCTCTTTCGACCAGGGCTATGGCAGCTCGTCCAGCTTCAAGCGCGACCTCACGCGCCTGATGTCGCAGGTCGACGATGCCGTGCGCTCCATTCGCGTGCTCACCGACTATATGCAGCAGCACCCCGAATCCCTGATCCGGGGCAAGACCAGAGGAAGCAACTGATGCCGTTCTCCTCCTCCAGCCGTTCCGGGTGCATGCGTGGACGCGTTGCGGCCCTCGCGGGCCTGGGCCTGGCTCTGGCTTTACTTTCGGCCTGCGCCTCGCCGGCGGCCAAGATCTACACCCTGGCCGCCCAAAGCGGGCAGAAGGTTGCGGGCCGGCCCGTCTCGGTATCGATCGAAACGGTGGATGTCGCCAAATATCTCGATCGTCCGCAACTGGTGCGCCGCTCCGGCGACGTCCAGCTCGGCGTCTCCGAGTTCGAACGCTGGGGCGAGCCGATGGGCTCCATGGTGCAGCGCGTGCTCGCCGAGAATTTGCGCCGGCGCCTGCCCGCCGGTGACCACCAGCCAGACCGTGTCGGGCAAGGAAGCGGCCAGCCTCGAACTTTCGGTGAGCCGCTTCGATACCAATGCCGAGGGCGTGGTCATGCTGCAGGCACAATGGCGGCTGCATTACCGCAACGGCGGGCGTGGTGCCGCCGCCCAGGCCAGCATCGCCGTGCCCCCGGCCGATACCGGAGCCCCCGCCCAGGTCGAGGCGATGAGCTCGGCCCTTGACCAGCTCGCCGGCCACATCGCCGCCAAGCTAGGGCGGGAACAAGAACTGCTCCGCCCGATACGCTCTCATCGGCGATTTTAGTTTTCCGGACCCAATTAAACTACCCCGCATAAGCGAGGTTGGTCCAACCCTACGCCCCGCCAATGCCTGGGCTACCAAACCCCGGCCGAGGTCTTCCGCCGCAAGCTGATGGCAGCCTGCCGGTGAACGCGCTATCTTTCGCCTGCTTGCAAGTCGCGCTTCAACGAGAACTCACACGCAACAGGCTTTAGGCTCAGGCCTCATTGATTGAGCCGGCAGGTGACCGTTGCCGCGATGCAGATGGCGGACAAGAATGTAAGCGCGCAGCGATCATAACGGGTGTGGATGCGGCGCCAGTCCTTGAGTTTGCCGAACATAATCTCAATCTTGTGGCGCTGGCGGTAGAGCGCAGTGTTGTGCGGGATCGGCATCTTCCGATTTATCTTTGACGGGATGCAAGCGGCAATCTTGCGCTCCGCGAGCGCTGCGCGGAACCAGTCGGCATCCTAGCCTCTGTCACCAAGCAGGGCCTTGGCCCGGGGCAAGGCGTCGAGCATGAACGCGGCACCTTTGATGATCCGACGATCACCGACGCGAGACACCCCGTGCGAAAGAGGAAAATACGGCTCAATCCGGTGCATCTGCCCTTCCCGACCAGCGTTGATCGCAGGTACTCCGAGCCAGAAATTTCGATGATTCCACGTCACTGCAATTAGAGACGGGTAGGGTGCGATCAGAGCAGGGACAAACGTGTGAGTTCTAGGAAGTCGCAAAATTTCTCGCAAGTGAGTAAGCTATCGAGTATACGATTCGTGATTCGAATGAATAGCCATAAGATTTGAAAAACGGAGGAATATTGTCGTGAAAGTGACCAGAGCTGCTACAAAAATCTTTACACTTGCTACCTTCCTAGCGGTGATTGGATTGGCTCAAACGGCATCTGCCCAAACACAAGTCGAGGCTGCTTCGGCCGCCCCCCTGGCCACGGGTTTGACCAATGGCGGGGCCGCCGAAGCTCAGGTGATCGAGGCAGTCCGGCACGGCGACATCCTGACGATCAAGCTGCGCTTCAAGCCTCTCGTGGCGGACAAGCTGGAGCGGATCTATGATTCGATCAGCCGGGACGCCTATGAGAACAGCTTCTATGTTCTTGCCGGGAACAAGAAGCATCTGCTGCTGACAGACAACAATGACCAGCCACTGACAAATCCCAATCTGATCATCAAAACCAGCAAGGATTCTCTGATCGCAGGCTCCTGGCACGGCCGGTTTCCCGCTCCACCAAAAGACGTCACCGAAGTGTCGTTGACGATCCCAGGTGTCGAGACGCTCGACGCAATCAAGCTCACTGATCGATAACGATGGGCGGCCTAAGCAAGTATGCCCTCGTGCTGGGCATGATGGTGGCTGGCACAAGCAACTCTTCCGCGGAAGATCCCTCGTACAAGCGTGATATCCGTGATCTCAAGGCTACGATTCTGGATCTCCAGGGCGTGCCGTCCGATCTCAAGGGCCTGCCGTCCGATCTCAATAATGCTGTGTTGGATCTGTCTGCGAAAGCCGACAGGCTCGCCGCTCAACACAGCGGTCTTGCTGTGCGGCAAGAGGAGAAAACCGTCACAGTTTCCATGAAAGGCGATATCCTGTTCGATTTCGACAAGGCCACCATACAGCCGGCCGCCGAACCGACGCTTGCCGATATCGCCCGCCTGATTGCATCCATTCCCACCGGCATAGTCGTTGTCGAGGGCCACACCGATTCCAAAGGCTCGGCCCGATATAACCAGGGCCTGTCTCTCCAGCGGGCGAACGCCGTCGCGAAATGGCTCGTGAAACATGGAGTAGAGAAGGCAAGATTGTCGGCAAAGGCTTTCGGCGACAGCCGCCCGATCGCTGCCAATACGCTGGATAATGGCACGGACAACCCGGATGGGCGCGCGTTGAACCGGCGCGTCGAGTTCGTTTTGCCGAGACTGTAACGCATGGAAATCTCCGGGCCGATGATCCCTCTTCGGCCTGTCGCCTCAATTTTTTTGCCCAAGGCTCGAGGGGCAATGTCATGTAAGAGTTTGGTCGGTGTGAGGTCGGGGATGACGACCATTTCCTATGCCGGCCGTTCCCGCCCCCTATTATCCAGCATGCAGCTCGGTTGTATCCGTGCTCCACGCTGAGCCAACGTGACATCGAGGTATTCCTGGCGAGTGCTGGCGGTTTGGCTGTCCTCTCGTCCCGGAGAGATCGACAGTTCCGACCCTTGCCCGCTCGCTATTCCTCTTGTGCGTGGCGAGCATTTTTTTGACGAACTGCCGCTGCGGCATTCTGGACTTGCGCGCGGGCCTCGCTACATTTCCGCCTTGGAAGAGCCATCATTGCGCTCGTTTTTGTGTGGGGTGGTTGAAATGCACGGATCGCCAGAAACGCCTGATCGCCTTGAAGCGGTGGCGGCAAAAATCCCCGTATTCTGCAGGTTCGAGAGAAGCTATGATCTACATCTGATCGAAGTGAACGTAAGCCGCATCTGCTATGTCGAAGGCAACGACGGCGACACTTCGACGATATACTTCGACAAGGAACACTTCGTGGTCGTGCGCGGCAGCGCGAAGCAGATCCGAACGCAGATCGAGTTCGAGATATTCCAGTCGCAGATCGTACCTCCGAGGCGCGGCCTCGATTGAAAGGATCGAACCGCTTGGGCTTGAACGGCAAGTTGCCAAAACGAGACTTTCGGTTGCCTGCCAAGATGCCTTGTCAGGCAGGTCGCGCAACATGATGTCGTGAATCTGCTGGATCAAAAGCCTGATGATCGGCTCAACGGTGCCGAAGTCAGGCACGGGCGCCGCAATAAAGAGCGTGACTGGCCGCGCCCATGAACGTTTCCACGAAATGCGCGCTGCCAGGATCGCCTTGCGAACAGCGGCCGAAGGGGCGTGAAGGCTCGTAGAATATGAGTCCAGGTTGAACTACGATCCCAGATAATCCGATCCAGAAAATGCGATGGTCTCAAGCCCAAGCCCGGACAATCTCGATCCGCTACGCTAGGTTCGAGTCCCTCAGATCTGGCGGGCTTTGCGGTTGGCGTAACGGCGGTCCCGTTCAGCCTTACGGGCTGCTTCGTCCTCGATGACACGGGAGATGCGCGTCTTGGCAGCCAGTTCGCGAGCGTCTGCCTCAGCGCTCGCGGCCGCCATGGCTATCGCACTGCGCTGCGCAATCTCGGCTTCGAGTCGGGCTTGTTCGGCGAGCTTGATCTGCTCGCGTTCGACGCGTCGCAACTCGCGGGCTTCGGCGATCGCAATTCGTTCGGCCTGCCTGGTCTCACGGCTTGGCGCGGCAGCCTCCTTGGCGGCGCGATAGCCCTGCAGGAGAGCTGCTTTTGCGTCGATAGCCCTGCTGCGACGGTCAGAAAATTCGTCGTTTCTGATGTTTCTCAAATCTCTATTCCAATTGAACTGCGTTGCTGACCGAAGTCAGGACTTTCTGGTTCGTTTCGAGGCTGGCTTGGCAACCAATTCGATGCCGTCCTGCAATTGCCTGGCAAGACGTGCTTCCCGCAGCCTCAGGATTTTTTCATCCCGGGCAACCGTTATCGAATCGAGCTCCTCGAAAGCGCGCCCGCGCGCGAAGAACTGCGACTGTGTTTTGCCGAAGGCAACCTCGGCTTGTTGACGCGGTTTGGTGTAGTCCCCGATCATCTCTATCCTCGTGATGGGTGCTCTCCAGGAGAGCCGCAACAAAAAAGGTCAGGCAAATTGCCTGACCTCACTTGGTCTCATGCTTTCGGCAGTGCCAGTACATCCGTGGTCAAGCGAAAGCAGATCCCGGATCGATTAGGCCGCCTGCAGATTGCAGGCCGACATCTTGCCCGACTTATTGTCGCGCTCCAGATCGTAGCGGATTTTCTGGCCTTCGACGATTTCGCGCATGCCAGCGCGCTCGACAGCCGAGATGTGGACAAAAGCATCTGGACCGGCGCTGTCAGGCTGAATGAAGCCGAAACCTTTAGTGGAATTAAACCATTTGACTGTGCCAGTGGTCATGAAAAACCCCTTCATAGCAAGATTGATGATCGCAGCGTTTGAGAGCCGCGGATGGTGATAACGATGCTTTAAAGGGAGGTTCGTTCAGAACGCGGGGCCAACCGCGTAAAATCAAAACTCGGCAAGAAAATATCGATATCAAAAAATACGAGCCTTGAGTCTTATTGTCAACCTTTAGTTTTCAGCGCCAGGTGTCTTCATCACGAGTCGATCAATTACTGAAAATCAATCTGCATCTCCGTCCAAATCATTTCAGAAATTTCGACAGAATATTCCCGGAATTGAAAATAATCCTGGTGAACCGGGCTGGCGACATGGATGCAGTTCGCGCCAACGCCACTGGCAGTCAGACCGTTCGTGCGAGCTGGGTAGCTCCCGGCTCGAGCGGCCCCCGATCCTCTATATTACGGCGCACCGGATGTGAGTTGCAGATCGTCGACCTTGCGCCAGAACAGCTGGTTCGATCGCGGTCTCTTCGAGAGCGATAATCTGAATGACATAATCTAAATGACGGCGGCTTTCGGAAGCGACCTCGCGCGCCTTCAACGGCTGATATGGGGCGCATTGCGGACAGTCGAATGCCGACCCAGAAGCGGACTGGCGCCACCGGTGCTGACTGTTCGAAAAACCGACATCATGGACGCCTATGGGCAGTCCATGATTATGCTGTCCATGCGCCAGCGGTTAGCGCCGGAATGTCAGGTGAATGGTGCCGCTCTCTGCCGTTTCTGACTCTGCCGTGTAGCCAAGTTCGAAGCCTCGCAGGTCGTCCCACAGGCGGATGCCGCGTCCGAGCAGGATCGGGACGATGGCGACGTGGAGACGGTCGACGAGCCCCGTCTTGAGGAAATCGCGGGTGGTGCTGGCTCCGCCGCCAACCCGCACGTCCTTTCCACCCGCGACGGCAACAGCCTGCCGGAGCGCCTCGACCGGTGTGGCGTCGAGGAAATGGAATACCGTGCCGCCGGCCATTTCGATCGAGGGCAGCTTCCTGTGGGTCAGGACGAAGACTGGGACGCGGAACGGTGGCTCGTCGCCCCACCACCCCTTCCAGTTCGGGTCATCGGGGAAGCTGTGCAGCCCGAACATGCCGGCGCCCATGATCTCCGCACCTATATTGTCGAAATACGCCCTGGCATATCTGTCGTCGACGCCGGTCGTACCTTCACCGCTGGTGTCCTTGAACACGCGCTCACGCATCGTCCTTGTCGCGATATATGCGCCGACGAGGCGCATCCAGTCGGCGCCCATCGGTTGCTCGGGCGTCTGGTCCGTCGTTGTCGCGAAACCATCCAGTGAGATGTTGAAATCGACACGAACTACCACCGGGGCCTCCTTGCGTGTGGTTGCATACTCGCCCTGCACGGGCCAAATACTAAGGCAGATGCCTTTATGTTCAAACAAAGACACTAAGGCAAGTGCCTTTTTGTCATTGACCGGTGCCCGCGACCATTTTACGGATGCACATGCCCTATCATTCGACCCCCCTCGACCTTGCCTTTCATGCTCTCAGCGATCCGACCCGCCGCGCGGTGGTGTCGCGGCTTGCCGAGGGTGAGGTGCCGGTCAGCGTCCTGGCCGAGCCGTTCGACATGGCGCTGCCCTCGTTCGCCCAGCATCTCAGGGTGCTGGAAGATTGCGGACTGATCGCTAGCGAAAAGCGCGGGCGCAGCCGCTGGTGCCGGCTGGTGCGGCCGCGTTTCGACGAGGCGGCGAACTGGATGGAAGCGGAGCGCCAGCGCTGGGCCGAACGGCTGGACCGACTGGAAGTCTATCTGGACAAGACGGAAGAGGACGAGGAAAGACATGGCAAGCCAGTTTGAGACCTGGTCGCTTGATCGCGAGATCGTGCTGGTCAAGCTGCTGAGCTACCCGCGCGCCAAGGTCTTTGCCGCTTGGATGGATCCCAAGGCACTCACCCAATGGTTCGGCCCGACCGCCCTCAATATCGAGACCCACGAAGCCGATATCCGCGAGGGCGGGTTCTGGCGTTTCGATATGGTTGGCATGTTCGAGGGCAAGGAGCAGCGCTTCCCCAACCTCATGCGTTTCCTGGAAATCGTGCCGAACGAGCGGATCGTGATGGACCATGGCACGCCCGACCCGGACG
Organism: Labrys sp. F242; assembly: GCF_057813875.1. Classification (NCBI taxonomy): domain Bacteria; kingdom Pseudomonadati; phylum Pseudomonadota; class Alphaproteobacteria; order Hyphomicrobiales; family Xanthobacteraceae; genus Labrys; species Labrys sp. F242. The sequence continues at coordinate 82,435 of NZ_JBVASG010000010.1, read as the reverse complement.
ACCCTAACCGTTTCCGCGTCACGGTGACCTTCGACGAACAGGCCGATGGCAAGACGGTGCTGACCATGCGCCAGCTCCACCCCAGCCGCGAACGGCGTCAGGTGGTCATCGGCTTCGGCGCGGTGGAATACGGACTGCAGACGCTGGACGGCCTCGCTGCGTGGCTGGACGGACGAGCAAAAGCTTAGGCGACTAATCGCGCAGCGGCTTTCAGGGGTTACGACCAACGCGTTGAATGGCTGAGACGGGGCGCGTTCCGGACAGTCGAATGCGGGGTCGACAGCGGACGATCCGGTTTCAACCAACTTTTGCGGTCAGCTGTCGTTCCGAAATCGACCCACATTCGGTCATCGCGCTTGTTAACGCCGCCTCCCATAAGAGAGCCGACCTCGTCGTAGGGGATTTGGTCAGAGTCAGATCTTCAAGAATCGAAAGGCGAAGCGATCAGTCTCACCTTTGATCGAGGGATCGAAAACCTTGATCGAGTGCGAGTCGTCCTTGTTCGCGAGGATGGAGCTTTGCGCGTCCAATACGAAGCCGGCCGCCTCCACCTCCTTGCGGACGGACGCAGGGTCGATCCGATGCAGCGCTTGGGTGTTGCTCGTACCCGTCCCCGCTGCGGCGGCGTGGTCGACGATGACGTAGTACCCACCCGGCTTAAGCCGCTCGTAGACGGCCCGATTGAAGTCGGATGCGGTCGCGCCTCTGGCCTGGATGAGAGCGGTGTGGAGATCGTGGTAGAACAGGTGCAGCCACAGGACATTCGCGGGCGGGGTGACCTCTGGCATTGCCACGAGGTCCGCCGATATGGCTTCGACGTTCTCTCGGCCCGGCTCCTTCGCGAGCGTCCGCATGCGGCCGACCGGATCGTTCTTGAAGTGGGCGACTTCGGCCGGCACGAAGCTGTAGACCCGACCTTGGGGTCCCACGACCCCGGAGAACAGGCGCGTCCAGTCGCCGTCGCCCGGGTAAACGTCGATGACGGTGGAACCCGCATCGATGCGGGCGAACCGGATCAGTTCGGATAGCTTCGATTGGTCGTACATCGGAATCTCCCTTACGGCTAGGTATTTGATGGGTGGGCGGCGGCGGGCAATCCACGGCTGATCCACCGTCTGCCCCGAGTTGATGGCTGCGGACGGCCAGCGCTACGCAGGCCCAGACGCGTCCATCCGCGAGGCCCGGGCCAGTGCTTGCGTGTCGACATATTCCCGGATGTTGGTCAGCCTGCCGTCCCGAACCGTGATGGCGAAGATCCAGTCGTCCTCGAACGTCTTGTTCGTAGCTTTTATCTTTCCCCTCGCGAAGCCGACAACGAAGACCCGGTCTCCTTGCGCTACGAACTCCCGGGGTTCCGTGGATGTTTCTATCGACTTGGATGCCGTCTCAAGCAAATCCGCCAGCCCGACGTGTCCGTGGCGCGTTCCCGCCAGCGGCCAGTGCTCGCCCGGAATGATCCACTCGATGTCTTCGGCGACCAGCGTCAGCAGAGCCTCCCTGTCGCCGCGGCCGATTGCGGCGAAGAAGTCCCTCACGGTCTGGATGTTCTTCTCAATGCTCATGGGAATTTCTCCATTTCGCTTGGATCGGACCGCGCTCGATCCGCCCCGTGCATCGTGGCCCTGCCGGTTGACACGTCGTGTTCATCCGTCGAACTTGACCAGGTCCTTAAAGATCAGATGGCCCCAGCCATTCCGGCGTGCCTGGACGAGCAGCCCACCTTCCGACAGCCCGCCAAGTTTGATCGGCGAGAAACCAAGATTTTCCGCGAGCGCAGCAATCTCCGCTGCGGCAGCGTCATCGTCGCTCGCCAGGAACACGACCCGCCTGCCGCCATGCACGGCCGGATCCTGCTCGAGGGTGGCAGCGATCAGATGGTTGAAGCCCTTGACCAGCCTTGCCCCGGAGAAGGCCTGGGCAACGAACCCGGAAGAAGGCTGTCCTCCAAGTTCATCAGGAGGCACGCCGTAGGCGTTGGTCACGTCGACGATGGTCTTCCCCTGCCACGTTGGGAGCGCCTTCGCGACATCCGGATGCGACTCGAAACGGACAGCCAAAAAGATGATGTCCGCCTTGACCGCGTCCGCCAGCCTTTTGGGAGTGACCCCGGGTCCGATCGCGGCCGCGGCGGATGCAAAGCTCTCTGGGTCGCGCGTGGTTGCGACGGATACGTCGATCCCACTTCGGGCAAATGCCCTGGCCAGGGCCTGGCCGATATTGCCGAAGCCGATGATTGCATAGGTCATGATGTCTCTCCGATCGCGTCTGATGTCGGGGGTCAGACTTGCGCCAGCCCTCCGTCGACGGCGAGATCCACGCCGGTGATGTAAGAACTCTCATCGGAGGCAAGGAACGTGACGGCAGCCGCGACTTCCTCTGGCTGGCCCCTGCGACCCATGGGGACCTGCGAGGCAAATTGGGCGGCCGCTTGCTCGGCTTGCTCAGGGGTAAGGCCCGTCGTTGTCGCCAGGGCGGGAGTCTCGATCGGTCCCGGGCTCATCGTGTTCACCCGGATCTTGCGATCCTTCAGCTCCAGTGTCCAAGCGCGCGCGAAGTTGCGCACAGCCGCCTTGCTCGCGGCGTAAGCGCTGAAGCCGGGCAACCCCATCACGTTCGAAACCGAAGAGGTCAGGATAATTGAACCGCCGTCCCGGAAGAGGGGAAGGGCTTTCTGCACCGTAAAGAACAGCCCCTTCACGTTCACGTCGAAGGTCTGGTCAAAATGAGCCTCAGTCGCCGCCGCGAGCGGAGCGATTGTTCCGGCGCCCGCGTTTGCAAATAGAATATCGATCTGACCATGTTTCTCCTTCACGACGGCATAGAGCCGGTCCAGATCGTCCAGGCGCGACACGTCGCCGACGACCGTCGTAACGTTTTCCTTGATGACGGCAGCGGCCTCCTTCAGCTCTTTCTCGCGTCGCCCGGTGATCACGACGTGTGCGCCTTCTTCCACGAAGCGCCTGGCCGTGGCCAATCCGATCCCGCTGCTCCCGCCCGTGATGACTGCGACCTTACCTTCAAGTTTTTTCATGATGTTTATCCTTCGTTGTGCATGGGCCAGGCATGGCACCACACAGGGGTCAGAGTTGCGCCAGGCCGCCGTCAACGGCGACCTCGCTGGCGGTCATGAAGCTGCTGTCCGACGATGCGAGAAAAGCAGCCACGGCCCCGATCTCCGCTGGAGCGGCCATGCGCTGGAGCGGAGTCATTGCGCCGTAGGCCTTCTGGCCCTCCTCGCCCAACGCCTCCTTCGCGAGTTCGGTCGCCGTCGCCCCGGGCGACAGCACGTTTACGCGGATGCCGGTGCCCTTCAGGTCCTCCGCCCAGGTCCGCGCGAGGTTCCGCACCGCCGCCTTGCTCGCGCTATAGGCAGTGAATCCCGGAGCGCCCGTGGTGCCAGCGCTCGATCCGGTCAGGATGATCGAGCCGCCCGGGCCCAACAGCGGCAACGCCTTCTGGACCGTGAAGATCGTACCCTTCACATTGGTGTCGAAGGTTTCGTCAATGTGCTCGGCGGTGATCTGGCCGAGCTCAAGCGGGCTTCCCGCCCCGGCATTGGCGAAGACGATATCGAGGCTTCCGCGCTCGGCCTTCACCGCCGCGTAGAGGCGGTCGAGGTCGTCCTCCTTCGAGACCGAGCCCTTCACCGCCCGGGCATTGGACCCAAGCTCGGCCACAGCCTCGTCGAGCGCTTGCTGCCGGCGGCCGAATATGAAGACAAAAGCGCCCTCCTCGATGAAGCGTCTTGCTGCGGCGAGGCCGATACCGGTGGCGCCGCCCGTAATGACGGCAGTCTTTCCATTTAATCTTGTCATGTCGTGCAGTCCTCGTTCACCGTCTCGGGTCTTTGGCTGTACGGGGAGGTCCCCCGAGAGCCTCAACATGGGTTCGCTGGAGACTGGAGGTGAGTGCGGAATCGCGCACATCGGTGGTGCAAAAACGATCCAGTCAGCCGATTGAACGCCGCGGCGTTCGCGTGCACTACAGCTCAGCTTGTTAGAGTGGGCTTCGGAAGGCGCAGCTGGCGGCGCGGGAATGCACCATGATCGACTGGGATGACGTTCGCTACTTTCTTGCCGCTGCGCGCGGCGGCTCAGTGCGGGCCGTCGCCGGGCGCCTTGGAGTGAACCACGCGACCGTGCTGCGACGCATCGCCCAGCTCGAGGAACGCCTCGGGGCGCAGATGTTCGAAAAGCTGCCTTCGGGCTACCGCCTGACGGCTGCGGGCGAGGAGGTCCTCGAGCTCGCCATCCAGATGGAAGCGTCGTCGCAGGAGCTGGAGACGCGCGTCTTCGGGCGCGACCAGAGCGTGCGCGGGCTTCTGCGGGTGACACTGGCACCGACCCTCGCGACACACCTGCTCATGCCGGACCGCCGGCCCTCCGACACCTCCATAGCGCCATACAAGTGTAAAACGTCGCATCCGAGATGCCCTGCTTGCGACACAGCTCAGGCGCGGACAATCCCGCCTGATGCTCCTTCAGGATGCCGATGATGTGTTCGTCCGAGAACCTCGATCGTTTCATGGCCCGTCTCCTCTGTCAGAGAGCAGGCTAACCTCAAAGCGAGGACTTTTCAGGGGAGCAGGTCACCGGCACACTTCGGGGGACCCTCGCCCGGGCGCACGTGCGTGAAATGACCAGCAAACCCGGTCCAGGCCTGTACGTCCGTCAACTGGTCGGGAACCTAGGGGACGCGTGGGCGGTCGGCCGGGTGTGCCTGACGAAACCGTGCAGGCGATTCAAGCCTTGTCGAAAACGGACAGGACGCCGGCCGAGATTTGCAAGGCACTGAAAATTAGCCGCACCAAGTTCTACAAGTTCGCGGCCAAACGGCAGGCATAAACCACGCATATATATCTAAAGAGTGCGCTCATTCGCGCCCTGCCTGTCGCACTTTCGCGACGACTTCGGCAATTGCAGCGATTATCGCGTCGGGCCGCTCCAACTGCACGACGTGGCTTGAATCGCGCAAGGTCTGGTGGGTGCTGTCGCGCGACCACGCGGTTTGCTCGTCCTGCATCTTCGCCCACGCGGCCTCATGGCGTTCAAATTGCTCCCGGCCCATGCCGGCGACGGCCTGCTGGTCGGCACTGTAATCCTGCCACTGTTTGCCGTGTGAAAGGACGGCCAGCGGCCGGCTCCCTAGATCGCGAAAGGTGCCGGCCTGCTGGAAGATCGCCGGCATCGCGACGGCCTCGTCAAGCGCGGCGCGCAGCGACGGCGATTGATAGGCGGCGACCTCGGCCGCTACGCGGTCGGGTAGCTCTGGCAGTTCAGGTGCAGGCAAGAGCAACCGGGGCAGGCCCGTCCATGCAACGTTCGCGATTGCCCGAAACAGGAAGGGGGCCGGATCGTCCACAACGCCGGAGGCGTCTTCAAGCCGCGCGATCTGGTCGGGGTGCGCGCTATCGACAAGCACGACGCCGGCAACGTCGGCCGGGTGGTGCTTGGTGTAGAGCATGGCGAGAGGACCGCCGAGAGACGCGCCAACCATGACATAAGGGCCGTGCTCATTCGTTGCGGCCAGTGCCTTTTGCAGATCGGCGACGATGGCCTCGCCATCGCGCGGAAGCGGGCCGGGGTCGCTCCACATGAGGCCTGCGCGATCATAGGAACAAATGCGGGTAGTCTGCGAGACGGCTTGCATCACGGGATACCAGAGCGTTGATCCGCTCGTGTCCGCGCCAGCCTCCAAGATGACGGTCGGCGAGCCGTCGCCCCTGCAATCGATGTGGATACGGCGGCCGCCAATGTCGGCCAGCTTGCCGGGCGGCGGGAACGCCGTGGCGGCATCCCGGCGTGCGATAGCTTCATACGCTGCGCCAGAGGCCAGCAGCACTGTGGCCGCCAAAAGCGCTCCGACGCCAATACGACGGGCAACGCGCCCGCGACCAATCCGCCGCATCAATGCTCTCTTTCCGATCCGCCAAAGTAATCGCGGGCGCGATCTGTGTTTGTTGTTTCGCGACTGCTAATCGCAGTCAGTAACGGCCCTATGATGGCCATACCGGGCATTGCCCACAGCTAAACCCGCCGGCCCTTCGATATGTGATGTCTTCGGGCCGGTGGGCGGCTCAACAGCGCTGGCCGTGGACAATGCAGCGTGGCGACAGGTCGCCAACCCGGCCGCGACCGCGGCGTCACCACGGCCAGACGTGGTGACAATGGAACTCGTCGACCAGCTCGCCGGCGTCGCCACGCTGGCGAAATGAACCGCGCCGGGTTTGCCGAAGGCTCCAACTCCTGAAAAGGTGGAGCCCGCATGAGCAAGACAACGAACAAGTTCTCACCTGAGGTGCGTGCCCGCGCGGTGCGGATCGTACTGGATCATGAGGCCGAGCATCCGTCCCGTTGGGCGGCGATCATGTCGATCTCGGCCAAGATCGGCTGCACGGCGCAGACGCTGAACGAATGGGTGAAGAAGGCCGAGGTCGAGAGCGGCCGCAAACCTGGGCTGACGACGGACATGGCGGCCAAGCTAAAGGCTGTCGAACGCGAGAACCGGGAGTTGCGACAGGCGAACGAGATCCTGCGTAAGGCGTCGGCGTATTTTGCCCAGGCGGAGCTCGACCGCCGACACCGGTCATGATCGCCTTCATCGACGATCACCGCAGGGCCTATGGGGTCGAGCCGATCTGCAACGTGCTGCCGATCGCCCCGTCAACCTACCACGCTCATGCCTCGCGACGGGGCGATCCGGCCAAGCTCTCGATCCGGGCGAGGCGCGATGCCGCCTTCTTGCCGGAGATCCAGCGGATCTTTGACGAGAACTTCCAGGTCTATGGCGTGCGCAAGGTCTGGCGGCAGATGCAGCGAGAAGGGCATCAGCTTGCTCGCTGTACCGTGGCGCGCCTGATGCGCAGTGCGGGCCTGCAAGGCGTGATCCGCGGCAAGTCTGTGCGCACCACGATCGGTGACAAGGCGGCGCCGTACCCGCTCGATCATGTGAACCGGGTCTTCCGGGCACCGGCCCCGAACAGGCTATGGGTCTCGGATTTCACCTATGTCAGTACTTGGTCGGGCTTCGTCTGCGTCGCTTTCGTCATCGACGCCTACGCCCGCCGCATCGTCGGCTGGAGCGTATCGCGGACCGCGCCCGCCAGCTTCGTGCTCGACGCACTGGAGCAGGCCCTGCACGAGCGACGGCCCGCACACCGCGGCGGCCTCGTGCATCATTCCGACAGGGGTTCTCGATATGTCAGCATTCGACACACCGAGCGGCTCGTCGAGGCTGGCATCGAACCCTTTGTCGGCAGTGTCGGCGACAGCTATGACAACGCTCTCGCCGAAACAATCAACGGCCTCCATAAAGCGGAGCTCATCCACAGGCGCGGACCCTGGCGAAGCTCGAGGCCGTCGAGTTCGCCACGCTGACTTGGGTCGACTGGTTCAACAATCGCCGGCTGCTGGAACCCATCGGCAACATCCCGCCGGCTGAAGTCGAGGAGCGCTACTACGCCATGCTGAGCGAACCAGCCATGGCAGCGTGACTCAAACGAAACGGCCTCCGGCAAACCAGGGGCGGTTCAATATCGCTGGGACCGATTTCGCAGTTCGATACATCACCATGGTGCAGGCGGTTGGCAGCACCCGTTTGATCGCGAGTCTCGGCCTTCGTCGGCTGAACTGCACCGTGCCAACCGACCATTGTAACGCGACATGAAAAGGATTCACGCGCACGTAATTTTTCATCGTTTGCAAAGATATCCCGGACTTTCCAAGGTTCCCTTCAATTCAAAAGGGAAGCCAAATGTCAAAATATCGGCTGCTGTCTTGTATTGCCGGGAGCTACTTGTTGCTGACGTCGGGGGCGTTGGCCGATGTGACCTTGAACGGTCGCGATACGACGCCCGAGATGATCGTCCGTGTTGCCAAGGGAGAAAAGGTCATTGTTCCGCCCGAGAGCCTCCAAAAGGTGTCGAAGGCATTCGACATTCTGCTGCAGGGCGCCAGGGAAGGGCAGGAAATATACGGTCTGACGGTCGGCGTGGGCTGGAACAAGGACCGGAAGATGGTGGATGCCAAGGGTGAACTGACGCCCGAACTCCTGGAGGCATCCCGCCACTTCAACGAAGGGCTGCTGCGCGCCCATTCCGTCGGCGTCGGACCCGATACCGCACTGGATATCGTCCGCGCAACGATGGCCGTGCGCCTCAACAACATCCTTACCGGTGGCCCCGGAGTACAAAAGCACGTCGCCGAAACACTGCTGGCCTTTCTCAACGAACAGATCACGCCGATCATGCCTTCGCGCGGTTCGGTCGGGCAAGCAGACATGACCCTGCTCAGCCATGTCGGATTGGCGATGCTTGGTGAGGGCGATGTCGACTACAAGGGCAAGCGCATGCCCGCAGCGCAGGCCTTGCAGGCTGCCAAGATCGAGCCGCTGAAGCCCTTCGGAAAGGATGGCCTGGCCATCCTCAGTTCCAACGCCTATGCAGCCGGGCTCGGGGCGCTGGCGATCCATGATGCGGAGCAGATGATGGCAAGCTCCGAGATGGTCTATGCGCTGAGCCTGGAAGGGTTGAACGGGAATGTTTCTCCGCTCCTCGATGACGTCACCGCCTTGAGACCCTTCCCCAGCTATATCGGCGAAGCCAAGAAACTGCGGGCCTTGCTGTCGGGAAGCTATCTGTGGCAGCAGGACGACAAACGCATCCTCCAGGATCCCCTGAGCTACCGCACGGCTCCCTATCTGTTCGGCAGCATGACCGACAGCATCGCGCGGACCAAGGCCCTGCTCCAGATTCAGATCAACTCGTCCGACGACAATCCGGGCATCGCACTGGGAGTGCGTCCGGCTTCGGATCTGCCCCAGGCCAAGCGGGGTTATGTCGAGGGCGGGGCCGTCCTGCCGACCGCCAATTTCGATCCGCTGCCATGGGTCATTTCCTTCGAGGAACTGGGGATCGTCCTGGCCCATCACGCGACGGCTTCCTCCGAGCGCACCTTGAAGCTGAACAATCCCCAGCACTCCAAACTGCCGCGTTATCTGGCAGCCGGCGAAGCCCAGCATGCCTTCCTGGTGGTGGAAGCGCCGCTGATGGCGATCGCCACCGAAAGCCGCGCACTGGCGCAGCCCACCTCCTTCGACTCGCGTCCCATTGCCGGCGGTGTCGAGGACGTCGGCACCAATGCCCCCCTGGTCGTGAGCAGGGTGCGCGCGCAGATCGACAACAGCTTCACAATTCTCGGCATCGAATTGATCCAAGCAGCCCAGGCCGTGGACCTGCGACTGGCCGAACATCAGGATCGCCCTCTCTCGACTGCGACAGCCGCTTTCAAGCAGTCCTTCCGCAAGAAAGTGGCGTTCCTCGACAAGGATCGTTCACTGACGCCCGACATTTCGGTGGCCGCAAGCTTCTTGAAGGAATGGCGCCGGGACCCGAATTGAATCGATCCCTGCATCGCGCCAGGAGCGATGCTCATATCGCTCGACAAATCCTCTGCCGTCACCCAGGTGGCGGCAGAATTGTCGAAATGCCGATCCCTCTCAGTGCCCAAACGTTCGGATCGAGGGCAATCTACTGGGATTGCACCCAGCGCAGAAACTCCCGGATCGGCCTTTCATTGCTGCGCCTCTGCAGATGCGCAAGATACCAGCCGCCGGGCTGCATCACATCGGCTGGCACGGGTATCATCAGATTGCCGCTGCGCAGATCCGCCTCGACCAGGAAATGGGGAACCACCACCAGGCCCTGGCCGTTCATCGCGGCCTCGATTGCGAGCAAGGTGCTGTCGTAGCGCGGTGCGCTCTTGTGCAGGAGATTGGACAGGCCGAGGCTCTGGGCCCATATCGCGGTATCGTCGGTCGCGCCGGATATCGACAGGAAGGGGAAATGCGACAGATCCTGAGGTGATGAGATCGCCTCGGCAATGGTTCGCGAACAGACGGCGACGAGCCGTTCCTTTCTCAACAAGATGTAGCTGACCCGGGCCCGTTCGGGCGTGCGTGTATAGATCAATCCGACATCCGCGTGATCGGGATTGAAATCCCAATCGAGCAGGCTCGCATCCAGGCTGACGGTAATCTCGGGCGAGACTTCGTTGAAGTGATGCAGCCTGGGTATGAGCCAGCGCACGGCGACCGTGACATAGACCTGTACGGTCAGCGATCCCTTGACCGGCGCCTCGCGGATGAGATCCGTGGTCAGGGCGATACGGTCCAGGGCATCCTGGATGACCGATAGATACAGCGTCCCCTTCTGGCTCAGCTCGACCCGTCCTGGCTTCCTGATGAAGAGCTGCGTGCCGAGATTGCGCTCCAGGGACGCGATCTGGTGGCTGATGGCCGATTGCGTAAGATTCAGCTCCAAAGCGGCATTCTTGAAACTGCATAGCCGCGCCGCCGCTTCGAAAACGCGCAAGGTGGAAAGGGGAGGAAGCGTTCTCTGGACCACGTTTGGCTCTGCCACATGAATCTCATTCATCTAGCCGCGAATTCTTGTCGTTTGCAAGGGGCCGGCAAAGCTCACTAACATTCTCTCAAATGATAAAAACGGGGAACGCAAGTGAAGAAGCAATTCATAAAATACTCTATCCTCACGCTTACGCTTGGCGTAAGCATTCTTTCAGCAACGGCAGCGTTTGCCGAGGGCCAATGCGTCCGTGTGCTGGGTTATGAATCCGACGGCGAAAAACAAACCATGGATCCTGCTGCGCTGATCGGCACTGACAGCGCCTATCACATACGAGCGGTCTACGAACCTCTGGTCGATCGCAGCAAGACGATGGAAGCTGTTCCCGTCCTTGCCGAGAAATGGGAATCCAACGCCGATGCCACCGAGTGGACCTTTCATCTCAGGAAGGGCGTCAAGTTCCATGACGGCTCGGATTTCGGCGCGGCCGACGTGGTCTATTCCTATCGCCGCCTGCTCGACCCGGCCGTTTCGCCCGGTGGGTTTTCGACACTCGCCTTCCTCGATGCGCAAGGCATTACGGCGGTCGACGCCCACACGGTACGCTTCAAGGTCAAGCAGCCGGTGGTGGAATTGCCGATGCTGATCGCCACGAAATATGCCCTGATGGTGCGGGACGGCGCCAAAAGCGAGGAACTGAAGACCAAGGGCAACGGCACCGGCCCCTTCATGCAGGAAACATTCTCGATCAACGAGCCGGTGCGGGTCATGCGGCGCAATCCCCATTATTGGCGCACGGGCCTGCCCAAGGCCGAATGCCTGCAGATCACCACCAGCCTGGAGTCGACCTCGCGCCTTTCGGCCCTGCTGTCCGGTTCGGTCGACCTGTCGCTGGCCGTCGATCCGGCCAGCCTCATCACCTTGAAGGACAATCCCGCCGTTTCACTGGTTTCCACCCCGGGCGCGACCTCGCTCTATCTTGCGGTATGGACCGACACGGCCCCCTTCGACGACCCACGTGTTCGCCAGGCCCTGAAGCTGGTGATGGATCGCCAGAAGATCCTCGACACCGTGCTCTTGGGCTATGGGGAAACCGGCGGCGATACGCCCATCCCGCTGAATTCCCCCTTTGGCCTCGTCACGCCGCCGAAGGCCGCCGACGTCGAAAAGGCCAAGGCCCTGCTTGCGGAGGCCGGCCATCCCAACGGCATCGAATTCGATCTTTATACCTCCGATTCCTATCCGGGCATGCTGCTCCTGGCCCAGGTCTATGCACAAATGGCGGAGCCCGCCGGCATCAAGGTCAATGTCATCACCTCACCCGCGGAAGGCTACTGGGATACGATCTGGCTGAAAAAGCCGGCCGTGATCTCCTATACCAGCGCCCGCCCGCCGGCCGAGGCCCTGACGCTCTCGCTCAACACCAAGTCGGAGTGGAACGAGACGCATTGGCATCGGCCCGACTTCGACGCTCTGGTCGTCAAGGCAGGACAAACCTCCGATCCGCAGCAGCGCACGGCCCTCTATCGCGACGCCCAGCGCATGGTGGCCGAAGAGGGAGGCATGATCTTGCCGATCTTCACCTCGGCCGTGGCCGGGCTTCGCCAGGGCTGCAGCGGCTACACGCCCCATGTCGATGTCAATCGCATCGACTATGCCGAACTGAGCTGCGCCGACTAGCTGCTTTTCCATCACCTCTTTCCGAATTCAGCCTCAGGAGCCTCGTGCTCCTGAGAAGGGCCGTTTGCGTATGCCACTTCATCGTCTGACAAGATTCATGCTCGATTTCGCTGACGGCCTGGACAGTCCGCACCATCCGGTGGCTTCCTCCCATGCCAGCCGTCTGCGGGTTCTGGCCCAGAGCCTCACGGCCGTCCGCGAAATCCCGAGCGCGCGCGTGCCGATCCAGTCGGCCTGCGAGGCGGAGCTTGCGGCCAACGGCGATCCTTCGCCGCTGGCAAGCGCCCTCCTCAATCTCCTGCCTGTTGTCCATGTCACACGCAGTCCCAGCTATCTCGCCGCTCCGCCCAGCCCAAGCTTTGCGGACAATTACGGCTATGCCGTCATCTGCGGCCCGCAGAACGGCCCCCCCACCCTGCTGACCGACAGTCAGATCGCCTTCGGCTTGATGTTCCTGGGCCCCCAGACCCATTACCCGCTCCATCATCATCCCGCCGACGAAATCTACTATCCCTTGACCGGTCCTTCGTTCTGGCAGGCGGGCACTTCGTCCTGGGTCTCGCGTCAGGCCGGCGAGATCATTCACCATCCCCCCTGGCTCCCCCACGCCACATTGTCGGCCGACAGGCCCTTGGTGCTGCTCTACGTCTGGGCGGGCGACCTTCTCACCGATGCAGCCTTCCTGCCCGCTTCGACCACACAGGGGAACGAAGCGCCATGAAGATCCTTCGCCTCGTCATTGCCAGGGTCGGCCTGTCGATCTTCACCTTGTTGCTGGTGTCGATACTGATCTTCCTCATCCTGGAGGCCCTGCCGGGAGACATCGCCTCGCGCATCCTCGGACGCGATGCCACGCAGAAGGCTCTGGAAGTACTGCGCCAGCAAATGCATCTCGATCAACCGGCCTGGAGCCGATATCTGACCTGGCTCACCGATCTTCTGCACGGCAATCTCGGTGCTTCGCTTGCCACCGGCCGGCCGATCGCGGACGTCTTGGCCCCGCGCATCGTCAACACGCTGCTGCTTTCCTCGCTGGCATTCACCTTTTATGTCGTGCTTGCGATCGTTCCCGCCGTCGTCCAGGCGACACGACGAGGCAGCATCGCCGACAATGTGATATCCTTCATCACGCTGCTGCTGCTGTCCTTGCCGGATTTCCTGCTGGCAACCATCCTGCTCTTCGTGTTCGCAGTGGCATTGCCGATCCTGCCGGCCCTGTCGACCATATCCGAAACCAGCAGCTGGGCGAGCACGTTGCGCGCCATGGTTCTGCCTGCGGTCACACTGGCCATCATGATGGCCGTCTATGCGATCCGGGTCCTGCGCGACAGCCTGATCGAGGTACTGCGCTCGGACTATGTGCGCCTGGCAGAACTGAAGGGCCTCAAGCCTCGCGCCGTGCTTTGGCGCCATGCGCTGCCGAATGCGATCGTGCCGGCCTTGAACGTCACCGCGCTCAATCTCGGCTTCCTGATCGGCGGCGTGGTCATCGTGGAGCGCGTATTTTCCTATCCCGGCTTCGGCACGCTTTTGATCGACGCGCTGCAATTGCGCGACATCCCGCTGATCAAGGCGACGGTGATGATCAGCGCAGCCGTCTACATCGCGGCCAATCTGCTCGCCGATCTCGGCGCCACCCTCCTGCAACCCCGCTTGAGGACAGGTTCATGACGTTCATCAGGCTCGATAGCCGCCAAAGGCGGCAGAGGCTGCGCATCGGCGGCTGGGGCTGGCGTGATACGCCCGGCCCCTTCCGGATCGGCGCGACGATCCTTGCCGCCCATGTGCTGTTCGCGGCCATCGGCGCGCTGTGGACGCCCTATGGCTTCGCCCAGATGGCGACGGGCATGCCCCTGTCGGGCATGTCCTGGCTGCATCCGATGGGGGTCGACCAGATCGGGCGCGATGTCTTCAGCCGGTTCATGCATGGCGCCCACATCGTGCTCCTGCTGGCCTGCGGCGGCACCATATTGGGCATGACGGCAGGAACGATCCTGGGGCTGATTTCGGGCTATGTCGGAGGCTGGTTCGACGAGATTTCCCAACGCCTGGTCGAGGCGATGATCAGCATCCCGTTCCTGGCCCTGGCCCTGGTCGTCATCATTGCGGCAGGCCCGGCACTGGCGGGAAATCCGCTGTTGATCGTCTTCGTGGTCGGCCTGGTCTACGCACCCCGCATTGCCCGTATCGCCAGGGCGGCGGCGATGGAAATCGCCACGCGCGAATATGTCGCTGTCGCTCAGCTTCGCGGCGAGGGACTGTGGTCGATCGTGCTGCGCGAAATCCTGCCCAACGCTGCCAACATCCTCCTGGTCGAGTTTTCGTTGCGCCTGAGCTATGCGCCCATCCTCATCGGCGCGCTGGGCTTTCTCGGCTTCGGCATCCGGCCGCCGACCCCAGAATGGGGCCTGATGATCAGCGAAAACCGCAATCTCCTGATTGCTTCGCCCGCGACAGTATTCGGCCCCGGGCTCGGCCTCGCCTCTCTGGTGATCGGCCTCAACCTGTTCACCGATGGCCTGTCGCGCATGCTCGGCCAGCGGCCGGCGATGGGAGCCTGAACCATGACGAAGCTGATTGCCGTCAACAATCTTTCCATCGCCTATGCGGGACCGGCCGGGTGGACGAATATCGTCGAAGGGGTCTCGTTCGACATCGCACGTGGAGAAGCCTTCGGCCTGGTCGGTGAATCGGGCTGCGGAAAATCGACGGTGGCCTATCGGCTGCTCGGCTACCAGGCGCCCAACAGCAGGGTCCAGACAGGCCAGGTCCTTTTCGAGGGAACCGACTTGCTGCAACTCGACGCGCCTTCGCTGGCCGCGCTGCGCGGGCGAAAGATTGCCTTCGTCCCCCAGAACCCGACGACGGCCTTGAGCCCGGGCATGCGCGTGGGGTCGCAGATCCGCGAGATGATCTCGACCCATCGAGCCCTTGCGGACAATGTCTCGATGGATGACAGGTTGCGGGAGCTGTTTGCGTTGGTGGGCCTTGGCGACGTCCGCCGGCGCTACCCGCACGAACTCTCCGGCGGGCAGCAGCAGCGCGTCACCATCGCTATGGCGGTTGCCTGCAATCCCGATCTTCTCGTCCTGGATGAACCGACGACCGGCCTCGACGTCACGACCCAGCGCCAGATCATCCGCCTGCTGTCGGAGCTCAGAAGCCGGATCGGCATGGCGATGCTCTATGTCACCCATGATCTTGCCCTGCTAGCCCAGATCGCCGACCGGATCGGCGTCATGTATGCCGGCCAATTGGTCGAGACCGCCCACAGCGAAACCTTGCTGTCGCGGCCGCTCCACCCCTATTCACGCGGTCTGATCGCCTCCATTCCGACAATCCAGCACGCCACCCTGGGAGCCAGGGGCCTGAAGGGCGTCCTGAGGCGGGATCAAATGCCCGGCGGCTGCAAATTCCAGCCGCGCTGCGATGCCGCCAGTGAGGCTTGCCGCTCGACCCCACAATCCCTCGACAAGGTTGACGCCAGCCATGCGGTGGCCTGCATGCGCTGGAGAGAACTTGCGCCGCCCGCGACGCCGCCGGTGCTCGACAAGACACCCATCGGCAACACCGATGCCACTGGCAATTTGCTTTCACTGCAAAATCTGACGCTCTCCTACACTCAATCCGGCTGGCTGAGGACCTTGCTCGGCCAGGAGGGGAAGGTCACGGCACGCGAGATCGAGATCGAACTGAACGCCGGTGAGATCGTGGCGCTGGTCGGTGAATCCGGCAGTGGCAAGTCGACGATCGCGCGCGCCATCAGTGGCCGTCTGGCGCCCCGGTCGGGATCCATCAGCCTGGGCGGCGAACGGCTGGAACCGCGGCTTTCTCAGCGCTCACGCCAGCAATTGCGGCAGATCCAGTATATTTTCCAAAATCCGGATGCCTCCCTCAACCCGCGCCGCAAGGTCCGGGCCATTCTCGAACGCCCTTTGGATCATTTCGGCATCGAATTCGAGACGGCAACGCTTGAAAATATCCTGGAAAGCGTCGGCCTTCATGCCGACTACCTCGAGCGCTTTCCCGAGCAATTGTCCGGTGGCGAGCGCCAGCGCGTGGCGATCGCTCGGGCCCTGCTCGTCAAGCCGCAGCTTTTGATCTGCGACGAGATCCTGTCTGCCCTCGACGTCTCCGTTCAAGCCAAGATCGTCGAACTGCTGGCCTCCTTGAAGGCGCAGCATGCCGTGGCCATGCTGTTCATCTCGCATGACCTGGCCGTGGTACGCCAGTTGGCCGACCGGGTGGCTGTCCTCTATCTCGGCGAGCTCATGCAGGTCAGCCGGACCAAGGCCCTCTTTAGCTCGCCCCGGCACCCCTATACGGAAATGCTGCTGCGCGCCGCGCCCGACCTGCACAAGGACGATTATAAGCCGATGCCGCCGGCGATGCCTCAGTCCATGTCGGTACACGGGGAAGGATGCCCATTGGCGGGCCGCTGCCCGCGCCAGGTCGACTCTCGATGCGCGCAAAGCCGTCCGCCCCTTCAACGCACGGCTGATGGTTTCATACGTTGCCACATTCCCGTCGGGCAATTGGGGGTCCCCGCCTGAGCGGATGCGTTTCACTCAGGCAGACTGTGGCATGATGCAGGGGTCGTTTCGCCTTCGATCTAGCCCCGAACATCAAAGAACAATTCGATGCGATCGCCGCCTGCACAAAGGCAGAGTTAGGTCGACATCCTCAGGCCGCTGAAGATTTGCGACAAAGCCCTAACCCACGTCGCGGTAGCGGGGCGCCGGGGTAGCCGTGGAAAGCTTGCCGATCATCGCCCGTCGGGCGGCCTCGTAGGCGTCGAAGAGTTCGCCATCCTGGAGAGAGGGGATGGTGGCAAACTCGCCCCGGTCAAGTCCGATGAGCGCCGCCTCGACGAGATCCTCGCTACGCATGACCATCGCGGCCGGCATCTGCTCAAGCGGGCGGCCGGCGATCGCCCAGAAGTCGGTCGCGGTAGCGCCCGGAAGCACAACCTGCACGGTGACGCCGGTGCCAGCGAGCTCGTGCTGAAGGTTCTGGCTGAAGGCGAGGACGAACGCCTTGCTGCCACCGTAGACGCCGTTCAGCGCCTCCGGATTGATGGCAACGATCGAGGCGATATTGATGATCGTACCGGTGCCTCGCGCGATGAATTGCGGGACGGCCGCATAGGTCAAGCGGGTGAGCGCCGTGACGTTGAGCGAAATCAGCGAAGTCATCTGGTCAACGTCGGAGTTGACCAGCTTCAGCGCCCCGCCAAGACCCGCATTATTGACGAGCAAGGTAACGTCCGGGGTATCCCTGAGAAAGGCCTCGACCTGGGCGAGGTCCGCGGCATCCGCAAGGTCGGCCGACATGACGTCCACTTTGCTGCTGGTCTTGGCACGGATCCGTTCGGCGACATGTGCGAGCTTGTCCGCGTTGCGCGCGATCAGGACGAGGTCGTACCCCCGTTCGGCAAGGCGGTCGGCATAGACCGCGCCGATTCCACTCGATGCGCCGGTGACGACGGCGGTCCCCATTGTCTCTGACATTCTCGTATCTCCTCAGCTATCCACGGGCATCAGCTCCTGCGATGCCTGGCGATCGAAGGAAAACTAGTGGTTCTGGATGTCGCGCGGCAGCTATCAAGAATGAAAACCAGCCTCTCGAAAAAGCGAAAGGCCCAGCATATCGTTCAACCGACCTCAACGGCAATGTGAGGCTTCTCGGCCTTGTCCTGTCCCGGATCGGGTATCTTTTAGCTCGCGTGATCGCTCGCCGCGCATCTACACGCGATGCCGAACAAGCAATGTGTCTATACAATGCCCTATCAGCACTACGGATCAGAGCTGAATCCGGTAATGTGGGGGGTATGGCCTTATGGACCGTCTCGACGCAATGCAGGTTTTGCTGGCGGTCGTCGACGCCGGCAGTTTGTCGGCCGGAAGTCGCAAGCTGAATGCACCGCTGCCGAGCGTCAGCCGGAAGGTCGCGGACCTCGAACGCCATCTCGGCACGCGCCTTTTGGTTCGGACCAGCCGGAACGTCCAGCTCACCGATACGGGCCGCGACTATGTCGATGCGGCCCGCCAGATCATCGCGCAAATCGAGGATGCCGAACTGCGGGCATCAGGTGAATATGAAACGCCCAGGGGCGTTTTGACGATCACCGTGCCGATCGCGTTCGGTCATGACCATGTGCTGCCCTTCGCCTATGACTTCATGTGCGAACACCCCGAGATCACGCTGAACATTCTCTCTCTCGATCGTGTCGTGAACCTTGTCGATGAGCATGTCGATGTTGGCGTTCGCCTGGGTGAACTTGCCGACAGTTCGTTCTATGCGGTCAAGGTCGGCGATTTCGACTTCGTGACCTGCGCCAGCCCGGAATATCTGGCGCGCAAGGGGTGCCCCTCGAGCCCGGAAGACCTCACCGGCCACGAAGGCGCCGTCTTCGGCCACATCACCGAACCAGGCTGGCTCTATCAGCGCGAAGGCCGCAGGCAGGAAGGCAAGCCCAACGTCCGCATTCGCGCCAATACCGCGACGGCTACCCTGACCGCGGCCTTGCGTGGAGTCGGCATCGTCCGCCTCCCCCGCTACCAGGTCGCTGGCGATCTGCAATCGGGCGCCTTGGTCGCGATACTCGACGACTATGAGAGCCCATCATTTCCCGTGCACCTGGTTTATGTTCGCCAAGGGCTGCTGCCCTTGAAAGTACGAGTCTTCATCGATTGGATAGCGCCACGCCTGAAGCGTAAGCTGAAAGATCTCGGCGCGTTCAAACCAACCTGAGTTCAATCGAGAGGCGAGGTGGTGACGTCATGGCACGTCGCGACAATCGACCTGGGGTTTTCCATATCAGCGCCTGAGAGGCTGCCTATCGTTTTGGCCGTCTGCTGTCGGTCTTAAGTCTCCTCCAAGTATCGGTCATCACCGAATACAACAACAGGAGACTTCCCATGACTGCCAAGACTCTCTTCACCGCACATGTCCACACCGTCGGCGGCCGCGAAGGCTGGGCAAAAAGTTCGGACGGCCAGCTCGACGTCAAGCTGTCGGTGCCCGGCTCGAACCGTCCCGGCACCAATCCCGAACAGCTTTTCGCGGCGGGCTGGTCCGCCTGCTTCGAGGGCGCGCTCGGACACGCTGCCAGGGAACAGGGCATCAGGCTTCCGGCCGAGACTGCGGTCGACGCCGAGGTGAACCTGTCGCTTGATGAAGCGGAGGGGTATTTCCTGACCGCCCGCCTGAACGTCAGCATCCCCGGCATCGCCGATGATGTCGCACAGCGGCTGGTCGAGCGCGCTCACGCGACCTGCCCCTATTCGAAGATGACCCGTAGCGGCATCACCGCCAGCGTCGCGCTCGCCGTTTCTGCGTAGTCCAAACCCGCTGACTCTGGACTCACGGCTCCCACGCACGCGGAGCCAAGGACGCGGCGCGGCCTTCTCATCGATCCTGCCGCGTCTTCGCTCAAGCACCCCCGGGGAAAGTGCAAATTCTCTAAATCGCACTCTCCCTCTAACTCTTTGTTTTCACACATTTTTCATCAAGAAGCCCATCGGCTTCCCAAGAACTGCTTCAGGAGAACTGCCATGCCTGCCTCCCACCCCTTGATTGGCCGCAGGAACTTCGTCGCATCGGCCGTCGCCGGAACGATCGGTGTGATGCTTCCTGCCTTGATATCCACCGCAACAGCATCCCCTTCGAGCACCGGCAACCCGTCGTCCGACGCTGCCGCTGTCGGCCATAAGACGATCGGCGACAGTTCGATCCAGCCGTTTCGCTACCATGCGACCGACGACGAACTTGCCGACCTGAAGCGTCGGATCAAGTCGACCAAATGGCCGGAACGCGAGAACGATCCGACACAGGGCGTTGGTCTCTCGACCATTCAGAAGCTCGCCGACTATTGGGCGAACCAGCATGATTGGCGCCGTGCCGAAGCGCGGATCAACAGCTATCCGAACTTCATCACCAATATCGACGGCGTCGACATTCACTTCATCCACGTGAAGTCGAGGCATCCCAACGCGCTGCCGATCATCGTCACGCATGGCTGGCCTGGGTCGATCATCGAGCAGTTGAAGATCATCGGCCCGCTCACCGATCCGATCGCTTATGGCGGCAGTGCGGCCGATGCGTTCGATGTGGTGATCCCGTCATTGCCGGGCTATGGCTTTTCCGGCAAGCCCACCGTCAATGGCTGGGACCCGCAGCATATCGCGCGTGCCTGGGCCGTGCTGATGCAGCGGCTGGGTTATGACCGCTACGTCGCGCAGGGCGGAGACTGGGGCAACGCGGTGACCGAGCAGATGGCGCTGCAGCGTCCGCCCGGCCTCGCGGCGATCCACACCAACATGCCCGCGACCATTCCTCCGCGGATCGCTCCGCTGATCCCGAACGGCCCGGAGCCCGCGGATTTGAATGGCGAGGAGAAGCACGCCTGGGATCAGCTCGTCGATTTCTATTCGACCGGGCTTGGCTATGCGCAGGAAATGGCAGGCCGGCCGCAGACGCTCTATGCGCTGGCGGATTCGCCAGTCGGCCTCGCGGCCTGGATCATCGACCACGACATCCGCAGCTATAACCTGATCGCGCGCGTCTTCGACGGCGCCAGGGAAGGCCTGACGAAAGACGATATCGTCGACAACATCACGCTTTACTGGCTGACGAACACGGCGGTCTCATCGGCGCGGCTGTATCGGGAAAGCAAGCTCGCCTTCTTCGCGCCCAAGGGCATCTCCTTGCCGACCGGCGTCAGCGCCTTTCGTGACGAGATCTACCAGGCGCCGGAAAGCTGGACCCGCAAGGCCTATCCGAACCTGGTCTTCTACAAGCGCCACGACGAGGGCACGCATTTTGCGGCCTGGGAACAGCCGGAGGCCCTATCGCAAGACCTGCGCGCGACATTCCGTTCAGTGCGTTGAGGCCCGGCAACCGTCGCCGGACTGATCGAAACCGCGACCGTCCGCAAAGATCGATTCTAGTCTCTGTGAGCCCGGCATCCGTTCAGAAAGAGACGGGCGCACCGACGCGCCCGGGCCGCGATCTCCTCGCGTCCGGGCGGGGAGCGCAGGCCGAGCATGATGGCACGCTGCGGCTCCATGGTCATCATGCCGCGGAGCATGCCGACTGCAGCCTCGGGGTCTTCGATCTCGATTTCGCCGAGATCGTGCTGCCGCTTGAGCCATGCCACCATGGTCTGGCTGGTGGGACGCAAAGCCAGTTCATAGAAGGCGGTGGCAATCTCGGGAAAGCGGTCGCATTCGGCCATGACGAGACGAAGGCTCGAAACCGCCTCCTCGTCGAAGGTCAAGGCGCCATAGCCGACCAGAATATGCTCAAGGGCCACCTCGATCGGTAGCTTTTCGAGGCGCTCCTCGTCCAGGTCCAGAAAGAAGCGCGAAATCCGTGCCGCGACGACACTGCGGAACAGATCGGCCTTGGTCGGGATCAGGCGGTACATGGTCTTGGTTGAGACCCCCGCCCGTTCGGCAACACGCCCCATGCTGGCGCCGGCATAGCCATGGCCATGGAATTCACAACGGGCGGCTTCGACGATCAACTGCCTGGTTTCTGCATCCGGCCGGATCTGCGGTCGCCCACGCTGGCGCCTGGGAGTTTCCACATTTAGGATCATGACCATTTTCCAAATTCTATTGACAGCAAGAGCAACTGAGACTAATTAGGAAAATAACAATTTTCCTAAAAGAGAGCAAGCCCGATTCCGGCAGCTCCACCAGGAAAGGATCGGATCATGAGCAAGCATGAAGTCGTCTTCACCAATGAGAAGACCGTCCCGGCGGCCGAGGCACTGCCCGGCATAGAGCTGGTCAATGAGCCTACCCTCCCCGTTCCACAGCAATCGACAAGAAAAGCACGTCCAGCGCGCTGGCTGTTGCTTGCCGGCGTTGCCCTTGCCGCTTTTGCAGGTGCCGCGCATTATGGCTGGGACTATTGGACGGTCGGCCGCTTCCTGGTCGCCACGGACGACGCCTATGTCAAGGCCGACAGCACGACGATTTCCCCGAAGGTGTCCGGCTATGTCGCGACGGTGTTGGTCAACGACAATCAGCCGGTAAAGGCCGGCGAAGTCCTGGCCCGGATCGACGACCGCGACTTCAAGGTCGCCCTCGAACAGGCCCGGGCGCAGGTCGCGGCGGCCAGCGCCAATATCGCCAACAAGGAGGCAGCCCTGGTTGCCGAACAGGCTGAGATCGACGCGGCGCAGGCGACCGTCGCCGTCGACCTTGCTAACCAGACCTTCGCCGAGCAGGAAGACAAGCGCTATGCCGAGCTCGCGCAGAAAGGCTTCGGCAGCCTCCAGAACGCGCAGCAGGCCTCCTCCCGCATTGCCGCCGCCCGCGCCGCAGTCACGCGCGACACCGCCGTGCTCGCCAGGGCCACCAAGCAGCTCGACGTGAACCGGGCCGAGCTTACCCAGGCGCAGGCCGCGCTCGCCGGCGCCAAGGCAGCGCAGGACCAGGCCGAGTTGAATCTATCTTATACCAATCTCGTTGCCCCCATCGACGGCATGGTCGGCAACCGCACCTTGCGGGTCGGCCAATATGTCCAGGCCGGCACACAGCTCATGGCTGTGGTGCCGAGCCGCGAGGCCTACATCATCGCCAACTACAAGGAGACCCAGCTCACCGATGTCCAGGCCGGGCAGCCGGTCGAAATTGAGGTCGATACCTTCCCCGGACAGATCTTCAAAGGCCATGTGGACAGCCTGTCGCCGGCAAGCGGCCAGGAATTTGCCTTGCTGCCGCCGGACAACGCCACCGGCAATTTCACCAAGATCGTACAGCGCATCCCGGTGAAGATCGTACTCGACCAGGCAGGCGCCCTTCCTGTCGTGCTTAGACCCGGCATGTCGGTCTACCCGTCCATCGACACCAAGCCGGAGGTGACGCGGATCGCCTCGGCGGCTGGTGCGATCAACTAAGGCGCGCCCCTTTCACACAGCGGCCAGGAGGCTGCGATGTCTACCCAGACCCAGATCGTTGGGCTCGGCTCTTCTCAAGCCCAGCCTCTTGCGGCGAAGCCGGTCGAAAAGGCGAGTACAAACGCCTGGATCGCGGTGCTCGCCGCCATGATCGGCGCCTTCATGGCGATCCTCAACATTCAGATCACCAACGCCTCGTTGCTCAACATCGAAGGAGGCATCGGCACCGGCGTCGACAATGGTGCCTGGATCTCGACGTCCTATCTCATCGGCGAGATCGTGGTGATCCCCTTGACGGACTATCTCAGCCGCGTCTTTTCGTTCCGGCTCTACATGCTGGTGAATGTGGTGCTGTTCGCCCTGTTTTCGGCAGCCTGTGCCTTCGCCCATGATCTCGGCACGATGATCGCGTTGCGTGGTCTCCAGGGTTTCGCCGGCGGCGTGCTGATCCCCATGGCCTTCACCATGGTGCTGACCAGGCTGCCCAAGAGCCAGCAACCCATCGGGCTGGCCATGTTCGCCTTGTCGGTCACTTTCGCCCCCGCCATCGGCCCGACCATCGGCGGCTATCTCACCGAGAATTACGGCTGGCAGACCATCTTCTTCGTCAATGCGCCGCCGAGTCTGCTCATGTTCGTGGCGCTCTATTTCACGCTGGAAAAGAAGCCGATGCAGCTCTCTCTCCTCAGGGAGGGCGACTGGGCCGGTATCACCACCATGGCCATCGGGCTTGCAGCGCTGCAGACCGTGCTCGAGGAAGGTAACAAGGATGATTGGTTCCAGTCGACTTTCATCGTCAAGCTCGCCTTGATCGCAGGCCTGTTCCTGACCGCCTTCATCGTCATCGAGCTGACCGTCAAGAAGCCGCTGGTCCAGTTGCGCCTCCTGATACAGCGCAATTTCGGCATCGGCATCGTGGTCAACGTGCTGGTGGGCGTAGCACTCTTCGGCACTGTCTACATCTTGCCGCAATATCTGGGCCAGGTGCAGCGCTACAATGCCGAGCAGATCGGCCTGGTCCTGGCCTGGACCGGCCTGCCGCAACTCCTCATCATTCCGTTCGTGCCACTGCTGCTCAAGCATTTCGACGTGCGTTTCATCGCTTTCGTCGGCATCAGCATTTTCGCGGCAAGCGCCTTCATGAATGTCAACCTTTCGCTGGACAATGCCGGCGACCAGTTCTTCCTGCCCAATATCGTGCGCGCCATCGGCCAGGCCCTGGTGCTGACGCCGATCAGCGTGATCACCACCGCGGGCATCGCGCCCAGCGACGCCGGCGCGGCGTCGGGCCTTTCGAACATGCTGCGCAATCTGGGCGGCGCGGTCGGTACCGCCGCGCTAGGAACGGTGCTCACCAAGCGCGAGCAGTTTCACTCCAACATCATCGGCCAGTCCGTCACTTTGTTTCGAGACGAGGTGCGCGACAGGATCGATCACCTGACACAGTATTTCATGGCGCATGGCGTGACCGATGCCGCCCTTGCCCAGCACAAGGCGATCGGTGTGATCGGGGCGACCGTGCACCGCCAGGCGCTCATTCTGGGCTTTGGCGACACGTTCGCGGTGATTGGCACGGTGCTGGCACTCGCAGCGGTCGCGGTGCTCCTGACCCGGAAGATCCAGGCCGGCAATGGTGGCGGCGGCGCCCACTGAAACGAGCATGGGACTCAAGCATTGGCGCGGCACCGGCTGCGGGCTGAGTTCGCCAGGACCTTTCCATCGGTGCGGACACATCGTCTGGCCGTTTTAGCGGGCCTCGAACCCCTGTCAGGGGCGCGAGGTCCACTTTTGTGTGGCCGCTTGCCCACCGCGGATTGAGACCCGTGATCCAGCAATCCGCACAGGCTATATGACCAGAGTGAAGGCCAATCTTGTAGTATTCTATCAAATTGCCTGAGATTGGCTCACGACGCCGATAGGTCGGAGTAACGAAAATGGGGCAGACAAAGGACAAGATCTACGCAGCCTTGGTGAAGGGTGCGACGGACGGCCTTCGCGGTGATGCTCTCTACGACGGCGTGGCTGCCAAAGTGGCAAAGACCGATAATGGACGCGTTGTGCGGGCATTCATGCTGGCACTCAGCGACCCGACGCTAACCGATCGCAATGTTCTTAATGTCATCTATGCACTCGCGATCGAGCGGCGCCTGTTGGATCTGGGTGTGATGCCGTCTCGGCCCAAGCAGCGGCGCAAGAAGGAAAATGCCGCGAAAGAGACGGCAGCAATCCAGGCTATTCTTTCATCGCACAGCTGATGCGCTCGACCTCATGACCGCATGGTCCTTCCTAGGCGAGCGCCTGGCGCATGCCATCGCGCAGCTTCTGGACCTTATGATTGAGGTCGATCATCTCCGGCACGGTGAAGCCGGAATGCCTGAGCAAGGCATCGGTCAGGCAGCCTGTCCTGGTCCGTAGATTGCGACCTTTGGCGGCGAGGTGGACCTCCACCAGCCGCTCATCGGTGGTACTGCGCTTGCGCCCGAGAAAATCGGCCGCCTCCAGCCTCTTGACCGCCGGCGTAATCGTGCTCGGTTCCAGTGCCAGGCGCTCGGCGATCGCCGAGATCGTCAGGCCGTCCTTTTCCCACAACGTGCTCAGCACGAGATATTGGGTATAAGTCACGCCCAGCCCGTCCAGCATCGGCTTGTAGACCCGATTGATGGCGATCGAAGCCGAGTAGATCGAAAAGCAGAGCTGGCTGTCCAGCGGCAAAGTGGTGTCATCGGTCATGGCAGCCTCCACGAGAGCCTGGGGCAACGGCCCCGTTCCACGAAAATCATTATCGCGATAAAAAATATCTTTACAGGGAAATCGGGAGTGCGTATAGAATCATTATCACGATAATGATTGTCGCAACATATCACAGGGAGACCGAACATGATCAAGACCCTCACCGCCGCCGCTGCCATCGCCCTTTCCGCCAGCGCCCTCACCCCGGCCCATGCCGCCCCCGCCACCAGGAACGTCGTGCTTGTCCATGGCGGCTTCGTCGACGGCTCGGGCTGGCAGGGGGTCTACGACATCCTCAAGAAGGACGGCTACAACGTCACCATCGTGCAAAATCCCACCACCTCGCTCAAGGACGACGTGGCGGTCACCAAGCGGGCGATTGCCCAGCAGGACGGCCCGGTCGTCCTCGTCGGCCACTCCTATGGCGGCGTGGTTGTATCCGAAGCCGGAACCGACCAGAAGGTGAAGGCGCTCGTCTATATCGCCGCTTTCGCCCCGGACAAGGGCGAATCCGTTTCCAGCCTGATCGCCAACCCGCCGGCCGGCGCGCCCGTTCCGCCGATCCTGCCGCCGGTCGACGGTTTCCTGCTCCTCGACAAGGCCAAGTTCGCAGCTTCCTTCGCAGCCGACGTCGCCCCCAGGACCGCGGGCTTCATGGCCGACTCCCAGGTGCCATGGGGTGTCGAAGCACTCGCGGGCGCCGTCACCGTCCCGGCCTGGAAGGAAAAGCCCAGCTTCTATCTGGTCGCCACCGATGACCACATGATCCCCCCGCCTGCCCAGCGCCTGATGGCCAAGCGTGCCGGCGCCACCGTGGTCGAGACCAAGGGCAGCCACGCCGTCTATGTCTCGCAGCCCAGGGTCGTCGCCAAGCTCATCGAGCAGGCCGCCAACGGCACGAAATAACCGCAATCAGCCGAGCAAGACCCCCGACGCGCAAGCGGTCGGGGGTTTTTCCAGTACAGCGCGGATCGGGAGACGGCAAACCGCATGGCGAGCTTGCCCGTCGAAAGCCTCGGCCGCCGGCGCGGACTACGTCAATCCTTGTTCGCTGAGCAATTCGGCACGTATCCTGCCGACGACGGCATCGATGAAAGCCGAAACGGCCAATGGCAGGTGAGCCCGGTTGGGGTAGACGACGCTCATGGAGAGGTTGCGGCGCGTATATTGCGGCAGCACCGGCACCACTCGACCAGCCGCGAAATCGGCCGTCCCCACTATGGGAGCCGTCGCGGTTCGCCTCCTCGAGGACCCAGGTCGCTTTTCCGGCAAGCGCTTCGACCTCGCGGGCGACGAACTCACAGGCAACGGCGTCGTCGCCATCCTCTCGCGTGTCACCGGCCGCCCGTTCAGCTATTTCCAGGTGCCGCTGGACGTCATTCGTCAACGCATGGGTGAGGAAGGCGCCAAGATGTACGAGTGGTTCGACCGTGTCGGCTATGCGCCGGCCTCACGTGGAGAGCTCACCAACACTGTCAAATGGAGATGAAAATGGGTGGTCTCAACGGCAAGGTGGCGCTCGTCACCGGCGCTGGACGCGGCATCGGTCGTGCCATATCGAAGCCCCATTCATCGCAGCGAATATTGCAGCGCGGCGGCGAGCATCCGAACTCGTCGAACGCGACGAGTTTGGATGCTTCCTCTTCTACCTACCGCGCCGCGAAGCGTTCAGGGCGAAAAGTGGCGAGCATGGGATGCTCGGCGCCTGTTGCCACCTCGTAAGCAAGCAGTTCACCGACGATGAGGCCCAAGGTTGCTCCGCTGTGGCTAAAGACAACATAATAGCCGGGGATGGCCTCGAGGGCGCCCACCACCGGCTCGCCATCGCCCGGGATCGGCTTGCCGCCCACGTCAATGGAGGCGGCTTCAAGCTTCGGATTGCCCTCCATCACCTTGGCTGCCTCGGCCAGCAGAGCATCAACCACCGACCCGTCGACGTCATATCCGCCATCTGGACGGAGTTTCACCCCCTGGTCCGCCGCCCAGTCGGCGTCCAGCGAAAAGGTGCCGCCAAGCGCCGGTCTGACGGCGACTCGCGGCGTGTTGAGAACAGCGCGCAGCGGATGGACGAACGGCTTGGTCTGGACCAGTAATGCGACCGGGGTTCCGTCACCGATCGTCTGGCCGCTTTCCTCGACCATCCTCGGCACTGCAGGCCCGGTCGCGAGCACGACGGCGTCTGCCGGAAAGCGGTTGCCTGCGGCAGTTTGCGCACCGACCGCCCGGCCGTTCTCGACCAGGACGCGTGCCGCGCCCTCCTCCGTCACCAGCGCACCGCCTCGCGCAGCGAATTCCTCGAGGAGCACGCCGATCAAGGCTGGCAGATCGACCCAGCCTTCCCCCGGATTGAAGATCGCGCCTTGTGGCGTGATCGCGCTCGCATCGACGCCTGGCGTAACACGGGCGACCTCGCCAGCCGAAAGCCGCAGGGCGTCATAGCCGATGGAAACTTCATGGCAATATGCCGCCTCGATTTCGTTGCTCGTATCGTTGGCATCCCAGGTCAGGCCCCCTTCGAAGCGGAGCCAGTCCGCATTTGGAAACCTGACCGACAGCGTACGGTAACGGTCGATCCCGGCCATGCGCAGAAGGTGATAGGGTTCAGAGCGCATGCGGGCGGAATTCAGCCAGGAGAGCGAGCGGCCGGAGGCGCCGTTGGCCGGCGGACCATCATTGAGGATGGTGACGCGAATGCCACGCCGGGCGAGTTGCATCCCCGTGGAAACGCCAAAAATGCCGGCGCCAATGATGACGGCCGAGGTGATGGTGGTATCGGTCATAGTCGGGTCTTTCGATCAGCTAATCATGCGATGAAAATGACTGGGGCACCTTCCGGCGTCCGCAAGAGCCCCGCGTCGTCTGGGGGCCTTGAAGAACATCGGACTTTTCAAACGGCGCGGGTCATATGGCGATGTCATCGTGGGACTTTGGTCGAGCATTCACAGCACTTCGGCAAGGAAACGCTTGAGGCGCGGGCTTTGCGGGGTATCGAAAATGCTATCCGGAGGACCAGCCTCGACGATGCAGCCTTCGTCCATGAAGACGACCTGATCGGCAACACGCCGAGCAAAGCCCATTTCATGCGTGACGACCACCATGGTCATGCCACGCTTGCCGAGATCGGCCATCAGGTTGAGCACGCCCTTCACGAGTTCGGGATCGAGGGCGCTGGTCACTTCATCGAAGAGGATGACTTCTGGTTCCATGGCAAGTGCACGGGCAATGGCGACGCGCTGCTGCTGGCCTCCGGAAAGACCACCGGGCCGATGGTGTTGGCGGCTCGCAAGGCCGACATCCGCCAACCGCGCCTTGGCAATGCGCTCGGCCTCTTGCGCCGAAAGGCCTTTTATCCGGTTTGGCGACAACATGACGTTTTCCAGCGCCGTGTGATCCGGAAACAGGTTGAAATGCTGAAACACCATGCCGACGCGGCGGCGTAGTTTTTCCGGCTTCATGGCAAGGATGCTGCTGCCATCGAGCAGGATGTCGCCGCTCTTCGGCTCGACCAGACGGTTGAGACAGCGCAGCAGGGTCGACTTGCCCGACCCCGAGGGGCCAACGATGCAAGTGACACTGCCGGGCTTGACCGCAAGATCGACGCCCTTCAGCACCTCCAGTTCGCCATAAGCCATACCGAGGCCGCTCACGTCCAGGCTGCCTCCCTTGAAGACTGTGCTGATCTCGCCGCGCTTGACACCTTCCAACTCGCTGACTTCCTCCAGTCCACTGGAGACGGCCGTGGGCCGCTGTTTGCCAACGCGCAAGCGGTTGTCGATATAGTTGACCAGGTGGGTGAGCGGCACTGTTACGACGAGATAGAAAACTCCTGCAAGCAATAGGGGCGAGAGATTACCCGTAACCACCGCCTGGTCCTGGCCGACACGAAAAATCTCGCGTTCGGACGCAAGCAGGCCGAGAAAATAAACCAGGCTTGAGTCCTTCACATTACCTATGAACTGGTTGACCAGTGCCGGCAAAACGCGGCGCACGCCCTGCGGCACGACAATGAGCCGCATGCCTTCGCCGTAGCTCATCGACAAGGCCCGGCAGGCTTCCATCTGGCCGCGATCGACACTCTGGATCCCTGCGCGAAAAATCTCTCCGATATAGGCTCCAGCAATCAGGCTGAGCGCCAGAATACCGAGCGGATAAGGCGATGGGCCGAACAGATCGCGTCCGAGGCGGGCGAAACCCTGCCCAATCAGCAAGATGGTGACGATAGCCGGCAGACCACGAAAGACATCGGTGTAGACGCGGGCGGGAATGCGCAGCCAGGGTGAGCGCGAAATGCCCATGATCGCCAATACCATGCCGATCGCCACGCCCAGTACGGTGGAGGCTGCGGCCAGGATCAGCGTGTTCTTCAGGCCGACCGTGATCATGGTCGGCAGCACCTCGGCCATCGCATTCCAGTCAAGGAAGCTACGACGAAGGTTTTCAAGCCAGTTCATAGGGAAGTCCCTTGAATGAAAGACCGGTCCGGCCGGCGCGTTCGGACCGGCAAAGTGGCATCATGGCTTGGGAAGATAGTCGGCCGGCATTGGCGTGTCGGGGAACCACTTTTCGTGCAGTTTCTTCCAGGTGCCATCCTGCATGGCCTCATGCAGTGCTTTGTTCAGCGCAGTGCGCAGCGCATCATTCCCCTTCCGGATGACAAAGCCGGCCGGGGCGTCAAAACTCGGGATGTTGACCGCAACCTTCAAGGCCGGATAACGGGCCGAATAGTCCTTGGCCGCCTCATAGTCGAGGAAATGGGCGTCGATGGTGCCATTGTTGAGCGCTGCTACAGCCGAATTGTTGTCGGGGAACTTCACCAAGTCGGTCCCGGCGAAATTCTTTTCGGCATAAATTTCCTGCAGCGTGCCCTGCACCACGCCGAGACGCTTGCCTTTGAGACCGCTCGCATCGGTGATGCCGGCATCTGACGCCAACACACTGAGGAAACCTGCAAGATAGCCATCGGAAAAGTCGACGGTTTGCTTGCGCTTGTCGGTCGTGCCGATCGCTGCGGCAGCAATGTCGAAGCGGCCATTGGCGACCGAAGGCATGAGCGCGGAGAATTCCTGGCCGGTGAAGACGACCTGATCTTTCTTGTAGCCCATGCGCTCGGCGACATTGAGAAAGAGTTCGATGTCGAAGCCTGTAAAGCCGCCGTCGGCGGTGGTGAAGGCGTAAGGTTTAGCGTCACCCATGGTGCCGACGCTGATCGTCTTGGCATCGATGAGACCGAGCGGGTTGTCGTCGGCCAGCGCGGCTGAGGCCATGCCACCGGTGATGGCAAGCGCCAGGACCAGGACTGCGGTCCGTATCCGGCCCAGAATCCCGGGGGTTGTAGTTGCATGGGTCATCGGTCTTGTTCTCCTGCTCTGATGGTCATTTGCCGGACGGACAGACGCATAATCGTGCACCGGACTATGGTGCTCGGCCGTGCGTCCGGCCCTCCATCGCTTACCGCGCGGATGAGATATATTTTTTATATGATACCGGTCTCTTTTTAATTGAGACCGGTCTCTTTTGATTTTTAGATTGTTATATCTGCATTGACCGGTCGTCAATATGTCTTGTAAAGCTGAGGCCATGGATCAGGATCATGGCAAGGTGCCCTCCGTGACCGTCGCCGACGTGGCGCGCGTCGCCAGCGTTTCGAAAGCAACTGCGGCGCGTGTTCTGGGCGGATATGGCACGGTGAGCGACAAGGTAAGGATCAAGGTCCTTGCTGCCGCCAAGATGCTCGACTACCGGCCGAATGAGCTGGCACGCAGCATGACCACGGGTCGCTCCGGCACGATCGGCGTCGTGGTCGGCGACATCGAAAACCCCTTCTTCAGCTCGGCGGTGCGCGGCATCACCGATGTCGCACGCCTTGCCGGCTTCGATGTCATTCTCACCAATTCCGGCGAGGAGATCGCGGCGGAAAAGGCGGCGGTGAAGACACTGGTCGCCAAGCGGGTAGACGGGCTGATCGTTTCGCCCGCGCGCGACAACGATATCGAGCACCTACGCGATATCGAGCGCTCAGGTCGTCCGCTCGTCCTGCTCGATCGCGCCGTTGAAGGCCTATCCGTCGACACGGTGACCACCGACGATCGGCACGCCGCCGAGAGCATCACGCGCCGGCTTATCGCGCTCGGCCATCGCCGCATCGCCTATCTTACAGCCTCCGACACGCCGAACCATCGCTTCAGCAACCCGTTCGACATCAGTACCGGTTCCGTACGCCAACGCATCGAGGGCTTTCTCGGCATCTGTCGCGAAGCAGGCCTGGAAGGCATGGAAAGCTGGGTGCATGTAGGGGCAACCACGCCGGAACAAACGCACCGCATCGCGACCGCGATGCTCAAATCTTCGCAGCGCCCGACGGCGATCATCGCCTCAGACAGCGTGATCGGCCTCGAGGTGTTCAAGGCCCGCCGCGAACTGGATCTTAGCATTCCCGATGATTTGTCGCTGGTGTCGTTCCATGATGCTGACTGGACGTCCGTCACCACGCCCCCCATCACCGTCGTGCGCCAACCCGTCTATCGCCTCGGCGAAGCGGCCGCCAGGTTGCTGGTCGAGCGGTTGAACGGAAGCGACGTTGAGGCGAGACGCATCATCCTGCCGACGGAGATCGTTGAGCGTGCCTCTGTTGCCGTCGCACCTGCATAGACATTCCATACGCACTTGCGATCAAGCGCGACGACAGACTGTTTTGTTCGACGGCATAGCCATTGTCCGTTCTGGAGCTTCGCGGCGGCCCCTCCCCAACGAACTCTTCGATGGGGCCCGTCACGCTACAGCGCAAAATAAGTCGCGCAATGCGCAAAACTGCCATTCGAGATTCCCACCGCATGAGAAGGAACGGGCAGATCGGAATACTGCGCCTCCGCTTCCGGTTTGCAAGCGAGCTTTTGTTAGCAGCACCAACACGCCAGCCAATCCAGTATCGTATCGATCCAGCGTCAGAATAGGCGGTCAATTCCGACCACGCCCCCATCGCACGTATCATCTGGCTCGATCCCAAGAAATTCCATTCCCGTCGCATTGCCGATTTCGTCACGGCCTGTTGCCAGTCGAAGGCTGAAAGGCGGCGGCGCCTTCGGCAGGTTCAAAATGACCTTCCATCCTCCCGTTCGCATACACTCGTCATAGTCTGTCTGGCAGGTCTTTCCGGTGGCCGGGATCCTGAACCACTTGCCATAGGAGCCGCCATGCGCCGCGATCGCTGCATACTCATATTCGACGTCGGTGATATTGATGACGCACAGAATCCAGGCCGAGCCTGCGGGCACGGGCTTCGGCGGGTCATATGAGCGATCGATATCCGCATCCTGAATTATGAAATTGTCGTGGTTTGCTTTGCTTTGTAGCCGCTGCAAATTCATCGTCTTCTCCCTGTTCAACAGAACGCATGGTGCGTTTGCTGGCGGATTTGTCGTTGCGTGCTATGGACCCTGCGCTCCACGGGGCGGCAGGACGTTGGTGGCCTGTTTCGCGCCCGAGCAGGCCGGAGCGGTCAACCGAGATCAACCATCCGTCCGAGGTTTCCTCCTTCAAGGACACAGCGATATCCCTGCCCGCCGAAAGACAGGCGTTGTTGCACTGCCAGTTGCAAAGCAACACGCGTGCCAAAGCGAAAACGGTCGGCAATTCGCTTTGTTGCCGTGCCGTACCGACCAATATCGGACAGGTTGTCGTCTCCAGCTCGGACAAAACGTCCGAACATATCAAGGCGACGGCATTCGCGCGCCCGGCACGATTGGCACGCAGGGCGGCGGGTTCCGGAAGCGGTCCCGACCCTGTGGGGGCTCGAGGGGTTTCCGCATCGGCCCATAGCTTGGGTTCTCATATCGCTCGGTGACGCCTGGATTTGCGTTCGGATCATCGTGGCTTGCGGTCATGCACACCCCGGTTTGGCAGGACATTTTGTTCGTCGCCTGGGACAGATTGCCCGTAGCCACCATCCAACATTCCAGTAACTCTTTGATATTGCTTACCATGTTGAATGGCATGCGTCTTGCTGGCGTCTTGTCGATGGCCTTGAGCCAAGCATCGGCCCCACCAAACGATGGGCCGGATCAAATCGGCAAACGCAGCCGACAAGGTGCTGCGAAGACGGGGGGTGTCATGACAACCGATGCGGGCACACGAGAGGATATATTGTCTGCACCAAGAAGGGCCGGATTTCTCGATCGGCAAAGGATCGTCGCCAGGCCCGGCTTCAAGGCCCTGCTTCAAGGCCCTGCTTGCCTGGGCCGCCGTCGCCATCCTGCTTTTCTGGGGTCTGTGGATCACGCTAAAAAGCGTCGTTACATTGTTCTGAAGCTCGGCAGCATATGCGGCCGCCTTCCTGGCGGCCGCAATCCAGCGGCGGGAAGATCATGGTTTCTTGGAAGTCATGATCGGCGGACACCGAGAGGCCGAGATGGAACAGGCCCATGGCAAAGCCGCGGACTTGAAGGCCCTCGCGGCCTCCCGCATAGACGCTCACATGCCTGGCGGATGTTATGTCCGGACGGCACTGTCGACGGCAGCCTCGTCGAGCTTGTTGAGCGGCCCTGCCACTTCGGCGATCGCCTGTTGATGCAAAGTCATCGGCATGTCCTTCTCATCGTCCGTTGCTTCCAACGGATGAATGTGAATCGCATCCTGCCGAATGCCGGCCCCACAAGGTCAGGCGCCGTCCCGAACGAAAGCCAGCGACATTGCCAGTCAGCCGAGCACGAACCGCGAGAATTCCAGCGACCGGCGCGCATCCTCGTCCAGCCTGGCTTCATCCGCATTATTGCTCAAATCGCGCCAGACCTTGATGTCGTTGCCGACCTGGCCGCCCATCTTGACGAAGGGCTCCATCACGACCGCACCGCTGTAACCGATCTCGCGCAGTGCCGTCCCGATCTCGTGCCAAGGCAGACGGCCCGTGCCGGGAACGCGGCGATTATTTTCGCCGGTATGGAAATGACCGAGCAACGGCCCCGCAGTTCGGATGGCCTGTGCGAAACTGTCCTCCTCGATGTTCATATGGAACGTGTCGAGCATCACCTTGACGTTGGGCTTGCCAACTTCGCGAACGAAAGCCACCCCTTCTTCGGCGGTGTTGAGAACGTGGTTCTCGAACCGATTGAGCACTTCGAGGCACAGATTGATGCCGAGATTGCCGGCGAAATCGGCCAGACCCGCAATACCCTCAACGCCTCTCGCCCAATCCCCTGCCTTGTCAACGGGCTTGGAATAGTCGATCGGCCAGTAGGAATGGAGAGCGCCACCGATGACGTGGATGTCGAGCTTGGCGAGGTTCGTCAGCGTCTCCTCGAAAAAGGCCCGGCCTGCCTTCCTAACCGCCGGATCGGGGGAGGACAGGTTCCTCTCGCGGGACGGACCTATTCCCGCGGTAAGCGTGATCCCGTTCTCTCGAGCAGCGCGGGCAACTTCCGCAATGTGAGCCGGGCTATAGCTGTTCAGATGATGCGCTGCGATCTCGATCACATCGAAGCCGAGCCTGGCAACCTTCTCGACATATTTCAGGCAGTCCGCGCTCCACTCCTGTTCCCAGTACGAGTAGTAAATGCCGAACTTCATTTGTATCTCCAATATGATGGGAAGCGCTGTTGGCACGACGACGACTGGGGCAGTTCTCCGGCGAACGGCCCCTCGACAGCCGGGCGTGACGAGTGAGCATGGTCGGGCGAGTTCATCGTCTCATGAACATGAATGGCGGGAAGCCGTTCGCCCAGATCGAGCGCACGACCATGACCAGTAGCAGGAAGCCGCCCCACAGCGCGGTCGCCAAGTGCTGGTTGGCACCCAGCGAGTTCAGGCCCGAGGCGATCACCTGCAGGATGACGAGCGAGATCGCGACCGGCAGTACACGACCGAAACCTCCGTTCGGAGAAACGCCGCCGAGGAAGCATCCGAGCACGGTGATGAGCAGGTAGGCCTCGCCGTGCCCAACGCGCACCGAGTTGAAGCGAGACAGCATGACGATACCGGCAAGACCGCACATGAGGCCGGACAACGTATAGATCAGCGTGAGCGAGCGGTGCGTCGAGATGCCCGAATAGCGCGTCGCCTCGAGATTCGAGCCGATCATCCTGGTCGCGAAGCCGAGGCGGGTCCGCGACATCACGACATACCAGATCAGTACCGCTGCGACGAAGACGAACACCGGTGCCGGTATGCCAAGCAGGGTTCCCTGCCCTATCGCCTGGACGGCATCGGGCATGCCCGAGATGTCACCGCCGCGAGTCAGAAATTCACCGAGGCCCCGCACGAAGATCATCATCGAGAGCGACACCAGGATCGGATGCGCCCCGGTGGTGGCGATGATCAGGCCCATAAGCCAGCCGATCGCCGCTCCCGTCGCCAGCGCCGCCAGGATGCCGAGCGCGATGGCAAACGGCCCGGCATCGACGCCGCCGAAGGCGTGCAGAACCGCCGCCATTGCGAGTCCCGACAGGTTGGCGGTGAAGGTGACGGAGAGGTTGAAGCCGTTGGAGATGATCGGCATCAGCATCGCCAGCGTCAGGAGCCCGAGTTCGGGTAGCTGGAAGGCGATCGAGGTGAAGGTCGTGCCGCTCAGGAAGCTCGGCGACGACACGCCGAAGACAAGACAGACGAAGACCAGCAGGGCAAGAAGCGCTCCGATTTCGGGATCGAAGAGCCGGTTCGTGCCGCTCGTCTTGTTTTGAGTGGTCACTGGGCCGTCCTCCGCGTCGGCGCAGCGCGCCAGTTTCCGATGAGTTTGCTGACACCCTCGCTCGAAAGCGTGATGGCGACGAGGATGATCACGCCGATGATCATCTTGAAGGCATAAGGCGAGATGCCGAGCAGGTTCAGGCCGTTCTGCGTCATCGCCACAAGGATGATGCCGAGGATGACGCCGAGGATCGAGCCGCGCCCGCCACCGAGCCGCGCGCCGCCGAGAACGACCGCGGCGAGTACATCGAGTTCGCGACCGTAGAGCGCGGTGGGGACGACCTCCTGCGCGTAGTGCGCTTGCATGAGCCCCCCGATGCCCGCCATGAGGCCGAGCCAGCCGAAGGCGAGATAGTGCATGGCGCCGAGGCTGACGCCGATGCGCCGCGCACCCTCGGTATTGTCGCCCATCGCGTAGAGCTGCCGCCCGGTGCTGGTCCGCCTGAGAAGCAGCCAGGTGGCAACGACACACGCGGCCATCACCGCCACCAGGATCGTGATTTCCGCGCGGCCGTCGGCGGTATCCAAGCTGATGATCGTGATCCGATCGGTCAGCCAGTCTGGAAGGTCGTAGAGCGACGAACCGCCGGTGAAGAACATCAGCAGGCCGAAGAAGAGATTATAGGTCGCAATCGTCACGACGATCGAAACGATGCGGAACCGATAGATCCAGAAAGCATTGAAGCAACCGAGCGCCGAGCCGATGGCGCCCGCCAGAATGAAGCCGAGCACCCAGTTTCCGCCGCCAACGGCCCCTAGGGCGAGCACCGTGAGATATTGGACGATCGACGCGGCGACGGCGAACGAAATATCGATGCCGCCTGCAATCAGCACCACCAGCAGGCCGACGCCGAAGATAATGTTGACCGAACTCGCGTTTAGGAGATCGAACAGATTGGACAGTGTCAGGAAAGTCGAGGTCGAGACACTGAGAAATGCGCCCATGACGAGAATCACGAGAATGAGCCAGCGCTCGGTAGAGCCGATGCCGAGGCTACGCATGAACGGCCTCCTCAATTGCGTCGATTTCAACGTCCTGCGGCCGATATTGGCCGACGATCTGGCCGTCACGCATGTGCAGCACCACGTCCGAGTTGAAATAGACTTCCGGAATTTCATCGGAGATGAGCAGGATCGCCATCCCCTCGTCGGCAAGCTGGCGCACGATGTTGAAGATGCCAGCGCGAGCACCGACATCGACGCCGACCGTCGGCGAGTCGAGGATTAGCAGGCGGGGCTTGGTCGATAGCCACTTGGCGAGGACAACCTTCTGCTGGTTGCCGCCGGAGAGGGTCGAAATGGCATTGCCCGGCTTGCCGATCTTGACGCCGAGATCCCTGATCCATTTGCTGACCAGCGTATCCCGTTTCCTGAAAGACAGAAGCGGCTTCGGATCGAGCAGGGTATCGAGGACCGAGATGACGGCGTTATCCTCGATCGATTGCGGCTGGATCAGTCCCAGCGTCAGCCGATCTTCCGAGACATAGGCGACGCCGGCATCGATAGCGTCTCGATTGCTGGCGAAGCGGATGGGCTTGCCGTCGAGACGTATGTCGCCTTGGTCCGGCTGTGTCATGCCGAACAGGCTCAGCGCGAATTCCGTGCGGCCCGACCCGAGCCGCCCGGTCAACCCGACGATCTCACCTTCGCGGACCGTCAGCGACACGTCCTTGTATTCGCGGCCCTGTGACAGGCCCTTGACTTCGAGCACCGGCCTCTTGGCCGAGAGATCGCGGCGGCTGACGGCATAGTCGAAGGTCTTGCCGGTCATGAGTTCGGTGAGCCGGGTCTGGGTCATGCCGGCGGTCGGAAATGTTCCGACGAGCTTGCCGTCCTTGATCACCGTGACGCGGCTGCAGACATCGAGCACCTCAGCGAGCCGATGGCTCACGAGCACGACCGATATGCCTTCGGCGGAAAGGCGCCGGATGATGTCGAGCAGCGCTTCGGTCTCGGCGTGGCTCAGCGATGCGGTCGGCTCGTCCATGAAGACGAGCGTGGCCTCGGTCACCAGCGCACGGGCAACGGCCACGATCTGGCGCTGGGCGATCGGCAGTGTGCGTAGCGGCGCGTCGAGATCGAGCGTGACGCCGAGGCGCTTGAGGATTCTCTGCGCGTCGGCGCGCATCGCACCGTAATTCACGAGGCGCGGACGGCCGCCGAGATTGCGCTCGAAACCGATGTTCTCCGCCACCGACATTTCGGCGAACAGCGCAAGATCCTGCCAGATGACTTGAATCCCGAGGCCGCGCGCACCGGCCGGGCTCAGGTCGGCAATCGGGCGCCCCATGAAGCTCATCACCGCCCCGGGCTCGGGCTGATACACGCCGGTAATGATCTTGATCAGTGTACTCTTTCCGCAGCCATTCTCGCCTGCGAGGCACAGAACCTCTCCCGGCATGATGTCGAAGCGGACGTCATCGAGCGCTTTGATACCACCAAACTGTTTGGAGACATGCTCGATTTTCAGCAAGGGAACAGCGGGCGCCGCCGCGGACTCTCCTGCCGCAGTTGCATGGACATTGGCCATTGTCTGAAAGCTCACGGAATGAGGGCTTCATCGGGAGCACACCCGGCGGCGACACCGGGTGTGTTTCCAGGCAAATACGTCGAGGGGTCAGAGGCCCATCTTCGCCAGATCGTCGATCGTGTCCTTGTTGAGCTCTACCAGTTCGTTCACAATAAGATTGTGGCCATCCGGATGCACGACACCGAGACCGGGAATATTGCTCCCGTCCTTGATCGGCTCGCCCTTGGCAACCATCTGGCCGAGGGTGACAAAAATCTCTCCCGCGAGCGCCGGATTCCACATGAAACCACCGGTCAAAACACCATCATGCACGAGCTTCCGGCCCTGGCCAGGCGAGAACGGGCCGAGCACCAGCACTTTGCCGTCGAGATGCTTCTCCTTCACCGCGCGCGCCGCCCCGATCGGGCCCTGGCTGCCAAAGGCGAGGAAAGCCTTGAGGTTCGGATTGGCGCGAATCAAGTCGAGAGCCGTGCTCCGCGATTGATCGACGTTCTCCGCCACACCGTACCGGTCGCCGACCACCTTCATGTCGGGTGCGTTCGCCTTGATATAAGCAATCGCCGCATCGGCCCAGGCGTTGTGCAGCGGCACTGTGAGCGATCCGACGAACACCGCATATTCGCCCTTGCCGCCCAGCGCGTCCACGAGACGCTTGCCGTAGGCCTCGCCGAAGCCTTTCGCGGACGCCAGCTCGAAGTCGTAGTCGGCGTTCTTTTGCTTCGGTGACTCGTGGGTGATCACCTTGATGCCCGCCTTGCGGGCGCGGTCGAGCACGGGCTCGAGCACCTCGGCATCGTTAGGAACGACACCGATAACATCGACTTTCTTGGCAATTAGATCCTCGATCGCACGAACCTGCAGGGCCGGGTCGGCGCTGGTAGGGCCGACCATGAAAGCGTCGACGCCGAGCTCGGCCGCCTTCTTTTTGATACCGGCCTCCATGGCATTGAACCACGGAATACCACCGATCTTCACCACTACGCCGATGACCGGCTTGTCCGCCGATGCGCGGGCGCCACCGAGCACGCCCGGTATCAGCAAGCCGCCAACCCCGAGGGCCGAGCCAGAGAGAAAGGTGCGGCGGCTGATCTTCGACGCACGGATGGAGTCAGAATGCGAAGTCACGAGAGTCCTCCCAATTTGTTTTGCCGGCGACGGCGTTAGCTGCTCCCGAAGCCTTTCTTAGCTAAATCCATTCAGCACAGATTGTCAAGATAGCTGAAAGGATTTAGCATGCATTTTCAGAAAGTACCGAACTCGATATAGCCAGCGAGGGGACGATGGCGCGCTCGCCAAGCACACGTAGATCCACCATCTATGACATCGCCAAGGCGACCCAGGCCTCCCCGTCCACGGTGAGCCTCGTGCTCAACGACAGTTGGAAGCGCTATCGCATCAAGGAAGAAACCGCCAAGCGCGTGCTGAAGGCAGCCCAGGAACTCGGCTACGCCGTCAACATGAAGGCCAGGGGCTTGCGCCTGTCGCGCTCCGGCCTTGCCGGCATGATCATCCCCCATTACCGCAACCGCTTCTTCGCCGGCCTTGCCGAGGCTTTCGAGGCTGATACGCGCCAGCGCGGCCTGTGCCCCATTGTGGTGAGCACGCGGCGCGACGAGGAAATCGAGGCCAGCGTCACCAGTACCTTGCTGTCCCAACAGGTCGAGTTCCTGTTCATCGCCGGCGTGCGCAACACGAAGCCGCTCAATGCCCTGTGCCGGGCTGCGGGCATTCCTTGCGTCAATCTCGACTTACCCGGCAGCGATGCGCCCTCGGTGGTCACCGACAATTACGGGGGTGCGCGTGCCCTCACCGAAAAACTGATCGCCAAACTACGAAAGCGTCGGAAAGCACCGCGTGACCTGCTCTTTCTCGGCGGCGTTGCCGGAGAGCATGCCACCGACCGCCGTATCGACGGCTTTCGCGACGCCGTGGCAGCCAATGGGCAGGAAATAGTGCTTGAAGTCGCCTGCTGCGGCTATCGTCCTTCATCGGCTCGGGAAGCCCTCACTGCTCACTTCGAAGCGCTCGGCCGCATGCCGGACGGCCTCTTCATCAACTCCATCACCTCTTTCGAAGGGCTCGTGCAATTCTCCCTGCAGGTACCGCGCCAAGCCATGCGCGAGGTCAGCACGGTGTGTTCCGACTGGGATCCGTTCGCAGCCCACCTGCCCTTCGACGTGATTATGACACGTCAGAACGTCGAGACCATCATCGCCGAGGGCTACGCGCTGGTGGACAATTATGTTCCGGGCGAGAATCCGATGGTGGTGGTGCCACCGGAATTCGCACCGAGCTCGGAGCGGGAAAGCAATTGGCGCTGAGGAGAAAGGGCTAAGAGGCGGACGGCTAAGAAGTTCTCACCTACGCCAAGGGCAATCCGGGCGTTCGCTAGATCTTCAAGAAAGTCGCCCGTGAAGTAGTCGCGTTCAGGCGGGTGCAGTTGACTGCGCGTGCTCGTGAGCCGCCGAGCGCGGCCAGGAAGAGGGCGCAAAGCAGGCAGAGCCATTTAAGGAGCAGGCTGAAGTTGTAGCGTGCGGCGGCGAGAACGGCGTTGGGGGCGTCGCCTGAGGAATGGGCGAGGAAGTTGCGACCCATGCGGTGGTCACTCTTGCAGTGGCCGATGACGGGTTCGATCGCGGCGCTTAGCGTCGGAAGGCGCTTTGGTTCTGTTGCAGACGTTTCGGTAGTAGGCTGTCGGCCCAAGGGGTAGAGGCAGCAGCCGATACCGTCAACGTCGTCTCTCCCGAGACCTATATCGGCTATGAGCGTGCGGACAATTTCTTGTCGCCGTCGGGGATGATCGTCAACAAACCGCGGGTCTATGCCAAAGCCGGTAGTCTCGACATCAATCAGTGGACGCTCAGCGGAAATTGGACGGTCGAGAAAGAGAGCGCCTCTCTCAATGCCGCCAACGGTGGCATCACCTTTCGCTTCCATGCTCGTGACCTGCATCTGGTTCTCGGTCCTGGCGCCGACAGCAAGCTTGTACGTTTTCGGGTGCTGATCGACGGCAAGGCACCGGGTGCGGCTCACGGAGTAGATATCGATGCCGAGGGTAACGGCACAATCGTTGGCCAGCGCCTCTACCAACTGGTTCGACAAGATGAGCCGATTGGCGATCAAACGTTCCAGATCGAGTTTCTCGATCCGGGCGCCCAGGCCTTTGCGTTTACCTTTGGCTGAGGCACGCCTGAGCCTCATGCCGTTGTGGGGGCAGAAAGGCAGAAGCCCCCACAAGACAGCGTCTGCGCCGCCGGCCGACTCGACCAAGCCATCGCTTTGCATCAGTGACGGAAGGAGGACCGCACCTTCCCTCGAAAGTCGGTAGGCTTCAGGTGATGATCGCGCGGGGTTCGAGGAAGGCTTCCAATCCGAATGGCCCGAATTCGCGGCCAATGCCCGACTGCTTGAACCCACCGAAAGGCGCAAGCGGCTCGTGCGGGGCGCCATTGATCGCGACACGTCCGGCCTCCAGTTGTCCCGCGACCCGGCGTGCCCGTTCCGGATCGGAAGACTGGACATAGGCCGCCAACCCGTAATCGGTGTCGTTGGCGATCGCGATGGCCTCTGCCTCGTCCCGATAGGAGATCACGCAAAGCACCGGTCCAAATATCTCCTCGCGCGCGATCCGCATCTGGTTGGTGACGCCTGTGAAGATGGTCGGGCGGACGAACCAGCCCCGATCAAGGTGATCGGGGCGCCC
This sequence comes from Labrys sp. F242, assembly GCF_057813875.1. Classification (NCBI taxonomy): domain Bacteria; kingdom Pseudomonadati; phylum Pseudomonadota; class Alphaproteobacteria; order Hyphomicrobiales; family Xanthobacteraceae; genus Labrys; species Labrys sp. F242. The sequence goes on along the minus strand of NZ_JBVASG010000010.1, from coordinate 39,846 downwards.
CTCACCGCCGATGAGCAATGTGGCTCCTTCTTCCTGCCCGAGCCGAATGTAAGACTGGACGCGTTCCCACTGTTTCAGGCTGACCATCGGGCCAATCTGGACGCCGGGATCATTGGCGGGGCCGACCTTCATCGCGGCGCCTGCCGCCTTCAGTCGCTCCAAAATCTCGTCGAGACGGCGTTCGGGCACGAGGATGCGCGTGCCGTCGATGCAGGCCTGCCCGCTGTTGCCGAAACCTGTCATCAGTACCTGCGGGATCGTGCGATCCAGATCGGCATCGTCGAGAATGATGGTCGGGCTTTTGCCGCCCAGTTCGAGTGTTACCCGCTTGATCGTCTGGGCCGCCGCAGCGAGGATCGCCCGGCCGCTGGCGGTGGAGCCGGTGAAGCTGATCTTTGCGATGTCCGGATGCGCGCTGAGGGCAGCGCCTGCCACTGAACCGATGCCATTGACAATGTTGAACACACCGCGCGGCAGTCCGGCCTCATGCAGGCATTGCAGGAGGAGTTGCGTCTGGAGCGCGCTCATCTCGGAAGGCTTGATGACGATCGTGGTGCCGGCCGCGATTGCGGTTGCGAGCTTGGAGCAGATGAAGCCGTAATTGCTGTTCCAGGGCGTGATCGCAGCGGCGATGCCGGATGCGCGCATCTCTACTTCCGCGCGACCGATGGTGCGGCGGAACTGATATCCCTCCAGTGTCTCCGCCATGTCGAGGAAAACGGACGCTGCATGCGGCACGGCAAAGCTTGTGAAAATGGCAGGTGCGCCATATTCCTCGGTCATCGTCGCGACGAGATCATCGCTGCGAGCGGCCACGACGGCGGAAAGCCGCTTGAGCATGGCGATGCGCTCGGCCTTCGACGTACGCGCCATGCCGGAAAAGGCGCGCTTGGCGGCAGCGACGGCCGTATCAACGTCACGCGCATCCGCGAGGCGGACGGTGCCGATCCGCTCCTCGGTGGCCGGATTGAACAAGGACGAGCGCTCCTCGCCCTGCGGCGTGATAAAGGCGCCATCGATATAGATCGTGTCGATATTGCGCATTGGAAAGGGCTCCATATTGAAGGCTGGTGAAGGCCTATATGTCCTACGACCACTGATCTGATAAGAAGGCCAAAGCGGGACAGTCTGATGAAGGATATCGCGCAATGGCAAAGGCCAGCCTGGTCGAACTGGAAGCGGTCGCTGCGGTCGCCCGCTCGGGCGGTTTCCGCGCTGCGGCGCGAGAACTCGGTATATCCTCTTCCGCGCTTAGCCACGCCATCGCGACACTGGAAGAAAGACTGGGCGTAAGGCTGTTCAACCGGACGACCCGTAGCGTCGCATTGTCACCGGCGGGGGAACAGTTCGTTGGGGAGATCACGCCGGCTCTGACGGCCATCGAAGACGCGATCGATCACGCCGGCGAACACAGTGCCGAGCCTACCGGCACGTTGCGCATCAACACCTCACTCGGTGCGGCAAGAATGTTCCTGACGCCATTGTTCCTCGAATATGCCAGCCTCTATCCCCGCGTGGAGGTGGAGATTGTCACAGAGGGCGCACTGGTCGACGTCACCGGGCAAGGCTTCGATGCCGGCATTCGCCTCGCCGAGGCAGTACCTCCCGACATGATTGCTGTCCCCATACTCCCGGAGATCCGCTCGCTGGTCGTCGGCACCCCCGATTATTTCAAGAGGCGGGGTGTGCCCAAGGTGCCGACCGACCTCAGCCGTCACCGCTGCATCCGTGCTCGTATGGCGAGCGGAAAGCTGTACCGCTGGGAGTTCGAGCGTCGGGGTGAAACCATGCTGATCGATGTGCCGGGTACGCTGACACTCGATGAAAGCAGCCTGATGCTGGAAGCGGCATTGGCGGGCGTTGGCCTGACTTATCTCGCCGAGCCGGTGGTCGCAGAATATATTGCCGCCCACCGACTGATGGTGGTTCTGGAAGACTGGACACCGCCCTATCCGGGGCCTTGCCTTTACTTCGCCGGACGCCGACATATTCCGGCCAGGCTCCGAGCCCTTATAGATCTCATTCGGGCGTGGCCATTGGCGAAGCGAACTGCTTCGACATCGCGAAGCCACGCGCCCCAGGAGCAATCGCTTTAGAGACGAACTTCCTCCAGCGCTGGACGCCATGCAACGTGATGGGATTGCCTTTCGATTCCGTAGTTACGTTTGGATTGCCGACCGCCTTCAATTGTTGCTGCCAGAAAACAAAAAGGCGAGAGTTTTATATCCAACCCTTACTTCTAGGTCACGCGCCATTCACACACCATAAATTTACTTTCTGTTAAAACAAACAATATCCTCATATATTCAAATAAAAAATATAGTAATCACACACAATATTGCCCTCAAGGATAATTTTAGTCCACGCCAACACATCTATATTATTCTAAATTATTTTTATTTCACGCGCATACGGCTTTTAATTATTTCACAAAACTACAAAATACCTTATCATCTTTGCACGGCGCTAGGATGTCGTCGGCAACCGCCGGCACCTGATCACGATCCGCATCCAAGGATGCTCGTTCCTATTCTTTCCGTCTCTACCGTTCGACAGCAGTCCAACGACACAAACCATGGGGGGACAAACGATGGGCGCGACGACACCAGACAATATCATGCAGCTCGGCATGGGCTTCTGGGCCTCCAAGACATTGCTCAGTGCGGTCGAACTCGGTGTCTTCACAGAACTCGCTACGGGACCGGCCGATCTGCCGACGCTGCAGACCAAGTTGAAATTGCATCCCCGTGCGGTTCGCGATTTCCTCGATGCCCTGGTGGCTCTTGGGATGCTTGAGCGCGACGATGGCATCTATCGCAATTCCCCCGATACGGATCTCTTCCTCGACAAAGCGAAGCCGTCCTATATCGGCGGTATCCTCGAAATGGCCAATGCCCGGCTCTACGGTTTCTGGGGCTCGCTTACCGAGGCCCTGCACACAGGCGAAGCCCAAAACGAAGGCAAACACAGCGAAGACTTCTTTGCGGCCCTCTACGCGGAACCCGAGCGCCTGAGTGGCTTCCTCAAGGCCATGAGCGGTATCAGCGCCGGCGCGGCACATACGATTGCAGCCAAGTTCGATTGGTCGAAATATGCGACTTTTGCCGACGTGGGTGCAGCGCAGGGCATGGTGCCCGTGGTGGTCGCGCGGAGCCATCCGCATCTGCGCGCGATCGGCTTCGATCTGCCCGCCGTACAGCCGATATTTGACGAATTCGTCGCGCAACAAGGACTCACCGAGCGCATACGCTTTCAGGCTGGCAGTTTTTTCGATGGACCCATGCCGAACGTGGATGTGATCGTGATGGGACATATCCTGCACGACTGGGACCTCGCCCAGAAGAAGCTGCTAATACAAAAAGCCTTCGCCGCCTTGCCGAAAGGTGGCGCCCTGATCGTCTACGACGCCGTCATCGATGACGAACGCCGCAAGAATGCCTTCGGCCTTCTGATGAGTTTGAACATGCTGATCGAAACTCGTGGGGGCTTCGACTATACTGGTGCGGACTGCCAGACTTGGATGCGAGAAGCAGGCTTCGTGTCCACACGCGTCGAGCCATTGCTGGGACCGGATTCGATGGTGGTCGGATTCAAGCCTGAATGAACCCCTCCAAATGGCGCGCGGGATCTGGATCGGCGCGGTGATGTGGCTCGAGTTGCCTGCCGCACTCACGATGTTCAGCAGATGTTTCGCTACGAAGCGGACATACGATCGGAACTATAAAAAAGCGCCTGCGCGACGAACGTGTCGAGGCTCCCATCTGGCTGGTTCGGAAAAGACCGGAGGAATTTGATCGGCAGGAGATTGGTGAGCGCGAGGAAGCGATCGGTCGTTCCATAAGGCCGATATGCGAAAAAGGCGCCTGCAACAGGCCAAGCAATCGCAGGACCGAGCCCGGCCACGGTACCCCCATGCCCTCACCCGTCCAGAAGACACCGAATGCTTAAAGCATCACGCCGACACCAAACTTCAGGGTATTCTCCGGAACCTGGGCGAGAGGCTTTCGCAGCAGCAACCCGATTGCGAGTACCACCAAACACGCAGCGAGCGCTCCCAAGGCAGCGGGAAGCAGCAGGCCACGCCCAGCACCAACGGCTATGACGATAAAAACCACCTCAAGGCCTTCGAGAAGAACAGCCTTGAAGGCCGTCAACCCTGCGATCCACGAGAGGGCTTCACGCCCGGAAGCGGCCGCCAGCCGAGCGGATTCCGATTCAAAAATGGCGTCCTCATCATGCAACGGGATGATGTCGGCACTCCGCAGGATAGCCTTCCGCAGCCACCCCATGCCGAACAGCAAGAGGAGAATACCGATGACAAGCTGCAGAACCTGAAGCGGGATAAGACCTATCAAAGGGCCGAAGACAGCGATCAGCAGGCCAAGGACGACAAGGGCGGCCATTGTACCGATTAAAGCCGGACGCCACCCCCGCAAGGTGCCTACCGCCAAGACGATGGTGAACGCTTCGACCACCTCGACGACGGAGGCGAGGAACGCGGCACCTAGCGCGGGTGCCGCGACACCTAGGGAAACCAATTCCAATATTGCCATCGCTGAAAAGGAACTTTCTCGACCTGCCGTAGACACCGCCTCGCCGCGAGCCATGGTAGAAGGGGTTGCCTTAGCTGAGAATTAGAAGGACCGGCCGCGGGCCGGTGACAGCCGTGCCGAGCGACGCGGCGAGAAAGCGTCGCCTCCGGCAAGCCTGATCCTCAGATTCAAGCGATCGCCTGCCTCGTGATTGGCGAAGAATACATCCGAAATGGACGTTGCTTCGGTGAAAGTCCGCAAAAACAGAAGGGATCAGACAGGCTCACGGTGACCTGCTCCCCTGGAAAGTCCTCGCCTTGAGGTTAGCCTGCTCTCTGACAGAGGAGACGGGCCATGAAACGATCGAGGTTTTCGGACGAACACATCATCGGCATCGGGCGCCTCACGGCAGGGTGTCCGTGTTGACGGTCTTTGCGTTGCAGGATTTGGAGAAGGATCGCCCGGCTCTATCAGCGGCCTAGCGGCGGCGTTTGACGTTGCCCTAAACGCGCTGGCATGCACGAAGCACCGGGCGACAGCCCTTGATCAGGTCGAACGCAGGATGGGTCGAGGCCGTTTCGATCATGCAGACCGCTGGCCAGAGCGGCGCGGAATTATATCGCCCCGCCTGCGCGGCAGGCGCGGGGTCGTCGTTCTGCAGATCTTCGCTGGTGGGGATCCAAGCCTCGCGGCTGCGCTTTCGGCAAAAGCCCCCCTGCTCGCCCGAACGAAGCGCATCCTTGACTGAGCCTGCCGCCGGCCTCCGGGATCATGAAGGGCCGGATTTCCGGCATGTTTCCTTTTCAGTCTTCAATGTTTGATCGGCATGGTGTTCATGAAGGCCAATGTGTCCTCGAACGACCGAATGCCTGCATCGGAGCCGAGACCCGTCGCCACCAGTGCCGCCGATGCCTGGGCAAAGTTCAAAGCGGTCTTCAGGTCCATCCTGCGATGCAGGGCCGTGATGAAACCAGCATCAAACGCATCGCCGCACCCGGTCGTGTCCACGACCTCGATTTGGAAGGCCGGCTGGCGAACGATCTCGCCGTGAGCGTCCATGAAGCACACGCCATCACCGCCAAGCGTGAACACGCAATGTTTCACGCCGCGATCGAGGAAGAACCGGCCCGCACTCTCAATGCCGGACGCGCCGGAAATCTGCCGCGCTTCCTCGATGGAGGGCATGAAATAGTCGATATAGGGAAACAGGGGTGCGATAAGATCGAGCGTGCCGTCATTGGCACCGAGCAGGTCGAACGTTGTCGTCCGCCCACGCGCTTTTGCCTCGGCCAGCAATTTGCGGCTCGGCTCGCCGTCGAGCTTGGCCAATAATCCGGTACCGCCAAGGTGAATGATCGCCGGAGCCAGCACCGCATCAAGATCGCTCTCGGCAATCTCGAAATGATCGGAGGCGCCTCGCGCATGGAGCGCCGGCCGGTCGCCATTGCGCCGAATATTCAAAATGGTCGACGATGTCTGCACACCTGTCAGGCGCTGCATCTGAGCCGTATCGACGCCGAAGCGCTGAAGTGTTGCAAGAACGAAATCGGCTTTCTCGTCGTCGCCCACGGCACCGACTGCGAGGCAATTCAACCCAAGCTTTGCAAGATCCACCACCGTCCCACCGGCGGTACCCGCAACCGTCAGCCTGATTTCGTCAATGAACTCCACATTGCCGCCAGGTGGAATGGCATCAACCGGCCGCCCGAGCACGTCGAGAATGTAAAGCCCAATGACTGACACATCATGAGACATGGAAACCTCTTGAAATAAGATACATGGGGGGCTGCGCTGCAGGCGCCTGCTAGCTGCGATTACGCAAGGCGAAAATGGTGCCTGCGATCAGGATGAAAATGCCGACGATGGCCAGTTGCAACGTGCTGGGAATACCCACGAAGATCAGTACGTTGCTGACCAGCGTTATCAACAGCACGCCGAGCAGGGTCCCAATCACCGATCCGGAGCCCCCCGTGATGCGTGCGCCGCCCAGAACGACGGCCGCGATGATTTCAAGCTCCATGCCGGCAAGATCGAACGGATTGGCGAGGCGATTGCTCGAAACGTGGATTACACCTGCAATGCCGGCGAGCAGCCCGGCATAGGCAAACACGAACACCCGCACGCGAAACAGATTGATACCCAGACGTTCGGCAATCGCGGAATTGCCACCGATGGCGAAAATGGCGCGGCCCATCAGCGTGCGTTCCAGGATGTACCACGTGATGAAAGCGGCAACGACCAGAACCAGAACCGTCGCCGGCAACACGGACACAACGCCATTCGAGGCGCGATGGGTGAACAGCGAAGCCTTGCCGAAAGCGTCCATCGCGGACGGGATGTTCATGAACAGAGCGGTCCCGATGAATGTCAGCAAGAAACTGCGGATGACATATTGGGTGCCGATCGTGACGATCAGCGACGGTGCCTGGAGTTTTTGTACGAGCAGCCCGTTTACGATTCCAAAGGCCGCACCGCCGAGAGCCGCAAGGATCAAGATGACCGTCATCGGCATGCCCGGGAACCAGTTCGTTACGACCATGGTCAGGACATACATCACGAAAGCGGCAATCGCCGTGAACGATACGTCGATGCCCCCGGAAGCCAGCACGACCAGCACCCCCATCGCGAACAGTCCGCGCACCACCGACGCGCGCAGTATGTCGACGATATTGCTCATCTGGAGGAAGTCGGGATTGGCGGCGATCACGACCAGGCAGGTCGCAATCGTCAGCACCAATGTGAAGAGTTCGGGCCGGCGCCCCATCAAATCCCACCAGCGGCGTGCGACGCCGCGGCGCTGGGGGGCGGTAGCGGTCGCGGATACAATCTCGGTCATTGCGCGATCTCCTTCGACGTGCCGGCCATGGACTGATAGATCGCGTCTTCAGTCAGCCCTTCGGCCTCGTGCGCGGCCACGATGCAGCCGTGGCGCATGACGAGAATGCGATCGCAATTCTGCAAAAGCTCCGGCAGGTCATCGCTGATGATGATGACGCCCATGCCCTCATCGGCCAGGCGCTGGATGATCCGGAAGATCGTGTCTTTCGATCCCACATCCACGCCAACGGTCGGCCCGTGCAGGATGAGCAGTTTCGGGTTGATGGTAAGCCACCGCCCGATGAGCACTCTTTGCTGGTTGCCGCCGGAAAGGGACTGCACCGGAACCGTTACATCCGGCGCGACGATCTGCAGGTCGGTAACACTGGCTTCCGCAGTGCGACGGGCGCTGCGGGAACTGAGGATGCCGAGCGCATTGCGCAGTCGATCCAGGATCGGCAGCGTTATGTTGTCCTGTATCGACTTTTCAAGAAACAGACCCTCGGTAAGGCGATCCTCGGGCACATAGCCAATACCATTTTGTATGGCTTGCAGCGTCGATTGGGGCGCGATCGTCCTGCCGGCCAAGCGTATCTTGCCGCCAACCGCCGGCTTCACGCCGGCCAGCGCGAGAGCGAGCTCGTTGCGGCCGGAATCCAACAGCCCCGTGACGCCCAGTATCTCGCCCTTTCTCACGCTCAGCGAGATATTTCGAAAAGCCCGGCCATCCTCGAGCTTCTCGACTTGGAGCAGAACGTCGCCAAGGTTGGGATCGGTGCGATAGCGTGTCTCGCCGATCTTGCGGCCCGTCATCCACTGACTGAATTCAGCCTTGCTGTGATCGGCGACATCGAGTTCGGCGACCTTCAGCCCGTCGCGCATGATGATTGCGCGGCCCCCGAGCAGTTTGCACTCGTCGAGCTTATGCGTGACGAACAAAACCGCGACACCTTTGGCGAGTAGCCGCTCGACAACGCCCAGCAAATTCTCGACTTCCTGCCGCGTAAGCGACGTCGTTGGCTCGTCCATGATGACCAGGCGCGCTTCGGACGCGATAGCGCGGGCGATGGCAATCAGCTGGCGCGTTGCAAGCGGCAGCGTGTCCGTGCGACGCGTGAGAAAATCACTACCGGTCGGAAGATGCACTTCCGCCAAGGCCCGGCGCGCCGTTTCATGAAGCGCCGTGACATTCAGTCTGCGAACCAGACGTCCCGACGCCTCGACGAGTTGCTCGGTAAACGCGACGTTTTCGGCAACCGAGAGGTTGGGCAGGAGCGACAGGTCCTGATAGACTGTTTCGATGCCGGCCCGTAGCGCCCCGATCGCGCCCAGATCTCCGGCTCTACTTCCGGTCGACTGGCCATCGATCAGAATTTGCCCCTCGTCGGCAAGCTGGGCGCCGGAAAGGATCTTGATCAGCGTACTCTTGCCGCAGCCATTCTCCCCCATCAGGTGATAGATCTGCCCCCCCTCGATCGTCAGGCTGACATCCTTCAGCGCCATAACGCCGCCAAAGGACTTCCTGACGTTTCTAACCTCGAGAAACGGCGGCAAAAGGCGCGGCGTAGGATCGGTCGCGTGCATGGCAAATTCCTAAAACTCCCCGATGCGCCTTCCAGGACGGGATCGACGCCCATCGGAAGACGCATCGGTGAGCGATGCTCGTTGTCAGAACGGGAACTGCTTGTAGTTGGACTTGTCGACATCCACCCAGGCCTGGCCCTGCATGATGATGCCCTTGCCCGGTCCCTTTATGACGGTCATCTTTTCATAGCCCGGCACGCCGAGATTGACCCCGTCCTTGATCTCTTCGCCCTTCAGGACCATCTCGGAGACCTTGTTCATGACGTAACCGGCGTCCTTGGGATCCCAGAAGAAGATCTGATTGACGGCGCCGCTTTCCAGATAAGGTCCGGTATCCTTGGGAAGGCCAAGGCCATAGACGCAGACCTTGCCCTGAAGGCCGGCTTCTTCCACAGCCCGGCCGATACCGATCACGTCAATGGCAGAGGAGCCCTGGAAACCCTTGATGTCCGGATATTTGCGCAAGATCTCCTTGGCCTTTTCATAGGCGCGATTGGCATCGTTGAAGGATTCGTTCTTGGCGGCAACCAGTTCCATGCCCGGATATTTCTTGGCGTTTTCCGCGCCGGCATCGACCCACTGATTATGCGTCAAGCTGCCCAACGAGCCGACGAAGGACGTCCATTTGCCTGACTTGCCCATGCAGGCGGAGAGCTTTTCGTTGATACGCGCACCAAAGGCCTTGTTGTCGAAGGCTTCGATGTCGACATCGGTATTCTTGAGGCTATCCCCCTCATGGGTGATGACCTTGATCCCGCGCTGAGAGGCCCGGCGAAGCACGCCTTCGAGTGCGGACGGGTCCATCGGAACAACTGCGATCGCCGATACTTTCTTCGCGACGAGATCTTCGATGATGCGGGCCTGCTGAGCCGCATCCGCCTTGGCGGGGCCGATCTGGTTGGCGCTTAAGCCGGGATTGTCCTTCCCAAACGCATCCACGCCTTCATTCATGCGGATGAACCAGTTTTCGCCGGTGACCTTGACCACCGTCACGATGGATGGCTTGTCCTGAGCGAACGAAGCCCCGGCCATCAACACGCCTGCCAGCATCGTACAAGCTGCCAGTTTGGTAATTTTGCTCATAGTTTCCTCCATTTTAAGCAAAATCGTTTTCTAAGATCGGCATTACCGGTTCTATGGGATCTTCACGGTGCCGAGCCGATCGCGAACCGAGCTATCGTCGCTTCGGCTTGAGCCAGACGCCCAGATGCATCCGTGAGAAGGCCAGGAGGGCCAACAGCAAGACGCCCCAGGCAAGGTCGCGGAAGAAATTCGAAATGTTCATGAAGTTGAACAGGCTTGAGAGAATCTGCAGCGCCGTCGCAGCCAGCAGCACGCAGATCACCTTGCCGTATCCACCTTCGGGCCTAACGCCGCCCAGAACGGCAATCAGAATGGCGATCAACACATAAGAGCCGCCGTAATCCCATTTCACCGAGGAATTGCGGGCCGCGATAATGACGCCGGCAACGGAAGACAGCACGCCGCAGAGGGTATAGGTAACAAGCAGCATGCGCTTTTCGTTGATGCCGCCATACCGTGCCGCCTTGGAATTACTTCCAAGCAACATGAGTTTCATGCCGAACGGCGTATATTTCAAGAGAAACGCCAGGCCGGCTGCAATTGCCAGAAACAACGCAAAGCACAGGGGAATGCCGAGTACCGGCATGTTGCCGAAATCATCCAGCGGCTCGATAAAGCCCATGGTGATCGCGGAGCCGTTGGTCAGGAACACCGCAATGCCGGTGAACAGCAGCTGCGTCCCCAGTGTGGCGATCAGGGGTGTGAGCCGCGCATAGGCGATCACGCTTCCATTGACGAAGCCGCCGAGCAGGCCCACGAGAAGCGCCAGACCGATGAAGCCCCAGAAGAACAGCAGCGGTGCGTCATCGGCCACGATGAAATGGCTTGTCACCTGAAAGGCTGCGATGCCGGCAAGGTTCGCCAGGGCGATGCCCGACAGATCGATGCCGCCATTGCCCGAGATCATGGCCAACATGACGCCCAGCGCCAGAAGGCCGAGTTCGGGAACCTGCGACGCCATGGATTGCAGATTGTAGCTGTCGATGAAACTGGAGCCCGCCAATAGAGCCCCGGCAGCGAGCACCGCGCAATTGATCAACAGCAGAAAGGGCGCCTGCCGGTTCAGGCTATATGACGACACTTTTTCCTCCCGTCTCCGAAGAGCATGTTTTACCGGCGAGGCCGGCCAAGTCCGCCGGCGGAGCAGCTTCTTTGTCGATTGCGCAATAGTCCATTGCCGCACTCCATCGTTCGCTATGACAAATGCGGATAGGTCAACTCACCCGCTGAGGTGCAGCAACCTCATGTATTGGATGCATTTCCCCTCCTCGCGTCCAAACGATCGATCGCCTTGACGTTGTCCGCCGATGGGCCGTTTGGATCGAAGCTGGATGCGAGGAAAACGTCGACGATGGCTTTAGCCAGTTCCGGGCCAATCACACGGGCGCCCATGGCAATAATCTGAGCATTGTTAGATCTTGCGGCTCGTTCCGCTGAATAGGTGTCATGGGTCAGGGCGGCGCGGATACCTGGCACTTTGTTCGCCGAAATCGACACGCCGATTCCGGTGCCGCAGAACAACAGTCCCCGATCGTATTCGCCGTTGACCACGCTTTCGGCGAGGACCTTTGAGATGTCGGCGTAGTAGCCCGGCCGGCTCAGATCCGTAACCGTAATGTCGCCCCTTCCGGCCAGATGATGCGCGATGACATCAAGCAGGGGCTTTCCCGCGCCATCCGCGCCGAGAGCAATCTTCATCGATGGTTCCCTCCCGAGACATGCCGGTGCCCGACGGCCACGGCTCTTGTTCGTTTTTGCAGTTATTGACATTTGTCGATCCTTATTTGACAATTGTCAATATCGACGCTCGAGCTTGGACCTCGTGACGTTGATGTGCCCCGCCGGCCAGGCGGCGTGCGCATATGAGGAGAGGAAGCGTGGATCTCTTGCTTGAGGTAGAGGGGCTCAAAAAGTCCTTCGGCGGCGTTGCTGCTTTGCGAAATGGCGCCTTCAAGCTCCATGCGGGTTCCGTCCATGCCCTGTGCGGCGGCAACGGCGCGGGCAAGTCCACCTTCCTGAAGATCCTGATGGGGCTGCATCGGAGAGACGCCGGCGCGATCCGCCGCCGCGGCAAGGCCGTGGAGTTCTCCGGTCCGGCCGAGGCGCTTGCCTCCGGCATTGCCATCATCGAACAGGAACTCAGCCCGGTTCCCCACATGACAGCGGCCGAGAACATCTTCCTCGGGCGCGAACCGTCGGCGCGCTTCGGCGGCATCGATTTCCGCAAGATGAACCGGGAGGCGCAGGCGCTGTTCGATCAGCTCGGCTTCAATATCCGTGCCAGCCAATACATGATGAATCTCTCGGTGGCGCAGATGCAACTCGTGGAGATCGCCAAGGCGCTCAGTCACGATGCCGAGGTCATCTTCATGGACGAGCCGACCTCCGCCATCGGCGAGAAGGAAGCTCAGCATCTGTTCTCGGCCATCGAGCAGCTCAAGGCCGCCGGCAAGGGTGTCGTCTATGTCTCCCACCGGCTGTCGGAAATCTTCCAGATCGCCGACTCCTACACCGTCTTCCGGGACGGCAGTTATGTCGGCAGCGGTGCCTTGGCCGATATCACCCGGCCCGAGCTGATCCGCATGATCGTCGGCCGGGAGCTCGGGGAAGAATACGTCAAGACCAACGTTCCCGACGACCACATCAGTTTCCAGGTTCGCGGCCTCACGGCTCCCGGTAAGATCGACGACATTTCATTTTCCGTGCGACGGGGCGAGATCTTCGGAATCTACGGTCTCATGGGATCAGGGCGTACGGAGATCTTCGACTGCCTGTTTGGCCTGAACAAGCCGACAGCCGGCAGCATCGCCCTGGACGGTCAGCCGCTCACCATTTCCCGTCCCGCCGATGCCATGCGCGCAGGCATCGCGCTCGTCACCGAGGATCGCAAGCTCACCGGCCTCAATCTCTCCGACAGCGTGCGCAACAACATCTGTCTGGCGAGCTTGCCGGAGTTGAGCCCGGGTTTCATCATGCAGCGCCGGCAGGAACGGGCCGCCTCGGCAGACATGATCGCGCGTTTCGGCATCAAAGCCGCGCGCGATACCATGCCGGTTTCCGGCCTGTCGGGTGGCAACCAGCAAAAAGTCGTGCTCGGCAAGTGGTTCTTGCGCCAGCCCAAGCTTCTCCTGCTGGACGAGCCCACGCGCGGCGTCGATGTCGGCGCCAAGCGCGAGATCTACCGCATCATCTGCGATTTCGCGGCGGCAGGCGGCACGGTCGTGATGATCTCATCCGAAATAGACGAAGTGCTCGGCATGTCCGACCGCATCCTGGTGATGCGGCAGGGACGGTCCGCCGGGATCCACCGGCGTGAAGAAACGGACGCGCAGTCGCTCGTGCATTTGTCCACCTGAGATCGGCGCCCCGGCGTATCGCCTGGCACAAAAAGGAAATCCACGTGTCCGCTAACGAGAATCCTTCGACCAGCATCTGGCCCGGCAGGGAGCATCGCCGGCTGATCGTCCAGGAATACGGCATCTTCATCGCCTTCCTGTTGCTTGCCCTGATCCTATCGGTCTCCAACCAGTACTTCCTCACCGCCGGCAACATCTCCAACGTGTTGTTGCAGACCGCCATCAACGGTGTGCTGGCGGTCGGCATGACTTTTGTCATCCTCACCCGAGGTATCGATCTGTCGGTCGGCTCGGTCGCGGCGCTCACTGGCATCATTGCCGCCAGCTTCGCCACCACCTCGGCAACGGCGGGCCTGCCGGGCGCGCCTTATCCGTTCTACCTCGCATTGGCTGCGGGCCTCCTCGTCGGTGTCGCCTGCGGCGCCGTGGCCGGTATCATCGTCTCGCGCTTTGCCGTCCCCGCCTTCGTGGCCACCCTCGGCATGCTTTCGGCAGCGCGTGGCCTGACGCTCATCTATGGCGGGGGCCGGCCCGTGCCTGCCCTCACGCCCGAATTCCGCTGGATCGGCACCGGCAACCTGTTCGGCATTCCTGCGCCGGTCGTCCTGCTCGCTCTGGTTTTCGCCCTCTCCTGGTGGGTACTGAACCGTACGCGCTTCGGCCGCTACATCTATGCGGTGGGCGGCAACCCGCATGCCGCCAAGACGTCAGGCATCAGCGTTGCCCGCATCCGTTTCAGCGTCTACGTCATCTCCGGCGGACTTTCGGGACTGGCGGGGATGATGCTGGCGGCCCGCACCGGTTCCGCCTTGCCCCAGGCCGGCATCGCCTACGAACTCGATGCCATCGCGGCCGTGGTGATCGGCGGGACCAGCCTGTCGGGTGGTGTCGGTCGTATCACCGGCACACTGATCGGCGCCCTGATCATCGGCGTGATGAACAACGGCCTCGATCTGATGGGCATCCAATCCTACTACCAGCAGGTTCTCAAGGGCGCCCTGATCGTCGGTGCCGTGATGCTGGATCAGAAGAGAAACCAGGGCGAGTAAGCCCGTGCCATCCGGACGCTCGCGCCCGCGATCCAGAACCGCGTGCCGTCATGGCTGCGGCAATTTTCGGAGGAGAACGACCATGAGGAAACTGCTTGTCGCCCTGGCCGCGGCCACGGCGTTGCTGGTGACGCCTGCCCTGGCGCAGGACAAGAAAATCAAGATCGGTGCGGCCCCCTACGGCCTCAACGCCGAGTTCATGCAGATCTGGACGGCAGCGCTGAAGGAGCATCCTGCCGTCAAGAATGGGGAGGTGGAACTGACCGTATTCGATGGGCGCTATGATGCGCTCGTGCAGCAGGAACAGTTCAACACGATGATCACGCAGAAATTCGACGCGATCATCTTCGTGCCCATCGACATCGAGGCCGGTGCCACCGCCGTCCAGGCCGCGCATGATGCCGGCATTCCCGTCGTCGGCTCGAACACACGCGTCCATTCCGACCTGTTGTCGTCCTATGTCGGCTCCGACGACACGGTCTCGGGCTATCTGGAAGCCAAGAGCGTGCTCGACAAGATCGGCTGCAAGGGCAATGTCGTCATCATCGAAGGCCCGATCGGCCAGTCGGCGCAGATCTCCCGTCTCGAAGGCAACAAGAAGGCGCTGGCCGAGTGCCCCAATGTGAAGATCCTCGAGGACCAGACCGCCAACTGGTCGCGCGCCGAGGCGCAGACCCTGATGGAGAATTGGCTGACGGCGCATCCCGGCCAGATCAATGGCGTCATCGGCCAGAATGACGAGATGGCGCTCGGCGCGATCGAAGCCATCAAGGCAGCCAAGCTCAATGTTAAGGACTTTGCGATTGCCGGCATCGACGGCGTCACCGATGCGCTCAATGCTGTCAAGCAGGGCACGATGACCTCGATCCTGCAGGACGCCCGCGCCCAGGCGCAGGGAGCCCTGGACCTTGCCATCTTCCAGGCAAGGAAGGGCAACTACAAGCCGCAATCCGATATCTGGGCCCAGTATCCCAGCATGCCGTTCAAGGATGGCAGCGCCAAGGAATACAACGTGCCGTGGACGCCCGTCACCGCCGACAATGTCGACAAGCTGCTCGCTGCCCGCAGCAAGTGATTTTTACGCGTGGGGCATCGCCTTGCCCCGCGCCTTCCGCCGCCAGGACCCATCGACATGACCGATATCGCGCCTCAAATCGACCTGACCTTCCCGCTCTCCGGCAAGATCGCCCTCATCACCGGAGCCGCCTCCGGCATCGGTGCGGCCATTGCAGGGGCTTTCGCCACCAAGGGGGTCCGGGTCGCCGTTCTCGACATCAACGCCGAACTTGCCGCCGCGAAGGCGGCGGAGCTTGGGAATGGCGCGCAAGCATTCGTATGCGATGTCACCGATCCTGCGTCCGTCAACGCCGCGATCGCGGGTACGAAGGCGGCTTTTGGCGGCATCGACATCGCGGTCAACAGCGCCGGTGTCGTGTTCCTGGCTCCGGCCGAGGATCTGTCCCTGGACCACTGGACCAGGACGATCGACATCAATCTCAAAGGCAGCTTCCTGGTCACGCAGGCTGTCGGCCGGGAAATGATCAGCGCCGGCAAGGGCGGCAGGATCATTAATCTCGCTTCGCAGGCGGGCACTGTCGCCATCGAGGAGCATGTGGCCTATTGCGCCTCGAAATTCGGCGTCATCGGCATGTCCAAGACCTTTGCGGCCGAGTGGGGCAAATACGGCATCACCGTCAACACGCTTTCCCCCACCATCGTGCTCACCGAACTGGGCAAAAAGGCCTGGGCGGGAGAGAAGGGCGAGGCCGCCCGAAAACGCATTCCCACCGGTCGATTCGCCTTTCCCGAGGAAATCGCGGCTGCGGCCGTTTTCCTCGCTTCCGCCGGTGCGGATATGATCAACGGCGCCGATCTACTAATCGATGGCGGCTACACGATCCTTTGAGCCGAAGCGCTCCAGGAACCCATAGGAGAAATCATGCAGCGTTTCGTCAACAATCCCGACGAAGTCGTCGAAGACACGGTGAAGGGTTTCGTCAAGGCCCATTCCGATATTGTTCGCCTCGCCGACAATCCCCGTGTCATCGCCGCCAGGAATGCCCCCCATGCCGGCAAGGTGGGTGTCATCACGGGCGGCGGCTCCGGCCACGAGCCGGCCTTCATCGGCTATACCGGCAAGAACATGCTCGATGCCGTCGCCGTTGGCGAGCTGTTCTCCTCGCCCACGGCCAAAAGCTTCCATGACGCCATCCGCGAAGCCGATGGTGGCAAAGGGGTCGTCGTGCTCTACGGCAATTATGCCGGCGACAACATGAACGTGAAGATGGCGATCCGGCTCGCAGCCAAGGATGGCATCGAAGTGGCGACCGTCGTCGCCAACGACGATGTCTGCTCGGCGTCCCGCGAAGAGCGCGAAAAACGCCGGGGCGTTGCTGGCGAAATCTTCATGTGGAAGGTTGGCGGCGCCAAGGCGGCAAAGGGGGCCTCGCTCGAAGCCGTCCGTGCCACCGCGCAAAGGGCGATCGACAATTGCCGCTCGATCGGCGTGGGGCTTGGTCCATGTACCTTGCCTGCCGTCGGCCATCCGAATTTCGAGATCGCCCCGGGCACAATGGAGGTCGGCATTGGCCATCACGGCGAGCCGGGCGTCCGCGTGGAGCCGCTGAAATCCGCGGCCGAGATCGCCCGCGACATGTGCGAAATCGTTCTCGACGACCACGATCTTCCCGAAGGCACCGAAGTCGCCGTACTGGTTTCCGGCCTGGGCGCGACACCGCTCAACGAACTCTATATCCTGAACGATACGATCGAATCCGAGATCGTCAAACGCGGCCTGAAAATCCATCGTACCTATATCGGCAATTACTTCACCTCTCTGGAAATGATCGGCGCAACCTTGACGGTCATGGCTCTTGACGACGAACTGAAGGAACTGCTCGATACGGACGTGCGCTGCACTGCAATCTTGTAAAGAGAACGCCTCATGCAAACCCTCAACAATGCAGAAGCCGGCCACATCGTTTTGGCCATGGCAGAACGCATTATCGAAAATCGGGCCTTTCTCAGCGAAATCGACGGCAAGATCGGCGATGGCGATCACGGCGTCAACATGGCGAAAGGCTTCAACCTGGCTGCCGAGCGGCTCAAGGGCAAGAACGCATCCCTTTCAGGCTCGCTCGACACGCTTGGCACCGTCCTGATGACCGAAATCGGTGGCTCGATGGGACCGCTCTATGGCGTCATGTTTACGGAATTCGCCGAAAAGATCGACGGTGTCGACGCCATCGATGCCACCGCCTTCAGCCGTATGCTGCATGCAGGCCTAGAAGGTATTCAATCCATCGGCGCAGCCAAGGTCGGCGACAAGACGCTTCTCGACACATTCGTTCCTGCCCTTGCCGCGTTCGATGACGCGAACATGGCCGGCAGATCCTTTGCCGAAGCGCTGGATGAGCTCGTCGAAGCCGCGGAAAAGGGGCGAGATTCCACAATAGATTTGGTGGCCAGGATCGGACGCGCCAGCCGTCTGGGCGAACGTTCCCGCGGCGTCTTGGACGCTGGGGCAACCTCCTGTGCCATCATTCTGAAGGAATTGTCACTTCGCGCCCGCGAGCAACTGCAATAAGGGACAGCCGATTTGCGCAACATGGCGGCCCCACTTTATGCTTGGAAAGTTGGGCCGCCCTTTGTTTCGAATTTTCTCAAAACGAGACAAAGGCATTGTCCTGCAAGCCTTCCCGACCGACGCAGGAGCGATGGCAAACAAGATGGCGCCGAGTAATAAAACCGCGATGGCCAAGCCTGGTCAGGCGGAATTGGCCGATGTCATACCGCTGCGATATGGCGACGATCCCTATGTGTGGGCATGCTGGCTTTATTACGAGGACGGGCGCACACAGGGCGATATCGCCGAGATAATGGGAATCTCACGCGCAACGGTCAACAGCTACCTTGCCGAAGCGCGCAGCCGTGGAATCGTCAGCATTTCCATCGAGCCTTCGCGGCTGAGCTCGCTGGTAATCGCGCAGGAGCTGAAACAGCATTTCGGATTGACCGACTGCCTCGTCGTGCCCAATGACGACGGATCGCGAACCTTGATCGACCGCCTGGGAGCCGCCGGCGCTCAAGCGGTTGCGAAGCTGCTGAAATCCGGCGATACGGTCGCCGTCGCATGGGGGCGCACAATCCTATCCATTGCCCAAAACCTGCATATCTCCAATCTGCAGGATGTGACGGTCGTCCAGGCAACCGGCGGCACGCGAGCCGGTTTCGCCTACACGCCGGAGCTGTGCGCGGCGGCGGTCGCCACAGCCACGAATGCTCATCTCATCAACATCACCGCGCCGGCTATCGTGTCGAATGCGCAGGTCAAATCGGCTTTTTTGGACGAACCGGTCATTGCCGAGCAATTTCAAGCACTGACCCGAGCCAACAAGGCACTTTTCGGCATTTCGTCCCTTCGGCCGAATTCGACGATCCATACCAGCGGATTCTTTGAGGACGTGTCGATCCAGGACTATCTGGCCAGAAATGCCGTCGGCGTGATTGCAGGCCGTTTCATCGACTCCCATGGTCAGCCCGTTTCGGGACCTCTAGACGACAGAACTATCGGCATTTCGCTCGATCGGCTGCGAGATAGCGACATGCGCATTGCGGTTGCCGGCGGTTTCGACAAGGTGCCGGCAATTCTGGCGGCGCTGAGAGGCGGCTATGTCAGCGTGCTGATCACCGATGCGGCGACCGGGCGTGGCATCCTCAACGCCGATGGCGTTGCGCAGATCCACAACAGGCCCGCCCAACGCTTGCGCCAGGAATCCGAGGCTGCCCCGCCCAGCCACAATCGCACCCACATCAAGAAATTTCTCAACAACCCGGACGATGTCGTGGATGAAATGCTCGACGGGGTGGTCAAGGCCCATGCCGCTCATATCGTGCCGATCAACGGCTCGAAGCGTGCCCTGGTTGCGCGCAATGGTCCACGTGCGGGCAAGGTCGGTCTGGTCATCGGCGGTGGCTCCGGCCACGAACCCTGCTTTCTCGGTTATGTCGGCAAGGGGCTGGCCGACGCAGTCGCGGTCGGCAACGTCTTCTCCTCGCCTCCCCCTGTTCCAATCCTCGAATGCGCAAAGGCTGCCTCAGGCGGAGCCGGCGTCCTTTTCGTCTACGGCAACTATGTCGGCGACGTGATGAACTTCGAAATGGCGGCCGAGCTGGCACAGGAGGCGAACATCCCCACACGGACGGTGCTGACGACCGACGATATCTCCTCCTCACCGGTAGAGGATCGCGACGGACGGCGCGGCGTGGCGGGCAATTTCTTTGTCTTCAAGATTGCCGGCGCCGCCTGCGATCGCGGGCTGTCGCTCGAGGAATGCGAGGCCATTGCGCGCAGAGCCAACAGGCGCACCTATACGATGGGGGTCGCGCTGGAACCGTGTTCCTTGCCGCAAACTCGCCGGCACAACTTCGAGATCGGCCCTGACGAGATGGAAATCGGCATGGGCATTCATGGCGAGCGGGGCGTTATCCGCGAGAAGATGATGCAAGCCGACGAAATCGTCGACCGCATCATGGACAAGGTCTTTTCCGAGATGACCGCCGGCCCGGGTGACCGGGTGGCGGTTCTCGTCAATTCGTTCGGCTCGACCCCCCTGATGGAGCTCTACATCCTGTTCAAGCGCGTGGAAGAGCGCCTCAGCGCCAAGCGGATCAGCATCGTAGCGAACTGGGTCGGCCATTATTGCACATCGCTCGACATGAACGGTGCGTCCATATCCATCCTGCATCTGGATCAGGAACTATCCGATCTCCTGTCGCATCCTTGCGATACGGCCTTTCTTCGGATCACCGAAAAAGGGCCGCTACCTGCGGCCCAATGAGAATTCCACGCTGTTCGGGAGATCAATACAATGTCGGAAACCGCAGCGCGCCGCCTCGGCTGGATGTTCCAGCTAATTGCCCTGTCGATAAAGGCGGAGAAGGAATATCTGTCCGATCTCGACGGCGCCATCGGCGACGCCGATCACGGGATCAGCATGGCTCTGGGCTTTTCGGCCGTCAACGGCGCCCTTGCAAAACTCGATCTCGATCAGGCATCACCCTCCGATGTCTTTGCGGCAGCGGCCTCCGCCTTTCTCGATGCCGTCGGCGCATCCACCGGCCCCCTTTATGCCGCGGCTTTTCAAAACGCATCCAAGGCCTTGAAAAACCAACTGTCCCTCGACCTGCCGGAACAGGCCGCTATCGTCGAAGCCATTACCAAAGGTATCCAATTACGTGGCAAAGGGCAGCGCGGGGACAAGACGATGCTCGACACGTGGATTCCGGCCATGGAAATCGCCGTTCATGCCAATGCAAATGGCCTGACCACTGGGCAGATGTGGCGCCATATTGTGGAGGCCGGCACAGAAGGCGCGCAATCAACAAGGTCCATGGTCGCAACCCGCGGCCGCGCCGCGCGGCTTGGGGAACGTTCCCTGGGCCATATGGATCCCGGCGCAGCTTCTGCCCTCATCATTCTGCGGGCAATGCAGGAAGCCTTTGCTGAAAAACTGTAGTCTTGGCATTAAACTGGTGATTTTAGATGGCTTCTGAATCGATGGGCTTCCATGATTCGGAGGTGATGGACGATGGCCTCATCGATCGAAATGACGCTTGAACTGTACTTGTCATCTCCTCGTGTCGGAACGTGAAGAGGCCTTGGCCGCCCAGATGCACCGTTCGGCATGGAAAAGATCGTGCCGCAGATCGTGGATACGCTTCGCGCGCAGCGGGGTCGCCCGGGCCTTCAGCACCGCTCCCCTGATGAGTATCGCCTGGGGAGGCGAGGTTCGTCGAACGGAGAAAAAGTCAGCGCTCTGTTCGTATGAGCCGAAACATGGGGAACATATAGTCCGGTCGACCATCTGAGCGTGCCTGCTTCCAGAGGGAGACTCGTAGCGCGTCACTTTGAAATACGGCGATAATCTAAAATCGGGCGCTGTTCGAACTTTTTGCCGCCAAACGCCGCCGTTTCCACGCTTTTCTCCCCCAGACTTTCTCCCGCTCATTGCACGGGGCCTAGTTTCGGCGGCTATTGCGGACTAAGAGATCGAACGTCGTCAGGACGACATCTTCTCCCCGATAGCTGAAGCGGGGATCGACGGCTGGCGAGAACCGTGACCAGATGTCGACAATGGTGAGAATGCGTAGCTTCTTGCCGGTCGCTAATTGATCATGGACGAAATCCATCGCCCAGGTCTGGTCGCAACGCGTTGCCTCCGATCGGTCCTCTCTGAGCTTGGCCTTCACACGCCTCTTCGGGGTCTTGTTGCGCAACTGCAGGTCCAACTCGTTGTAAAGTCTGGGTGTTCGCTTAATATTGATCGCCCAGCCGTCACGCACGAGAAGGACGTGCACGCGCCTATAGCCATAGCGCAGGCATAACACGTCAGAGATCGGTCAAAATGGCGACCTTTGAACATGAGGGGGTCCCCAAATTGCTGAGGAGCGATCTCATGCCAGTGCAGCCTTGCCGAAAAATCTGCGACACAACCCTCAGCACGAAAGTATACGCGGTCACCCTCAGCTCACTCCTGCATTCGTAGGAGTGAGCGGGGACGCGAGGTGGCACGCAGCGCTGCTTAGCAGATGGGGGATGACCCTACTGTCGTGCAGTGGGATGAAACCGACGCGCGACCTTCGCGGATCATCGAGAAATAGTCGTCGCCACCCACCTGGCCACCCTTGAGGGCAATCTCAAGCCCGTCGAAGGCGGCGGCATCCGCATGAACGGTGCAGAGCGGAGACCCAGGACAGGAGAGCAAGGGCAGCCTCGTCGTCAAGGCAAAGGCGCCCAGTTCGCGCAAAGCATGGCTCGAAGTGTCGCCACCCGCGATGACGGCACGGCGCAGGCCGGCGCGCTCGACCAGAGCCTTTTGAATCCGGCCCAAAGCGAGACCGATGCGGTTGCGGTCTCCCTCGGTCCCGAGCTCGTCGCCGACATCGGTACTCGGCCCCAGGGCGGTATAGAGGATCACGCTATGCCCCTGGGCCAATCCTTCGAGGCCGGCGGCAACGGCCTCTGCAATTGCAGCCTCGCCATGATGGATGAGCGCGCGCGGATCAAGGGCAATGCCGTCGAATCCGTGGGCGACGGCGTGGCGGATCTGCCGTTCCGTGGTGAGCGAGCAACTCCCCGACACAACGGCGATACGATCTGCCACGCCCGGCGCGGAAAAGGAGGCTTTCCCCCCGATCCGGCCGGCTTCCTGCCAGGCCTGCAGCAACGCATATTCCACTCCCGAGGAACCGGCCACGAAGGGCCCGAGCCGCGACTGCAGGCGCAGGAGCTGGCGCCCCGCCTGCAATTGGGTGGCATCGTCATTGACATCGAGAAGCACGATGTCCTCGCCCTTCGCCAGGACGGCATCGACGGTATCGTCGACATCGGCTGCCGCCAGCGCCGCAACGTCGACGAGGCCGATGCCGCTTTGCGTCTGCCGGGCAAGGTGCAGGCGCAGGTCCGCCTCATCCATTGGCGTCACCGGATGGCGGCTCATCACCGGGTGGCGATCGATGCGGTAGACCTGGCCCTGATAGGCGGCGAACAGAGTACCGAAGCTGGTGTAGCGCCTGAGCTGGGGTGCACCGATCACCAGCGGGACTTGCCGCTGCCCGAAGACTTTGCTGCCGATCTCGATGGCGCGGCCGATATTGCCGACAGCCGGGCTCGAATCGAAGGTGGAGCAGACCTTGTAGTGGCAGGTAGCGGCACCGAGCTGCCTCAGCCATTCGAAAGCCGGCGTGAGCTCGGCATCCATCCAGGCCGGGCTCTGGCTGCGGCTGGTCCCGGCGAGGCCGATGGCATCGCATTCGCCGAAGCGCTCGCGCTGCGCCGGAGAAGGCGGCTGCAGGAACAGGGCGGTACGCACGCCATGCGAGGCCAGCGCTTCCATCACATCGGTGGACCCAGTGAAATCATCGCCATAATAGGAGAGCAGCAAGCCCGGCATCGTTCTTTCCTCGGAAGCTTCAGGACGCAGCGGTGTCGGCGCCGAATTTCTGCAGGGACTGCGCGAGTTCGCGATGCTCGCGTGCATAGGTTTCGAGCGGCACGCCCTCCACGGTCGCCTGCCAGGCCTGGCGAACGGCGCGCACACCCGCTGCCGGGCCGCCGGGATGGCTGACGACCCCACCACCGCACAGATAGAGCAGATCGAGCGTCCGGCCGGTGCGGGCATAGGTATCCGGGGCCTGACCGCCCCATTGGCCCGAACACACGACGGGCATGGGGCAGACGTCGCCCTCGAACAAGGGCGTCGTCACCGACTTGAAAGAGCGCACGAAGGATTCGTCCGATTCCCAATATTTGGCCCGGATGCCGTTGATCTGGAACTGGTCGATGCCGAGCAGTCGCCAGAATTGCTGGTAGACCTCGAAATCCATGCCGAGGCCGGGGTGCCGCGTGAGGATATCCCAGCCGTTGCGATGGGCATGCAAGGCAAGATGCGAGCGTTTGCGCAGGAAAGAGAGGCCGCCGAGGCCCACCGAGTTGATGTTGATCACAGCGGCATTGCCACCGGCCCGAACGACGATATCGTGGTTGCGCATCATCTCGTCGGGATCGCTGTGCGAGATGCCGAAGGCATACATCACCTTCTTGCCGGTCTTCTGCTCATGATCGAGGATGACTGGCATGATCGCCTTCACGCGATCCTCGAGGCTGGAATAGGCCGGGCTTGCCAGCTTCTCGTCATCCTTGATGAAGTCCACCTCGGCTTCGACGAGTTCGCGCACCTGGCCGGCCGATTCAGGCGGGCGCAGCCCCAGCGCTGGCTTGACGATGGAACCGATCACCGGCCGGTCGACGATACCGGTCAGCCGTCGCGTGCCGGCCGTACCGAATTGCGGGCCGGGATAGGCAGCCGCGAAGACCGCGGGCAATTGCATGCCTGTGACACGGATGCCGCTGAATCCCTTGATCGAATAGACGCCGCCGATGGCAATCGTCATCAACGCCGCCAGATCGGTGCCGATCGCCTCGATCGGAAAATCGATGTCGACATCGGCACGCTTGTACACGGCGCCGGCCTGCGTGGAGGGATCGGGGATCGACGGCACCTCAAGGGCCTCCAGCGGCCGGATCGCCACGACGCGCGCGGCGACACGCGCCTTGAGCTCCGGCGTCTCGCCCGGCAGGCTGACGAAGGTGCCGGTCGACTGATCGCTGGCAATCTTGGCGGCCAGCTTCTCGATGTCGCCAGCCGTCTCGATGCGATAGGTCATGCGGATGACGGACATGGCACCCATTCAGTCTGGGGCGCTCGCAGCGCCCGGCCTGGAATTGCTTAACAGGTATGATGAGTATATCATGACTTAAGTCGAAGCAACGGAAATTCGCCTTGTCTGTTTCCGGACAGCGGTGGCACTGTTGCAGCAGCGGCCTTGCCTCACGGAAGAACAGACGGCAAAGACCGCCGAACCTACTGCCTCAATCGGAATGCCTCATGCCCCTCCCCGATCAACGCATTGTCCGTCGCAAGCTCTCCGATGAGGTTTTCGACCGCCTCAAGGCGCTGATCACCAGCGGAGAGTTGCAGCCGGGGGACCCCTTCCCTTCCGAGCGCGAATTGATGGACCGCCTCGGTGTCGGCCGTCCCGCCATCCGCGAAGCCATGCAACAGCTCAGCATCTTCGGCCTGCTCACCATCTCCCACGGCGAGCGGGCGCGCGTTCGCCAGCCCACCGCCAGGTCGATCTTCCAGCAGGTCGACGATGCTGCCAGCGTGCTCCTGTCGAGCTCCCCGGCCTCGCTGGAGCATCTGAAGGAGGCACGCCGCTTCTTCGAACTGGGCATGGTGCGCCAGGCAGCGCAGAAGGCCGATGCGCAGGCGGTTGCCGGCCTGCAGGAAGCCCTGGCCCGCCAGCGCGCGAGCCTTGGCGACGCGGATGCCTTCATCAATGCGGACATGCTGTTCCACACACGTATCGCCGCCATCTCCGGCAACCCGCTGTTCGAGGCGATGAGCGAGGCCATGCTCGGCTGGCTGAAGCAGTACCACACCGATTTGCTGATCTGGACCGGCAAGGAGAACTACACCTTGTCCGAGCACGAGGACATCCTCAACCGCATCATCGCCCATGATCCGGACGGGGCGGAACAGGCGATGGTCAGGCACCTCGATCGTTCCGCCTCGCTCTACGTTCACCAGACCACGGCGTCGGCCTGAACGACGCTGCGGGGCGTCGGCAGCACGGACAGGTCGCGCATCAATGGTTGCGCGGCGTCATATCGAGGCCATCTCGATCGTCTGGCCAGTGGACGCGCTGGCATAGGCCGCCTCGACCAGGGCCATCGTTGCGATATTGTCCCGCCCGCAGGTGGAAGGCTCCTTGCCGTTGCGCAGGCAATACAGCCAGTGGCGCTGGATGGCGAGCACGCTCTCCTGAATATTGTGCCAGGGACGCGAGGCCCAGGGCAGCAGAGGCGGCGACAGATCGACCTTCTCCTGCCCGCCAGGCCCGTTCACGACGAGCCGATAGCCTGCGCCGAGCCGCAGCGTACCCGTCGAACCATCGATTTCCACGAGGGTTTCGGGAAAAGGATCGACCGGCAGCCTGGTGGCATAACTGCAATCGACCACCGAGGAGAGACCGCCCTCATGGTCGAGCAGCATCGTCGCGACATCCTCGCCCCTGACGTCGGGATTGACGCGCTGGGTGCGTGCACTCAGCCGCGTCACCTCGCCAAACAGGAAGCGGGCGATGTCGAGGATGTGGATGCCGAGGTCCTCGATGATGAAACGCTTGCCTTCGGCAAGATAAGGCTGGCCGCTGAAAACATCGAAGCCGGAGCGGAAGGAGACGCGCGCCCAGAAGGGCTGGCCAATGACATTGGCGTCGAGGCGAGCCTTGACGGCCTGGATGGCACTTTGCCAGCGGAAATTCTCATGCACCATCAGCGGCACGCCGGCGAGGCGGCAAGCCTCGACCATGGCACGCGCATCCGTGATCGAAAGCGCGAAGGGCTTCTGGCAGATGACGGGAATTCCCATCTTCGCCGCGAGCTCGACGAGCGGGCGATGGCTCGCCACGGTGGTGGCGATATCGACGAAGTCCGGCTTCTCAGCCCGAAGCATCTGCTCGGCATCGCCGTAGCGCCTGTCGATGCCGAAACGCTCACCGGCCTGGGCAAGGCGCACCGGATCGCGATCGCAGAGTGCGACGATGTCGGCTCCTTCGGCGTCGCACCAGGCGTGAAGCTGGTTGATGGCGAAGAAGCCGCAACCAACCAGGGCACCGCGATAGGACGCCATCAGGCCAGCCTCGCCATCTGGCGCAAGGCAACGCGCTGCTGCAGCCGGCGCTGCGCCTGGTCCACCACCACGGCGATGACGATCACCAGGCCCTTGATCACCATCTGCCAGAATTCGCTGACGCCCATCATCACCAGCCCGTCCGAAAGAATGCCGATGACGAAGGCACCGATGATGGTGCCGCCGATGGTGCCGCGGCCACCGGACATCGAGGTGCCCCCGAGTACCGCTGCGGCAATGGCATTGAGTTCGAAGCTTTCACCCGTGGCGGGGTGCGAAGCCATCAATTCAGAGGAAACGACCAGGCCGACGACGGCGGCACAAAAGCCCGAGAACATATAGACGAAGAGCTTCACCCGGTTGACCCGGATGCCCGACAGACCCGCGGCTCGCTCATTGCCGCCAACCGCGAAGATGTGGCGGCCGAGCGGCGTGCAGCGCGCCATATAGGCGGCAGCCAGCGCCAACACGGCGAGGATCCAGACCGAGGCCGGCAAGCCGAGGAGACGCCCAGCCCCCAGGATGGCATAGCCCTGCGTGCCGAAATCGGGGCGCCCGACCAGATTGGGGAAGGTTGCGCCATCTGATGAAAGAAGCGCCAGGCCGCGGGCGATGTAGAGCGTTCCGAGCGTCGCAATGAAGGGCGCGACGTTGAGCCTGGTGATCAGCAGCCCATTGACGGCGCCGATCAGGATACCCACCAGCAGTGTGATCGCCATCACCTCATAGATGTTGAAGAAGATGGTGTAGCCGATGCGCAGGTCCAGGCCATTGAGGATCAGCCCGCCGGCGACCATGCCGCACAGGCCCACGATCGATCCGACCGACAGGTCGATGCCGCCGGTGACGATGACGAAGGTCATGCCCATCGCCAGGAACGCGTTCAGCGCCACATGCTTCGACATCAAGATGAGATTGGCGGTGCTCAGGAAGTTCGGCGCCGCCAGCGAAAAGAAGATCAGCACCGCGAAAAGGGCAATGAAGGTGCGCAGCTTCATCAGGTTCAGGGCAAGCGAGCCGTTTCCGGCGGACGGATGGTTCAAGGTGTCCTGCGCGACTGTCATGCCGGCGCTCCGTGATTTGTAGAAGAGGGGGAAGGAACAGGGCCATGGCCGAGCGCGGAGGCGGCCACCACCTTGGCGGCCGTGGCCTCGGCCCGCTCGAAGAGGGCGGTGAGCTTGCCGTTGCTCATCACGGCGATGCGATCGGACAGCGCCATCACCTCGTCGAGGTCGGAAGTCACGAACAGGATGCCGAGGCCGTCGGCGGCGAGCCGCCTCATGGTGCGGAAGACATCGGCCTTGGCGCCGACATCGATGCCGCGGCTAGGCTCGTCCATCAGCAACACTTTCGGGCCGGTCATCAGCGCCTTGCCGATCACCACCTTCTGCTGATTGCCGCCTGACAGGGAGCTCACCTCCAGTTCGGGATCGGCTACCTTGATCGACAGGTCCCTGACGGCAGCGCGAATGGCGCCCTGCTCGCGGGCTCGCCGGATATGGAAGCCGGCGAGGAAGCGACCGAGGGCCGCCATCGACAGGTTGGCGGCGATCGACAGGATGCTGACCAGCCCTTCGCGCTGGCGGTCTTCCGGGATCAGGGCAAGGCCCCGACGGATGCGCCCCGTCACGTCCTTTTCCGCCACCGGTTTGCCGTCGACGAAGAGGCGGCCGGTGGCGTGGCGGTGGCGTCCCATCACGCATTCGAAGAATTCGCTGCGCCCGGCTCCCATCAATCCGTAGATACCCACGATCTCGCCTTGCCTGACCGACAGGGAGACATGGTCGACGGCGAATCCGCCGCTCACGCGTGGCAGGCAGATATCCTCCGCGCGAAAGACTTCCGGACCGAGCGGGTGATCCTCGGTCTTGGCGAAGTCCTTGGCATCGGAGCCGATCATCTGGTGCACGATCCAGGGCACATCGACATTGGTGATGCGCTCCTGTCCGGTGACGCGGCCATCGCGCAGCACAGTGATGTAGTCCCCGATGCGGATGAGCTCTTCCAGCCGGTGGGAAATGTAGACGATGGCGACGCCCCGCGCCTTGAGGTCGGCAATCACACGGAACAGGATCTCGACCTCAGCGGAACTGAGGGCGGAGGTCGGCTCGTCCATGATCAGGATGCGGGCATCTTGCGCCACCGCCTTGGCGATCTCGACCAGCTGCTGCTGGCCGATGCGCAAATCCTCCACCGGCGTGCGGGCATCGATGCCTGCCTCGAGCCGCTCCAGGAATTCGGCGGCGCGGCGCTCCTGAGCGCGATGGTCGATGCCAAAGGGCAGCCGTACGATTTCGCGGGCGGCGAAGATGTTCTCGGCGACCGAGAGATTGCCGAACAGGTTGAGCTCCTGGAACACCATGCCGATGCCATGGGCCACTGCCTCGCCGGCATCCCGGAAGGTAACAGGCTTGCCATCGAGCAGGATGCGCCCGTCGGTGGGTTGCACGACCCCCGCTATGATCTTCATCAGCGTGGACTTGCCGGCGCCATTCTCGCCGACGAGCACGTTCACGGCGCCGCGCCGCACATCGAAATCGGCATGCCTGACGGCAACCGTCCCGGAATAGACCTTCGACACGCCCTCAAGGCGCAGCACCACGTCGTCATCGGGCGTCGCAGGGTGGCCCTCCCCCGTCATGACGCTGCCCCGAGGCTCAGTTCGGCGGGCGTTACCAGCGGTGGCTTGCCGCCCGGCTCGAACACATAGGCACCGAGCACCGTCACGGAGCGGCCGACCAGGTGCTCGCGCGGCAGGGCCTGCAGTACGTCCGCGTTGACCCTGGCGTTGAAGGCCTTGCCGAACTGGGCGTATTCGATCTGGTTCGTGAAGGCGTTGAAGGACACGAAATCCAGGCTGTCGCGCAGCGTCGTGCCGCGCAGGGCCGGACCGATCTGCACCACCATGTCGGCCTTGCCGTCCCTGTCGACATCGACGTCGATGGTGGCGGCGCGCGAACCGGTGTTCGCCGCGACGATGCGGCCTTCGGCCTTGACCACATAGGCCCAGGGCACGGTGCCTTCCTTGGCACGATAGCCGTATTTCTGCCCGGCCTCGTCCGCGTTCCTCGCGACCAGGTCGCGGACGACGGCAAAGTCGCCCGCCTTCGCCGTGAGATAGGGCAACACCTTGGCTGACCAGATCGCATCGACAGCTTTGTCCGGGTCGAAGACGGGTCCTGCGCCCGAAGCGCCGGTCTGTCGGGCGGCCTCAACCTCGACGGTCGGCACGATCTTGCATGCTGCAAGGGTGAGCGCCATGGCGGCGATCATCAGCCTGTTGGCAAGCCTGGGCATGGATTTTGGCTCCGGCCTCGATTGTCGGGATCAGGAACAGGCCTGGGACGCCCCCAGCGAGGCAGCCCCGGGCATCTTTCATCGCAGCGTCAATTTGCCAGCGCGAAGGTTTCGAGCTTGCCGGCATTGTCGGGCGTGATCAGCACGCAATCCATCAGCTGCTTTTCCTGCGCGGGGCCCTTCTTGGTCTTGATGAAAGTGTCGGCCTGCTCGACGGCGGTCTGGGCCTGGAGATAGGCAGGCTGCAGGACCGTAGCCTTGATGCCGCCCTGCTTGATGGAGTCGCGCACATCGTTGGACCCATCGAAGCCGACCACAATCACATCCTTGCGGCCAGCGGCCTGCAGCGCGGCGATCGCCCCCATCGCCATGGTGTCGTTGCCGGAGATCACGCCCTTGATGTCGGGATTGGCCTGCAGAATGGTCTCCATCTTGCTGTAGGCCTCGGTCTGGCTCCAATTGGCGGACTGGCGCGCAACCATCTTGAGGTCGGGATAGTCGTCGATGACGTCGTGATAGCCCTTGGAGCGGATGCCGGCATTGGTGTCGGCCTCCCTGCCGACCAGTTCGACATAATTGCCCTTCTCGCCCATCAGCTTGACAAACTCCTGCGCGCCGGCCTGGGCGCCCTGATAGTTGTTCGAGACGATCTGGGCGACGGCGATGCCGGCCACATTGATCTCGCGGTCGATCAGGAAGGAGGGCACGCCGGCATCCTTGGCCTTCTGCACGGCGGCCACTGTGGCGGCGGCACCGGCATTGTCGAGGATGATGGCCTTGGCGCCGCGAGCGATGGCGGTGTCGATCAACTGCGACTGCTTGTTGGCGTCGTCGTCATGCACCAGCACCAGCGTGTCGTAGCCGAGCGCCTTCGCCTTGACCTCGGCGCCCTGCGCTTCCGCCTTGAAGAAGGGGTTGTCGTGCGAGGGCGTGATGATGGCGATGAGGTCGGCGGCCAGGGCCGTGCCCATCGCCGCCGATGCCATCACGCCGGCAAGCGCAGCGCCCAGTAAAAGTCGTTTCAAGCTCATGTCGTCCTCCCATTTGTCTGTCGACGGTTCAGTCCGCAATGGCCGCCGGTTGTGTCCGGCGGGTCTTTCTTGGCTATCGGTGCGAATGCGCCCTCATGGCTTGAGGGGTGCGTAGGCCTGCGAGACCTCTCCGCCCTTCCTGATCTCCCGTCCGACGAGGAAGGCGAGGATGGCCGAGAGCAGCATGAAGGCTCCCACGATGATCATCGGGGCCTGGTAGAGGCCGGTGTAGTCCTTGACCGCGCCGGTGACATAGGGTGCGGCAAAGCCGGCCACATTGCCGATGGTATTGATGAGGGCGATGCCGGCGGCCGCCGCCGCGCCCGACAGGAAACGCCCTGGAAGGGACCAGAAATTCGGCAGGGCCGAGAAGATGGCGCAGGCCGTTACGGTGATGCAGGCAACCGTGGTCTCAGGCGATGGCATGTAGAGGGCCAACGGAATGCTGATCGCGCCGATCAGGGCCGGAATACCGATATGCCAGGCCCGAACCCCGCGCCTGGTTGCATCCCGGCTCCACAGATAGAGCGCGATGGCCGCGGGAAGGTAGGGAACGGCAATGACCAACCCGGCCTGAAAGACCGTGAATTTGGTGGCAAACTTCGCCTCGAAGCCGGAAACGATGGTGGGCAGGAAGAAGGCCAGCGCGTAGAGGCCATAGATCATGCCGAAATAGATGAACGCCAGCATCCAGACCCGGCCGCTCGACAGGGCCGCTGCGATCGAGCCATTGTGCGGCTCGCGCTTGGTGCTGTCCTCACGGGCGAGTTCGCCGGTGAGCCAGGCCTTCTCCTCCGGGCTGAGCCACTTCGCGTCCCTGGGTGAATCCGGCAGATAGAACCAGGTGACAATGCCGACCAGGACGGCCGGGATCGAGACGCCGAAGAACATGATGCGCCAGCCCTCGAGGCCGAAAAAGCCATGGGCCTGGATCAGGGAGGAAGCCAGCGGCGCGCCGATCACGGTCGTCATCGGCTGCGCGATGTAGAAAAGGGCGAGGATGTTGGCCCGGTGGCGGGCCGGCACCCAGGTGCTGAGATAGAGGATCGCGCCCGGGAAGAAGCCAGCTTCTGCAATGCCCAGCAGGAAGCGCAGGACATAGAGTTCGGTGACGCCGCTGACCCAGGTGAACAGCAGTGAAACTATGCCCCAGGTCACCATGATGCGGGCAAGCCAGCGGCGGCCGCCGAATTTGTGCAGGGCCAGGTTGCTGGGAATTTCGAGCAGGATATAGCCGATGAAGAAGATGCCGGCGGCAAACCCGAATTGAGTGGCTGTGAGCCCCAGATCCGTCGTCAGGCCGTGCGGACCGGCAAAGGAAATCGCGGTCCGATCGAGGAAATTGATGAAGAACATCAGCCCGAGGAACGGCGCCAGGCGCCAGGTGGCCTTACGGATGGCCGATGTTTCGATAGAGCTGATCGCGAGGGTATTCGGACTCATTTTTCCTCCCCATGAGGCCAGGCGTCCCCTCCTGTTTGTTCTTTTGTGGAGGACGCCGACGTTTGGCTGCTCGACTGCTCGTCGAAAAGCCCGGTCGAATGCAGCAGCCGCCACCAAAGGTGACGGCTGCTGCAGGGTCTTGTTCAGGTGATGCGGCGAATGCTGTCGGCGATCTCGTTCGGCTCGAAGACGCGCTTCCAATCGTCCCGCATCAGGGCCGGCTTGCCGAAGGCGATGGCCTTGTTGCAGGCATCGGAGAACACGCCCTTGACCTCGTCGAAGATCACGGCGCCGAGCACGTTCATGTGGCCGAGCAGGAAGTCGCGAGCTGCCTGGTGCGGTACACCCCGGGCCACGACTTCGTCCATGGCCTCCCGCATCACCACCAGAAGGGTTGCGCAAACGGTCTCCGACAGGCCCGGCTCCAGCAACGCCATCTGCTCGACGGTGACACGATGGGAACGCATGACCGGCGCCCAGATCACCTTGGCGACCTCCTCGCCGATCGCATAGGCGCTCTCCGGGCCCTGCATCAGGGCGCTGACGATATGCTGCTTGGCAGCGATTCCGCCGAAATGGTCCTTCTTGGCGGCCATCTCCGTCTCGTCGTTGAAGATCGGAGGATGACAGGGGTGGGTGACGAAATAGGTCAGGTCCGGGCGATCGGGCAGATGTCCGGCAAAAGGTGCGGCAGCGTCGAGCACCACCACCATGGTACCGGGCTCGAGCTTGTCGACGATGCCGCCGGCCACCTTGCCGATCAGCGTATCAGGCACGGCGAGGATGACGACATCGGCGCCTTCCAGAGCCGCATCCGGCGCTACGCTGTCAAGGCCGAGACCGGTCTTGAGGCGCTCCTGGCCTGCTGCGCTCACTTCGACATGCCGGACCTCGAAGCTCGACGCTTTGAGGTTGCTGGCCAGCCGGTAGCCCATTTTTCCGCCGGCGCCAAAGAGCGCGATCGTCGTCATGCAGATTTCCTCCCGAGTTCGGGTGGCTTATAGATCTACTGGTATGATGAGTCAATCATCACTTGTAGCATGACACGATATCCAAATTTCCTTTTCGGCCGAGATCCATGGACGTCGCCTCGGTGCTGCCGACATGGCGGCGGCTTCCCTGCATGCAGAGACGCCGCAGGAAAGTGTGTTTTCTACCGTATTATCAATATCTTAGGAGGAATTTCGTTATTTCGGGGGCAAGCGCCCGTGAACAGCCGAGTGCATGGCCTCCGGCAAAGCCGAAAGATTTTCGTTGTCATCGATGGAGCATATTTCGGACGTGGCAGGAGTGGTTGCATCGGCGCAAAGATCGCCGAGACTCTTGATCGTAGAGCGCCGGATACTCAGGGGTGTTGCTGGACGCAGAGGCCGCCGTCGACGGTCAGGCAGGCCGCGTTCATGAAAGGACATTCGTCGGAAATCATGAAGAGCGCGGCAAGCGCGATTTCCTCAGGCGTGGCGATGCGCCCGCCCGGGTGCAGCTTCAGCGTCTCCGCCTTGGCGGCCTCGGGATCGGGGAAGCTGTTCCAGTAGTCGATCACCTTCTGGGTCGAGACATAACCGGGCTCGCGCGCGTTCACCCGCACATTGCGGCCGGCATATTCGCACATTGCGGCCGGCATATTCCAGTGCCAGCGACTTGGTCATGCCGAGCAAGGCGTGCTTTGCCAGGGGATAGGGGAAGGTATGGGGAATGATGGTGAGGGCGTGTGTCGAGGCAATGTTGAGAATGACGCCACCGCCGCCGCGATCATTCCCGGCAGGACCGCCTCGCAGCAATTCCAGGCTCCCTTGAGATTGACGTCGAAGCATCGCTGCCACTCTTCGTTCGTGGTCTGCAATGGCTCGGCGAAAACGTTGATGCCGGCATTGTTGACGAGTGCGTTGATCTCGCCGATCGCCGACGCCGCCTGTGAAACGGCCGGTGCAATGCCTTGCTCGTCGGCGATGTCGACGGCCCGATAGGCGATTGGCGCCCCCTGCCCCGCCAGTTCCTCACCGACACCGGCAAGCAGCTTCTCGTCCCGATCAAGGAGGAAAACGCTAGCCCCTTCGCGCACGAAGGCGCGAACCATCACCAGCCCAATGCCTTGGGTGGCCCCCTGTTCAATCCTGTTGTTCATATATTGGCTCTTGTGGATGCGGATCCCCTTCAATGCTCGGTGCGATCGATCCTGCAAACGGCTCTCGGCATCGCAAGAGATAATCGCTTCCGGTTCGCCTGGCTCCCGTCGATGACGATACGATCGGGTCGACCATGGCGCTGCAAGCGCCTTGCGCAGAAAGCGCTTTGCCGCCAGCAGATCACGGTGCTGGCTGAACGAGAATTCAACGGCGTCGCCGACGCTGTCGATGGCGCGGCAAAGGTACATCCACTGACTGCGGAGCTTGATATAGGCCTTGCTGCTCCGCGCTGCCCTTCGGCTCGTCCATGTGCCACTTGCTTCCGGCCTGCCGTTTCCGATGGTTGAACCGCTGCAGCAACGCAGGTGAAAAATGAACGACCCAGCGGTGGATTGTTGAATGGTCGACGCTGATGCCGCGCTCGGCCATCATCTCCTTCAGATCCCGCAAGCTCAAGCCATAGGTCAGATACCGCCGCACGCATAGCAGGATCCCAGAGCGATCGAAATGGCGGCCTTTGAACATGAAACACGCTCTGAAAATGGAGTTGGCCTCATGGCATCAGAGGGTTTTCAGAAAGCTTGCAACCCAACCAGCAGGTCACCACGTGCGCCTGCGTCACTTCTCGAAATAGATGCGACTCGATCGAAACAGCCGCGACCCGATCCGAGCAAGGATTCGCGGCCTTTGCCTAGGGGCGCGCGCCCACCGGCAACCTCGAAAGAGGGCTCAGGCAACAAAACATCATGCCAATCAACTGAGCCCATTTTGGCGAATTGCCGTCCAGGCCCCAACAGTTCAATCCTTTCAAGCGCGGCCGCGCTTAGGGCGCACGATCTGCGACTGGAATATCTCGAACTCGATCTGCGCTCGGATCTGCATGGCGCCGCCGCGCACGACCACGAAGTGTCCCCCAAACACCACGATCCGTCATTTAGACGGGCCTCACGAGATATTGCAAAATCCAGGGATTTTGAGAAATATATGTCTTGTCATGCCTAGGTAAGAAAATTCGGCTTCCGTAGGGGGAATCGATGACACGACTTCATTTTATCGCCTACCTGTTTGGATGCTTGTTGTGTTCTATTGGCACCGCTTCGGCCGAACCCCAGCTTAAGCGCTTCGTCTATACCGGTGTTTTTAGTTCCGGATCTGGTATGGCTGGCTCGGCCGTGGAAAAGGATGGACGGTCGATCTGCTTTCTTGAGGCTGACATCCCGGCCAAGGCGAGCGCTCAGAGACATTGCTCGCATAACGAAACCTGCGAAATCGCCGCGACGATCCGCGTAGATGGCGACGGGCGCGTGGTTGAACGGGTATTGTCCATCAACGGGCGTGCGGTGCCTAATGCTGAGGCCGGCCTGAATAAAGGCGATGCGTCCACGACAGATCAAGCCGACGAGCAAAGCTGTCCGGCCAGGGCTTTCAAAGCTTTTGCGGAAAAAAGTTCATAAGCCGCATTACTGGCTAGAGGAGCCGCCCATATAAGTTGGGTTCATCGATATCGTGACTGTGAATAACTGATTTTGCAGATCTGTACGTCGCCGACGAAGCTTGACGACCAATAATAGGAGGGTTGCGTGACACGAGAAAATTCAAGATTCTATAAGAAAGCTTTGGGTTTCGAATGCAGGAATACGCCTGATGGGTATGTAATTTACGGCGAGGACGGCGAATATATCCATTTTTTAAATATTTCTGCTGCCATCGTATTTGAACTTTGCGATGGGAAACACAGTGATGATGATATTGTTGAGTACTTTCAAAAATCGTTTGGCCTAAAAACCAAGCCGAGCGCAGATATCGAGGCCTGCCTCGTATCTCTAGCTCGTGAGGGTTTAATTATATCCTTTCCTTAAGGGCGGTGTGTTGCAGCCTCACGCGATGTGATTTACGGGTACGTGGGCCGTATTTACTCTCATCCAGTGCAGCGCACCCTGTCGCAACCGGACGCATATCGACTCACGTTGCAATATATTGCCATCCCTTTAAGCTACTGCGCCTTCCGATCTAGTATTTTTTAGCGAAAGATCAGAGTGAAATTGGGTATAAAATATCGAAGAAACGATTTGTCGTGAGAATAGACAATCGATGTGATAGCGCAATATCAATGGAACAAGACTATATATTGCGATTATCTTCTTCTGGAGAAATTGTCACATGTTAACACTTTTGGATAGCCCAATATACGCGCGAGTCGACCGATCGACTTGATCTTGCAGGTCGGAACGAGCCATGGAGGGGAGTAAGTCGCCAGTCTCCTCTCCGAGACAGGACTTCCAAGGGCTACGCGCATTAGCCGGGCGCGCAAAGATCATCGCAGCATATTTCGTCTATCCTAGCATTGGTACAAAAACGTGACATCGACCTTCGCAGCGGCTACCGCAGAGGACGCAACGAGCCGTCCATCCGTCCTAATATTGACGCCGATCAAGAATGCCCGTGCTCATCTGGATGGGTATGTCCAACGTATTGAGCGATTGGATTGGCCCAAAGACAGTTTATCGATCGGCTTCCTCGAAAGTGATAGCTTGGATGGGACCTGGGAAGCTCTTCTTGGACTTGAATCTGTGTTTCAACTCCGCGCTGCCGCGGTGACGATGGTCAAGCGAGATTTCGGTTTCCGAATTCCGACAGGAGTGCCGAGATGGGCTCCTGAAATCCAGAAATTTAGACGCTGCATCCTGGCACGAGCTCGCAATCAAGTGCTCTTTCGTGCACTCCGCAACGAGGAGTGGGTTTTGTGGCTCGATGCCGACGTCATAGATTTTCCTGAAGATATAATTCAACAATTGTTAGCTACGCAATTTGAGATCGTCCATCCGCATTGCGTGAAGAAGCGAGGGGGTCCGAGTTTCGATTTAAACGCCTGGTGCGACCACGGCACTAAAACGATGGATAGTCTGCGAGACCGGGACGTCGTTCGCCTAGATGCAGTTGGAGGAACGATGCTTCTCGTCAAAGCAGACCTACATCGCGACGGATTGATCTTTCCACCATTTCCTTACGGTGTCGCCAATCCGAGGATCCGACCCCGCCATCCCTATTGGGGCCGAGGAGAGATTGAAACTGAGGGCCTGGGGATAATGGCGCTGGACATGAATGCGCAGTGCTGGGGGCTTCCGCAGGTTGAAATCATACATGCAAACGAATAACCGAAGTAGCCGCGACGTCGGGATGTGCCAAATTTGCCGCTAGCAAAGCTGTCGTATTCTCACAAAATTTACGGCCCCCTAAGTCTGCGGGCGCAATACACTGGGTAGTTGGGGCGGACTGAAAATCTAGGCGGATGAGAGACTGTGCGACGTATTGATAAAAAAATCGTTTTTATCGGAGGAGTACACAGAAGTGGAACAACTTTGCTCCATAGCATCCTGCGCTCTCATCCGATGATCAGCGGTTTTGAGAGCACCGGCGCATCGCACGATGAAGGGCAACATCTGCAAACTGTATATCCGATTGATCAGGAGCTCGGCGGTGTAGGAAATTTCGGATTTTACACGGGCTCGGCGATGGACGAAAGTCATTCTCTAGCAAATCCGGTTGATGCCGAACGGTTGTGGCAGCAATGGGGAATTCATTGGGATTCATCGAGGCCATTGTTCGTAGAGAAGTCACCAGCAAATCTGATCCGGACGCGTTATCTGCAATATTGCTTTCCCGATTCGCGGTTCTTGATTATTTTACGCCATCCTATCGCGACTTCATATGCCCTTAGGCAGCGAGGTTGGAACACTAAACCTGTTCCTTGGCTTATCGAACACGCTTTGGTATGCTATGAGCGGTTTCTACGGGATCGATCTCATTTGCGTCATTATTATGTTTTGCATTATGAAGATCTGGTTGATAATCCAAAGTTACATCTAAATAGAATCTTTTCTTGGTTGGATGTGCCTTCTATTGATCTGAGGCAAAGCGTTCATACCGGGATCAATAAACGCTATTTCGACGACTGGAAACGCGATATGTCAGGCTTGTCAATTGGCACCGAGCGGCTTCTAGAAGCGCGCTGCAATGTTTTTGGCTACTCTCTACGAGAACCTGAGTTGCGTCTCCCCTGTTCGTTGTAGACTACGAAGGTGGCTTAGACGGGGCGGCATTGGATTGTAGCGAAGACGGATGATAGTTCCTGCAGATAAAGAGCACTACAAATGTAATTGCTCGCCCAGCGGTGGATTGTTGAATGGTCGACGCTGATGCCGCGCTCGGCCATCATCTCCTTCAGATCCCGCAAGCTCAAGCCATAGGTCAGATACCACCGCACGCATAGCAGGATCACGGAGCGATCGAAATGGCGGCCATTGAACATGAAACACGCTCCGAAAATGGAGTTGGCCTCATGGCATCAGAGGGTTTCCAGAAAGTTTGCAACACAACCTTTGCAACTCCTGGCGCTTGCTTCCAACCGCAAACGCTTTGACGATTGGCGCGAAATGGCAAGACCGGCGACCGGCCAATGTCCGAAATGACCCGGACAAGGTCCATCTGTCGGTCCGAGACGATCGGCCGGGCGCGGGTGTCGGCTTGCGCTAACGATCTGCCTCCCGGGGAGGTCGGCCATGCCCCCTCGTGCAACGGCCCCTGCTCGCGGGAGCGTGTCGGCGACGGTGAAATGCCAAGGGAAAACCGTGCGCAATCTCGCCATCGGGTTGATTTCGGCATCATTGCTAACGCCAGCTTGGGCTTCCGATTTCTCTCAGCCTCCCCCGCCGCACCAGCCCCTCATCGCGTCGGGCCCAAACTTCTTCATCACGAGCTATATCTGGGCGACCGCGATCAACGGAAAGAGCGCAACCTTCCCGCCGCCGCCATCAACTTGAGCGTCCACGATGTGCTTAATGTCCGTCGTCAGAACATTTGGCGCAACTGGCGGCGTAGATTAGCGGAGTTCGGGCCTCGTCTGGGGGGATTTTAAGCGGCGAGCTTGCGGTGCTGCAAGCGCCGATATTTGATGGTCTGTCGCTTGATCCTTTCGCGCTGTTGGATGATGGCCGGAGCCCTGCCGAAGTAGGCGTCGGCAGGTGTCACGTTGGCCAGGCTCTCGTGGTAGCGCTGGTGGTTGTAGTGGTCGACGAAGGCCTCGATCTGGGCTTCGAGGTCGCCGGGCAGGAAGTAATTTTCTAGCAGGATGCGGTTTTTGAGGGTCTGGTGCCAGCGCTCGATCTTGCCCTGGGTCTGGGGATGCATCGGGGCGCTGCGGACGTGGCTC
Source organism: Labrys sp. F242 (assembly GCF_057813875.1). Taxonomy (NCBI): domain Bacteria; kingdom Pseudomonadati; phylum Pseudomonadota; class Alphaproteobacteria; order Hyphomicrobiales; family Xanthobacteraceae; genus Labrys; species Labrys sp. F242. The sequence goes on along the minus strand of NZ_JBVASG010000010.1, from coordinate 62 downwards.
ATCTTGTTGGCCTCGATATATTCCGCCAGTTCGCCGGCGATGTAGCTGGGGCCGTTGTCGCT
>NZ_JBVASG010000009.1:0-195026 GCF_057813875.1 Labrys sp. F242 | reverse complement strand
CGCTGGTCAGCTAGCCAGTGGAACGCACGACGAAGGAACGCCTGCCCGTCTGATAGGAAAACCTGCGTAATTCGCCATAATAACGCTATGTTGCGAGTACTGAGGGAGGATTACATTTTTTCGGCCACACTAGGACTTATGAAAGGAGCACCGCTACTCGGTCACCCGGGCACTATTCGAATTGAGGTAAATCAAATTTCAAGGGATCACCGATGAGTTCTACCCCAATGATCCGGCTTGCCACTTGCATCTCCTAAAATATCTATCCAATATTCGACATCTCGCGAATGCGCTGTCTAAAAAGCGGTTTGCGAGAAGTTGGGGGTAGCATGGGTGTCAAGGATACGCTTCTCGCGGTATCGCAGCGCGAGGAAGGCGGACGAACTGCATACGATCGGTTCGATTACCAAACAGCTTGGGGAGTTTCTAAGCTACTGGACCTGCACGACGTCGGCGCGAACTATGCCGTTGCGTTCGAATTCCATGACGACATCATTTCCCTCGACGACGCTAACGAACCCGAAAAGGCGATCTTCTACCAAGTCAAAACGAAGAAGGCAGGCAACTGGTCATTTGCTCAGATTGCGAGTCGTACGACGAAAAACGGCGTCCAGCAGGCATCTTTCGCTGGCAAGATGTACGACAATTTCACCCGGTTTGGCGCTGTGGTGGAGCGATTGGTGTTTGTCAGTAACCAGCCGCTGCCAGAAATCATAGTAGTCCACGGAGAGAAGGATTTCGCGGCCGCTGACAAAGCTAAACTCGAAAAATTCGTGAAAAGCCTCGCCTCCGAGGCTGCGGGTTTCAAAGATCCAGAGCACACGAGCCTGTTCTTCTTTGCATTCTCGGATCTCAATCTATCCAATTATGAGAACGCAGTTTTGGGTCGCATATCCGACTTTCTTGAGCAAGAATTAGGTGGTCATATCCCACCCAAACCGTTCGCGCTGATGCTCAATGATTATTGCCGCCGCAAGTCAAAGGCGCTGGCGGATTTTTCGAGCTTCGAGGAGCTGAAGGCATCGAAGTTTATCACGCGTGGCGACATGTCGAAGTGGTTATCCCAAATTCGGGACCAACACGAACGGCGGCCCGAATGGGGCTCAGTTGCTGGCGATCTACACATGCCATTCGCTGAAAAGACCAAAATTGAACGGGCGTGGCGCGACTATGAAATTACTGTCCGCGCTCGACCGAATGCTGCGACTATTGCCATGACCGAACGCATGAGCGTCTGCATCAACGCGGCCATCGATAATGTCGAGGATCTCGTGGCTCTCATCGATGCGGTATTCGCTGAAGGAAAGCCAATCTTGCGTGCCTGGAAGACCGATGCATCGGACCACTTCATCAAAGCGGCAATTCTCTACGAGTTCAAGCGATGAGCTCAAATGAAGACCGCCGATATCAGCTCCTGATCCGAAACCTACGAAAAAAGAACGATGAAAAAATTGCGCTTCGAAAGTCTGGAGTTGTTGTCTCGCAGGGAGAGCAAAGCCCGGAAGATCGGGTTTCATCCTCGGCTGACGGTAATCCAGGGGGAGAATGATGTTGGAAAATCATCAGTCATAAAGAGCCTGTATTGGGCATTTGGCGCAACGCCGCCCAAATTCCACGGTTCATGGAAGTCCGCGAACGTGAAGGCACTCGTCACGTTCGCCGTGGACGATATTCGCTATCGCATTCTGCGTGACCAGGACACGTTTGGCATATTTGACGCCGATGGTGCTCTGCTGCTCTCGACTAATCAGATTGGTAAGGAGTTGGCGCCGTTTTTGGGTGAGTTGATCAATTTCAAACTGGTCCTGACCAACCGCGATGGTGAACCTACGACCCCTCCACCAGCGTTCGCATTTCTGCCTTTCTACATCGATCAGGATAATGGATGGGGAAAGTCGCTAGACTCCTTTGCTCAGCTCACTCAATTCGCCGATTTCAAGAAGGATTTGTTGGAGTTCCATACCGGTATTTTTCCGAATGAGTATTACGAATTAGGAGCTGACAAGCGCAGTCTCCAGGTAGATCAAAAGGCCCTCGAAGCCGATCGACGTATTGTCCGCAAAGCCGTCGAACGCTTCAATCTAGGGGCATCTTTTGACGGGTTAGAACTTTCGATCGAGGGGCATGAACAGGCAATTGAACAGCTGCTTGCCCGCTTGCAGATGGTCAAACGCGTTCGCCAGGAGAGAGCTGGAAAACTATCTGACGTCCTCGATCAGCGCATGATCCTAGACCAACAGGTAGGCGTTGTGCGTGCGTCCATTGCTGAACTCGAGAAAGATGCGAAATTTGCTGGCGACGTCGCAGAAGAAGAGATTTTCTGCCCGACATGCGGCACGCTCCATCGCAACGACTTCGCCAATCGGTTCAGTATCGTCGAGGACCGCGAGGCATGCTTTGAATTCCTCGTAGATGCCAAACAGAAGACAAATGCTCTCGTTGCGCAGGCGATCAAAGCCGAGGCTGATGTTCAAGAGGCAGATCAAACACTGACGGAGATCCAGGCATCGCTGGACAGCAAGCAGGGCGACGTCAGTCTTCTCGAGGTTATCGACAGTCGCAGTAGGCAGATCGCATCCGATGTGTTCGTCGGTCAGATCGAGGACCTTGACGATCAGATCGCTGAGATCTTGAAAAAAATAGCCAACATCAACGAACGTCTTAGCGAACTCAAGGACAAGAAGCGCCGAGAGGAGATCGTGAAATACTATTCAGGGTTCATCTTATCGTATCTCAATCGTCTCGACGTCACCAATTATAGCGCTGATGATTATACCAATCTTCCTGCCAGAATCGGTGAGACAGGCAGTGACCTTCCAAGGGCTCTGCTCGCCTACTTCCTGGCAATCCTGAAGACTGTTCACAAACACTCAACTTCCCTCTTCGCGCCCATTGTTGTGGACAGCCCTAATCAGCAAGACCAGGACCCGAAAAACGTTGGAGCAATGATCGACCTCATCATTTCGTCACCCCCTGACGACGCGCAGACGATCCTGGGCACCGTGTCACTTCATGGGCGCGAAATTGACGACGGCGACCTCATAGTGCTGACCGACAAGCTCTCGGTCATGCGGCCTGGTGATTATCAAACCGTGTTGTCGTCGATGCAGCCTTATCTAGATCAATTGATCGCGTGAGGATGTCAAAGGCAGCATAGCCGAGGAGGCCTGCATTGGCGCGACGGCTTCTTTGGGCAAAGTCGAACCTCGCCCGCCAATGGCTGAAATGGGGTCGGCTGCAGAACGGCAGATATCTGCACAGCGGCAGCCAAAACCGGCCGTTCCGCAAGCGGCCCCTAAGCTGACACGGGGCCCACTGCCAGCGGCGCGAGCTGGATGCTGAGCGTGGGACGCAGCCTCTCCGGCAGGGCTGGCCGATGCAGCAAGCGGTTGATCAGCCCCGATTCCAGCGCCAGCCAGGAGAGCACGCCGCCACCGAAGGTAAGCCGGCTCCAATCCCGACAGGCGAGAGTCGAGAGCCTCGAAGCCGATACGAAGTTCGCTGCCGCAGGGTGGCAGGCGGAGCGAATACCGCCGGAAGCGGTTCGCAAGAGCCCCGATTCATTTCTGGACTGGCGTGCAGTCCATCACCTTCGTGCCATTGGCGGAATTCGTGACCTTCAGGCGCTGCTTCCCGCTCGTTTCGTCTTTTTCAAGATGATACTGCAGCGTGACAGGCGCCTCGCGTTTGCCGCCGACCTTCCGGGCCGGAAAGAACTTCTCATAGGCCTTTCCGTCCTTCCGGAGTCTGGCGACATTATCCAGCGAGACGAGCGCCAGGTAGTTCTCGAGATCCGAGGCGACGACGAGCTTGTCGCCCTTGTCGCCATAGAGCGCGACCAATTGCTGGGTGACCTTCATCGCGGGGAGATGGGTGCAGGAGAAGGTCATGTAGTCCTCCGGCCGCTCCTGGGCCATCACTGGCCCAGCCACCAGGACCGCGAGTGTGCAATGGGTAGGAGGCGCTCATACTCGCTGAGCGAACGGAGATCTGACCCTGGGTGGTCATCCCAGGCTGCCGGGATGGCCGCTTCGGCGCTCGCGACACTTTGATGTCCCGTCAATCGTGGGGGGAATGCTGCCAGTCCACTTTTGAGGGTTGAGATCACGGAAGCGGACCTCTTCACCGCATCGGCAGCAGCCTCGGATAGTCGACGTAGCCGTCAGGACCCTCACCGTAAAACGTGTCTTTGTTTGGCGTATTCAGCGGTAATCCCTGTATAAGTCGCTCGGCCAGGTCCGGGTTGGCGATATAGTCGCGACCGAATGCCAGGGCGTCGGCATGCCCAGCCTCGATAAAGCGCTCCCCGTCTTCCTTGGACATCAGCTCATTGGCGATGACCGCGCCACCGAACCGGCGCTTGATCTCACCGAGCAGGCTATCTTTGGCTTCAATCTCGCGGACGAAAATGAACGCAATCTTCCGCTTTGCTAGCTCGTCGGCGACATAGCCGAAAATCGCCTTGGGGTTGCTGTCACCCATATCGTGCTCCTCGCCCCGGGGCCGGAGATGCACCCCGACACGATCGCCCCCCCACACTTCGATCACCGCGTCCACGATCTCAAGGAGGAACCTAGCGCGGTTCTCGACCGAGCCACCATAGCGATCATTCCGCTTGTTGGTCTTGTCCTGCAGGAACTGGTCGATGAGATAGCCATTGGCGGCGTGCAACTCGACGCCGTCAAAGCCGGCAGCCTTCGCCCGCTCCGCGCCCCTTCGAAAGTCGTCGACGATGACAGGGATTTCCTCGGTTTCCAGTGCCCGTGGAACGGGATGCGGCCGTTTTGGTCGCAAACCCGAGACATGACCAGCTGCGGCGATTGCGCTCGGCGCTACGGGCAACTGGCCATCGAGCAGGTCGGGGTCGGAGATGCGGCCAACGTGCCAGAGCTGCAGGAACATGCGACCACGGGCTGCGTGGACCTCCCGCGTGACGTGTTGCCAGCCTTCAACCTGGGCATCGTTCCAAATGCCGGGCGTTCCCCAGTAGCCGACGCCTTGTGGGGACACGGAGGTCGCTTCGCTCAGGATCAATCCTGCACCGGCCCGTTGCCGATAGTACTCGGCCATCATGGCATTGGGCACGCGCTCAACGCCGGCGCGCTTGCGCGTGAGCGGGGCCATAATGATGCGGTTCGGCAGCTCGAGAGCGCCAATCTGCAACGGATCGAACAAACGAGACATCTGCATCTCCTGGGACAGCACAGATATGGCTCCGTACCGCCCTGTGGACAATTGCCCAACAGGTTGCAAGATCGTATACCTCAGGTTGTCAATAGGGGCGCGTGTTCTATGGCTTTCACCAACACCTTCGCCGGCGTGGACATCTTCATCACAGTGGTGAAAACCGGATCATTCACTGCGGCAGCGGCTAGGTTCGGCATCACCAAGTCAGCAGTCGCAAAGTCTGTGGCTCAACTGGAGGGTCGGCTTGGCGTCAAGCTGTTGCATCGGACAACACGTCGGCTGTCGTTGACTCCTGAAGGCGTGGCCTACCTCGAGCAAGCCGAAGCCGCCCTTGATCAGCTCCGGTCAGCGGAAGACGCTGCCCGGGCAAAGGCCAGTACAGTCCGAGGAGTGCTGCGTGTGGATATGCCGGCGGCATTCGGACGGCGTATCGCCATGCCGATCCTCTTGGAGATCCTTAGAGCGCACCCTGACCTCCGCCTGGCCGCCAGCTTCTCGGATCGGATCATCGATCCACTTGAGGAAGGAGTAGACCTCTGTCTCCGGTTTGGCGAGCTAAGCGATCGAACTGATATCGCTGCCCGACCTCTCGGATCACAACGCCTCGTTCTCTGTGCGGCGCCACGCTATCTGGAAGCAGCAGGGGAACCAACAAACCTAGACGATCTGCAAAATCATGCCTGCATCCTGGGGAGTAGACCGGGCAGACCCGCATCCTGGCGCTTCCTGGATGAGGAAGGGCGCGTGAAGTCCGTCGATCCACCAGCAACGCACCTGGTAAGCGACGGGGAGGTAGTCATCGACATGGCGGTTTCCGGTTTCGGCTTTTGCCAAATGCCACAGTCTCTTCTGCAGCCTCACCTCGATCGAAACGAACTGGCGGTAGTACTGCCTGATCGGTGCCAAGTGCAATCGTTGTTCAACGCGGTTTGGCCGGCGACCCGTGCGATGCTCCCACGGGTTCGCATTGTGGTGGACGAATTCGTTCGGCGGGCCGACGCTGGGGCGCTTTAGAGCGTTTTGCGATTCGACGGAGTTACCAAGAACCGCAAAGACGCGTCGAAACAATGAGTTAGAGCGAACAAGCGTTCAGTCATGAACGCGCTTTGCTCTAGGAGGTAGCCAACAGCCAGCTTGCGTCTGCTTCCAGGTTGGCACGCAAGAAGACTGGAGGACCGAAATGAGGTCGCGTTGCTGAATGGCAGCTTACCGCGAAGGCGCGCTGAAAACCGCCATGCTGCAATCGGCCCCGAAGCGGGCGGCTGCAACGGTTCTCAGTCAGATGCCGGATTTCTGATTGGCGGATGTTCCCAGCGTTTGAGCAAGCTCAGCACTGACTTATCATCCCGTAATTGGCTTCGAAAGAAATCGACACACCGTATGCGCGCGAGCGGGCAGCCAGATCCTCGATCATCTCGGTTGCCAGAGCCGTAGGTGCTGGAAGAGCCACGATGCGCTCATGATAGTTCTGGGCCTCCAGCCTCTCGCCGCCGATCACGATGGGATGGAGGTCGATTGATTGGAGCTGAGCGTTGGCGTCGAAGCGGCAGGTCGCGACGACGCTTTTCCAGACCTCTGGCGCGCTCCAGACCACCTCGCCCTCATTGAGGTGGAAGAGAAAATTGCCGAGCCCGTAGAAGATGGGTGCACCACGGTAGATCTCTATAGGCTGCAGGACGGGAGCACCGTGACTGACGAACACGCCCGCACCTGCATCAACGCAGGCACGTGCAAATGTCTGGACCCATATGGGGACCTCGCGCCAGCTCGGCTCCCAGTGATGATGATGGAGGTAGGCTATCACGAAGGCACCCGCTGCGGTCGCCTTGCGGATTGCCGACAGGTGAATCGCCAGGCTGGTCTCGTCCACCAGGATCCTGCGTGTGTTGCCGGATGCCCGGCGAAAGACCGTGCCATAGAAATCGATGTCGTCGGCGGAGTGCAGCTGAGGCGGATCGTGGGGCTGGGCATAGTTGGCCCGCTCCATGGGACTGCTCTGGAACGTCTCCTGAATGCTGCTCAGCGCTTCAAAGCGTGACGGGTCCACCTCGAATATCCTCGAAACCTCAAGTCCGTTGACACCGGGGCGTGCCGGACGTTGGTCCGTTGCGTCGGCGGCATACATCGTCGCCGGCCCCGGCCCGGCATCCATTGCCACGAGCGCCACCGACCTCTTGCCGAAGGTCTTGATACCAGGCTGCCGCGCTTGCGATAAATCGGCGCCGATACCGGCATGAAGGAAGTCCCTGGCCGCAACCTCTTCGAGGGTAGACAGGATACCGGGTGGGCCGAGGTCGAAGGCATGATTGTTGGAGAGCGCCAGGGCGTTGAAGCCGACGTCCTTCAACGCATCCAGGACCACCGGCGCCGAACATCCGAAATAGCTCCCCTTCATCGGCCACCCGCCGTGTTGACCGAATATAGTGGTCTCGAAGTTGGTGAAGGCGATATCAGCCTGCCGGATCAACGACTTTATCGCGGCAAATCCCTCGTCGGAAACCTGTCGAACATCATGATGAATCAGGGATTGCCCGGTCAGGACGAGCGTGAACGGCGAAGGCATAACGGCTTACCTTGTAAATGAATTCAGAAAGACGCGACCCTCCGGCCGCGGAAGGAGGCAGGGAGCGGTCACTTTCCGGTTTGTGGAGAAATATCGATGCCGAACCATTTGAGGCTCATCCGGCCGAGCGACCCGTCCTCGGCGCTTGCCTCAATGGCCTTGTTGAAGGCATCGGCGAGATCGGTGTCTTCCTTGCGAAGTCCGATCCCGACACCGGGTCCCCAGCTGCCCCCGGAGAGCTGGGGACCAAAGAAGTCGACAACCTTTCCTTCCGGCGTTTCGAGGAACTGCTTCCAGACGAGATAGTCTCCCAATCCGCCGTCGATGCGTTCAGATGTAAGGTCGAGCTTCAGGTTTTCCTGGCTGTCATAGCTGCGCACCTGCGCGATATCGCCGAACAGTTCTTGGACGACGGCCTCCGAATTCGAGGATCGGAGGACGCCGAGCGTCTTGCCGTTCAGGCTTTCCCTCAGCTTGCCGATGAGCGCCTTCTTCTCAGCATTGATGTCCGTCAGATTCAGCTTGGCCTTGGTATCGCCGGGCGGCAAGCCGAGGTTGCGGCGCATGATGATCTGGTTTGGCCCCACAGCATAGGGAACGGAGAAGGCAATCGACTTCTTGCGCTTTTCCGTGATCGACATGCCGGCGATGATCGCATCGTACTTCTTGACCAGAAGGCCGGGGATGATCCCGTCCCAGTCCTGGGCGACGAACGTGCATTGCAGCTTCATCCGGGCGCAGAGTTCGTTGCCCACGTCGATGTCGAACCCGACGAGTGCTCCATTCGCGTCGATATAGTCCCAGGGCGGTGAAGCTCCTTCCGAGGCGATGGTAATCATCTTCCGCTCCTCGGCGCAGGCAAGCCCGCCGGCCAGCAGGGTTGCTAGAAGAGCCAAAGCCAGATGTCGTTTCATATCGTTCCCCTTCTTCTTGGTTCGGTTTTTATTTTTCGGCGATGTATATCCGCCGCAGGCTCTCCCGGAGGCCGCAGGCGGCCCCTGTTTCGTCAGTGCCCCATGCATCTGCGAGGTCCTGCAACGTGATGCGCTCAGTGCCCACGGCGCCGAGCAGGGTCGCTTCATCTCCGAGCTCTGCGCTGGGGATATCGGTGACGTCGATGCGAAGGTGCTCGAGATGGACAGGCGGCACGATCGGAGCGCGCTGCCCTCGGAGCAGTACTGTGGCCTTGAGACCCAGACGTCGTGGTACCCCATGCCCCCAGCCGATCCCCAGCACCGCCAGGCGCATGGCTCGATGGTAGCCTGGGAGGTCCGGGGGTGAGCCCATGCTTTCGTCGCACGCTTTGAGCGCGACGATGCGTGCTTTGATCGCTGACAGGGCAGGGCGGATAAGCAGCCCTCGGCGACCCGCATGGGCACCGGTCAGTCCGAAAAGGAGCGCACCCGGATCGACCGCATCCATGTCGAACTCCGGATGGCGAAGCAGGCTTTCGCTGCTCGACACCATGACCGTTGCAGCGCAGTGGCCTGTTGCCTTGAGCCCCTCAAGAAGCGGCATCAGGCGCGCAACCTGTTCCTGCACCGAGGCACCGGCCTGGCCGAATTCGCTGAGATGGGCGTAGAGGCCTCCAACCACGATATTGGTCCGCGACATACATAGATCGAGCAGACGTCGAAGGCCCGAGGGAGCCACGCCTGCGCGCCAAAAACCCAGATCCACCTTCACGAAAACCTTGAGGGGCACACCGGTCGAAAGCCAGCTGCGCAGATCCTCCTCACCGGAAATCGAAATCGTCAGATCAAGATCCCGGACAAGATCGACGGCGTTCGGGCCGATGCCCGGATACATCAGGATAGGCTTTCCCGGCGCCGCCTTCCGTACCGCCAGAGCGTCGGCAATCGACACGACGCCAAAGGCATCGGCGCCTGCTGCGGACAAGACGGAAGCGACTCTCTCCGCTCCGCATCCATAGGCATCCTGCTTGAGGCAGGCGATGATTTTCGTGTTCGGGCCGATCGCTGTTCGAATGGCGCGGTAGTTGGAGGCGATCGCCGACAGATCGATCTCGCGCCAGGCGGTTTCATGGAGCGGATTTTGGTGGTGACTATTGTTCATGGGCCACCTGCGCGAGGGCGACCCGGCCTGGTCGGGATTTGGCCCGCGGCGCGCCATTCAAGTGCGTCTCCAGCATGTGAAATGCGGCGGTCAGCAGAAATGTCAGGCCGAGATAGAGCAAGCCTGCGGCAATGAAGATCTCGTAGGGTGCGAAAGTCTCCGAAACCAGTTTTCGCGATAGCCCCGTGATTTCGAGCAGGGTCACGGTGCTGGCCAGCGACGTTGCCTTCACCAGGCTGATGACTTCATTGGCATAGGAGGGAAGCACGTTTCGGAAGGCGATCGGGAAGATAATCCGGCGCTTGATCTGCAAGGGCGACATGCCGATCGCCTGTGCCGCCTCGACCATGCCAGGGGCGACGGCCTGGATCCCGCCGCGGAAGATCTCCGTCGTGTAGGCGGCGCCGTTCAGCGAAAAGGCGAGCAGACAGCACCAGAAAGGGTCGCGCAGCAGAACCCACAGGATGCTTGAGCGGATGAGGCCAATCTGGCCGAGGCCGTAATAGATGATGAAGAGCTGAACGAGCAGCGGCGTACCGCGCAGGACATAGGTGTAGGCCAGAACCGGCAGGGACAGCCAGCGCCGGGACGATGCACGCATGAAGGCTAGCGGCACCGAGAGGACGAAGCCTGCAAGGAGCGATACGAAGGTCAGGAGAAGTGTCAGTGGAATGCCGCCGGCAAGCGTGACAGTGCTGGTGAGGAGGAGGGTGATATCCATCGTTGAACGCCTCACCGCCCGGGAACGGCAAAACGCCGTTCGAGCAGATTGAAGATCACCAGCGCCAGGCTGGTTAGCGTGAGGTAGAGGGCCGAAGCGGCCAGATAGAAGCTCAGCGGCGCGCGCATCGAGCCCGCGCCGATGGCGGCGACCCGCATGATATCGGTCAGTCCGACGATCGAGATCAGCGAGGTCTCTTTCACGAGGGAGATCCACTGGTTCGCAAGCGCCGGCAGCGCGATGCGCAGCATTTGCGGAAAAGTGACGAGCAGCCAGATCTGCCAGGGATGCAGCCCAAGCGAGCGGGCCGCCTCGATCTGTCCCGCCGGTATACTGAGCACCGCGCCTCGGAAGATTTCCGCGGTATAGGCGCCGAAGACCACGGTGAGGGAAACTACGCCCGCCAAGAACGCATTGACCTCGACATAGCGCCCGAAGAAGGCGCTGATGGCGACCGTGCCTCCGAAATAGATCAACAGGATGATGATGAGTTCGGGCACGCCGCGAATGATCGTGGTGTAGAAGCCGACGGTGAGGCTGATGGCTTTCCACCGCGATAGCCGCCCGGCAGCGGCGAGCAGACCGAGCGCCACGCCGAGCATGCCGCTGACAAGCGCCAGCAGTACCGTCGTCTTCAGTCCGTTGACGAATTGCACGGCAAAGCCGTCCATGCGGGAAACCCCTCTATCGATGTGAGGCAAGAAAACTGCGAAGCCGGCTGGAAGCAGGCGTGGAGAAGAATTCCGGCGGGGGACCTTCTTCCTCGATCAAGCCTTGGTGCATGAAGGCTGCCCGTGTCGAAACCTGTCTCGCAAAGGCGAGTTCGTGGGTGACGATCACCATCGTTCGCCCTTCCTCCGCCAGCGCCGCCATGACACGAAGCACCTCGCCTACCAGCTCCGGATCGAGCGCCGAGGTCGGTTCATCGAAGAGCAGAACGCGGGGCTCCATGGCGAGCGCGCGAGCGATCGCCACGCGCTGCTGCTGGCCGCCGGAGAGATGGCGGGGATAGGCGTCCGCTTTGTCGCAGACTCCGACCTTGGCGAGGTAGTAGCGCCCGAGATCGGCTGCCGCATGGCGCTGGAGCCCTTTGACGAGGATGGGACCTTCCGTGACGTTCTCAAGCACCGTCTTGTGGGGCCAGAGATTGAAGTTCTGGAACACCATGCCTATCGACGCTCTGACGCGCCGCACCTGCCGATGGTCGGTGATGCTGGATTGGACGCCTCGCGGCGATGCGGCCCGGATCGCGAGCTTCTCGCCGTGGATCCAAATGTCGCCCCGGTCGGGGACCGTCAGGAGATTGAGGCACCGCAGAAGCGTGCTCTTGCCCGAGCCGCTGCGGCCAAGGATCGAGAGAATTTCGCCAGGCCTTACGTCGAGATCGACGCCGCGCAGGACCTCGTTGTCGCCGAGCCGTTTTTCGATCCGCTGGGCTCGGATACCGCGCGTCACGGCCCGGGGGAACGTCGCTTCACTTTGCATCAGGCACCCCGCGCTGGAGGCTGGGTGCCGCCGGTACGGGGGAATGCTGGACATGGCAAAGCGCTTGCTGCACGCATGGAGCGGCACCACTCTTTTTTGAGTTCTGTTGTCGATGTGTGGGACGCCCCTCTGCTCCAGCGGCGGCGAGCGCTTTTGGAACTGCGTCTTGACCCAGAATTGCCCGCGCGCTTCCCGAGATCAATTTATAAGCGAAATTATTTTTCGATAAGTTTAGCTAATAGGGCCTAACGTCGCCCCAACGCGAATAGCCATCTATTGCCCCGTGGCAGACAATCGGAGTGGCACGATCGGCAGGACTGTATAAGTTGATCTTTGTATCGAAAGGCGACAACGGCAGCTGCGCGAAAGCCATATCATGGTGGAAATCTCAAAGACGGGCGTCACGCTTCGCCAGCTTCAGATCCTGCGCGAGGTCGTCAGATCGGGCTCGGAGCGGAGTGCTGCCAAAGCACTTGAAATCACCCAGCCTGCCGTCAGTCAGCAAGTTCGGATCTTGGAGGGCCTGCTCGGCGTGCAATTGTTCGTGCGTGACAAGGGGCGGCTTGTTCCGACTGCCCACACGATGACCCTTTTTCGCGATACCGACGCCACCTTCGTCCAGATCGAAAGGGTCGCCAAAACGGTTGCGTCCTTGAAGGGGGTCGATAGCGACACGATCAGTATCGCCGCGCCGCACATCTTCTCGCTCCGACTTTTGCCCGAGGCTTTCCGTAAGCTGCGTTCACACCAACCGATCGCAGGGATCGTGCTCAAATCGGGCACCTACCCGGAGGTGGCCGAGCATGTCCTGGAGGGACGGGCCGACCTTGGAATTGCTCGGCTGCCCTTGGACGGCAATGTCTTCGACTGGTGTCCGGCAACAACCGCGACCAATGTCTACATTTGCCCTCGCGGTCACCGGTTCACCCACAAAGATATCATCAGGCCTGAAGATCTCGTGGGGGAGCCGCTCGCGGATGTCGAACCAGGGATGCAGTCCCATCTCATGAATGAGAACGCTATGAGATATATGGGTGCGGAACCGCATCTGGCCATCCAGGTCGACGTCATCGGCCAGGAGGTGAGTTTCGTTGCTGCGGGTCTCGGCATATCGAGTAGCAACACCTTCGCCGCCAGCCAGTTTGCGTCTTTCCCGGTCGAAGTTCGCCCCTTCGAGCCGAGCGCCCTCTATCACTATGTCATATTCTGGCAGAAGGGGCGCAGGCTCGGAACACTGCTCCAAGAAACGATCAAAGTGCTGGTGGAGTGCGCGCAGGTCGATGGGGAAGATCGTGAAGACGCCGGCACTTACCCATAAGGCACACGAGGATCGCCCAGACTCTTGATTGGCAATGTTTCCATGCGCCGCGCGTCAATAAGCATTCCATGAACTCTTGAGATCGTGGCCCGTTGACCAGGCGGCAGAGGTATCGCCACTGCACGGCGCTTCGTAGCGATCACTAATCATCGCGTGACAGTATCGCGGATCATTTTCAGCGTGGCGGCGGCCACATACAGTTGCCGATAGAGCATGCTTCACTCGATATGTTGCTGCACATCGATCACTCCATCGCAGGGCGATGACCAGCATGTACCGAGGAACCGGACCGCCTGGCATTCCGCCTGGATTTCAACGTCACATCATCCGTTGAACAGCCAACCCCAAATCTCGGAACCACAGAGCGAATGGTGTTCATCCAGCCGGGATGCTTCAATGCCAAAGCCGGCGGCCAAGACTGCTCCTGCGTCAATGACCTCTCACAGAGTGTCATGAATGAAAGCCGAATGTATCTTCTTCTTGTGTTGAGAGAAAAATCGGAAGAGGCATTTAATTATTATTTCAAATTTTATCTAATGTCTAAGAGCGCTGACATCATCCATCGGGCTCACGGTCGATACGCCATTGAAAGACTAACCTTGGACTCGAATACAATAAGCATCATGTGTCACTTCAAGCCGCATATTTTTGCATATTTGGCTGGCAAAGCGCAGCCATTCATCCATGAGCTATGAAGCTTCGACCTCGCCGGCCGTGCTAGCATGATCAAGAATTCCGAGAGCGAACCTTCATGTCCAAGCTTAAACAGTTGGCCTTTTACGCTTTGGTGTTCGTGTCGAGCTGCTTGGTCTCTCGCGCTGTCTTCGCCTGGCATCATCTTGTATCGAACGTGATCGATACGCTGCATGGATCTCTGATTGTTGGATTGGCCGGCAGCATTCCGCTTACGATTCTGACCAACCTAGCCAATCGTAGGCGGGGCAAGAAATAGCGCTATTTCAAGCAGGATTAGACCACTCGCTACCCATCCCGGCTCGCCTGCGCCTTCGGTGGTTTGGCGCCGAGGGGGCGAGGTCGCCCCCTTGCTCCCACATCCCGGCGCGGACATACGGGCCAAAGCCTCGTCCGTCTGCCTGCTTGAAACAAAAACCCGCCACCGTCTCCCAGGCGGGCTCGAAACATCGTGCTGTCACCCAGAAACCGGGCCATCGAAATTATTCAGGTTGCGTTCAGTGCGGGCTTACTGGGGTTGCGCGAATATCAGTGGGAGAACAACGATGTCTCGCTCGATGATTTTCGGCCTAGCTTTGGGAGCGGCAACAGCTCTGGCTTCGACAGCAAGTGCAGCTCCTGTAGTCCAGTTCGCGCCCAATGGCGCCTCTCCCGTTGCAATGCAGATCCAATATTACGGCTACGGATGCCCCCCGGGGTACAAGATCACGAGCTATGGCGGCTGCAAGCTAAGCCATTATCTTCGCCGCCATCCTGATCATATGCCCGGCTATTACGGCTACCGACGCCAGTATGACAGCTATTATTACGACGACCAGCCTCGCTACTATCGCCGCTATTATCGACGGTATCGACGCGATGATGATTATTACGGTGACGATTGATCAAGCGGTGCGTCCGTAAGCCCTAGTCTTATACCATAAATGGAGTTCCCCGAGCGGGCGCGTTCTAATTCATTGATCTCGACCTTGGAGGTTGAGATCGCGCGCTTTGACTTGACGGATTTAGAGTGGTCGGTGATCGAGCCGCTTCTGCCGACGAAGGTGCGCGGGGTGGGTTCGAATAAAGCCCACTGATTGGCACTGGACCATCGCCATCTCAGTTCGCCGCGCTAGCAGACTTGGCGCTAGCGGGGATGATCTCGACGGTCGCGGTACGGCCGGAGATCAGCCTGATGCCGGCGGGAACGGGGGTGATGCGGATGCGGACCGGGATGCGCTGCGCGAGCCTGACCCACGAGAAGGTAGGCACGACCTTCGGCAAAAGATTACCCGTGTCGCCCCGCTGGTCGTCGGCGATAGCGGCGGCGATGCTCTCCACGCGGCCGGTGATCTCGGCATCATCTCCCATCAGCCGGACTCTGGCTTGGTCGCCGATCGCGACCTGCCGCAGCTTCGTCTCCTCGAAGTATCCCTCGATGCGCAGCGAGGCGGTGTCGACAAGGGCCACCGCTTGCACCCCGGCCGCCAGAAAGTCTCCTGGATGGATGCCCAGATTGGTGATGATGCCGTCAACCGGAGCTTTGACCGAAGATCGTGCTAGATCGAGCGCGGCGAGGTCACGGTCGAGTTGCGCCTGCCGATAGCTTGCCCCAGCCTGCCGGGCGTTGGTCTCCACCTGTTCCAACTTTTGACGGGTGGCGCTCGCGTCCCCGAGCTGGCGATAACGCACGAGATCGCGATTGGCCATGTCGAGCGCGGCCTTGCTGCTGTCCGCTTTGGCTTCCGCCGTTTTCAGGGCAAGCGCATAGCGCGACTGATCAATGCGGAAGATCACGTCGCCCGCATGAACCTGTTCATTGTCATGCACCAGCACCTCGCTGACGAGGCCGGACACGTCGGGCGCGAGACGCACCACATCAGCGCGCACGCGCCCGTCCCGTGTCCATGGCGTCTGCTCGTAGCGCCCCCACACCGGCAGCGCGATTAGAGCGGCGGTCGCGACGAGGCAAAGGGTCAAGGCGTAACGGCCGAGCAGGGATAGAAAAGGCTTCATTGAAGTAACCCGATCGATGGCAGGTGCTGCACGAGCAGACCGTACATGATGGCGAAGATGGCGAGCTCGGCGAGCTGCCGGTAAGCGAACACGCGATAGATGCCCGCGACGGAGAGGATGCGGATCACCGCAATGGTGCCGACAAGCGCTGCGAACGCGAGCACCAGGAGGCCGGGGATGAGGACGCCGCCAACATTGAGATCAACGATCATGAGCTGCGTCGCCCATCTGGCGTGCCACTGGAACCGAGCGCGAACCGAAGGTCGATCAGCAGGTCAAGCATCCGCAAGCGGTTCTTGATCGAGCTGCCCGCGATCATCGTCGTCAACGTCTGGATGCGATGATCAAGGTCGATGTGATCGACCGGTCCTATCAGGCCTGCAGCGCTGAAGCATATGGCGATCGCGGAAAGAAGATCGCTCACCTTGTCGCCAACTTCGCCCTTGGTGCGCGGGATCGTCTTGCGAAGCCGACTAACGGCGTAACCGATGCGAAGATGGTGCAATGTATCGTCGAGAACGTCCGAATAGTCTTTCTCAGACACGCGCAACCTAGGAAGCAGCAGCGCTGTCCGATCGATCATGAGACTCATCCAGTGTGCTTCGTCGGACGCGCCACCAAGGGCTCGTCGTCTGACGTCTCTCCGACTTAAGCGAAGCAGCCGGTTGATCGCCGCATCGACTGGTACGGTCTGGAACAGGGACAGGCTCACCGCCCCGAAACCGACTGCCGCAAAGAGCGCGATGACGGTGTTGAGAGACGCGGCGAAGTCGCCGGTGTAGTTGGCGTTCAGACCCGAGAGGATCGGGATGGTGATGGTGATTCCAAGCGCCATGAACGTCGTCGGGGGACGTGCTTGCAGGGAACCAGCGAACAGGAACGCCGGCGCGAGCACCGCGATAAGGACGGCGAAGTCCGTGACTTGGGGAAGGATGACGAAGCTGTAGGCGAGACTGATCGCCACCCCATAGATCGAGCCGACCATATACTTGACGACGTTAGGCGCCGGCGCGTCGACATTCCCGAACAGGGTGCAGCATACCCCGAAAATGGAGACGGCCGTTCCGCCTTCCGGCCAGGCCGACCAGATCCAGAAGGCGCAGCCGATGAGGATGCCGAGAATCGCGCCCAGCGCGGCGCGGCCCGCCATCTCCGGATCCCGGTGATAGACGTATCCCTTCGCATGCACTGGCCCATGGAGCGATGCCGCTTCGTGCGAGCGGTCGGCAGTCGCGATATTCCGCCCAAGCCTGTCGCAGTCCTGAAGCAGGCCGATCATCTCGGCCAGATGGCCGGCGAGATTGGCGGCGAGTCTGGCGTCAGGTGTCGTGTCCTCCGCGCTGAAACACTTCTGGATCGATCGCGCGCGGGCGATCAGATGGACTGCGGCGCTCTCCCGCGCGGCCGCCTCGACGATCGCGATCCAGATCCCGACGTCACCGAGGAAGGCGATGAGTTCATCGGGCGCGTTGTCGCCCTCGGCGCCAAAAGAATGGATCCGGTCCTCAATCTCGGTTGCGAGCAGAAGCAGTCGGGCGAGCCGGTCATGGACCAGTTGGAGCTTTTTGGCATCCGGCGTTACGGGCGTTGCGTCATACGGCAGGTGCGTTGCAAGCCCCTGCAGGGCGAGGAGGTCCGCTGCGAGCTGGTAACGTTCGCTGCGATTCTCTCCGGGCGTTCCAGTGAGCGCGTCGCCTGCCAGCCGACGGACATCCCGCAGCGTTGCCGACAGTTTGCCGGTGAACTGGCCGGTCATGCGCTTCGGCAGGACGTAACGATGCATCAGCACGGCGCAAACAATCCCGATCGAAATCTCCTGGACCCGCACCGAGGCCGTATCGAAGACCGCGCCGGGATCGAGCACGCTGGGGAAACCGATCAGGCTCGCTGTATAACCGGCAAGAACGAAGGCGTAGGCTCTTGGCGTGCGATCAAGCAGCGAGAAAAAGAGGCAAAGGCCGATCCAGCAGGCAAGAATCGCGCTGCATGCGATCGGATCGTTCACGAAATTCGGGACGATCGCTACCGTCGCCACGGCGCCAATAAGCGTCCCTGCGAACCGATAAATGCCGCGGCTGAGCGATGCGCCGGCGGAGGTCTGAGAGACGATATAGACGGTGACGATGGCCCAGAAAGGTTTGGGCAGCCCGATACGCAGCGCAATGTAGTAAGCCAGCATCGCCGCGGCGAAGCTCTTCACAGAGAACAGAACCGCATCCGCATCCGACTTCGTGGTTTGGGCTCGCCAGAAATGCGAAACCGAACCCGCTATTGCAGTGGCGGCCTTCTCTATCGATCTGTTCGCTGCAAGTAAGATGCTCATGCGAGCCATTATCGCTGCGTTGCAAACGCGAATAAATTCGGTATTCTGTCAAAAAATATTCAAAAGATGCCAATCGATGCTCCTTTCGCGATCAGCCGTCTCCGTCTTCAACCCAGACCTTACGGATCAGCCGGCCGTCGCGCGGCAGCTCGACTTCGCGGATTACGAGGCGGAGGTGCCGATGCATCAGCATCGCAAGGGCCAGGTGATCCTCGCGCTGCATGGGGCAGTCACCTGTACCGCGGACAACGAGATCTGGATCGTGCCGCCCAACTGCGGAGTCTGGATCCCGGGCGGAGTGCCGCATAGCGTCCGGGCGACAGTGAATGCCCGACTCAACTACCTCTTCGTGGAGCCAGGAGCGGCGAAGCTACCCGAGGATTGCTGTACTCTGTCGATCTCCCCGATGATCCGGGAAATGGTCAAGCGACTGGCTCACGAGCCTGCCGACTATCCTCCGGATAGCCATGCGGCCCGGCTTGCGAGGGTGGCCCTCGACGAACTGGCCGAAATGCCGCGTGAACGCTTCAACTTGCCCATCTCCAGCAATCCGAAGATCCTTACGATAGCGGATGCCCTGACGGTTAAACCTTCCGACCGCAGTACGTTGGCCGAATGGGCGAAGCGCGTGGCGATGAGTGAGAGGTCGCTCGCCCGTTTGATGATCGCGGAGACAGGCCTGACGTTCGGACGCTGGCGGCAGCAACTGCACCTTGTCGTCGCACTTCGAGAACTGGCCAGCGGTGCGACGGTGCAGACCGTAGCGGCCGAGCTTGGCTACGACTCGGTCAACGCCTTCATCACGATGTTCAAGAAGGCTCTAGGAAGCACACCCGCGCAGTATTTTGCGCAACGCAGGGCGACGCTGCTTACAGCGCCTAACCCGCGCGAATGATATTCGGATTCTCGGCGATGCTCCCGGTCCGCGAATTGTACTTCGTCGCGCCATAATCCCTTCCATCACAGCAGTCGTACTAAACGGCACTGAGAACCGCCGATTATTTGCGAACCTGATTTATCCTGAAGATCGGCCGTGGCGGCTAGTAACCCAATCCTGGACGTTCGTATCGACGGCCGTCACTCTTGAAACCGGACCCTTCATGGAGGCCATTGTCATCAATGGTTTTTTTGCAGAAGCCAGGTGCAGAACCGTCGCTTTAGTCGGGATTTTCGCAGCTGCCCATGGGTACGTAGGATACGTTAGGTTGGGGATCCATTGTGTATATTACTGGAGATGAAATATGTTCACGCACGTCATGATCGGCAGCAACGACCTGGAGGGGGCCAGAGGCTTCTACGACGCCACGTTCGCTGCGCTGGGAGGCAGGCCCGGCGAGATGGATGCGAGAGGCAGGCTGATCTATACCCACGAGGGCAGTCGACTGATGATCACGAAACCGATCGACGGCAAGCCGGCCACCGTGGCTAACGGTGGGACGATCGGTATCGCCGCCGCGAGTCCCGACCATGTTCTGGCATGGCACGAGGCCGGTACCAAGCATGGTGGCACAGCGATCGAGAGCCCGCCTGCGGAGCGTCCAAACGGCTCATTCGTTGCCTACCTACGCGATCCGGACGGAAATAAACTCACCGCACGGTCTCATCCAACGAGGTGAGAGCGGCGCCAGTAGCGCCCGCGATCATCCGCCCGCTCTGATGGATCGATCACCCGGGACTGCGCTTGAACAAAAATGTAGAATTGTCAGCAGATGAAAGGCGTCGCCCCGGCGGCTATCGGCGGCTATCGGCGGTGATCTTGGTATCTGCGTGGCGGAAAGGGGAGAGTTGGCGCGCCGGACGAGATTCGAACTCAGACGTCGAAGTCGTGGTGCGGCGCGCAGGCGATGTTCGCTTTTGAGAGTCGTCCGACGCAACGTCAACGGCAGCTAAGAGGCGCTAAGCGGCCACATGCAGCCGCTTACTTGGGAGTCCTTATGGGCCACTATAGCGATATTCACATTAGGGCTGCATCTCAGATTGAGGTGCGGGGCCGTTTGTCAGTTTGCTTGTCGAGCGTCTCACTCTAATCTCGATCCTGCGCCGTTCCTTCACGTCTCCCTTGCTGGTGCCATCCGTGACCTTGTCACCGGGCAGGATCATCTGCCCTCCCGACAGCGGCAGGACAGCAACGCCCTTTAGCCGAGGGTCGCCCTCCAAAACCCTGGCGACAGAAACTGCGCGGGCCATGCCGAGTCCTGCATTATCCGCTGGGGTCAACCCATCGATTTGAACCTTGCCGGCGAGGGCTGGGACGAGTTTGCCATCCAGGTTGGAAACGCGATTGTTGACGGCCTGTTCGTCGGTGTGGCCAATCACCTCGACGACATCGACGTTATACTCGGCGACAATCCTGGCCACCTGATCAACGACGCTTGTCTTCAGCTTCTTGTCGAAATCCGCCGAGAGATCCGCACGTCCGATCGCAAAATTATAGCCGCTGGCTTCGCTCAGATTGATGATGGGTGGCCAATCATGCTCGCCGCGGCCTTGCCGCATCGCCTGGCGTGTCTTTGCCCCTTGGACGAGCACATCGCTCAAGTCGGAAACAGCAAGCTCGCCCAGACCCACCGTCGCCATTCGGTTCTTGGCCTCGACGATCTGCCGCCAAGCCGCCGCAAGATCGGTTCCCGAGGCATCGGTGGTGAGTGTGGGCAGGAGGTCCTTGAGTTTCGAAGCCTGCTGGGTCAATTGCTCCGGATCGACGCCGCTTTTTTGCAGGTTGTTGACGATATCGCGGGCTTCGACCAGTTTGCGCCAGCTATCGTCAACTTGCTGAGGAATAGCCCCTGCGCGCTTGAACTCATCGAGGAGAGCGGCCAGATCCTTTGACGTTTGCTGTTCCTTGGCGAGCGCAACTTCGGCCTGCTTCAGGCGAGCGGCCAGATCCCTGCCGCGCTGTTGTTCTCGACTGAACATTGCGGTCAAGGCGATCAACAGGCAGAAGACTAGCAAGAGCATGATCTCGGCCATCGTCAGCCCAAGCACGATGCCGCGCCGATAGGCTGCCCCATCGGATGCGATTGGGGTCGCCTTAGGCATCGACCGCTTCCGATTTGCGAAAAAGGCGCTTGATATATCGCAAGGGTCGGCTCTGCTTGTCGGCCGCCGCCGCTTCCATCTGTTTGGTCAGCCTGCCGATCGCGTCAGCCAGGCTATCGATGCGCTCGTTGCGCCTGGCTTCGGCGTCGAGAACCTGCGTGGGCGTCATGGGCGAGTTGTGCTCGATGAATGTGGCCAGGCTTCGGCTGAGCTGCGCAACAGCCTGCGTCAGTTCGCCGACCGAGGGCTGGAGCTTTTCCTCGATGACGTTTGCGGGGACCTGCAGGCTTTTCAGATGATCCGATACAGATTCCAAGGTCGTTGCGAGTCTGTCCGTTCCCTCCGATAATTTGGCTGTTTCCGCAGCGAACTTCGTGTTGGCAGCCTCGACACTCTCAAAGGCTGATTTTGCGAATGCCTTCAGGATCGTGGTGCTGGCATCGGCGCTCGCTTCGATCGGTCCGGCCGCCTTTTTCGTCAAATCCTGGAAATCACCCAGTGCTCTGCTCGCTGCATCTCGAACGCCCTCGCGCGCATCGGCGAAGCCTTCGATGACCATTTGCTGGGAAGACCGGCGAAAATTGGCGATTTCGACGACGATGGTGTCCAGTTCCCGGCGCACCCGCCGCGTGGCCTCCGACAGCTCCAGACGCGAGGCTTGCTCCACCTCATAGGGGTCTTGGCGCATCTGTCCAAACAGCACACGGAGGGCGACGCCGGCGATGGTTGAGGCGATCGCCACACCGAAGTTGCGGACGATTTCCTCGACCGCGCCTTCCGCCTGGAACTGATAGAGCGATACGCCAAGGCTCGTCAGCGTAAACAAAAAGCCCATGTAGTAAATGTTGTCGCCCGCCTGGTCCAAGCGCAGGCGAAAGCGCCTCAGCACAACGATCGCCAAGGCGTAGATCACCATCACGACAACGGGCACCGACGTCACCAGAAAGGACGGGTAATGCAGGAGCTTGGCTGCGATGATATAGGCGCTGCCGGCCAGCACGAACACGCTGAAGAGGCTGGCGCTGATGGCGCTGTCGGTCGTAGACCAGCTCTTGTCCTTGGCCATCCTCAGTTCACTCCCTGCAGCCGGTCGGCGCTGTCGAACTTGCCGTTGTTGTCGGCGATCCACTCCTGCCAGAAACGGATATGGGCAACGCTATCGATTGGCGGCTTTTGGCGCTGCACATATTTGATCTTCACCTCGGCGCCGTGGAGATCGGTCCGGTATTGCCGGTAGGCGAGGGACTTCTTGAAACGCGCGAACGAAAGATCGCCGCGATACTGGTTGTAATCGCGTTCGTTCTCGATCATGTCGGAGACGACGACCAGCTTTTTGGCAACGTCGTCCGCCTTGGCGCTTGTAAACTGTTCGACCGCAATCGCCTGGATCGTGGCCATGATCGGCGAGTTGTCGGACGGCACACCGCCCAGATCGGCGGCAAGCGCTTGTTCAAGAGGCAGCTTGAAGCCTTGCGTCCACTTCTTCCTGGCAAGTTCCTTGTTGCCGGTCAAAGCGTCCACGCCCGATCCGTCTCCGGGATTGCACGCATGAAATTTCACGGCACCGCCCGAGGCGTTCGGCTCCAGGACACGCAGTTCGAACAGGCCATAGTCGGGTGTGGACTCAGCCAGATCGGTGAGCTCCGTCATCAATTGCTGGCGGCCGATCGGCGGCAGCGCGTCTGACGCGTCGAGCAGCACAATTGTCATGGAGGTCGGTCCATCGAGCGGGCAAAGCGTCGTTTTATCCAGTTTTGGCGGAACCTTTGCCGTCAGCTTGAGATAGGCAAACCCACCGGCGACGGCGGCAGCGATGAGCAAAAGAACAGCGCCAATTAGGTAGCTCGACATGCCACCCTGGCTGCGCGAGCGTCTACGCCTGTTTCGAGCCATCACCCACTCCCGGCTCGGGAACGACGTCGTCGAGCTGCTGATATTCGTCCATCGTGGTTTGATAGGCGATGTGAATCTCCTTCACCTCAGCCGTCAACATTGCCTGGATTTGCTCGATGCGTGATCTGAGGTCGCGCAGGCTCCATTCGCCGTCGGTGTTGGCCTCCACACTTACCTTGGTGAGCGAGAAAGCCGCGGCGAACCGTGTCGGCGGCGGCGCCTTGCGGGCCTTGGTATTGGCCTCGCGATAGAGGCTGATCAGCGCGTTGGCGGCCCGCTCCAGATGCTCCTGATGCTGGGCAAAGAGCTTCAGCATGCGCGAACGATTGGCGACAATCGCCTCATACTCACCCCGGCGCACCGACAGGTCCCGGCTGATGTCCTCCATTTTCTCCTGATACTCGTCCCGGACGTCCTTCAGGTTCTCATCGAGCTCAGCCCGGCGGTTGCGATAGGCATCCCTGCCATCTTCGAGCCGCTGCTGGACATCGGCATAGCCCGGATAGGCATCGGAGAAGGTCAAACTGTCGATAAGAGCGACCACCGAGAACAGAAGGCCAAGTCCGAAGAAGAGCCAGGAATTGATATCGCGCAACTGGAACGGCGTCGCAGCCATGGCCTGCATGACACGATCGCCGCCGCCGTCCAGCAACTGGGCTGATACATCGCGGTAGTGCGCCAAGGCGAGGTTGAGGCCGAGGGCAAAAGCCAAGTAGAAGCAAAAGGCGAGCACACCAAGGCATTTGCGGACCACGCTGTTGTGCGCGATCTGCTTGACGCCGAAATGGCCGATGATGAAGGTGCCGAAAATGTTGAGGGCGGCAAAGGAGATGGCCTCGGTGACGCCGCCGAGCAAGCCCTGCTCATTGCCCTTGGCCAGGAAGTTGCCGTTCGCAAAGGCCTCGACTACGAACATCACGATGAGAAGGGCAACTTTGAGGAAGGTCGCCCCTCCGCCATGGACGCGCGCCGTACGGTCGATCTTGTGCTTGCGGCGGAACGATTGCTGTTCGGCATCGAGGTCGCGCAAGTTGCGCCGCAAGGCGTAAAGGTCGTCGCGACCTGCGCGAGCCTCCAGCTTGAAATCACCCACGGCCGCAGGTGCTGTGTGCTGGATCTGCGTGAACCTATCCTCGAAATCGAGCGCCGCCAGACGCTCGGCATAGGTGCGCAGCTCATCCTCGATCGTGGCGTGGGCTGCTTTCTTGGCCGCTTCGATCCGCTCGATGATCTGAGCCTCGACAGGATCGGCCGTTACCGACGCGGTGGGAGGCTCATCCTTCGATCCGCGTTCTGCCCCTCGATTGGCGAGATCGAGCTCGACAGCGAGCCGGTCCGTGTCGATATCCGCAAAGGTCTCGATCGATGGACGCTGGTCGTGAGAAGGCTTCGTGATCCCCTGCAACAGGCGGGCGAGGGCAGTGCTCTTCAAGATGAATTATCCGGAAACTCAAACGAGACAAAGGGTCGAGATTATTCGCGACGTCATCGTTATACAGGCAGTGCCAAGCGTATCATAGCGGCGGTTCTGCGGCGGGAAGTGCCTTGCCGTTACCCCTTGAGCCAACTTCGTACACCGCCATGACGCGAGCATGTGCCTCGACGGTGAAAGGAGTGGCTTGTCGAGCCGTCTCCGCAGACGGCGATCTGGTGTTTGCGGTCGCGATGATTGGGAGAATGAACACGCATCCCATCAGAATTAACATACGATCTATAGCGCGCTTCGGCGTGGGCGCTGCCAAGTGCGAATACGAAAACAAATAGTAGGAATAGTTGTTTCATAAGTTGGCCCCCAAAGCCGATTGTTGAGGGTTATTCGCCTGTTCGCCTAAACCGATCAAGTACGATTTATGCATCGAGGCAATCCATTTCACGTTTCTGTCACGTAAAGATGAACAGGAAAGGTATTATCGCTTAGTTATTCCCACTTGATTGCTTAAGCGTGGACGTATCGTAGGGACTCGATAGTTTGAAACGAGCGTTCCAATTCGCTTCGAATCGTGGCGCTATCGGGTGGCTCGCAATCGTAAGCAGGTTTTCCGCTTGACGGAGAGATATCGACGCCAGCCGCCCTTACTGCAACAGTTTCCTATGACGGGTCATTTGAGGACGAGCTCGTGTTCATTAAGATGGAAGAGAAAATTGCCGATTCCATAGAAGATCGGCGCGCCACGATGGATTTTTACCGGCTGTAGGACGTGAGCACCGTGGCTGACGAACACGCCCGCGCCTGCAT
Organism: Labrys sp. F242; assembly: GCF_057813875.1. Classification (NCBI taxonomy): domain Bacteria; kingdom Pseudomonadati; phylum Pseudomonadota; class Alphaproteobacteria; order Hyphomicrobiales; family Xanthobacteraceae; genus Labrys; species Labrys sp. F242. Next base: position 169,497 of record NZ_JBVASG010000009.1, on the reverse strand, counting down.
CAATGCAAGCACGCGCAAACCTCTGGACCCATGCCGGGACCTCGCGCCAACTGGAGCTGCTCTGGAACGCCTCCTGAATGTCGCTCAGCGCTTCAAAGCGTGAGGGGTCCGCCTCAAATATCCTCGAAACCTCAAGTCCGTTGACGCCGGGGCGCGCCGGTCTTCGGTCCGTTGCATTCACGGCATACATCGTCGCCGGCGCAGGCCCGGCCTCCATTGCCCCGAGCCCCATCGACCTCTTGCCGAGGGCCTTGAGGCCGGGCCGCCGCGCCTGCGATAAATCGGCGCCGATACCGGCATGAAGGAAGTCCCTGGCCGCCACCTCTTCGAGAGTGGACAGGATGCCGGGCGGGCCCAGATCTAAGGCATGGTTATTGGAGAGCGCCAGGGCATTGAAGCCAATGTCCTTCAACGCATTCAGAACTATAGGCATCGAGCAACCGAAATAGTTGCCCTTCATCGGCCATCCGCCGTGACGACCGAACACCGCGATATCGCCGTTCAGCAGCGAACAGCGGTCTTCCGCCCGCGCTCGTGAGCGGGCCTGGGTCATTCTCCAGCTATGTTGCTCAACGGAGATACGTTGTCATCGGAAAACCCTCGATAGCGCAAATGACTTCTATTCAAATGAGCCCGCATCGCTTCGCGCGCTAGTTCTGGATTTCCGACGCTGATCGCCTCGCATATGGCACGGTGCTCGACAACGGTGTTTTGGATATAGCCCGGTGTGATGAGCGCCGGGTTGAGTTCCCGGGAGAAGGCCGGTTGGGGCAAGATCTTCAAGCTCATCAGATTGAAGAACTCGATGAACGCACCGTTGTTCGTTGCCTCGGCAATGGAGCGATGAAAGACAAAGTCGAGATCGTCGAGCGAGTCTTCGTCGTCCAACGACGCTTCGAATTGGCGGGCGGCATTCCAGATGTTTGATTCCTGAGCCCAGGAGCGGCGCGAAGCGGCCAGCCCGGCGGCGTGCACTTCGAAGGCCATTCTCAGCTCCAGAAGATCCATGAAAGACGTCTTCAGCCGTGTGAGCGGGGCCAGTGCCGCTTCGGCCTCAAGTTCGGCATGCGTCTCAGAAGCGGGCATGGGAGGAGTCACGACAAACACGCCCACTCCATGACGGGCCTCGACGATACCATCCGAGCGCAGTGCGGATACGGCTTCGCGTATGACCGTCCGGCTTACGCCAAACGTCTGCGACAATTCGTTGAGTGATCCGAGCTTGTGTCCTCTGGCAAGCTGTCCCTCTGCGATATGCGTTTTCAGCGCCTTGATTGTCCGGCCTGTCAAAGTATCCAAATGCCACCCGTCCAATTCGTTCCACCACATCCAGCCTGCTGCCTTTGTGGATAGGGATTTCACGATCCAGCACAAGGTAGCACAACGGCGATTGGTGGTACTACCTCAATACGAATCTACGACCGCTGAACGGATGCTCACTGATAGTATCACCCGTGTTATTAGCGCTCACTCGGGCCTGTCTGACGTCAGAAAGCGAAATTTTTTTCGACATTGAGCTGGTTCCGGATTTTGGAACGCGATCTGTAATTCTCATATCTCATTGAAAATATATATGTTTTCCCAACATGGCTCATAAAATCGCAAAGAGATAATATCTCTTTTGCTAAGGTTGACATGAGATACTATTTCTATAATCTCCATCTTCAGAAAAAGGTGCGCCAACCGCAATTTCCGGGATCCTTCCGGACGTAGCGAGCGGCCCGGGAGCGAATCTGGGCGCATTCGTGCGTTCAAAAACAGGTGCAAAACGACGATGGGTGATGTTTCTGCACGCCTTACCAAGTTGGGGATCGTATTACCTGCGATAGCCTCGCCTGCGGGGAATTATCTCCCCTGCCGCTTGGCTGGAAATCTTCTCTATGTCTCCGGTCAGGTTCCGAAGATCGACGGCGTGGACCATTTTCCTGGCGTCGTGGGCGAAGACGTAACACCGCAGGAGGGCTATCAGGCGGCCCGCCTTTGTGCGCTCAACCTCCTGGCACGCGTCCACGCCGCGCTTGATGGCGATCTCGACCGCGTGGTCGCCTGTCTCCAGCTTCGTGGTTTCGTCAACGCCCGGCCCGACTTCAAAGGCCATCCTGCCGTCATCGATGGCGCCTCCGATCTGCTCGTTGAGGTCTTCGGCGACAAAGGGCGGCATGTCCGCACCGCGCTTGGTGCCGGATCGCTGCCGCGTGGCTCCTCGGTAGAAGTCGACGCCATATTCGAAGTCACACCGAAATCCTGACGGCAAAAATCCTGACAACAACAGGAAGGGGAACTGGTCATGGGCCAGAGCGGTATATTGGAAAAAGCCATCGAGATGGTCGATGTCAACAAGTGGTACGGCTCTCTACAGGTACTGAAGGGCATCAACCTGAACGTCGCTCGTGGCGAGCATATCGTTTTGTGCGGCCCGTCCGGGTCAGGCAAGTCGACGCTGATCCGCTGCATCAATCACCTGGAGGAAGTCCAGGAAGGCGCGATTACCGTCAACGGCACGCAGCTCAGCCAGAGGGGCTCGAACGCCGATCATATCCGCCGCGATGTCGGCATGGTATTTCAACAGTTCAATCTCTTCCCCCATCTGAGCGTTCTTGAAAACTGCATGCTGGCGCAGCGCCGGGTGCGCAAGGCTTCCATGGCTGAGGCCAAGGTGAAGGCCATGCGCTATCTCGAACGTGTGCACATTGCCGAGCAAGCGCTGAAATATCCCGCGCAGCTGTCGGGGGGGCAGCAGCAGCGCGTCGCAATCGCCAGGGCTCTGTGCATGGACCCCAAGATCATGCTGTTCGATGAGCCGACCTCCGCTCTTGACCCCGAGATGGTCAAGGAAGTCCTCGACACCATGATCTCGCTTGCCGACGACGGCATCACGATGATCTGCGTGACCCACGAAATGGGCTTTGCTCGTGCAGTGGCCCATCGCGTTATCTTCATGGACCGCGGTGAAATCATCGAAAGCGCCAAGCCGGAGGACTTCTTCGGCAATCCGCGCCACCAGCGCACCAAATCCTTTCTCAGCCAAATTCTCAATCATTGAGCGGGGAAGGGGATGCACTATACCTTCGATTTCGCTCCGGTTTTTGCCGCCTGGCCCTTGTTTGTGGAGGGCGCCATCCAGACATTGCGGATGTCGGCGATCTCCATGGTCGCGGGCCTGGCGCTTGGCATCATCTTCATGCTGGTGCGCATGAGCAGGCTCACCCCACTCCGGCTGCTGGCAATCTGCTACATCGAACTGATCCGCAACACGCCCTTTCTCGTCCAGGTGTTCTTCATCTATTTCGGCATGCCGTCTCTCGGCGTGCGTTTGGGCGGCGAGGAGGCTGCGGTCCTGGCCATGACGCTCAATTGTGCGGCCTATGCGGCCGAGATCGTCCGGGGCGGCGTGCAGGCGATCCGACCAGGCCAAATCGAGGCGGGCAGAGCATTGGGCCTTCATACCCTCGATATCTATCGCTTCATCGTGTTTCGGCCTGCAATCCGTGCGGTCTATCCGGCCCTGTGCAGCCAGTTCATCCTGATGATGCTGAACTCGAGCCTGGTCGCTTCGGTGTCGGCCGAAGAACTGACCTATGTTGCTCAGACGCTTGATGCGCAGACCTTTCGCAGTTTTGAGATCTATTTTGTGCTCGGGGCGATCTATCTCTTGCTGTCGCAGTTCTTCGCCGTCGCCCTCCGGCTCGTCGGCAAAACCTACTTCTCCTATCCGGCAAAGTGAGGTGTGGCGATGATCCGCGAATTTGGTTTCGGCGAGTTTGCGTTCCTGCTTGAAGGGGCTCGCTGGACGATCATCCTGTCTTTGCTCGCCTTTGTCTGCGGAGGCGCCCTTGGCCTTGCGGTTGCTTTGTGCCGCACCGCAAAATGGACGATGCTGCGCGGGCTGACGGCCGCCTATATCCAAATCTTCCAGGGCACGCCGCTGCTGGTTCAGCTCTTCTTCGTCTATTTTGGTCTGCCGCTCCTTGGCATGAAAGTCGACATCTGGATCGCGTTGACGATCGGTCTGTCGCTGCATGCCAGCGCGTTCCTGGGCGAAATCTGGCGCGGCAGTATCCAAGCCGTTCCCTCGGGCCAGAGTGAGGCTGCTCGCGCTCTTGGCATCGGCTATTTCCACCGGATGGTCGACGTCGTCTTGCCGCAGGCGTTTCGCATCGGCCTTCCCGCAACCATTGGTTTTCTCGTCAACCTGATCAAGGGCACCGCCCTGGCGGCGCTGCTGGGTCTGACCGAGCTTACTCGTTCGGGCCAGTTGATGGCGAACATTACTTTTCAGCCCCTGCAAGTCTATGGATCAGTCGGGCTGGTATACTTCTTCATCTGCCTGCCCCTGACCTATTTCGGCGCAAGTGTCGAACGGCGCCTCAATGCCGCTCGATAACAAAGAACGCATGATAATCAACCAGAGGTAACCACATGTTCAATTCGGCATTGTTGACTTTGCGCACCAAGATCGTGTCGGGGTTCACGGCAATTTTGCTGGCGACCACTTTGACGACCCCTGCACAGGCGATCAGCCCGGAGGAGATCAAGGCCAAGGGCACGGCAACCATCGGGGTTCAGATGGACCAGTTTCCCTGGGGCTTCATCGACCAGAATGGCCAAAGCAACGGCTTTGATATCGAAGTCGCAAAGCTCATCGCCCAGGAACTGGGCGTGGAGGTCAGGTTCGAGCGCATCACCGGCCAGAACCGTATTCCTCTCCTGGCCAACGGCAATGTCGATTTCCTCGTGCCCTCGATGACGATCACGAAAGAGCGTGCCAAGGTGATCCAGTATGTCATTCCCTATTCTTCAAATGACATTACAGTCTGGGCAAAGAAAGATGCCAAAATCAAAGGTAACGAGGATCTAGGAAACTATGTCATCGGCGTCAATCGCGGCAGCGTATTTGAGCCGGTCTTGGCCAAGGCCGCGCCGCCCAACACCGAAATCAAGCGTTTCGATGATGATGCGACGACCGTCCAAGCATTGCTCTCAGGCCAGGTCGACGCGATCTTAGGCAGTGTAACCTATGGTCTGGTGATCACCAAGACGGGCCATGGCGCCGATTATGAGCGCAAGTACAAGGTTGCGGATAACTTCCAGGGCATGGCTGTGCGCAAGGGTGACCAGGAAATGCTCGCCTTCCTGACGGATTTCGTGACCCGCCACAGCGCCGACGGCACCCTGGATGCACTCTACAAGAAATGGATCGGTGTAGACCGCGCCAAACTCCCCACCGCGTTGCCGGACATCGACTTTACCGGCAAGCAATAACGTTCGAGCCCTGCGCGAGCGTTCCAGCCGCCGCATAGGGCCACCAAAACACCAACGACCAAAAGACCTTTGGCTCCCGCTTGATCAAACGGGCGGGGGACGGACACCGCATGTCCAAAACACGCCCGCACGCGGCGCAACAGCAGCTTGATTACGGAGCATCGTAAGTAAATGGCGAAAGATGGCGAACAAATCAGGGTCGGCGTCGATATCGGCGGTACCTTCACCGACGTCGCGATGGAGGTCGGCGGCACCCTCCATTCGGTCAAAGTGCTGACCGACTATTCCTTTCCTGAAAATGCGATCGTCAAAGCGATCCGCGAGGTTGCCGACGTCGCGGGGGTGAACCTTGCCGCCATCGATACGATTATCCACGGCACGACGCTCGCCACCAACGCCCTGATCGAGCGTCGCGGCGCGAAAACGGCCTTCATCACCACTAAGGGATTTCGTGACGTCATCGAAATGCGCACCGAAAGCCGTTTCGAACAATATGATCTCGACATCGTGCTGCCGGCACCCTTGGTCGCCCGCAATGAGCGCTTTGTCTTGGACGAGCGTGTTGGTGCGGACGGATCCGTGCTCAGGGCTCTCGATATCGCTGAAGCCGATGCCTTGTGTGACCGTATCATTGCCGATGGTTATGAGAGCGTCGCGATCGGTTTCATCCATTCGTATCTGAACGGCCATCACGAGAAGATCGTGCGCGAGCGCCTGCTGGCCAGGAAGCCCGACATCTCCGTGTCGATCTCGTCCGAAGTCTCGCCCCAGATGCGTGAATTTCAGCGCTTCAACACGGTTTGCGCCAATGCCTTCGTCAAGCCGCTGATGGCGTCCTATCTGAACCGCCTGGTTGGACGATTGAGGGAGGAGGGCACCTGCTGCCCGGTTTTCATGATCCATTCTGGCGGCGGGATCATCAGTATCGAAAGCGCGGTCGAATTTCCGGTTCGCCTGTTGGAGTCCGGTCCTGCCGGCGGCGCGATCTTCGCCGCGCATATCGCCAGCCGTTATGGCCTGGACAAGGTGCTGTCCTATGACATGGGGGGTACGACGGCCAAGATCTGCCTGATCGAAAACAAGACGCCGAGGACATCCAAGACCTTCGAAGTCGCCCGCACCTATCGTTTCAAGAAGGGGAGCGGCATGCCGATCTCCATTCCGGTCATCGAAATGGTCGAGATCGGTGCCGGCGGGGGGTCGATTGCAACCGTCGACAGCATGCGCCAGATCCGTGTCGGGCCCCATAGCGCAGGGTCGGAGCCAGGTCCGGCTTGCTATGGCCGCGGCGGGGCAAGCCCAACCGTCACCGATGCTGACCTCGTTCTGGGGCGTCTTGATGCCGGTGAGTTCGCCGGCGGCACCATGAGGCTCGATCGCTCAGCCTCCGATCGGGCCCTGCACAACGATGTTGCTGATAGGCTGGGCACAGATGTTGCCGCCGCCGCCTATGGTTTGAGCGAAGTCGTCGACGAGAACATGAGCAATGCCGCCCGCATGCATGCTGTGGAGAACGGCAAGGAGCTCTCCGAGTTCACCATGATCGCCTTCGGCGGCGCGGCGCCGATCCATGCTGCCCGGCTTTGCGAGAAGCTCGGCATTTCGCAGCTGTTGATCCCGCCGGGCGCGGGCGTCGGCTCGGCCATCGGCTTCTTGCGGGCACCATTCGGCTTTGAGTCCGTTCGCAGCGCCTATAGCAGGCTTAGCCGCTTTGAGGCTGAAGCCATCAACGCCACGATCGCAGAACTGATTGCGGAAGCAACATCCTTCGTGCGCGCCGGTGTGCCGGATGCCGATCCCGATCTCGAATGCACAGCTTATATGCGCTATGTCGGGCAGGGCTGGGAAGTGCCGGTCGCCATCTCAGTTCGCGACTACGCCGACGCCGATGGCGCCCTGTTCCGAAAACTATTTGACGAACGATATGAGAGCTTCTTCGGCCGCCTCATCGATGGCCTCGATGTTGAGATCGTCGGCTGGTCGCTGCGAGCAACCTCCAAGACGGTGCCACCGCAGAAGATCGGCAGGACTGAAAAGGCCGCTGACGCAACGGTGCGTGGCACTCGCGCTATCTTCGACGTGCAGCAAGGCAGCTTTCAAACGGCTGCGATCATTTCGCGCCATGACATGAAGCCGGGAGATTGGGCCGCAGGCCCCGCGGTGATCACCGAACGCGAGACGTCCACCATCGTTGCCGCAAGCCGCGAAGTCATCATGCAGGCCGATGGCTGCCTGCTCGTGCGTCTCAAGCAAGACGCTTGAACGGAGGAATATCCATGAAGGCCAATGCACTTTCCGACGTCCGCATGCAGATCATGTGGAACCGGCTGATTTCCGTGGTCGAAGAACAGGCTGTCACACTCATCCGCACAGCCTTCAGCACCAGCGTGCGTGAATCGGGTGATCTTTCTGCTGGCGTGTTCAACCGCAGTGGCAAGATGATTGCCCAGGCCGTGACCGGCACGCCCGGTCATGTCAACGCCATGGCCGAAGCCGTGGGCCACTTCATCCGTGACATCGGTTCGGAGAGTATTTTCGAAGGCGACGTCTACATCACCAACGATCCTTGGAAGGGCACCGGCCACTTGCACGACTTCACCGTCGTATCGCCGAGCTTTCGTGAAGGTGCCCTTGTCGGATACTTCGCCTGCACGGCGCATGTGGTGGATGTCGGCGGCCGCGGCTTCGGCCCCGATGCCAATGAGGTCTACGAAGAAGGCATCTTCGTTCCGATCATGAAGTTTGCCGAGCGAGGCGTGGTCAACAAGGATCTCGTGAACATCCTGCGCAACAATGTGCGCGAGAGCCACCAGGTGGTTGGCGACGTCTATTCGCTGGCGGCCTGCAACGAGATTGGCCATCGCCGACTGATGGACATGATGGATGAGTTCGAGCTCGCCGATCTGGAGACGCTTGCCGAATTCATCTTCAAGCGCAGTTATGATGCCACGCTGGAACGACTGGCGGCTCTGCCCAAGGGTTCCTATTCCAATGTGATGCGCGTCGATGGCTATGGGTCGCCGATCGATATCGCCGTTCGTCTCGATGTTGCCGAAGACCATATACTCGCCGACTTTCAGGGTACCTCGCCGCCAAGTCCAAAAGGCATCAACTGCCCGCTGATCTATTCGGCCGCCTATGCGTGCTATGGCCTGAAATGCTCGATTGCTCCGGAAATCCCCAACAACCATGCATCGCTGCTGCCATTCCGTGTCACGGCACCCGAAGATTGCATCCTGAACGCACAGCATCCGGCCCCCGTCTCGGTTCGACATGTGTTAGGCCACCTCGTTCCGGATGCGGTGCTGGGCGCCGTCCACAAGATGCTACCCGGCAGAGTACCGGCGGAGGGAGCGGGCGCGCTGTGGAACCTCCATGTCAGTGTAAGGCCACTAACGGGCGAGGAAGCGCCCGCAGATGGCGGACAGCGCGCCGAGGTCCTGCTCTTCAATAGTGGCGGTGCAGGGGCTCGGTCTCGTCTCGATGGCTTGAATGCGACGGCTTTTCCCAGCGGTGTTCATTCAATGTCGATTGAAGCCACGGAGCATGTCGGGCCGGTGATCTTCTGGCGCAAGGAATTGCGAGACGGCTCCGGTGGCGCGGGACAGTTTCGTGGTGGGCTCGGTCAAATCGTGGAGATCTCGCCGACCGAAGGTCACGAAATGCACTTCAACGCAATGTTCGATCGCATCGAGCATCCCGCTCGTGGCCGCGATGGCGGTGAAAGCGGCGCGCCCGGCGCGGTATTGCTCGATGATGGCACCCGCCTCGCCTCCAAGGGACGGCAGCATGTACCGGCAGGCCGCCGGCTCATCCTGCAGCTTCCAGGCGGCGGTGGATATGGTCCAGCGGACAAGCGTGACCCTTCTGCTTCGCAGCGCGATCGAGATTTTGACTACGTCTCAGTGAAGTGACCCTCCATGACGCCGGGCACGGCGAAAGCCTTTTCGGCGTTACTGATCAAACAGTCCAAGGAGATTGAGATGACGTTCGAGAACAAGCGCGCCGCAGGCATCAAATCCTCGCCCAGCATGGCGATTGCGATGGCCGCCAGGAAACTTGCGGCTCACGGCCGAGACATCATCGACCTCTCACTGGGTGAACCGGATTTCGAGCCACCGCCTCATGTTGCCGAAGCGGCATGTGCGGCCATCCGAAAAGGCCGCGTGCGCTATGGCGCGGCCGCCGGCACAGACCAGCTTCGCCAGGCGGTCGCCGATAAGTTCAGGAGAGAGAACCAACTGGACTACGGCCTCGAAGAGGTGATGGTTGCGAACGGAGCAAAGCAGATCCTCTTCGATGTCTTTCTGGCGACGCTCGAGCCCGGTGACGAGGTCATTATTCCAACCCCTTGCTGGGTATCTTATGGCGACATCGTTGCCTTGCATGGCGGCACGCCCGTTTATGTGACGTGTGGGCGGGAAATCGGCTTCAAGATAACGCCGGAGAAGCTGGAAGCATCGATCACGCCGAAAACGCGCTGGCTGATGCTCAATTCGCCATCCAATCCAACAGGCGCGATCTATTCGCAGGAAGAATATCGAGCGCTTGGGCAGGTGCTCGCCCGCCATTGCCAGATTCTGGTGATCTCCGACGAGATCTACGAGCACATTTTGTTGACGGATGTTGCCTTCATTTCTTTCGCCAAGGCCTGCGCTGGGTTGCGCCATCGAACCTTGATCGTCAACGGGGTTTCCAAGGCCTATGCCATGACCGGCTGGCGGGTGGGTTATGCGGCAGGGCCAAAAGCCCTGATCGCGGCCCTCAACAAGATGCAGTCGCAAAGCGTCACCTCCGTTTCAACGGTGGCGCAGGCGGCCGCCCTCGCCGCGCTGACAGGCGATCAGAGCTTTGTCGGCAATGCCGCAGCGATATTCACCGCACGCTCAAAGATCATGGCCGATAACCTGGCTGGTATCGATGGGATCGATTTCAGGCCGCCTGAAGGGGCCTTCTATGCCTTCGTCGGCATCGAGAGGCTGCTTGGCCGGAAGACCGCGGCAGGCGAAGTGATCACGGACGACACGGTGTTTGCTTCTCGCCTGTTGAGTGAATTTGGTCTGTCTGGCGTTCCCGGCGTGGCGTTCGGTGCGCCTGGATTCATCCGACTGTCGATCGCGGCTTCGGACCGCGAACTTGAAGGTGCCTGCGAGCGCCTCGCTGCCATGGTGCACTCGCTCGGGCTCTAACGACATGCACCCATTCAAAGATCAACGAGAGAGCGGTGCTCTTTCGGTGCTTTCTCCAAACAAGGACTATACTTATGAAGACTGAAGAATTGAAGCATGTGTTGGGAGCGGGCCTGCTTTCCTTTCCTGTGACGCATTTTCATGCCGATGGCAATTTCAACGCCAAGAGTTACGCGGAGCATGTTGCCTGGCTTTCGGGTTTCGAAGCCGCAACGCTGTTTGCCGCCGGCGGCACTGGCGAATTCTTCTCGCTGACCCCGCAAGAGATTCCCGAGATCGTTCGCGTAGCCAAGGATGCCGCCGGAAATACACCGATCGTTTCGGGATGCGGCTATGGGACCGAAATCGCCGTATCGATCGCCAGGTCGGTGGAAAAGGTCGGAGCGGATGGCATTTTGCTTTTGCCGCACTACCTCATCGACGCGCCGCAAGAAGGTCTGTACCGACATATCAAAGCCGTGTGTCAGTCGACCGGTTTGGGGGTGATGGTCTACAATCGCGACAATTCGGTCCTCCAGGCCGATACATTGGCTCGGCTTTGCGACGAGTGTCCGAATCTCGTCGGCTTCAAGGACGGCACGGGGGACATCGGCCTCGTACGTCAAATCACGGCCAAGATAGGCGAGCGGCTGACTTATCTAGGCGGAATGCCGACCGCAGAACTGTTTGCGGAAGCCTATCTTGGCGCGGGCTTCACGACCTATTCTTCCGCCGTGTTCAATTTCGTTCCCGGCCTTGCGATCGAATTCTACAAGTCTTTGCGCGCCGGCGAGCGGGCCAAGTGCGAAGCGTTCCTGAATGACTTTTTCTACCCCTTCATGGCTATTCGTAATCGCTCCAAAGGCTACGCCGTTGCTGCGATTAAAGCCGGCGTGCGTCTGCAAGGCTTTGATGCGGGCTCCGTTCGCCCCCCTCTAACGGATCTCACCGCAGAGGAAACGGGCATGATGGAGGCTCTTATCGGGCCGCATAGACGATAGAGACGAGGAAAAGGGACTACCTCCAGCCTGCTGGTGGTGGTCCCTCACTGTTCGCTCCCACTCGCCGAACGAGCAATTCGAGTATCTGTAATGACCCTCCATCAGAATATGATAGCCGGCGAATGGGTCGGCAGCGCCGCGGTCAAGAACATCAACCCTTCGGATATCGATGATGTGATTGGCGAGTATGCCCAAGCCTCCACCGAGGACACAAGAGCAGCGATCGAGGCGGCAAAGGCTGCTTTTCCAACCTGGTCACGCTCCGGCATTCTTGAGCGTCATGCGATCTTGAGGAAAAGTGCCGACGAAATTCTCGCCCGCAAGGACGAACTCGGTCGGCTGCTGTCGCGTGAAGAGGGTAAGACTCTTGCCGAGGGCATCGGCGAGACAGTGCGCGCGGCCCAGATCTTCGACTTCTTCGCCGGCGAATGCCTGCGACTTGCCGGCGAAGTGCTGCCCTCCGTTCGCCCGGACATCAGCATCGAGATCACTCGCGAGCCCGCCGGGGTCGTCGGCATCATAACGCCATGGAATTTTCCGATCGCCATTCCCGCCTGGAAGATCGCTCCGGCTCTATGCTACGGCAACACCGTCGTCTTCAAGCCGGCTGAACTCGTGCCAGGCAGTGCGTGGGCCCTCGCCGACATTCTTGTCCGCGCCGGCTTGCCCAAGGGCGTGCTGAATCTGGTCATGGGAAAGGGCTCCGTCGTCGGCCAGACCATGCTCGACAGTCCGGATATCGACGCAATCACATTTACCGGCTCGACAGGCACGGGAAAACGCGTCGCGGCGGCCTCTATCGGGCATAGCCGCAAGTTCCAGCTCGAAATGGGCGGCAAAAACCCCTTTGTCGTGCTCGATGATGCAGATTTCACCGTCGCCGTCGAAGCGGCGGCGAATTCTGCCTTCTTCTCAACCGGCCAACGCTGCACGGCGTCCTCGCGCATCATCGTGACGGAAGGCATTCACGACAGGTTCGTGGCTGCGGTCGGCGAGCGCCTCGCGAGCCTTGTCGTCGACGATGCGTTGAAAGCCGGCACGCATATCGGGCCGGTCGTCGATGCGGCGCAGCTCGAGCAGGACATGGGCTATATCGAGATCGGACAAAAAGAAGGCGCGAAACTTGCGTTCGGCGGCGAGCGCCTGACGCGCGATAGGCTTGGCTTCTATCTACAGCCGGCGCTCTTCACCGAGGCGACGAACCAGATGCGTATCGCTCGTGAGGAGATTTTTGGTCCCGTTGCCGCCGTCATTCGTGTCAGGGATTATGAGGAGGCTCTGGCCGTCGCCAACGACACGCCGTTCGGCCTTTCTTCCGGCATCGCTACGACGAGCCTCAAACATGCCGCGCATTTCAAGCGCAATGCGGAAGCCGGCATGGTGATGGTGAACCTGCCTACCGCGGGCGTCGATTTCCACGTACCCTTCGGTGGTCGCAAGAGTTCTTCTTACGGTTCGCGTGAGCAGGGAAAATATGCCGCCGAGTTCTTCACCACCGTGAAGACGACCTATGTGATGGGCGGATAGACATGAGTACTTACCCGAAGCGTTAGATAGGTTGGTGCCCCGAGCGTGCCCCGTGCATCCGTGCTCCCTCCTTATTTCAGCGCCTCATTGAGGATCTCTGCCAGGCGCGCGCCAGCGAGGGCAGCCCGGGCGCGAGCGATGGTGCGGGCGCGGGTCTCATATTCACGCGTAAGCATCACCGGATTGGCCCCGGTCGAAACCGGCGGCGCGTAGGCGTAGTTTTCCGCAATCGCCTTGCTTTCCGAGGCCCAAGCCTCGGGATCGAGGACTTTCAGGTCCTCGCCGCTCACATCGAACGAAGCAATCCCTTCCTTGCCTCCCGCATCGAACACTGCGCCAAAGGCGGAGGAATAACCGCCGAACGTCCGATCCCAATAGGCGTGCAGTGAGATGACCTCGCCCGTCGCGGGGATCACAGTTTCTTCATTACCGCCTCGATCGCCTGCCGGCAGTTCGCGCGTATACCGAGCCGTGGCATGCAGGGGCTGATGAAGATCGCCGACGATGTGGAGCATCCAAACCAGATCATAGGATCTGACATCATCAGAAGCCCCCGACGAGGTGGGGAGGGCAGCGATCATTTTCTTGAGCTGGGTGACAGCATCAACCTTGTTCTGCTCCCCGGGATGGTGCCGTCGGGTGAAAAAGCGATGTCCTTGTAATGCCAGTAATCGTGCTGATTGCGGTCGGCATAACCGATGTTCTGGCCGGGCCGTGGGCGAGTTTGGATCATCGCGCGTATAGCCCGATCCCTTCATCTTGATATCGTCAGCCCAGCTTGCGGCGTGAACGAACGCATACATTCTGGCGGTCGTTTCGTCTGGCGCGCCGGCAATCCATTTCTGATAGCTGGGATTGAGGCGCAGCAGCTGATCCGCCTTTTCTTTCGGACCGTCTCTCAGCCGTTGATGCGCAACATAGGCCACCTGCCTATGTCCTCCATCCCACCATGCCTGGGCTTTCGATAGAGGGGCAGTGAGTGAAAAGGATAAAAGTGCGACAATAGCCAGCTTGCGCATCGCATCGCTCCCACCTGGGTGAACGGTTGCTGCCATAGTGTCAGCATCGATGTGAAGTGACTGTGACGGGCCTCGGAGAGGGAGAAGCGTGACCCCTTGGGCTAATCGCTTCCCGGAGCGGCGTCTGGCCCACACCAATAGAGCTGTCGCTCCTCACGCGCGGCACGGCCGGCTTTCCATGGCCGGGCCAGATCTTCGCGGACGAGTTGCATGCCGGCGTTGAGTCCCGACGGACTACCGACCCGTAAAGCGGCCAAGGTACGCCCATAGATGTCTCGACGCCCGCTGCGCTCGACATAGACGACCTTGCCCCGGATCAGTTGCACCAGTCTTGCCTTGGCCTTGAGGCCTTGCTCCAGCCCTTCCTTGCAGTCGGGGTGAAACACTTCGGGCGCGTCGATGTCGGGAAACCGGACGCGTTCCGAACAGCCTCGACCAGGCATTTTACATGGCAAGGCGACAGTGTCGCCATCCAAAACGATGATGCGGTCGCCCTCGACGGCCTCATAGGTGGCAGCGCGGGCTGGCGAGAGGAGCGGGAGGAGGGCAAAGGCGACGCACAGAACGGATTTCATTCTTCCTCTTAGCAGTAAGTCTTGGGCGGTTTCGAGATCGATACCTGTCGGCTGCGTGTCTTGTGCAACGTTTTGGCATTGCCGCCGCACCTTCCTCGCCGTTCCGGGCCTTCCATCGTCATTCGAAGCTCTGTTGCCGAACCGTTCTCTCCAAACCACGTCCTGTGATTGAAAGAGTCTGTCGCTTGCAGATCTCTGGCTCCGATAGCGAAGATGCGGCTATTTGATCGCCCGGGGTGTGAGCATGCGGCTCAGCACGGCATCCCTCCTGTAGAATTGATGCCAGCAAACCGCCGCGAGATGGAGTCCCACCATCGCATACAGCACCCACGCTCCATGATCGTGCAGCCATTCGCCGGCCGATGCTATCGCTGAATCATGCCCCAACAATCGCGGCCACTGAAACAGGCCGAACCACGGCAGAGAGTAGCCGCCGGCAGCCGAGAACATGTAGCCGGTGACCGGCATGAACACCATGAGACCGTAGAGGGTCCAGTGCGCAGCATGCGCGGCAAGACGCGCTGCAGGATGCTCGCTTTCACGCGAGGTGGCTACCGGCCAGATCAATCGAAAGGTGAGGCGCGGCAGCAGCAGCAAGGCTGCGGTGAATCCCAGCGACTTGTGAATCTCCAATATGAATTTTCGAATGGGCGTGCCGGCCTCCAGGAAGGAAGCCCAAAGGCCGAGTCCGAGTGCGACAAGAATGATGGCCGCCATGGCCCAATGGAAAAAACGCTGCGGGCGTGAATAGCTTTTGATCGATTGCATCCGTTCCTCAGATCGTTCGTCAACGTTCCAGGTCTCGCCTCCCAGCGCCCCGCGTTTAGCGCCCTCTCACGACCGAACTTGGGCAAGCCCATGCAGGGGGACCGCGCCCTACCCTCTGGAAGAACGAGCACTGCGTACTTGCCTCGAGGGAGCGGGTGGAATCTTCCTTGACTCTCTCGCTGGAAAATCAGAACAAATAGTGAACATTATGGTGAAGCTATTTTTGGAGGTTGATAGGGAGCTTGCGATCCGAGGCGGCCATAGCGTCCTTGCGTGGGCAGATCGAACAGATCGAGGGCACGGGGCGACGCGCACGATCGGTTCTCCCGTTCGGGATCGCCGAGGTTGATGCACGGCTTCCAGGCGGAGGGCTGGCACGTGGTGCGCTTCATGAGGTGGCTGGCGGTGGCAACGGTGCGGTCGATGGTGCGGCCGCTGCCCTGTTCGCCGCAGGCATCGCCGCGCGCACAAGCGGCAAGGTTTTGTGGTGCATCACACGGCCGGACCTCTTCGCGCCGGCGCTCGCCCAGGCCGGCCTCGCACCGGACCGGGTGATCTATGTCGAGGCTGGCGACGACAAGACGGTGCTCGCTTGCATGGAGGAGGGCCTTCGCCATGGCGGTCTCGGCGCTGCCGTCGCCGAAGTCGCCCGCTTGTCGATGACCGCCTCACGCCGGCTTCAGCTTTGTTCGGAAGGAACCGGGGCGATCGGCATCGCGCTTCGGCGTTGGCGGCGGCATACGGACACTGCCGATTTTGGCCAACCGACCGCCGCGATGACGCGTTGGCGAATTTCGGTTTTGCCGTCGCAAACGCTGCCTGTTCCCGGTGTCGGCCGGCATCGCTGGCTCGTGGAACTGATCCGTGCCCGTGCGGGCGAAAGTGCCGATTTCGAATTGGAGGCATGCGATGTCACGGGTTGTCTCGCTCTTCCTGCCGACCTGGTCCACCGACAGGCTGCGGCGCAAGGCTGGCGAGGCGGCGCCTCCGCCTGAGGCGCCGCTCGTCCTGATCGGCCGGGAAGGAAGCCGGCGCATCGTGGTGGCCGCGGACGCTGCTGCCCAGGCCGCCGGTCTTCACGTCGGCATGCCCGCAGCCAAAGCGCAGGTTCTCGTTCCCGGCCTGATCGTCGGGGATGCCGACCCCGTCGAGGATGCGGCTGCCCTGGAACGCCTGGCGCTGTGGGCATTGCAACGCTTCGCCCCGATCGTCGCTGCCGATCCTCCCGATGGCATCGTCATCGATACGACCGGTGCCGACCATCTCCACGGCGGCGAGCAGGCCATGCTCGATATGCTGATCGATCGGCTCGCCAAATCAGGCGTGAGAGCATGCGCCGCCGTCGCGGACAGCTGGGGTGCGGCTCACGCCCTGGCGCGCTTTGCGGCGAGGCCGAGCATCGTCGCGCCACCGGGGCATGGCGGGCCCGTCTTGATGGCCTTGCCGCTGGAAGCGCTTCGATTGCCGCCAGCGACGTCGACTGACCTGCGCGTGCTGGGTTTCGAGTGCATCGGCGATCTCCTCGCGCAGCCGCGCGCTCCGCTCCTGCTTCGTTTCGGGCCGGAGCTTGCGCGCCGTCTCGACCAGGCGCTGGGAGCGTTGGCCGAGCCGATCGACCCGGTGCGCTCGCCCGATCTGATCGAGGTGCGTCGGGCATTTCCCGAGCCGATCGGCGCTGCCGAGACCATCGCGCGCTATATCGGCAAACTCGTCGACAAGCTCTGCGCCGCGCTCGAGGAGAAGGGGAGGGGCGCGCGACGTCTCGACCTCCTCTGCCATCGTGTCGATAGCCGCATTGCAGCCATACGGGTCGGCATGGCGCAGCCGGTGCGTGACGCAAAACGCCTGACCCGCCTGTTGTGCGACAAGATCGAGACGATCGATCCGGGCTTCGGGATCGAGGCCATGACGCTCGGTGCGACCATTGCCGAGCCGCTGGAGCGCAAGCAGGTGACCAGCAGCCTGATTGAAGCTGCCAGGCCGGATGTTTCCGATCTGGTCGACACGCTCGCCAACCGCGTCGGCGAACGCGCAATCTATCGGGCGGCACCCGTTCCCAGCGACGTGCCGGAGCGCTCGGTGTGCCGGATAGCGGCGATGGCGCCCGATACCGGCGCGACCTGGCCAGGCCACTGGCCGCGGCCCTCGCGCCTGCTGGTTCGTCCCGAACCGATCGACACCGTGGCGCTCCTGCCGGATCATCCGCCGGTCTCCTTCATCTGGCGCGGCGTGCGCCGGCGCGTCAAGCGCGCCGACGGGCCCGAGCGCGTCTTCGGCGAATGGTGGAAGCGCGAGGCAGAATTCGTGGCGGTGCGCGATTATTTCCGGGTCGAGGACGAGGCCGGCGAGCGCTACTGGC
The DNA here is from genome assembly GCF_057813875.1 of Labrys sp. F242. Classification (NCBI taxonomy): domain Bacteria; kingdom Pseudomonadati; phylum Pseudomonadota; class Alphaproteobacteria; order Hyphomicrobiales; family Xanthobacteraceae; genus Labrys; species Labrys sp. F242. The sequence goes on along the minus strand of NZ_JBVASG010000009.1, from coordinate 151,818 downwards.
TCTATCGCGCCGGCGATGGCGAGGATACCGCCACCGGCTCGCAGCGCTGGTATCTTCACGGGGTGTTCGGATGAGCGCCCGTTATACCGAGCTTCAGGTCACCAGCCATTTCAGCTTCCTGCGCGGTGCGTCGTCCGCGGACGAACTGTTTGCCCGCGCCGCCTGCCTCGGCATCGAGGCGCTGGCCGTCGTCGACCGCAATTCGCTGGCCGGGATCGTTCGAGCCCGCGAGGCGGCCAGGGCGACGGGCGTGTGCCTGATCGTCGGCTGCCGGCTCGATCTTGCCGATGGCCAGTCTTTCCTTGTCTATCCGACCGATCGCCCGGCTTATGCGCGACTATGCCGGCTTCTCTCGCTCGGCAAGAAACGCGCGGGCAAGGCCAAGTGCGACCTTCATTGGGACGATCTGGTCACGTATGGCGACGGCCTTGTCGCCGTGCTCTTGCCGGATGTCGCCGATGCCGAATGTGGCCTACGCCTGCGCCGCCTGCGTGAGGCCTTTGGTGATCGGGCCTATATGGCGCTCACCTTGCGGCGCCGGCCCAACGACCAACTGCGGCTGCACGATCTTTCAAATCTGGCTGCGCAGATGCGCGTGCCGACCGTGGTCACCAATGACGTGCTCTTCCACGAACCCGGTCGGCGCGTTCTGCAGGATGTCGTGACCGCAATCCGCCACAATGTCACGATCGACGAGTTGGGCGAGCGTCGCGAACGCCATGCCGACCGCTATCTCAAACCTCCCGAAGAAATGCATCGTCTGTTCGCCCGCTACCCGCAAGCCCTGGCCAGGACGCGGGAGATCGCGGAGCGCTGCCGCTTTTCGCTGGACGAACTTGCCTATCAATATCCCGAGGAGAGGGACGATCCCTCGCTGACGCCGCAACAGACGCTGGAGAAGCTGACTTGGGAAGGCGCCGAGCGGCGCTATCCCGAGGGGCTACCGGACAGAGTCCGCGCGACCCTCCTGCACGAATTGCGGCTGATCGAAAAGCTTGGCTATGCGCCTTACTTCCTGACGGTCAATGCGATCGTCCGGTTCGCGCGCTCACAGGACATCCTGTGCCAGGGCAGGGGATCGGCGGCGAACTCGGCCGTGTGTTTCGTGCTCGGTATCACCTCGATCGATCCCGGCCGCAACAATTTGCTGTTCGAGCGTTTCGTCTCCGAGGAGCGCCGCGAACCACCCGATATCGACGTGGATTTCGAGCATGAACGGCGGGAGATCGTGATGCAATGGGTGCTCGATAGCTATGGCCGCGATCATGCCGCCCTATGCTCGACCGTCATCCGCTACCGTACCAAGGGAGCATTGCGCGACGTCGGCAAGGCGCTCGGCCTGCCGGAGGATTTGATCAAGACGCTGTCAGGCATGGTCTGGGGCTGGTCGGAGGAGGGCGTCACCGAAGGCGAGGTCGAACAGCTCAATCTGAATAGCGCTGATCGACGGCTGAGGCTGACACTGGATCTCGCCCGTCAGCTTCAGGGCGCCCCCCGCCATCTGTCGCAACATCCCGGTGGGTTTGTCCTCACCCACGATCGGCTGGACGATCTGGTGCCGATCGAGCCCGCCGCCATGGCGGATCGCCAGGTCATCGAATGGGACAAGGACGATATTGATGCGTTGCACTTCATGAAGGTCGATGTGCTCGCGCTGGGAATGCTGACCTGCATGAAGCGCGGTCTCGATCTCCTGGCCGAGTGCAAGGGCATCGCGCTCGACCTTGCGTCCATCCCGGCTGAAGATCCGCGCACCTACGCCATGATCCGCAAGGCGGACACGCTCGGCACCTTCCAGATCGAGTCCCGCGCGCAGATGTCGATGCTGCCGCGTCTCAAGCCCCGGACCTTTTACGATCTTGTCGTCCAGGTTGCGATCGTCCGGCCCGGGCCGATCCAGGGCGACATGGTTCATCCCTATCTGCGGCGACGCGATGGCATCGAGCCCGTCCATTATCCCAAGCCCGAGCTCGAAAAGGTGTTGGGCAAGACGCTTGGCGTGCCGCTGTTTCAGGAGCAGGCCATGCGGGTTGCGATCGAGTGCGCCGGCTTCACGCCCGGCGAGGCCGATCTGCTGCGCAAATCCATGGCGACCTTCAAGCACACAGGCGGGGTCTCCTCGTTCAAGGCCAAGCTCGTCGACGGCATGGTGGCCAACGGCTATGAACGCGACTTCGCCGAAAAGACCTTCAAGCAGTTGGAGGGCTTCGGCTCTTACGGCTTCCCGGAGAGCCATGCCGCCTCTTTTGCCCTGATCGCCTATGCCAGTTCCTGGCTCAAATGCTGGCACCCCGATGTGTTCTGCGCGGCATTGCTCAATGCCCAGCCCATGGGGTTCTATGCCCCCGCCCAGATCGTCAGGGACGCGATCCAGCATGGCATCGACGTGCGGCCTGTCTGCGCCAATACCTCGCGATGGGACTGCACGCTGGAGTGCACCGGCGACGAGAGCCGTTTTGCCGTCCGCCTGGGCCTGAGCATGGTCAAGGGGCTTGCCAATATCAATGCCGCGTCGATCGTTGCTGCCCGGGCCGACCAACCCTTCAGCTCGATTGACGATCTGTGGCGTCGGGCCGGCGTGCCCCAGGCGGCGCTCGTCCAGCTTGCCGAAGCCGATGCCTTTCGTGCCGCCCTCGGTCTTGCTCGGCGTGAAGCGCTGTGGGCCATTCGCGCGCTGCGCGACGAACCGCTGCCGCTCTTTGCAGCCGCATCCGCCCGGGAAGCCGCAATCGTCCCGGAGATCTGCGAGCCGAACGTCTTGCTGCGCCCGATGACCGCCGGCGGGGAGGTGGTGCAGGACTATGGCCATGTCGGATTGTCGTTGCGCGCTCATCCGGTCTCCTTCCTGCGCGAAGATCTCCGCCAGCGCCGGATCATCAGCTGTGCGCAGGCGATGAACGCCCGTGACGGCCAATGGCTGGAAGCTGCCGGTATCGTTCTCGTGCGCCAGCGGCCGGGGAGCGCCAGGGGTGTGTTGTTCGTGACCCTGGAAGACGAGACGGGCATCGCCAATCTCGTGGTCTGGACCAAGGTCTTCGAGGCTTATCGCCGTGTCATCCTGTCGACCTCGATGATGGCGGTCCAAGGCCGGATCCAGCGCGAAGGTGAGGTGGTTCACCTCGTCGTGCACAAGGTCGCGGACCTCTCAGCCGAACTTGCCAGTGTCGGCAGTCGCGATGGGGCCTTTCCGCTCCCGCATGGTCGCGGCGACCACGCACGACAAGGCGTCAGCCCCGATTCCCGTGAGCGTCCCCCCAAGGGGCTGCGTGCACGGGATTTCGTCGATCCTTACGGCCACATCTGCGAGCTCAAGGTGAAGACGCGGGATTTCAGGTGAGAACATGGAGACGCTCGCCACCATCCTTCATGCCGACCTCGATGCCTTCTATGCTTCGGTCGAGCAACTCCTCGACCCCGCTCTGCGCGGAAAGCCGATTGCCGTTGGCGGCGGTGTGGTGCTGGCGGCGAGCTATGAGGCCAAGGCCTTTGGAGTGCATGGCGGCATGTCGGGCCGCAAGGCGCGCGAGCTTTGTCCGCAGCTGATCCTCGTTGGCGGGCACTTTGACCACTATCAGCGCCTGGGCGATGCGGCCATCGCGATCCTGGGCGACTTCACGCCGCTGGTGGAGCGCATCTCGATCGACGAAGCCTTCGCCGATGTCGCCGGTTGCACCCATCTCTTCGGTACGCCGGCCGCAATCGCTGCCACCATTCGAGGGCGTGTACGCACCGAACTCGGTCTGCCGATTTCCATTGGCGTGGCGCGGACCAAGCATCTTGCCAAGATCGCCTCCCAGGTCGCCAAACCCGACGGCCTGCTTGTCGTCGATCCCGAGCATGAGCTCGACTTCCTGCACGAGCTCCCGGTCGCCCTGATGTGGGGCGTCGGCCCGGTGACCGAGGCCAAGCTCAAGGATCAAGGCATTCTCACCATCGGACAGCTAGCCAACACGCCGGGCCATTCGATCGGGCGGCTGCTGGGCCATGCCGCCGGCGAAAAGCTTCGCTCGCTCGCCTGGAACCGGGATCCCCGCGAGATCCGCACGCAACATCGGGCCCGTTCCGCCGGTGCGCAGTCGGCATTGGGGCGACAGCCGGCCGTCGAACGCGTGTTCGGGCCGGTTTTGCTTAAGCTTGCCGATCGGGTCGCCTCGCGCCTGCGCGCTAAGGCGTTGGCCGGCTGGACCGTGACCGTACGCGTCCGATTTGCCGATATGCGCGCCGTCACGCGATCGGCAACGCTCGGCGCGCCAATCTCGGCGACGACGATGCTGGCCGAGATCGCGACCAGGCTGGTGCGTTCCGCGCTCGCCGATCACCCGCGAGAAGCCATCATCACCCTGGTTGCGGTCTCCGTCTCGCATTTTCACAAGCAGCCGGAGATTCAGCTCGATCTTCCGCTCGGCCTTCCCGATGAGAAACGACGGTCCGGTGCACGTCGGGGCGCCGCGCGCGAAAAAGCCGATCGCGCCATGGACGCCATCCGCCAGCGTTTTGGGCGCGAGGCGGTGGGTTACGCGACGGCGGCGCTGGATCGAAAACGTTCGGTTCCAGATGCATTCAGAGCGCTTGCGGAGAAAGATCTCGATGGACCGGAAAGCTGAACGCTGTGCCAGATCCTCGCCATTGCCCGGCTCTTTCCCGGCATCATGCCCTACAAAGTCATCCAACCTGCGTGACGGACAATGATCCGGACGGCAATGGCCCGATCAGCGATTGGGCGGGGATGGACGGATCGAGCCAATCGATCCAAGCAGCACGATCCAGAATGACGACCTGACGGTTGTGATAGGGGGCGATGTCGGGACCAGGCTCCATCGTCAGCATCGTGAAGGCCTCGCCAACCTCCTTGGTGTCGCGCCAGATGCCGGCGATCGCAAGAAGCGGCTCGTCCTTCTTCGCGAATAGCCATTTGTCCTTGCGCTTCTTCTTCGGATCCTCCGGTTCGGTGAACTCGTAAAAGCCATCGGTGATGATGAGGCAGCGGTTGGATCCGAAATCCCGCCCCTCGGACCGGAAATTATAGACGGGTTTCTTGTTGCTCCCCGGCCAGCTCCACCTGCGGTTCACCAGATCGCCTTCGCCGCGCATGTCCGGAACGCTTTTGACGACCGGGGCGACATTGGTGATCTTGATGTCCTCCCGAGCCTCGAAGTTCGGACGGCCCTCCGAAAAACGGATCTTGATCTTGAGGTCCGCGAAATCCTCCATGACCGATGCGAGATCGACCAGCAAGCGGTAGTCATTGCACATCCACCCTCCCATACCCGCGCCATTGTCAAGCGAGTTCGTTCCTGTTATGTTCTGAGGCATCATGAGCGCAACGGCTTTCGATTCAGCCACGTCGCTCGACGATCGCCGTGTCATCATAAGACGAGATGGCCGCGGTGTTGAGATGGTCGAGCGACCTTGGGGCTTGCAACCGCTTGAAGTGGGCGGGCGGGCCTTTACGCTCATTCGCTCGGAGGGGCGCAGTTTCCCGAGCTTCCGCTGCCTGGTGCCGGCTTCCGAGTTCCGAAACCGCGTGAACGGCAAGCCTTATCGCTACCGGCTTGCCGATGGCGACTGGTTCTATTTTGCGGGCATCTGGCGCCCAGCAACCCGCGACTGGCCGGAATCCTACGCAATTCTGACGATTGCGGCCAATGATGACATCGCGCTGTATCAGGATCGTCAGATGGCGGCGTTGCGTCGGGAAGAGCGGATGGCATGGCTCGACCTGACGCGGCGAGAAGCCGAGCTGCTGCGGCCTTTGCCAAAAGGGACTTTTCGTGTCGAGCGCTATCGGGAAGAGCCGGGGCAGGCCGCATTGGCGCTTTGAGTTCTGACCATTGCGATGGATGAACTGGATACGTATACGGCAAATCGGAATGCCTGAAGGGATAGAAGACGCCTTTATATGTTCGGTGGGTTATCCTTGCTTTTCCTCGACCGATTCTGGTTGCGGAACAGGAGAAAACAGTATGCCAGGCATGATCGACATCGTGATCCTTCATGCTTTCGCATGCACCCGGACAAGCCGAAACCGAGAAAACCTGTCCGATGGCGACAGGTTCGCCAGTGGCCACCTCCTTTCCAAGTCATCGCCTAAGCGCAGGGAGATGGCAGAGTGAGCCGCAGTGTCTAAATCTCCAACCCCTCGCGTCGGAAGTGGCGGATCGGCCGCCGAGATCGATGCTCGCAGCTATTCCGCCTTCGTCGGCGATTTGAAGCAGAAGATCGCCGCGGCAAGACACAGGGCCGGCCTTTCGGTCAATCGCGAACTGATCGTTCTTTATTGGAGCATAGGTCGCGACATTCTGGGGCGGCAGGAACGCGAGGGCTGGGGCACCAAGGTCATCGAGCGCCTGGCCGAGGACCTCGGCCGGGCCTTCCCTGAGATGACGGGACTATCGGCGAGAAATCTGAAATATATGCGCGCCTTCGCCGAAGCCTGGCCGGACGGTGAATTTGTGCAACAGGTTGTTGCACTACTGCCATGGGGCCATAACCTGCGCCTCCTCGACGCGGTCAAGGCACCCGAGACGCGCGCCTGGTATGCCCGACAGGCGATCGAACATGGCTGGAGCCGGAATGTCCTCTCTCACCAGATCGACAGCAATCTTTTCGCTCGTCAAGGCAGTGCGCTGACCAATTTCTCGCGCACCCTGCCGGCTGAGCAATCCGAGCTGGCGCAGCAGATCCTCAAAGACCCTTATGCATTCGAATTTCTCTCGCTCGGCCCTCAGATGCAGGAGCGGGATCTGGAACGCGGGCTTATCGAGCATCTGCGCTTGCTCATCCTTGAACTCGGCAAGGGCTTTGCATTCGTCGGCAGTCAGTATCATCTCGAGGTTGGCGGCCAGGACTATTATCTCGATCTGCTCTTCTATCACCTCCGTTTGCGCTGTTTCGTGGTGATCGAATTGAAGATCGAGGATTTCAAGCCCGAATTTGCGGGTAAGATGAACTTCTATTTGTCCGCCGTCGATGACCAGTTGCGCCACAAGGATGACAAACCCTCCATCGGCATCATTCTTTGCAAGGGACGCAACGAGGTGATCGTGGAATATGCGGTGCGCGATTCCAGCAAACCCATGGGCATTGCCCAATATCTGCTTTCTCAGGCTTTGCCGCCTCAGCTTCAAGGAGATCTTCCGACGGCCGAAGAGTTTGCACGCGAGTTCCCGTTGATGTCGGTGGTCAAGCTTCGCATCGAAATCGAACGTGCGCTCCGTGACCTCGTCGCATCCAGAGGCATCGCGGTAAGCCAACCGGTCGGTATCATGACCATGTTGCAAGACCTGCAGCGCCATGGTCGTACGCCCGCTGGCACTGACCAGATGCTCGACGCTCTGCGCGTCATCAATGAAGCCTCGCATGGTGCTGATATCGATCCAGTCGCCGCGACGCAGGTCCTCGATATTGGCAGGGCATTCCTCGCCGAACTCAGGGCTTCGAACGCCAACGACTGAGGTGTTTGGGGCTGCCGCAACAGTGCCATGTCGGCCGGTCTCTCGCCACACACAAAGCAGCGATAGCCGCCTACGTCAGGGCCAAGGCGCCAGCAAGTCTTCGGTGGGCAATCACCCATAAAGCCTGCCGCCAGATCGCCGTGCACATGGCGGCAATTATCAGCCGCGGTGCTCGTACGGCCATCTCGCCTTTCATGATCTCGTTGAACGTCTCTCGGAAATCGCTCTGTCTTGAAGGCGGGCCGCATAAAGCGGGATTAGGTTTGGCCCGGCCGGCGCGGGTTCGGGGCTCGGTACGGCGCTCCCGTGAGAGTGAGAGGGTGGACGGAATTTCCGCGACGGGTTGAAGGCTGGGAGAGAAGCTTCCGGTGCCCGTCATGGAGATTGGTCTCATGACCCAGGTTGGAACACAGGCTGGCGGTCGCGCTCCGAGTGGTGGCTACAGGGTGGATGCGAGCCGCGGCGAGCGCATCGGGCGGGTTTCCTCGGAATGGTTTTCGCGCCCGGCGGACGAGCGATATCTATCGCTCGCAGAACTGGCCCGCTCCGTCCGCGATCGGTCTGAGCGCAGTCGCACCCGTGTTGTGGAGAGTGCGCTGATCCATGTCGAGGCCAGCCGCGATGATCCCGGGCGGCTGTCGCTGATCCTGCCGGATTCGGATGCGCCCGTCGCCCCCACGCATTGGAGCTTCGGTCAGCTTGCGAGCCAGGTCGGGGCGCCGGCCACCTATCTACGTCAGCTTCCGGCCGCTCTTGCGGGCATCAATTTACAGTATGGTCTGGCCTCCCACCGGGCCGAGCAGATCAAGACGCTGGAAACCGACAATGGCCGGCTCGAACTGCGGGCCGTGACTGGCCCCGACTATGGGCGCATCTATGATCATGAGTTGGTCGAAGCCGTGCAGCGCATTGCCGGCAACGGGACCGGCGACACCCGCTGGAAGGTACCCGGTGTGCTCGATTGGTCGACGGGCATCTACAATCCGCGTGTCGACATTACCAAGGACACGACCACGCTCTATGCCTCCGATCGTGACGTCTTTCTCTTCCTGGTCGATGATCTCAACCCCATCGAGGCCGGCAGGCTGCCGGACGGATCGCCGGATCTCTATTTTCGCGGATTTTACTGCTGGAACTCCGAGGTCGGGGCAAAGACACTCGGCATGGCGAGCTTCTATCTGCGCGCCGTTTGCCAGAACCGCAATCTGTGGGGCGTCGAGGATTTCGAGGAAATCACCATCCGCCATTCCAAATATGCCGCTTCGCGTTTTGCTCACGAGGCCGCACCGGCACTGCTGAACTTCGCGAACTCTTCAACCGTGCCTTTTGTCAATGGCATCAAGGCTGCGCGCGGGCGGATCGTCGCAAGATCCGACGAGGACCGGTCGGACTTTCTGCGCAAGCGCGGTTTCTCCAAGGCTGAGACCGGCAGGATCATCGAGACGGTGCTGGCGGAGGAGGGCCGTCCGCCCGAGACGATCTTCGACTTCGTGGCCGGCATCACCGCAGTTGCGCGCGACAAGCCTCACCAGGACGCCCGGCTCGAACTCGAGGGCAAGGCGAAGAGGCTGCTCGATCACGCCGCCTGATCCCGGCACGGCCGGAGAGCCGGGCCTGCGGTCTCCGACGTTGATGTTGTCACTTCGAATTGCTGGTTCCGTGGCGCTGCCCTCCAGAGTTAGAGGGCGGCGCTTTGCTTCGTGGGCGGGTTGGGTTCGAGAGAAAGGCTCTCGGCGCCCGTCGCGGAGTGAACATCATGGCCAATACCGTTCGCAAGATCGTCCTGTCGTCGTCGCGCGACATCCCCTTCAACAAGCTGGTGCTGAGCCAGGCCAATGTCCGGCGCGTCAAGTCCGGCGTCTCGATCGAGGAATTGGCCGAGTCCATCGTCCGACGCGGCCTGATCCAGAGCCTGCATGTGCGGCCAGTGCTCGATGCCGAGGGTGTGGAGACCGGCACGTTCGAGGTCCCCGCCGGTGGCCGCCGCTACAGGGCCCTGGAGTTGCTGATCAGGCAGAAGCGCCTTGCAAAGGCTGCGCCAGTGCCCTGCGTGGTCTCGGACGCGGAAAGCGGCATCCTGGTTGACGAGGTCTCGCTTGCCGAGAATATCGAGAGGGCTCCGCTGCACCCCCTCGACCAGTTCCGGGCCTTCCTCGCCATGCGCGATAAGGGCATGACCGAGGAGGCGATCGCCGCCGCCTTCTTCGTCCCGGTGCAGGTCGTGAAGCAGCGCCTGCGCCTGGCAGCCGTTTCGCCGGCGCTGCTCGAGGTCTATGCCGAGGATGGCATGACGCTGGAAATGTTGATGGCCTTTACGGTCTGCGAAGATTATGAGCGCCAGCAACAGGTCTGGGACGCCATCCGCAACAGCTGGCAGAAGGATCCCTATCATATCCGGCGTCTGCTGACCGAGACCACGGTACGCGCCTGTGACAAGCGGGTGGTGTTCGTCGGCATCGAGCAGTATGAAGCGGCCGGCGGCATCGTGTTGCGCGATCTGTTCCAGTCCGACGACGGCGGCTGGCTGCAGGATGTCGGCCTGCTCGACCGGTTGGTGACGGAAAACCTCAAGGCCGCGGCCGACGAGATTGCGGGGGAAGGCTGGAAGTGGGTCGAGGCTGCGGTGAACATGCCCTATGGCGCCAGCCATGGATTGCGCGAACTTGTCGGCACGATCATCGACCTGACCGACGAGGATCGGATGGCCCGCGATGCCCTGGAGGCCGAACACGACCAACTGTCGGACGAGCATGACGGCATCGAGGAGCTGCCGGATGCGGTTGATCGGCGCTTCGGTGCGTTGGAGGCGGCGATGGAGGCCCTCGACAAGCGGCCTGTTTCTTTTGAGCCTGCAGAGATCGCTATCGCCGGCGCTTTTGTCAGCATCAATGCCGATGGATCCCTTTTGGTCGACCGTGGCTATATTCGCCCCGAGGATGAAGTGCCGGTCACGGGAGGAGAGGGGGATGCGAACGAAGCCGATGGCGACGCCGACGATCCGGTTGCGCACGCCATTCGACGTTCCGTCATTACCATCGGCGGACAACCGGCCTCGGTTGACGAGGAGGAAGAGGGTGATGGCATCAAGGCGTTGCCCGAACGCCTCCTCATCGAACTGACCGCCCATCGCACCCTGGCGCTACGCGATGCCGTGGCGCAGAATCCGCAGGTCGCCACGACCATGCTGCTGCACAAGCTCGTCCGCGATACCTTTCAGCACAAGTCTGGGACAGGTTGCCTGGAGGTCTCTATCCGGCATGTCTTCTTTCCTGGCCAGGCCGACGACCTCAGCGACAGCCTCTCGGCCAAGGCCGTCGCCGAACGCCATCAGGGCTGGATGCAGGAGATTCCTGATGATGACGAGGCGCTGTGGGATTGGCTCGCCGGGCTCGACGAGGCCAGCCGCATGGCCGTGCTAGCCCATTGCGTCAGCTATGGGGTAAATGCCCTTCATGAGAAGCCCAACCCGTATGGTGGCAGCGGCGTCAGCGAGCAAGGCCTCAAGCTTCGTCTCGCCCAGGCCGACCGGCTGGCGCGGGCGACCGGGCTCGACATGGCGGAGGCCGGCTGGCAGCCGACGGCCAGCAATTATCTCGGCCGCGTCACCAAGGCCCGCATCCTGCAGGCCGTCACGGAAGGGAAAGGTCAAGCCGCCGCCGACCGGATCGCCCATCTCAAGAAAGGCGAGATGGCGAGTGAAGCCGAGACGCTGCTCGTCGATACAGGCTGGCTGCCCGAACCGCTGCGCTTGCCGGTCATCGAAACGGGCGGCGAGGAAACGGCGGCGAAAGACGGCATAACGGCCATGGGCATCGAGGACGCCATTGACGACAGTGATGAGGCGATCGGCGCACCTCACGCGGTCGCAGCAGCCTAACCCGTACTCCCACGACTTGGCTCACCTGGCCCGCTGGCTTTGCCGGCGGGCCTTTTTCTTGAGGAGGCCGCCATGACGGCGAAGACGCAAGATCTGGCGCGCCGGCTTGCCGAACACGCCGAGGCGGTATGCCGCCATTATCTGTCGGCCGGTCGCCGCCAGGGCCGGTACTGGCAGGTCGGCGACATCCGCAACACGCCCGGCCGCTCGATGTTCGTGCGGCTGCAGGACTCACCGAATGGGCTAGCCGGCAAATGGACCGATGCCGCGACGGGGGAACACGGCGATCTCCTCGACGTGATCCGTGAGGCGCTTGGCCTTGCCGACTTCGCCGATGTGATCAAGGAGGCCCGACGCTTTCTCAGTCTGCCACCGCCCGAGTTCGAGGAGCGGCAGGCGTGTCAGCGTCGTGCATCAGTTCCGTCTGGGTCGCCCGCGGCGGCGCGGCGGCTCTTTGCCATCTCGCAACCGATCGCTGATACGCTCGTAGAAACCTATCTGCGTGGCCGTGGCGTCACGGCCTTGATCGGCACGGCAAACCTGCGCTTCCATCCTCGATGCTATTATCGGCCAGACCACCATGGTTCGACCGAGACCTGGCCTGCCATGGTCGCTGCCGTCACCGATCTCAGCGGCAGGATCACGGGCGCGCATCGAACCTGGCTCGCCCCGGACGGGTCCGGCAAGGCGCCGGTCGACGTCCAGCGCAAGGCCATGGGCAATCTGCTCGGGCACGCGGTCCGCTTCGGCTATGCCCGCGAGGTTCTGGCGGCAGGCGAAGGCATTGAGAGCGTCCTGTCGGTGCGGGAGCTCATGCCCGGCATGGCGGCTTGCGCGGCCCTGTCGGCAGCGCATCTTGCCGCGATCCTGTTCCCCGATACTTTGCGCCGGCTCTACATCGTCCGCGATAACGATCCGGCTGGCGACGGTGCCCGAGACACGCTGATCGAACGGGCCAACACTGCCGGGATCGAGACGATGGCGCTTTCGCCTATGCTTGGAGACTTCAACGAGGATCTGCGGACGCTTGGGCGAGATGCCGTGCGCATGCAGATCCGGAGGCACCTCGCGCCCGAGGACGTCGCCCGTTTCATGCTCGGCTGAAATAGTCGGAAGGTCAGATCGCGTCGGCTGCCATCATCGTTGTTTGCTTCATACCTGAAGCCCTTGAGGGACCACCCTTGGCCTTCAAGAGGGCGATCGGCCCGCAAACCGGCCGGACAGGCAATGGCGTTGGCCGACTATTTTCCGCCAGCGGGACGAGCCCGCCTTTGCATCGCCAAGCAAAATAGCCGGCCTTTGCCATCCTTCGCTCACGCTTCGGCCCGGAGCTGTGCTCCGGGTGCAGGTTCGGCCCGCCTGCGGCTTTCGTCGCCATGAAGGCCGCGACGGTCGCGGTCCCCCGACGGAGCATCCCATGAGCACGCACGATGACGAACGCCAACCTGGCTCATCCCCCTTCGATCACATGTTGCAAGAGCTCCAACTTTACGGCTACCGCCCTTTCGAGAACGAACTCGATCCCCGGCCGCTCCCCGAAGGCAATCGTGTCGCCGGCGCCATCGCGGACATCTTCGACGCTCTGATTGCCACCTTGGAGGACACGCGCCTCGAACCCGATCTCGAAGACCTGCTCTGGTCGACCGTCAACCTCTTTCATCGGGCGAGCGACCGCATCGAGCGCCAACTCGACGATAACGAGCAGGCGCAGCGGCGAAGCCAGGGCGAGCAGGATGGCAGCGAGGTCAGATCGGTCGAACTCGAGCGCCTGACCGCCGAAGGGCAGACCCTGATCGAGCGCCGAAATGCCTTCGAACTGATGCGCGACCAGGCCGCCGATCACTTCGAACGGCACACCCGGTCAAGCTGGCGCCCGCGCACCGGATCGATGGTCAATCATCGTAACCTCATCGCCGCGGTGATCGATAGCCGCGATTTCCTGGCGGCCAGGCGGCGAGCCGAAACCGAGATTATGTTGCCTGCCGGGCCGAAGATCGCCTTTTCGGGTGGCGACACCGTCGACCACAAGCTGATCTGGGCAAAGCTCGATCAGATCCACGCCAAGCATCCCGACATGGCGTTGATGCATGGTGGCTCGCCAAAGGGTGCCGAAAAGATCGCGGCGCGCTGGGCCGACCATCGCAAGGTACCTCAAATCGCCTTCAAGCCGGATTGGGTGAGATACGCCAAGGCCGCGCCTTTCAAGCGCAACGACCGGATGCTGGCGGCCATGCCGATCGGCGTCATCATCTTCCCGGGTACCGGGATTCAAGAGAACCTTGCCGATAAAGCGCGCAAGCTCGGCATTCCCGTCATGAAGCTCGCCGACGGAGCCTAGCGTAGCGGATCGAGATTGTCCGGGCTTGGGCTTGAGACCATGGCATTTTCTGGATCGGATGATCTGAGACCGTAATCCACCTCGGACTCACCAGACTGGGGCGCAAAGGATGGGAGACGAGCTCACGGTGTTGAGATTGAGGCTCGGCCGCTACTTACCTGGCAATCCTGGCAGCGCGCATTTCGCGGACACGTTCATGGGCGCGGCCAGCATCGAACTGACCGCTCGAGAAATGGCAGATTTCTGCCGGCTTAACATTGGGCGGACCGACCAAATAGCATCGAAGCGACTACAGCGAAAAACTCTGCTCAGCCTCAATCAGGTTGACGCGCTGCCGGTCGAAGGATTGTGGCCCGACGTGCCGAACTGGTCGGCCGCCCTAAACAGATGCTCGAAATCGCGAACAATCAGAAAGCCGGCATCCGACAAAGCGTCGACAAATGCAAATCTTGCGGCTTCAACACTCTTCAGATCGGACATGGCTTTTTGGCACACATCCAAAGCATGCGCTTAGAGCCCGACTCGAAACTCTATGAGGGATAGCAATATCTTGCGATGCGTCTGGTGAGGAGCCTGAGGTTTGCGACGTGGACCCAGGCTTCTGCGCTTTGGATGGTTTTCTCGAAGTCCTTCGCGAGCCTGCGACAGCGGCCGAGCCAGGCGAAGGTTCGCTCGACCACCCATCTTCGCGGTAAGACCCCGAAGCCCCGCGCCTGGTCGGAGCGCTTGATGATATGGAGTGTCCAGGAACCGATCTTGCACAGCCGTTGGCTGAGTTTTCCGCCGCTGTATCCGCCATCGGCGAAGACATGGCGCAACCAGGGATAGCGATGACGGATGTCGTTCAGCGCGGCAACGGCCCCATCGCGATCCTGAATGTTGGCACCGTGAACCACGAGCCCGACCAGATGGCCAAGCGTATCGGTGACGATGTGGCGCTTGCGGCCTTGGACTTTCTTGCCAGCATCGAAGCCCCGGACGCCGCCGCTTTCTGTGGTCTTGACGCTTTGGCTATCGATGACGCCAGCAGTCGGGCTGGCCTCTCGGCCTTCCAGGTCGCGTGCTGCCGCGACCAGATGATAGCTGATCGTTTTCAGGAGGCCGCGATCACGCCAGTCGTAGAAATAGCGCTGGACGGTCGTGAACGGCGGAAAGTCCCGAGGCAGCGGCGACCATGCACAGCCGCTCGATGCCAGATAGAGGATCGCGTTCATGACCTCGCGCAAATCCGTCGTGCGAGGGCGCCCGATCGGTCTGGGTTCAGGCAGGAAGGGGTAGATCAACGCCCACTCCCGATCGGTCAGGTCACTTGAATAGCGTTGCCCTCGGCGTGCATGATCACGCCGAGCGGTTTCGGTCCAGGCCATTGTGGCCTCCATCATGTTTCGCAACCTGACGGAATCACAACCTGCTGAAACTGCTCAACTCTTTTCGGGTTGGGCTCTTAGAGATCGCTGCCCTCGTCCGGCCACCGCGTGCGCATGAAAGCCAGCGCTTCGATGACACCACAGATTTCAATCCAATGCCCGGCGCCCGGCAGAAAACGAACTGGTTTGTTGAAATGGCCACTGTTCATAGTCTAGCTCTGTTATCACTCCCGAGACTGGCCAATACTTCAAAGCCCCGCCGGGCTCGGCAGCGACCCGGCTGAACGAGTATTGGCCAGTTGCTCGGCTTATGTCCGTCCCGCTGAAGTCTCTCTGAGGCTTCACTGCAAGGACGGGCTACCTCCCTCCGACGAATGTCGGCCACTGGCCGCTCGACGCCGGCGTGCCGTTCGATCGTAGCGGGACATACTACTCGCCCGGTCGCCTCTAGCGCGCGAAGCGCGTCCATGATGTCATCGAAGGCAACGACGCGTCCTTTACGGATCTCCCGAAGGCTCGGAGTTGCCTCCAGCGCGCAGGCATCCGAAGCCCATGCGGCCAGGATGGCCCGCTTTTCAGTCAGCGTCAGATCCGGATCGGCAACGACATCCCTTGGATGATCGAAGGCCGATCCAGGATGAAGTAGCTGAGAAATATCGAATTCGTTTCGTGTTGCTCGCTTTTCCATGACAGAATCCTCCATGGTCGGAGGGCGACAAATTAATGCCCTCGAACCATGGCATTCAAGCTGCCTTGGCTGGTCTACCGTTATCGACGGCTTCAGCGGAGCCGATCTCAATATGTCGGGGCTTCATGGCTTGCGGTATCCGCCGCTGCAGATCGATTTGCAGCAAGCCGTTTTCAAACCTTGCGCTGTTGACCTCGACATAATCGGCTAGGTTGAAGCGACGTTCGAAGGGTGCGGCCGATATGCCATGATAGATGTAATCTACGCCATTCTTCGCTTCTGCTTTGCGTCCGGCTACGGTCAAAAGATTCTGTTGTGTCGTGACGTTTATGTCGCTCGCCTTAAAGCCTGCGACCGCTAAGCTGATCCGGAAGCTATCTTCGCCGGTTCGGATAATGTCGTAGGGGGGATAGCCCTCGCCCGCTTCCTTGGAACCCGCATTCAGCAGGTCGAACAAGCGATCGAACCCAATCGCCGATCGGGCAAATGGTGTGAAGTCGTAAGTTCTCATAGCCACATCCTCGTCAAAGCAACATGGTTATAAGCAGGACGCCAGACGCTGCTCGCGCCCGCATCGGGCCCAATCGGGCACCCGACGCGCATCGAGGTGGTGTGAATGCTCCCTATTTCAAGGGTGTGAGCAAAATTTTTGCTCCGCCCTCGCCATAGTTTCGTCCATCCAATGCTCAGTGGGTTGCCCGCTGGAACGCCTCCAAGATGGCTGCCAGTCTGGCGCGAACTTCCGTCCTCCCAACGGCCTGAACATGGGAACCGGAATCGCAAGTCGCTCGTACGATGTACTCGCCATTCTTTGCCTGCAAACCATCGATTTTCCACGTCGGCACACCCCACGCTCTCAACTTTTCGACCGCATCAAGTGACGACGTCAGCATTGGAATAAAGACAGGTGTTCCCTCTTTTCCAGGAGCGTCATACAACATGGTTATTGTCGATGTTGGATGAGGTCTGACATTACTATACTTGGCAAGTGCATCAGGAATATATTGCAGGGCGGCAGCAATGTGGCTTTCCAGCTTGGGATCGCGTTTCTCGCCCTCCTTCACCCGCTGGATCAGGTCCTCAAGTTTTGTTGTATCAATCAGCGAACTTGCCTCGGTCATTTTTCTCCCACCTTCCTCAAGGGAGCAGCAACTTGGAAACGGATGCGCGTTGTTCCTCCTTGGCGGATGCGACAAATCCCATAGCCGCCAAGCCGCAAAATGGATGCTAGTGCTGATGCCGACTGAGACGACGATCGGACACACGTTCTAGTCGTGAGGCTGGAAACCAGGGTTTTATTGTGCCGTCCGGGCGCCTCAAATCCACATTGCCCTCGGGATCGTTGCCAGGACCGAAATGCAAAGCGATCACTTCGTAAGTTGTTTCGGCACTGAACATTTCTGACAGCGACGATACCGCGTCGGACTTGACGCGAACGACATCACCAATGTTCACCATTTTCTCCTCCTTACGTTATATTCAGAAGGTTACCGGACGAAAGGCCCGAGGCTCGACATATTGCCTAATGAGCCGTTCAGCCATCTCCCAAGCTAAGATCTCAATCATCTTGTTCATATTGAAGCCAAATTCCGGTCGCGGGCTTCTTGTTGCTCGCGCATCGGCCGAAGAACTCTCCCGGCTTCCGCTATGGCCAGATCGCGTGAAAGCTCTTTGAGGTGTGCCGAGCTCCCGCCGGCCTTTGTGCCAGTGGCAAACCAGACGTGACCCCTTTTTTCTCGGCCCGGCTTATCCGTTTCTCGGCCAGACGTCAGGCGGGCGGACATCCCGACCGCCGTCGGCCCAACGCCTTCGGCGTCGCTGAATTCGTCCAGATCCGACATTCCAGCTTCAGCCAAGGCTACAGCAAAAGCGCGGCGGCAGTCATCGGCACTCATCCGACCGAGAGCGGCAAGATAACAGGCGTTGCGTGCGGCCAGGTATGCCGGACCTTTTGCCTGTGGCCAGCGATGCAAGAGAAAATAGGATGCCTCAGCCGCATTGGAAACTCGCTGCAGCAAGTTCGGGCGAAGCATGAAGACGACCGGCCTTTCAAACGATGCCTTGCTCATTGCCAGACTTGAACCAAGCTAAGTAAAGAGCAAATCAGCTCCTTCCTGTTATTTGGTGGGGCGGCAGCCATGCTCATGCCACCGCCCCTGCACCGATCAACTCTTTACTTCAATCCGCTTGATCTGCGTTTGCTCCTTCGCGGTCTTGGGTAGCGTAACGGTCAGCACGCCATTTTTGAATCTTGCACTGACCTTGTCTTCCTCGACCTCAAGGCCAACGGGGATGCGCCGCTCGAACTGACCATAGAAACGCTCGGAAAATTGCCTTTCCTTATCCTCGGCTTCCGAACGCTTCTCGCCCTTTAATGTCAGCACACCCTCGCTCAGGAAGACTTCGACATCCTTTTCTGCCAGACCCGGCACTTCCGCGGTCACCTTGATCTCCTTGTCGTTGTCGGAGATCTCGACGCTGGGCCAGCCAGCCCCGGGAGCGGCGATCCTGCCGAAAGCCGGCAGCCTGGTGTCAAAGCCACGAAAGACGTCATCGAACAACCGGTTCACCTCCCTGTGCAATGAGAGGAACGGATCGCGGTCGCTATTGCGCAATAGGGTTGGAAGCTGATCGCCGTTGTTGCGCGCCCATGGAATCAGATCACGCACACTCATCATCTGTCTCCTCTTTGTTCATGCAAGTGACAAAAGCTTCTGAACCGCGCCGGACGAACACGTCCGGCGCTTTGCCTGAGCGGCCTTGGAAAGAAACCTTAGGCGGCCTGCTTTCCGATCTCAGTCTGCTTGGTTGCGTCTTTAGTCGACGCTCCGTCGGCCGCGATCTCGATGCGGCGCGGTTTCATCTCTTCGGGAACCTCGCGCTTGAGATCGATCGTCAGCAGGCCCTTGTCGAGATTTGCGCCAACAACCTTGATGTGGTCGGCCAGTTCGAAACGCTGCGTGAAGGCACGCGCCGCTATGCCGCGGTGCAGATACTGGCCCTTGTCGTCCCCGGCCTTCTGCCCCGACACAACCATGACGTTGCGCTCCTGGGTGATGCCCAGTTCGTCTTGCGCGAAGCCGGCCACCGCCATGGTAATTCGGTAGTTGTCCTCGCCTGTCTTAGTTATGTCATAGGGAGGCCAATTATCGGCTGTCTCAACATGGCTGGTCGCTTCGAGCGCGTTCAGCATCCGGTCAAAGCCGATGCTCGACCGGAAAAACGGTGTAAAGTCGAGAGTGGTTCTCATAGCCACATCCTCCTAAAAGCAACATGGTTACAAGTTTGATCCCTCCACCGAACACATTGTTGCCCAGGGGAGAAATGCCGATCCCGCATGGCGATCAGCGGTTACGATTTAGTCGGCGTTTCGGACATTTCAAGAGGTCGTTCAGACCATTCATACGCATTTTGAAAGAGTGCCCGCATAGCTCGATGACAGGCGCTTTCAACAAGATTCGAAAGCAGGGGGTTAGCTAAAACGCTCATATATTCAATAGATTATCACTCTTCGTAGTCGACTGCCAAAAAATCCGATTGCCCCCTTGTAATCAAAAAGCCCATCAACCCACTGATTTTGCGCGCGACGCCATTTGGGTAGCGCACCCCGCTCCGGTCGTCGGATCGGAGCGGTGGAACACCTCAAAATCGTTCGTCCTTGAAGGAGAACGATATGACGTTCCGTCCATTGCATGACCGCGTTCTGGTCCGCCGCATCGAAGCCGACGAAAGAACCGCGGGCGGCATAATCATCCCCGATACCGCCAAAGAGAAACCGCAGCAGGGCGAGATCCTCGCGATCGGCCCTGGCGCGCGGCGCCAGCCCTGAAAGCTGGCCGAACTCAACGTCGGCGAACGCATCCTGCTTCGCAAATGGTCAGGTACCGAGATCAAAATCGATGGTGAGGATCTCACCATCAAGGAAAGCGATATGCTGGGTGTGATCATCGGAACCGCAACATTGACGAAGGTCGCCTGAAGGCTCCTTCCCAATGTCCCATTCTCAGATACCTGCCTATTGTGGAAGAGATCCAATGGCTGGCAAGGAAGTCAAACTCCACTTCTGACGCGCGCGAGAAGCTGCTGCGCAGCGTCGGTATCCCCGCCAATGCCGTCAAGGTTACGCTGGGTCCCAAGGGCCGCAGTGTCGTGATCGAAAAATCATTCGGCACCCCTCATACTACCAAGGATGGCGTGACCGTCGCCAAGGGAATCGAGTTGGAGGACAAGTTCGAGGACATGGGCGCACAGATGGGCGCGCGAGGTTGCCTCCAAGTCGAACGACCTTACCTGTGACGGCACCACGATAGCGGCGGTTCTTGCCCAGGCGTTGACGCCACAACTCTGACCGGTGCTCTGCTTGCTCATGGGCTAAAGCCGCGTCCCTCTGCTTGCTCGAAAGGGCCATGGTTAGCTGTAGCGGACTGAGATTTCGGCCGAAATTCACGCCAGCCATTACACGTCCTACCCAACCAATCGACAAGTCGCCGTCCCTGACCTTTCAATCATCGCAAACAGTGTAGCGGAGTGGTTGATCTTTGCCGCGACCTCGGGGTCACAGCCTTTGCCTACAGGTGGCGCCCCCGCCGGCAACCTCGAAAGAGGGGTCTGGCAACAAAAACACCCTGCCTGCAATCAAAAGTCTCTTTTTTTAACTTGCCGTCCAGGCCCAAGCACTTCAGTCCATTCAACCGAGGCCGCGCCTTGGAGGCACGATCTGCGACTGGAGTATCTCGAACTCGATCTGCGTTCGGATCTGCTCGGCGCTGCCGTGCACGACCACGAAGCGTTCCTTGTCGAAGTATATCGTCGAAGTGTCGCTATCGTTGCCTTCGATATAGTAGATGCGGCTCACGTTCACTTCGATCAGGTGTAGGTCGTAGCTTCTCTCGAACGTGCAGAATACGAGGATCTTTGCCGCCACCCCTTCAAAGCAATCAGGCGTTTCTGGCGATCAGTGCATTTCAACCACCGCACACAAAAGCGAGCGCAATGATGGCTTTTCCAAGGCTTAAATGCGGCAAGAGTCGGTCGAATGTCCAGAATGCCGGGACGACATTTCGTCAAAAAAGTGCCCGCCACGCACGGGGGAATAGCGAGCGGGCAAGGGTCGGAACTGTCGATCTCTCCCGGAGGAGAGGCTAACTCAACCACCGTCGCGCGAAGATGTTCCTGTGCGTTCGAGAGTCGGAACCGCAACGCCCCATCGGCGTTCATAAGCCGGAGGCGATCGATGGAAGTCAAATCTTGGAACTCTCCGGTGAGAATCGAAATGGCACCCGGGCGATATCGAATCATCGGCTCGACCGTCGAGGCAGCTTCCTTTCTGCTGAAGGACTGGCCTCCGAGCCAAGAGGAAAAGGCTTTTTGGGCGCGACGCATCTGCCTCGAGGTGTCCGCGGGCTTGCGCCCAGACGAGGATGCGCGCGGTGCGTTTCTCGCCGCTTGTGGGAGCGCTGGCATTCCCACCACGACATGACGACGAAAGGAATGCCACGGATGTCAAGGTCTGGAGCGAGCCGGTGAGGTTTGAGACCGGTACCGGGAAGTATCGCATCCTCACAGCCGCTGAGGAGGCTTCTCTCTTCCTGCTGGAGCAATGGCCTATGGGGAATGACGTCTCCTATGACACTGCAGCAGCCATCGGGCTCCACGACTGATGAAGGGCCTCCTTCTCGTTATAGGCCGAGGGTTCTAGGCCCTCTGCGATCAGGATTGGGTTCACCGCTCCGATCAGGGGCCGACTCGACCGAGGTTCCGTCAAGGTCGAAAGCGATAGTTGCTCCGTTAAGTGCGGCGAGGTCATACAAATTGCAAGTTCCTCTATGGGCCAAAGAATTCAGGAATTATGCAACGCTTGAAGCAGAACCAGGAGAAATCGCGGCCTTAATTGCGGCAATCCTATTGAGAATAAGCTCTCTGTAGGCCTCTGGCGAAATGGTTCGGTCATCGACGCGAGTCAACCCGCGAGAAACAGGCACCAAAAGATCACCACGGCGCCCGCCTCGCAGCGAATGAATGCTTGCAGCATCTCCGCCTTGGGCTCCAAGACCGGGAGCGAGGAGGATGGACCTGGGCAAGAACATGCGTAGGCGCCGCCCCTCATGCGGTACAGTCGCTCCTACCACGGTCCCAATCGGATTCAATTTCTCTGAATCGTCGACCTGCCGGGCGAAGCCGGAGATGAGTTCGGCAACACGATTGGAGATCAGTAACCGCTGTTCTCAGGCCACGGCGTTGAGTGGCGCTGAGGCATAGGCCCAGGGCAGCGGGTCATCGAGTTGGTTCTGCGGGTGACCGGCGACGATACGGGTGATAACGTCGGCGAGGTAGGCGTAGGGGTCGAGGCCGTTGAGCTTGGCGGTTTCTATGAGCGACGCGATCGTTGCCCAGTGCTCACCGCCGCCGTCGGAACCTGCGAAGAGGGCATTTTTCCGATTGAGGGCGATCGGCCTAATTGAGCGTTCGACCACGTTGGAGTCGATCTCGACGCGACCGTCGTCGAGGAAGCGACCAATTCCGGCCCAGCGCGCGAGCGGGTAGCGGATTGCTTCAGCGAGCTTACTCTTCTGGCTGACCAGCGCGAGCTTCTCGCGCAGCCACTGCTCGAGGGCCTCGATGATCGGCCCGGTCCGTTATTGGCGGGTGGCGCGGCGCTCCTCCGCTGGGCGATCCCCAGCTAGCTCTCGATCTTGTAAAGCTCGGCGATGCGCTGGAGCGCCTCCGTGGCGATCGGCGCCGGACCGCCTCGGCCAGCTCGTAGAACTTGCGCCGCACATGGCTCCAGCAGAACGCCAGGCTCAGGGCGTGCCTGTCTGCCTGCACCTTGTAGCCGGCATATCCGTCCACCTGGAGAATGCCGACGAAGCCCTGAAGATGGCGCACGACGTTCTCGGCTTTGCGGTTCGGCGCATAGAGATAGGCGACGCCGGGTGGGTCCGAGCCGTCCTAGGGCCGATCGTCCCTTGCGTAGGCGAATAGCTGGTCCGTCTTCGTACGGCCTCGGCCCGGGTCGAGCATTGGCGCAGTCGTCTCGTCGGCGAAGAATTTGTCGGACGCCTTCAGCCGCTCGAACAGGCGCTCGTGGATGGGCCGGAGCAGAAAGGCTGCCTTGCCGGCATAGATCGGCGCCTGGCGGTAAAGGGGAAGATGGTCGGCGTACTTGGCGACGAGCACATGGGCGACGGTCGCTTCGGTTGATGCCGAAGCCGTGGCATTCATAGCCAAACCTTATGAGCCATCCGATGTCGTTGCGCTCGCGGCCCGGATCCTCAGCTGACGCCAGGGGAAGAACCGGGCGAAAGGGACGCGGAGTGGCGCCGCAAACCGTGGTTGTTGTTGATGGCGAGGTGCTTGTTCGCCACGCGATTGCGGATTGTCTGTGGTCTTGCGGATACGATGGTAGAAGCAGCGACCTCCGACGGGGCGCTGATCCTGTTCAAGGATAAGCAGATCATGGTCAATGCCATGCTGTGCGACATCAAGGTAGATGGCTCGATGAATGGCTTTGAGCTCGTGCGCGCCGCGCGGACTATTCATCCAGGGATTGAAATCGCCTTGGCCGGCAGCATGCTATCCAGCGCCAAGGCTGCAGCGAATCGCTGCGATTCTGGTCCTCACCTTGGCAGGCCCTATGATCCGCAGGGGGTCGCTGACTACATCAAGCAGGTGCTTGCCAAAAAGGGGACTGCGGACTGATAGTTGCCTGACTCGGGATTAACCACGCAGCTCCCCGAGAACGTCTGCGACTGGAAGCCGTAAGGTCAAAAGTCCTAACCAAAGCGCGAGTGCGAAATTGGAGCTTGAATCAAAAAATCTCATCCGTTCCAGAAACTGGGATCGCAGCACAGTTGCGAGAGAATACCAGACGCAACTGCAATGCTGGCCGGCCTAATCACACGGGCTAGTGGATGCCGGAGGAATGACGCGCCCGGAGGGGCGAGCTACTTTACATTTCAGATTTTACGATGCGGAAAGGCAATCAACGATCTTCATCTTCCGCCTGCCGGTGTCCAACGGACGTCACGGCAAAGCAGACCCCCCAAGGTGCACCCGCGTGTGATCAAGCTAGTTGCGTTGACGATTACGGTGACGCCATAGGCTTTCTGCCGCTTCGGATCATAGGCCGTCCCTGTCAACTTATCGTCAGACGTCCGATCGAGCGACATGATCAGCCTGTCTCCAACCTCTTCACCATTGCTTGTGTCCCTGATCCAGAGATTAGTTGCGCAAATCTTCGAGCCACATGGCGCGATCCTGACCCGAGCATTGCCGTCATCGCGCAACCACACCCCGTCAGGCCTACGCTCCTGAGCGGCGAGGGCAGTGCAACCTGTGAATAAAACGATAGCTAATGCTGCGGCACGCATGATCACGGCACAGGCTCCCAAAGATTTTCACCTCAGTTGTTATATTTACGCGCGCGTTCCGTGTTCGGATCACATCTTATGCAGGGGCCCTGCTTTCAGACCTCAAACCTCCGAAGCGCTTTGTGATCCGACGATCACTCTAGGGCGTAACAAAAGTAGTCTCGGGCAAAGAAAGGCCAACCCTTGAAAACCTACGGCATTGCCTACATTGCGACCGGCTTGGTGTTTCTCGCCATCGATGCGATCTGGCTGACCGTTGCGGCGCAACGGCTCTACCGTCCTCTTATGGGCGACATGCTGGTTGAGAGTTTCAGATTGGCGCCGGCGGCGCTTTTCTATCTCATCTATATCACAGGCATCGTCGTGTTCGCGATCGTGCCCGCGCTTGCCAGCGGTCGATGGATGACGGCCGCATCGTATGGGGCGTTTCTTGGACTTTTTGCTTATGCGACCTACGATCTGACAAACCAGGCGACTCTAAAAAACTGGCCGCTGGCAGTGACTATCGCCGATCTCTGCTGGGGCACGTTCCTGACAGCGGTTGCGGCAACGGCCGGCTTCCTGATCACCCGTGCCTTCACCGCCGCGTATTGAACTGACTTATCAGCCCTGACGCGATGAGCCCGACGAACACCGTCAGGGTGCCCGCGCTCATGGCGTTCAGCCGGAAAAATGCCTGGTACTCGAAATTGGTATAGAGGTGGACCGGAGCGCCATATCGCCCATTCAGCCCGAGATAAATGAGCAAGGCCCCACCAATTAAAAGAAAGCCGACAAGCCTTTCCGATGCTCTGAAGAACGTCGCCGCAATCAGGGCGCACGGGATCAGGAAAATCTCCACACCCGACGAGGGGCCAAATACCTTCGCGCTCAAGAACGTGTTGGCCATGCCGGCAAGGGGAAGAAGCGCCCGGCCTGTCCTGGAATTTCGTCTGGCAATGGCCGGTACAGCCAGGAAAAACGGCGTCGACAGGAAGGTGGAAAATATCGGCCAGATTTGAGGGCTGACTGCCCAATAGGTGTAGAGCGGATAAAACGGCTGGTTGGACGCCACCACGAGGGCAATCAGGTTGCAGGCGGCGACCATGGGGTCGTCGTGAGCGGCGTAAGCTGCAATGCGATTCCAAATATGTCGAATAAAATTCATCGGCAAATCGGGCGTCAGGCTGGACGCAGGCGATAGTGGCTCACGCCCCATTCCTCGCCGCCGGCGTGCCCGAACAGGCCTGCCGTCGCCAGATAGAAAAGACGCCAACGCTGACGCCAGAGCCCAGCGTCGGCGCCGTAGACCTCATGTAAGATGGGATCGATCCGCCCGCTGTTTTCATCGAAGCGCGCCAGCCAGTCCAACGCCGTCTTCTGGTAGTGCAGCCCGCTCCAGCGCCAGTTCCGTTCAACCGCAAAGCATTCCGGAAAGTGCCTCAGCAAGCCGTGGCTCGGCATGATGCCGCCGGTGAAGAAATGTTGGGCGATCCAGTCCGCCTCGTTTTTGTGATCGAATCGATAGGGACTGTGCTTGTGGCTGAAGAAGTGAACGAACAGACGCCCGGTTTCCGGCCGGAGCCATACCCTGATCCGTTCGAGCAAACCTTTCCAGTTCGACATATGTTCAAACATCTCGACCGAGACGATTCTGTCGTATGTCCCTTCGGCCATGAAGCCGTTCATATCCGCTGTAATGACACGGAGATTGGTGAGACCGCGCACCGCCGCCTCCGCCTCGATATAGAGCCGTTGCGGCGTCGAATTCGAGATCGCGGTGATGGTCGAATGTGGGAACCGCTCGGCCATGAAAAGCGTCAGTGATCCCCAGCCGCAGCCGAGTTCCAGAATCGATTGCCCTTCGGCAAGATCGGCGTGCCCGACTGTTTCCTCAAGTGCCCGAAGCTCTGCGTCAGCCAACTTCTCAACGCCCGTCGGATAAAGGCAGCAAGAATATTTACGGTGCGGGCCGAGCGTGAGCGCGAAGAATTCGGGCGGCAATTCGTAGTGCTGCTCGTTGGCCGCGTCCGCATGTTCGGCGATCGGGTGTCCGCTCATCGCGCGCACGAAATCTCCCTCCTCCCGGCTGGAGGCTGAGGCCAACTTCCGTGTCGTGCGCCTGATCAGGATCTCGATGCCCATCTGCTTCAGATAATCGGGAAGCGGTGCGCGTTCGGCGGCGCAAATCGCCGCAGAAATCAGACTCATCGAATGTCTCCATGGTTGCTCGCGTCAACGGCGCGTTGCGGACCGGGCCAGAATGCGTTGACGCGGTTCTGATAGTCGCGAAATACTTGGCCACGCGAGCGCAGCATGTGTGCTTCGAGGGGCGGAATGCCGGAGGCATGAGCGAGCAGCCAGTACATCAGCAATGGCCCGGCGAGCGCCAGCCAACCCCAAGGATAGGCGCCTGCAAGATCTATTGCGATTATGGCGTAGGCGAGCCAGCCCAACCATTCGAAGAAATAATTTGGGTGGCGCGATATCCCCCAAAAACCGATGTCGCAAACCTTGCCTTTGTTGCCGGGGTCGGACCGAAATGCGGCAAGCTGGCCGTCGGCGGTCGTCTCGCCAGCGACCGCAACGATCAGCACGGCCATACCGAACCAATCAGCGAAACCGAGACCTGGCGCGGGATTATGAGCTGCCAGCATGATCGACAGCGCCAACGCCAGCGCCGCCAGGGCCTGGATCTGCAGAAACCAGAAGAGGCGACGCTTGAAAGAGCCGCCCCAGTCCACGCGTAACTGTCTGTAACGTGGATCGTCGCCGCCTCGCACGGTGCGCACCACGATATGGATGCTGAGGCGCAACGACCAGACCAGCGCCAGGATTGCCACAAGCACCTGCCGCATCGAGATTTGCGAGTCGGCGAGTGGTATCAGGGCCGCTGCCGCGCCGAACGCGCCGGTGGCGAAAGACCAGATCGCGTCGATCCAGCCCGACCGACCCGTACGAAGCGCCACAAGCCAGGCGCCGATCATCGTCGCCGAGAGGCAAACCGCCAATGCGAGAACGAAGATCGCTGGGGTCATGCGCTCCTGTCCTGCGCCGCCGGCCTGCCGGCAAGCACCTGTTGATCGGTATGCTTCAGCGCAAAACCGGCGACATCGTCGAGGATCGGCCCCAGGAACCGCAACGGACGCACAAACGCGCCGATCAGCGTGCGGTGGTTTAAACGGTCATAGAGCTTCGTTTCCGCTTCGCCGCCAATGCATCTTATGCGTTCGGTGACCCGAATCGTGTTCCCGGGCTCGACGGTCCGATCATTGTTTCCTGTCGCTAAAAATGCCGGCGGAGCAACCGCATCCACGAAGTTGATCGGCTGTGTGCCGGCGAGGTAGTTTTCAGGCCCAAAGATCCGTTTCAGCGTCCGGCTGTGAAGCGGGAGAAAGTCATAGGGACCGGCAAGGCCGATAATGGCGCGCAGGTCGACGCTTGCATCGAGACCAAGCCCAAGAAGCCATTTGCGATCGAAGGCCAGCATGGCGGCGATATGGGTGCCGGCGGAATGACCCATGGCGATGACGCGACGAGGATCGCCCCCGAACCCCGCAATATGATCGACCCTCCAGCGCATTGCCTCAGCCGCATCTTGGAGGAAGCCGGGGGAGCGAACTTCAGGAAAAGCACTGTAGTCGGGAATCACGGTGGTAAAGCCGCGCTCGGTCGGGGCCTGTCCAACGAAGAGGTAGTCGCTTCGCTCGCCATCCTCCCAGCCGCCGCCATAGAAGAAGACGATGACTGGCGACGGTCCGCCCTTGGCGGCCGGATAGATGTCAAGGACGTGGCGCGAGTGGAGTCCATAGCGGACAACGCTATGGGATCGTGTCGCACCGATCCTGGCAATCACGTTCAGAAAATAGACCGGAGACGGAAATGCTTTCATGTACCGGCCACTTCTCGCCGCGCTGTGCTGAACGCGCTCCCCGCGGCCATCGATCAGAAACCCACGATTGGACGCAGAAGTCGGCCGAGCAAACCGTGAAGACGCGTATCGCCTTCAAGCGCGGCAAGACACACGCAGTCCGATTCCTGCCCGACCACAGGCCGATGATCCACATCGTCGCCGGCCTCGTCGAGGTCCCCTGGTAAATACTGGCCGCGCTCGTCAGCCAGCGCTCCTGACAGAATTTGCATGAATTCGAGGCCGGTATGCCCATGAGCCGGGAGATGGAGCCCCGCTCTACCTTTGAGCAGCATCACTTTTTCGTCAGGGCTGCCGGGAATCCTGACCTTGCTCCATTTGAACCCCGGTCCAAGCCACTTCCACGGATCGATCTCGCAGTGCTGCATCGCCTGCGGAAGTTCTATTCCCAATTCCGGATGTTTCGTCTTGGTTCGGCCTTTGGGCTGCAAAGGTTGAGCAACCTCGAGCCTCTCCATGGTGCGTCCGAAACAATCCGCGGTGAGCGGAGCGGGCGACATCTCATCTAGGATCGCGCCGCCAACGGCCTCGAAGTGCGCCATACGGTTGCGGCAGACCGCACATCCTTCGAGGTGGACGGAGACGACAAGCGCAGGACCTGCGCCCAATGCGCCGGCCGCCATACGAATCAGCGTTTCATCGCTGGGGTGATGGTTGATCGTCATATATCGCTGTCCAAAAGGGTCCGCAGCCGATTTAATGCGAGCCGAACACGGGATTTTATGGTGCCGAGAGGAATGCCCAGCTCTCTTGCAATCTCCACATGGGGCTTCTCGGCAAAGAACGACAGCCGCACAATGGTTGACTGATCGATAGGCAAGCTTTCCAACGCCTTGCGCACCCCTTCCTCCCGTTCGGCAACGATGGCGATATCTTCACCCGAAGGCGGCATCTCGAATTCGTCACTCGGATCCAGAAGTCGATCGGCGTTCCGGGATCTGGTTCGGCGCAGCCGATCGATCCTTTGATTGCGGGCAATCGTGAACACCCAAGTCGACGCACCCGATTTATGTGGATCGAAATAAGACGCTTTACGCCATACCGCGATCATTACCTCCTGGGTTACTTCCTCTGCGGCGGAATCTGCAAGGCCTGTTCGCATGAGGAAGCTTTTGACGCGAGGCGCGAAGTACCCGAAAAGTCGCGCGAAGGCGTTCCGGTCCTGCTTCCGCGCAACCGCGTCGATGAGACCGATCAGTTCCTCAGGAGACGGCAGCACTTCTTTTTGTCTTGCCTCGTTCAAAATAACCGGCCTCGCTGCCGGACGGACCTGCTGCGTATTCCTGGTTCCAAAATATGAGCTCGCTGCATCCATTTGCCCTTCATACGCCCGCGCCCTGCGATCGGATCACGCAAGGAGTGATCTATTGCGCGCCAAGTTCCGTAAATATTGGCAGTTTGGCGCGCGGAGGGAAATCCTTTGACCGGAGAGATTGCAGCAACCGACGGACGTAGCTGGCGGGAACCTGGCCCGGCGGCTCATCAAGGCCTCGACGTTGCTGTCGTGGGCAGTGGCATTTCCGGGCTGTCTGCCGCATGGTTGCTCTCGAAAAGGCATCGCGTCTCTCTTTTCGAAGCTGATAACCGGCTTGGGGGGCACAGCCACACTGTCGACGCCGCAGGCTTGGCTGTCGATACAGGCTTTATCGTTTTCAATGAGAACACCTATCCGAACCTGACGGCTCTATTCGATCATGTCGGCGTCACCACCAAGCGTTCCGATATGTCGTTTGCCGTTTCACTCGACGACGGCCGTCTCGAATATTCCGGCACCGGTTTGCTGGGTCTTTTCGCGCAGGGCCGGAACGCGATCAGCCCACGATTCTGGATGATGTTGCGCGACCTCGTCCGCTTCTATCGCGAAGCACCGCGGAATGTTGCGGCGTTAGGAATGATAACCCTCGACGAATATCTCGATGCGGCCGGCTACGGCGATAGCTTCCGCAATGACTATCTCTATCCAATGGCGGCCGCAATCTGGTCGACCCCGGCAGCAAAAATCGGCGCCTATCCCGCGGTTTCGTTCATCCGATTTTGCCAGACGCATGGTCTTCTGAAGCTTGCTGGCCGACCGGTCTGGCGAACCGTCGCCGGCGGCAGTCGGTCCTATGTCCACGTACTCTCCAAAGCCATACCCGAAGTCGTCTCAAACTATCCCGTCAATGCGATTGTTCGCGCAAAAGGTGGCGTCGAGCTCGTTGGACGCGATGGCCACCGTCGCCGTTTCGATCACGTTGTCATCGCAGCACACGCGGACCAGGCTCTGGAAATGCTGGCCGATTGGAGTAGCGAAGAGCGACGTCTGCTTGGCGCGTTCGACTATATCGTCAATGACGCGGTCCTTCATACCGATACGCGCCTGATGCCGGAGCGGCGGCGTGTCTGGTCGAGCTGGAACTACATGACGAGAGATGGCAATGATGGCCGTAAGCTCGCTGTGACCTATTGGATGAACCGTCTACAGGGGATTGAAAGCAAGCGGCCGCTGTTCGTAACGCTTAATCCCCACCGCGAGATCGCATCCGAGGCGGTCCTCAAGCGAATGAGTTATAGCCATCCTCGTTTCGATGCCCGGGCGATGCAGGCGCAAAAGGAGCTTTGGTCGCTGCAAGGGCGCAGCAACACCTGGTTCTGCGGCGCCTATTTCGGCGCGGGGTTTCACGAGGATGGGCTGCAAGCCGGCCTCGCTGTCGCCGAAGCGATCGGCGGCGTGCGGCGGCCGTGGACGGTTCCGGGCGAATCCGGCCGCATCCATATTCATGACAGCGAGCCCGGCCTGCCGGAGGCGGAGGCAGCCTAATGCCGGAACTTCGATCGGGTCTCTATACCGGTGCTGTGATGCACCATAGGTTGCGGCCAAGACAGCACCGCCTGCGCTACAGCATTTTCTACCTGCTGCTCGATCTCGACGAAATAGAAGTGCTGGAGAACAGACTTCGCTTTTTCTCGCACAACCGGTTCAACCTTTTCAGCTTCCATGATCGCGACCACGGCGAGGGGGCGACACAATCGCCACGCGACAGCATCATCCGTCAACTGCATGAGGCCGGCATCGAAACGGGTGGACCGATCCGGCTGCTCACAATGCCGCGCATCCTCGGATACGCCTTCAATCCGCTCAGCATCTATTTCTGTCATAGGCGCGACGGCTCACTGTCCGCGATCTTCTACGAAGTAAACAACACGTTCAGGCAGCGCCATAACTACCTCATTCCCGTCGCTCCCGGCATAACTGGGCCGGTGCGGCAAGAAAGCCAAAAATCCTTTTATGTCTCGCCCTTCATGACCACCGACATGATCTATTCCTTCTCTATCGTGCCTCCGGGGAAGGATGTGTCGGTTTCGGTTATCGGCCGCGATGACGATGGACCGCTCATTATCGCCAGGCTGACCGCTGTCAGGCAGGATTTGTCAGACGCCTCTTTAGCCCGCGCGTTCTTCGTCTATCCGCTGATGACGTTCAAAGTCATCGCGGGCATCTATTGGGAAGCACTGCTTATTTGGCTGAAGGGAATCCGTCTCTATCCGCGGCCTTCCCCACCGGATCGGCCCGTCACCATCGGGCGCGGAGCAAACCCTGAAAGCAGTCGAGAGAAGAGCAGCGTGCATGACGTTTGACATCAAGACAAGAACCTTGAGCGGCTTTAAAGGGCCCAAGGAAAGCCTGGTCGCTCATTTGCTTGGCCGAATGATCGCGCGGATCGATTGCGGCCACATCACCGTCGTGCTGCCTAGTGGTGATCGTATCGAGCATTCAGGTGCGCAGTCCGGACCGTCCGCCACGCTCGTCCTCCATGGCTGGCGAGCAATCCGGCGGCTCCTCAGCCACGGAGATCTGGGCTTTGCAGAAGCCTACATCGATGGTGATTGGTCAAGCCCGGATCTCGCCGCACTACTTGAGCTGGCGGCGCGAAACATCCCTGTGCTCGATCGCAGCATTTCGGGTTTCTGGCCTGCCCGCGTGTATAATCGCATACGCCATGTGCTGCGCGTAAACAGCAAAACTGGAAGCCGTAGAAACATTTCCTTCCACTATGATCTCGGCAATGCATTTTACGAGCGCTGGCTCGACCCGACAATGACCTATTCATCGGCGCTTTATGCGCATCCAAACCAGACGCTTGAAGAAGCCCAGGAAGCCAAGCTGTCACAAATCGAAGAACTCCTGAACCTTCAGGGCGGCGAGAACGTACTCGAGATTGGCTGCGGCTGGGGAGCTTTGGCCGTGAGGTTGGCTCGTGCAGGTGCTCACGTTACCGGTGTTACCCTATCGACCGAGCAACTGGCTTTCGGTCGAAAGCGCTTGGAGCAGGAGACGCTGGTCGACAAAGCCGCTTTGGAATTGACCGACTATCGCGACGTCGAGGGTTCCTATGACCGGATCGTATCGATCGAAATGCTGGAGGCAGTCGGCGAGGCCTACTGGCCGGCTTACTTTGAAACGCTGCATGATCGCCTGAATTTCGGCGGCAAAGCCGTTATACAGGTGATCACGATCGACGAGGCTCGCTTCGAGGCTTACCGTGGCTCTCCTGATTTTATTCAGCGTCACATCTTCCCAGGCGGGATGCTTCCGACCAAAACAATCATTGTCGAACAAGGCGCGAAGGCCGGGCTCAGGCTGGTTTCCACGCAAATGTTCGGCCAGAGCTATGCGGCCACACTTTCCGAGTGGCACAAACGGTTTCATGCTTCATGGCCCGACATCGCCGCAATGGGGTTCCCGGAGCGCTTTCGCAGGCTCTGGAACTATTACCTCTGCTACTGCGAGGCTGGATTCAAAGCCGCAACCATCGATGTTGGTTTCTTTGTTTTCGCCAAAATCTGACGGTTCGGATGGAGAATATCAATTTTTTGGGGAGATCACAGTCTGCTCCGATGCCGCCGCAAAAGGGCTTCATCGGATTACTTGGGCGGGTCACCAGCAACGAACTTTCCATCAGCATTTGTGCGCCTACTGATTTCGCGCGACGCGCTCCTGACGCTGACAAAAGCAATGATAGCGAGGCTGGATGCCGATGGTCGGCGCGGCCTATCTCGTCCATCTCGGGCTCGGCGCACTGACCGGGCGGGGAAGTGGATTGAATATCACCGCAGACGTTCCAAACAATACAAACCTGCGTACCATATTCTAGAAGGGATTCTTGAGTGACGTTCTCAATCCGAAAGTCGCAATATTCTTTCTCGCGCTGCTACCTCAGTTCGTGAATGCCAAGGCTGGCAATCCCTTTGCTCAACTCGTACTGCTCGGCATCACAGGCAATCTCATCGCTATTGTCATTAACCTGCTCCTCGTAACCGCTGCTGGCCGTGTCAGTCAGTGATTGCGCCGAAGCAGCCGGATCGCGGCTGGCTGCAAAAGGGGATGGGCGTAATGTTCGTAGCACTGGGCGTCCGCCTGGCGTTCGAACCGAGGTGACCGCTTGTTCAGCTCCTCGTTTGTTCACGGATTCCGGAGGTTTACGTCCTACTCTTGTCATGATCCCCTCCAGTCAAAATACTATTTGTCTTCAGTGCTATTTTAGGATTTCGTCATGACGAATCGAAAAAACGAAGAACGGCTTCCGATGTGGCTCCGGGCCTCGATCGCTGTGTTGCCGGTGATCGTCGCATCACTTTTGGGACAGTGGGCAACTTACCCCAATCTTGCCTCATGGTACGCGGAGCTTTCCAAGCCATCATTTAATCCGCCAAACTATATTTTTGCGCCAGTTTGGACGGCGCTGTTTTTTTTGATGGCTTATTCCGTATGGCGCCTTCTAGACGTATCTGGGAAGCAAGCTGAACGCAGGGTTGCGCTAGGGCTGTTCTTCCTTCAACTCACGCTCAATGCGCTATGGTCATGGCTATTCTTCGGGCTTAACAATCCACTTGCCGGACTGATTGATATCATCCCGCAGTTCGTAATCATCCTGATCACCATCAATAACTTCCGGCGGCTCGACCTGGTAGCAGCGCTATGCTTGACTCCACTCGCCCTATGGGTCGGGTTTGCATCTTTGCTAAACTTTGAGATTTGGCGACTGAACAGTTGATCGAAAGAGCATCCAGCCGATGGCGGCCCGCGACGGCGGTGTCGGCTCCGACCAGCTTCATCACTTCATCACCAGCGGTGTCTGGGACGCCGCGCCGCTCGAGAAGGCCTTCCTCAGTGAAGCCGACGGGACAGTCGGCGGTACCGTGACCTGGGATTATTGACGACACGGCGCTGCCAAAGAAGGGCGAGCGCTCGGTCGGCGTCGCGCTGCAGTACCCCTCGGCCTTGGGCAAGAACGCCGACTGCCAGACACGGGTATCGCTGACGCTGGCTTCCGGCGAAGTTCAGATCATGGGACATCGCTGGCGGGCGGCCAGATGAAAACATGCGACGCAACCACCTTAACCGAGCCTGAACGAGTCTATTCAGCTTGTGGCCACTCATCCGGCCTATGAGACCTCGAGGGGCTCAGTGCGCACTGATGCTTTGTCTCACCGTCGTGGCGCGTCTCGCGTCGATTTTCAACACGTGTTTCGTCCAGGTCCCGTCATTGGAGAAGCTCGACAATGCAAATCAGCCCAGCAAAGTCATTGGCAGCGTCACGGGAAGGAGACGATGGCGATCGACGGCGAGCAAACAAGGCACTCTTGGCGCTCAACTTTTTCATGGCCGATCTGCAGGCGGGCATAGGCCCCTTCCTTGGCGTCTTCCTCCAACAATACGGCTGGGCCACGGGTCCTATCGGCTCGGTGATGAGCGCTGGCGGTATCGCGGGCATGTTGATGACGGCGCCCGCCGGTGCGTTCATCGATCATACTTATAAGAAGCGCTGGGTCGTTGTGGTCACAGGCATGTGTAGCATCCTCGCTTCCTGCCTCATTCTGCTCTCGCAGTCCCCTGTCGTTGTAACCCTGAGCCAGGTTGCCACCGCGGTCGCGGGTGCAGCAATCGGTCCCGCAGTCGCGGGCATGACCTTGGGCATCGTCAAGCAGAAAGGCTTCAACCTCCAGAATGGCCTGAACCAAGCCTGGAATCATGCCGGCAACCTGGTGGGTGCCGGCCTGTCTGGCTGGTTCGGCTGGGCCTACGGCATGCCCGCAATTGTCTTTCTGGCAGTGATATTTGGCGTTCTGGCGATCATTTCTGTCCTGTTGATCCCGGAACATGCGATCGATCATCAGGCGGCGCGTGGGCTGGAAGGCCCCGAGATCACCGGGCCCGGCAGCAAAGCCGAAGGTTTTCTGGAACTCCTGCACAACAAGCCAATGCTCTTGCTGGCAGGAGCACTCGCTTTTTTCCATCTCGGCAATGGCGCGATGTTGCCCCTCTACGGCATGGCCGTTGTCGGTGGCGGAACGGCGGATCCAGCTGTCTTCACAGCCTTGACCATCGTGGTGGCGCAGGCGGTGATGATCATCGCCTCGATCGCCGCCATGCGTCTGGCCTCGAGCCGAGGGTACTGGATCGTATTGCTCATCTCCTTTGCGTCCCTGCCCATCAGGGGTCT
Source organism: Labrys sp. F242 (assembly GCF_057813875.1). NCBI lineage: Bacteria > Pseudomonadati > Pseudomonadota > Alphaproteobacteria > Hyphomicrobiales > Xanthobacteraceae > Labrys > Labrys sp. F242. The sequence goes on along the minus strand of NZ_JBVASG010000009.1, from coordinate 116,331 downwards.
GCTTGCTGGTTCGTTCATTGAATACTGGGGAGTGTGGCCCGTCCAAGCGCTCGACGGCATCGGAGCAGGATTGCAGAGCGTTGCGGTCCCTGGTTTGGTCGCACGCCTTCTCGACGGGACCGGTCGAGTCAACGTCGGACAGGGCGCGGTAACTACGGTTCAGGGTGTGGGAGCTAGTCTTTCTCCTGCTATCGGCGGATGGCTGGCCCAGATCTTTGGTTTCCAGGCGGCCTTTTACATCCTAGGCGGATTTGCCCTCGTCTCCGTTGGTCTATGGCTGGGGTTCGGCGCGCTCTTGCGGCCTGCCTGCCGGGTCATCCGCAGCGTTCCGGCGGTCAACACTCCTTGATTCGCGGCATGCCATGCCACAACTCGATGACCTTCATCGGGCAGACGCTAACCGGATCGGGAGCAAAAGTGGCTGGAAGCCTGTGCCGTTGAGTTTGGTCGACATGTGGGCGAGCTGCGCCGCGGTCGCACTTGCGGGGAACGACCTCCAGCGGTGTAGGGGACTGCCTGCCAGTCTGGTGGCCTTGGCTACCGGCCTGCCTCGCGGTATGCAGCTCGGCCTTGACTGAAACGGAGAGATTGGTGATGTCGGTTGTCGCAACTTGGGCGATTGCTGGAGTGGCGACTGCAGGGGTCATCACCCGACCAATGCGCTGGCCGGAATGGATCTGGGCCGTAGGCGGGGCATTGCTGCTGCTCGGCCTCGGGCTCATCCCGCTCGCTGACGCGTTCAATGCCGTCGGCAAGGGGCTGGACGTCTATCTGTTTCTCATCGGAATGATGCTTCTGAGCGAGACTGCTCGAGCGGAAGGCCTCTTCGACTGGGTCGCGGCCACTGCGGTCAATTTCGCCGGTGGATCGACGCTGAGTCTGTTCGTGTTGGTCTATCTCACGGGCGTGGTCGTAACGACATTCCTGTCGAATGACGCGACAGCGGTCGTGCTGACACCGGCAGTATTCGCTGCTGCCAAAAAAGCCGAGGCAGAACCCTTGCCGCTTCTGTTCGCCTGCGCATTGATTGCGAACGCCGCCAGTTTCGTGTTGCCGATCTCAAATCCTGCAAATCTGGTTCTCTATAGCGGGCATATGCCGGCACTCATGCAATGGCTCGGATCTTTCGCTCTGCCATCTCTCGCATCGATCGTGGTGACGTTTGGCGCCTTGTGGTTCGTCGAGCGAAGGCTCTTGTCCGGGGCTTGTGCCAAGGCGGCAGATCGTCAGTCCTTGACGAAGGGCGGATATGCAGCTTTCGCGTCGATCTTGTTCACGGCGGTCCTGCTGACGATAATGTCCGCACTCGATCAGCCGCTTGGTTATCCCACGGCGATCGCAGGACTGGCGGCGGCACTGGGCGTATCGGCGTTCGCGCGGCGCTCGCCTCTCATTCTCGCAAGGAATGTTTCATGGGGAGTTCTTCTTCTCGTCGCTGGCCTGTTCGTGCTGGTGGAGGCCATGAACGTTACCGGGGTGATCGGTCAGATCGCTGCCTGGCTCAGCGCAGCGCCACAGGAGCCCACCATGGTGGCAATCCAAGCCGGCACCATCCTCGCCTTTGGATCGAACCTCATCAACAATCTGCCCGCGGGCCTGATCGCAAGCACCGCCGTGGCGCAGGCACAGCCGCCGCATCTCGTGATCGATAGTCTTTTGATCGGCGTCGACATCGGTCCCAATCTGTCAGTGACTGGCTCGCTCGCCACCATCTTGTGGCTTCAGGTCATCCGGCGGGAAGGCGAAGATGTGGGCTTCTGGCGCTTCTTGAAAGTCGGCTGTTTCGTCATGCCACTGGCGCTCGCTGCCGCGCTGTGCGCGCGTTTGTTCATCGCAAGCGTGTAGACACAGCTGCGGTATTCCTTGGTTGCTGCACGAGACCGATGCTTCACTGGCAACTCAGGAAAGATCCGCCCGGATAACATTCAACCGTCCGACACTCTCGTGTCGGACGGTTGAATGACGTTCGTCTAGCGGGGGCCGATCAGGCGATGAAGCCAGTCATGCGGCGGCCGGGCAGGGGAGGGTGCCAGGGCTTCGACCTTGCCATCGGCCAGGATCAGATAAGCGGCGTGAATGGACCCATTTTCAAATCGCCCTTGGACGCCGATCACTTCGCCCGATGCTACGAGCTTGCTGCCTTCTCCAGATGGGCCTGTCTCGACCAAAGCTCGGCCAGACGGATCCGACAAGACGAACTTGTCGCCATAAATTTCCGCGACCTTTCCTTTCACCGTGACGATATTGCCGCTGGCGAGCGAGGAGATCGCGATGGGAGACGCCGGGGCTATCTGGACGGCGGGACGAGTGAAGCCAACTGCGCCGGCACCGATGACGGCGCCTGTCGCAACCATGATACCTGCGAGAATGGCGCGAACCGTTGCGCTCGCCTGTCTTTTCTTGCCTTTGAGTTCAGCACTGGCCCGAGGGCTGGTTTCGTCTTTGAGATCTGAAGGCATAGTAATGTGGTCTCCTTTGTTGGCAACATGACCACAAATTACCCACGGCGCTCGACCGCGCCCTGAACCGCTACGTTCAGGCTGGGTTTAGCCTCACGGGATAAATCATCACCGTTCTCTTGTTCAGGATTGGTCTGAAAATGCGCGTTTTGCTCGTAGAAGACGATCAGCATCTCGCCGCTCGCATCGCCGACGTTCTCAGAGCGGAGCGATTTGCCGTCGACATTGCCTCCAATGGCGAGGATGGCCAGCACCTGGGGGATACAGAGGGCTATGACGCTGCCGTGCTGGACCTGGGCTTGCCCAAAGTCGACGGGGTATCGGTGTTGAGGAATTGGCGCGCCCATGGTCGGCACCTGCCGGTACTTATCTTGACTGCGCGGGATGGGTGGTCCGACAAGGTCGAGGGCTTTCGGGCTGGCGCGGACGATTATCTCACCAAGCCATTCAGGGTCGAAGAACTGGTGCTTCGCCTTCGCGCACTTGTTCGTCGTGCCAACGGCCATGCTCAAACACAGCTTCAATGTGGGCCACTTAAATATGACACACAAACAGGTGCGTTTGAGCTTGATGGCTATCCTCTGAAACTCACCGCACTGGAGTGGCGGATCCTCTCATGTCTGATGATGCGCAAGTCGGCTGTGGTGGAGAGGCTCGACCTTCTCGAGCATGCGTATGAACGAAACGCGGACGTGGATTCCAATTCACTCGAGGTCATGATTGCCCGGCTACGGCGCAAGCTTGGATACGACCTTATCGAGACGACCAGAGGACGGGGCTACCGCCTTGTGGACAAAGCGTCATGAGCAGGCGCTCTGGCTCTCTCCAGGCACGCCTGTTGCTGTGGGGCATCGGGCTTACCGCACTTGCCATCATAATCGTCGGGTTGACGATCGGCTGGATTATCGAGCGCTTCGTGGTGGGACAGATCGATGGTCAGCTCGACGCTCGAACCGCCGCTATTTCGGATATGCTGACCGACCGTGGTATTCGCGGCGTAAATGAAAATCTTCGATCGACCTATGATCCAACATTCGATCGCTCCCATCAGGGGTGGTTTTGGCAGATTTTTCAGCAAGAGCCGGGTGGCCTAAATTCCTTCGCTCGCTCGACCACCGATCAAGTCCTGGCGCCATCCAGCCTCGATCCGCTGAAAAACGTGGGTCTCATGCAGTTTCTCGATCCGATCAGGCCCTTTGAGGGCACGACCACGCGAGGGTCTCGCGTCCACGCCCGAGCGCGTTCGGTAACCTTGGATGGAAAGCTCTATTTGGTGGTCGCCGCGGCTCCGAGAGCTGCAGTTCTTGGAGCAGTATGGCAGTTGATCTGGCCTGTCTCGGCCAGCATGCTCCTGCTCGGATTTGGCCTGACGGCAGCGATTACTCTTCAAGTTCGCCTGGGATTGAGACCCTTGCGCCGTCTGGAACGAGATATTGCAAATGTGCGGTCTGGAGTAGCCGCCAAACTTGCCTCGGAGCAGCCGCTCGAACTCGCTTCACTCGTCAGCGAGCTGAACCAATTGATCGAGCACAATCAGCTTGGACTCGATGCCGCGCGAAGGCAGGTGGCCAATCTCGCCCATGGTTTGAAGACCCCATTGGCCTCGATCGAACTGGAGCTAGAGAAGCTTGACGTGGAGGCGAAAAGGGGATTGCGGATACCTGTCGAGCAGATCGATCGACATCTGCGCCATCATCTGAGCCGAGCCAGGGCGAACGCTATGAGTGGCACGGCCCGGGAAAGAATACTTCTCGCGCCGGCTGTCCTCGCCATCGTGGAGGTTTTGAAAAAGCTCTTTGCCGAGCGCGCTCTGCAGTTTTCTATTTCGATCGATGAGAAGATCAGGGTCATCTGCGAACACCGTGACTTCGATGAGATTGTCGGCAATGTTCTTGAGAACGCGTGCAAATGGGCGAAAGGACGGATTGCGATCACCGCTCATGCAAATCCGGGCCGGGTGGTAGTTCGTGTGGAGGACGATGGCTGCGGCGTTCCCGACGCGAAGCTTGTCGACGTCCTCAGACCAGGCGAAAGGCTTGATACTGTCGTCAGGGGAGATGGCTTCGGACTGGCGATCGCGCAGGAATTGATCGAGCTCCACGCTGGTACGATTGAGCTCGCGCGAAGCCCCCTGGGCGGCTTGCGTGTCTCACTGACATTTAAGATGTCCTAGAGCGCATCCCGTTTAAGTTGGTTCATAGCCGGCGGCCTGGAAGTAGTTTGCGTATTCGGTTGGGGTAAAGAGGTGGACAATCGAACCAACCGCGCCCCACAGGGCGGTGATGGTTCTTTCGGCCTTTGCCCGTAGCAGCGCCTTGAGTTTGGAGAATGCATTCTCAATCGGGTTGAAGTCGGGGCTGTAGGGCGGCAGGTAGAGCAGGCTCGCCCCTGCTGCCTCGATCGCCTTGCGCACGCCGGCGGCCTTGTGGGCTGGCAGGTTGTCCATCACGACGACGTCGTGGAGTCCAAGGGGCGGGACCAGCACCTGCTCGACATAGGCAAGGAATACATTGCCGTTCATGGCGCCATCGTAGACGAAGGGAGCCGTCATGCCCGTCAACCGCAATGCTCCGGTGAAAGTTGTCGTTTTCCAATGACCGTGGGGAACGCCGGCCCGGCAACGCTCGCCGCGGAGCGCTCTTCCACGCAAGCGTGCCATCTTCGTCGACAGTCCCGTCTTGCTGCTCCGCGCTGCTCTTCGGGTCGTCGATGAACACTAGCTTTGCCGGATCGAGATCGAGTTGACCGTCGAACCAAGCCTGGCCGCGTTTCAGGATGTCGGGCCGATCCTGCTCCAGTGCATGTGCGGACTTTTATGGAATGGCCCGCCCCTCCTTCCGGTGCCGTAGTGTCGCCGGTGGTTCAGGAGGAGGAATTGGACATGGCTGTGACGACAATTGCTGTTCTGGGGATAGATCTTGGAAAGAACGTGTGCAGCGTGGTGGGCCTCGATGGGTCGGGCGCGGTGGTGATGCGGCGCAAGGTCAAGCGCGAGACACTTGTCGTCATGGCGGAGAAACTGCCCTCATGCACCGTTGGGATGGAGGCCAGCTGCTGTGCGCATCATCTGGGCCGGGTGTTCGCGGCCCACGGTCACGACGTCCGCCTGATGTCGCCCGAATATGTACGGCCTTATGTCAAGGCGCAGAAGAATGACGATCGGGACGCCGAGGGGATCGCGGAGGCGGCGACGCGGCCGACGATGCGTTTTGTCGAACTCAAGAGCCAGGAGCAGCTCGACATGCAGACGCTTCACCGATCGCGAGACCGGCTGATCCCGGATGCGCGGCGACATAGTTTGAAACGTCGATCGCATGCAAGCCATCCACGCTGATCAGCAGCACATGCTTGTAGGCAACCTCGGCCGAAGCCGGTTGAACGACAAGCGCCGGCACGATCGACAGTGATCCTAGCAGGAAGGATCTCAGGAAACGCGTCATCGATTTATCCATAACTCATTGAGTAAAAGCGACGCGTGGTTAGCAATGTGAGATCACAGAATTATAAAAATTCTGATAATTATTTAGCAGTTATTTTCGGTAAAAATATTTCAAGAAATACAATAATATACGTTGAAATGCGTTATATTTTGTATTGCAATCGATTTTTAATCGAATTGTATTTCCAAATCTAAAACATGATTCCAGCTCTCAGTATGCCGCCGGGATCGGCGTGGGAGGAAGTGGCGCCGACCGTGGGCGGAGCGCAGGCAACAGCACCGGCTGTACGACGCCTGGTCGATGAATGGCGGAGTTGCCGTGCAGCCGTCTTTGCCAAGACGGGCAGAGCGGCAAGGCAAGCGCTAGGTTTCATCGTGATCGTAACCCAGCAGTGGTTCCAGCCGCTCCCAACTGCTTATAATCGCATAGTTCGGCAGGAAGGGCAGTGGAATATGACCATAGCGCAATGAAATCTGCGCCTCAGCCTTGGCTTCTCTCGACTTGGCAATCGCTGCCAGCTACAGCGCGGCGGCTAGGCTCGTTCTGTCCGCCCCCGAGGCACAGTGTATCAAGATCGGCTTGGGAGCGGTTGCCATGATGGCAATGAGCTCTTCGGCCTGGTCCGGAGGCAAGATCCGCTTCGCCGACATCCTGAAGTCGATGTGCCGCACACCGAGCGCGTCGGCGTTCACGCGTTCGTTGTCGTACCTGGCCTGCTCCGGATTGGGTCCCCGCAAGTTGAGAAACGTCTTGATGCCGTAGCGCCCAACATAATATCGCAGCGGATGCTTGCTTAATTGACCCGACCGATAGGCCTGTCCAGCGACGACCTGTCCGAAATTGCCTGTGAAGACGGCGTTGCCGACATAAGCGGTGCTAAAGGCGACACTTAGGCCAACGGCACCCACGAGCCACACGCGCCATTTGCGTAAAAAGGCTTGATCGCGACCTTGCGACACCCTCGTCTCGATGGGGCTGGCTCTGAGCCGGGCGCGTTGCCTCAGCCTTTCAAGAAACAGTAGGGCCGCCGCCAGTGAGGCCGCACCATAGGCATAGATAGCGTGGCTTGAATCGTCTGAGCCGGACAGCCCACCGAGAACGGAAAAGAGGACAAGACCGCCCAAGGCAACTAAGGAAATAAGGTTCTCTCGCGCCAAAAGCGCTGGCAGCAAAGATGCGACTACCCTTCGAGCCACCGAGGTCATGACGCGCTCCTTTGTCCAATATTTCGTCGAGTAAAAGATGAAATTTTCTCTGGCCATCGTGGAGTCGCGAGAGAAAATAGATGTGACGCAGGGTTTTCAGGAATGGGTCACCGCATCCATCGTCGACAATAGGTCCGCCATCACCTGCTCGCAGGTTGCCGGATCAGGCGCATCGGCCCGCAGCGCGTCGAGAGCCTTGTCGATGGCCTTGTCGATCCTGTGCCAGTCGGTGGCGGCGCGAGGCTTGAGGCCGGCTTCCTCCTCATCCCATTTGGTTTCAAGGTCCTTGATGCGGGTCTTGGCGCCAGCGAGGTCGCCCCGGTCGACCAATGTCGACACGTCGATGACAATGGTGCGGAACGAGGCAAGCTCGCCGAGCTTGGAAGCCGCCGACGCATGGGACAGGAATGGAGCCCGCATATCGCCGTTCAGGAGCGGCTCACCGGCTACCATTGCCAAGGCGCCAATGACGATTGCCGGAATGACCTTCTTCATGCACGCATTTCTTTCTTGTGAGAGATTGTTTGGGAATTTTCTAAAGAACAGGCCCTCATTCGGCCGAGCGAAGCCTCTTGCCGTGTTCGCCGGTGACGGTGATCCACATCACGAGCGCCACGATTACGGTAAGGAAGGCGATGCTGGTGTAGATCGTGCCAAGGCCCACGCCGCCATATTCGCGCGATTGCGAGAGCAGGTCGCCGAGCGATGCTCCGAGCGGGCGCGTCAGAATATAGGCGAGCCAGAAGGTCAGAACCGGATTGGCACCGAGAGCGAAGGCCACGGCGATCACGGCGATCAGCGCTCCGAATATGATCACGCCGAGCTGAAAGCCCATGCCCAGGGCTTCCGTCGCCAGGTCGCCGGCGGCCGTCCCTAGAGCGAAGGTGAACAGGATGGCCGTCCAGTAGAACAACTCTCGCCGGGTCGTGACAATGGTGTGGATCGACAGCGTGCGCTCGACGGCATACCAGACAGCGAAAGTCGCCATGAGCGCGCAGCTGAACGCGGTCGTGCTGCTGTAGAGGCTGATATCGAGCTTGTCGGTAAGAAGATCCGTGATCTGCGTGCCGACGATGCTGACCAGCACCACCGTCAGCCAATAGATCCACGGGACATATCTGCGGGCTCTCACTTGCAAGAGCAGGGCTATGACAAGGAACGCTGTCATGCCGATATCGGTCGTCATCGTGCCGAGGCCGACATGGACCGCCAGGTAGTCCGCCCCCGTCTCGCCAACGGTTGTCGAGAGGATTTTGACAATCCAGAAGATCAGCGTGACCTCTGGCACCTTGTTGAACATTGAAGCATGAAATGTCTGTGTCGTGACCGCCACTACGCAACCTTTTCGAGTTCGACCCGACGTGCGCGGCATATTCCGTGCACTAAATTAAGCCGGGCCTTGGAAACCAAGATTGTTGAAGGATTTCGCCGTTGGGGCGATTGATGCAAATTGAGGGGGTTCGCCTCGGCGCGGTCCTTGACTGAAGGGGGATTATTGAGCGGCCTTGATGCTCGTTACCACGGTCCGGCCGGCCTTGGTCGAGTAGACGATCTTCACCTTCTCACCGACTTTGAGAGCCTCTGCCTCGATCCCCTCTGGCAGAGTGAACCTCTTGCCGTCGGTCAGCGTGATGGCATCATGGCTTTTATCGACCGTCTTTACGGTGCCGGTTATTTCGCCCCCGAAAGCGGCCGTCGAAATAGCGACCAGCGCCGTCGTGAGGAGAGCGGTTGCATTTTTCATGTGGAAGCTCCCATTCGCTTGAACTCTCAGGTGCTAGGCGCTTTCGCTGCGTGGGCGGCGCCAGTGGTTCCCAGTGTCGGAGAATGGACGGACCTTGAAGGGCGTAATTTGCCGCCACATTGCCGCGACCATACAAATCCGTAAGCTGACGGCGTCCTTATGGTGTCTCCCTGATGCTGTCAGAAATCGGGCTTAGCGATCCCGTAGATTCTCGGCCTCATGGCCCGATCGCGAGACTGTGGCCAGGACCGCTGCGGCGACAGCGGCGGTGACAAGCAAGAATACGATTGCCAGGTAGCTCCAGGGGATCGTAAGAGCCTCGGGCGGCGGATCGAAAACGCCGGCTAGCAGTTTTACCAGCATCCAGGCGATCGCAATGCCGGAGGCGATGCCGAAGGCAAAGCCACCGACAATGATGAGAAAACCCTCGCTCCACAGGAACGCCGCGAGTTGCGCCTTTGTGGCTCCAATTGCGGTCAAGACAGCAAAGTCCCTTCGCCGTTCGATAAAGCCCAGCGCTAAAACGAGTCCGCCAGCGGCGGTAGCCATGACGACGGCGAAAAAGAGCTCTATGGTCGTCAGGCCGACAAGGTCGATTGCCGTCAGGCTCGATGCGATGAGACGCGCGGCCTGGCCGATATCTGAGATCTTCATTCGAGGGTCCGCTGCTAGTGCCGACGAGACCTGCCGCGCCAAGGCGGCGGGATCGCTCCTGGCTCGCATCAACACATATTCAGAGGCTGGCGAAGCCGTCATGTCGGCGACATAGACGGCATTGGCGACCAGAAAGGAGTCTTTCGGCGCAGTCGGGAACTCGCGAACGATCCCCATGAAGGTGAACGGCACCGGATGATATTGGTGATCTTTCGCATTCAGCAGCCGCAGGTTGATGGTGTCGCCTTGCTGGAGCTGAAAATCCCGGACCGTCTCTTCGGACACCAGCACGCCGTTGCGGATCGACGCGAGTTTCGCAAGGCTCGCTCGCGCGTTGCCGCTGTCGAAATAGGCGTCCGACAGACTTGTCGCGCGATCGATGCTGACAGGATTGATTCCGTAAAGGTCCTGTAGATCGGAGCCGACATAAGCGAAGCGGTGCTGCATCGGCTCCGCGGCACCCGTGCCCGGAAGGCCTGCAAGCATCGATAAATGGGTCCCTGCCGGTCTGTCGGCAGTACCAAACACGGTGACGTCGGAGCCATTCGTCAGTTCGGCGTCGACCCGCGATTGCGCCATATAGGTGGCATTGAAGATGGCGGTTGATGTTGCAAAGGAAATTGCCAGCGCCATCATGGCGATCCCCGCCGTCAGCCGTGGCGCTTGCCGGGACAGGGCTGCGATGACGATAGGCGTCAGTGCGCCAGCTACCGGCCAGACGGCAGCGCTGAGAAGAACTCCACCGCGACGTATGGCATTGTCTGACAGGCGCAGCGTCGCAAGCGCTATTCCCGCCCAGAACAAGGTCGGCGCGATGAACGCCTTGTAGTCCACGGCTGTTGCGGCCACCCCCTCAGGAGCGAGTACGATCTGGTAGCCGGCGCTTGCTTCTTGCCAGAAGAACAAGGCAGCCCCCAGGAGCAGCAGCGCGTCCAACCACAGCCGCTGCCACAGGGGCGTACCGCCCGGCGCTATTACCCGACGTGCGGCGTTGACCGTAAGCCGTCGAGTGGTGTGCCAGGCCGGGTAGGCATAGGCGATGAAGCCAGCCGAGAGGCCAATCAGCGCGGCGAGCATCAGCGGCTGCGCATTAGGACCCGATATTACGGCCATTCCCGGTATGAGTCGCGCAAATGCCAGAGCCAGCCCAATGCCGAGCACCACACCGCCGGTTGCCGCAAAGACGGCTTCTCCAAATGCCAAGGCAAGGATTATTCGCACAGACGCGCCGCGCACGCGCAGCAATCCCTGCTCCAGGTTGCGGCGTGCGCCGCCGGATGTCGTCACGGCGAATGTCAGCGCCAGCGCTAGCGCGATACCCGGAAGCCCCAAGAAAAGGAACAACACCGTGGCATAGCCTGCGTCTTCGCGCACGGCGTCGAGGCGCGATGCGAGATTATCGGCGATCAGAATCTGTCCAACTGCTCGCGCCTCGAAATTCCTCGCGGCGCCACTCACAAAGGCAAAAGCAGAGACGGGGTCGGCGGGAAGCGCTTCGCGAGAAAGCCGCGCATGTAATTGCACTTGCAGACTGTCGGGCCTGGCAGCCTGTTGAGAGGCAAACAGGCGCTGCCAGTCGGCCGACGGCACGATCAGCACATTGTCGGGCGGTGCTTGCGGTGCTGCTTGCGGTGGCAGGCCGATCGCCTGGAAAAACGCGTCCGCGTCAGGAAGGTCGACGATACCGGCGATCGGCACCGTCATTGGTGGCTGGCCGATCCGCCGGATCGCCACCCGATCGCCCGGTGCGATGTGAAGGTTGGCAGCGGTCTGCTGCGCGACAAGAATGCCGTCCGCCGTGCCCGACAGCAACCGCATCTCGGCGGGAAAGTCCCGCCAATAGCGGTCGTCAACTGCAACGACCTGGCCTGGGCCCGTTGTTTGGGTGGTGCCGCCGGCGTTTGCCTCGAAACCGTCAACACCAGCATAGCGAGCTTCGTGCACGGCCTGTAGGGGGGCAGCCTGCTGTAGTGCTTGCCTGAGTGCCGACGGATCGGCGCCCGGGACGATTTTCACCTGCCAGTCTATCGGCACTGCCGAGACGGCATGGGCCGTCATGCTGCTTTGCGCAGCGGAAAAAAACAACGCCAGGGCCGCCAGCAGCGCGACGGCGAGGCAAATTCCCGCCATTGCGCCTGCCACTCGGGCAGAGCGGTGAACAAGAACGCCGCGCATCCACAGCCACAGCATGGATATCATCCCGTTGCCAGATCAGCCGATTGCCAATCGCCCATGGTTCATTGTCCATCGCATTGCCAGACGACCGGCGACGTTTTCGTCATGCGTAGCAACGAGCAATGCGCAGTTGCTGCCCTCGAGGTGATTCAAAATCGCTTCCATCACGCGGCCTGCCGTCGCGCTGTCGAGTTGCCCGGTCGGTTCGTCGGCGAGAACAAGCTGGGGGCGCAGGAACAACGCCCGCGCGATTGCCACCCTTTGGGCCTGACCGCTCGACAGGTCCTCCGGCAATTTATCCGCGAGGTCCTCGAGGCCAAAGGCACAAAGCAGATTGAGGCTCTTGTCGCGGTCCGGGATTTCGCCGACGAGAAGAGCCGGCAACTCGATATTCTGCACCACGCTCAGTGCAGGAAACAGACTTGGTGATTGAAACACCAGGCCGATCCGTCGTGGCCTGAGCCGTGTGGCATGGCCGAGACCAGGCCAATCGATCCTCCCGCGGGTCGGCTTGTTGAGTCCGCCGAGAATATGCAGCAGGGTGGTCTTGCCAGAGCCGGACGGACCGACGAGCCCGATGCGGGCGCCCGATGAGATGCCGCAGTCCACATCGTGCAAGACCTCGACGCAGTTCTCCTTGCCGACAAATGCATGGCCAACACCAGTGCCGACGACCAGCATCTCAGACATCGACGACCCTCCCATCCCGCAGCCGGATGATGCGGTCAGCCCTTTGCGCCAGCGCCGCGCTATGTGTCGCAAGCAATGTCGCCAGGCCGGCCCGGCGCCTGGCTTCGAAATGGTCGATCAGGCGGGCTTCGGTGTCTCGATCGACTTCTGCGGTTGGTTCGTCAGCGACAAGGATCGGCGGATCGGCAGCCAGAGCCACCGCCAGGCCCGCGCGAGCGGTTTCGCCGCCCGAGAGCTCGGTGGGGAAGGCCTTGGCGCGGCGCTCCAGACCGACCATCTCGATCAGGTGGCCGATGCGCGCCTTTTCGACCTTACCGGCCAGGAGCAATTGGAAATGGATGTTCTGTTCAACGTTCAAATGCGGAAACAGGATACTGGACTGCAGGAGGATGCCGAATTGCGTCGCGCGGATCTTCGCTCGACTCGCCTCCGTTCGTCGCGTGAGCCGTTCGCCCCCAACAACGACATGACCACCGTCCGGCTCGTCCAATCCCGTCAGACATGACAGCAATGTGGTCTTGCCGCTGCCCGATGGTCCGATCAGGGCAACGAACTCGCCCGACGATAGGCTGAGATTGACGCCGCGCAGAGCAAATGTTTCCTCCTCGAGCGCATGGAAAAACCTGTAGAGCTCGTAGGCGTCCAACGCCGGCATGTCACTTCCATCCAAATGAGCGTGACATCAATTGCCATTGGTCGACATTATCGGCGCCTCTGGGGGCATAGAGCCCGAGTGTAACAAGCCGCCCGCCGTTGAAATAGAGATAACGTTCATTCTCGAGGCGAACTTGCCTGCTACTGACTGCGTTAGGTTCGGAGTTCGACGTATAGACGATGCGAATGGCACTGCCTGCCGGCAGCTTGACGGCGCTCACTGAGGCCACCGTCACCGCACGCTCGGCCGCTTCCAGCTTGGGCAGATAGTCTTTCTTCGTACTCTCGACGGTCGGTGCTGTGTCTGCCTTCGCAACGGAAAGGATGACGCCGTCCAGCTTGTCGACGAAATTGACGCCGTCTGCTCGGTCCGAACGCGCCCAGCCCTCAGGCACCTTGAGCGTGAATCCCGCGGGCGAAACATAGTCGATAAAGACTTGCGTATCGGGGATGTCGCCCGGCGGATTCTTTTCAGCGGGAGCGGGCTTCTCGGCCGAAGAGGCCATAGGGACGGCGAGGGGAAGCGACGCGGTGCCGAAGCCTGCAATTGCGACGCCGATGGCCAGAACGCCGGTCCTCAGGGCGATGGGCGGGACTGTTTTCATCGGTGCAATTCTCCATGAAGGACAGAATGCACCGAGTTTAAGCCGCATTGTTTACGGGCAGTTCGCCGTAACAATACGGATTGGTAAGCCAGATCGTAGATCAGGTCCCGTGCACTGCAGGAAAGCTGACGACGACGCCTAGCCCTGGAGACATGTCCTTGAGCACAATCCTGGCGCCGTGAAGATCGGCAATAGCGTGGACCAGGCTCAGCCCGAGGCCACTGCCGGATGTGCTGCGGCTCTTGTCGAGCCGATATAGTCTACGGAACACTTTGTCATGCTCGGGCTCAGGGATGCCGGGGCCGTCGTCAGCGACCGTGGCGACGACGCTATTGCCCTGTTGTGTGACCGACAATTCGATGAACGTTCCAGGCGGGCAATGCCGAAGAGCGTTTTCGACGAGATTGGCGAACAACTGGGTAAGGAGTTCGGCATCGCCGTGGATGCGCCCGCCCGGTCCCTGCAGGGTCTTGCGCATCGATAGCAACATGCCGCTATCTTCCGCGACACCAGTGTAAATTTCGGCGATCGTTTCAACCACCCTATCGAGATCGAGGTCCGTGAAACGAGCCTTGCGCGCGCCGGCCTCGATTTGGGCGATGCGCAGCAATGCGTCGAAGGTTTCGTTGATCTGTCCGCTTTCAGCGCGAGCGTCGAGCAGCTCACGGTCGATATCTTTTCCGGCTGCAGCCTTCTCCCCGGCAGCTTCAAGAATCATCTGCAGGCGATTGAGCGGCGTCTTCAAATCGTGGGCAATGTCGCTGGAGACTTGCCGCATGCCCTCCACCAATGCCGAAAGCCGATCGAGCGCCGCGTTGATCTGTGCAGATACACTATCGATATCATCGCCGTTGCCGATCAGCTCAATACGGGCCGCAAGCCTGCCTTGGGAGACATCGCCCATGGTCGCCGCGATCGCATCGAGCCGGCGCTGGACTCGCAATGCAAGCAATGTTCCCCCACCGAGGGCGAGGACCGCGACAAGTAGAGTCGCCCAGCCGAACCCTATGAGGACGATCCGTTCTAGATCCCGTGTTTGTGACAGACCCAATGCAACGACCAGATTGTTGGTTCCGACCCTGCCGGAGAAGACACGATAGGCATTGCCCTTGGGAACGCCGGATGTTCCTTCCTCGATGACCGAAAAGCCGGCCGGACTGTCATTTGCAAGGAAATTGCCCGCAAGATGAGCTCCATTCGCATCCGTCAGGGAGAATAATTGTTCTCTTGGGGAAGCCAGCTTGGCATGGCTATTCACCGTTGCGACGAGATCCTCCAGATCGGCGCCAGCATAGGTGGCAGCAACGACGGCGAACGTCTCCTTCGCGGATTGATCAAGGCGGTCAGACAGGTTGCTGCGCATGAGTTGATAGACGACCGCCCCAGACAGCGTGAAGGCGACGACGAACAGCAGTGCGAAAGTGAGTGCCAGCCGGAAGGGCGTGCTGCGCAGCAGACTAAGTCGGCGCATGCAGGCTGTAGCCCATGTTGCGGACTGTGTGGAGGAGCGGCGTCTTGAAGGGCTTGTCGATCTTCGTCCGCAGCCGGCTGATGTGGGTTTCGACGACGCTGGTCTTCGGATCGAAATTGAAATCCCAAACGCGTTCCAGCAGCATGGTGCGGGTGACGACCCTCCCTTCCGCCTGTATCAGCACCTCAAGAAGCCTGAACTCGCGCGGTTGGAGCTCGATCACCTGTCCCTGCCGAACCACCCGTCGCTTGATCAGGTCCATTTCGAGATCGGCGACGCGCAGGACACGTTTCTGATCGTAAGCAGGCGTGCGCCGGTTGAGCGCATTGATGCGTGCCAGGAATTCGGAAAATGCGAAGGGTTTGACCAAATAATCGTCGCCGCCGGCTTCGAGACCTTCGACTCTGTCGTCAATACCGCCGATGGCTGTGAGAAACAGCACCGGTGTGCGCACGCCGGCAGCCCGCATTGCCTTGACCAGCGACAGACCATCGATGCCGGGGATCATCCGGTCGGCGACGATGATGTCATAGGTCTCACGCGTCGCAGCGAACAGGGCATCGCGACCATCCGTGAGGCCGTCGCAAACGTGTCCCGCTTCCGTCAGCCCACGAGTAATATACTCTGCCGTCTTGCGGTCATCCTCGACAAGGAGAAGTCGCATCGATGGTCTGCCACCCTTACCAATCGGTCTTTCGTTTGCAATTTAACACACCAGCCGTGTGTTTCAGTCGGCTGCGGGCATGCTTCCTTTGTCCAGTAGAATTCCTTACTGTCGCTTCACATGCGATGCGTTATCACCTCTTGAAACGTCTCGCCTAAGCAGTATCGGCGCGCCCGCAAGCCCTCGCAGGGGCTCTCCTCCCACCGTAGTGGAAGGCCGCCATCCAGGCGCGCCTATCATTCACTTCACTGCCGCTCAACCGCCAACAGCGTCTGCCGTACACTTCTTGACAAAGCTCGATTTGGCTGCACCCGCGAGCTTCTTGGTTGCCGCCTGGGCATCGCAGGCACTGCCTGCATCCTTCGAGCACTTGTTGGTGAAGGCGGTGAGGGCGGCTCCCGCCAGCTTCTTATCGGTTGCCTGAGCCTTGCAGGTGGCGCCAGCGGCCAAGGCATTTCCGGCGAGGCAGGTTGATAGAAGAACTGCAGCAATTATTCGCACCATGGCGATTCTCCTTCGCCCCCAAACGAGTAGCAGAATGCCCCGGCGAGACGTCATGGTCGAGATATTCTTTAGCGACCTGTGAGCGTCATCAAGCAGGGCTAACGGTACTGGCTGCACTTGAGGAAGCCGCTGCTTCATTCGTTCGGGAGAGCGGCATTTGCACGATCCACCAACTCCTGTTCATGGCGCCGGAAGAATAAGATACCCAAAATGGCAACACCAATTGCAATCGCCAGCAGCAACAAGCTGACCGGACCTGCGACCCGTTTGATCTGCTCGCCAAACAGATAAGCTCCACCGCCGAAGAGCGTGGCCCAGCAAAGACCGCCACAGGCATTCATCAGCAGGAAATGCGGCCAACGCATACGATTTGCGCCGGCAAGCACAGCCGCAAAGGCGCGCAGGAAGGCAATAAATCGCCCAAAGAAGACGATCTTGCCGCCGTGCTTGAGGAATAGATATTGGCCGACTTTGACCCTCGTTTCGTCAAGGCGAATATATCTGCCATATCGAAGGATCAACCGAAGTCCGATCGACCGGCCGATCAAATAACCGATATTGTCACCAATGATGGCCGCTGAAGCCGCCGTCACGACCACAGCCAGAAAACTGATCCGGTGCGTCGAGCCTGCGTACAGAGCGGCTGTTACCAAGGCGGTTTCTCCGGGTAGGGGGACACCCATGCTTTCGGCCATCACCACGGCAAACAGGACCCAAAGACCATAAGCCTGCATCGAGTCCTGCATCCAGGAAGCAGAAACAATGTCGAACAAGACGACCTCATCATCCCGATTGCCGCGCGACAACGTAGGCTCGCTATCCGCCTTGCTCGCGCCAAGATGTTACCCAACGTTACATATAACTGTGGGGCGAGAAAGCGAAGCGAACATGAAGAAACTCGGACTGGCAGTGGCGGTCGTTGCCGCCGTAGGAATGAGCACCCATGCCCATGCCGTGGGGTGCATCTCGGGGGCGGTTGCCGGCGGTGTCGCTGGACATTATGCCGGCCATCATGCCGTGCTTGGCGCAGTTGGAGGCTGCGTGGCCGGGCATCAACTTCATAAGAAGCAGCTGCAAGCCAAGAAGCTCCAGCAGCAACAACAGGCGCGTCCTGCGGCAACAGTCAAGCCGGTGCCGGCGCAATAACCGGACCACGCCCTGATAAGCAAAGCCGTGCCGGAACTTAGCCGGCACGGTCCACGCTGAACTTGCGCCTCTCGATAACAACTTCCCTCGGCCGTATCGGCGCACCCGAACGGACCGACCAGGCCGTGCCGGTGCCTTGTGGTGAGGCGGGGAGCCGGCTTGGCGGCCAGGGGACACGGTAGGGCTCTTCAACTCGCCTCAGTGATAGGCGATCCAGAGCACGACGACGCCGAGCAGAATGCGATAAACGGTGCAGGGCCAGGTTGAAAAGCGCTCGAATATACGCATCAGGTCCCACAAGGCCGACACCTCTTCAGGGCATGGCTGGACCCGCCGGACGAGGGACGAGGCCAAGACACGTGGACCTGGCGACTCTGTATACGGGTTTCGCCAGCATAGCGACCACTGAGCCATTTCTACAGATTCAACCTCGGACATGACAAGTCACTGACATGTGAGTTCTCACCGAAGTGCGACAGCGGGCAGGCGCAGGATAGCTGCTTCATCGCCGGGCTGCCATCAGCTTTCTGCGGAAGACCGCGGCGAGTGTTCGAAAGCCCAGGCATTTGCGGGGTGTCGAGTTGAGGTGATGGCACCATTGGCGAAGGAGAGGCTCGTCGAGGGACAGAGGATCGACGTCACTCGGTAGCCATCGGCGCGCACGTCGGTTCGTGTTCTCGATGGTGCCCTTCTGCCAGGGCGATTGGGGATCGCAGAACCAGGTCTGGACGTCAAGCCCGGCCTGCAGATAGGG
Organism: Labrys sp. F242; assembly: GCF_057813875.1. Taxonomy (NCBI): domain Bacteria; kingdom Pseudomonadati; phylum Pseudomonadota; class Alphaproteobacteria; order Hyphomicrobiales; family Xanthobacteraceae; genus Labrys; species Labrys sp. F242. The sequence continues at coordinate 98,166 of NZ_JBVASG010000009.1, read as the reverse complement.
CCAGTCGGTGAACTCGGTACCACGGTCGAAGGTGATCGAACGGCGCGCCGTTCGGGGTAGGGGAGCGAGCAACTCAATCAGGCCTTGCATGACAGGGCGCGATTGCCTGTCATTGTTGCGAGCGAGGACGGTGAAGCGGCTGACGAGTTAGACTAGCGAGGGGACGTTGGCCTTGCCGGACTTCCGCTGGAACTGGATGAGATCGCACTCCCAATGGCCGAGTTGGCGGCGTTCGCGCATGACGTCTGGACGGTGGAGAATGCTCAGTTCTAGGCTGAAGCGGCGCCCATGTCGCCTACCGGCGTGTCGAGGCCTCCGCCGGGCAGGAGTTTCGGGCAGGTGGTGCCACAGCTTCTGCTCGCGTCCTTCGCGGGAATGCACGAAGCGATAGATGGTCTCATGGCACACACGCGTGCGGCTGCGGCTGCGGCTGCGGTCGTGCTCGAGCCGGCCGGCGATCTGTTCGGGCGACCAACCATGGCGTAGTCGCTCCTCGACTGCCGAACTCAGTGACGGCAAGCGCAACAGCTTGCAAAGCGCACACGTTGGGCAGTTCGCTGTCGTTGAACAGATTGCGTCGCAACTCCCGGAAGATCGTTGAGCGGTGCCGCCCGAGCTTTTCCGCGATGACGTCGACACTCACGCCTGCATGGCGCCAGCGCTCGATCTTACGTCGTTCATCCAAACTGATCTAGGAGTAGGTGCGTTTCATGAGGGGACCTGAAATAACGATAGGCCTTTGACATCGCTAGCAAGTCGCACTTCGAGATAGAACGCACCACTGCGTAAGCCACTTGCGCAAAACTTGGCAGCCACTCGCGCAAAACTTAGCGAGAAGTTGGATTCCTTCGTTATCGAGTTCGGTTGTCGGCTGGCCAAGAAGCCAAAGTTACGACAGGAGATTGGCGAGGACCTGCCAGGATCGATCACCTACCAGACAACCACGACTTAGCCACACTTTCTGGCATTAAGCCTTCCGGAACAGGATGCGGAATTGTGGGCCGGAAATCGTCGCCATCGTCCTGCTGGGGACGGGCAAGACTGCAATTACCGCAGATGCATCGATATTTTCTTGAGCGAGAGCGGCGTTGAGCGCTTGTACCGTCGCTTCCGTGTAGATTTCACCAATTGGGTCGATTGCGGCCGATTGGGCGGAATTCATGGCTCGTCTCCATCTGTTCGGTGATGAGGCAAAGCGACTGCATGACGCTTCGCCGCTGCCGATCTAATCCGCTCAGTAAATTATCTCTTTCATCAGATCTAATCGCATTATCTTCTGTTTCTGATCAGAAAAACTTATCTTCTTGGCGTCTTTGGTCCGCACCTGACCATTGCGCTGTGGTCTTCTTGACCCTGTTGCAGGCGACATTCGCATGTACGACCGCCATCACGGTTAGGCACTCGAAGCATTGACTGCGGCTTCGAATACCCCATGCGCACCCGCTCCTTCGTGGATCTCAAAAGCACGAAACCGCCGATCTCCTGTATTTTTACGCCACACTACGGCGTCCTCGATTTCTCGTTGAAGCAGCGCGGAATCTGGCTCTTTTAATCATCCCCGTCAGGGGAAGGACCGTGTCCGCCCCGCTGGAATCGGGGGAGCATGGTGGCTTCGCACTACAACTCAGACGGCCTTGCACGTGGCGCGCGCATGCTTCGCACCGCGCTTGGCCCAGCCATTGCCCGTTTTTTGGAGGAACCCGCCGTCGTCGAGGTCATGCTGAACCCCGATGGCCGCATCTGGGTCGATCGTCTCTCTGAGGGACTGGCCGACACCGGCAAGACATTATCGGCGGCCGATGGCGAGCGCATCGTGCGTTTGGTCGCCCATCACGTCGGCGCCGAAGTTCATGCGCGCGCACCGCGCGTTTCCGCTGAACTCCCGGAGACCGGCGAGCGCTTTGAAGGCTTGCTTCCTCCCGTTGTCGCTGCTCCAACCTTTGCCATCCGTAAGCCCGCTGTCGCCGTCTTCACGCTCGGCGACTATGTGAATGCCGGCATCATGACTGCCCGCCAGGCCGCGACCTTGCGCGCAGCAGTCGTTTCGCGCGCGAATATCCTGGTTGCGGGGGGGACCTCGACCGGCAAGACCACGCTCATAAACGCCTTGCTCGCGGAAGTCGCGAATTCCGCCGATCGCATCGTCATCATCGAAGACACGCGCGAGCTGCAATGTGCGGCATCCAACCTGGTTGCCATGCGCACCAAGGATGGCGTGGCCACATTATCCGATCTCGTGCGCTCGTCGCTCCGCCTGCGGCCGGACCGCATTCCCATTGGAGAGGTCCGTGGTGCAGAAGCGCTCGATCTCCTGAAGGCCTGGGGGACGGGGCACCCGGGCGGCATCGGCACCATCCATGCCGGTTCCGGCATCGGCGCCTTGCGCCGGCTCGAACAGCTCATTCAGGAAGCGGTCGTCACCGTCCCCCGTGCCCTGATCGCCGAGACCATCGATCTCGTCGCCGTTTTATCCGGCCGCGGCTCTGCGCGGCGATTGGTCGAACTCGCCTTCGTCGAAGGGCTCGGCCCGGACGGCGACTACCGCATTACCCAGGATACCTCGAACGCAGGAAATCTCCCATGATCCTTGTCACCACGCGCATCGGTCGCACGGTCGCGACCGCGGCGGCCTTTACTTACGTCAATCTCATCCTCGCTCCGGCCGCTTTTGCCTCCGGTTCGTCCATGCCGTGGGAGGCGCCTCTTCAGAAAGTCCTTCAGTCAATCGAGGGGCCGGTTTCCAAGATCATCGCCGTGATCATCATTATCGCCACCGGTTTGGCACTCGCCTTCGGCGATACGTCGGGTGGTTTCCGGCGGCTGATCCAGATCGTCTTCGGCCTCAGCATCGCCTTTGCAGCGTCGAGCTTCTTCCTGTCGTTCTTCTCCTTCGGCGGCGGAGCGCTGGTCTGATGGCGATGGCTTTTGAGCAACTCGACGCCGTGCCGGGCTTCACGGTTGCGGTTCATCGTGCGCTGACCGAGCACATCCTGCTCGGCGGCGCACCGCGCTCCATCGCCATCGTGAACGGCACGCTGGCAGGGGCGGTCGGCCTCGGTTTGCGTCTGTGGCTCGTCGGGCTGTTGATCTGGGCCATCGGGCATTTTGCGGCGGTTTGGGCCGCAAAGCGCGATCCACTCTTCATCGAAGTTGGACGCCGGCATCTGCACATTCCCGCTCATCTGTCGGTGTGAGCGGCGGCCATGATGAACCTCGCCGAATATCGCCGCTCCGCCGCACGTCTTGCCGACTATCTGCCCTGGGCTGCGCTCGTGGCCGAGGGCATCGTGCTCAACAAGGATGGCTCGTTCCAGCGCAGCGCGCGCTTTCGCGGGCCCGATCTGGACTCGGCCGTTGCGGCTGAACTGGTCGCGGTCGCCGGCCGCATCAACAACGCCTTCCGCCGCCTCGGTTCGGGCTGGAGCATCTTCGTCGAGGCGCAGCGTCATGAAGCGGCGACCTATCCCGACAGCATCTTTCCCGATCCGGCCTCTGGTCTCGTCGATGCCGAGCGCAAGGCCGACTTTGAGGAGCAGGGCGTCCATTTCATCTCAAGCTATTTCCTGACCCTGCTCTATCTGCCGCCGGCCGAGGAAGCGGCACGCGCCGAAACATGGCTCTATGAGGGCAGGGAACGGGCCGGCGTGGATCCGTCGGAGATCCTGCGAGACTTTGCCGATCGCACCGTCCGCATTCTGGCCCTGCTCGATGGCTTCATGCCGGAATGCGGCTGGCTCGACGACGCCGAGACGCTGACCTATCTGCATTCGTGCGTTTCCACCAAACGCCATCGCGTCCGGGTCCCCGAGACGCCGATCTATCTCGACGCATTGCTGGCCGATCAGCCATTGACTGGCGGCCTGGAACCGCGTCTGGGCGATCAGCACCTTCGCATTCTCACGATCGTCGGTTTCCCGACCGCGACCACGCCCGGCCTGCTCGATGACCTCAACCGGCTGGCTTTTCCCTATCGCTGGTCGACGCGTGCCATCCTGCTCGACAAGACCGATGCCACCAGGCTGCTGACCAAGATCAGGCGGCAATGGTTTGCCAAGCGAAAATCCATCGCCGCGATTCTCAAGGAAGTCATGACCAACGAGGCATCCGTCCTCGTGGATACGGATGCGGCGAACAAGGCTGGTGATGCCGACCTCGCCTTGCAAGAACTCGGGCAAGACCTCGCCGGCATGGCCTATGTCACTGCCACCATCGCAGTCTGGGACGCCGACCCACGCCTTGCCGACGAAAAGCTGCGCCTGGTCGAGAAGGTCATCCAGGGCCGCGATTTCACCGCCATGATCGAGACCGTCAATGCCGTCGATGCCTGGCTCGGCTCCTTGCCCGGACACGCTTACGCCAATGTACGCCAGCCTCCGATCTCGACGCTCAATCTCGCCCACATGATCCCCCTCAGCGCCGTGTGGGCGGGGCCGGAACGGGACGAGCATTTCGATGCGCCCCCGCTGCTTTACGGCAGAACGGAAGGCTCGACCCCGTTCCGGCTATGCCTTCATGTCGGCGATGTCGGTCATACGCTCGTTGTCGGCCCGACCGGTGCCGGCAAATCCGTGCTGCTCGCCTTGATGGCCCTGCAGTTCCGGCGTTACGAGCTGTCCCAGGTCTTCGCCTTTGATTTCGGCGGTTCCATCCGAGCCGCGACACTCGCCATGGGCGGCGATTGGCACGATCTCGGCGGCGGCCTGACCGAAGGCTCCGACGCCTCCGTCGCGCTTCAGCCGCTGGGTCGCATCCACGATACCTATGAACGCGCCTGGGCGGCTGACTGGCTCGCCGCGATCCTGACGCGCGAGGGTGTACCCGTAACTCCGGAGGTCAAGGACCATATCTGGACGGCGCTGACCTCTCTCGCCTCCGGCCCCATCGAAGAGCGTACCATCACGGGCGTGGCGGTCCTGCTCCAGTCAAACAGCATCAAGCAGGCGCTTCGACCCTATTATATCGGCGGTCCCTATGGTCGGTTGCTCGATGCCGAAGCCGAACATCTCGGGGGCGCCGACGTGCAAGCCTTCGAGATCGAGGGACTGATCGGCACAGGCGCGGCGCCAGCCGTGCTGTCCTATCTGTTCCATCGCATCGGCGACCGTCTCGATGGCCGACCCACCTTGCTCATTATCGATGAGGGCTGGCTGGCGCTGGACGATGAGGGGTTTGCCGGCCAGCTTCGCGAATGGCTGAAGACGCTGCGCAAGAAGAACGCCAGCGTCATCTTCGCCACGCAGTCGCTTTCCGACATCGACAATTCGGCGATCGCGCCGGCAATCATCGAAAGCTGCCCGACCCGGCTTCTCCTGCCGAATGAGCGCGCGATTGAGCCGCAGATCACGGCGATCTATCGCCGGTTCGGGCTGAACGACCGGCAGATCGAGATCCTCGCGCGGGCAACACCCAAGCGTGACTATTATTGCCAGTCACGGCGCGGCAATCGCCTCTTCGAGCTTGGCCTGTCCGAAGTCGGCCTGGCGCTGTGCGCCGCATCCTCCAAATCCGATCAGACGCTCATTGGCAACCTGCTCGCCGAGCACGGCCACGAGGGCTTTCTCAAAGCCTGGCTCGAGGCCCGCAATGCCGGCTGGGCGATCGATCTCATTCCACCTCTTATCCCCTCACCCCAACAGGAGACCCAGTCATGAGAGCTCGCCATCTCCGACCGCACGCTGCCGTTCTGGCGACGACCCTGCTTTCTGCGTCCCTGGCATTGGCGCCGATCATGGTGCCGCCGGCTTGCGCGGATATTGTGTTCGATCCATCGAACTACACGCAAAACGTCCTGACGGCCGCGCGCTCGCTCCAGCAGATCACCAATCAGATCACCGGACTGCAAAACCAGGCCCAGATGCTGATCAACCAGGCGCGCAACCTCACGAGCCTGCCGTTCTCTTCGCTTCAGCAGATCCAGCAGTCAGTCCAGAGGACGCAGCAACTTCTCAATCAGGCACAGAACATCGCCTTCGACGTCCAGAGGGTCGACCAGATATTCCAGCAAAAATACGCGAATATCTCGCTGTCTGCGAGCGACCGGCAACTCGTCGCCGATGCCCGCTCGCGCTGGCAGAACACGGTTGGCGGTCTCCAGGATGCCATGCGGGTACAGGCCGGTGTCGTCGGCAATATCGATGCGAACCGGACGCAGATGTCGGCCCTGGTCAACCAGAGCCAGGGCGCGACCGGTGCGCTGCAGGCAGCCCAGGCCGGCAATCAGATTCTGGCTCTGCAATCCCAGCAGCTCTCCGATCTGCTCGCACTTCTCGCCGCCAATGGGCGGGCAAGCACGCTCAGCGAGGCCGAGCGTGCCGCCGCAGCGGACCAGGGACGCGAGCAGCGTCGCCGCTTCCTGACGCCGGGCACAAGCTACCAGCCCGGCAATGCGCAGATGTTCAACACCGGCAACTGAGGCGGGGTGGGGGATCGTCATGGATGGCAAGACGTTTGCGCGCCTCGGCGCGATCGTGTTCGTCGCTGTCGCCATTACGGTGACGGTGATCGAGTTGACCGATAAGCAGAAAAGATCACCGACTTCGCCGGTGCGCCTGATCCCATCCGATAGCGATCCGCTGCGTGAAGGGCAGCGCCGCTGCCGGCAGCTTGGACAAGAAGCTCTTGAGGATGCCGAGTGCCTGCGTGTCTGGAGCCAGACGCGCGATCGCTTCCTCGGTCGGGCCTCCGAGCCGTTCTCCTCACCCTCGAGCGAAGGACGGTGACGCATGGGTGGTAGCGGCGTCATCGACAACTTCCTCGGGGTGTTCACCCGCTACATCGACTCCGGCTTCGGGCTGCTAGGCGGCGAAGTCGGCTTCATCGCATCCACTCTGATCGTCATCGACGTGACACTGGCGGCGCTTTTCTGGAGTTGGGGTGCCGATGACGACATCATCGCCAGACTGGTGAAAAAGACGCTTTTCATCGGCGCCTTTGCCTATCTCATCTCCAATTGGAACAATCTGGCGAAGATCGTCTTCGATAGCTTCGCGGGCCTTGGCCTCAAGGCCAGCGGCACCGGCTTTTCGACGGCGGACTTGATGCGCCCCGGCATGGTCGCACAAACCGGCCTCGACGCGGCCCGTCCACTACTCGAATCCATTTCCGACCTCATGGGCTGGGTGGCGTTCTTCGAGAACTTCATCCAGATCGCCTGCCTGCTCTTTGCCTGGGCCTTGGTGATCCTCGCCTTCTTCATCTTGGCAATCCAGCTCTTCGTCACATTGATTGAGTTCAAGCTCGCCACACTGGCCGGCTTCGTGCTGATCCCTTTCGGCCTGTTCGGCAAGACCGCCTTCATGGCCGAACGCGTGCTCGGTAATGTGATCTCCTCCGGCATCAAGGTCCTGGTGCTCGCCGTCGTCATCGGCATCGGCTCGACCCTGTTCGATCAGTTCACCCGCGGCTTTGGCGGGCAGACGCCGACCATCGACGACGCCATGGCTGTGGTTCTTGCCGCGCTGTCGCTCCTCGGCCTTGGCATCTTCGGTCCCGGTATCGCCAATGGCCTCGTCTCAGGAGGGCCGCAGCTTGGCGCTGGTGCCGCCGTTGGCACGGGGCTCCTTGCCGGTGGGGCGGCCCTCGCCGTTGGTGGTGGCGCGATGCTGGCTGCGAGGGGAGGGGCCGCGGCGCTTTCCAGCGGAGCCGCTGCCATTCGTGCCGGCGCGACCGCAGCCGGCTCGGCGAACGCGGCCTATTCGCTGGGCGCCGTGGGAACATCCGGAGCGGCCGGCGTCGCCTCGGGTCTCGGCGGTGTGGCACGTGCAGCGCGAGGCGCGGCCGGCAGCGCGGCGGTCTCCCCACTTCGCAGAGCCGCTGCGAGCGGCAAGTCCAGTTATGCCGAAGGCCTCAAATCCGGCTTCACTTTAACCGGCGGCTCCTCGACCAAGGGGACGATTGGCGCTGGGGCCGAGACATCGCCTGCACAGACCAGGCCTGCGGATGCCCCCTCAGGCCGGACGCAGCGCCTTCGCCGATCCATCCATACAGGAGACGCCGTTCAGACCGCGGCCCATGCCGTTCGCGCCGGCGACAGCCACGGCGCCGGCTCCTCCGTCAATCTCTCCGAAAGTGACCGCTCATGAACCTTTTCCGGCGGCATGCCGCGCATTACGGCAAGACTCCCGAACCCGAAACTCCCTACCAGAAGGCCGCGCAGGTCTGGGATGAGCGTATCGGATCATCCCGCGTTCAGGCCAGGAACTGGCGGTACATGGCCTTCGGCTCGTTGATCCTGTCGACAGGTTTTGCCGCGGCACTGGTCTGGCAGTCGGCCAACGGCACGGTCGTGCCATGGGTGGTTCAGGTCGACAATCTTGGCCAGGCGCAGGCGGTCGCGCCCGCTGAAGCCGACTATCGCCCGACCGATCCGCAGATCGCCTGGCATCTCGCCCGCTTCATCGAGCAGGTTCGCTCCATTCCCGCCGATCCGGTCATCGTCCGCCAGAACTGGCTGCGGGCCTACGACTGGACCACGGATCGCGGCGCCGGGGCACTCAACGACTATGCCCGTGCCAATGACCCCTTCATCAAGGTCGGCAAGCAGCAGATCGCCGTCGAGGTATCGTCGGTCATTCGCGCCTCGCCGGATTCCTTCCGCGTTGCCTGGATAGAGCGACGCTATGAAGACGGCAAGCTCTCGGCGACCGAGCGTTGGACCGCGATTCTCACCATCGCCATCCAGCCGCCACGCGATGCCGACCGGCTCAAGGCCAATCCGCTCGGGATCTATGTCAATGCCATCAACTGGTCACGGGAGATGAGCCAATGAGGCGGCTAATGATCCGCAGAGACGGCAATTTGGTTTTGGGTAAATCCGCAATTGCGGTTCTTCTGCTTTCAAGCGGCTTGCTGGCTGGCTGCGCCACGACGCAAAAGCCCCCTGAGATCCGTTATGACAAAGACGTGCCGCCGCTTGCCGCGATGCCGGCCGCAGTTGCCGAGGACCGGCCGCGGCCGCTGCACAGTCCCCCGGCCTGGTCGCCGGCGCGCGGCGGCGCAACTGCGACGGTGCCGACCGCTCGCGTCGAGAACGCCAATGCCGCCGCCCGCGTCCAGCCGCGCCGCGAAGGTTATTACAATGCCATCCAGGTTTATCCCTGGTCGGAAGGCGCGCTTTATCAGGTCTATGCGGCCCCCGGGCAGATCACCGATATCGCTCTCGAGCCCGGCGAGAACCTGACCGGAGGGGGGCCGATCGCCGCCGGCGACACGGCTCGCTGGATCATCGGTGACACCGAGAGTGGAGCCGGGGTGACACGACGCGTTCATGTCCTGGTAAAACCCAGCCGCGCGGGTATCGCCACAAACCTCGTCATCACCACCGACCGTCGCACCTATATGATCGAGCTGCGTTCGGACGAAAAACCCTACATGCCGGCCATTTCCTGGGCCTATCCGCGAACGTCGGGAGGTCTGCGCCAAGCCGTGCCCCCAGCACCGGCGATCCCCGCGGTTGCGGCGCGCAATTATCGATATGGCCTCACCGGCGACAATCCGCCCTGGAAACCCCTTGCCGTGTATGATGACGGCCGGCACGTCTATGTCGAATTCCCGCGTGGCATCGTGCAAGGCGAAATGCCGCCCCTCTTCGTCATCGGCCCGGAGGGCGAAGCCCAGATCGTCAACACCCGCACCTACCAGCACATTCTGATTGTCGATCGCCTGTTCGGCGCGGCCGAACTGCGTCTTGGCAGCGGCGACCGCCAGCAGACCGTCAGGATCGCGCGGACCGATGCGAGGCCTTCGTCATGAGTGAGAACGACAATGCCGCGGCCATGCGTCTGCGCGCTGAGCCGCCGCGCGTCACCCGGCTTTCGCGCAAGGTTTTGGTTGGCATCGGTATCGTCGCATCGCTCGGCGTCGGGGGCGCGTTGATCTATGCTCTTCAAAACCGCAGTGGAGAACAGAATGGCGAAGAGCTTTATTCCACCGCCAATCGGCAGCCCGCCGATGGTCTTTCCGGCCTGCCGCGTGACTATACCGGCCCCATCCTGGGGCCGGCGCTACCCGGTGACCTCGGCCGTCCGATCCTGGACGCGCAGAACAAGGGGCAGCCCGTCGTGCCGCCGGCCGTTCCCACGCCGGGCATCGATGAAGCCGAACAGCGCCGACGGGCCGAGGAAGAGGCCGCCCGTACCAGCACAGTCTTCTTCCAGGCTCGGGCAGGATCGACGGTGGCAGGCATGACCGGCGGGTCGACGCCAAGCCTTGCAGGTCTTGATCTCGCGGGTCAGTCTGGTCAATCAACAGCCCAGGACAGGCAGCTGGCTTTCCTCAATGCCGCCGCGGATCGGCGCACCATTGCGTCCGATCGGGTTACACCGCCGGCTTCGCCTTATGTGCTGCAGGCCGGTGCCGTCATTCCGGCCGCCCTCATCACAGGGATCCGCTCGGATCTGCCCGGCCAGATCACGGCGCAGGTCACGGAAAATATTTATGACAGTCCCACCGGCCGTATTCTGCTCGTGCCGCAGGGCACGCGGATCATTGGTCAATATGACAACAGTGTCCAGTTTGGCCAGCGCCGGGTGCTGCTGGTGTGGAACCGGCTCATCCTGCCCAGTGGCCGCTCCATTGTCCTGGAACGTCAGCCTGGTGCCGATACACAAGGCTATGCCGGCCTTGAGGATGGTGTCGATTACCACTGGTGGGATCTTGCCAAAGCCGCTGGCCTGTCGACGCTGCTCGCGGTCGGGGCTGAACTGGCAGTCGATGATCAAAACAGGCTTTTGCGCGCGATCCGCAATGGCACGCAGGACACCATAAACGAGGCCGGCCAGCAGATCATCCGTCGCCAGCTCAACGTGGCGCCGACGCTGACTATTCGGCCGGGATTTCCGGTTCGCGTCATCGTCACACGCGATCTTGTCTTCGAACCCTATAGAGGATGACCATGACCAAGCTGAAGCTCGGACCGATTGCCGACGACAAGCCGGTGAAGGTGACGCTGGATCTACCGGCCAGCCTTCATCGCGATCTTGTTGCTTATGCCGAAATCCTGGGTCGTGAGAGCGCAGGCAAGCCGGCCGATGCAGTCAGGCTGATCATTCCCATGCTGGAACGGTTCATGGCGACCGATCGCGGATTTGCCAAGGCCAAAAGTGCAACCAAGCCCGCGCCATTAAAGGGGTGATGGCGTCCCTTGCGACTATGTCTTGCCGCGGGTGGCGGCATCGAAACGACGAGGTGGAGCAAGGGGAGGCCAACCGTGCGGATCTTGCCGCAAGAGCCTGAGTGATCGGGCGATCTGGAGAAAATTGCGCAAGGCCGGCTTGTTGTTGTCAGGCAGAAAGATAGCGCTGAAGGTGAGAGGACAGAGCTTTGCGATCGGCCGAAACGTCACCCCCGGAAACGACATGACCGTAGCCGCCTCACCGCATAGACCAAGCCGTCGCCCCAGCGCTATCTGGCTTATGAGGGCAAGCCGGCCCAGGTCACAAACCTCGATTGGCACAGGCGTGGCCGTCTCCTCATCTTTCCCTCGCAGAGCGTCGATGATCTGACTGGCCGGCTCGTCCTTGCTGATCGAAAGGCAATAGTGGAGGAGATCAGGAATGCCGATCGAACCAAGAGTCGCCAGACCGTGGTCGGTAGGCAGGATGACGAAGACGTTCTCGTGCCATAGGCGGATCGTATGGTAGCGCACGGGAACGTTGGTTACCGCGGCGATGGCGACGTCCAAGCGGCGGCAGCGCACCGACGCCATATTTTCTTCCTCCTCGCCTTCGAACAGGACCTCCCGGATTGCCGGATATCGCGAACTGAGGCTATCCAGCAGGACATGAAGCAGGCGCGGGTTGGTGGTTGGACATATCCCGATACGCAACGCCTGACAGGCATCTGCCGAGATCGCCATTGTGGCCGCCTCCAACTCCTCCAGAACGGGTTGGGCGCGGTCGAGAAATTCACGCCCCTTCCTGGTCATCTCGACGCCGGAGGGCGATCGTATGAAAAGCGCTGTCCCGAGACGAAATTCAAGGTCTCGGATACGCCGGCTGATCGCGGAAGGCTGGACGTTCAGCGATGCCGCCGCGCGCCGGAAGCTGCGATGCTCGGCCGCCAGGATGACATAGCGAAGCTGGCGCAGATCGATCGAGTTCCGTCCGGATCGCCATCGCTCGATAAAGGTCGTCGACCGTCGATCGCGCATTCGCCACCATGCCTGCCATTGCCCGCCTTGGAGCGCTCCAACAAGGCAAGGTGCCCCTGATTCATTGAGAAGCCCATGATTTTGAACCAAATTGCACGGGGCATCCGCATTCATCAGCCCGCGCCGAACGCATGATGGCAAGTTATATTGTCGAATGGATTCGATTGGCTCTGCGGTGTTTGTTAACTGTTCCTGCTGTCGCCGGGGCCTCTAGACGCTTCCTTGGTGATTATCGGCCGAGTGCCGACAACTCTCCGAGGAGCGGCTGTAGCCCTATGGCCTCGATCCCGGGCTTGAGCGGAAACCGTTCGTCGCCGGCATAGACCACGAATGATCGGGCGGGTTGAATATCCTGGATCGCCTGATAGAAGCCCTTGCTGATAGTCGGCGCTAGGCTGCGCTTGATTTCGATGGCGGTCAGCCCCTTCGGTCCGTCCAGAACCAGGTCGATCTCAGCGCCAGCCGAGGTGCGGTAGAAGCTGGGCTGCGTGAACGAGGAAATCACCGCCAAAATGTTCTCGATAGCAAAGCCCTCCCAGCTGAGGCCGACGACGGGATGGCCCACCAGCGCATTGGAGTCCTCGATGTCGAGCAGGGCATGCACGATGCCGCTGTCGCGGACATAGACTTTCGGTGATTTGACCAGGCGTTTGCCGATATTGGCGTGGAAGGGCTGCAGCCGGCGAACCAATAGGAGGTCAACCAGGAGATCGACATAGGAAGCGACGGTAGGAGCGCTGATCGACAAGCCTGCGGCAAGCCGAGATGCATTGAGCAAGCCGCCTTGGTTGTGCGCCAGCATGGTCCACAGACGTTCCAGGGTTACGGCTGGAATTCGCGGGCCGAATTGGGGGACATCGCGCTCCAGATAGGTGCGGATGAAATTGCGCCTGAAGGCAAGACTATCGGCGTCGGAGCCCGCTAGAAAGCTGTCGGGAAAGCCGCCGCGAAGCCACAACCGTTCATTGGCAACCGAGAAAGGGGGCGAAGCTGCAATTTCCAAAACGTCGAGCGGCGTCATTTCGATATACTCGATGCGACCGGCCAGGCTTTCGCCAGACTGGCGTAGCAAGTCGATCGATGCCGATCCCAGGAGAAGGAAGCGGCCATTGCGATGCCCGCGGCGACGACCCTGGTCAATGAGTCCGCGCAACTCCTGGAAGATCTCGGGGGCACGATGGATTTCATCGAGAATGACCAGCTTGTCCTCATGGTCTTTCAGGAACAAGGCGGGGTCGGTTAGCTTGGCGCGGTCGGCGCGCATCTCCAAATCGAGGTAGAGGGCGCCGGTTTCCTCGGCGATCTCAAGAGCCAGTGTCGTCTTGCCTACTTGCCGGGGGCCGATGAGGGCAACCGCAGCTTGACGATCAAGGGCCTGACGAACGACAGGATGGATTCGGCGATTCAACATCCTTGCAAATTAAAGTGTGATTTTTTAATTTGCAAGGATAGATGGGTGCTTATCTTCACCTGTCCGGCTCGCCGCTCTCCCTGCGATCATTTTGTATCGTGTTTCCTGCGTACTTCCATGTCGGGCGGCAGGAAGAGTTCGATATCAGGGACGTCAAAGGCTTTTGCAAGTTTTGCAATCGACTTCAGAGTGACGTTCTGAGAGCCGCGCTCGATCTTGCTGATCTGCTGCTGACTGAGCTTAGCTTTTGCGGCGAAATCGTCCTGATTCAGCCGCAACGCCTTTCTCATCCGCCGTGCATTCTGGCCGATAATCTTGCTCAGTTCCATGGAACCGAACATCGGCAAGGCAATCGCCGATGGGAATCGCTTATAACATGTAAATGCGCTTAGTTTCGCACATATCAGTTTCCGCGTGCGTGCTCGACCCGCAACAGGCCAAAGGCAATGTGATTGCGTTGAATATAACCGACCGCCCGCACGTCGCCGGTGGCAAGGGCGCGCGCTGTTTCGTTAAGTTCGCTGGCAAAATCTTCCAACTGCTCGCTTAGGAACGAATGAATAACGCTGTACCAGATCCGTGAGGCTTGAAAGTAGTAGCGCTCATGGGTTTCGCGCAGGGCCTTGTTTGCGATCAGACGGTTGGTTGCATGGTGAAGACCGTGGTTGAGGGCCCAGAAGACCTCCAGTTCCCGGTCTTTGTCCAGGCATCGCAGGCGCTGGCGCAGGAGGTTCACGTCATTGAGCGCGCCCGGAATCTCGGCTTCGTCGGGGAAATCTCCGATCATCTCGCTGAGCCGGAGACGAAACTGGTAGATCTCCTGGAAAGCAAGATCGTCCAATCCCGTGACGATGGTGCCCACGCCGTTGCGGGCGGTGGTCAAGCCGTCATATTCGAGCCGCTGAAGGGCCTGGCGTATCGGCGTGCGGCTGACAGCGAATTCAACGGCGAGTTCGTGTTCGCTCAGTCGCATGTCCGGCGGATAGCGCAACAGGCAAATGCGCTCCCGCAAGACGCGGTAGATATCCGGAGCCTGCCCCCGCGGGGCGGGAAGGGCAGGTGTAACTGCGCTCTTGTCTGCAGGCTCCATCGCTCGTCCTAATGATCTTGGAAGAGCCTTCCACAATCGGTGCGACGGTCGGTAACGCCGGCCAGCCGAAGGCAATCCCACATCATCGCTTGATTACTGGTTATAACGGGTTTGCCCAACCTTACCTCCAGTTCGGTGATGATGTCGATGGAGCGTAAGGCTCCGCAACTGATGAATACAGCCTCTGCTTGTGGATGGTCGACCGATTGGGCGAATTCGAGGATGGTGCGAGGCGCGACCTTGACCATGTCCGCATCGTTTTCAATGCCAAGGCCTTGCATGCCGACAACATCGAAACCCCGTGCGGCCATGTAGGCTTTTTCGATTGCATTGACCTCCGCCAAATAGGGTGTGGCGATCGCGATGCGGCGCGCGCCGAGCGTTTCCAAGGCGCGCATCACCGATGAGATCAAGCATGTTGTCTTGGCCATGGGTTTGCCGCGTCTGAGTTCGGCGAATACGCGCTCCTCGCCGATGACGACGCTGCCGGATGTGCAGGCATAGCAAACGACATCGAGATCCTCGTCGGGCAACAGATGGGTGGCGGCGTCCCCGATGCCGACCGCCATTGCACCGAGCGTGGCGACGCTGATCCGGTTGGTCATGGGCGCCCTCGAAAAGTGGATGCCCACGCCAGGAGGACACAAACGGAACATGTCGTCCTCGATCGTCTGCTCCATGGCGAGCAGGACGAACCCGATCTTTGCCCGGTCGTGCCGCCCGCGATCAAATTCGATCTTCACTGGAGCTGAAGGCCTTGCTGTATGCAGCGATTTCATTTCTTCACCGTATTGTGAGCAAATTTGGTTACTTGACATGAGTTTTCCTTCATACTTAATGACTACGTCACCTAAGCTGCATACAGGTTGGAAAATGAGAAGTCTATATGCTCGACGCGTGTCCGCGCTTTGCGAGGCGATGGCCGCTGTGAAAACCGACGTCGCAATCCTGACTCATCCCGATGCGATCGCTTACTTTGCGGGCTACTGGAATTATCTCGGCATGGAGTTTGGGCGGCCGACGATTCTGATCGTGAATCCCGGTTCCAAGCCGACGATCATCACTCCGCTCATGGAAGCCGAAATGTGTGCTTCGATGAGCTGGATCGAAGATATCAGGCCCTGGGCGGATGGCGGCGAGGAATGGCGACGGCCTCTCAGGGATCTGCTCTCGGACGCCGAACGGGCGCGCATCGGCGTGGAAGAGCGTTTCATTCCCAATGTCGTGTCGGCTGAGCTGCGAAATTTCCTGGCCCAAAGCCGGTTCGAGGATATCGGTCCCGTCGTCGGCGCCCTGCGCCAGATCAAGTCACCGCAGGAGATCGCGACCATGCGCCAGGCCGGCGAGGTTGCGGTCGCGATGATGGAAGGCGCCCGGCAAGCGATCGGACCTGGCGTACCGGAATATGAAATTGCGCTGGCGGCGATGGCCGCTGGAACGCGCAAGGCAGCTGGACTGCTTCAAGAGACGGACGATCGGTTCGTGTCCCCGCTCATTCATGATCTGCAGATCCTGCAATCTGGCCGCGACACCTGCATGGTCCATCGTCGGGCCTCCACGCGTCGGCTGGAGAGCGGTGATCCGGTCTATCTGTGTTTTTGTGGCATGGTCCGGTTTCGCAATTACAAACTCGGCTTCGACCGCCAATTCTTTGTCGGTAAGGCGAGCGACGAGCAGCTCTATGTGCAGGAAGCGGCCGTAAAGGCTCAGAGGGCTGCCTTGGGAGCGATCCGCCCAGGCGTAACTTGTGACGCGGTGAACCTGGCCGCCGAGGAAGCCTATGCTCAAGCCGGCTTCAAGCCCGGTTATCGAACCGGCCGCGCTGTCGGCCTTTCTCTTCTGGAGGCTCCAGAGCTCAAGCGGGGTGAAAGCGCCCTGATCGAGGCGGGCATGACCTTCGCCGTCGATGGCGGCATCACATTGACCGGAAAAGGAGGGGGGCGGATCGGAGATTCGATCGTCGTCACGCAAGAGGGATACGATTGGCTAACCCCCTATCCGCGCGATAATTCAATTGTTTGACGGATTGTAGTGAATGAATAAGTGGACTGCCGTGCCCCATGCGCCAATGGCGAATGGGGCCGTCGGGGGCAAACGCCGAACCAGCGTCTACTCGACACTCCGGACCCATGCTTTACATTATCGCTTCAAGCCGGGTCAGCACCTTCCTATCAGTGTGATTGCCCAACTTCTGGGAGTATCAAACACGCCGGTGCGCGAAGCGTTGATGCGGCTCCATGCAGAGGGGCTGGTTGACGCTATACCCGCAAAAGGGTTCTTTGCCCGAGAAATGCGTCTTCAGGACATCGTCGAGTTTAACGAGATGCTCTGCGTGATCGTTCGGCATTGTCTTGAAGGAGCCGATCTTGCTCTTTGCTTGGCTCCGCGGCAGGACGCCGATGGGGTCATGCCGCCGCTCCAGCTCAAGACACGCGGCACGGCCTTGAGCCTGACCTGCGAGACCGAAATGCTGTTCGAGACGCTCGGGCGCGCAACGGGCGAGAATACGATTCCAATATGCATCCATCGTCTTTGTGAACAGACTCATCATATTCGCCTGCGTGCCTTTGAAAGCCGGCGCATCGGTAGCAGGCTGCGCCATGCTTTTGCGGAGTTGGTCGGAGCATTGCGCCGGCGCGATCGTGAGGCGGCCATAGACAAGCTCGTTGCGTTTTCGCAGCTTTTTGCGCAGGCCTTGCCCTACCTTGTAAGCCACGCGCTGGCTGCCGCCTATATGGCCGAGCTGACGGATCTGGCCAATTGGGTCACAAGGGAGGAAGAGGCGGCGTGACAGGCGGCCTGACCGTCATGCCTCGTCGCGAAGAGACGGCGCCCGCCATCGCACCGCCCCGATCCTTTCAAGCATGTGACCGATCGATAGCAGCCTCATATCCTCAAACGGACGGCCAACCATCTGCAGACCGATGGGGAGCCGCGTGGAATGCCGGCCGATGGGGACAGATAAGGCTGGATGGCCGGTCAGGTTGAACAGGCAGGTAAAGCGAGCCAAGGCATTGCCGACAGGTTCTTCGATCTCTCCGATGACCACCGACCGTGCCCCCAGCCGCGGTGCCACGATCGGCGTCGTCGGCGTGATCATGACGTCGATGCTACGAAAAAAGCGATCGAGCTCGAGCCTCTTGGCCTCCATGAAACGCAGCGCCTGCACATAGTGCTCGGCGAGCACGAACTGACCCTGCAACAAGCCGTCACGCACGTCCTGGCCATAAAGCGACATGTGGGTCTTCAAACGAGACTTGTGCCAGGCGAAGGCTTCCACGAGCTGGATCGCGAGCGAAGCAGTGCGGACATGGTTCATGTCGAGCGCAGGCAAAGGGACGAGACGCGCGCCCAAATCCTGACAGCGTATCAAGACCCGATCGACGGCGGTGATGACCTCGGGATCGGCATTGTCGAAGAAATAGGGACGCGGAACGCCAATCCGCAGACCTTTCAGCACGTTGGCCTCATAGCCACGGCCTGCAGTCGCCGATGGTTCGGCCGGCTGTGAGATTGTTCCTTGCCGCCGTGCCAAAACCTCGAGCACATCCAATGCGTCGATACAGGATCGCGTGATCAGGCCAACATGGTCAAGGGACCAGCAAAAGGGAATGACACCCTGGGTGTCGATCAGCCCCATTGTGGGCTTCAATCCGACCAGGCCGCACAAGGCGGCGGGCACCCGCACCGATCCGCCTGTATCGGTTCCCAGCGCGAAAACCGCGCTCCCTTGGGCAACCGCTACCGCTGACCCACTGCTCGATCCACCTGCGATGCAGGTTTCGTCATGCGGGTTGGGGGGTGTTCCGAACACGCCATTCTCGCCGGTGATGCCATAGCTGAATTCGTGCAGGTTGGTCTTGCCGATGAGGACAGCTCCCGCTTCGCGCAGACGCCGGACAACACTGGCATCATCGCGTGCGCGATAGTCCGCCATCGACCGCGAGCCGGCAGTCGTCGGCAGGTCGATCGTATCGAAGACATCCTTGCAGGCGTAGGGAATACCGGCGAGGGGGCTAAGTTGCTCACGATGCTCCAGAGCCCTGGCTTCCTTGAGCGCCGTATCGTTCGCGAGGGTGATGTAAGCATGGCTACGCCGGCGCAACCGACGGGCTCGGCGCAAGCAGGTTTCCACAAGATCGATGGGGCGGATGATGCCGGACATCATGTTCTTGCGCATGGCACGCAGCGAAGAGGGGGGAGAACCACTTGTCATTTGGGCTCGCAAACGCAGAAAACGGCGCGCCGCGGAATGGTCACAGCGCCAAAGTCGAGGTCGGATAGGGTCTGCAAGGCAAAAACAAGGTCCTGGGCGGGAGAAACCAGGCCACTGCCGGCCGAGGCAGTCAATCGGGCAAGGTCCGCTCGTTCCCATGCATAGCCGGCAAAGACGAGCGATACAGACTCCAGAAAATCGAGTTGCAGAGCCGAAGGTGAGGTGGTCATCGTGCCCTCATCGGCGAGAGGGCGCTGCGGACTATGGCAATTACGGCCATGGCCGTCGCGACCACGACGATCAGCACCGTCGCTGCAGCCAGCACGGCGGGGCTGAGCTGGTCGCGCATGCCAGACCACATCTGTAGGGGCACCGTCCTCTGATCATAGCCGGCGAGGAAAAGGGCAACGACCGCCTCGTCGAAGGAGGTGATGAAAGCAAAGAGTGCGCCGGCGATGATGCCAGGGGCCATCAAGGGTACGGTCACCTTGCAAAATGCTGCCAGAGGACGCGAGCCGAGGATGGAAGCCGCGCGCAGAAGCCGCTCGTCGAAGGTCGCCAGAGCGCCTCCGACGGTGACGACGACATAGGGCGCTGCCAGTGCGGTATGGGCGAGGATGATGCCGGTGAAGGATTGCGTCAGCCCCAGCGGCGCAAAAAACAAATAGCTGCCCGTCGCGAAGATGATGATGGGAACGATCAACGGTGAGGACAGCACGATGGCGACTGTTCTCGTTTGCCGGACGGGCATGCGCCGCAGGCCAAGGGCTGCCAGCGTTCCCAGGAGCGTTGCCGTTGGCGTGACGATGGCCGCTATGATCAGGCTGTTGCGGAACGCCAGTTGCCATTGCGAATTGAGAGCGATCTCCCGGTACCAGCGCAGTGACCAGCCGGCCGGATCCAATGTGACCATCTGTCTCGTGAACGAGAAATAGGGCTCCGGATTGAAGGAGAGCGGGATCACGACCAGCACGGGTCCGATCAGAAAGGCGCAGACGGCACCGCAGAAGGCCCAAAAGACAATGGATCCCAGACGATTCATGCTCGCAATCCTCCCCGTTGGGTCAGGCGAGGCAGGATCAGTGCGATCACGACGACGATGGCAAGTAGTACGCTGCCGAGCGCCGCGGCCAGGCCCCAGTTCAAGCTCTTTTGCATGTGGAAGGCGATCTGATTGGAAATGAGTTGGCCTGTCCGCCCGCCCACAAGGGCCGGCGTGACGTAGTAGCCGAGCGACAGCACGAAGACGAGAACCGAGCCCGATGCGATACCCGGATAGGTCAAGGGCAGATAGACGCGCCAGAACGTATAGAACGGTCGCGCGCCCAGGCTTGCGGAAGCCCGAACATAAGCGCCCGGCAGTCCCGTCATCACCGAGTACAGGGGCAGGACGAAGAACGGCAGCAGCACATGCACCATGACGATGACGGTGCCGGTCAGGTTGTACATCAGCTCCAGTCGTTGATTGTCGCCAAGGAGCCCGCTGGCCACGAGAGCTTCGTTGAGAACGCCCTTGCGCTGAAGAAGTACGATCCACGCGGTGGCGCGAACCAGGAGCGAGGTCCAGAACGGCAACATGACCACAAACAGCAAAAGCAGGCGCAGCCGTGGCCCGGAGCGGGCGATTGCATGGGCGAGAGGGTAGCCAAGCAACGCACAAATAAGCGTCACGATTGCCGCCACGCTGAGTGTGCGCACGAATAGATCCACATAGATCCGCCGGCTTTGGTCCTGAAGTTCGATGCCGCCGCCTGCTGCGGTCTTGAGATCGAATGCATTAAGGAAGTGCAACGCGGTGAAGGGCTGCGTCCGGCTGGCGAGGATCTGCCAGAGCGCCGGCGTGCCCCACCGTGGATCAAGGTCAGTCAGCCGCGCGGTCGGCTGCAGGCTCAAGGCCGTCGTGGTCCGGTCGATCAGCATGCCAAAGCCAGACCGTTCCCGGTTGAGGCGCAGCGCAAGACGTCCCGCGCTGCCCTGCTCGACCGCTGCTCTCAGATCGGCTCGGGCGCTGTCGAGTGCGGAGGATGGTGGCACGCCATTCCCGTTCCAGGTCGACAGGGCCGCCCGTGTTCGCGGCATCAGTTCGGCGAGTTCGGGGTCATACACACTGCGCGCCAGCATCAGCGCGATGGGCCCGATGAAGGCCACGATGATGAAGGCGAAGAGGGGCAGAACCAGAAGCCAGCCCGTTTGCGTGGAGCGGGCGATTGTCATTGCGACAGCCAGGCGGCGTAGCGCTCATTGACGGCATCGCCGTGCTCCATCCACCATTTGGCATCGAAGGAAAGCGCGCTTTGAAAATTGCCGGGGGCGGTGGGCAAACTGGCGGCCAGGGAGGGATCCACCAGAGCCTGGGCCGAACGACGCACAGGACCGTAGGCAAGATAGCGCGTTTGCATCGCAAGCGGTCCCGTGCCGGTCGCAAATGCAATGAAGGCCTTGGCAATGTCCTGTCTTTTGGTGCCGGCAACGATCGCATAATAGTCGGCATTCCAGATCTGGCGGTCCCAGATGATGACAAGGGGCTTCTTGTCATCGGTGATCGCCCCTTGAATGCGCCCGTTATAGGCTGCCGAAACGGCCACCTCGCCATCAGCCAGGAGCTGGATCATCTGGGCGCCGGTTTCCCAGAACACGGCCTGATCCTTGATGGTATCGAGCTTGGCGAAGGCGCGATCCAGCCCTTCGGGCGTGCTCAAGGTCGCATAGACGTCCTTGGCCGCCACACCATCGGCCATCAATGCCCATTCGAGCAGGGCGTTGGGTCGTTTGGGAAGACCGCGCTTGCCGGGAAAAGCCTTGAGATCGAAAAAGTCCTCGAGCGTCTTGGGCTTGGCTCCGGGGAAGGCGGTCTGGTTGAAGGCGATGACGTTCGACCACACCACCGAACCGACACCGCAAGGTTGCAGCGCCCCCGGAAGGAAGTCTGCTTTCGCCGACGCGCCGTCACTGCCGGCTGGCAGGCTGGTCAGATCGACTTTTACAAACAGGCCATCCGCGCAACCTCGCTCGAGATCCTGCTGCTCGACGTCGACTACGTCCCAGCTGACCGTTCCCGATCGTACCTGCGCGATCAGTTCGGCCAGGCCTCCATTGTAGTCGACCGACTGAATGCTAATTCCGGTCTTTGCCGTGAAGGGTTCGTACTGCGCCTTGGCCTGGCTCGCGGTGTATTGGCCGCCATAGGAGACGACGGTGAGGGCCTCGGCGGCTCGCGCCGGCGCCGTCGTGGCGAGGAGCATCAGACAATAGGACGCGCATGCTGTCAGGCGACAGTTCATTTCGACCTCCGGATGGATGGAATGGGTGTCAGGAACGAGGGGCTGGAAAGGCCCGGGCGTCCTGTGTGCTCCAGCCCAGTCTTATGGTATCACCCTGTACCGGCAGGGGCTGGCTGCCGCAGTTGGGGAGTTTCCAGATGATCTCTGCACCATCGCTCGTGCGCAGACGCACCCTGTGCGCATCACCGAGATAGATTGCATCGATCACGTCGGCCTGGAGAGCGTTGCAACTACCCTCCTGGACGGTTCTTATGCGCTCCGGTCTGATGGCGACCGAAACCAGCTCGCCGTAGTGGGCATTGCCCATGTTGAGTGCGCAAACGACTTCGCCGCCGGCGAGCCTTATGTGGCAGCGGCCCCCATCCGACGACAGAAACGTGCCAGCGATGGCATTGTTTTCTCCAAGAAAGCCAGCCACGAAGGAACTGGTCGGGGCCTCGTAGAGGTCGGTTGGCGTGCCGACCTGCGCGATGCGACCGCCCTCGAAGACACAGACCCGATCAGACAAGGACAAGGCCTCGCCCTGGTCGTGGGTCACATAGATGATGGTCGGCCTCAGTTCGCGATGAATGCGGGTGATTTCGTCCTGCATCTGATCGCGCAGTTGCTTGTCAAGAGCGCCCAAGGGTTCGTCCATCAGCACCAGCTGTGGGTTGTAGATAAGCGCGCGGGCAAGCGCGATGCGCTGTTGCTGTCCACCCGACAATTGCGTGGGATATCGCTCTCCCATGTCACCCAGGCGAACCAGGGAAAGCGCCCAGCCGACGCGCGCGCTGACCTCCATGCGGGGCCATCTGCGGGCCTGCAGAGGATAAGCGAGATTTTGAGCGATGGTCAGGTGCGGAAACAAGGCATAGTGCTGAAACACCATGCCGATGTTGCGCCGATAGGGCGGCAGGTGCGAAACGTCCCTGTCGCCGATGCGGATCGAACCGGCGCTGGGCTGCTCAAAGCCGGCCAGCATCATCAAGATGCTGGTTTTGCCCGAGCCGGATGGCCCCAGGATGGTGAGAAACTCGCCGGCGCCGACCTCGAGATTGAGCCCCTCGACGACATTCGACGTTCCATCATAGCTCTTGTCGACATCGCGCAAAAAGACGGCTTCGGCCTGGAGCGGGGTGTGACTCTGGTCAGGCATGGCAATATCCGGTGTCATCGGTTCTCCTCCATCAGTCCCGCTCACCGAGCATGAAGCTGGTGATGCGGTTGAGAGTGCGAGCGATGTGGTTGCGTCGGATGAAGCCGACGGCCTTGACGTCACAGGCTTCCAGCGAGGCTATGATCTCCCCGATCTCCTCGGCTTGAGAGAGGATCTCCGGCGACCAGTTGAGCTCGGGCAGGATTTGTAGATAGGCCCGAATCGTCTTGTAGTAGAGAACCTCGGAAATGTTCCGGTATTCAGCGTTGCCGGACAGTTGCAGGATTTCATCCTGAAGCCTGTGGCTGATCTGCGCCAGCGCCTGGACGTCATGGTCGACCACCAAGGGTGTGCACTCGGCAGCCAGTTCACGCAGCGTTGCAATCGTGCGGGTGAACGTCGTCGCAGGGCTGAGCTCTCCGAGCAACTCGGCAAGCTTGATGCGCAGTGAATAGGCATCGCGCAGCGCTCGCAGGTCGACGGCCGTGACCATGGAGCCGACGCTCGGCGTGGTCTCGATCAATCCTTCGTTCTCCAACGCCTGCATCACTCGCCGCATCGGCGTTCGGCTGACCCCGAATTCGCGCGCCAACTCCGCCTCGCTGAGCGCCGCTCCGGGCGCATAGATCAGCAGGCATATCCGATTGCGCAACGTCTGGTGAATGGCGGCAAAACGCTGACGCGGCGATGGCGCCTGATGTTCGATGCTCAACGGCATGAAACAACCTCCCGATATATCGCTTTTACATATTATAATATGTATTGTCAACGATGGGATACCGATTGTCTAAACCGGTATACCGGGTAGCGAATTTGATCTAACCAATTGGTATATCGAATATATTCTGCAATGTAGTTTGCAAACCCACCCGGCGGCGCTCAAGCTCAGGCTCGAGAAACGGCACGCAGGGAGGTTCCTGATGACCAAGACCGGCCCGAGCCCGTCAGATGGTATCCGGATGGTGAAGCATGACTTTTCGACCAGTTATAATCGGGACTGGCCGCACAGCTATCTGAAGGCGCATCTGGCGTTGGATTACATCATTCCCGATCGAGCCAAGCCCGTCTTTCTCTCGATCTTCGATCGCTACAGGTCGCTGCGCCAAAAGGATCGGCTCAAGATCATCGATATCGGCTGTTCCTACGGCGTCAATGCCGCACTCCTACGCACCGACATGGGCCTTGATGACCTCTACGCGGCTTATGCCGCTGAGGACGGACCTCTGGCCGTTCGGCGTAGCGCCGACCATCGCGCCTTCTTTGAAAGCCGGAGTGTGGGAGCCGACCTTCATATTGTCGGCGTCGACCCCAGCGAACGGGCTGCTCGCTATGCCCGGTCCGTTGGATTGGTCGATGCCATCGTGACCACCGACCTTGAGCGCTCCGAACCCACCGTTCCCGAATGGCGGGCGCTTGAAGGGGCTGACATCATCATTTCCACGGGAAGTGTCGGCTATGCCACCGAGCGCACCTTCGCGCGTGTATACGCAGCAACCAGGATATCGTGTCCATGGGTGGCAGCCTTTGTCATGCATCCTTATTCCTACACCGACATAGCCACCATTCTGGCATCCCATGGGCTGCAGTCCAGGGAGGTTCTGGCCGCCCGCCAGCGTCGGTTTTCCACGGTCAGTGAGCAACATGGCCTCCTCGAGGTGATGCAGAATCGAGGCTTTGACACTCGTCTCGAACGTACGACCGGTTACATCTATGCCTCGCTTTATCTTTCGACCCCGCCAGACGAAATGCCTGATCAACGTCACGGGCCGTGATCATCGACGGAACGGGAGCACGATGCCTTAGAGTCCGCGTCAGGCTTGGGCTGCTCAAGATGAATTGCCCGCAAAAAAGCCGTGGACAGAACGGCGATTGACGCCGCTTTTCACCGTATGCACACCTCTAGATTGCTCGGGATGGATCGCATTTACATATTATAGTTGATACAAATGCGTGCCGTTACACGCCAACCATTGGCGCATGGATATGCGCAAGCTGGTAGGGCAGAACTTCGCTCGCCTGCGACAGGATAGAGGCCTGACGCAGGAAGAGGTCGAGGCGCGCTCGGGTTTCAGCCAGCAATATCTCTCCAATCTGGAGCGTGGTAAGCGTAACCCAACCATCATCACGCTCTATGAGTTGGCGCAGGCCCTTGAGGTCAGTCATGTTGAGCTCGTTCTTCCCCCCAGCAACGAGCCGTAAACCGCAAGAGCTGCTGACATTCGCGCGTAACTGAATATCCGTTAAGCTCTGGCGCAAGCTTGTCTGGCTGGGCATGCTGTTGGTCGCGGTGTTGGCGTGATCTGGAATACAGGCGAGCCCCTCAGTGTTGGACAGGGATTTCGGGGCGACCAGACGCATCACTACGGCCGGCAAGGGTGAAGGTTCTGCCGTTGTTCTCCATGCTCGCGCTCGAAAGCACCAATCCCTCCGACTGACAGATCCCCTAAGTCCGTTCGGTTTCCGACCGCAACCCCCGCGGTTCCGCACCGTGTTGGCGCAAAGCGCCTGCCCGCACCACTACGGACCTTGGGGGTCAAGCTGCCGCCCAGGCGGCAATGCAGGCGTCTCCCGGCGGCCTTGGCCGGGTCTCATCGGAGGGAATGGTCCCTCCGGGAAGCAACGGAGAAACACCATGCAAAATATCGTCATTCTCGCCGGCAACATCGGCCAGGCCCCGGAAACCCGCACCACCAATGGTGGCACCAACATCACCCACTTCACCCTCGCCACCTCCCGTCCCCGCTATTCGGAAGGCCGGGTTGTCCGGGACGACAAGGGCCAGAGGGTCCAGGACACCGAATGGCATCGCATCACCGCCTTCAACGGCCTCGGCAAGACGATCCAGCAATATTGCGAGGCGGGCATGAAGATCCTGGTGCGCGGCCGCATCCACTACACCAAATGGACTGACCAAGGGGGCGTCGACCGCTATGGCTGCGAGATCATTGCCGAGACGGTGGACTTCCTGAACCGGGCCAAGCAGACCGAAAACGGTGACGATCAGCAGGATGAGGACTCCGAAGTTCCCTTCTGAACCAGGCACTGGCACCCCGGCGGCGTGAGCCGCCGGGGTGCCTCACAGATGAGCTCAGCGTGGGCTTGCCTTACGCGCGAAAAATCTCGCCATGAGTCGGGTCACGACAAATGAGGGCAGGCTTTGCCATCGTTTCCAATGCGGTATTCGCCAATATCGGTGACGATCCTTGTGGTTGACGAGGCCAGCCGCATAGACCGGTCGGCTTCGTCGCGAGAGGGCACCCCTTGCACTCCACGCCGGTTTCGCCGGATGCGGACACGGCGCCCTCGTCGCCGTGGGTCTTCTCTCACTGACGGCCCATTGTCGCACAGCCTCCGTGGCGTCAAGGACATCGCGGAGAACCGATTTTTGCTTCGTACCCCTGCCGAAGCTTTCGAAAAATCGGTTCTCCGCTCGCCGCTTCGCGGTCCCTGACCCCTCGAAGCGCCAGTGCGAGCTCCTGAGCGTCAGTAACGCAAAGGAGATTTTCGATGACACAAAATGAACTCGTATCGATTGAGGCGAACGAAGCTGATTGCTTGACCGTGCGGGCCTATTTCGACGGTGAAGTGTATCTGCCGGTCACGATCTCGAAAGAGTTCCTGACCACGGCACTACTGCACCCTGATAGAGAACAAAGTGGAATTCGGCCTCTTTCACAAGCCGGACGCGATCATCATCGCCCATTACGGTGCGGATCTGGCACATATGCCGGCCATCTGGTCCGACCGGCGCTGGCATATCGGGTGCGAAGATCTCGATGGCATTCACTACGCGCCCTATGAATTGGAGTGAAGCATCTATGGGAGGGCGGCGTCGGTTGCCCTCCATCTCTTGAGTCGCCAGCACAGTGGTTGTCCGTCGGCGGTGCCTTGCTCGTTACCGGATGCGAGACTCTGCGCGCTGTACTCCGGCTTGCCAGTCGGAACGGAGCGGCCCCCGCGCCTGCCGGCGCTATTCGGGGGCCGCGCTCTCTTTCTCTCTGACGCCCCAGTCTACGGCTCGTTCAGCCAGCCTCAAGGACGAGCGGTTCCCCCAAAATTCTAGCGAATTTCGGCTCCCCCGCTCGCCGGCTCCGCCGGTCGCTTCGCGCTCCTTGACCCTGTCTTCGCTGCGTCCGTGCCCGCCTCCCGTCATCGACACCTAGGAGGACAGCATGACCTACGAATTCACTCTCGAACGCCACATCGAAGAACTCAACGCCGAGTACAAAGCCTACCTCGATCCCATCGAACGCGAGGCGATCTGGAACGCGCTGCAGAAAGCTGGCGAGGCTCTCGCCGCCGAGGAAGCCGAGAGCTTCTGGGTCTCCTTCCTCGCTCCGGCCGAACCCGTCCCGGCCGCAAGCCTCCCGTTCTGAGCTTTCGGGAGACAGGCGCGAATGCGCCTGTCTCTTTTTTATTGCTCAAGGCCGCTCGCGGGCATCGAGGCCATTTGCGGCCTGACGAGGGGAAAGGCTTTTTGCCTCTTCCGTCACACATCCCTCTTCATGTGCCTTGTACTATCAGGCGCGGGTTCATCCTCGATTTCCTCGTGCGGCTATAAGGTGCTCCACATTCGTTGATTAGGGGCACCGCGTTGGCCATCATGCGATGGCGGACCATCGGCGGGGGCGATGATGCCGCCCCGCAGACACACTTGACCTGTCAGCCTGGCACCACACATACTGACAGTCACTATTGAAGGAGGCGCGCTATGCGCGTTGCCAGATGGGGCACCAGCCTCGCGGTCCGCATTCCCGCCGCAGTCGTTGACGCCCTCGGTCTGAAGGCTGGCGATGAGGTCGAAATCCGCGTCGCCAATCGTCGCGACTTAGAAATCGCCCCTGAACAAGATCGCAAGGACCTGATCCGTAGCTTGCGTGCCTTCCGCGGACGATTGCCGACGGACTTTGTTTTCGATCGCCAGGAAGCAAATAAGCGATAAGTGCTGATCCCGGCATGAGTTGGATATGTTCATCCTGGCTCATCTGATTTCCAGTTCAATTCTTGCGGTTTAAAGCTGACAAGAAAGGTTCGGATCGCCGCGCCTCGCGCTGACTCTTCCTTGGAATCGCGCCAGGGCGCAGCGGCAATCCTTGCCGCCGCAATTCACACATATGCCTGGGTTCTCGTTCTTGCCTACGGCACAATGGCGATCGCGAATGGGCCGATGACGAGGACGTGGCCAGTTATCGTGATGCCGAAACGGCAACACGTGTTGTCCATTCTCTGACTTCTCCAGGCCGAGCGATGCCGGAATCCTGTCTCCTCTCGATAACGCCAGCAGTGGGGAGGAACGCGATGAGGCCGGATGCATCCCAGTGGCGCTCCTCCGCGTTTTACGATCATGTCGAAGAACGTCTGACCGCCTCCGATCTCGCCTGGGAATGGCTGCGCCGCATCGAGGCGTATGGACACGATTACATGGCATTCGCCAGGACTGGCGCTGATCCTCGTCCGCTCGTGGCCAGAATCCACGCGCGATGGGGGCTGCAATTTCCCGGTCGATCCCTCGCATGACGCCTCCGAGGCAGCCGTATTCTGGTCGCCGCGGGATGATACTGGCGTTGTCCTGTTGACGCAGGCCGCCGAGTTCCAGATTGAGCCGAATGATATCGAGCCGGACATCTCCGGACGCGATTTGCATGTCGACGAGTTGGGCACGCATTTACGCTACGATCTCGGCAATGGGCAACACGTCCAACTCCTATGCCACGGCAATGCCGAGCGGGCAGGGGCCCTTGCCGCTCTCGTGCCGCTCGGCCTGGAGGGCTTCGATCGTCTCGAAGCGCTCTACCGTTTCCTGGCGGCGTTGCATCGACGGCGCGTGCCGCCCGATAGCCGCCTGACCGCGCAGCAACGGGCCAGGGCTCGCCGTATGCTGCAGGCCTGGGATGGTTTGCACTACGGCGCCACCCAGCAGGATATCGCGCGGGTCGTGTTGCGCCAGGCGCCGCTGGGCCGCGATGACTGGCAGGCTGCCTCGGCTCGCTACGCCGTCATGGCCCTGCTGCGGGATGCCCGGGGCATGATTGCTGGCGGCTATCGCAAACTGCTTCATCATCGCCGTCGATCCTAGCCGCATCCAGCGTCGATCCGAGTGTGCGAATTTTGGTACTCCCAAATTCCCACTGCATCTCGACGCTGTCACTTCGCCATCGTGGTCGTCGTTCGCCGCTGTTCGTCAGCGCCGACCCCCCGACGCCATGAAAGGCATGTCCCATGCGACCCGACCCCCTGCCGCCGCACTTTTTGCGCACCAAGCAAGCCGCCCAGTTCCTCAGCCTGTCCGCCCGCACGCTGGAGAAACACCGAACCTACGGAACCGGTCCCGCCTATCGCAAGCTCGGCGGGCGCGTCGTCTATGCCGTCGACGATCTTCTCGCCTGGACCGACCGCGGCGCCGTCACCTCGACCAGTGATCCTCGCGGAACGGTCCTGCCAGCCAAGCGCCATGCCTCGCCGTTGCTCCACGCCAGCCGCTTTCCTCGCTGACAGGCAGCTTGTTCATGATGATGCGGCATCAGCCTTCGGAGCGCGGGCAGCTCGACCTGTTCCGCTCGCGTCCCGGTGACGTCGCCCCCCGAGACGCCCAGGATCTCATGGCCTATCCCTTCTTTTCCCTCGCCAAGTCGCATCGGGTCACGCCGATCGATTTCTTCGCCGGCGGCGTCTCGATCCGGGTCGAGGCCGTGCCCGAGCATGGCATGGCCACGATCTGGGATGCAGACATCCTGATCTGGGCTGCGAGCCAGATTGTCGAGGCCCGCGATGCCGGGCTGCGCACCTCGCGCCTCATGGCTGCCAGGCCCTACGAAATCCTGCGCTTCGTCGGGCGCGGCACCTCGCTGCGCGACTACCAGCGTCTCAAGGCCGCGCTCGACCGCCTGCAGTCGACCACCGTGTGCACCTCGATCCGTCAGCCGGCAAAGGGCAGGCGACATCGGTTTTCCTGGATCAACGAGTGGCAGGAGCGCACCGATCAGCGCGGGCGCCCCCTGGGCATCGAACTCATCCTTCCCGACTGGTTCTACCGTGCCGTGCTCGACGATGCCTTCGTGCTTACTATCGACCGGGCCTATTTCGATCTGACGGGCGGGCTCGAGCGCTGGCTCTACCGCCTGGTGCGCAAGCATGGCGGCCGTCAGCGTGGCGGCTGGTGTTTCGAGTTTCGGCACCTGCACATCAAATCCGGTGGACTATCCTCCTACAAACGCTTTGCCTTCGAACTGCGCAACATCGTCCGGCGCCAGCCGCTGCCCGGCTACACGCTGTTCCTCGAACGTGACGGTCGCGGCCAGTCTCTGCTCTCCTTCGAGCCGTCCACGTCCTGTGGAAAAGCTGTGGATGGGCACGTGCCTTCGGGAACCCGCATACACGTGCCTTCGGGAACCGACGTCACGTGCTATCGGGCACCCAAACAGGATGTAACCCACGGCGGACAAAGCGAAAATCGCGCCCTTAACTTAGAATCTAACATAGAATCTAACATCTGTTGCGCATGCGGCGATGTAGAAAAGTCCGCCGATGACGGTGGCAAAAGCTCCGGTCTGAGAACGGGCAAGCGCGGAAACGCTCCCACATTCCGCAGGCACAGTTCCATCCCTGGTGATGCGTCGCAGGCACGGCAATGCCTGCGCGACGACCAATCGGGGGGAACGCGATGACCGCCGCCGACATGCTTGTGCGTCGCGCTTGCGGACGCATTTCCAACCCACTCAGGAGAACCAACATGACCGGCGCAGCCCCTCGCGGCTTGCGCGGCGACCGTCGGCCGACCCCGCAGGAAGATGCTCTCACGCATGTCGAACTGACCTGGATCGACAAGCGCATGGAGAACTGGATCCGCTTCGGACATGCAGTCCAAGAGCGGGTCCTCAATCAACGCCGACGCGTTCTATCCTTCCGGCCGGGCAGCATTTTCGCGTTCCTGCGCTGGGCCGCCAATGACTACGGAACGATCCTGTCCCGCATCGACATCGTGCGGGCGGTCGAGCCGGACGAGCCCTATCAGACGCTGCCTTTCGTGTGGCGCGGGGGTGACATTCTGCTCAAGATCGATGGTTGGCCCAAAGTCGAGCAGGTGCTTCGGCACATCGATGCGATCGCAGCGCTCGGCATCGATCCGACCGACGTCGCGCCTGATCACTGGCAGCATGTTCACAACCGGATGAGTGCCGGTTTGACGCCGCGATCCTATACGCTGGGGCGCCATCGCGCCTGGCTGAAGCGGCGGGAGATCGAACGATGACCCGCTTTGGCTATGTCGTCGCGACCTCATTCGCAACGCTCGGCATAGGCATCGCATCGGCTGTCCCGATGCCGCTGAAGTTCGTTTGGAATGCCTCGGCCAGCACGCCGGTGGGTCTGTACTTGATCGGATCGGCGGACCCTCTCGGTGCCGACGACCTTGTCGCGGTGGTACCGCCCGAGCCGGTTGCCCGCTTCATGGTCGAGCGCGGCTATGTCGGCGAAGGCGTCCCGCTCCTCAAACATGTCGCCGCACGGTCGGAACAAGTGGTGTGCCGTCGTGGCCGCAGCATCAAAGTCAATGGGGTCCCAATTGGCGACGCGCTCGACCGCGATCGGCAAGGCCGCGCACTGCTCACCTGGCAGGGTTGTCGTCGGCTGGCCGATGGCGAGGTCTTCGTGATGAATCCAAACGTCCACGACAGCTTCGACGGCCGCTACTTCGGCGTGCTGCCGGCGAACAGCGTGATCGGACGGGCCATTCCACTCCTAACGGACGAAGCCGGCGATGGCCGGTTTCACTGGCGCGCGCCGATGCGCTGAGCGGTCGCTGGCGGCGTGCCTGTCGTCAACTTTCCATCAGCAAACCACCACCAAACGGAGACCGACATGTCACAGATCGGACAGTTCACGCGCGAGAAGAAGGGATTCGCCGGACGCATTCATACGCTATTCCTCAACACCGAGCTGGCCATTCTTCCGGCCGAACTGAACGAAGCCGAGAATACGCCTGACTACCGGTTGCATGTTGGTGGTGAGGACGGTCCCGAGATCGGTGCCGGATGGAAACGCACCAGCGAGAAGGCTGGGGCCTTCATCTCCCTGATCATCGACGATCCGGCCCTGCCGCAACCGATCCGCGCCAACCTGTTCCAGAACGGCGACGACAAAACCTCCTGGTCACTGCACTGGAACCGTCCGCGCGATCGCGCGGAGAAGGACTGAGCGATGGCATCGCACTGTCCCCCGATGAGCAAGTCGGCGGTGCCTTGGCTGTGCCGCACCGCCCGACGCCTGCTCCTCCTTTCCCTTACCGGCCTGATTGTCGTGACCGTGCCTTCCGGCGTAGCCATTGCCCAACTGGCAGCAATCGATCGACCCTCGCCAGGGGATCCCTATGCCCGGCATATTGCCGATGCCGCACAGCGCTTCCGTCTGCCGTCGGCCTGGATCCGTGCCGTCATGCGTGCCGAGAGTGACAGCGAGACTGCCGCCGTCTCGCACAAGGGTGCTCGTGGCCTGATGCAGATCATGCCGACGACCTGGACTGAACTGCGTCAACGGCATCGCCTCGGTCCCGACCCTTTCGATCCGCGCGACAACATCCTGGCTGGGACCGCCTATCTGCGCGAGCTCTACGACCGCTACGGCTCGCCCGGCTTCCTGGCCGCCTATAATGCCGGTCCGGCTCGCTATGAGGCCTATCTCGCCGGGCGCCCTTTGCCGGCCGAGACCCGCGCCTATGTCGCAATGCTCGCGCAGATCATCGGCATCGACAAGCGCCTGCGCCCTTTCGCTCTTGCGGCGGTCGATCCCAAGGCCTGGAAGCGCGCACCGCTCTTCGTTGCACAGCTAGACCGTCAATCGGCGGTCGTGGGTCCGCTGGTCGATCGTCGCTCAAATGACAGATCGGTTGCACTCGAAGCACGCAGAATCGCCGCCATCGTGCCGCGTTCGGCGAGCCTGTTTGCGGAGCGGGCGGGTGGAGGGAGGGCGCCATGAGGACGCTGAGCGTGCCGATGGGGTTTCGTGCTGTCTCGGGCTCTGGCGTGGGTTGGAGGGAACGCAGGGGGAGGCCAGGGGAGGCGACCGGAGGAGGGCGAGATAAAAGCGCCTGCCCGGAATACGCCAAGCCACTGACGTGGCTTGCTTTTTCCGGTGCATGCCGGTCGGTCGCGGGCATGCTGCCCGGTTTTTTCCAACGTTTTCAACACGCCCGCATGCACAGGCCGTTGGCGATCCCGCTGGAGGCTTGGCCATGAGCGGGCAGGATAGCGACCTCCGCATCCGGCCGGGCCGCATCCGTTCCACCCGGGGACCCAAGGCCAAGAGCTTCATCAGCAAGGTGCTGCGGGCCGCACAGAGGGCTGGACATATCCCCGGCGCCGGATCTGGAACGAAGGTGGGAGGCCGGCCCGGCCATTCCACCTTTGGGCGAGGGCGCACCGCCTTCGGCCGCTCACGCCTGTTCGCCCCCACGCGCCGTGTTGTGGTGAAGGCCCGCATCATCAGACACAAGGGCCGGGCCTTCCGCTCGGCGCCGGTCTCAGCGCACCTGTCCTACCTCAAGCGGGAGGGCGTCAGCCGCGAGGGCGGCAAGGGCGTGATGTTCGACGCCAGCGCCGACCGCGCCGACGACCTCGCCTTCGCCGAGCGCTGCCGGGACGACCGCCATCACTTCCGCTTCATCGTCTCACCCGAGGACGCCGCTGAAATGAGCGACCTCAAGGCCTTCACCCGCGATCTCGCCCGGCAGATGGAGGCCGATCTTGGCACCCACCTGGACTGGGTGGCCACCGATCATTGGAACACCGACAATCCGCATGTGCATCTCATCGTGCGCGGCGTCGACGACGCCGGCGCGGATCTGGTGATCGCGCGCGATTATGTCAGCCGGGGCCTGCGTTCACGCGCCGAGGATCTGGTTGCCCTCGAACTCGGCCCCAAACCCGAGCATGAGATCCGTAATGCACTTGAGAAAGAGATCTCGGCGGATCGCTGGACCCGCCTCGATGCCGAGATCCAGCGCACCGCCGACGAGGTCGGCTATATCGACCTGCGCCCCGGCAATACCGGTCCCGCCGATCCCGAGCTGCGGCGCCTGATGATCGGTCGCCTCCAGCATGTCGAGAAGATGGGTCTCGCCGTTCAATCGGCGTCAGGCGAATGGCTGGTCGGGCTCGAGGCCGAGCGCACGCTGCGCGATCTGGGGGAACGCGGCGATATCATCAAGACCATGCACCGGGCCTTTGCCGAGCGGGGAGGGGAGCGCGAAGAGCGTGGCGTGGCCGACTATGTCATCGATGATGTCGGCAATGGCTCGCCGATCATCGGCCGTCTCGTCGACAGAGGCTTGCACGATGAACTGACCGGGCAGGCCTATGCCGTCATCGACGGGACGGATGGCCGGGCGCACCATGTCCGCTTCCACGGCGTCGAAGCCTTCGAGCAGGCGCCGGCCAATGGAGGCATTGTCGAGGTGCGCCGCTTCGGCGGAACGGATGACCGGCGACCGACCCTCGTTCTTGCCCTGCGCTCCGATCTCGATCTTGCGGCGCAGGTTACGGCACCCGGCGCCACCTGGCTCGATCATCGACTGGTCGAGCGTGAGCCTATGCCGATGGCGCAGACCGGCTTCGGCCAGGAGGTGCGGGAGGCCATGCTGGCGCGCGCCGAGCATCTGGCCGATCAGGGGCTGGCGCAGCGGGAGGGCCAGCGCCCGGCGCTGCAGCCGAACCTGCTCTCGACCCTGCGGCGCCGTGAACTCGACGCCGTCGGCAATCAGCTTTCGGTAGAAACGGGCCTGCCGCATGTGAAGGGTGAGGCAGGCGCTTCCATCGCCGGCACGTTGCGCCAGCGCCTCAGCCTCTCCTCGGGCCGCTTTGCCATGATCGACGACGGTCTTGGCTTCCAGCTGGTGCCCTGGTCGCGTGAGCTCGACCACAAGCTGGGCCAGCACGTGGCCGGCGTTGCCAAGGAAGGAGGCGGCATCGAATGGAGCCTTGGCCGCAAGCGCGACCTTGGGCTCGGCCTTTGACACCCCACAAATCTTCTTATGCCCACCAGCAGAAAGGACCTTGCCATGTCCGCGACCCGGATCCTGTGGGTGCCGATCACCGTGGTCTTCCTCATCGTCCTCGCGGCTATATGGGCGGCCACCCAATATGTCGCCTGGCAACTCGGCTTCCAGGGCCAGTTGGGAGCACCCTGGTTCAGGCTGCTGGGCTTGCCGGTTTATTATCCGCCGGCTTTCTTCTGGTGGTGGTATGTCTACGATGCTTATGCGCCAGGCACCTTTAACGAAGGCGCGTTCATCGCTGCCTCCGGCGGCATCCTGTCGATCATCTCGGCCATTGCCATGTCGGTGTGGCGGGCACGCGAAGTGAAGACGGTGGAGACCTATGGCTCGGCACGCTGGGCCGACAGGAAGGAGATTGCCGCTGCCGGCCTGCTCGGCGCCGACGGCGTTGTCCTCGGCCAGCACGAGCGTACCTATCTGCGCCATGACGGCGCTGAACATGTCTTGTGCTTCGCCCCAACCCGTTCGGGCAAGGGCGTTGGCCTTGTCGTGCCCACGCTGCTGACCTGGCCGGGCTCGGCCATCGTCCACGACATCAAGGGTGAGAACTGGCGGCTCACCGCCGGCTTCCGCGCCCGGCATGGCCGCGTCCTCCTGTTCGATCCCACCAACTCGGACTCGGCTGCCTACAATCCCTTGCTCGAGGTGCGCCAGGGCGACTGGGAGGTGAGGGACGTCCAGAACGTTGCCGACGTGCTGGTCGATCCGGAAGGCTCGCTCGAGAGGCGCAATCATTGGGAAAAGACCAGCCATGCACTTCTGGTTGGCGCAATCCTGCATGTTCTCTATGCCGAGAAGGACAAGACGCTGGCCGGCGTCGCCGCCTTCCTCTCCGACCCACAGCGCTCGATCGAGGCGACTCTGCTGGCGATGATGACGACGAAGCATCTGGGCGAGAAGGGTCCTCACCCCGTCGTCGCCTCGACCGCGCGAGAACTCCTCAACAAGTCAGGCAACGAGCGTTCGGGTGTGCTCTCGACCGCCATGTCCTTCCTCGGCCTTTACCGCGATCCCGTCGTCGCGGCGGTAACGAGCCGATGCGACTGGCGCATCGCTGACCTCACGGCCGACCGGCACCCAGCTACGCTCTATCTGGTCGTGCCGCCCTCCGACATCTCGCGCACCAAGCCGCTGATCCGCCTCGTTCTCAATCAGATCGGCCGGCGCCTGACCGAGGACCTCGACGCCACGGGCGAGCGCCATCGCCTCCTGATGATGCTCGACGAGTTCCCGGCGCTCGGCCGTCTCGACTTCTTCGAGTCGGCGCTGGCCTTCATGGCGGGCTACGGCATCAAGAGCTTCCTGATCGCCCAAAGCCTCAACCAGATCGAAAAAGCCTATGGCGCCAACAACTCGATCCTGGACAATTGTCATGTCCGGGTGAGCTTCGCCACCAATGACGAGCGCACGGCCAAGCGTGTGTCGGACGCGCTCGGCACCGCGACCGAGATGAAGGCGATGAAGAACTATGCTGGCCATCGCCTGTCGCCCTGGCTCGGCCACCTCATGGTCTCGCGCTCGGAAACCGCTCGTCCTCTGCTCACGCCAGGCGAGGTGATGCAACTGCCGCCGGACGAGGAGATCGTCATGCTCGCCGGCACGCCGCCGATCCGGGCGCGGAAAGTGCGCTACTACGAGGACGAGCGCTTTCGTGCGCGCCTGCTGGCGGCGCCGGATCCTCGCCGGTTCGAACGAACCAAAGCCGTCGATGCCTGGTCGCAGTGCGAACCGCAGGTGCCCGACCCGGTGCTGAAGGCCACGGCCTTGGCCAATCTGGACGAGGCCAATGCAGGGCTGCGCCGCGAGCCGGAGCTGCAAGACCATGTCGCGATCGTCAAGGACACGCAGGAGGAGAAGCCCGCCAAGGAGTTTACCGCCTTGCTCGATGACGAGCCGGAGACCCTTGCACGCCAGCGTCAGGCATTGCGCCGGAAGACGGTGGGACTAGCGCGCCAGGTCTCGCTCGATCCCGATGACGGCATGGAGCTGTGAGCCATGCGCGACCGTCTCAATCTGAGCCTGCCTGCCGAGTTGATCGGCCGGATCAACGAGCTTGCCGAGCGCAAGCGCTTGACGCGCTCCGCTATCGTGGAGGCGGCCGTGGCCTCCTTCCTTTCGCCCGACAATGCCGATCTGCGGGAAGCGGCGTTCACGCGTCGCCTCGACCGGCTCACCCGCCAGACACAGCGCGTCGAACGCGACGTCGGCGTCACCGCCGAGACCTTGGCTCTGTTCGTTCGCTTCTGGTTGGCGATCACCCCGCCGTTGCCGGCCAAGGCGCAGGTCGCCGCCCAGGCCAAGGGGCGCGAACGCTTCGAGGGCTTTGTCGAGATCCTCGGCAAGCGGTTGCAGAAAGGGCAGAGTTTTCTGCGCGAGATCCCGGACGATGTTGGCGGTGATATCTCGCCTATGTTGGATGAAGCGGAGAATAATGAATGAACGCTCGATGTTGACACTGCATGCTGACCGCCCACAGGGCGGCTCCTGGCTTTCGCCATTCGTACCTCTCAATGGATGATTGAAGGAAATACACAGGCCGCGAACAGGATATTCATATTATCCGGGCGAAGTTTCTCTTGAGTCTTGCGAGATATATTAAAAATATAATGCTATATTTTGGTTTATTTAAGATTTTTACTAGAAATATTCTTATATCTTGGCACGCTTCCTTGCGAAAAGAGGCGCGTTCAAACAATCGTACAGATAAGTTTTTGAAAATGTTGCTAATTGGCAACAGATTTTGTCCCACTTCGAAGATATTAATATTGAAATACCCCCTTAGGTTCATAGCCATGCGCAAGCTTCTCCTCGCCTCTTCAGCTCTTGTATGCCTCTCGGTTCCGGCTATGGCCGCTGATCTCGCTCCGGCGGCTGTCGAGCCGGTTGCACCGGTAGCGGCTCCCTTCTCTTGGACGGGATTTTATGCTGGCGCCAATGCCGGGTATGGCTGGAATAACGATGATGCGACCCTAGATGGCCTTGGTGGTCCCGCTTGGGATGATTACTATCCGGTCGCGCTCGGTAAGAAAGACTTGTCCGTAGACGGTTTTGTTGGCGGCGCTCAAGTCGGGTACAACTATCAAATCGGCCAGTTCGTTGTCGGCATCGAGGCCGACTTCAACTATTCCGATATGAAGGATAAATCCACGACGCGATCTCCCGCCGGATACTTCGACCCATTCACATATCGTCAGTCATCATCGATCAAATGGTTTGGAACCGTCCGCCCTCGTGTCGGATATGCGTTCGATCGCTTCCTGCCCTACGTCACCGGCGGTTTGGCGTACGGCAAAGTTGACGTCGCACATAGCGAACAGTTCACCTTCACCCACTACGGCGCTTCCACAAGCACGACGAAAGCCGGCTGGACGGTCGGTGCCGGCCTCGAATATGCGATCACCGATAATTGGACCGTCAAAGC
This sequence comes from Labrys sp. F242, assembly GCF_057813875.1. NCBI lineage: Bacteria > Pseudomonadati > Pseudomonadota > Alphaproteobacteria > Hyphomicrobiales > Xanthobacteraceae > Labrys > Labrys sp. F242. Next base: position 59,415 of record NZ_JBVASG010000009.1, on the reverse strand, counting down.
CGAATATCTCTATTTCGACCTTGGCAAGGTGAAGAATATTGCGCAGCCTGCCCCGGCGAACCCGCCGTTTTCTCAACGGTACTCTCAAGACGTCACCGGGCAATTGGTACGTCTCGGCGTCAACTACAAGTTCTGATCCCGCGTGGCTGAGCGCCTCCTGCCCAGCAGACGGCGGCACCTCCACCGGCGAACATAAATTTCACGAGACACCGACGGATTCGACCGCACACGACGTTGAAGGCAGTTAAGGGGGCGAACCGCCGCCCTCCTGTGTGTCCGATCATGGAGTGTTGCGTTGATCAGATCGATAGCCATATCTGCTGCCGGCGACGTCACGTTATCTGCCTATGAATGCAATGAGACTTTTGCGCCGATCTCAGCTGACGACAGTCACGGCCTTGCATTCCGCCATGGCCGCAGACGATGAAGGTGGATGGCGAGGGCAGAGCGGTTTGAGCTGGGCGGGACGAAGTGCTGCAGGCCACCCGGCGATCGGAAGCCCTGCATCGTCCGCTCCCTCTTTCGTAGTGGCACATGCGAATTCTCGGCACGATTGTTCAAACCCTTGTGCGATCGGTGCCCGACGTCCGGCATGACCTGCCTCCGTGCTGCGCCATAGGAACCCAGCTTGTCGGTGATCATCCGCTTCGGCGCGACGCCCTGCTTCTTCGACAGCCGCATCAACAATCGCTTGGCAGCCGTGGTGTTGCGGCGGTTCCGAACGATCTCGTCGAGCACATCTCCGTCCTGATCGACGGCCCGCCACAGCCGGCGCTTCCTGCCGGCTATACTGATGACGACTTCATCCAGGTGCCAGATATCGTTTCGGCTGGGCTGCTTGCGAGGCAAGCGACGGGTATAGTCGGGGGCCGAACTTCTTCGCCCAACGGCGGATCGTTTCGTAACAAACCACCATGCCCTGCTCCGGCAGCATTTCCTCGACCAGGCGCAGGCTGAGCCGAAACCGGAAATATAGCCAGAGCGCCCGTGCGATGATCTGTGGCGGGAAGCGATGGCGCCTATCGCTGACGGCGGGCATGTTCATGCCATCGCCTCTATCCCGAAAATCGCTGACGGGCGAGTTAAGGTGATAGCGCCCGCCGTCTGTGTCTCGGAGTAATTGAAGGCATGAGGCAAACGCCTAGCCGGCAAGATCAGTATGCAGCTTCCGGATGTTGGCGAAAACGATGGATGGCCTCGATATGCTCGGGGCCAATGCCGCAGCAACCGCCGACGATCGTCGCGCCGCGATCGACCCAGCGCTGCGTCCATTTGAGATAATTGTCGGGGGCGAGGTCGTCGCGGATCCGTGAGATGCCGGCATAAGGCGTATCGGAAGGAGGTTCGGGCAGAAAGGCGTTGGCATAGACGCCCAGGCCGATATCCTGCTTCCCGGAAGCATAAATGGCGGCGCTCGCCTCTTCGACGGCCTGCGTCATGGCCTCGGGTTGACTGCAGTTGAACAGGATGCTGGCCGCACCTTGTTCCAGTGTCCGTGCCACAGCCTGCCCGACGGCTTCACCCGAGCGCAGTTGCGGTGGCCCCTCGCGGCCATCCTCGTCGCGCAACGTATAGGACACCCAATAGGGAAGACCGGTCGGGCGCACGGCTTCGATGGCAGCAAAGGCCTCCGCCGTCGAGCTTTGCGTCTCGATCAGCCAGAAGTCGATATGAGGCGCAAGCCCCTCGACCAGCGCGCTCAGGATCGCGGGTGCGCGGCTGGGCTGGAAACGGCAAGGGCGATAGCTCTCGAAAAGCGGCGGCAAGGATCCGGCGACCCGAACCGGACGATGGGCCTGGTCGGCCACGGCGCGAGCCAGGTTGCCGGTGCGTGCGGCCAGGCTGGCGCCTTGTGCGGTGAAGCGCTCTTCACCGATCATGTGGGGCACGATGCCGTAGGAGTTGGTGGTGATGATATCGGCACCGCTCTCGACATAGAGACTGTGCGCCTTGGTAACGAAATGCGGCGCCTCGATCAGAGGCAGGGCCGACCATTCGGGCAGGCGAAATGGCGCGCCGAGGCGCTCCAGCAGTCGTCCCATGCCGCCATCGAGAATGGTAATACCTTCGATTTTACTGTTCATGTTGCGTTGACCTTCAAGGGCGGGCGGTTGCGCTGGCCCGGCCGAATTTCAGCTCCAGGCGATATTGGACAAGCTCCAATCCGATCGAAAGCAGCCAGTAGATCGCCGCTGCTGCCGTCAGCATCTCCATATAGTGGAAGGTCGAGCGCCCATAGGATTGGGCCAGGAAGTTCAACTCCCACAGGCCCATGAGCGAGACCAGCGAGGAATCCTTCAGCATGGAGACGAACTGCGTTCCCGCTGGCGGTATGATGATGCGCATGGCCTGTGGCGCGACGATCTTGATGCCGATTTGCAAGCGTCGAAGGCCCAGTGCCATGGCCGCCTCGGTCTGTCCGCGCGGGATCGCTGCGATCCCCGAGCGGATGATCTCGGCAAGATAGGCGCCATAGTTCAGCGCCAGGGCCATGACGCCCGAGGTCAGCGCCGACAGCACGATGCCGAGTTGCGGCAGCGCCAGATAGATGATCAGGACCTGCACGAGCAGGGGCGTGCCGCGAAAAAGCGAGGCGTAGAAAGTCGCCGCCGCGAAGGCGAGGGGATTTGTGGAGAGGCGGCCAAGCGCCGCCAGGATGGCGACGATCAGCGCTAGCACCATTGAGATGGCGGTGATGAAGACGGTGAGGGCGGCACCTTGAAGAAAGCCGTCGGCAGTCAGCCTGAGGCCGAGCAGGAAGGGCAGCTTCTGCCGGATCAGCGCAAGATCCAATCCCAGCGCGAAAAAGCCGCACGCCAGAATGGCCAGCATGCAGGCCCAGGCCAGCCAGACCTTTTGCCGGAACCCAAGGCGGCCTATCCCGGGAACGGACACGGGCCGAATGCGCCGGCCGGCTTCGGCCGTCGCTTCTTCAATCGACATCTTTGGTTATGTCCGCGCCGAACCACTTGTTGGAAATCCTGGCCAGCGTGCCGTCTGTCTTCAGTTCGCCGAACACGCGCTTGACCTCGGCATTCCACTCCGGGTCGCCCTTGTCGGTCACGACTGCGTTGGGCTCGGCGAACAGCGGGTCGCCGACGATTTTCAGCTTCTTGGTGGTCTCGATGCCACCCCTGGCCGTTGCCAGCGAGGCGACGATGGCGTCGAGGCGAACCCCCGGGCCGAGGGCCAGGTTCTGAAAATTCACGGTTTCATCGCCCGGAACGGCAAGTGCATCCTTGAAAGGAAAGGCGATCGCCTTGTGCCCGGGAATGGCGAAGTTACGATTGACATAGGCTTCATAGGACGAGCCGGTGCCAACGCCGACCTTCTTGCCGGAGATTTCGGCGACCGACCGAATGGTCTTCTCGTCCTGGTGTACCACCAGCACGGCTGGCGCGCTGTAGTAGATGACGGGGAAGTCGACGACCTTGGCCCTTTCCTCGGTCGGCGTGGCCGATGAGATCGCCACGTCCCAGCGCCCGGACCACTTGCCGCTGATGATGGCTTCCCAGCCCGGTGTCTCCAGCTTGAGCTTGGCGCCGAGCTTGTCGACAAAGGCGCGGGCGACATCGACGTCAAAGCCGTCGAGTTCGTTCTGGGCATTGATGAATCCGAAGGGCGGATAATCGTTGACCAGGACGTCGACGACCTGTCCGGATTTCCTGACGCGATCCAGGGTCTCTCCGGCCCAGGTCGGCAGGGTCCAGCAGGCCGCCAGGGCCAGGGCGATTGCAGGCACGCCCAGCCGGGCCTTGCCGTGGTTCTCGGGAAGCAATGTCATTGTCCTTCGGCTCTCTTGCCAGAGCGCTGCATGGCGACCGGCTTGTGATTGAGGCTCCCTCTTCCCATGAAGAATTTTATTTGTCTATTAATTTAATAGATTTTATATACAAAAGACCGGCGCGTCCCGACTCGACTGCCGCACCCCCGGGAAGGCGTGCATTCGCAGCGCGGTGCATGTCGCCTCACGCCATTATACTTGCCTGTCTCGATGCTCATTCATCCCGCCCTATTCCGGATCTTCCGCGCGCCTTTGGTCGGCCATCCGCCTGGGACACGAATATCGGCGGAACTCGTGACGCGGGCAGGCCTCACATGGCTTTGCTCACGGCAAACTTCTCGCACCCCTTTGGGGCCGCAGAGGTTGAAATTGCTCGTTTCCACTAAACCCAACCAGCAAAAGGAATGGTCTTCAATGCTCCGTATCTTGACGACGCGTCTTGCAAAGATCGCAGCGATCGCGGTTATGCCCGTGGCGCTGAGCCTGTCAGCGTTCGCCGCCGACGCCCCCCTCCGCATTGCGGCTGATCCTGTCCCCCATACGGAGATATTGGCGTTTGTCCAGAAGCTGGCGCCCGATTTCCAGTTCAAGATCGTCGAGTTGAGCCAAGGGGTGAACCCGAACGAGTTGCTTGCCAGCGGCGACGTCGACGCCAATTATTTTCAGCACGTTCCCTATTTGCGGTCGCAGGAACAGGCGCTGGGCCAGAAATTCGCGGTCGCTGCGACGGTGCATATCGAGCCGCTCGGCGTTTATTCCCGCAAGGACAAGAGCTTCGATGCGGTACCGGACGGCGCTTCCGTGGCCGTACCCAACAACGCCACCAATCTCAGCCGGGCACTCTATCTGCTGCAGGCGCAGGGGCTGATCAAGCTGAAAGCGGGCTTCGACGCGCCGGATAAGCAATCCGCCACGCCACAGGACATCGGGGACAATCCAAAGCATCTCAAAATACTGGAAGTCGAGGCGGCGCAGTTGCCCCGCTCGCTGGATGACGTCGACCTTGCCGTGATCAATGGCAATTATGCCCTGGAAGCGGGCCTCAGCCCGGCCAAGGACGCTCTCGGGCTGGAGAAAGCGGAAGGGAATCCCTACGCCAATGTTCTGGTCACCACGCCGAAGCTGGCGGACGATCCAAGGATCGCCCGCTTGTCCAAGCTGCTGACCTCGCCAGAAGTCGCCAAGTTCATCCGTGAGCACTATCAGGGCTCCGTCATTCCCGTGAACAATTGACACGGTCTGGCCCTATTGGGCCGAGGCCCCGCCCGATCGCGGCGGGGCTTTGCCGTGGCGATCGGAAACCATCATGATCCGTATTGAGAAGCTGCGTAAGGTCTACTCGCAGGGCAGCCGCGAGTTCGTGGCGTTGGATGATGTTACGCTCGATATTCCGAAGGGAGCGGTCTTCGGTGTTCTTGGGCGTAGCGGGGCTGGCAAGAGCACGCTGATCCGATGCCTGAATTTGCTAGAGCGGCCGACAGTCGGTCGCATCATCGTTGGCGGCCACGACCTGACCGCCTTACCGCCGAGCGAATTGCGGCGACAACGCCGGCGCATTGGCACGATCTTCCAGCATTTTCATTTGCTGCACTCGCGCAATGTTGCCGACAATGTCGCAGTGCCGCTGGAAATTCTCGGTATCGAGCGCGAGGTCCGTCGACGCAGGGTTGAAGAGCTTCTCGACCTGGTTGGTCTGGCGGACAAGGCCAGGGCGTTCCCCTCCCAACTTTCCGGCGGCCAGAAGCAGCGCGTCGGGATAGCGCGGGCCTTGGCCGCCGAACCGGACGTCCTGCTGTCGGATGAGGCGACCAGCGCGCTCGATACCGAAACCACCGGATCCATCCTGAACCTGCTGCGAGACGTCAATGCAAGGCTTGGCGTCACCATCGTGCTGATTACCCATGAACTCGGTGTCGTGAAGGCCATCTGCGATTCCGCTGCGTTACTGAATGCGGGGCGGGTGGTCGAATCGGGCTCGCTCACCAAGCTCGTCGCCGATCCCGCATCGTTGCTCGGCCGCGCTCTGCTGCCCGACTGCGCATTGGCCGACAGGAGCGACGAAGCCATTGCGGAACTGACATTCGTCGATGCGGTCGAGGCCTCGCCGGTGCTCAGCACCTTGGCTCAACAGCATTCCATCGGCGTGACATTGCTGGGCGGCGGCGTCGAAACCATCGCGGGACAGCGAGTGGGCCGCTTGCGGGTTGGCTTCCATCGCCCTGAAGGAGGACTCGATCTTGCGGGCGTCCTCGATTTCCTGAATGAGCGCGGCGTTCGAGCGGAGCTGATATGACACCCCAGAGTTGGACAGAACTGTTGATGCTCGTGGTGAATGCGACCGGCGAAACGCTCTACATGGTCGCGCTTTCCGCGCTGGTGACCATAGCCGTCGGACTGCCACTCGGCGTGTTACTGTTCGTGACCCGACAGGGCGGGCTGGTCGTCTCGCCTTGGCTCAGCAGCTTGATCGGCCTGGTGGTCAATGTCGGGCGCTCGCTGCCTTTCGTCATTTTGTTGATCGCCCTGATACCGTTGACCCGGCTGATCGTCGGCACCAGCCTGGGCAGCACGGCGGCGGTCGTGCCGCTGACCATTGGCGCCGTGCCGTTCTTCGCCCGCATCGTCGAAGCGGCGTTGGCGGAGGTGGAGAGGGGCAGGATCGAGGCCGTGCTCGCAATGGGCGGCACCTTGCGGCATGTGATCGAGAAGGTTCTTCTGCCGGAAGCGTTGCCGGCAATCCTGGCAGGGGTGACCCTGACCGTGGTCATGCTGGTGGGTTTTTCGGCCATGGCCGGCGTCGTCGGCGGAGGCGGGCTTGGCGACCTCGCCATCCGCTACGGCTACCAACGTTTCAACAACCAGGTGATGTTTGCCACCATCGTCGTGCTCGTCGTTCTGGTGCAGTTGCTCCAGACGCTCGGCGACCGTCTGGTCCGGGCCCTTGAACATCGCCGCTGACCGCATCATCGAAACCGCTCCGGCCGAGAACAGGACAATGTCGCCGTTGTCGTTCCCGGGTGGTCATTCTGTCCCCCTAGCGTTCAATCCCGCCCATCGCCGACATGACGATCCGCTCAACGACGACTATCGTGCCGGCCACCGCCACGACGACCAGACCTGCCTTCCAGGAGCTATGACATGACGACCCGCCCTCAAGCGGCCCATTTGCCGACAGTCGATTTCTCGCGCTTTTACGGTGCTCCGGCCGAACGGGAAGCCTTCATCAAGGAATTGACCAGCGTTCTGCATGACCATGGCTTCTTCTACATGACCGGCCATGGCGTGCCCCAGAGCCTGATCGATGATGTGCTCGCTGCCTCAAAGCGTTTCTTCGCACTGCCTGAGGAGGAGAAGCTGAAGATCGAGATGGTGAGGTCTCCGCATTTCCGCGGCTATAACCGGGCCGGCTACGAGCGCACGCGCGGTGAACAGGACTGGCGCGAGCAGCTCGACATCAACACCGAAGGCGAGCCTGTCGAGGCGGGGCCCGACACGCCGTGGAACCGGCTTTATGGTCCGAACCAATGGCCGGAAGCACTGCCGGAGCTGAAGCCGCTGCTCTTGCGCTATCAGGCGGAGGTCACGCGCATCGGCATCGACGTGCTGAAGGCGATGGCGCTTGCGCTCGGCCAACCTGAGAACGCCTTTGCCGAGATCTATGAACCCTCGCCCTCGCAGCTTCTCAAGATCATCCGTTACCCCGGCCGCGAGGCCGCCGGCAGCGACCAGGGGGTCGGCGCGCACAAGGATGGCGGCTTCGTCACCGTGTTGCTGCAGGATACGACGCCGGGCCTGCGCATTCGCACCGAAGAAGGCGTGTGGATCGATGCTCCGCCCGTAGCCGGCACCTTCGTCATCAACAGCGGTGAACTTCTGGAAATGGCGACGAACGGCTTCGTGCGCGCCGACGTTCACGACGTCGTGACGCCGCCGCGCGGCACGGAGCGCTTTTCGGTCGCCTTCTTCCTCGGTGCCCGCTATCACGCCAGGATACCGGTTATCCCGCTGCCCGAAGAGCTCAAGCGCAGCGAGCGCGGCGTAACGGTCGACCCACTCAATCCCATCTTCCGGGAGGTGGGCATCAACCATCTCAAAAGCCGCCTGCGCTCCCATCCGGACGTTGCCGCCAAGCATCATCCCGACCTGCTCCACCTCCTGGAAAAGACGGGAACTGCGTGACCCGCCGGCCTTCCGTGCAGGACTGCCCTTGGGGTTCCGCATGTTCCTCCTGGTCGGCTGGGGCCTGAGGGAGGTGATCGCGGGCCCCCGACCGCTCATCGCCGGCGTGGCTGCCGCCGGCTGGTGATGACGCGGCTGGCCGGGCAGATGGCCTTCATCGCGACAAATGCGTGGATGTCGGGGCCGTGTGATCAGTGTTCATGTCGTGGATGGCTGGTGGCGGAAGCCCGCAGCCGGATGTGGTTGCTCCAGGCGTGCATGCCCTCGGCCGAACAGTTTTTCACGGAAGGTTCCTTCGGCATATTCCTGCTTGAACACACCGCGCCGCTGAAGCTCCGGTACGACCAGATCGACGAAATCGACAAAGGTCTCCGGCATGACCGCATAGGAGATATTGAAGCCGTCGACGCCGGTGTCGCGGACCCATTCCTGCAGATTGTCGGCGATGGTTTCGGGGGTGCCGACGAGCGTGGTGGTTGAGCCGCCGACGATGGTGCTTTGCGCCAGATCGCGCGCTGTCCAAACGCGTTTGTCGGGATTGTCCACCGTCAGGGCCTCGATGGCGGACCGGATGGCGTCGTTCTCGACATATTCCAACGGTCGGTCGAGGCCATGGGCCGCCAAATCAATCCCGAGCCAGCCTGACAGCAGTGCCAGCGCACCCTCGAGGCTGCCATATTTGAGATACTCGTCATATTTCGCGCGGGCGGCGGCCTCGGTCTTGGCCACGATTATATTGAGTTCGACGAAGGCCTTCACGCAGGACGGGCGTCTGCCAGCAGCAGCGGCGCGCCGGCGAATGTCGGTCACGCGAGAGGCGACGAGAGCCTTGGAACGTCCGTTCAGAAAAACGCACTCGGCGTGCCTGGCCGCAAAATCGCGTCCCTTGCTTGAAGACCCGGCCTGAAAAAGCAGGGGTGTGCGTTGAGGGGAGGGCTCGCTGAGATGAACGGCATTGAGCTGATAATAGGGCCCCTTGTGCCGGGCGGGCCGGACATGGCTCGGGTCGGCATAGATGCCTCGCGCCACATCCTTGACGACGGCGTCGTCGTCCCAGGATCCTTCCCACAGCTTGTAGACGGCATCCATGTAGTCCTGGGCAACGTCATAGCGGATGTCATGCGAGACCTGTCGCTCCTGGCCGGCGCCTCGGGCGGCGCTGTCGAGATAGCCGGTCACGATGTTCCAGCCGATGCGGCCGCGGGTAAGGTGATCGAGCGTCGACATGCGGCGGGCGAACGTATAGGGCGGTTCGAAAGACAGGATGGCGGTCGCGGCAAAACAAAGATGTCTGGTGACGGCGGCCATCGCCGGGATGACCAGAAGCGCATCGTTGACCGGAACTTGCGTTGCGTTTCGCAGCGCTGCTTCGGGGCTTCCCCCATAGACGTCGTAGAGGCCCAGCACGTCGGCGAGAAACAGCCCGTCGATCAGGCCTCCTTCGAGCAGTTTGGCCAGATCGGTCCAATATTCCAATGTGTTGTAATGTGTCGAGCGGTCGTGCGGGTGCGTCCAGAGCCCGGGCGAGAGATGCCCGGGGCAGTTCATTGCGAACGCATTGATGTGAATTTCCGAGCTCATCGATCCTCACCTCGCGGATCATCGGCCGTGCCGGTTGGCGAGCCGATGATCCCAGCTTCCAGCAGGTTTCAGTTGGCCTTGGGGATCCATGGCGCGGAGGCGACGTCGCGCGCCAGAAATGCCGGCAGCTTTCCCACAAGGTCCTCTTCGTTTTTGATGTCGTTGTCGTGCAGCAATTGGCGGGTGATCAAGGTCGGAGAGCCGTAGATTTTCTTTGTGTCGAGCTTGCCGGCAATCGACAAAGCGAGGGCCCGGACCTGCACTTCTCCCAACCCTCCCGCACTCGTGGCGGCGGTTGCCACCCAGGGACCGGCGGGATCTCGGATGGCCTGGATATCGGAGGTGGAGACATCCACGCTGTAGATCTTGATCTTGTCGGAAAGTCCGGCCTCGGCAACGGCGAGGGCGGCACCCCGGGCAAACTCGTCATAGGGCGCTATGATGACGGTGATGTCCGGATTGGCACGCAGAACCGCGGCGGTCTGGTTGGCCACCGAGGCAGCCGTCGTATCATCGACCGTGCCCCATTGCGCGACCTGCTGCACGCCGGGATGCTTGGCCTTGAAGGCGGACCAGGCCTTGTCTCTACGATCGAGGGCGGGGAAACCTTCGACGTAGATGTAGCCAGCCTTGAAATTCTCCCCATTGTCTTTGAGCACCTGCTCGAGGACGAGATTGAGCTGGCGATCTTCATCCTGGTCGACGATCACGACCTCAGGTTCGGTCAGATAGATGTTGCCCGCCACGATCTTGATGCCGTTGGCGAGAGCCTCCTTGACGACATCGTCGACGGCCTCGGCCTTTCCGCCGCTGACGATGATGCCTTGCACACCCAAGGCGACGGCCTGACGGATTTGTTCACGTTGCTCGTCGGGTTTCTGGCGGCCGGGAAATATCCGCAAGTCGATGCCCAGGGCCTTGGCCTGCCGGATGGCGCCGGCTTCGGCCGCCTCGAAATAATCACCACCCGACAGATAGGCCACGAGCGCAATTTTGACGCCGCCCTTGTCGAAAGGTGCGGGGGCGCCTGCCAGGCCATCCGCACATGCGGTCGATGCGGTAACAAGAACGCTCGTTGCAAGCGCAAGGCCTGCTGCGCGCAAGGCGCGGCGTAGCATCATCTTCGTCTCTCCTTGAATGATGTATCTCAGCTCGGCCGCCTGGTCAGGCCGAAGGTAACGGTCAAAGCACCGATGAGGACCGCACCTTTGATGAAGTCCTGCAGGTAGTAGGGCGCATTCAGCATCGTCAGGCCGTTGAGTAGGACGCCCACGAAGATGGCGCCGATGATGGTGCCGAAAATATTGGGGCGATTCACCCCCAGAACCGCATAGCCGATCAGCGCCGCCGCGACGGCGTCGAGCATGAGGCCGTTGCCGGCACTGACGTCGCCACGCCCGATCCGGCCGGCAAGCAGGACGCCGCCAACGGATGCAATCGAGGAAGAAAGGACATAGGCCAGGACGCGGTAGAGCCTGGTCGGGGCGCCCGCCAGGCGTGCGGCAATTTCGCTCCCCCCGACGGCATAGAAGACGCGCCCGTACCGTGTCCGCTCCATCACGAACCACATGAGCAATGCGACGATCCCCAGGACGACGACGGGAAGGGGGACGATCCCCTCAATTCTGTAGCGTCCAAGTGCAAGGAAGCTATCGGGAAAAACGCCGGGTGCCCGCGTGCCGTCGAGCAGCGTCATGCCCGGCGCGATCGAACGCCCGCCGGTGGGAATGAGCTGCAGGCCGGCGAGCAGGAACAATGTGCCTAGCGTCGCCAGCAAGTCGGGAATGCGAATGACCACGATGAGCAGGGCGTTGAACAGGCCGACGAGGACGCCGATGAGCAGGCATCCGGCAACAGCAACTTCGCTCGAACCGTTCAGCACGATGAGAATATAGGCAGCCGCCATCTGCGAGAACGCCGCAAGTCCGCCGACCGAGACATCGAAACCGCCGACGATCGTGGAGATGGTGACGCCGACGCCGAGCAGGGCAACGATTGCGACGGCCTGCAGGATGCTGAAAAGGTTGGCGACTCTGATGAAGGCAGGCTCCCGCACCGCGAAGATCACGACCATCGCGGCGAGGAGCAGGAATATTCCCCATCGCACAGCAATGTCGCGAACCGAGAGGCTTTGGGAACGAACCGCGGGGGCAAGGGATGAGGTTGATGACATGAAGGGAAAGGCCTTAATTGGCGGGCAATGCCGGGGTTGAGAAAGATGTGCCGGCGGTGGCGAGCAACAGGGCCGCTTCCTCCAGGCTGCCGGCGGCATCGCCCACGATGACGTTGTCGACGATGACCAGCACCCGGTCCGCCACTTCCAGTGCCTCTTCCAGGTCATTGACGAAGACGAGTGTGGCCCGATCGACCGAGCGCGCGCGGATCGTGCGAATGATGTCCTCTCGAGCCCCGACATCGACACCCTGGAATGGCTCGTCGAGGAGAAGGACCCGCGCCGTCTCGGCATGCCAGCGTGCAAGCACGACCTTTTGCTGATTGCCGCCCGACAGCACGCCGAGCCGGTCGAATGGGCCGCCTGCTTTGATCCCGAAATCGCGGATCAGCCGCTGGGCCCTGTCCTGCTCGCGCCCGCTCTGGACCATCCCGCGCTTCGACCAAGCCTTGAGGAAGGGAAAGCTGATCGTTCCCGCAATATTGGCAAAGGGCACCGTGCTTGGAAAAAACGACGTGCGCCAGCGGTCCTCTCCGGCCAGGAAGACGCCCCTTGCGATCGATTCGGCCGGACCGGACGGCGCAAAGGGCACGCCGTCGATCTCGACCTCGCCGCTTTCCAGAGGCCATAGCCCGAAGATTGCGCCGGCGAGGGCCGTCTTGCCGGCGCCTACCGGGCCCGTGATCGCAACGACTTCGCCGGCGTGGACGAGCAGATCGAACGACGCGGCGGAGCGGCGGAGCCTTGCGTTTTCGAGACGCAGGACGACCTGCCGTTCTTTGGCTTCGGCAGATTTCGAGATATGGCGTGTCTGTCGACCAATCATCGCACCGATGGCCGCGCCATAGTCGACCGGGGCATCGAAACTCGCCGTGATGCGTCCGTCCCGCAGGACGATCACCCGGTCTGCCAGGCGGCGAAGATCGCCGATCTTGTGCGAAATATAGAGAATTGCGACGTTTCGCCGACGCAAGCGCTCGATCACTTCAAAAAGACGCTCGGCTTCGCGCGCCGACAAGGAAGCGGTCGGTTCATCCAGGACCAGGATCTTGGGTTCCAGCGCAACGGCGCGCGCTATTGCCACGAGCTGGCGTTCGGCAATCGAAAGATCGTCCAGGCGTCGATCGAGATCGACATCAAGAGCGACAGCATCCGCAATGGCTTGCGCTGCCTGCCGGCCCCGCCGGCCACCCGTCACCAACGGTCCCTCGTTGGCGCAGTACTGGTCGAGCAGCAGATTGTCGAGGACAGACAGGTTGGGCACCCCTGTATCGGCAATGGTCTGGTGAACCACAGCAATGCCCTCGCTCCGAGCCTGGGCGGGAGAGCGGAGCTGGACCCGCTTGCCGTCGATCAAGGTTGCTCCACCATCGGGTTGGTGGATACCGCACAAGATCTTGACGAGCGTCGATTTGCCCGCGCCGTTGGCGCCCATCAACGCAACGATTTTGCCATGGGCAATCTCCAGATCGATGCCGTCGAGTGCGATCGTGGAGCCGAAGCGCTTGGCCAATTGCTGAACCAGGACTGCCGACGTCATGTGCTCTTGCCAGTTGGAGAAGGGGCGTGCATCTTTAGTCCATATAATCCATAAAACAAGTATATATTTGACATTCCTGGGAGGGAAATTCCATCCATCGCTTCGCGCAGCAAGGCCCGGGCGTCACATTGGCAGGTGGTAAAATTATAATATATAAAATTTATGGATTTAATTGATTAAATGGATTCGGCATGCCATCGTGAGGGTACGGTGGCATCCGCGCTGCCGCTGCGAGCGCGTGGTACTCAGTTGGAATTTGGTGATGGTCGATAGTCGAAGTTTCCACCCCTCCAGGCGGCAGGCCTTGCTGGGCGCCGTGGCCTTGGGAAGCATGGCCGTTGTGGGTCGGCCGGGACGTGGTGTTGCCGCGAATACGAAGACGCTGCGCCTGGCAACGGGCGAGGCCGACGGCGTGAAGGGGACGCTCGATCCGGCCTTTGGCAACAATGACAATGACGGCGCGCGTGCCAGCCTCGTCTATGAACGCCTGGTCGTTCCTGACGAGGCCTTTGCGCCGCAGCCTCAGTTGGCGTTGAGCTGGAAACCGGACGCGTCAGGCCAGGTCTGGACATTCGCCCTTCGTCAGGGCGTCAAATTCCAGGACGGATCGCCTTTCACAGCCAATGATGTCGTCTTCACCTTCAAGCGGCTGATCGACCCGAAAACGGCCTCGCCCGCCGCTGCGGTTCTCGGGCAGATCGATCCTGACGGCATAAAGGCCCTCGACGATCATACGGTGCAATTCCGCCTGCGCACGCCGGTCGTGGAGTTTCCACTCCTGATTGCCAATCGCTTCACCTATATCGTTCGCGCGGGTCAGACCGCGGAGCAGCTGCGTACGGCCGGCATCGGTACCGGTCCTTTCCGGGTGGAGAAATTCGTCCCCGGCGAAGAACCAAGCATATTCGCCCGCAGTGAGCATTATTGGCAGCCTGGGCGTCCCCTGCTGGATCGCGTTGAGCTGAGGGCGATCGCCGAGCCCTCCTCGCGCATCGCCGCTTTGCTTGCCGACCAGGTCGATGTCGTGGCCGAGCTACCGTCTTTGGGGCTGCAGCGACTGGAAAACAATCCTGATATCAAGATCCAATCCGTGCGCACCTCGGCATGGCAAGGGCTTGCCGTCTTCTCGGACGTGGCGCCGTTCAATGATGCAAGGGTACGCAAGGCCCTCAAGCTGGTGGTCAATCGGGACCAATATCTGAAGGCTTTGGTCGGTGGGCGAGGGGCCATTGCCTATGACACGCCCATTCCGCCATGGCAGTCCTATGGGTTGCCGCAGGAGCCCCTCAAGCAGAACATTGCCGAGGCCAAGAGGCTGTTGACGGAAGCAGGCCATCCCAACGGCCTCGATCTGGAACTTCATACCTCGGCCGGTGATGTCGGCCTGATCCAGACCGCAACCCTGTTCAAGGCGCAGGCTGCGGCGGCCGATATTCGCGTGACCATCGTCCAGGCTCCCGCGGCCGATTACTGGACCAATATCTGGCTCAAGAAGCCCTTCGTGACCACGTCCTGGAACGGGCGCTCGACCGACGAGGCCCTGGCTCTGGAATTCCTGTCGAGCGCGCAGTGGAACGAGACCCATTGGCGCAACAGCGAATTCGATGCGCTCGTCGCCCGGGCGCGCACGACGCTCGACGAGGCGCAGCGGACGCAGCTTTATCATCAGGCCCAGCGTCTGATTCAGGATGATGGCGGCGCCGTCATCCTGGTCTATGCCGACACGGTCGGCGCGACCCGCGCAAATGTCAGTGGCTACAAGGTTCATCCCCAGAAGTTTCCCACCGACTTTTCCGGCGTCTCCATCGACGGGTGATGGCGCGATGGCACGGCTGTTCCCGCGCATTAGCCCCCTAGGCCGACTGGTCGCGCGCAGGCTGGCATTTGCAGCGTTCTCGCTGCTGGTCGTGGCGACGATCGTTTTCTGGGCGATCGACCTTCTGCCGGGTGACGCGGCTCAGCGCATCCTGGGACGGGATGCGACGCCGGAGGCCCTGGATGCACTCAGAATGCGCCTGCAACTCAACGATCCGGCCTTGCTTCGCTATGTCAGGTGGCTGGCCGACCTCATCCAGGGGGACCTTGGGTCATCCTTGGCTGCGGACAGGCCTGTCTTGCCTTACGTTGCAGGCCATTTGGCAAATACACTGCTTTTGGCCAGCGCTGCGCTGGCCATCCATATTCCCCTCAGCATCGGTCTGGGGTTGGTTGCTGCCAGTTCGCGACGCGATGGTATCGCCGATACGCTGATCGCAGCCTTCGTCCTGCTTGGCATGTCGGTACCCGAATTCGTGATCGGGATTGGTCTGGTAACCTGGCTTTCCACTGCGTGGAATTGGTTTCCGCCGCTTGCACTGATCGACCAGGCTCATTCCATCGGGCAATTGGCGAGCGTGCTGGCCTTGCCGGTGCTGACGCTGAACTGCCTCATGACGGCCTATGTGGTGCGGCAGACGCGGTCGTCGATGATCGAGATCATGCAGTCCGATTTCGTTCGGGCAGCGATGCTGCGTGGTCTGCCAAGAAGCCGCGTGTTGTTGCGCCATGCACTCCCCAGCGCCGTCGGCCCGGCGGTCAATGCAATCGCCCTCAACGCGGGGTGGCTGATCGGCGGCATCGTCGTCGTTGAGGCCGTATTCAACTATCCAGGCCTGGGCAGGCTGCTGGTCGAGGCGATCGGCAATCGCGATGTCCCCATGGTGCAGGGCGCGGCAATGGCACTGTCCGCCGCCTATATCGTCATCAATCTCATCGCCGATGTCGTGACGGCTCTGTTCAATCCCAAACAGCGGACGGCATTGGCATGACGGAATTGTCGACCCCGGCAGGGCTTGGTCCAGGGCAGCTGCGGCGCAAGAAGGGATTGGTGCTCTCGCAAGCTGCCCGTCTTCCCTGGACGGGATATTGCGCGCTTGTCGTTCTTCTCGGCTACGTCCTGATCGCGTTTGCTGCCCCGGAGCTGGCGGCCCATTCGCCGACCGATGTCTTCATTGCAGGGCCGTTCGAACCGCCATCGGCCGAGCTCTGGCTTGGAACGGATGCGCTTGGACGCGATGTCGCCAGCCGGTTTCTCTATGGCGGCAGGACGGTGCTCGCAACAGCCGCCGGTGCCGCAGCTCTCGCCACCATTCTCGGGGGCCTCATCGGGATCCTGCTGGGACTGCGCGGCGGTATCGTCGACGAGATCGCGATGAGGGTGCTCGAAATCATCATGAGCATTCCCTCGATTGTATTTGCCCTCCTGATCGTCGGACTGGTTGGCTCCGACCGCTCGACGATCATTCTCACCGTCGGTCTGCTTTCGGTTCCGAATGTGGCCCGGGTCGTTCGTGCCGCGACCTCGGGCTTTGTTGCCGAGGACTTCATCGCCGCCGCAAGGGCAAGAGGTGAGAGGATGTTGTCCATCAGCATCCGGGAGTTGCTGCCCAATGTTCTCGGCACTCTGGTGGTCGAATTCTCGATACGGACCGGATTTGCAGTGCTGTTCATCGGCGGCCTGGGATTCCTCGGCTTTGGCGTTGCCCCACCGGAACCCGATTGGGGGCTGATGATCAATGAAGGGCGCTCTTCGCTGGAATCGGCGATCTGGCCCGTTCTGGCACCGGCGCTCGGCATAGCAATGCTCGTCACCAGCGTGAACCTCCTGACGGACGCACTTATGCGGGGCTTTGGCTCTCCTTCAACTCGAGGCGCAATCGCATGATCGTTCGCGGCGCTTCCTTGCTTCAGGTCAATTCGCTGCAGGCGGACTATCGGCGTGGCTCCAGCTGGCAGCGTGTCCTGCATGACGTCAATATCGAGATCCGGGCGGGCCAGACGATGGGCCTGGTCGGCGAGTCAGGCAGCGGCAAGTCGACCCTGGCGGCCCTCTTGCTTGGTGAACGTCGCGACGACCGGCGCATTGCGCGCGGCTTCATATCCTTTTGTGGGGTCGATCTCTTCTCCGCGCCTTCCATCGCGGTGAACCGGTTGCGCGGCGCTGAGATCGCCTACCTGCCTCAAAATTACGGCGCGTCGCTGACGCCGACTATGCGTATCGGCAGGATCTTTGCCGAAACCCTCGGATATCACGGGCCGAGATCGAGCTCGGCCGCCAGGCGAGAGACGATCCTGGGCCTGCTGCGCGACGTCGGCCTCGTGGATGTCGAAACGGCGTTGACACTCTATCCCCACCAATTCAGCGGCGGGCAGCAGCAGCGTATCGCCCTAGCCCTGGCGATCAGCTGCCAGCCCCGATTACTCGTGCTCGACGAACCGACGACGGGCCTGGATCCGATCATCCGGCGTTCGGTGGTGACGATGCTGCGGCGTCTCTGCCTTGAGCACGAGATGGCCATGCTCTTCGTCTCGCACGATCTGGCCACGGTCGCGGAGCTTTGCGAGGTGGTCGCCGTGATGCGTGCCGGACGGATCGTCGAGACCGGTACGGTGCGGCAAGTCTTCGCTACGCCCAGCCATCCCTACACGCGTTCGCTGCTCGAAGCCCTGCCCCGCCTTGACAGCGACTACACGCGGCGGTCGGCAGCAGTGGCTGCCCAGGGCCAGAAGTCGGCCGGAAGGGGTGTGGAGATGCACGATCGTGGCTGGGTGATCTGATGGCGGTGCCCATTCAATCCCTGCTGGGGCAGCCATCCTTGGTGACACTCGAGGGCGTTACTCACGTCTATGGCTCCAATCCGTCGGCACAACCAGCTCTCGACGGCGTGTCGTTTCGGATCGGAGCTGGCGAAACACTTGCGGTGATCGGAGAAAGCGGCAGCGGCAAATCGACTTTGGCCCGGATACTGGCGGGCCTCTTGCCTGCGACGCGAGGAACGATCCGATTGCGTGGCGAGAATCTTGCAGGAACGGTGGAACACAGGTCCCCCGATCTGTTGCGCAAGGTTCAGATCATCTTTCAAAATCCGGGTGGCTCGTTGAACCCGCGCCATCGTGTCTCCACCATCATAGGCCGCCCCCTTCGGCATTTCTTCGGTATGGGCGGCGCCGCGTTGGCGGACCGCGTCGAGACCCTCCTCGGCGAGGTTCGGCTGCCCGGCCACTATGGCGGGCGCTATCCTTCGGAGTTGAGCGGCGGCGAGCGCCAACGCGTGGCGATCGCCCGGGCCTTGGCCGCGGAGCCCGACCTTCTGATCTGCGATGAAGTCACATCGGCCCTGGACGTGTCGGTGCAAGCTGCCCTTTTGAGCTTGCTCAAGGACGTTCAAAAGCGCACCGGCGTTTCGATGCTTTTCATCACCCACGATCTGGCTCTGGCTCGCTGGTTTGCGGACCGGGCGGTCGTCCTGTTCCGCGGCACCCTCTGCGAGGATACGGCGATACCCGAGCTCTATGAGCGACCGCGTCACCCTTATACGGCCAACCTCATCGAAGCGGTGCCGAGTCTTGCTCGATCCCTTTCCTGACCTCACCCGGCCGACACCGACATCTCGTCTATGGCCGCCAGCCCCTGTTCTTTCCTGTCGAGTCTTCAATGACCTATTCCCGTCGCCTCAAGCTTGGTCTTTCCTTCTATCCGGCGGGTTATCATATCGCTGGCTGGCGTTTCCCCGGCGCTCAGCCGGATGGCGGCATCAATCTGCGGCATCACGTCGAAATGGCGCAATTGGCGGAAGCGGCCTGTTTCGATTTCTTCTTCCTGGCCGATACGAACGCCATATGGGACGAGAATTTGGAGGCCGTCGGGCAGACCACCTGGGGCGCTAAATTCGAGCCGCTCACCGTTCTGTCCGCGCTGGCGATGGTGACCAGCCGGATCGGCCTGGTGGGAACGGCGAGCACGACCTACAACGATCCGTTCAGTCTGGCCCGCCGGTTCGCCTCTCTCGACCATATCAGTGCGGGGCGGGCTGGGTGGAACCTCGTCACATCCGCCACGGCGGCCGAGGCGGCTAATTTTTCAAGGGATAGCCATCCCCATCATGGGGATCGCTACGTCCGGGCCCGGGAATTCGTCGAGGTGGTCACGGGCCTGTGGGATGGCTTCGACGACGCGGCCTATCAGTATGATCAGCGAAACGGCGTTTGCTTCGATCCGCGCAGGGTACGCAGGCTTGATCACCAGGGGCAGAACTTCCAGGTGCGTGGTCCACTCAATATTCCAAGGCCGGTACAGGGTCATCCGGTAATGGTGCAGGCCGGGCTTTCCGAGGCCGGCCGCGAGCTTGCGGCCGAAACCGGAGAGATCCTGTTTACCGCGCAATCGGAGCTAGCCGCGGCCAAGGCTTTCCATGACGACGTCAAAGCCAGGGTGGCCCGCCATCGTCGGTGCCCAGAGGAGCTCAGCATCATGCCGGGTGCCGTCACGATCGTGGCGGCAAGCCGGGCCGAGGCGGAGGACCAGATCGCGGCCCTCGATCGCCTGCTTCCGGCATCGGCCGGCCTGGCGTTTCTATCCGGTCTGATCGGGGAGACCGATTTGTCGGGTTTCTCGCTCGACGACCTCCTGCCGGCCCTGCCGCCGACCGAAGGGCCGAAGGGCCGCCAGCAGGTTGTGCTGGAGAAGGCGCGGCGCAAGGGGCAGACACTGCGCGAGGTTTATCGGTCCATCGCGCTGACCAGCGGCCATCGCCTCGTCTATGGCGCGCCGCTGGATGTTGCCGATCAGCTGGAAGAATGGTTCGCGGCAGGAGCATGCGATGGCTACAACATCGCGCCCGCCCATCTTCCCGGCGGCTTCGAGGCTTTTGCTCGCCTGGTCGTACCCGAATTGCAGCGTCGCGGGCTGGTCCAGCGCCAATATGCGCGCGAGACGCTGCGCGACAATCTGGGGTTGTCGCGCCCGCCCAGCGCCTATGCCAGGTCGGCGGCCTGACGCGCGTTTCACCGTCCCGCAATTTGTATCAAACGGAGAGGCCGGGGCCGTGGCGCAGCCGGCCGAAGAAAGATTTTGATGATGACCATCGCCGCAAGACCCAAAGAACTGCGTCTGAATGCCTTCTACATGAACTGCATCACGCACCAGTCACCTGGAATGTGGCGACATCCGCGCGACCAGACCCAGCGCTATACGGACCTCGACTACTGGGTCGAACTCGCACGTACCCTGGAGCGCGGCTGTTTCGATGCCCTGTTCCTCGCCGATGTCCTCGGGGTCTACGACATCTACGGCCGAAATGCGGACGCTGCCCTGCGTGGCGCGGTGCAGGTTCCCGTCAATGATCCGATGCTCCTGGTTCCCACGCTTGCCCACCAGACAAGGCATCTCGGCTTCGGGGTTACCAGCATCCTGTCCTATGACCAGCCCTATGCCTTCGCGCGGAGAATGTCGACGCTCGACCACCTCACCAAGGGACGCATCGGCTGGAACGTCGTGACCGGCTATCTCGACAGCGCGGCCCGGGCGAGCGGCCTCAGCAAGCAGCACGGACACGATCAACGCTATGCCGTTGCGGATGAATATATGGAGGTGGTCTACAAGTTGTGGGAAGGAAGCTGGCAGGACGATGCCGTTTTGCGTGATCGCGACAGCGGCATCTTCGCCGATCCCGGCCGCATCCATAAGATCGTGCATGAGGGGGAATATTATCGCCTGGAAGGTTATCACCTGAGCGAACCCTCGCCCCAGCGCACGCCCGTTCTCTTTCAGGCTGGATCATCCACGCGCGGACGTGCCTTTGCAGCTCGCCACGCCGAATGTGTCTTCATTGCCGGGAATTCGAAAACGGAGATCGCGCGGCTCGTTTCGGAAATACGGCAGGCTGCGGTCGGCCATGGACGGGACCCGCGCGACATCACGGTGTTTCTGAGCGCAATCGCAATCGCCGGCCGATCGCGCGCGGAAGCCCAATTCAAGCTCGACGACTACCGCGCCTATGGTGACATCGAGGGCGCTCTTGTCCTGCAATCGGGCTGGCAGGGGATCGACTTCGGCGCGGTGCCTCTCGACAACCCATTGTCTTCAGTGCGCGAGACGGTGACCCAGGCCCATGATCGGAGCGATCGAGCACCGGATCCGCGTTCGGTTCGCCAACTGGCGGAGGCAGCGACATTGGGCGGCGGGGCACCGCTCTTGCTCGGAACGGCCAGCGACATTGTCGATGAGATGCAATCCTGGCTGGAAGAAGCGGATATCGACGGCTTTAATCTGGTGAGTGCGGTCGCTCCCGAGACCTATGTGGATTTTGTCGATATCGTCGTGCCGGAGCTACAAAAACGCGGTATCTACAAGCGCGACTATCGCGCTGGCACGCTGCGTGAAAAATTGGGTGGTCGCCCACGTCTGCACGCCAGCCATCCTGCAGCACTTTTTCGTCATGGGAATTGATCTGCGATCTCGCGGCTGCGTCGTTCGTCGACGGCTATCGACCTGGGAAGAGGTCAAGGACGAGTATTTTGCCAGCCACTCGTGTTGCCTATGAAGAAGTGGGGTTTGAGCCCTATGGGCAAGCGATTGCGGTAAAATATAACCTCATGGTCATGCGCTGCAGGCAGGAGAGCCACGTCGCCGATGGCCGGTCAGGCTTTTTGCGCAGAAGGAAAACGCCCTGAGATAGGCCTGAAGGCGATCCGCGAAGCTGAAATCGCGTTGCAGCAATCCTGGCTCCCAGTCGCCGGAGCTAGGAAGACAACGCATCTTAATACCGCATGTCAGCCATACCCTTTTTGCATATTTACTTTATATAATATATATAAATAGTAGACTAATGGAGCTTTGCAAGGACCGGGATGCTGTCGGTTTGGCGAGCAACCAGGAACATCCCAGAAAATTTCAGGAGGCGAAGATGGTGGATCGATTTATTTCGAAATTTCCGGATTTCTCGCAAAAGACGCTTATCGATCGCCATTTGGACCGCCTTGACGCGAAGGGAGTGAGTCGGCGTGACTTCCTCGCCCTTGCCTCTGCAGGCGCTGCAGCAGCTGCCACCGCTGCCGCCATGGGATTGCCCTCGGTTGCCGTGGCCTCGCCCAATGGCAAGCTGGCCTTCCTGACGGCTTTCTATCGCAATGAGTACAACATCATTCTCGACAAGGCTTTTGCCGATGCCACCAAGGAGCTGGGTTTCGGCGGCTATACGGCTCTGGACGGCAATTTTGACAGCCAGCTTCAGCTGAACCAGTTCGAGCAGCAAGAAGCCGCCGGCATCCAGTCCGCCATCTTCAACCTTGCCGACGGCAGCCCCCTGCGTCGCATTACGAAGGGCGCACAAGAAAACAAGGTTTATGTCGGCAATGTCTGGGACACCTTGTCCTGGTTCACGCCCTTTGAGGCCGGCGACTATTACACGCTTTATGCCGTTCCTGAGGAATTCGTGGCACATCGCGCCGTCACCGAGGAATTGCTCAAGGCCGTCACCGAAAAGTTCGGTGGCGGTGACATCATCGGTGTCACCGGTTCACCGGGCAACTGGACTGACGTCGCGCGCAGCCGCGGCCGCGACGCTGCATTCAAGGCTTATCCCAAGACTCGCCTCGTCGACCAATTGCCCGGCAAATGGAATCGCGAGGATGCGCTCAAGGCCACCGAGGATCTGCTTAGCCGTCATAAGAACGTCGTCGGTGTGGTGGCCCAGAATGATGACGTGGCCCAGGGCGTGATCGCGGCGTTGAACGCAGCCGGACTGCGCCCGGGAGAGGACGTTCTGGTCGTCGGTGCCGACGGCACCAGCGGCGGCGTGAAATCAATCGAACGCGGCACGCAGCTGGCAACGAGTGCCAACAGCCCGGCCTATGCCGCGGCTCTGTTCGCAGGCCGCATCTATGACGTGACCCATGGCTGGCAGCCCCGTGCCTCGGAACGGCTGCTGAACTGGCGTTCGCTCATCGCCACCAAGAACAATATTGGCACCTATCTCAAGCGCTTCGTCGACAATGACGGCGTCAAGCCCTTCGATTATCGCAAGATTTCCAAGGTGCTGCATCCCGATGATTGGGATCCGCAGGCAGAAGTGCACCCCCTCGATATCGACAAGCACTGGGAAGGCATCGCCAAGCCGGAGGGGTGGACCTATCCGCAGGCCTATCAGGATGCGCGCTCGTCCGGCGAATTCGAGAAAGTCCGAGCGGAATACGCCGATCACTACAAGATCAAGTTCGACGGCGCTTCGCCCAATGCGAAGGCTTAGCGGCGGCAGTCCGTCCGTATTCCCTCCGCTGTCCCCCGCATTTGCGAGGCCCCGATGACCACATTCAGTGAGGTGCGCCGGCATCCGGCGGCTCCGGCCGTCCTGCCCGATGCACAGCCTCTCCTCTTCGAGGCGAAAGGCCTGGCCAAATCCTATGGACGGGCCGTCGTTCTGAACGATGTCAGCTTCGAGGTCCCTTCCAACAGAGTGGTGACCTTCGTGGGTGAAAATGGGGCCGGCAAATCGACCCTGTTCAACATCCTCAGCGGCCTGGTGAAGCCGGACCAGGGGGCGATGCGCCTCGCCGGGCGTTCCTTCGGGGTACGCAGCTATGGCGAGGCCGTTGCAAAAGGGGTGTCGCGCGTCTTCCAGGAACAATCCCTCGTGGCCAACATCCCGGTCTACGAAAATCTCCTCCTGGGATATGAGCGCCGCTTCACGCGAGCGGGACAGTTGATCGACAAGCGGGCGATGATCGCCGCTGCAGAGCGCATCGTCGAGGAAGCCGGCATTGACGTCGATGTGCGCCGCCGGACCAGCGACTACGACTTTTCCAAGCGCCAGTCGATCGAGATCGCCCGTGCCTGCCTCGCCACGACGCATCTGGCCGGGATCACCACCCCCTTCATCCTGTTGGACGAACCGACTTCGGCTCTCGACCGGCGAGACGAGGAGGCGTTCTTTCGGCTGGTGGCCCGCATCAAGCAACGGGGTTCCCTGCTTTTCGTCTCTCACCGCCTGACCGAAGTGCTGGAAATTTCCGACATCATCTATGTCCTGAAGGATGGGGAACTCGTTGCTCGCCTCGATCCGCGCCGGACCGACGAACAGCAGCTCCATGCCCTCATGGTCGGGCGCGAACGGGCGGCGGACTATTATCATGAGCGCCGCCAACGCCGGATCGAGGGGTCGGATTACGTGATCCAGGCCGACCGCCTGACCGACCCAGGACAGTTCGAGGAAGTTTCCCTGACGGTCCGGCCCGGTGAAGTGGTGGGCATCGGAGGCCTGCTCGATTCAGGCAAGAGTGCGGTGGGCAAGGCAATCGCTGGGGTGATCCCGGCAGCCTCGGGCACTGTTTCTCTTCGGGGAGGCAAGGCGGTCCCGCCGCGCATCAGCCACTTCGTGCGCAAGGGATTGGGCTATGTTCCTGCCGAACGGCTGGCCGAGGGAATGATTGCACCCTTCAGCGTGGCCTGGAACATCTCGCTCGCTAGCGGCGCAGACCTTTTCTCCAACCGGTTCGGCATCTGGCGCCGACATAAGGAGATCGAGGTCGCGCAGAATTATGCCCAGCAATTGTCGATCAAGTCGGCCACGCCGAATTTGAGCAGCGCCAGGCTCTCCGGCGGAAACCAACAGAAGGTCGTCCTGGCCCGCTGGCTCGCCCGCAATCCCAACATTCTCGTACTCGACAATCCTACGCGCGGCGTCGATGCGGGCGCCAAGGAAGAGATCTATCGCCTGATCCGCGACCTGACGGCTGCCGGTGTCGGCATTCTGCTGATCACCGATGAGCTTCTCGAACTGATCGGGCTCTCCAACCGCCTGCTCATCATGCAACGCGGGCGGATCGTCACCGAAATCGATGCCCCCGTCGACGCCAAACCCAGTGAGCGGGAGGTGGTGGCCTGGATGCTGCCCCAGAGCAGCGACAAGGCCGACCCTCCCAAGCCGCTCGCGAACCTCGAGATCGTACCATGACGACAGTTCCGCTCCACTCTTCACCGCGCCGTCGCCCGCGCTGGTCCTTCGACCTCAAGTCGGTCGACACCAGCCTGTGGTTTCCCGTCGGCGTCGTCGTCTTTCTGTTCGCCTTCTTTTCGGTGGCGACCGATTCTTTCGCAACGCTGCGAAATTTTACGGCCGTGAGCGGCCAGGCCGGCACCCTGCTCATTGCCTGCCTGGGCGGCACTTTCGTGGTGCTCATGGGTAGTATCGATCTTTCGGTGGGAGCGGTCGTGCTGCTTGCGGGTGCAGTCGGGGTGACTCTCCTGAACACGACGCCGCTGGGCTTTGCCGTGCTGCCGGCGGTCGCCCTGATCGGCGGGCTCCTGGGCCTTGTGAACGGCGTCATCTACACGGTGGGACGGATTCCTTCCTTCATTGCCACCCTCGGTACGCTCTCCGTCTTCAGTGGCATCGCCTTGACCATTCTCGACGGACGCGCGATTCAGTTTGACCTTGCCGGCTTCGAGCAGATCGCCATCGGACAGCTCATTCCCCGGCTGCCTAATATTGCGCTCTGCGCACTCGCGGCCTGGCTGGTGGCCGTGTTCATCGGTGCGCGTACGCGCTTCGGCCGCTACATGTACCTGATCGGGGGAGGCGAGACCGTAGCCCGCACCGCCGGCATCCCGGTCGAGCGCTACAAGATCTATGCTTTCGTGCTTTCGGGCGTGCTCGCCGCGATCGGTGCCGTTCTGTCCGTCGCCAGGCTGGGAGCGGCGGGTCCCTCGCTCGGATCCGACCTCCTGCTCAACAGCCTCGCCGCGATCGTCGTTGGCGGCACATCGCTGTCGGGCGGCGTGGGAGGGGCGCACCGCACGCTCATCGGCGTCCTTATCATCGCCATTCTCGACAATGGCCTGAACCTGATGGGGGTCTCTCAATATTCGCAGATGGTGGTGAAGGGCCTCGTAGTGATCGCGGCCGTTCTGGTCAGCCGCGATCGTTCCCGTACAGGCGTGGTCAAATAGGTGAATCATGAAAAAGCGATTGATCTTCAACGGCTTTTCCATGAATGCCGTCTCCCACGTCTATCACGGGCTCTGGCGCCATCCGTTGACAGCACAGACCCGTTTCAACGAGCTGGAGACCTGGGTTGAGCTGGCGAAACTCCTGGAGAAGGGCAAGTTCGATGCGCTCTTCGTCGCCGACATTCTGGGCGTGGACGCGGTCTACAAGGGATCGTGGGACACCTATGTCAGGGAAGCAGTGCAGATCCCGATCAACGATTCCGGGGTGCTTGCCGGCGCCCTGATCCAGTCGACCGAACATCTTGGCCTGACGCTCACCAGCTCCATCCTCCAGGAGCATCCCTTCAATTTCGCGCGCAAGCTCTCGACCCTCGATCATCTCAGCAAGGGGCGGGTCGGCTGGAACATCGTCACCAGCGTCAGCCACAATGCGGCGCAGAATTTCGGCTTCGACCGCATCGTTCCCCATGACGAACGCTATCGCTGGGCGGAAGAATATGTCGATGTCGTCTACAAGCTCTGGGAGGGGTCCTGGGACGAGGACGCGGTCGTGAACGACAGGGCCGGCAATCTCTATGCCGACCCGGCCAAGATCCATCGCATCCACCACTACGGCAAGCGCTACAAGGTTCTTGGGCCCCATCTGAGCCAGCCCTCTCGCCAGCGCACTCCCGTGCTGTTTCAGGCGGGCTCCTCGCGGGCTGGCCGTGCCTTTGCCGCGCGCCACGCCGAAGGCACTTTCATTGCCGCCGTCAATCCGCACGGCGCGCGCCGCCAGATCGAGGAAACCCGGGCGCTGGTGCAGGCGTCGGGTCGCGATGCCGGCGATCTTCTGTTTATCCAGGGCATGTCCTTCGTGGTCGGGGGCAGCGAGGAGGAGGCGCAGCGCAAGGCCCAGGACCTGGCGCAAGATATCAGCGTGGACGGTCTGCTGGCCCATATCAGCCGCGATCTTGGTATCGATCTCGGCCTGCTCGATCCCGACCGGCCGGTTGACGAACTCGAAATCGAGGGCGTGCAAGGCATCATCCGGGCCTTCGAGGAGGGTAATCCCGGCAAACGGGCGACGGTGGCCGATCTCGGCCGCGCCTACGCGCTGAGCAGCCAGGTGATCGGCACGCCCGAGACCATCGCCGACCAGCTGTCCGAGTGGCAGGAAGTCGGGATCGACGGCATCAACCTAATCTATCACACCACGCCGGGGTCCTTCGTCGACTTCATCGAAAACGTCACGCCCGTCCTGCAGAAACGCGGGCTGGCGCAGACCGAATATGCCGAGGGCAGTTTCCGCGAGCGTTTGTTTGCCGAAGGCACGGCACGCCTGCCCAATCGCCATCCGGCCAGCCGCTATCGGGGCGCTTTCACCGGCACGTCCGAACGCAACCAGCCTGCGGCCTAGGGGGAAAGATGCGCAAGCGGCTCATCTTCAACGCCTTTTCGATGAACGCTGTTTCCCATGTCTATCACGGGCTGTGGCGGCATTCAGCAACGCGTCAGACCGAGCTCAACCAGCTTTCCACCTGGGTGGACTTGGCACACACGCTCGAACGGGGCCGCTTTGATGCCCTGTTCCTTGCCGATGTCATCGGCGTCGACAAGGGTCACAATGGAAGCTGGGACATCTATCTCAAAGAGGGGATCCACTTTCCGGCCAACGATCCGTCGGTGCTGGCGGCCGCACTGATCGGCGCGACCAACCAACTCGGATTGATGTTCACCAGTTCGATCCTGCAGGCGCATCCTTTCGATTTTGCACGCCGTGTGTCGACCCTCGACCATCTCAGCGGTGGGCGTATCGGCTGGAACATCGTCACCTCCACCAGCCGCAACGCCGCGGCCAATTTCGGTTTCACCGAGCCTGTGCCGCATGACGAACGGTATCGCTGGGCGGATGAGTATGTCGAAATTGCCTACAAGCTGTGGGAGGGGTCGTGGGACGATAATGCCGTGCTGCTCGATCGGGACGGGCGGGTCTACGCCGATCCGCACCGCATTCGCCCTATCGATCATGCGGGATCGCGCTATCGCGTCGCCGGGCCTCATCTGACCACGCCCTCCCCGCAGCGCACACCCGTGCTGATCCAGGCCGGTTCCTCCCACGCAGGCCGGGCTTTTGCGGCGCGAAACGCCGAAGCAACCTTCCTCGTCTGCCTGACGCCTGAGGCCGCAAGGACCGCGATCGGGGATATCCGGACCGAACTCGTCCGGGCAGGTCGGCGTCCCGAGGATCTTCTGTTTTTCCAGGGCCTGTCCTTCGTGGTGGGGAGTACGGAAGAAGAGGCCTGGCGCAAGTCCCGTGCGATCGACGAATATGTAAGTACCGATGGCCTTGCCGCACATGTCGGGCGCGATCTTGGCATTGATTTCGGTCTGCTCGATCCGAACAAGCCTGTGGCGGACTATCAGATCGAAGGATTGCAGGGTTTCACCCAGTTCTTCGAAGAAGCCAATCCGGGCAGGAAGGCGCGGCTGATCGATCTGGTGACGGCCATGTCCTACAATGGTCGCATCGTTGGCACGCCCGAGCAGATCGCCGATCACCTCGAGGCCTGGCGGGACGCCGGCATAGATGGCGTCAATGTCGCCTATCAGACCACGCCCGGTTCCTTCGTCGAATTCATCGAGCATGTGATGCCCGAACTGCGCCAGCGCGGGCTTGCCCAGCGCGAATACGCATCCGGCACCTTGCGCGAGCGCCTTTTCCCGGGGCGTCCCGCACTCCTAACCGGAAGTCACCCGGCGACGAGATTCCGCCAGCGGCACAGCCAGGCCGCCGAATAGCCTGCTTCAGAGGAGAAAGATCATGACCGCCTTGTTGCAACAGACTTTCGAGCATCCGATTTCCCGCTTGCCCATCCCCGAGACCGGGGATTTGCCTGAGAACGTCCGAAAGGTCGTCGATGCGCACCATCAGGAAAACTGGGTGCGCGCTCTCTCGGTCAATGGCGAGACGGTGGGCCGCTTTGCCGGCTATTTCGAAAGCTTGTTTTCGCCGCGCGGCCACTTGCCGCTGCAAGAGCGCGAACTTATTGCCGTGATCGTCTCGGCTGCCAATGGTTGCGGCCTATGCACCATCCATCATACCCGCGCGCTCGGCGATGTGCTGGACGATCATGCACGTGCCCAGCGTATCGCCCTGGACGACCATCTCGTGTCGCTCTCCAAACGGGAGAGGGCGCTGGCCGATCTCGCCCGCAAGATCACCCTGACACCCAAATCGGTCGGGCAGGAGGATTTCGGCCGGTTGCGGGAAGCGGGCCTTTCCGATGCCGAGATTCTCGAGGCGGTCGAAACGAGTTCCTGGTTCAACCACACCAACCGGATCTTCATTTCGCTGGGCGTGGTGCCCGATGAGAAGTTCTTCCCGGCCTGACGAGGCTGGCCAGCCGCGCATGTGGAAGCAGGTGCGCGATTTCCCCATGATCGAGTAGAGGATCCATGTCGAAAAAGATGCATCTGGCCGGCTTCCTGATGGCTTCCCCGGTAACGCACAGCCACGCCATGTGGCGTCATCCTAGGGGCGCCCTGAACTTCCTGCAGCCGGACTTCTACGCAGCGATCGCTCGTGCCGCCGAAAGAGGCTTCTTCGACTTCGTCTTCTTTGCCGACGTGCTGGCTGTGCCAGGGCGCTATGGCGACGATTTCAGGCAGGCGCTTGCGGCGGGCGCTCAGACCGCGGCGGCGCTCGACCCGTCCTATGTGGCGCTGTCCATGGCGTCGGCCACTCGTCATCTCGGGCTGGGTGTCACACGCTCGACCACCTACTACGCACCCTATGACATTGCGCGGGCCTTCGGTACACTGGATCACCTGACCGGCGGACGCATCGCCTGGAACGTGGTAACGTCCAATGCCGATGCCGAAGCCCAGAATTTCGGCTTCCGCCAGCATCTCGAACATGAGAGCCGCTACGAGCGCGCCGACGAATTCCTGGAGGCGACTTTCGGCCTGTGGGCAAGCTGGGAGCCCGATGCTCTCATTCTCGACAAGCAGGGGCTGTTTGCAGATCCTTCCAAGGTTCATCGCACCGCACACCGCGGGCACTGGTTCGATACCGCCGGCCCGCTCACCGTGCCGTCCTCGCCCCAGAAACGTCCGGCAATCATGCAGGCTGGTTCCTCCAGCCGCGGCAAGGAATTTGCGGCGCGCTGGGCCGAGATCATCTTCGAGATTGACCCGACGCCGGAAGGACGCAAGGCCTATTATGCCGATGTCAAGGCCCGCCTGGCCCGTTATGGCCGTCAGCCAGATGATGTGAAGATCTTTCCCTCCTTCATCCCCTTCGTGGGTGAAACGGAGACGATCGCGCGGGAAAAGCAGGCCTTCCACAACGAGCTCGCCGATCCGGTAGCAGGCTTGATCACGCTGTCGGCCCATTTCGATCACGACTTCTCGCGCTATTCGCAGGACGAGCCGATCCGCAACGTCGCGGTGGGTGGCAATCACGGCTTGTTTGACGTTGCCCAGCGCGTCACCGCCAAAGACAATCTCACCCTTCGTGACCTTGGCAAGCTCTATGCCCAGGGTGTGCTGCTCCCGCAGATCGCAGGCACACCCAGCCAGATCGCCGACCAACTCGAAGCGAGCATCCATAACGAGGAGGCGGACGGTTTCATTGTTTCGGCCGCCTACTTGCCCGGTTCCTTCGAGGAGTTTTCGGATTTCGTCGTGCCCGAGCTGCAAAGGCGCGGCCTTGTGCGCACGCGTTACGAGGGCACGACGCTGCGCGATCATCTCGGCCTTGCGCCGGCAACCCTCTTGCCGCCGAGCCGGCTCCAGGCCGCCGAATAGGACCGGCCCTTGCACCGCCAACATCTGCCCCATCGCAACAGGAGGCCTTCGTGCCCTTCAAGAAGAATGCTTTTGCCTTTGGCGATCTGACTGACAAGCGCCTTGTCGGCCGACATCTCGATCGCCTGGACACCCATGGCGTATCGCGTCGTGATTTCCTCGCGCTGGCCTCTGCTGGCGTTGCGGCTGGCGCGGCTGCGGGCCTGCTCGGCAGTCCATCCGTCGCGGTCGCCGCTCCGTCGGGCAAGCTGGCCTATCTCGCCTGGACCAGCCGCGTTGAGTTCATGGTGCAGGCGAGTAGGGCCACCCAGGCTGCTGCCCAGGCTTTCGGCCTGGGCTATAGCTATCTCGATGGGCAGGTCGATAGCCAGCGTCAGCTGAACCAGGCTGAAGAGCAGTTCAACATGGGCGCAAACGCCGTCATCCTCCATGCGCCCGATGGCAGCGCCGTCAAGCGCATTGCCCAGCTTGCCGAGCAGAACAAGGCCTATTTTTCCAATGTCTGGGCAACGCTGCCATGGTTCACGCCGTTCGACGCCAGCGAATATTATGCGCTTTATGCAGTGCCGGAGGAGTTTTCGGCCCACCGTGCCGTCACCGAGGTGCTGCTGAAGACGGTGACCGAGAGGCTCGGAGGCGGCAAAATACTCGGAGTTACCGGCGTGCCTGGTTTCTCGACGGACTCGGTTCGCAGCCGCGGGCGTGACGAAGCCTTCAAAGCCTTCCCCAAGACGCAGCTCGTCGATCAACTGCCCGGCCTGTTCAACCGCGAGGACTCGCTCAAGGCGACCCAGGCCTTGCTCGCGCGTCATAGCGACATCGTCGGGGTAGTGGCCCAGAACGACGATGTGGCCCAGGGCGTGATCGCGGCGTTGCGCAATGCCGGGCTGCGTGCCGGCGAAGATGTGCTGGTGGTTGGCGCCGACGGTACAGCCGAAGGGGCTCGCGCCATCAAGAGCGGTGTACAGCTTGCCACGAGCGCCAATTGCCCTGCCTTCCAGGCAGGCTTCTTCACTGCCTATCTCTATGACGTGCTGAATGGCTGGAAACCTCGTGCGTCGGAGCGCATGCTCAACTGGCATTCGGTGACGACCACACGAGAGAATGTCGACGTCTACATTAAACGCTATGTCGACAATGGCGATGTCCTGCCTTTCGACTATCGAAAGATGTCAAAGATCGCTCATCCCACCGATTGGGATCCACAAGGCGAAATCACGCCGCTCGACATTGACGTGGAGTGGGCCGGGTTGCCCAAGCCGGAGGGATGGGCCTATCCCAAGCCTTATCTCGAAGCGAAGAACAACGGTGAGTGGGAAATTGTGAAGGCCGAGTACAAGGCGCATTACAAGATTCCCTTCTTCGGTCCTTCGCCCAATGCCTGACGCATCTGGGCAGCCATTCTCGGAAGGGCCGATCGTCATCGTCGGTGGCGGCGTCAGCGGGGCTCTACTTGCTGCCCGCTTGCTCGGAATTCCAGGCAAGCGACAGGTCGTCGTGATCGACGACGCAGGCCCACCGGGGCGGGGCCTTGCCTATTCGACCGCAGGGCGCATCCATCTGGTGAACGCCAATGCAGGCCGGATGAGTGCCGATCCCGACGATGCCGAGCATTTCACAAACTGGCTTGCCCGCTTCGTTCGAAGAGGAGGGTGGCCCGAGGCGCCGGATATTCCTGTATCCGATATGTTTGCGCCTCGATCGATCTATGGGCTCTATATACAGGAACTGCTTGCCGACGCGGTGACCACCAATGCGCGCCATGGCAGACGCTTTCAATGGCTATCTTTGCGCGTTGTCGATGTGAGAGATGCGGAAGGTAGCCTCGAAGTGCACTTTCACGAGGGGGCTCCCTTGTCAGCCTCGGTCGTGGTCCTGGCCACGGGGAACTATTCCAGGCTTAGCGTTCGTGAATCAGCCAACCAGCGGCGGGGCATGCTCGATCCGTGGCGTCCTGCACTCGAAGCGACCGGCGGGGCCGATGCTCGCATTGCCATCGTCGGTGCAGGTTTGACGATGGTGGATGCTGTCGTCTCGCTCCAGCATGCGGGGCATCGAGGCTCCATCGACGTGATCTCCCGACGTGGGCTGAAACCTCACCCCCGCCGTCTTCCCCCCGAGTGGCCCGATTTCCTGGCTGAGGAGGTAGGTGGGATTTCCTTGGGAGCCCTGACACGGAAAGTACGACGGGAGTGCCGGGCAGCCTTGAGGCTGGGAATAGACTGGCAGGCCCCTCTCGATATGGTGCGTGCTCATATCGCCCGGTTCTGGCATGCGGCCAGCGACCTGCAGCGCCGCCGCTTCGTCCGCCTTGTCCGGCCTTTTTGGGAGAGCCATCATCATCGTTCGCCGCCGCAGGCCGCTCTCCTCCTCGACCGGCTCGTCGCGGAGGGACGATTGCGTCACATCGCAGCTGACGTCCAGGCGGTCGACACCAGCCAGCGAAAGCCGCGGTTGACAATGCGGTTGCGAGGAAGCACTGGCGTGGAGAATGGCACCTACGACGCCGTCATCGTTTCGAGCGGTGTCGAATATGACTGGCGCCGCGTCGATCAGCCTCTTCCCCGAAATCTTCTGCAGCGCGGATGGGTGCGCCCCGGTCCGCTGGGGCTGGGAATCGATGTGACGACGCAATTCCGCGTTATCGATCGTCACGGAGAAGCTTTTCGAAAGCTCCTTGCAATCGGCCCCCCGCTGCGCGGTCTATGGTGGGAAAGCACGGCCGTCGTCGATATCGCCCGCCAGGCCAGCGAATTGGCGGGTTTGCTTGTCGAATACGAGGCAGCGAGTTCATGACGACCTATTGCCTTCAGTCTTGAAGCTGCAGCCGGCCGGCTTTTATCCTTCCGGTTTTACGGTCCGATACCGGCTCATAGCTTATTTTCTGTCCCTCCCGGAGGATATCGATGCCGGCCGCCTCGACCTCCCTGATATGGAGAAAAATATCGCCTGCGCCGTCATCTGGCCGAATGAAGCCATATCCCTTTTCAGCGCTGTACCATTTGACGGTACCCGTGGGCATTCCATTTCCTTTCATCATTCCACCAGAATCGCCGCAATCGATCTGTTGGTTATTTCTTTCGGGAGCTAGCTCGCAAGGCGCGGCTAGGAAGGCGAAGAACACCAAACCCCCAGGAGGGGTAGTCTAGACACTGTCTGCAGTCATAATTTGGGGAGCCCCGGAGGATTGGTCTCCGACTTGCTCAAGGCCTCGCGGGAAAGCTGCCAGCGCTGAAGAATCCGGGCATAGGAACCGTTGGCGATCAGTGCATTGGTGGCAATCGTCAAGGCATTGGCCAAGCCACTGTCTTTGCGGGTGGTGATCGCCACATCGGAACGGTCGGGCCAGCCGGCACTAAGGGTCCCAACGCTTTTGATGTCGTTGTCGCGAGCCGCGATGAAGACAAGCTGCGCATGCGGTTGGACGATGACGTCGGCACGCCCGGATCGCAAAGCCAGCAGGCTGGCCGCATCATCGTCGTAATATTGCAGTTCTACAGGCTTCAAGCCCGCCGCAACATTCAGCTCGTTCCACTTGAGCAGAATGCGCTCCTGATTGGTCCCGGCGCCGACGATGATCCTCAGGCCGGCGACGTCCCTCGGCTCCCTGATGGCGCCGATGGCGCTGTCCTTGTTGACCGAAAAGCCGTGCAAGCCCTGGCGATAGGTCGAAAAATCGAATTTCTCCTTGCGCTGCTCCGTCACGCCGACATTGGAGATCACCGCGTCATATTTGCCGGAGGCCAGGCCGAGCGGCCAGTCGGCCCAGGCGACGGGAACAAGATCGAGCGTCAGGCCCAAACTGTCGGCAATCGCCAGCGCATAGTCGGGATCGGCGCCCACGACGGTTCTTGCATCCGTCGCATAAGCGGCGAGCGGCGGACTGCCCGGGCTGATGGCCACCGTGAACGTACCGGGCGTGACGAATCTGAAGCCCTTGGGAATGGCGGCGATGGCTTGATCGACCTTTTCGACTCGAATCCGGCCCGGCTGTTCCGGGCTGAGATCGAAATCTGCGGAATGGGCCGCAGATACGGCGATGTCCGCCAGTGCGGCTGCTGCGATGAACAGGGTTCGAACAGATTGATGCATTGTCACCTCTGCGAAAATTTCCTGCCGGGCGAAGGGTGGGAAGCCGCCGGATCGCTCCAAGGAGTCTGGTCGGCAAACCGGCGGCCTTCGGGAGCTAGCGCGGCCCGTCGCTGGCCCTCCCTTGCACGATACGGTCAAGCACGATCGCGCAGGCCAGGATCGCCACGCCGGCCAGGATGCCCTCTCCCTGTGCTGCATATTGCAGCGATGTCAGCACGTCCTCGCCAAGGCCCTTGGCCCCGATCAGCGAGGCGATGACGACCATGGAGAGGCACATGAGGATGGTCTGGTTGATGCCGATCATGATGGAGGGAAGGGCCAGCGGCAGATCGACCTTCCAGGTCAGGAAGGCACGCGTTGCCCCGAATGCCAGCGCCGCTTCGCGCACGGTTTTCGGAACGCCCTGGATGCCCAGCGTTGTAAGGCGAACGACGGGGGGTGTGCCAAAGATCACGGTGGCGATGATGCCGGACGGCTTGCCGATGCCGAAAAGGGCAATGACGGGGATTAGATAGACGAATGCCGGCATTGTCTGCATGAAATCGAGAATTGGGCGGACGATCCTTGCTACTCGGGCGTTGTAGCCACACCACACGCCGAGGGGGAGGCCGACCAGCACGGATACGAAGGCGGCGGTGCCGAGCAGCGCCACCGTCTCCATGGCCTTCGCCCAGTAGCCGAGCAGGCCGAGATAGGCGAGGGCCACCAAGGTGAGCACGAATACGCGTATCCCCGCCAATTGATAGGCCAGTGCAAGGATCACCACCATCACCACTGGCCAAGGGGTGCGCACGAGGCAGGTTTCCAGGAGATCGAGGGTGGCATTGATCGAACGCGTGATGCCGAGCGCCAGCGGCGCGATGGCCGCGCTGAGCCCGGCGATCGAAGCGTCGAGCCATGCGGCGGTCCCCTCGTGCCAGGACGGGATAGTCGGCACGCTGACGAGGCCTGATGGAATCCGGGCCGCGGTGAAGGCATAGAGAGTCACGGGAACGATGAGCAGGATCAGCACGACGGCCGCGGCCGCGCCTGGCAGGCTGAGGCCGGCCGGCGCAGCCGGTATGCGTCGCCACCGGCGAAAACGCCGCTCCAGCAGGCTCGAGCCGAGAAGGCCAAGTACGCTGCGAATGGCAATGATCAGGCCGATGCCGAGTGCCAGCAGGATCGGGCCTTTGCCGCTGGCCTGAGCGAGGCTGGATTGCGCCTGCTCGGCTGCCTTGGCCAGGGAGGCTGCCGATTGCTGCAGCGACTGAGCCAGAG
The DNA here is from genome assembly GCF_057813875.1 of Labrys sp. F242. Classification (NCBI taxonomy): domain Bacteria; kingdom Pseudomonadati; phylum Pseudomonadota; class Alphaproteobacteria; order Hyphomicrobiales; family Xanthobacteraceae; genus Labrys; species Labrys sp. F242. The sequence continues at coordinate 23,252 of NZ_JBVASG010000009.1, read as the reverse complement.
GATCACCGTTGGTCACGGCGTGGCGTGCTTCCTCGAGCCGATTGGCGGCGAGTTCACCAAGGCGCTTTGCGCGTGCGGCCGCTTCGCTGCCAGCCCCTCCCGCCAGCCCCTGGGCGAACAGGATCCAGCCCAGCAGTTCGGCCAGGAGGAAGGGCCAGAAGCTCCCCCACAATCTGCGGGCGCCGAGCCAGATCGGGCCGAATATCGCAGCCGCCCAGTTCCAAGTCAGCCGGAGCCGGCCGCTGCTGCCGAGACGGGCGAAGGCGCGCTCGTAATAGGCCGCATTGCGCTCGGTGAAAGCTTTTATCGCCTGCCTGCGCTGGGTATCGGCGGTCGAAGGCAAGTCGTTGGTGATCCGATTGTTCATGGCGCGGCGCTCACATCGGCAACTTCGCGGATGCCGTTCGCTACCGGCGTCGGAGCGAGCGGCTCGGCAATATGGGCGACGAAATCCCTGACATAGTCATCGGCCGGCTCATGCAGGATTTCGAAAGGCGTGCCGATCTGGATGACGCCGCCGTCCCGCATGATCGCGATGCGATCGCCGATCCGTATGGCCTCCTGAAGGTCATGCGTGATGAACACGGTGGTCTTGCCGATATCGCGCGACAGTCTGAGGAACTCGTCCTGCAACTGGCGCCGGATGAGGGGATCAAGGGCACTGAACGGCTCGTCCATGAGCAGAATGCCGGGATCGGCAGCGATGGCCCGGGCAAGGCCGACGCGTTGCTGCATGCCGCCGGACAGGTCCTGTACCGAGCGGTCGCCCCAGCCGGCGAGGCCGACCTTTGCAAGCGCTTCCTCGGCCCGATCCTCCCGCGCATAGCGCGCCACATGCTGGATCTCCAGCGGCATCGCGACATTGTCCCGTACCGAGCGATGGGGCAGCAGCGCATTGGCCTGGAACACCATCCCGATGGTACGGGCGCGCAGTTGCCGCAGGTCCGTGGCCGACAGCCTGCCCACATTGACGCCATCGATCAGGACATCGCCATCGGTCGGCTCGATGAGCCGGTTGATCAGGCGCACCAGCGTCGACTTGCCGCTTCCCGACAGGCCCATGACGCAGAAGATCTCGCCACGCTCGATGCGGAAAGTCGCATCGGCCACCCCGATCACCGCATCGAAGCGCTGGCGAAGTTCATCCTTCGTCGCGCTGCCCTCGCGGGCGGCCGCGAGGACTTGCTCTGGCCGCGCGGCGAAGATCTTCCAGAGGTTCCTGAGTTCGATCATCTGCGCTTCAAGGCGCCTGCCACTTGGCCACGAGATCGGGGTGGGCCTTCACCCATGCGCGGGCGGCCTCGTCGGGCGTCTTCTTCTTGACGGCGATCTCGAAGGCGAGCTGGCTCACCGTCTGGGTGTCAAATTGAACGCGTTCGAGCAGCTTGGCGACCTCGGGGGCGCGGTCGGCGACCGATTTGCTGTAGGCAATATGGATCTCGGCATCTTTATAGGCCGACTTGACCGCGGACTTCTCGAACCAGGCGGGATCATCCTTCGGGTTCACAAAGGTGAAGGTCTTGTCGTCATGGGCAGGCTCCTGCAGATGGACCAGCTCGTAGCGCGCAAAATTCTGGTGCGGGCCGTAGCAATAACCGATCCAGCCCTTTCCATCCTTGGAGGCCTTGTCGAGGGAAGCAGTCGCTACGGCTTCGTCGGTCGTCTCCAGGTCGAAGAAGTCGGCAAAGCCGTAGTCCCGAGCCCGGACCTTTTCTATCTGGGTCGACAGCCAGCCGGAGGCCCCAAGCCAGATCTGGCCCTTGCCATCGCCCTTGGCATCGAAGAGCTTGGCCTTGTCCGGATCGGCAAGATCATAGACCGATTTGACACCCTGCTCAGCAGCGCTCTTTGTCACGCAATAGCCCTGCGTGCCGGCATAGAAGAGAGGCGAGAGCTTGGCCGCGCCGGCCTTGGTGACATATTGCTCGACGGGGGCGGCCTGGTTCGGCAGCCATACGTCCGTCCAGACGTCGATGTCGCCGGTGTTGCGGGCGAGGGCCTCCCAGATCACCGGAACGGAGGCGGCATTGACGATCTTGACGTCCGTGCCCAGCCTGTCCTCCAGCACGGCCTTCACGACAAAAGCCGTTGCCTGTGCGGTCGCATAGCCAGGGTCGGCGATGGTGATGGTGGCGGCCTGTGCCCCGGCTCCGGCGACAAGGATTGCCGATAGTGCGAGGCTGGCAACGTTGAAACTATGCATGGTCGATCTTCCGTTGGTAGGATGGGATTGCCTAGGCCGAATGCCTGAGCGTTTCGGGGCTATGGCGGGAGAGGGGGCGTGCCAGACCCAGATGCTCGCGCAGGGTGGCGCCGGCATAGTCTTCACGCACGCGTCCGCGGCGCCGCAGTTCCGGCACGACCTCGTTGACGAAAGCCGAGAGGCCCTGCGGGAAGGTCGGCGGCAAGACGGCAAACCCGTCTGCAGCTCCCTCGCGCACCCACTCTTCCATCTGGTCGGCAATGGATTGGGCGGTCCCCACGATCTGCCAATGACCTCGGGCGCCGGCGACACGCTTGATCAACTGCCGGATCGTGAGGTTTTCGCGGGTGGCCAGCGCGACCAGCAGGCCCTGGCGGCTTTTGATCGAATTGGACTCGGCCAGAGGCGGCAAGGGGCTATCGAGATCGGCGCCGGAAAGATCGACGTCGCCCAGATAGGTTTCCAGCAGCGACAGGCCGACCTGGGGAGAGATACGGGATTGGAGCTCTTCGAAGACGTCCCGGGCCTCGGCGTCGGTGCTGCCGATCACCGGGAAGATCCCCGGCAGCACCAGGACGTCATCAGCGTTGCGGCCGAAGGCACGGGCCTGCGCCTTGATTTCCGCTCGAAAAAGCTTGGCCTTGGCAAGGTCGGGCTGGGCCGTAAAGACGATTTCGCCAGCCCGTGCAGCCAGCCGAATGCCGGGATCGGACGAACCGGCCTGAACGATCACGGGCCGCCGTTGGGCCGATGGCGGTACATTGAGGGGGCCACGGGACCGAAAATAGTTGCCATCGTGATCGAGCCTATGGAGGCGTGCGGGATCGAACACCAAGCCGCTGTCACGATCGCGCAGGAATGCACCTTCTTCCCAGCTGTCCCACAGGCCGAGCAGGACGTCGAGGAACTCTTCGGCACGTTCATAGCGGGCGGCATGATCGAACGACAGGCTCGATGAGAAGTTGAGAGCCTCGGCCGGCAAGGACGAAGTGACGAGATTCCAGCCGGCGCGCCCAGCTGAGATCAAATCCAGCGAGGCGATCTGGCGGGCAAGAAAATAGGGTTCTGTAAAGCTCGTCGAAGCCGTCGCGATCAGGCCGATCCGGCTTGTTGCGGCTGCAAGCGCGGCTGTGAGTGTCAGAGCTTCGAAGCCGTGTGACCACTCATCGACCCTTGCCAGAGCATCCGGAGCAGCATCGGGGATGCCAAGGCGATCGGAGACGAAGACGAAGTCGAGCTTGGCGGCTTCCGCCTGCCGGGCGCTGCGGATGTAATGGCCTGGATCGACCGCGGCATCGGCCGGGGTGCGTGGATCTGCCCACGCCGCGACATGGTGGCCCGAAGGATAGAGCACGATGCCCAGCGGAATTGGCTGCAGGGAACTCATAAATACATTCATTCTATGTTGTATGGCGCTAACCACAGTACTAAATGATTAAATAAAGTCCATAGATTTTATATAATGATTGGTTGGCGGTCCGCAGCAAGTCAGGAAATCCGGCCCATTACCCCACATGGCAGCTGAGGCGTTCGTGCCATACCTGCCGGGCGTCCAATGGCTCAGTCAGGGTGGGGATCCTGCCGTCAGCGGGTTTTCGCCACCATTTTTTTGCAGAGTGACACTCTCCTCCTGCGCCAGACGGATCATCGAGGCCGTTTAACGCGGCGAGTGGCCACACTTCCGAGGGCGAGGGCTGCAAGCGAAATCATGATCATGATGACCGAAACCGTCGAGATGGTCGGATTTACCTCATTGGTGGCACCATCCCACATCATCTTCGGCAATGTCGTGGCATGGGAGCCTGAGACAAAGATGGCGATCACCACTTCATCGAAAGAAGCGATGAAGGCGAGGGTGGCGCCGGCCAGGATGCTGTAGCGCACCCAACTGGAAAGGACGCTGAAAACGACGGAAGTCTATGATGCTCCGTTGCCCTGGACAGGCGATATCCAATTGCCGCTTACGCTGTTCCGGGCGGAAGTTCGGGAAGAGTGGATCGACATACCGCAGGCATTGCAGGCGCCAGCCTGTCTCTATCTAAAGCCAGGAGCTGCTCAGTAGGCAATTTGGCCACCCGTGATCTTAGGCTTTGTCCCTGTCGATTCTGGGCTCAACACATTGGGCGTCTCGTGATCGATTATGGCGACCGGAAGCGAAATGGCCGCCCGGGTTGCTGAGCCGGCAAAATTGGCGAATCCTTCTATTCGATTGGCCAAGCCTGTTTGATTGGGCCGCAGCGACTGGCCGGCAACCTGGCGACCCAGCAAGCCCACGATTTCGGGGCTGTCGGCGAAAGCATTGTGACCGAGCGCGTCCTTGGACTCGAGACCGTTGGTGTTGATCACCGTGATACCCAGACGCTTGAGAATATCGGCATAGGGCGTTGGATCCGCTCCGCCGACGCGATTGATACCGCCCGAAAGCCAGCGAGACATCGCAAGAGCCTTATCTGCGGTTGACACGATTATCGTGAAACGGGGGAGCTTCGGTCCCATTTCGATCATCTGCCGACGAAACACGTCGACGTCGATATCCGGAGACGCAAGAATGACATCGTTGACCTTTCCGGGAACACTGCCTTGGCGCATGGTTACGCCGCGTAGAGCCTCCATGGCCAGCCAGGTTCCCATGGAATGAGCGACGATCGTGATCTCACCGACATCCGGGCTCTTTGCCGCCTGAATGATCAGGTCTTCCAGGGCACGTCGTGAGTAATTGGCGCTCTCCTTGTCATAGAGGTAGTCGAAAACGCTCCCGCGAGAGGGCCAGGTGAAGAGAATCGGTGCCGCAGTGATACCCGCATCGTGCTTGAGCTGGGCGAAGCGAAACACGGCATCGGCGTAGGTGTTGTTGAAGCCGTGGATGAAGATGACCGCCTGCCTCTTCGAATTGCGGTTTCCACGAAACCATTCAAGGACTTCTCGCTCGGAGGCCGCTTTCCGAATACCGAGGACGGCAAATTCCCGTTCGGGATTTGCCTTGAGATGTCTCGGCCATTGGATCTCTCCGATCCTGCGGTTGCGATCCGGCGGGATCGAGACTTCAATGCTGTCGAAGGAAATCGCTTGCCCGCGTTCGCCCGAATAAAGTTGGCCTGGATCCTGGACGGCCTGGCGCGTTGTGACGACGAGCATGTTGATCTGGCTAGTACCTGGCGCTTTCGTCGGCACGGGCCGAAGCACTTCTTCCGGCCTTGTCGCGCAGGCGGTCGAGAGCAGAAGAGGGATCAAGAGCAACAGCACTCGTGCCGGGCGCAGATCGCGAATGGCCGCCTTGCCGCAGTCGTGCCTTGCGAAAATCCGTCGAGAACCGACGGCAACAAAGAGGTCGATCATCTCGATCTGCGCCCATGACCTTGAGGAGAAGGCGCCGGGATCTGGAGCAAAGCACTTCAGCCCCGGCGACGTAAGGTTTTGCTAGAGCGTTTTACCTTCGAGTCGAATCACCAGGAATCGCAAAATGCTTATGTTCCCAGTGTGTTACGCCGAACGAACGGTTCAACTCGAACGCATTTTGCTCTAGGTCGCCGGGATTTGCGCGGCTGGCAGCTCAGCCTCATGTTTCGGTTCTTCGAAACGAAACCAGGCGGTGTAGAGCGCGGGCAGGAACAGGAGCGTCAGCACCGTTCCCACGATGATGCCGCCCATCATCGCATACGCCATCGGTCCCCAGAAGATCTCGCGGGCGATGGGGATCAGCGCCAGACTTGCAGCGGCCGCTGTCAGCATGATCGGACGCATGCGATGCTCCGTCGCTTCGACCACCGCCGTCCATCCGTCCTTCCCCTCGCTGCGGAGTTGCTCGATCTGGATGACGAGGATGACGGAATTGCGGATCAGGATGCCGATCAGCGCCAGCACGCCGAGGATGGCGACGAAGCCGAGCGGCGCTCCACTCGGGACGAGCGCCGCCACTACGCCGATCAATCCCAAAGGCGCGACAACCACAACGAGGAACAGGCGTTGGAAACTCTGGAGCTGGATCATCAAGATCGTCGCCATGGCAAACAGCATGACCGGCACAATGGCGATGATGGGGGCCTGACCCTTGGCGCTTTCCTCGACGGATCCACCCACGACGATGCCATAGCCGGCCGGCAGTGTGCTGGTGACCTCGCCTATCTGAGGGGCCAGCTCTTCAACGACGGTGGCTGGCTGAACGGAGGTGGCGATCGCAGCTTTGACGGTAATCGTCGGCAGTCGACCGCGCCGCCAGACTGAAGGTTGCTCGGACTCGTAGCGGAAGTTGGCGACCGCTGCGAGGGGAACTGATTTGCCGGCACTCGTCTGAATCTGCAAATTCTGCAGGGTCTCGATGGAGGAGCGCTCCCCGCCGCGGGCTCGGCCGATGACATTCACCAGATAGATATTGTCGCGAACCTGCGTTGCGGTCGAGCCGCCAACAATGCCGTTGAGTGCGGTGGCAATGGTCTCGGAGGTGATGCCGAGCTGTGCGGCCTTGTCCTGCAGGACGTCGATCTTCACCACGCGGCCGGGCTCGTTCCAGTCATAGACGATATCCCTGAGATTGGTATTGGCTGAGAGCGTAGCCGCAACCTTCTGCGCCAAATTCCGCACGATCTGCAGGTCCGGGCCGCTGATGCGGTACTGCACCGGGCGACCGGCGGGAGGGCCGATGTCGAGCAGGTGGACATAGGCATCGGTGCCTGTGAAGTCTTGCGCAATGACCGCGCGCAACTTCGCATGAAGCCGGTCGCGCGCTTCGATGTCTTTGGCCACGATGACGATTTGACCGAAGTTGGGACTGGACGGCTGCACGTCATAGGACAGCACGAAACGGATCGCGCCCTGGCCGACATAGGAAGACCAGTGTTCGGCATCGGGATCGCCTTCGAGAGCGAGCTTTTCGAAGCGATCCATTTGAGCGCGCGTCTCGGTGATCGAGGCGTTCTGCGCAACGGTCCAGTCGATAATCAATTCGCGCCGATCGGATGATGGGAAGAACTGTTGCTGAACGAAGCGCATTCCTCCGACGGAGAGGCCAAATGCGAGCACCGTAACGGCGATGGTCAGCCACTTCCAACGCACGCAAAAGCGTAGCAGACGCCCGAACAGGCGGGTGAACCGGCCAGGTTCCCCGTGATGTTGCTTCATCGTCTTCGGTAGCAGCGTTACCCCAAGGAGCGGAACGAACAGGACCGCGACAACCCAGGATACCAAAAGCGAGACTGCGATGACGACGAACAGCGTGAAGGTGAATTCACCCGCCGCGCTGTTGTTCAACCCGACAGGGATGAAGCTGGCGACCGTCACCAGTGTGCCGGTCAGCATCGGGAAGGCCGTCGAGGTATAGACATAGGTCGCAGCCTTGCGAAGCGTGTCGCCCACTTCCAGCCGCGCCACCATCATCTCGACCGCAATCATCGCGTCATCGACCAATAGGCCAAGGGCAATGATCAGCGCACCCAGGGAGATTCGCTGCAGCGAAATGCCGGCAAGCTCCATCGCGATGAAGGTAATGGCGAGGACGATCGGAATCGTGATGGCCACCACCAGCCCCGCCCGCAGGCCGAGGCTGATGAAGCTGACGACCAGCACGATGGCGACGGCCTCGGCCAGTGCCTTGGTGAAACCGCCGACGGCCTCCTCCACGATGGCAGGCTGATCGGAGACCTGATGCACACGGATCCCGATCGGAAGCTCGGACTCGATCTTCGCCATCTGCTTCTTCAGCGCCTCGCCGAAATGAAGCAGATTGGCTTTTGGTTTCATGCCGATCGCCAGCCCGATCGCCGGTTTTCCGCCGACGCGGAAAAGCGCGGTCGGTGGATCGATGTAGCCGCGGCTGATGGTGGCCACGTCACCCAGGCGAAAGAAACGATCGTTGATTTGCAGGTTGATGGTCCGCAGGCTCTCTTCGGAGGTGAACTGACCGCCGACACGCACACTGATGCGTTCAGCCTGCGCTTCGAGCGTACCCGAGGGAGCGATCGCGTTCTGCGCCCGCAGCCTGTCGACGATCAACTGCTGCGTCAGGCCAAGCGCTGCAACCTGGCGTGTCGAAAATTCGAGGTAGATGACCTCATCCTGCGCTCCGATCAGATCGACCTTTCCAATATCCGGCACCGCCAGGATCTTGGCGCGGATGGTTTCCGCGTAATCGCGCAACTGGCGCTGGCTGTAGCCATCGGCCGTGAGGGCGTAGATGTTGCCATAGACATCGCCAAAGCTGTCGTTGAATGTCGGGCCGATCACCCCATCGGGGAACTGGTCCTTGATATCGCCGATCATGTTACGAACCTTGACCCAGGTCGCGGGAATGTCCTTGGCCTGGGTCGTATCCTTCAGATTGACGAAGATCGTCGTCATGCCCGGCGTGTTGAGGCTCTTGGCGTAGTCGAAACTGTCCAGTTCCTCGAGTTTCTTTTCGATCCGATCCGTGACCTGGGCGGTCATGTCCTCGACGGTGGAGCCCGGCCAGCGTGCCTGGATGATCATCGTCTTGATGGTGAAGTCAGGATCTTCGGCCCTGCCGAGGTTGAAATAGGAGAGCAGCCCGGCCAGGGACGCCACCAGCATGAAATACCAGACGAGGGAGCGGTGCCGGAGCGCCCAGTCGGAAAGATTGAAGCGCGTCACGGGGAGATCCTTTCATCAAACTCGACTTTTTGCCCTTCGGACAAGCTATGGACGCCGGCAGTCACGATCCGGACACCGGCCAGCGCCTGGCCCGCGACCTGCACTTTGGTTTTGCCTCGGACCGTGACTTCGACAGAGACGGTGCGTACGGTTTTGGTCTGCGTGTCGAGCAGCCAGACGACGGCAGCGCCGCTGCGGTCGAGCAGCGCGGAGGCGGGGATCTCGAACGCCTGCTGGGACGTCGTTTGCTGTTTCGGGAACACAGTGATCATCGCGCCGAGCCGGAAGGCATCGACGGCCTGATCGAGTGTGATCTTCACTCGGCGCGTGCGTGTCGACGGATCGGCCTGCGGTGCGATCTCGCGGAGTTTTCCGGTGGCAATGACAGAGGAATCCGCCTGGAGCCGGATCGTAAATGATTGATCCTGCTTGAGGCTTCTCGCCGTCTCATCGGGAACATCGACGACGGCTTCCCTGATGTCGGTTCGGGCGATCGTCATGACCTTGTTGCCGGCAATCACAGTCTGGCCGGTTTGCGCATCCACGCTCGTGACGACGCCAGCCTCGTCCGCCGTTAAAGTGGCGTAGCTGCGCTGCTCACGGGCCTTGGCAAGGCTGGCCTGGGCCTGTTTCACCGTGGCGGCAGCCGCTTCACGCGCCTGCTGAACAGTGTCGAAATCAGCCTGGTTGGCGACTCGCTTGGCCAACAGCGCGCCAATCCTGCTCTGCGCAGCGGAAGTATTCGCGAGGGCCGCCTGAGCCTTGGCCAGATCGGCCTCACTCGCCCGCACTGCAAGGTCCAGCAATTGCGGGTCGATCTGAGCCAGAATTTGCCCTCGGGATACGACGTCCCCGACCTCGACATTCCTGGAAACCAGGCGACCGAGGACACGAAACCCCCGATCTGTTTGAAAACGGGGCTGGATGGTGCCGGCGAACCCGGCCGACTGGTCCTCGAGAGGTTTGGCCAGAATGGTGACGACGGGTCTTGGAGGCGCAGGTGCCTGGGTATCCTCGCCGTTGGAATTGCAACCCGCCAGCGCGCCAGCCAGGACGGCGGCCGTGACAAACAACGGAGCCCGCCTCATTTCGCGGCCTCCCCGCTGACCTGTATTGCCGGCATCAGCGGGGTCACCGTCTGGCCGGGATGAAGCAATTGTGTTCCGCCCGTCACCACGATATCGCCGCTTTGCAGACCGTCTTTGACCAGCACTTCATCGGTTCGGTAGCGATCGACGGTAATCGGCTTGATCGTCGCAACATGGGTTTGCGGGTCGACTGTCCAAACGGCGGGATTGCCGTTTTGCGTAAAGAACGCACTTGATGGGAGAGCGAATGCTTGGCCGGGCTGGAACCGACCCGTCCCTGTGACGGCGGCGCCGAGAGTCATTGCGGCGGGCGGAGCATCGATCGAGAATTTGACCCGCACTGTGCCGGTCGAAGGATCAATTGCAGGGGCAATCTCGCGGATATGGCCGATCGCGGTGACTGTGGGATCGGAGATCAGGGCGATCGCGATCGAGCCGTCAGCCGGCCGGTGCGACAGAAGTCCTTCGTTGACTTCGAAGACAGCATCGCGCTCCCCATCGCGTGCGATAGTGAAGACCGACTGCGCTGCATCGACGACCTGCCCCGCCTCCGCACCTCGCGAGACCACGATGCCCGACGCGCTGGCGGTCAGCGTCGTGTAGCCAAGCTGTTCCTTCGCTGTTCCGAGATTGGAGCGAACGGAGTCGAGGGTCGCGCGAGCCGCTTGAAGGGCTTGCAAGGCATTGTCGTAACTGCCCTGGGTCGTGAAGCCATTGGCGAGCAGGGTCCTTTGGCGATCGAAGGCAGCGGTTGTCTGGCGCAAGGTCGCTTCGGCGGACTGAACGCCCGCTATCGCGCTGGCAACATCCGCCTCTTGTTCCTGAGGCTCCAGTTTCGCCAGCATCTGGCCGGCTTCGACATGATCGCCGACTTCGACAAAGCGCTCGGCGAGCCTGCCTGTGACCCGGAACGCGAGGTCGCTTTGAACACGCGCCTTGAGTTCTCCAGTCAGGGCAACTGATTGGATGTGTTGCGACGCGGTCACGATCTCAGCCTTCACGGGAATCGGCGCGGGTACGGGGGAACTTTCCTTGTCGCCGCATCCGCTCAATGCCAGGGCGAGCACGCTGAAAAGGAAAGGGGTTGATTGTCGAGGGAAACGAAGCGGCCTCCGCATCGGTCATCCATTCTTAAAACTAAACTGAACCGTTCAGTTTTTTTATTTGCTGAATATGGCCGCTCGTGTCAAGTTCAAACTGAACGGTTCAGTTTTTGGGGTATGGATAGCTATGAGTCCGCCGCGGGCAAAGGAAGCAACGCAGGAAAATGCGGGAGGTCGTGCGTCAACGCAGCGAGATCGCAAGATCGCGTCTATCCTGGCCGCCGCCCGTGAGCTGTTCCTGGATCATGGATTCGATACGATCACGATGGATATGGTCGCGCGACAGGCCCAGGTATCGAAGGCGACGCTCTACGCGCATTTTGCGAGCAAGGAGGAATTGTTCACTGCGGTCATGGTGGATGAAGCGAACCTCATATCTGCGGAAATATGGCAGATTGCGCCAGATAACGACGATGTTCGGGGCGTCCTCAGGCACGTTGCGCAAAAGTTCGTCGAGATCTTTCTGTCGGAACGCGCCATGTTCTTGCGACGCGCCATCGTCGGGGTGGTGCCTCGATTCCCCTCGATCGGTGAGGCCATGTTCAACGCGGGACCTAAGGCCATGACAGAGCGTTTGGCGAAGTTCCTGACTGAGGCACACCAAAAGGGCCTGCTCAATGTTCAGAATCCGGCTCTCGCCGCGAACCAATTCCTCAGCACTGTAAGAGGCGACCTCGACATTCGGGGCCTGCTACTGCCGGAGATCCAACCCAGCCGGCGAGAGATCGACATCCAGATCGAAACAGGCATCGACCTATTCCTGCACTTTTATACTCCTGCGGAGAAGAGTTAGCCGTAGCCTATCACATGTGGCTCGAACCACATGAGATACTCGGCATAGGAGGCATGAAGCCAGGCTTGGCATGGAGGGGTTCGCCAATCACCAACATCGTAGTCCCTCGCGAGAAATACCGGTTTCGGACACTGTGGCGCGTCACGGCGTAAGGCTTGGTGGCGGTCCCCCGCAACCAATTCTGTCATAAATCAATTACCGTCCTGATTTGAACATCAGGGCGGTTTTTTATGAGTCCGCTCTTTTTGGAGTACGCCCCTTGCCGGGGCTGCGGCTCGGAGTCCCACGCACCTCCGGCTTGCGCTCGGGGCTTTCCTCAGAACGCGCCCTGCAGACACCTCCTGCATCGGGATTGGCAGCGTATAGCGGCCGGCCAGGCTGCTAACGCCAGGACTCATCAAGCCAGCCAGCGCTGATGCTATCAAATCCGAAGTCGTCGAAGAGCCGGATGGCTTTTGCCTTGTCGGCTTCATCGTCGCCAACGATCAACAATGCGATACGGCCCGGCCCGCTGGTTTGTCCGTCTCATGGAGACTGCGCAAGTGCAAGGTGTTGATGGCCTTCCACACTGGTCGACCCAACTGGTTTGCCACTCAAACACCGCTCGGCGTCGCGCCCGGGGTGGCCGGCCGAAGCCCGTTGCCGGGCTTGAGAAAGTCAAATTTGCCATCGCGACGTGACTCAAACCAAAAGACCTCTGGCAATCCTAGCGCGGCTCATACGGTCCGGGCTGCGGAGTTTAGCGCGGCGGCGATTTTGCCCGTTGACAATCCGCCGACCTCTCAAGTACCGTTCATTTGTAATTACAAATGAAAATGAGGGGAATCAATGAGATCGCTTTCATCCCGCGTTCTCGCGACAACGCTGCTGATTGCGTCGTTGACCGGCGCACAAGCACAGTCACAACGGGAGATCGCAATTGCAAACGAGGGTGGATTCCCTCCTTTCAACATGACGGCTGCGGATGGAACGCTTCAGGGTTTCGACATCGATCTTGGCAACGCAATGTGCGAGATCATGAAGGCGAAGTGCAGCTTCGTGACGAACGAATGGAGCGGCATCATTCCCGCCCTACTGGCTAAGAAATTCGATGTCATAATAGGCGGCATGGGCATCACGGAAGAGCGAAAAAAGCGCGTCATCTTCAGCGCACCCTATGCTCGCACCTATTCATATTTCGGAGTGGTGGAAGGCAAGGAATTCAACATCACCTCCGAAACCATGAAAGGCAAAGTGATCGGCGTCCAGCAAGGGACGACCAATGCCGCCTATGTCGAAAGAACATATCCCGGCATCGAAATTCGGCGCTATCCGTCCATGGATGCATTGGTGTCCGACCTGAAAGCAGGGCGCGTCGACGTCGTATTGGGCGATATCGAGCCATTCCTCGCAAAGGGCGGCGAAACGCCGAAGATGGTCAATATCGGCGACCCAGTAGAGGTCTCCGAAGGCATCGGCATGGCGTTCCGCCCCGACGACGCCGCATTGCGCGATGAGTTCAACCGGGCGTTGCAGACACTGCGCGACAACGGCACGTGGGCCGAGCTTGCCAAGAAATGGGGCCCGCCGATCAAGTAAGCGTCGCCGGACATCCTCACAACGGCGTCAGGCTTCAAGACGGCCATCCGCTGCTCGAAGCACGGCGGACGACCCTCAATCGGCTCCCGCAAACATCGATCCCCCGCCAGCCCGGCATCCGGAACAACGGCGCGAAAGCCGCTCGTTCCGTTTGCGGCGCAGGGATCTTCGTCTGATCAATTCCTAAAGGTAGTTCTGGATGCTTGAGTATTTGAAAGCGGGTTGGGGCTGGCAATTCGCTAGAGCTTTTGGCGTCAGCCTGACAGTCGCGGTTCTTAGCTTCGCATTCTGCATCCTCATCGGGATTGCGCTTACGATCACCGCGAGATCTAGGCTTTGGGGCGCGGCTGCGATCATTAAGCTCTACACCTACATTTTCAGAAGCCTGCCCGACATCCTCCTACTGCTCCTGATCTTTTACACAGTGGATGGGATCATCAACGGTGCATTGGCAACCATCCCGGGCATGTCCCACCTCACCGTGAACCCACTGGTCCCCGGCATCATGTCGACCTCCATTGTTCTCGGCGCCTATTCGACCGAACTCTTCAAGGCTAGTTGGGCAGATATTCCACCCGGACAAAATGAAGCGGGACGCGCGCTGAGCCTCTCTGCTTTCCAATCTCTTGCCCTGATCATTCTCCCTCAGGTTTACCGGAAGATGATTCCGTATCTGAGTTCACTTTGGCTGATCAGCATGAAGGAAACCGCTCTCCTGAGCATCATCGGCATTTCAGACATCGTTCGCACCGCCTCCATCGGGGCCCGCTCCACTGGAGCGCCATTCACCTTCTACGGCATCGCGATCGCCATCTTCATCGTTTTCGCCTTCGCCTCGGCCAAGCTGTTCCACAGGCTGGAAAAGCGCTCGCGCCGGTCCATGGGAGAGATCTGATGGACCTCATCATCACCTACGGCAAGGAAATCCTGGGCGGACTATCGACGACCCTTGCGCTGTTCATCATCTCGCTCGTCATCGGCTTCCTGCTCGCTGCTGCCTCCGCCTTCATCCAGATCTATTTCGGCGGGCTGCTGTCGAGGGGCGTGTGGAACCTCATGTTCTGCATTCGCGGCGTGCCCATGCTGCTCGTTCTTTACGTTATCTATTACGGCTTCCCGGTGCTCCCGATCATCAGAGACACATTTCTCTGGGACGTGTTCTCAAGTCCGTTCTGGTGCGCTGTCTTGTGCCTGTCCGTCGTCGAGATGGCCTACACGTCCGAGATCATGCGGGGGTCTTATTTTCAAACCCCGAGGGAGCAGCTCGAAGCCGCCAAATCGCTCGGCCTGAGCGGCTTCCAGACATTCCGCGTGGCAATTCTTCCAGCCATGCTGCGAAACGGCTTTGCCGCCTACACCACCGAAGTCATCATGCTTTGCAAGTCTACGGCGCTGGCCTTCACCGTTACGGTGATGGACGTCATGGGGTTCGCCAACGAGATCCGCTCGCGCACGCTCGACGTCTATGAGCCGCTGCTCAGCGCCGGCGCAATCTACATCTGCATCACCATCATTACCCGCGTCGCTCTTTCGGCGGTCTTTTCGCTGGTCGCCGTTTCCGGCCGCGATCGGATCGGGGCGCTGTGATGGCGCGCTCGAACGATGCTCCACATGAGAGGAATCCGGCAATGGCCGAGAACGATTATGCAAGATCTGTCGAAATCGAAGGCATGAGCAAGTGGTTCGGTGATTTCCAGGTCCTGACCGATATCAATCTGATCGTGAAGGAGGGCGAGAAAATCGTCGTCTGCGGGCCTTCGGGGTCGGGAAAGTCGACGATGATCCGCTGCATCAACGGGCTGGAACCATTCCAGGGCGGAGCGGTCAGGGTGAACGGTATCGCCTTGTCGCAAAAGTCAAGGGTGCTCGATGCCGTCCGCAGGAATGTCGGCATGGTCTTCCAGCAGTTCAACCTGTTTCCCCATCTCACGGTCCTCGAAAACTGTACTCTGGCGCTAAGGTGGGTCCACAAAATGCCGGGCCAGGAAGCCGAAGATCTTGCGAAGCACTATCTGGCACGGGTCAGAATTCCTGAACAGGCGGGCAAGTACCCGCGCCAACTGTCGGGAGGCCAGCAACAACGTGTGGCGATCGCGCGATCGCTGTGCGCAAGGCCGAAAATCCTGCTCTGCGACGAGCCGACATCCTCCCTTGATCCCGAGATGGTGAAGGAGGTGCTGGAGACGCTCGCCGATCTCGCAAATGACGGGATCACCATCATCTGCGTCACCCATGAGATGGGGTTCGCCCGCAGGATCGCGGACCGCGTCATCTTCATGGATCAGGGGAAGATTGTCGAAGAGGCGCCGCCCTTCGTGTTTTTCGGCAATCCGAGCGAAGCCCGCACCAAGCAATTTCTGGAGCAGATTCTCCACTGAGTCTCGGCCCGGTGCCTGCCGGGCACGACGATCGACCAAGAATCCAAGCAATTTCGTAGGCAATAAGAAATGAATCTAGTGGCTAACACACTGTCGCTGGCGACGGAGCAACGTTCGCTCGGCCCGACGAACCCCGTATTCCCCCTGCTGCCGGCACTGCTTTCAGGATGCCCCGTCTCCTCGGAAGAGGACATGCAGTATCCGCTCGAGGTGGCCTATGACTACGCGTCGGTGACCCGCGTCTCCTTCAAGAAGGGCTCTGGCTGGAACGACTGGCAGGAACTTCTGCCGCCGCTGCACCCGAAAATGACCATGCCGGTCGGCGGCACGCCGCTGGTGGACGTGTCAGGCGTCGCGCCCCAACGCTTCCGCGCGCGCGGCGTGTTCGTGAAAGACGAAAGCCGGAACCCGACCTGGAGCCATAAGGACCGGCTGAACCGTTTCACGGTTTCGGCTGCCCTCTATGAAGGAGCATCGACCATCATCGTGGCTTCGTCGGGAAATCACGGCGTATCGGCGGCGGCGATGGCCAGACGTGCGGGACTGAATTGCGTCGTTCTCACCATGCCTGAAGTCAGCCCGGCCTTTCGGGACATGATCCTCGGCTATGGCGCATTTCCCATATTCCTGCCGGCGGAAGACCGTTGGCCGGCAATGCGGCTGCTTCAGCAGGTTTCCGGAACTTACCCCGTCAGCAATCTCACGACGGTGCACACCGGGCACCCGTGGGGGCCGGAAGGCTACAAGACCATCGCCTATGAAATTCTCGCCGATCTGGATGGGCTGGTTCCGGCGGCCGTGGTGGTGCCTACGGGCTACGGCGAGATGCTGTACGGCATCTACAAAGGCTTCAACGAGGCCCGGCTGCTGGGACATATTGATCGAACACCACAACTCGTATCGGTCGAGCCGGCGGCGCGCGGCCCCCTCTACCATGCCATCAAGGCAGGCCTGCCGGCGACGACGGTCGCTGCAAATCCGACGATACAATCCGGGACCGCCACCACGGTGAATGGCTACAGATCCGTCGTCGCAATGCGTGAAAGCAAGGGCATCCCGCTGCTGGTCGACGACGATGCGGCGCTTGCCGCGCACGCGGTCATGGCTCGCCAAGGACTGTGGCAGGAAGTCTCTTCGAGCGCCGCCTTTGCCGCTCTTGAGGATATTCCTGATCTCGAGAGCGATGGGCCGGTGGTCGTGATGGGCTGCTCGACCGGCCTGAAGGAACCCACGGCATCCCTGCAGGTGTCTATGGCGAAAGCGGATCTGGCGTCGCTGCGGGCTTACCTGAAACGCGAATACGGCTTCGAGCTCTGATCCGCAGGACCGCGCAGCCGACCTGGCGACCATCACCGGCAGCCGGAATCAACAGACAGGCGAGACCATGTCCAACCTCGAGAATGCCCTTCTGGAAGCGGACCGCAATCTGCAGGCCGCGACCGCCAAGCTCTTTGATCTGATAGCGATCCCATCCGTTTCCAGCGATCCGGAAGGAAAGCCCGGCATCGAACAGGCGGCGCGCTGGTTGTGCGACGAGCTTTCCGGCTTGGGCTTCGACGCACGCGTGGTGGAGACCGAGGGGCACCCGCTCGTGCTGGCCCACTCGACGGACGACCCCCAGGCCGGCCGGCCGAAATTGCTCTTCTACGGTCACTATGATGTGCAGCCGGTCGGCACATTGGAGGATTGGCGGCATAGGCCATTCGAGCCGAAGATCATCGAGGAAGACGGGGTTCGCCGCTTCTACGGACGGGGCGCCTCGGACAGCAAGAGCCAGCTATGGACATTCATCGAGGGGCTCCGCGCATGGAAGTCCGTCCATGGCGGCTTCGCGGGCAAGGTGACCATTCTGCTGGAAGGGGAGGAAGAGTCCGGCTCCCACAGCCTGCCGGCCTTCCTGGAAGCGCATCGGGATGAACTGGCCTGCGACATAGCTTTCATCTGCGATAGCGACATGTGGTCCCCGACGCAGCCGGCACTGAGCCTGCGCCTGAAAGGCCTGCTGCACGAAAAGGTCACGATCTTCGCGCCGAACCGCGACCTGCATTCAGGCTATTTCGGAGCGGTCGCGGCAAATCCGATCCGCATCCTCGGTTCGATCCTTGCAGGCATCCACGACGAGGCCGGGCGCGTGACCATCGAGGGCTTCTACGATGGTGTGAAGGAGATTTCGCAGACGCTTCGCGCCCAATGGCGCGCTCTTTCAGATGAATCCGATCTTTTCGACAAGGTCGATCTGACGGGCGGGACCATCGAGCAGGGCTATTCGCCGCTTGAAGCCATCTGGGGCCGGCCCACGATCGATTTCAACGGGGTCACCAGCGGAAACCAAGGACCCGGGGAGCGCTCCGTCATCCCCGGTTCCGCCACCGCGCGGCTGTCTTTCCGCCTGGTGGAGGGGCAGGCTCCGGAGCATGTCCGCCAGACCTTCCAGCGTCATGTCCGGTCGCGTTTGCCGGAGGGATGCACGGTGGAGTTCGAAGGGTTTCCGGGCAGTAGCGCGGTTACCTTGCCCGAGGACAATCCATTCGTGAAAGCAACGGCCCGCGGATTGGCAAGGGAATGGGAAAGCCCGACTGTCTTGAAGGGCTCCGGCGGATCGATCCCGCTCGCGCAGGAATTCAAGGACATGCTCGGCATCGATTGCATCGTGATCGGCTTCATCCTGCCCGATGACGCGATACACGCGCCTGACGAGCGCTATGACATCGAGCGGTTTCACAAAGGCGTACGCAGTTGGATCCGCATCCTGGACGAAATCCGGAGAGCCTAGCGCCAGGCCCGCTTTTAAAAAGCACCTTCGACCCTTGCTGAAAGGCCTGTGCAAGCCGGTGTCCAGCGTCCGCTCACTACCCTTCCTCCGGCTCTGGTCCGGCAATACCGCTTGCGGCATTGCCACCTGGGCGCTGCCTTTCGTGCTCGGCTTCGCCGTGTCGCAAAACATTCTGTCCGCGATCGATCTCGGCCTTTTCCTCGCGCTCCGCTCGCTCGGCTTTCTTGCCGCGGTGCCGATCGGCGGTGTCATGGCCGACCGGATCGGAAGCCGCAGGATCATATTTGCCTCAAGCCTGATCGCCGCCGGCGGGACCCTGCTCATCTGCATCGAGCTTGCCTGGGATGCGCAGGCAGCCTCGTTGCTGACCGGAGCGGGCGTGCTCCTGTCGGGTATCGGGCAGGGCGCTTCCAGGCCTGTCTATCAGTCGATCATGCCACGCGTCGTACCTGAAGCGGACCTCCAAACCGCCAACGCGGCGCTCAGCCTCT
This sequence comes from Labrys sp. F242, assembly GCF_057813875.1. Taxonomy (NCBI): domain Bacteria; kingdom Pseudomonadati; phylum Pseudomonadota; class Alphaproteobacteria; order Hyphomicrobiales; family Xanthobacteraceae; genus Labrys; species Labrys sp. F242. The sequence continues at coordinate 4,245 of NZ_JBVASG010000009.1, read as the reverse complement.
CGGTGCGAGGAACGATTCTGGTCGGACCTGCAACCGCCACGCTGATCGCCACCATGTTTGGCGTTGCGGCTGCATTCCTCGCGATCGGGGTACTCTGGACAGTCAGCGCCCTGCTGCCGCCCTGGCCGACGGAGCCTCGCAAGCAGGCTGACGGGTCAACACTGCAGTCGGCCTTTTTGAGGCTCTTCGCCTCAGACTTTGCCGAGGGCTATCGCGAAGCGCGGCGCCATCCCTGGTTTTTCGCCGCGCTCGCAGCCCTCTGCGCCGTCGTGGCGACAGGCTATTCCGTCACCAATGTACTTGTGCCCGTCATCAGCGCCGAGGTGTTCGGCGACGTGACGCTGCTGGTGTGCAGCGTGACGGCATACATGTCGGGTGCGCTGGTCGGCGCCATTGTGATTTCGTGCTGGAAGCCGGCCAAGAGGGGGTGGTGGGCGCTCGCCGGCTTGGGCAGCTACGCACTGGTGCCGCTCAGCCTCCTGGCGGCCGAGACGTTCTGGCTTCCGATGGCCGCCTATGCTCTTGCCGGCTTTGGCATGGAATTGTTCAACGTCATCTGGTTCACCGCCATCCAGGACGGTATTGCCCGCGAAAAGCTCGCGCGCGTCTCCTCGCTGGATTTCATCGTATCCTATGGCCTGGCGCCTTTGGGCCTGTCGGCGATCGCGCCCTTGTCGGCAATCATCGGCATCACGCCGATTCTCATCGCCACTGCGGTCATCTGCATGCTGGCCGCGATCCTTGCCGGCATGACTCCCACGGCGGCGGAGTTTCGTCTGAAACGGACGTGAACGGAACAGGACAAGGGGTTACGGCGGCTTCGCCCGACAGACAATGGAGAGGTTTTATGGCTAGTCAGGTCTGGTCCACCATCGATTTTGAAAGGCATGGCGTTCAATCCGACTATGCCCGGGTTCCCTACTCATCCGATACATCAGCCTATGGCTGGCTCCCGGTTCCGATGATCTGCGTGAACGGGGGGGAGGGCCCGACCGTTCTTTTGACGTCGGGGACGCATGGCGACGAGTATGAAGGGCAGATCGCCTTGCGCAGGATCGCCCACGCCCTTACGCAGACGAAAGTCAAAGGCCGGGTCATCATCCTGCCGGAATTGAACCGTCCGGCGGTCATCGCGGGGCGCAGAAACTCGCCGCTGGATGGAGGAAACCTCAACCGGCTGTTTCCTGGCGACGCCACGGGCGGTCCCACCGCCATGATCGCGCATTACGTGACCGAGGTCCTCTTTCCGCTGACCGATTACGTGCTCGACCTTCATTCGGGCGGAAGCTCGCTGGACTACATGCCCGTGGCCTTCGCACATCGCGGCCGCACGCCGCAACAGGAGCGGCGGATCGAGGAACTGCTCGATGCCTTCCGTGCGCCAAACAGCATTCTCACCGATGGCAAGGGTGGCGGCGGAGCGGCGACGCTCTACGCTTCGGCGGTCGCACACGGACTGGCGGCGCTGACAACGGAGCTCGGCGGCGGACCGGGACTGTCGCCGGCCGGCGCCGACCTGGCGGAGGCCGGTATCCGCCGCGTTCTGCGCCAACTGGGGATCGCGCCGGAGATTTCGGCGCCGGAAGCCCAACCTGCCCGCAGGCTGAAAATGCTGCCGCCCGCCTCCTCGATCTACGCGCCCTCAGACGGTCTTTTCGAACCGATCGCAAAGATCGGCAACCCCGTCAAAAGCGGGGAGCCGGCAGGATATCTGCATCCGCTTGGCCTGCCGCTAGCCAAACCGCTCGAACTCCGCTTCAGTGCCGACGGCATCGTGATCTTCCGGAGATTCCCCGCACTCACCGCAACCGGCGATGCGTTGTATGGTCTGTGTGCCGGGATCGCCGGTTGAGCGTCGTTCACGGCAGGACGAAAAGCTCGCGAGGCATCGTGGTCAGCGACTCATGTCCCGTCGCCGTAACGCGGACGGTGTCCTCGACCATCATGCCGTCCACGCCGAGTTCGTAATAGGGTGTTTCCAGGCAGAGGCACATCCCTTCGACGAGCGGGGTGGTGTCGGAAGGGTTGATCAGCGGCGAGTCATAAGACCGCAGCCCGATGCCATGGCCGCAATGCTGCCGCCTGTACTCGGGCAAGCCGTTGGTGCGAACGGCCTCCACTGCCACTCCGAAGAGCTCATTGGCTGCGATCCCCGCACGCACCGCCGCGAGTTCCTCGTCCAGTCCCACACGCAGCGCCTGGTAAATCCTGCGCTGTCGGGCATCCGGTTCGCCGAAAACGAAAGTTCTGGCTATATCGGACCAATAGCCGTCGACGGTGCATCCAGCATCGATACGGATCATCTCGCCTTTGGCGATCACCCTCCAGGTGGGATAGGCATCCGCCAGTGCCGACCTTGGCCCTGATGTCACGGAAACAAAGCGCGGAATTCCTCCGCCGGTGACGATAGTACCGGTGAGCCCTGCCGCAATGTCGAATTCGGTCATGCCGGCGCGAGCGTTCTCGATCACCCATCGAAAGCCATTCTCGATCAGTCGCGCTGCCTTTCGCAGGCGCGCCAATTCGCCGGCCGTTTTCGTGGCGCGTGCCCGTGCAATGTCCCGCGTGACGTCGATAACGGACCGTTCACCGAATATCTCGCGGCACATGGTCCAGACCAGATCGTCATTCGCGCGGTCCACGCCGATGAGGCCGCTCGTTGGCCTTAATGCTCTCAGGGCCTCGGCAAGGGCTTCCTCAAAACCCACGCTTGCCGGTCGGCCAAAGCCCGCCGGTCCCAGGGTTGCCGATACGAAATGGAAAACACCGTACCGATATAGCAGACCGGGATCGCCCAGCACGTCGAGCGCAGGGCCTGCATCGGCAGCGCTTGCGACCAGCGATGCCTCGTCGCGAGAAGCAAGCACTGCGGATCGATAAGTTGGGGCCAGATCGTGCGCCATGCTCACATAGCCGGACAGATAGCTTTTGTTGATCGTGTCGGAGGACACGATCAATGCAACCTCGTGCGGCACTTCCGCGAACACCTTGGTCCTTAGCTCTGTCGCCAGAACCATCATGTCCATGTTGCTGTCTGCGTCGTTCACTGTGGTAATCCCCGAAGCCGGCTGACCGGTCAGCCTAGACTTGCGAAAGGTTGGAGCGGGCTGAATTCTCCAATGAACTCGTTGCGATAGCCGGGAAAAGACAGCTTCACCCAGGTTAATGCATCGGTGTGTGCCCATGTCCGCCGTTCCGACACGAGCAGCGGTTCGTTGGGCGCGAGCCCCAGCGCCTTAGCGATTCGGCGATCTGCATTCGTTGCCCGGATCGTGTTGATCAGCCGCGTGCACGGTAGCCGCGCTAACAGCCATTCGTTCGGCAGTACCTCATCGAACGCTTCGAATTCAACTTCGGGAATGACCGAGATGCGGATAAATCGTTGCTCGAACACCTCGTTGGTGCCGTTGGCCTGATGGACGAGTTCAAGCCTTAGCAGACGTTCGTTCTCGACCGCCTCTTGCCATCCATAGGCCTGTGCAGCGTCAACGACCTCGCGTTCGAGCAGTTCGAAGCTGTAGGTCTTGTTTGCGCTCTCGATCTTGTCACGAATATCGATGACGCCGATGACTGCATGATTGTCCGTGCGTTCACTGACAAAAGTTCCCAGACGCCGTCTCCGGACAATGATCTTGGCGTTCGCCAAATTGTTCAGCACTTTGTTCAGCGGCGCTCGAGAGACACCAAGTGTGAACGCAAGGTCTTCCTCCGGCGGAATTCGATATCCTGGCGGCCAGGCGCCGGTCTGGATTTTGCTCCGGATCGCACGCTCGATCTGCTGGTGCGGTGCACCAACGCCATCCAGCGTAAGATCAGGAGATATCTCACTTTTTTTGCCACGCATCTTCATGGGAACAACATAAATCACAGCGCCCGATTAAATAAAAGGGACGATTGCTCGCAGAACGAGGCAAGCCGCGTGCTCGAGGCAATTGCAAGCATCGTCATGCCGAACAAGACAGACCGCAACGACGCGCGCGGATCGCCAACATCATGCGCACCGGCTGGTTTCGCGCCGTGCATGTGAAGATGCAGATGGCGCAGGTACTGCGCTTCCCGCGGGTGGCCCGCCAGACGCTGATGCGCAAGCTGAACGACGTCGAGCTGGCGATCCCCGGCATGCGGCGCAGCTTCGGCTTGAAGTAGGGAGTCGTGTCAAAACGCGACTTCGAGACACGGGTTCGCGAACTGGGACCTGCTCCTCTGGAAATTCCTCGCTTCGAGGTTAGACCGCTCGCCGAAAGA
>NZ_JBVASG010000008.1:0-232669 GCF_057813875.1 Labrys sp. F242 | reverse complement strand
CCCTGCACAACACTCACCTGTGCAGGAATCTCTGCAATTACACGCACCATATGTCCCTCCATTTTCGAACCTGGAGGGGTTAGTTCTCAATTTCGACAGGGGGGCAGTTTCTCACTTCGGATGACAAAGGACGATGGTGGCGGCAAGAAACCGGGCGGGTCGGGGCGTGGCAAAGCCACGATCCATCCGGCTTCCCATAAGGGCGGCAAGCTCGGAGGCGAGGCTTCCGCCTCGCGGCCAGCGGCGGCACGCTCCGCATCCGCCAAGAAAGCAGCCGCCACGCGCAAGCGCCACGAAGCGGGGCATGCCTGATACGGCATGCCCGCAGCGTGAGGGAAGACATCATGACCCGCAAGCCGAAGCCTTCGGACAGGGACCGCGACCAGCCCTACACCACCGAGCGAGAGGAATATCGGTTCGACAAGGTGAAACCACCGACCGATCCGGAAGAACGACGTGCCCACAGCAAGCCTGGCGGCGGAGTCAAGCGCGCACCGGACAAAGGTCGTCCCCCGCACCGATCAGGTGATCTGGATCGATGACGCTACGGCAAGCTCGAACGGGTACCGCCATGCGACCTCCAACCGGCGCAGAGACCCTGGACCCAGATCAGGACGAGATCATCACGCTCGCCGAGGTCAGACGATTGGTTGCTGTTTGCGAGCGCTGCGATCTTTACAAGCATGCCACCCAGGTGGTGATGGGAGAAGGTCGGGAAGATACCCGCCTGGTTCTGGTCGGCGAGCAGCCGGGCGATCAGGAGGACCGGCAGGGGCGCCCTTTTGTCGGGCCGGCCGGCCGGTTGCTCGACAGATGCCTCCAGGATGCAGAACTCGATCGCGACGCGTGCTACCTCACCAACGCCGTCAAGCATTTCAAATTCGAACGCCGGGGCAAGCGCCGGATTCATGAAAGGCCCAATGCCGGCGAGGTGCAGGCCTGCAAATGGTGGCTGGACAGGGAGTTGAAGATCATCAAGCCCGAATTGGTGGTGGCTCTCGGTGCGACGGCTGTCCAGGCCCTGCTCGGCCGTGGCGTCGGTGTGATGAAACAGCGCGGCCAGGTCCTGCCCGGGCCGGACGGGCTCCAGATTCTCGTGACTGTCCATCCCAGCTATCTGCTGCGCATCCCGGACTCCGATATGGCTGCGCGCGCCCGTTCTGCCTTCATCGAGGATCTACGCAAGGTCCACGCCATCCTCGCAAAAAGGGTACAGGCACGATGAAGTCACCTCAGGCACGCCCCGCTGTCCTAGCGTGAGACAGCCTCCAAACGCGCAGTCAATGGAACAAACCTGCCGCATCCGGCTTAGGAAACAGACTCGCGGCCGGCCTCCCCGGTTGCAGTCGAGGTCCGGCCCGCAGCCTGAGGAGCGGGTAAGGCCCAGATTTCATTCGTCGATGAGGGAGGTACGAATGATGCAACCGCATAGAAAATCCTTCGACTTCGCCGAGCATCGTCACGCCTATCAAGGCTTCGTGCGGCTCACACTGATCGTGGTCTTTCTCCTGCTCTCCCACCTCGTGGCACTCGCTGTCGGAGGGGTGGCCCATTTATGGCTTCTGGCTTGCCTGGAGGTCGCTCTATCGATCGTTGCCGCCGTGGTTGGCGCGGCGATCCCTGGCCTTGATTGGAAGCCTGGAGCCGCCGTACTGGCCTTTTGCCTGCTGACCCTGGCGATCGCCGCCGGTTGAGCGTGCCCGTTCGGGCCACGAGGTGAAGATGGGCAGGGTCAAGGCAGCTCTCGATGAATCCCGCACCTTGATGCTCGGGGCACAAATCCTGCTGGGTTTTCAATTGCAGGCTCCTTTCCAGGACGCCTTCGAACATCTCACGCCCGCCGAAAAGGCCATCGAGATCATCGTGCTCGGCCTCATGGTGCTGGTTCTGGGCTTTCTGGTCTTCCCCAGCGCGCACCATCGCATCGTCCACAAGGGGCACGCCGCTCCTGGGGTTGAAGAAACGGTCAAATGGGCGATGGTTGCAACCTTGCTGCCATTCGCACTGGCGCTGGGGTTCGCTCTTTACATAGCCGGGATCCGTGTCGCCGGCTTCGCCACCGGCGTGGCCGCAGCATTGGCCGGGTCCGTCCTCGCATTGGGCACCTGGTACGGCCTGCCGCTCTTTCAATGCCGGCAACAGCGGGAACAACCTATGCCGATCGCCCAGGAAACCTCCATTGGCACCAAGGTCGAACACGTCCTGACCGAGGCGCGCGTGGTTCTGCCCGGTGCACAGGCCCTTCTGGGCTTTCAACTGGCCATCATCCTGACCGAGGGCTTCGAACGCCTGCCCCCGTCTGCTAAGCTCGTGCACGGCTTGGCGCTCGGGCTGGTGGCGTTGTCCACCATTCTGCTGATGGCCCCGGCCTCCTACCACCGGCTGGGCTACCGCGGCCGTGATACCGAAGAGTTTTATGAGGTTGCGAGTCGGCTCGTCCTGGCTGCAACCGTCTTTCTGGCTCTCGGCCTCTGTGCGGACGTCCACGTGGTCGTGCAGAAGATCGCCCAAAGAGATGGGCTTGCAAATCTGCTCGCCGGCCTCTCGGCCGCACTGCTGCTGGGGCTGTGGTATGTGCTGCCTTTGTGGCATGCCCGGCGACGGCTGGGCGAGGAACAGTCAGAAGACACTCCTCCACCGAGACAAGGATCGAGGACAAGGCCCGGTTCTCACAATCTTCCAACGTGAATGACGGAAGTGTGGAGCAGGATTTCCCGTGCGATCTGCGGCCAGTCCTCGGCATGCAGTTCGTGGCCGCCGCCCTCGATGGAGACGAGGCGCGCTCCCTTGATGGCCGCCACCATGGCATGGGCATGGGCGATCGGAAACACCGGATCCGCCATGCCATGCACGACCAGGGTGGGAATCTGGATATCAGCGGCTTTGGCTCGGACGGGCGACGGGGCCGCCGGCGCCAAATGGTTCTGCAGGCTCGAAAAGGATGGCGAACGAGCCAGATCCCTTTCGATCAGACGCCGGGCTGCGCTGGCATCATGCGGGTGGCGTTTGCTTGCGACCGCCTCGGCGTCGCGGGCCAGAAAATCCGCCACCTGATCCCGATCATTCCAATCCAGATGGTCGAGCGTGGCCATGTGCCTCCTGTAGTCGTCGTCGGGCGGCGGCAACCACTCGACGCCGAGCGGCGTGGAGCTGACGATGGTCAACGTCTTGACCCGATGCGGCCTGATGAGTGCGGCCAACTGGGCAATGACCCCACCCATCGACATGCCGACCAGATGACCTGCCTGCAGATTGTAGCCACTGAGCACAGCCATGGCATCCTTCGCCATGTCCTCGAGTGTGTACTTGGCTGTTCCCGGCACATAGGCCGTCGACAGGCCGGTGTCCCTGTTGTCATAGCGGATGACATAACGGCCACCCGCGGCAAGCAATTCCGCGAAGTCATCGGGCCACCAGGCCATCGAGGCGAATGCGCCCATGATCAGAAGGATAGGCGGATCGTCGAGATTGCCGAAAGCCTGCGTCTGGATCTTCACCCCCTCGCCTTCAATGGTCCGCTCTTCCATCGCGCCAAACTCCTTCCTGGTAAGGCCGATCCCGCCATGCGATCGGCCTGGATGGGAAGATTGGGCGATAGCCCATGTCGGTACGACGATGATCCTCCGCCCGGGAGGAGCCAGCCCTGCGGCTCCATCGATACAATTGCCGCGTCAAATGAGCGTATCGGTCCTAACGTGTAGAGCCGGACATGGGATCGAGATGCAATTCGACCTTGGCCTTGTCGGTGGTCATGTAAGTGACCTCATAATAGCCGCTTTGGCTCCATTCCACCTCCGAGATATAGGCAAAGCCCTCGCGGGCTTCGACCTTCGCGATGATCTGCGACAGCTTGAGGCTGCCCTGTGGAGGTAGAGCGGTGCTGGTGGTCTGAGCGCTGGCCACCCCAGCAAGAAGCAGAAGGCCGGCAAGGGCCCCGACTAGTCTTCCCATTGCGCATCCCTCATGTTTCGAATGCACAACAAAAACCAAACAGAAGGCTTTAGGTTCCCAAGGACGTCGCCCCGGGACGTCGGCCAGGATCACGCGCCGACGCGGCTCAGATCCATCGTCAATTCGATGACCAGCCCTTCAGAATGCCATTGGCGCGAAAATCCGCCGAACTGGCTGGCGGCCAGTCGCACGAGACGGCTACCGAAACCTTCCGCGCCCGACGGCTGTACCTTCGGGCCGCCGAGCTCGCGCCACACGATGATGGCATCGCCGTCACGGCGCCCGCATTCGATCTCCACCCGGCCTGCCGATGTAGAAAAGCTGCCATATTTGGCAGCATTCGTAGCAAATTCATGCAGAAGAAGCGCAACCGGCGTAACCGCGCTTTCCGCAAGTTCGAAATCGACCCCCTCAACTGTGAACCGCTTGCGCTCACCTTGCGCTCCTTCCACATAGGGAGCCAGAATGGCCTCGATCAGCGCGTGCAGGGTCGCCGTTTTCCTGAAGCCGTTGTCGACGGTTCCGGAAGCCAGGGTCAGGGCATGCGCCCTCGACAGCGCGCCCAAGCGATCGGCGACGATCGAGGCGAGCATCGCCGGGGTTTCGGCGGAGGCCACGCTCAGATTGACGATGCTGGTTGCAAGGGCGAACAGGTTTTTGACCCGGTGATCCATCTCATGCAGGAGAAGTTGTTGCTGCTCCTGGGCCCGGCGTCGTTCGGTGATATCGCGCGCGATCTTGGATGCACCGATGATGATGCCATCGGCATCCTTGATCGGAGACACGCTCAGCGAGATATCGACCAGGCTGCCGTCCTTGCGCTGGCGGATGGTCTCATAATGGTCGATCCGCTCCCCTGCCCGGATGCGCGCCAGTATGGCGGGCTCCTCATTATGCCGGTCGGGAGGAATCAGCATCATCACCGATCGGCCGATCGCCTCGGAAACGCCATAGCCGAACAGATGCTCGGCCCCGGCATTCCAGCTGGTGATGATCCCCTCGAGATTCTTGGATATGATCGCGTCGTCCGAAGATTCCACGAGCGCGGCCAAGCGGCGGGCGGTCTGATCGCCGTGGTGACGCTCTATCGCAAAACCCAGTTGACGGGCAATGATCAGCGCCAGTTCGCGCTCTTCATCCGCGAAAAGATGGGGTGCCTCATAATAGAGGGTGAATTTGCCGGCCATGCCCTGGCTGACCATGACCGGAATGAAGGCCAACGCACCAATGCCCTCACGCCGGGTCAGCGCCGCAAGGTCGGGCGGTAGATCGGCCTGAGCGATGTCGTCTATATAGACGGGCGCCGGCTCCTCGTCGCCAGGCTCCCATGGCGAATGTCCCTCGACACCGGCCCTATATTCTTCCGAAAGCCACCGCCAGGCCGCAAAACGCAGGACGCCCCCGCCATCGAACCGCAAGATCGATGCACGCGTGCAGCCCAGCATGTCATCGATGGCATCCAGGGCCGCGCTATAGATCTGATCGAGATTGCGTGCGCGATAGAGCCGATCGGTGAAGTGGAAAAGCGAACTTTGCTGGCGCATCCGATGCACGAGCGGCACTTGTTCGTGCGAATCCGCCGCCCCAAAAGCGAGCGTCGGTTTTCCACTCAGCTCCTCCTTCTTGGTTTTCAACGCCGACCCAGCCCTACTTATCTCAAAGACCCGGCACTATTGCTCGATACCCGCTCCGAGATCGATCGGCATATGAGATGCACCACCCTGCCTCGAAGCACGGTAGAATACCACTATCACAATAGCGGCGCCCTTCGGATAAATACACTCCAAAACCCGGCCAGCCAAGTCTTCGACCGCCTGACAAAGGCAGGATCTGCTTCATGGTAAAAAGTGTCGCAGCCAGCAGCAACCTAGCCGGATTCATGCCTTTTCAGGAGGTGTTCTCACCGGCATTGCTGCGGTTCTTGCCTTTGGGCGCACCGGTCTGGTCTTTCGGTGTTTCGCCGTGCTTGAGCTTTTCCGCCTCTTCGTTCCGCCCCTTGTCGTTGGGGCGTCCCAGGGGCTCCATCGCCTTTTTCTCGGGCATCGTGCTCCACTCCGTTGATATATGGTTTTCCAACGGCCCGGAGACAATTCGGTTCCAACCTCATGAGGATGCTGTGTTCGCGGCGGCGTCAGCGGATGGAGGCTTTGCCCTCCTTCTTCTTGTTGGTGAAGCGCGCATTGCCCAGCCCCGTGCCGATCGTCAATATGCCCCAGCGCTTGACGTCGCCCATGCGAGGCACCTCCGACAGGCCCTGGACCACGGCGTCGTTGTGAAGAACGACGTGGCTTTGCTGCCCCCCGATCTTGGGCACGAATTTGAGCAAGGCTGCCGGCAGGTTGAAATTGTCGCTTTCCCAATTGGAGCCCGGCAGATTCTGGCCCCCGCGTGCGATGGATCCGTCGGATTTGATGGCGCCCGGACAACCGACACCGATCACCGGGGTAAGGCTGATCTTGTTCTTCTCCGCCCGCGAACGCAGATCCTGCAGCATCTCCCCAAGCCGACCAATTGCCGCCGTTCGCGCCGGCTCGTCATCGGCATGGCGCCAGATCAGGAGCTTTTCAACTTTTGCCCGGCCAAGATCGGCTTGCTTGTCGACCTGGCTCAACACGATGCCGGCCCGGATGTTGCGCCCGCCAATGTCCACCGCCAGCATGCCGTCGTGATTGGCCAGCACATAGGGCGGCAGCAGATGCAGGCTGCCGATCAACCCCGCTTCATCCGGATGATTGGTGATTGGCACCACCTCTACCGAGCCCTCGTCGGCGCTGAGCAGGGCCTGGGTTCTTGCAATCGCCAGTCTTCCCACACGGCTTTCCCGAAAGCCTCCGCCGATGACGATGCGTTCGGTGCGTCGCCAGGAGGCGGTTCGCAGGAAGCGCCGGATCACGCTCGACAGCGAGCGGGCAAATTCCTCCAACGCACCGTGCACGAGTGCGGCGCTGTTCAAATCGTCGCCGATCAGCATGTCGTCGATTTGCCTGCGCTTGATTTCCTCGGTGGCTTCCTCACCCAGGGGATCATTGCCCGTCTTGCGGTAGAGCAGGCGCAACTCCTCAAGCTTTCCGAGAAAGGCTCCCGTATTGGCCTTGTCGCCGACAAAGCCCTCCTTGTCGCGCAGGCCGATATTGTAGCCATCGACGCGGACGGAAGGCAGCATGTCGCCGCCGTGATTGAGAAATTGCCAGCCCGCTTGATCGTTCATTCCCGAACCCGTCGATCCCCTCGGCAACCGTTGTTGCTGGCGACAACCAATCGCGCACGGGAAGGTTCCCCCCAAAGTCTGCCCCGAGGCCGGCAAAAATGGCTCGCAGCCGGGGGAACCCTCTTCCGCGCGTGTCGTTCGGTAGGCAAGCAGGCATTGAAGCGGACCCTCGGGTTTGCCTGAAGTCGTCGAGGCTGAGCGGCCGACGCCCGCGGCTCACCCGTTTTGCAACCGATCCGACAAAGGAGACCGACGATGTCGCACGCATCCTATCGCATCATTGGCACCGCCGAAGGCTGGGTCATCGAGCACGATGGCCAGCGCGGCGGCGGATACGAACTTCCGGAAGCGGCTTTCGAAACCGCAGTCACTGCTGCCTCGCTGGATCTCAAAGACCGCCGAAACGTCAACATATCCGTGGAATTTCCGGAAGGTCCCGAAGATGGCGAGGCCCTGGCAACCGAATCCGAACCGGCCCGTCAGCGCAGCCAATTCGACAGCCCGAGCGGCAAAGCCGAGTGATGCTGAAAGCGGCAATCGCCATCGTCGGTTCGGGAGAGATTGGGAGAACGACCGACATGTCCCGCATCAAGGCTTTACGCGTCAGCATCGATCGGGGCGAAAGCGGGGGATGGGATTCCGTCTACAGATCGGATCATTATTCTGCCCGGTATGGATGGCGAACCGGGCGGTAATTCTCTAAGCCTGATCAGATACGTTTGGCCCAGGCGGCATCGACGTTCCCTGCCAGCGTCATTTTCCGAGGTGCCTCATTTATCGGTGCGCCGGAATCTGGCCGAATCCATGCTGGCCCTGCGGAAGGAGTACTCTATGATAAAGGACCAGCTGTCCTCCGGCGGCATCCTAGCAGGCAATACGATCCTGGTTGCCGACGATGAAATCATCATCGCGCTCGATATCGAGGATACGCTGGCATCCGCCGGCGCCCGGATCGCGGGTCCCTGCCTGACTTTGGCCTCCGCGCTGGAGATCACCGATCAGCAATCCATCACGGCCGCCGTTCTGGATATAAGCCTCGGAAGGGATACGAGCGAACCCATCGTCGACTTGCTCGCGGCCCGTGGCATTCCCATCGCATTCTGCACGGGCAAGATGCTTCCAGAAGCCTTCCGGCAGAAAGTTCCCGACGCGCCGGTTCTGGGCAAACCGGTTCAGCATCAGCTATTGCTGGAAACAATGGCCCGCCTGACCAGGCAGTAAAGGTCTGGGCAGTAAAGGTCTGGCGCGGCGCCATTCCTGGCGGATCCTTAGACTGTTCCAAACGCTCCATGGAACATGCACAAGTTTGGGTGGTTACAGGCAAGCACTGGTGGAAATCGTTAAGCGCCGGCCTCGAAAGAAAAGGCCACGGCGTTTTCACGCGAACTCCACCAGGGCAGAAGGTGCGGCAGCCGCATTCGGCCGGATTGACTCAAAACAAGTGACGACCCATGCAGCAACTCCACGGCCTACGTCTCCTCATCGTCGAAGACGAGATCTTTCTCGCGGGCGATCTGGCCGACTATTTCGAGCAGAAAGGGGCTGTGATCCTCGGGCCGGCATCAACGATCGAGGCGGCGCAATGCCATGTAAGTTCGGCGAATGCGGCCATCCTGGACGTCAACATCAATGGCAAGATGGTCTTCCCGATCGCGGACCGCCTGCTCGCACTGGGGATCCCGTTCGTCTTCTTCAGCAGCTATGACGAAGACGTCATCCCCTTGCATCTCAAACATGTCGACAATGTTCGCAAGTCGGGCGACCGTCACGCTTTGCTTGAAACCCTGTTTGCGGCGCGCCGCAGGACGCAGGATGAAATCAAGGGCCTCGCCGGGGATCCGACCAATGACGTGGCCGGTTTCCTTCCCGAACTCAGGCTCAGGGCACGCCAATATCTTCCCGGCAAGGCTGCCGCCGACCGGCTGGTCGAACAAACGCTGCTTGCCGCCATCGATCTGGCGGATGGCAAGCCCGGAGATCAGGATACGCTTCCCTGGCTTTGCGAGATCATGGATCGGGCTTTCATTGCCATCGGTCACCAACTGCTCGATTGAACGGCACAATCTTCGAGTTTCTTCCGCCGAAATTTCAGGCCAATCCGCCGGTCTTGGACACAGCGGAACCGTGAAGGGCAACGACGCGTTGATGTCCCGTAGTCGATCGCGTCGGGAGATTTCATGAGCCGCAACACCCTCATTTTGCTGATTGTCGTAATCGTGGCGGCTGCCGGTATTGGCGCCTACATCTACCATGAGCAAAACAAGAATACCGTTGAAATTACTATTGGCGGCCAGGGCGTCAAAGTTAAGGGGCCCTCCGATTGAGCGGCACGCGTCGCGTTTGAGCCTGAGAGGCCGCAGCCGTGATGAGACACCCGGCACCGTTGCATCAGTGCACATCCCTATGCCGAAGGTAATGCGAGGATTGCGTCCTGCGTCCGGAACATTGTTCGGTAAGGATGGTTAGCAAGGCCATATCGAGTCCGTCCCCGCGACTTGCGAGGACGACAAATACGACAGGACCTTTGCAAGTGACTTCCCCGCACAAACCTCTTAGTCTGTTGGCAGGCGACCGAGGAAACCGCTCCTTGACGTTCTTCGGCTCGAGCAAGTTGCCCCCGACCAACGGCGAGATGAGCAGTTCAGTGGACAACGATCAGAAGAGTGACAAGGCCAGATCCACAGACAAGGAAGTGGCACGCATTCTGGCCCGCGTCGAGCGGGAACCCATTCCGCAGCGTCTGCTGGAACTTGCCTTCAAGCTGCAAAGGGCTCTGAGGGACGCCAAGAAGGCTGGCTAGAGCGCGTGGGATTAGAGAGCCGACCAGCGTTCAGTTGCGAACGTGGCCTGGAACCAAGCCGCCTCGAGTGCGGTGGGGAATCCTCCATGCCGGGCCGCTCGCAACATATTCCGATCCACAAAATTGCCACCTGACGGGCAAACGATCGAACGCTTCTTGTGCGAGACTTGACGAAGATGATCCCTGACCATCTTCCGGAAAGGAGACATCATGTACAAGCTTCTGCCCGCAACGCTCGCACCGATCGTCCTGGCTGCCGGCATTGCCACCAGCCTGGCCCAACCCGCGACCAATCCGCCGGATTCGCCCGATGACGGCGTTATCGAGCGGGCTCCCGGCGAGATCAGAACGGTGACGGTCTCCACTCTTGACGAGCTGTCGATTCCTCAGCGGGTCATGGTCAATCAGCAGATTGCCCAAACAGGCCCGAACGAGCTGCAGCGCATGAGGAAGGTCATCGCCGATACACCCCGCCTGCAAGCCGCGCTAGAAGATCATGGCGCGGCGGCGTCCTCGGTGATCGCGATGACATTCGATGACACGAACGAGGTGACGCTGGTTATCGCCTCGTAAATGGCCTTGGTCCACGGCATGTTTGCCCTGGTTTTCGAGATCTCGGTTGTCCTGTCTGAACACTCGGGCACCGCAGACTGAACCGAGGTCTGATTGATCTTTGCGCCTTTGGCTCGGACAATGTGGCGCTGATTTGCCAGCTCCTTTGTCAGTTGTCTGCCTGGAAACAGAGCCGCGTTCCAGGTCTCGCCATTGCGAGGAATGCCAGCAGATCTTCTCGCCTCATCGAGGCGCAGCCCGCGGTCGGGCCGTATCCCTCGCTGGCAATATGAAGGAAGATCGCACTGCCTTCGCCGGGAACGATCGGCGCATCGTTCTGACCGAGAACCACGACGATGTCGTAAAGATCGTCGTGGCGCCACATCTCTTCGTGGCTGGCGTCGAACGGGAGCCGGACCGGGCGGTTATAGTCGGGATGATCGGGCGCGTCGCACCAGCCGTCCTGCGGATCGATGGCCGTCGTTTCGAAAACGGATACCGGGGCGGCCGGGAATTTATCGGCGCGATAAAGCACCCGGCGGATCGGCCAGCAGCCGACCGGGCTGACGCCGTCGCCCTCGGTCTTCTCTCGGCGGATGCCGCTGCGACCGACAGCCGCGCGCCAGACCTGGTCTGCATAGACAGCCTGCCAGCTTTCGCCACTGCGCTTCACGATCAAGTCCAAACGCGCCTCCTTCAAGATACAAGCGGGAAATGGCAGCTGACGACCCCACCACCCTCGACCAGGAAACACCACGCCGACACGATCGGCGACCTTATCCTGCCTGGGTGGTATTCTGCCATGGCCCGGCCTGCTCATGGGCCAAGACATCCGAAATGTCGACCCTGCGCCGGATGAGCCTGAACACTTCGCCGTCGATCAGAACCTCGGGTACCATATCGCGTGAATTATAGGTCGAAGACATCGAAGCGCCATAGGCTCCGGCATTGTCGAATACCACAAGGTCACCGCTCTGGATCTGCCCCAGCGTCCGGTATTTGCCGAAGACATCGGAGCTTTCGCAAATTGGACCGACAAGAAGGCTCGGCCGTGCATCCGCATCGGCCCGCGGATCGTGTACCGTCAGTGCAGGATGGCGAGCATCGTACAATGCCGGCCGCATGAGATCATTCATCGCGGCATCCAGAACGACGATGGAAACGCCCGCTCCATCCTTGACGTAGAGAACCTCGGTAACCAGCGCCCCAGCCCTGCCAACGAGCCAACGGCCCGGCTCGACATTGAGCGCGCAACCCAGGCCAGCCACCGTCTGCTTGATGATCGCGGCATATTCAGCAAGATCGGGGCCATCGCATACGTCGTCCCCGATGCCCAGCCCTCCGCCCAGATCCAAACGCTCGACCGACAGGCCTCTGGAACGCAGATCACGCACGAGTTCAGCCATGACAGTCCAGGCGTCGCGGAAGGGAGAGAGATCAAGGATCTGCGAGCCGATATGCACGGCCAGCCCCACCATATGCAGCTCGGCGCGGGAAGAGGCTGCGGCATAAAGGGCCGGGATGTCATCGATGGCAATGCCGAACTTGCTATCTTTTCTGGCTGTCGTGATCTTGGCGTGGGTCATGGCATCGACGTCGGGATTGACGCGCAACGCCACGGGCGCACGCAGGCCCATTTCACGCGCGACCGAGGCTACGGCTTCAAGCTCGGCAGGGCTTTCGACATTGATCTGATGCAAACCAGCGGCCAGCGCCTGGCGGATTTCCGCACGGGTCTTGCCCACCCCCGAGAAGATGATGCGGGAGGCAGGAACCCCGGCAGCCAATGCCCGCGTCAGCTCACCCCCGGAAACGATATCCATTCCGCACCCGAGCTGGGCGAATTCCTTCAGGACGCTCAGGTTTCCGTTGGCCTTGACTGCGAAACAGACACGCGCTCCCAAGGGCGCAATCGCCTCGGACAACTCGGCATAGGCCTGTCGCAGCGTCGAGGCGGAATAGCAGTAAAATGGCGTGCCTACCGTCCTGGCGATATCGCTCAGCGCGACACTTTCGCCATACAGCGCGCCGTCTCGCCGGGCGAGCCAACGCGGTGGCCTGTCGGTGGTGGCAGGAGGAGCGATCTCAATAATATCGGTCATGATGGCGCGCAGCACTCTGTTCGTGTCGCGAAGCCATTACAAATCGCCACCGGATTGTGAAATGCTTCATTCGCACCCCTTATTCATTCTCGATATATAGATATCGGTCGGGGACAATGGGGTGGAACATGAATTTGAGCCTGCGCCAGATCGATATCTTCAATGCGGTCATGGTCAATAAGAGCGTTACCGCTGCCGCGGCGCGGCTGGGTAGCTCACAACCGACCCTCAGCCGTGAAATCCGTGAAATGGAGCAACGTATCGGCTTCGACCTGTTTCAGCGTTTCGGCAAAAGGCTGACACCGACCGAACAGGCAATCCTGCTGCATGAAGTCGTCTTGCGTTCCTTTATCGGGCTTGACGAAATCAACCGTGCCGCTTCCGCGATCCGAACCCGCAACGCGGCGAATTTCCGCATCGCCAGCATTCCAGCCTATGCGGAATCCATCATTCCCCGCGCAATCCGGCTCCTTGTGAAAACCCGTCCCCCTGTCCATTTCTCGATCCATTCGCATGAGGAACATTCGCTGCGCCACGAGATGACAACACAGGTTTTCGATCTTGGCCTGGCCGAAAATCTATTTGGCCCCGAAGGGGCGACGACCGAGACCATCCCGGTAGGGGATATGGTCTGCGTTCTGCCGAACAATCATGCACTGGCAATGCATGAGGCGCTTTCGCCGACGGATTTCTCCGGGCAGCCCTTTATCTATTTCGGTCAGAACGATCCCTATCGCCACAAGCTTGACCATGTCTTCCTCGCTGGTGGCGTAGCCCGCAACTATGCCGCGGAGACGACCACGGCCGCCAGTGTTTGCGCAATGGTAGCGGCGGGAGTCGGAGTTTCTGTCATCAATCCCTTGACGGCTGCCAGCTACACGGGTCGTGACGTGATGTTCCGCCGCCTGACGGTTTCGGTACCCTACAGCCTGTCAGTCTGGCGTCCGATACGCAGCAAGCGCGCCGTCCAGGCTGAAAAATTCGTCGCCGCCCTGCGCCAGACCTCCACTGAAATGTCGGTAGAGCTGCAACGGATTTTGGGACCCTAGATGTGGTCTCGCGGTGCAAAAATGCGAATTGGCTTTGAGGATTGACGGCTTCCTCTTCAGGTCCCACATGCCCGGCAGCCTCGCCGATAGTCGGCAAGATCGGCCTTCGGAAAGCGGGGATAGTGCCGGGCCATTCTTATCGGGCCGACGGCGCGATGGCCGTATCCGTGATTGCCACGCCTGGGGCCGGTTCCTGCACCCTGCAGACCGCGCATGTTTTGTGGCCGTGCCATGACAAACGGAATCATGGCTGTGGCTTTTTCCCTCGAAAGGCCTTTTGATCGATCCGCGAGGTCTTATGCCAAGAGGCAATGAAAATGCCTCTTGGTTCCGTCCCACGATTTTCGCCAGATCTTTGATTGGGTGTCGAAAATCGTGAAGTTGTTCAAGTCTTGTATGTGTCGGAATGGTCGAGACTTGGTATTGGTGAGGTTCAAGGCAGTGTCACGTATCTGGAAGGGCAGTTCGAAGCAAAGGCATGGCAAAAGCCCGCACCGGATATGCATAGGCATGCTGACTTTCCTCGCGGCCTTGTCATGGATATTGCCGAGCCGCCCCGCCTTTGCCGGTCATCAGAGGCATGAAACACAGGCCCTGATACCTTGCGTGGCGCTAACCTTCGATGACGGGCCGGACGCGACGTTGACACCTCACCTTCTCGATATTCTGGCACGTGAGAAGGTGCACGCGACATTCTTCGTGGTCGGCAAACGACTGGCTTACTCGCCCGGCCTGGTACGACGCATGTTTCTTGAAGGCCATGAGATTGGCAACCACACGTTCGACCACCGGGCGCTCACCGAACTGACAGATGGCGAAGCCATCGCCGAAGTGGAAATGACGGACGAAGCCATCATGGCGGAAACGGGCCATAGGCCCGATGTTCTGCGCCCACCTTGGGGTAAGATCGATGCTCGTATCGAGACCGCATTGCGTGGCGCTGGCCTATGGCGCCAAATAGTCTTCTGGAACTTCGACTCCTTCGATTGGCTGGACGACGAAGCGCCCCTGACCAAGCTGATCGGCGCCGGTGCACCGGCAGGTGCTGTCATCTTGATGCATGATATCCATGCCAGCACCATCGAGGCCGTGCCAGACATCATCCACACCCTCAAAATGCGAGGCTTCCGGTTTGCCACGGTTGGTCAACTGCAGGCATGTCGGCACGGGACCGACCCCGCCACCGTATCGGCAGCGCCTTTTGTGCGGCCTGCACCGTCTCATGACTGGTCGCATGGCGCCTTCGCCCATGTCATGGATAGCATCGCCCCCTTGGAGGAATATCTCGCTCATCGGCTCGGCTCCTGATCGAGAGGCTCCAGATCCTCCCATCCGCCCGTCGCCTGGGAGCCTTGAGGGATATTGTCATGGTGCCGCTTCCAGAGCGGCGGGCCGTTGAAGGCGCCGTGCACACCGTCACCCTCGTTCCACTCACATGCATCAAACCGCGCGGCAAACCGGTGAGCTGCGGATTTGCTTTAGCTGCTTTTCGGTCAGTGCCAATGGCGTCGGCCCGTTGCTCGATGTTGCGAACATCAGGTTGCGCGTGCTGCCCGAATGCACGGGTGAGAAAGAACTCGTCAGCATGACGTGGCCGATCTCGTGCGCCGGATCCCAACGCGAGCAATCATGCGTGACGGCGCAGGCTGGCTTGCCGATGGCATGGCCGCCGCAGCCCAGCACGTTATTCTCCTGGAACCTGTTGACGAAGAACAGCTTCACGTCGCTGACGGGAACCGGGGTTCCAAGAGCGTGAAGCTCTGCGAACTCGCCCGAATCCATCTGCCAGGTGCAGTTCTGACCCACCACGTTGAAGCGGTTCTCTTCCTCCTGCGTCAGGCCGAGCGACTCGCCGGAGGCGAAGAAGATCTCGATGCCATATTGGGCGTAGACGGCCTGGGCACTCGACAGGATGCGCTCGAACGGCACGTCGCTCAGGGCCAGCGAACGGAAATGCACTTTCACACGGTGCTTGAATCCGCCAATCTGCTTGTCGATCTCGCGGATGGTCGCCTGCCCCAGCTTGCCATCGTCGACGAGAGGCGGGTTGCGCCGCTGGAACGCCTTCACCACCGATTCCGTCTCGATGCCGTAGACCCCGTCGGGGCTGTAATCCTGGCTCTGGGTCGAGACCGGCATGGCGAAGCCGAGATCGATCAAGGCCATCTGCAGGAGATGGACATGACGGCCGGACATGCCGCGCAACAGAACGTCGTTGCCGGCCTCGATGCGCTGCAGAGAGGGTTCATTCTTGAAACGAACTGATGTCAAAGCCATGATGGCTTTCCTTTTCGCTGTCTTCTTGACGATGTTTCCGAATAATTCCAAGCACTATCCAGGTCTTCGATATGGAAGATCATGACCATCCATGCGGCTCTTCATCATTTGGGCGCTTGAATATGTATCTGAAGGAATCAACCGGCTTGACGTTGCTTCTGGCTGCCCAACCGATGCCATAGGCCTTTTCCGGCCCCTGGATGATGGAATAGGCCTTCGCTTCCTTCGAATAGTGGACTTCCTCGCCGCCATACCAGCCCCATTCGACCAGTTGGATGTTCGCTGTCGAACCGCTGACGGTGCAGGAGTCGATCAGGGCGATATGCTCATAGGGTGAGGCCGCACAATGGGTGACGACCACATCGCCCTGCTGGATATCCCCGATCCTGGTCCGGCGCCGGGCGGTCGAGGCATAGGCATCGATGGAGGCAGAGGGGCTGCCGCCATAATAGTTGCCGACCAGCCCGTTGCAGTCGAGCGTGATGAAATCCGTCGCATAGGCCTGGGCCGTCGCCCGGGCGCAGGGCTGTCCCGCAACATCCTTGCCAGTGCCGATACGGCCGATCGCATAAGCGAGGCGGAGCGTATCGATGATCTCGTCGGGGCTGCCCTTGCCGACAAAGGCCTGGATGAAGGTGGTGGCGTAGAAGTCCTCGGTCGGCTGGATCAGGCCGAGCGGCTGCTGGTCGAAGAAGAACTTGGTCCCGCACGGCTTGTTGACATTGCCATGGTGAGCCATTCGGAGCGCCGCCGCGAAGGCCGCGTGCTCGCGCTGCATCACCTGGCCGGTGCCGGCTTTGCCGTTTCGGAAGTCCCAGCCCGAGCCATACATGCTGATGCCGGCCGAGATCAGCTCATTGTTGAGCGGGCTGTAGAACTTCAGATAGGTGTATCGGTCCAGATATTCTTTTGGTGTCACATTGTCTCCTCCGCCTTCGATGACCGAAGAAATACTTCCAACTCACCGACAGACGATCGAATAGATTTATCGATGTCTTATATTACGTGTCCAGCACCAGCCGAACATCCTACAAAGACAGGAGACGATGCAGATCCAAATCCGAGACTACCCCTGAGCATGACGCCACGATACATTGCAACCTTAACGCTTTACGGCGTTTCGGTGACTGCCTGCGGCTGATTGATCAGCGTGCGAAAGTCGGGAACGGCGCTCCCGCCTGCAAGGCCAAGTTTCATGTCCTTGCGAACGAATTTGTGAGGCACGGTTTGGGCAGGAGGAAAGTAGGCGACGTTAATCGTGAAGCCGATCACCTTCGTGTTGAAGAATGTCGCGATGGACTTGACGAAGCTCTTAAGCTGACCGGTATGGCAGGCATAAAGAACGATTATTGCGTTCTCGGCGAAACGAGTACGAATTTCTGCCACTGTTACTTTTTTCTTTTGGTTTCCGGAACCAATCTCGAAGAATACGCCGGGCTGATTGAGATTGTTCATGCTCGTCGGGTCCATGGCCGTCAGATTGTCCCCAGAGCTGTTGGTATTGATCATGACGTCTGCCCGCCCGACGGTACGTCGTTGGATCTGGCCGCTAAAACCAATAAGATCCTTATTGGCGTGCGTGAAAAGGTTAAGGCGGCTGATACTGCCGGGTGGCTGGATGAAAATGGCACCCAGCATGTTGCCGAATGTGGGCGTGACTGCGACTGTCCCGCCTGGGATGGCTGAGAAATCAAGCGTGCCGGGCTCCCAGCGATTGGCCGCCAACTCCTGCAGGAGATCGTCATCGCTCATCGCGGTGTCCCACTCGAATTGCCCGACCAGATTCAGTTCCTTGGCGCCGCCGGACGGGGGCACGCCGACCTTCACCTGAAGAAAGGCCTGACCACCCATGCTCGGAAAGCTAGCGATCAGATTTGCGCCCGAGGCCATGGCCATGACCGTCGCCGTGCCGGCTTCGACGGTACTGACAATTTGAAAAAGCTGTGGGGTTCGGCGCACTTCCATCCCCCCCACCGGCCCGGCCATGGTTCCATCAGAATCCCGAAGGGTGGCGATATCGCTGTCGATCATCACTCTGCCGCCAACGGCGTTCAGGACCTCGAAGCTCCCGACGCCGTAGGGCGGAATTTCCAACCTGGCAGCTGAACCAGAAAGGCTCTCGATGCGACCGGCAGAAGCACTGGAATTTTGAACGAATGCCACCTTCGACTGGGCAGACCTAATCGAAAACTGAGATATGGGCTTGATCTGAACCGGGGCGGGCGGGACAGATTCTCGTTTCAATATCTCCACATCGAGACTCGCCATCGTCATTTTGCCAACGATGTTGTCGGCCTGTGTCTGATAGCTCGGATTGATAATGTTCCGTTTCCGCTTGTAGGCGAGCACCGCCGCAGCGGTCTTCGGCCCATATTGTCCGTCCGGCGTGATGGTCGCGCCATCCAGCTCGATCAGGGCTTGCTGAATTTTCCTGACATGATCTCCCACAGCGCCGGGCATGATATGGGCGGGGTCGGAAATGGCTGCGGCTTCAAGTTTCTGATCGCCGCGAAAGAGCTGTGATTGAAGAGGCATGGGGTAATCCTCATTCTGGTGCCAGAAGTCCTTGGAACGTTCTCGTTTGAGCCAGGCGGGATTTCCTCAAAACGCACCTTTTCCTCTAACTCTTTGTTTTAGATTACCTTCTTGATCGGCATACCCGTCTATCACTCTGGAAAATGCCCTAGCTCACCGCATAGGCAAACGCGCCATCCTCCACCCCCACCCACGCTTCCTCGATCTGCTTTCCTGCGATCGCCTTGCCGAGAATCTGCTGCGACAGCGCCGGCAGCAGCGTGTTGGTGACAATGTTGTCGACCATGCGCCCGCCGGAGTCCGGGTCGTTGCATTGGGAAACGATCTTCTCCACCACGGCATCGTCGTAGCTGAAACGGGCGCCGTGATTGTCACGAATACGCTTGCCGATGCGGTCGAGCTGCAGCCGCACGATGGCGCCCAGCATGTCGCCCGACAGCGGGTAATAGGGGATGGTGACGATGCGCCCCAGCAGCGCCGGCGGGAAGACCTGCAACAGATGCGGCTTGAGATCCACCGCCAGCGCCTCGGGTTCCGGCTTTTCCGAACCATTTGCCGCGGCATCCATGATCATGTCGGTGCCGGCATTGGTGGTGAGGATGATCAGCGTGTTCCTGAAATCGATGCGCCGGCCCGAGCCATCCTCCATCACGCCCTTGTCGAAGACCTGGAAGAAGATCTCGTGCACGTCGGGATGGGCTTTCTCCACTTCGTCGAGCAGCACCACGCTATAGGGCCGGCGGCGCACGGCCTCGGTGAGTCGGCCGCCTTCGCCATAGCCGACATAACCGGGTGGCGCGCCCTTCAGGGTGGAGACTGTATGCGCCTCCTGGAATTCCGACATGTTGATGGTGATCATGTTCTGCTCGCCGCCATAGAGCGCCTCGGCGAGCGCAAGCGCCGTCTCGGTCTTGCCGACGCCGGAGGGGCCGGCGAGCATGAAGACACCGATAGGCTTGTCGGGATTGTCGAGCTTGGCGCGGTTGGTCTGGATGCGCCGGGCGATCATCTTCAGGCCGTGATCCTGGCCGACCACGCGTTTGGCCAGAATCTCGCCGAGGTTGAGGATGGTTTCGACTTCGTCCTTCACCATGCGGCCGACCGGAATGCCGGTCCAGTCCGAGACCACCGAGGCCACGGGCTGCTCGTCGACATAGGGGTAGACCATGCGCTTTTCGGGATCGATCGCGGCGAGGTCCGCCATGATCCTGGTAAGCTTCTCGCGGGCAACCTCCACCCCCTCGCCGCCTTCGACGATATCGCGGCGCGCGGCCATCAGGTCGGCGACGATGGCCTTCTCCTCGCCCCAGGCCTGCTCTAGCGCTACCAGCTTCTCCTTGGTGGCGACGATGAGCTGCGTCACCTCACCGATACGCTTCTCGTCGGCATTGCCGACATCACGCTCACGCTCCAAGGCCTTCAGCTCGCGCTCGCTCGCCTCGATGGCGACGCGCACATCCTCGACGGCGGCCGGCGTCGCGTTCTGCGAGACCGCCACGCGCGCGGCGGCGGTGTCGAGCAGGCTAACCGCCTTGTCCGGCAGTTGGCGCGAAGGAATGTAACGGCTTGACAGCTTGACGGCGGCGACGACAGCGGCTTCAGAAATGTGGACGTTGTGGTGCTTTTCCATCGGCGCCAGCAGGCCGCGCATCATGTTGCAGCACTGCTCGATGCCGGGCTCGCCGACATTGATCGGCTGGAAGCGGCGGGTCAGCGCCGGGTCCTTCTCGATATGCTGGCGGTATTCCGACCAGGTCGTCGCTGCGATCGTCCTGAGCGTGCCCCGGGCCAAAGCAGGCTTGAGCAGATTGGCGGCGTCCCCCGTGCCGGCTGCGCCGCCGGCGCCGATCAGCGTATGCGCCTCGTCGATGAACAGGATGATCGGCGTCACCGAGGCCTGGACCTGGTCGATCACGGAGCGCAGACGCTGCTCGAACTCGCCTTTCATCGAGGCACCGGCCTGCATCAGGCCGATATCGAGCGCGTAGAGCTTGTTGCCCTTGAGCGGTGGCGGCACGTCGCCGGCCGCGATGCGTTGCGCAAAGCCTTCGACCACCGCCGTCTTGCCGACGCCGGCCTCGCCTGTCAGGATGGGATTGTTCTGCCGCCGCCGCATCAGCACGTCGATGACCTGGCGGATCTCTTCGTCGCGACCGACGATGGGATCCATCGTGCCGCTGGCGGCACGCTCGGTCAGATCGACGGCATAGCGATCGAGCGCAGCGGTACCCTTGGAGGCAGGGCCCCCTTCGCCGCCCGCCCCCTTCGCGACGGGGCCCGAGCCATCCATCGGACGCATATTCTCCTCGGCCGATTGCTGCCAGATCTTGCGGTGCTCATTGGTGAGCCGCTCGACATCGATCAGGCGGAACTGCTTGGAGAGACCATTGAGCGTGCGCACCAGGCGCGGCTCCTTCAGGATGGCGGTGAGCACATGTCCGGTCCGCACCTGGGTTTCGCCAAACATCAGCGTGGCGTAGTTCCAGCCCTGGCTGAGTGCATCGAAAATATCGTCGGAAAAGCCCGGCAGTTCGGTCTTGTTCATGGCAAAGCCGGCGGTGACGGCGCTGAGATCGGCCAGCAGCCGGCCACCGTCGAGCTTGAAATGGGCCACCGTCAAGGCAAGATCACTGCGGTCGGCCTGCAGCACCGCTTGCAGCCAATGCGCCAGTTCCAGATTGCGGTTGCCCGCGCCCTGGGCCAGGCGGAAGGCCTGCATGAAGCTGTCATAGCCGAGCGGATTGAGTTTGCCGGTGAGGACTTCAAGGCTGACGTCGGCCATGGCAACTACCCCTTGCTCGGTTTGCGGCGGCGCTCGGCGCGGATCTCGGCCGGATGGAAATGGCAGTCCCAGCGCATGCGGTCGGATACGGCGTCGGGGCCCCCTTCCCTGCCCATCCAGCAGGTCCATCCCAGGCGGCCGAAACCGCCGAGCTGAGCGGGTTTGGTCTTGCTTTCCGCCAGGCCGAACTCGACGTCGTAGATGAAGGCTTCACCAAGATAGAAGCGGATGATATCCGCCAGCGGTTCAAAATGAAGGCCGTCGGGCAGGAAGGTCTCCAACTCGTCGAGATCGGCGACTTCCAGCCTGATGCGAAACTTGTCTCTGAGGCTGTAAGCTGAGCGGCCGATGATGCTGTCGACACCGAGCGCGCAACTGCCGGCCGCCAGCACCGCCTGCTCGCGCTCCTCGAGCGGCAGCCAGACTCCGACGAATTCCTGCACCTCGACTTTGGCGTCGAACAGCCAGCCGAGCATGCCCTCAATGCGCGAGGCGCTCTTGACCGCCGGGGCCATCAGGCCGGCCAGCGCCAGCTTGGAGAAATCATGGAGCCGGCCGCGCCCGCGCATGGCTGGCGTGCCGATGCCGATCATGGCGCCGAGATAGGTAAGGAACTGGTTTTCGTCCGGCCGGTCCGCCTGCACTGCCGGCCGGGCATTGGCCCAGGCCCGGAAGAACAATTGCTGGAAGCGGTTGTTGAAGATATCGAGGAAGCGCGCGAAGGCCACCTCGCGCATATTGGCCCAATGGGTCGCTTCATAACTGGTGTGCAGCGGCAGCGCGCCCTGCGGCCCCAGCATACCAAGGAAGCGGCTTTCCACTTCGGCAGGACCGCCTTCCGAAGCGCCGATGCGACTGACATTGGCGTCGGAAAAATCGATATGGGGCTGCTGGCCCAGCTTCGCCACGGCCTCGGCCGAGGAGGCGCTTTCGCCGATGCGCGGCTTGGTGCCCGCCAGATGTTCGAGGCGACGCATGAGGTCGAGGAAATCGTAGTTCCCCGGTTCATGCGGAAGGGAGGCAGGCCCACTCATAGCTGGGTCCGCCGCCCGAGCTGTGCCGGCCAGCGCATGATCTCACCGCGTTCGGTCGAGCGGATGACCGTCTCGACCACGTTGTTCAGGCCGACATATTCGGTAAGAAAGCGATCGAGGATGGCGCCGAGCACAAAGATGCCACTGCCCTCGAAATGTTTCTCGTCGAGTGTCACCGTGACTTCCAGCCCGCGTACGACGCCCGCGCCGGTACGTTGACGGATGCGCCGGGTGATCGGCTTGCTGTCGACGGCGAGGATGCCCTGGATGCGCCTCTCGATAGCGGCGCTGCCGCGAGTGGCGAAGAGCGAGAGGATTTCGCGTAGCGATGCCGCCGAATCCCGCGTGCCATAGCCGGAGAGCCCGAAATGATTGAGGCTCAGCATGCTGATCAGCCGCCAGGCCGAGGTGCCGCCCGCGCCATGCTGGCCGCGCGCCTCGGGATCGGTCGCGATGGAATCGCGCGGCAGGGTCGGCCCGACCACGCAATCGACCCTCAACGTGGTCCTGTCTTCAAGAATGAAGTCGGCGCCCCCCTGCCCGATAGGCAGATGCTCGGTGAGGTGGCGGTTCGAACACAGAGCCCGCAGGCTGAGCTCGGCGACATGGAGGCCATCCGCCCTGTCGCGATGGTTGGTGAGCGTAACGAACATGTCGCTGCCGACATATTGTGTCGGCTGGGCATTGCGCCGCTCCTCCTGCGAGCGACGGCGCGGCAGGCGCCGCACGGTATAGAACATCGTCTCGGTGGTGGAGACACCGAGCGGGGGCGCGGCATAGAGTGGAAACACCTCCATCTTGTCGCTACTGCCGGTGACGTGGGCATGCATCCTGATTAGGCGGTGGGCTTCGAAATCGAGATGGCGCGAACGATCGGTGACGATGTGATATTCGTGCTCATTGTCTCTTATCGGCACGCGCGCCAGCTGCATCTCGAAGAGATTGGAGGCGGAGGCCGCGTATAGGGCAAAGCTGTCGGCCCTCACCACCGATTGCAGCCGGCTGTCTCCCTGCGCGAAAGCGATGACGATGTCGCAGCGATTGGTCCTGATCGCCGACAGGATAGGCTTGAGATTGCTTAGCTTGAAGCCGAGGAACTTCGCCGGCAGCACGAAATATTCGCGCAGGAGATCAAAACCCCTGAACACCCGCCGATCGGAAGGAAACAGCGGCTCGTCGGGAGCAAAGCCGATCTGGGTCAGACAGCTCTTGGGCAGCGGCACGATGATGGGGTCGCCGGCCTCATCGAGATAGCGAAAATAGATGCCGGTGGCGGCGCCGAAGAGCTGCTCATAGAGCCTGACCGCATCGCCCTCATGGCCAATGAGATGGAAGGTCAGCTCATCGGTCCGGCAATTGGCAAACCAGCAGTCGGGCCGCTGTGCCACCTGCTTGTCGGCGGGCTCGGTAAGGCGATCGGCCGCGGAGCGCCGCAACAGGGAAAGCCGCAAGCCCGCTTGGCTGGTCGGGCTCGCTTCGATGCCGAGCGCCTGCAACGTCGCCGGCCCGCTCAGGAATTCGGCTTGGCCGAGTTCGAACGGCCATAACGTGATCTCGCTGGCGAGGCGGTATTTACAGGCAATGCGGCGTTCCCGCTCGACGAAGCGCGCATCGGCATAGCAGCCGGCGGCGATCTTCATGCCGTCCTTGAGATTGGGATCGCCATAGGGCGGTTCCACTCGCAGCAGCGCCGCCGACGGTACCGGTGCCAGATAATCGGGCAGAAGCTGGTCGAGTAAATTGTCGGTGAACTCGGCATATTCATGCTTGAGCTTGAGCTGTACGCGGGAGGCCAGATAAGCGGTACCTTCGAGCAGCCCCGCGATCATCGGATCCGTGTTGTTCTCTAAAAGCCCGCCCAGGCGCTCGGCTACGCCGGGAAATTCGACCGCGAACTGCTTGGCTTCCTCCTTGAGAATACCAAGCTCGCGATTGTAGAGTTCGAGGAATTCACGGTTCATGGCGTCACAATCCGAAGACTCTGATCTTGCCGCTCTCGACCTCGACATCCGCCACGAACTCTACCGGAATATCGGCGGGCGTCGACACCATTTCGGCGCTGATATGAAGCTTCAGCTGTCCGGAAGCGCTGTCGTCGAGCGGTTCACTGGTTATGACCACCGAGCCCGGCACCAGCCGGCAATCATAAAGTTCCAGCCTCTGTTTGAGGAGATAGGCAACCCGCTGCGCCGCTTCCGGGCTGGCAACGATCGCGGTCAGATCCGGCACGCCGAAATTGAGGATCGAGGCGGCCACGGCGTCGCAGCCGTTGAGGTCCTCGATCGCCGCCAGCTCGACAGTGTTGAGCAAGGAGGCAAGATCTTCGCCGAGTTCAGAGCGCAGCACGACCTCCCCAACCGCCGAACGCGGCGAGGTACGCCGACCGGCAATGACGCGCTCGCCCGCATCGTTGCGGGTGTCGATGGGCTTGGCGGCATCGCGCAGGCGGAAGGCCTCCCGAAAGGCATGCATGATGGGAGGAACGAAACGATCGCTCTTGGCGGCTCGGGAACGGGTCACATCGATTTCCACGCTCTGGAGCGTTTTGCGATTTGACGAAATCGGCAAGAATCGCAAAGGCGCTCTAGCCAATCCTTTGGATTGGCTTGGAAACAAAGAGTTAGAGTAAAGAAGCGTTCACACGTAACCGCGCTTTGCTCTAGAGGCTGTTATGGGCCGTGGTTGAGGAACAGTCCTTGCAGAGGCGAGCGGCCGTCACGCCTGTACGGCCGCCCGGTCCCTGATTGGATCAAGAATTAAGAATCCTTGCCCGTGGCGACGTTGAAGGTGAACTCGATCGGGCCGCCATCGGCAGCGCCGCTCTTGTCCTGGGGCTGGTACTCGTCGTGAATTTGTTCATAGGTGACGGAGAAGCTCTCCATCCCGCCGCCATCCGATCCGCCGCTCTTCTGATAGCTGGTAATGAAGCAATTGGTGAGCGTGACGGTGATATAAGTGAGCTTGTCCTCACCAGCCGCCTTGCGCGCGACGAGCTTCACCTCGTCGATATGATTGCCGAAGGCGCAATATTGGAAGATCGTCGCCGAAGCCTTATCCACGGCCTTGGTGCAATGCAGGTCCTGCAGGACCGACTTGCCCTTGCCGCCGCCAGTGCCGCTGCCGAAGGTCGAGGAGTTGGAGCCGCCGATGCTCCAGCTCAGCAGCTCCATATAGCCATCGAGGCCATCCTGCTGGGTTTCGCCCGTGATACCTTTGATATTCAGTAGTGCGTCAGATTGTGCCATTTTGCTCTCCTGTGCGTTGGATGATCGGCCTTTGTTGCGATGCGCATGGCCGTTCCACACGGACATGAGTCATCGTTCGCTCGTCGGAGCGTTGGCGCAGGCCGGCTTCTTTCCTTTGGTTACCTCTGGCTACCGGGCAGTCTCGAGACGAGGCTGATACCGATATCCATTCCTTCGAGCTGGTAGTGCGGCCGCAGATAGAACCTTGCGCCGTAATAGCCGGGGTTCTCTTCGTCGGGGAACACATCGACCTTGGCCGCGGCCAGCGGTCTCTTGGCCTTGATCGCCTCGGTCGAATTCTTGGGATCGCCATCGACATAGCGATTGATCCAGGTCTGCAGCCATTTCTGCAGTTGGTCCTGCTCCATCGTGGCGCCGATCTTGTCCCGCACCATGCATTTTAGATAATGCGCAAAGCGCGAGACCGCGAACATGTAAGGCAGGCGGGCCGAAAGGTTTTCGGAGGCCGTCGCCTCATCCGTATCCATCTTCCTGGGCTTGTAGAGCGACTGCGCGCCGATGAAGGCTGCCTTGTCGGTGTTCTTGCGATGGATCAGCGGCAGCACGCCCGATTTAGACAGCTCCGCCTCGCGCCGATCGCTGATGGCGATCTCGGTGGGGCATTTAAGGTCGACGCCGCCATCGTCGGTGGGAAAGGTGTGCGTGGGCAGGTTGACGACTTCGCCGCCCGACTGCACGCCGCGAATACGCACCGTCCAGCCATATTCCTTGAAAGCGCGGTTGACATTCACAGCCATGGCATAGGCGGCGTTCATCCAGGCATATTTGGTGCCGTGATGGCCGTCCGTATTTTCTTCGAAGGCGAATTCCTCCACCGGCTCCGACTTCGCACCATAGGGTTGGCGCGAGAGCACACGCGGCATGCACAGGCCGACATAGCGTGAATCGGGCTGGTCACGCAGCGAGCGGAAGGCGGCATAGTCGGGCGTATCGAAGATCTTGCCGATGTCGCGCGGATTGGAGAGTTCGTTCCAGCTATCCATGCCGAACAAGGCCGGATTGGCCGCCGCGAAGAAGGGCGCATGCGCCGAGGCCGCGATCTTGCTGATGTCGCGCAGCAGTTGCACGTCGGGCGGTGAATGGTCGAAATAATAGTCGCCGATCAGGGCGCCATAGGGGTCGCCGCCCAGCTGTCCGTACTCGGCCTCGTAGAGCTTCTTGAAAATCGGGCTCTGGTCCCAGCGGGCGCCAGGATAGACCTTGAATTCGCGGAAAAGCTCCTCCTTCGACACGTTCATGAAGCGGATCTTCAGCGTGGTGTCGGTTTCGGAATTAAAGACGAGATAATTGAGGCCGCGCCAAGCACTCTCCAATTTCTGGAACTCGGGCGCGTGGATGACTTCGTTGAGCTGGATCGAGAGCTGCTCGTCCAGCTTGGCGATCATTGACTCGATGGTATCAAGGACATCTTCCTTGACCAGCGAGGTATCTTCGAGCGCCTGGCGGACCAGGGTATTGACGGCGTTTTCGACCTCGCTGGCTGCGCTGTCGTTGCGCGGTTTGAAGCTCTTGCGCAGCAGGCTGGAGAAGGTCTCCAGATCACGGGTTTCGGTCGCGGGAAGGGTCTGTGGGGTAGCAGTTGTTTCGGCCATATGGCTGAACTCCTGACTTGATCTTCTGGCTTGGTCTACTGGCGGGAGCCGTGGTCAGTTCTCTTCAGGCTTGGCCTGCTCGCTATTGTCCTTGAGCAGCCGCATGAGTTCGGGATCCTTCAACAGGGCCTTGATCTGATCCTCGGCCGCAACCTTGCCGTCCATGTAGCGCTGCAGATTGGCGAGTTGCTCGCGCGCCTTCAGCAGTTTCGCCAGCGCCGGCACCTTGCGGACGACCTCGGCCGGGTTGAAGTCGGTCATTTTCTCGAAATCGAGCTTGATCGACATCTTCTCGTCGCCCTTGGCGTTGCCGAGCCGATTGGTCACCTTGAAGGCAACGCCGGGCTTGATGGCCTTCATTCGGTCATCGAAATTGTCCATGTCGATGTCGAGATATTTGCGCTCGGCGATCGGCGCCTTCTCGACCTCGGATGCATTGCCGGACAGATCCGACATAACCGCCGTTACAAAAGGAATCTCGACGAGTTTTTCCGCATTATAGGGATCTTCATACTGAATCTGAACCCGCGGCGGGCGGTTGCGCTTGATGAACTTCTGTCCGCTGTCAACCATGACTTTGCCTCTTTCCTCGACACTGCGGTGGGAGTTCCCGCCCACCGAAGGAAGCCGGCGGAAAAGTTCCAACCATCGCACTTGAATTCATTGAGGTTGGTGAGCGCCGGCCCAGCGGGCGGTGTCATCCCCCTTGCGAAACCAATCTTGCGCCAAACCCCCTCCCCCGTAATCCCCTATTTGGGGGGCCGGCGCCGAGCCCCCTCTGTCGAATACTGTGATCGATGGCACATACCGGCTCTCTCAAAGCAAAACCGGCCGTGCTGCGGGAATTTCGGGAAACGAGACTGGCCCAATAGCCAGTTTAGACAAGCCAAGTGATTCCGGCGTGACATCAGGCAGGAGCTGCACCCGCAGGAGGCCTCGATCCGTCCGGCACCGGCGCAATGAAATCACGAGCCGGCAATCTTTTGTGGCGAAGACTTCCCCCTGCTCGCCTCCTTGTGAATGTTACGACGATCGGAGAAGCGTGCGGCGATGACTGAGCCTGTTAGGGGAATATATTCTCCTAACTCAGTATAGAACGCAAGATTGATTCCAAGCTTAAGATGAGGCTTGCAGAGGCGGGCGCAATCGGGCCGATCTACGGAAGGAAAGTCCAACGAGCGCCGGCGGGCCCAGGCAAAGGGCCGATCTGTCCAGGCGCTCGCCCCGTGCGAAAAGGAGGCTCCGATAGGCTTGAGCTTCGGACCGTGCCGTCAGATTTCGGTGCGCCTCAGCGTGGCATGTTGATGACGCCCATGCTCGAGGCCTCGAAGACGGCCTCGGCACGAGAATTCACTTCGAGTTTCTGATAGATGTTCTTGACATAGGTCGCCACGGTGCTGCGGCCGATCTTGAGAATGTCGCCGATCTCGACGAAGGTAAAACCGCGTGCC
The DNA here is from genome assembly GCF_057813875.1 of Labrys sp. F242. Taxonomy (NCBI): domain Bacteria; kingdom Pseudomonadati; phylum Pseudomonadota; class Alphaproteobacteria; order Hyphomicrobiales; family Xanthobacteraceae; genus Labrys; species Labrys sp. F242. The sequence continues at coordinate 204,070 of NZ_JBVASG010000008.1, read as the reverse complement.
AGGAGCTTGAGCACCTCGAGCTCACGCTTCGACAGCAATTCGAGGCCTTTCTTGTCCGCCTCCTGCTCGTGCGGCTGGAATTCCTTGAGCAATTGACGGGCGATCACCGGACTGATCGGCGAACCGCCCCGCCGCACCTCGCGGATACTCTCAGCAAAACTATCAAAACGTTCGTCCTTCAGGAGATAGCCGCGGGCACCGGCCTTGATGCTTTCCAATACCTTGTCCTGGTCAGCGAAAATCGTGATGACCATAATGTCGACATCGGCATATTTCTGGGCCGCATAGCGGATGAGGCCGATGCCAGAGCCATCAGGCAGCCCGAGATCGCACAACAATACGTCGAACCCACCCTTGTCGATCATGGTTTTTCCATTGGCGGTGTTCGGCGCACTGGCGATGACCGAAATGTCCGGCACAGACTCCAGTGCCGCGGTGATGCGTTCCAGGGCCGCAGGATCGTCTTCGACAACGGCAACGCGAATGAGAGGCTGGGGCGCTTGCGTGGCAGGAGCTTCTGTCATCGGAAGATATCGTCCGGTTCGGCGTTGTTTTCACGGCAAAACGGCGATCGACCGTGCAAGGATCGGCCCTGCATATTTGCCCGATATCGCCAGTACCCATTCATGTGCGCTCTTTCCTCCAACTTGCCAAGACCTCTGTTTGGCGTCAATCTTGTGGCAATCGCCGCTTGCTCGGCAAATCTTGGGACACGAGCCGGTCTTGCCGGTCCATGCGGGACAGGATCCCGCGATCATCGCCTCCCTGCCCTCCGCAATCATCGCCAGGGCACTAGGAGACCGAGCATGGACGCGTTTCAGCAAAGAACCTTTGATACGATCGTGGCCCGCTGCAGGGACCTGATCCCCCCCGATCGATATCGTCAGACACATCAAGGCAGGCACCTGGCAGGTGGCGAACAACACGCTTGACGGCATCACGTTCGAGGCGGTGGATCCGGACGATCTCATCGCTGAACTGGGTGGCCGTATGAAGTTGCCTGGCGCCGGCAACGCGCCCGCACCGAGACCTTTCTCCATCGACACCACGCGCAGTCCACGTCCGGCCAATGCCTCGATGATCAGCATGAAGGAAGACCCCCAGCATTGGGCCCTCAAGGCCTCGTTCGGCGCTACCGTCGGCGAGGGCTTTCGGCGAGACGGGCAAGCGCCTGACCTTCACGGCCCTTCATGCCGCCGTCTCCAAGAACAAGTGCAACATCCATGTCGACGAGCGCGGCTTCGTGGTGGCCACACCGGATGGCGCCGTGGTTACGCCCACCTTCTGGGGGCACATCGCCAATGAGTTGCTGCTCAAGACCATGTTCCGGGACTGGCTCGACGGACTGGTCGGCGACAATGTCGTCGGAGCACTCGTAGTCGAAGCGGTCAATCGCCTGTCCTTGCGCTTTTCCGATGCCGAGAACGGCTTTGCCGGCCTGACCGAGCGGGTGAACCGCATTTCAGGCATCGGCGATGTCAAGGACATCGGCAAGACGCTGCTGCCCATCGGCGTGTCGGCGGATCTGGTTCGTCTCAAGAACTCGGCGATCCAGGCCAATTACTACTGGTAAGTCTTCACTCAACGATTTCAATGGCTTATCTTTTTTAGAACACCATCTGACGGCATTTTTTGTATGTGTTTTTCGTATGTGTCGTCAAGGCTCCTGAAGCTGGACGCATCAAATCGGAGTAAGAAACACATGAAATTGGAACATTTTTTGTCCCAACCAGCGCACCACTCAGCCTTTGAACTCTGTGAAATGAACATCGCCGCTGAACACCTTCCCAGTGTAACCCGGTATGGAAAGACGCACTTCTTTAAACCAGCCGTTGACCACAGTCTTGCCGTCTGGTTTTGCGGCCTTGTAGCCGTTCCAGACGGCTTCCGTCATAAGAATGGGTGAGGTCCTAGGACGGTTTATGTAGGTAGCTTCCCTCTGATTCATATGGATGAATGTCGGATCCTGATGGTGGATCCCTCGTCCCGTGGAATCGGAAACCAGTTGCCGTACAAAGTCGTTAGGATAGAAGGTTCGCCAATTCCAATCGCCTACAAAAGTGCCGGAGAAGGCAGCCTCCACTAGCGGATATTGAAAGCTATCTTCAGGCTTGTTGGCTAGGTCGGTAAGCTTGCTCGCAATGTTGGCGGGGCGGCCGAGCCACACAAGACTGCGATAATTATTTTGCTCAATGCCACGTCGGCGAATGCCCGTCTTAGTCGCTAGCATATTTCCCGCGTCGATACCGATACCGCAAGTAACCTCGTTGGCGGTGAAATACTTGTTTAAGATGAATTGGCTGACCGAATTCATCGAAAATGCGCATTCAACGGCGTTCACGAAGGCATTTTGGCGATCAAAGATCACCATTACCCGGTCACCAATGATCCCTCGAACGTGTCCTTTGTGGTATCGCGCGCAGCGTGTCATCGCCCTTACGAAGGCCGAATAGAGTTTAGCGACGGTCTTGGTTCTGTGCTTCAAGCTGAGTTCAGTGGACCGCCGTATATCTATGTAAAGGACGCAGGTATCTATGAGCTTCGCCGACTGCTTATTGTTGTCGAGATTCGGAAAGGTGATACCTGCCTCTCCCGAATGAGGGACAACCTCCGTGTTGCTAACCTCAATCTGAAACTCAGTTGCCAGAATTGCCTTCACCTCTTCGGCGATTTCGTTCTTTAGATCCTCTATGCCCATTACGGGGCTCCAATAATCGACGCAGTAAGCTTCCAGACCGAGACCAAAGCCGGCACCGACAACACAAACAATGCCACGAGGACAATAAGGGCCCCAAAGTTGAAGAGCTTCAGTTTGCGGGTAACAATTTGGCTGTTCACCGCTATCTGGATAGAAAGGTCGTCCAGATAGCTCTCTGTCGCGGATTCGTCGTTGGACGGGAGATATCGCGACCGAACGCGAGCCTTATAGGCGGCAGGCGAGAATGTCGCGATGTCGGCGAAATAGAGAAGCGACTTGTCCTGACTGGGGTCTTTGTGAAGTTTGGAAAGACCCATCCGGGGCAAAAATGAGAAAACTGCGACTAGCGCCCCGCCTGCAAAAAGCGGAAGGGCAAATTGCAACGACAGGCGCGTTTCATGAGACAGCGACACATTGCCTAGCAGATTGATCGACCCCAATATCCATGCGGAAGCAAAAGTGAGCAGCGCGGCGTTCTTTGCCTCCGCATACTTGAGAAAGTCCACGACGCGAGCCAGAGTCGAAGACAACGACTTCTCGAATGCTTCTTGTTGGTCGTTCTTCGCCATTTCTTCCTCCCCTTGAACTGATACCAGAGGCGCGATACTCCTAACAGGGGGGACGCGAAGTTTTTCTCCTCTTACACAGGTAGCAATAGTGGGTTCAATATAATGAGTTCACACCCCTCCGGCGAGGCATTTGCAAATGGCAGCCAAAACGATCGATATTTTCCCAGCCTGAGAACGACGATTGATGTTACAAGCCCTGACGTTTGAAATAAAATCAGCCAAATACACGTTCGAAATATCCCAAACGAACGAAATTTGCTTCCGGATCGTATGCGGTAGTTCGTTCAATCCGCATTTCTGGCACGATGACAGAGAAGTTGAGAGCATTGCTGACCTGAATTTACCTGCAACGGCATGGAGCGCACTGCTCATTGTGAGGCAATTGATTTTTCAATGGATCGAGCGCACACGACCACCGCATTTTGTATTCTCAGCTACGAACAAACGTCGGCGTTGCATTTATAGATACCTAATCGCCAAGCACGTACATCGCCTAGCAGGCACCTATCAGGTTTTCGAAGATGGGTTGCATTTCACGTTTATTCGCATGGGCGACCGAAATAGCGAATTTGTGAACGGGAATTATCGGTGACTGAACACCGCGAAACAGTATGTTTCTTATCATTTAGCGATGTTTATCGTGACATCATCTAGGAAGACTTTTATATAATAAAATCAATAAGTTAATATCAAAAATCTGTACATTTTCTTATTTCACGGCCTCCTCCGAAATCAAGGCAGAAATTGCCTCGACGACCATCCTCGCACGTGCTGGCGCGGTAGCACTGGCATCCATTCCCATATGGTCCGTCTCGATATAAATGAGATATCGAATTACCATGTCCTGCGATGCGCCTTGTTCGAGCATTTCAGCGGCACGAACCAAATAGCTGGCATACTCGTTCTCTCCGCCTTGCTCTCTCCATCCCAGACAGTGAAGGTTGAGGGGGTCCCAAATAGTCCATCCTATTTCGCGCAAGGCTTCAATGTGTGGGAAACGCTCGTGAGAGTCGCTCAATTTGAGTTCTCCAACACCCGGTAGACCGACGAGCGGCTGATCCCTAAGATCTCTGCGATTTTCGAAGGTCCGTTCCCTTCGCTACGAAGCTTTAGGATGGCATCTCCTTGGTTACGGGCAGTTGGCTTGCGTCCCTTGTATTTTCCCGCTCTCTGGGCAGCTGCGATGCCTTCACGCTGGCGAGCAAGCATGATGGATCGTTCGAACTCCGCGATTGATCCCAGAAGGTTCAGCACAAGGCGACCCGTAGGGGTACCTGTATCAACCGACATATCGAGCGTCCTGAAGGCGACCTTCTTATCGGCAAGCTGCTTCAGAATTGTTTGCAGGTCGAGAACCGACCGGCAGAGACGATCCAGCTTCGTGACAATGAGAGTGTCCCCTTCCCGCAAAAAGCCGAGCACGTTCTCAAGCTCGGGACGGCGAGAGTCGACCGACGAAACCTGTTCCTGAAAAATCTTCTCGCAACCGTAAGCGTTCAAGTCGCGAAGCTGAGCTTCTAACCCGGCTGTTTGTTCTACCGTGGAAGTGCGAGCATATCCGACAAGCAAGGAGCGACCCTTTGTGTCAATAGAGTTAAAGACTATGTGACACGAGTCGTGTCAAAAGTCAAAATCAGCCCTATTGACACATGCTTTGACGTTCCTCGACTTGTTCCAATGAGGCAGGATCATGCGACACTAACTACAAAGCCTGTACAAAGCTTCACACACGGATCGCGATCTTAACGTTGGTTATTGCGCGACGCGGAAAAGTGAGTTTAGGTTTCGTAAAATGTTGCAGGTACTAAATCCATGAATGACTTGGAAATTGCAAAAGCCCTAACCGATGCTGCCACTCAATTGGTCAAAGATAGCTTCCTTTCAGTTGCGGATGGCATAAATTCGAAACTAAAAACACTGTGGGGCAAGGCCTTTGAGGATTATAAAGAGTATGGAGAACAGGTATATCTTAGAAATTCACACGTAAGATTGCTCTGTTCGAAAGAGAAGGACGTTCCTTTATATGATGTTTACGTCAACAGCACCTTTAAACAAGGTGACACCGCGCTGAATGATGAACATCTTATTCATCTTGCGAGGGAAAGAAAGAAATTAATTATCGCAGGCAATGGTGGCGCAGGAAAGACCTTTTTTATGCGTCACCTTTGGATGACCCTTACCAAGGAACCCGGGGATTTACTCCCAGTCTTCATTGAACTTAGAGCCCTAAATGATCTCTCGGCAAAAGATATAACATCATTTATTCGAGCTACTATTGCTGGAAAGAACGAAGATTTATTCAATCATTTTTGCAAAATTGGAAGATTTTGCTTTATCTTAGACGGATTTGACGAGGTTCAAGATGAGAACAAGGATAAACTTCAAAAAGATATACTTAAATTCTCTCTGAACTATCCAAGATGCGGTTTCGTGGTCTCAAGTCGCCCTGATCAGCGCTTCTCTGGATGGCAAGGCTTCACTGTCTTTGCGCCATGCCCAATGGACCTTGCTCAGGCGAGGCTTCTCGCATCTAAGATTCCGATAGAAAAAGAATCAAAAAAGATATTCTTGGATAAACTTAACTCAGATTTCTTTCGTCGCCATCAGAGTTTTTTATCTAATCCTTTGCTATGTATTATGATGATGATGACATTTAAGGAGAATATGGACATACCGAGTAGCATGAATATATTTTATGATCGCGCCTTCAACGCACTCTTTGTCTGGCATGACGCCACAAAAGCATATAGGCGCGAAAAAATACTGGATATTCAGCAGTTTCAACGTTCGTTCTCGGTGTTTTGTCTCCTAACGTATTTGGATGAAAAATATACGTTTTCAAAATCTGATATTATTTCTTACATAGATCAAAGTAATAAAATTCTAAAACTGCCAATTTCAAGCGACGACATTCTAAAAGAATACGTTGAACGTGTAAATCTTATGCAGATTGAGGGATTATTATATACTTTTATCCACAGATCATTTCAGGAATATTTTGCATCGTATGCAATTGTTCATGAATTTTCTGACCTAAGCGAAGGTATTTTCGAAAAAATTGCTCGGAGAGCTGGAGAAAATGTCATTTCCCTCGCGTATGACTTTAATCCGGAGATTGTCATACAAAAATATGTTAGCCCCCGGCACGAGCAGATAATAAAGCCTATCCTAGGCGCATCGGCCTCCCGCAAGACCGATTATGAGATCGTCGAGGCTGGCGAAATTGTTTGCCATTTTAGAATGACACCCCATAAGTCGGGGAAACTATCATTTATGTTTTACACATACAATGCCGCAATATATTTTATTGAATCCGTTAGTAAATTAGGAAAAAGGAATTTTTCCATTCAATTATTTCCGGCATCGGTTATAGAGATAATTGAAAAAATTGGGAAATCTCTTGCATTCTCACCGGAGGATCTAAAAGATAGTTCGTTTAATTTGTCATTTACAGCGTCCGGCGTTACTTGTTCGGTCGACAATCCGGAATTGCCAGAAACCAAGCTCGAAGATATGAGCGTTCGTTTCACCAAATCAATAGAAGCGCACACAAGCGTATTCGATCAATTCGCAAGTGATATTGCGGCCGCGATTAAATCAGCGGACCATTGGTGCCAAGCCCGCTTCCGGGAAAGCAAACAACGAAGCAAGTCCGCAGCTCAACTGCTTGGCCTTGTGTAGCGCCATCAGTCAGTTCACGAGCCGAGATCCCAACGTTCAAGGCAGGAGTTGATTCGCCTAAAGGTTCTATTTTTCGTCGTTTTCGCCCTCATCCCCTTCAATTTCACCGACAATATCGATCATCGGTTGGATTTTCCTCTCAACTGCCTCGACCATCTTCCTTGAATATGTGCATGTCAGCCGACTGCCCAGCTTCTTCTTGATTTTTGGCATATGGGTTTCGGAAACGGCCAAATCGTCGGCACGCACCCACACGAATTTTGAATCTATTTTATTCGCATCTGCGTAATAGAAGCCTTGAAGCGATTGGCTCTTCTTTATGTCTTTCGATAGCTTTTTACAGTTTGTAGCCATGTACTCCTCAGCAATTCGCAATTGCGCAACATCATAGTCGCGATCGTTGAGCACCTCGTCGCCCGTCGCGCCTGCTAACGCAATTGCCGGAGCCCCCATAGCGCAGCAAATGACCAGCGACACTGACATCAATTTCTTCCACATAACTCTCTCAATCTGAACAAATACAGGATATGGGCTGCACTCGATGTGCCATGAAATGGCTCATCAGACACGGCAACATCGATCAAGCTGCTCTGAGCCTCCGGCCTCGACGCGCGCCTCGCCACCAGCCGATCAGCACAGCGAAGAGACTGACCAGCACTGGAGGGATCACGCCAACAGCAACCAAGCCGAGGAATTTGAAAATTCCCAAGACGGTGGCGAGGCTGTGAGACGTGTCCGCGCCAAGTGCGTAAACGCCGACTGCGATGGCAGCAATCCAGCCGGCCAGAAGCCCGGTTAAGACGCTCACTATAAATCGCGTGAACGACCGACTGTAATGACGCTTAGAAGCGATGTATGAAGCCGCTAAGGCCACCAGAAACGTGCATACGAATAGGATCTTCCATTCTGCGTATATTTCTTCGAACATTACCCCCTCCAAAAGTACTAAATTCAGAATTTAGGATCTGTCTGCCGGGCGGCATCCATTTTTGACGCTGATGCCTTCTTTATCTCTATAGAAAATCCTCCGACTTGCTCCGGCGGTACAGAGAATAATATTTCTTCTCCTCCCCTCAAAACGGTTCGTCCCACATCTTCGTATATGTAAAATCCACCCGTTTGCCTTGTCAGCTTCAATGGAGTCAGTGCTTCATATTTTGTCTCAAATTTCTCTATAAAATCACGAACTTCAACTGAAGATGCCTCGAAGTATTTTTCATTTAGATTCATTTCTGATATAGAATAGGACGAAATATCTTTCACACTCATCGAATTATTCATAAGAGCGCCGCGTTGGTCGAATTTTGAGTCCCATTCTGATTTCCATTTTGTATCTACGGTATAGTAACCACAAGACTGACTATTTTTATTATTTACAGATAGAACTAAGTGAGGACCAACACTAAACTTAAATAGTTCTATATTTAACCCAATTGTCGAAACTTGTTTTTCGGCATCGGCCGCTGTCATGCCAATGGTCGCGCCTCGAAAGCTCGTCTGAGAACAAGCCGCTCCCGACCAACTGACAAGCGCGATGGTCGCGACGATGCTCACTGCCTTAAGAATCTTCAACATGTCCTCCAAAGAGCTCCAGAAATTTCAGACAAAGCTCAGTTCGCGCCTTGCTGATTATATTCTTAGTACAAACCGTCGCTATTTATCCAGTGGTTTTAACAAGCGACGGCTGATGCATATCCTCAATGGACGCGTTAAAGCTCGTGGCATGGAACCTGAGGCGACTCCGGGTCGCTCGTGGAATTTCTCAGGACAATCTCGCACATGAGGCGGATGTTGACCGCGCCTATGTGGGCAATGTCGAACGCTCGAAGGGCAACCCAACCGTGGTCACTCTGGAGAAACTGGCTGAAGTCCTGAACGTGAAAATGGTCGAATTCTTTATCGAACCTGATCCGACAGAGGACGCTCCTGCGCCGTTACGAGGCGGTCGGAAATCATCCCGATGAAGTGCCTCACTTATCTCGTTGTTTAGCGACCATTGCGCGCCGCTCCTCCAGCTTGATCTTGTCGATTGGTCTGGAGTCTTTCGCTGCATTCTGCGCCGCCATCCCTTCAAAATTCCCTGAGCGCATGCGGGAATGAGGATTTGCTGCCTCTCAATGTAGCCTTGCCATGGATCAGGCTACCCGTACGGCTTGGGGAACATGATGCGGCAGGAGCGCGCTGGCCTTCTTGGCAGGGTTCTTGCGGGATGCACGCTTGGCGTACAGCTTCTTTCCATCAATCCTATCGAAGTACGCATTCTCCTGATTAATGCGATACATAACCATTTCTTTGATGTTGTCAGAGACGAAATCACCGTCGCCACCGACATTCTCGTTATAGCCATCACGGAATGAATTGTACTGGAGGATGAGGCGCATTTGGCGAGTGTACATTTCATCATAGCAATCGGCGGACTCATCAAGGATTTCGAACCAGAAATTTTCCCAGCCGAACTTTTGAATGTCCCGACGAAGCTCTTCGTTTGGGGAGTTGTTCTTGTGGATTGCAATGCCGGTTAGATCAGTAGCCGCTTCAATCAATCGTCTGCCATTCTTCTTATTGCGAATGCTGTAGATGTAGAAATGCATTGAAAAATCCTTTTTGGTGCATATAATATTTATTAAAATGCGTTTTCGAGACTTTGCCGGGCAATCGTGATATTGAATATTCGAATATAGCAAAAAATAGAAAAGCTTAGATTTATACGAAAAATCCATTCCTAACTCAAACTATTTAAATGCCAATATAGGAAATAGGGTGAGACATATTGGCGCAGATATTGAGCGGAATATTTGACTGCGACAGGTGCGCAATTAAGTGCGACAGCGCGTCGCAGCAAAATCGGGAAAACGCGCATCTAAAAATAATTATTAGAAGAATTTATTCGAAGAGAATTTGATTCAAAAATTTGAATCGAAACTGAATTCGACAGCTTGTCGCGCATGCGACTACATGTCGCATTCAAATGACAGAAATGCGTATCTAAAGATAGAATATTAGAAGAATATTTTATTAAAAAATTGAATTAGATCAAACACTTAAGTCATGAGCGTAAGCGATCTAAGCCAATCGAGGCACGAGGTGACGAGATTGAATTGCCGAAGGCAATTGCGTACTAAGTCAATCGACTAAAAACAAATAAGAAAATCGCCCTTAGTAATCTCTATTCACTAAGTGAATAATGAAACTAATGAGATTAAATGAGTAGAAGATACTTCTTTTCACTAAATCAATCGAACTAATTCAATCACTTATATAAAGAAATAATTCGTCACTTCGTTCCTCATTATTTCCAATAAGAAGAATCTTCGTACCTCAGTTTCTTCTTATTGACTTAGACAGGAGATATGAATCATAATGTGTATTCTACATTTGAATCTATCTTCATTATTAAAAGCTGATTCAATCATCATTACACAATCAGACTACGTTCCTCCGTCTGATTTGCCTTCGGCACTATTAGAAATGTGAACTGGCATTTTAATGATAGTAAGGATTGAATCGAACTCCATTCAGCATTTTGATTCCTATTCTCTGGCTCGATTCAAATTTCATTTCATAACCCTGACTCTTGTCCCGGCGATATTATTAACCTTTTGTAATGAAGTCGATTGACTCTAATTCGCTTCGCTCATCCTCATCCCCAATCTTACGTTTCCCCCTTCTCCATAAAAAAAGGAGGCTTTCGCCTCCCATTGTCGTCAGTCTGGATTGATCAATCCTTTGGCGCGAAATCCGGACGCTTCCCGCGCTTGCCGCGCCACCACGTTTTTGTTCCGTCTGCGCTCTTCCAAACTTCCGCACCAGCAGGCGGCACTTGCGCGACACGTTCAGGAGCGCCAGCGCGCGATGCCCGAACGTCGTTACCCTTGATTTCAATTCGAGTAGACAGGCCGAACAGTTCGGCAACCGTGGTTCCCAACGCCTTTGCCTTCGCCTCCAGTTCCTCGCGAAGCTTGGCCGTCTCAACTTCCTTGATTGCATCAATCCGAGCATTCACCTTATCGCGAAGCTGGATCAATTCCGAAAGTGTCAAAGTTTCCAGCCATTCAGAGCCGGTATCAAGCGTAACTTTTTTGTCGGCTTCAATCGCCGCGTTCATTTCCTCAACCACCGATTTCGCCTTAGCCATCATCGATTAATCCTCTATTTCAAAATCAATAAAAGACCTATCCGCTCATGTTCTCATTCTGTCAATTATCTACAAACAATTCATGCTGCGTAATCCCGCTTAAATCGGGGTCTACATATTTGGGAGCCGCAGTCGGTTTCACTCGGAATCCGCATCACTCCCCAAGCATTCTGTAGACGCTTGCTCGTCCAATCCTCAAGCTCTTGGCAATCTCAGTTGCACCGATTCCCGCAGAATGCATTTCCCGGACCTTCTCGGCATCGATAGAAGGCTTTCGACCTTTGTAGACTCCAGCGGCCTTGGCCTTGGCAATTCCCTCTAGCTGGCGCTCCTTACGCAGGTTCGTCTCGAACTCGGCAAACACCCCAAGCATATCGAGGAAGGCTTTGCCCGCAGCTGTGGAGGTATCAATCGGCTGTTCTGTCGCTCTCAATGCGACACTCTTGGCCTTCAGTTCTCTAACGATATCCTGCAAATCACCGATCGACCTCGCCAGCCTGTCAACGCGAGTGACCGTCAGAACGTCACCAGACCGCATGAACTGCATCAGCGTGTCGAGTTCCTCCCTGCCGTTCCGGCTGGTACCAGAAACCTTCTCTTCTCGGATGACTTCGCAACCGGCCTTAGCCAGCGCTTCGCGTTGAATGGTCAAATCCTGATCGGAAGTGCTGACTCTTGCATATCCATATTGTGTCATGGCCGTTCTGTCTCATTAGGTTCTAGATGTCCATCAGATACTGTCTCGTATATCCAATGTCAACTCTATTAAGACATCAAAACTGTCTCACGCCAACGCCTCTCTAGCGTATACCCAAATTATACAAAGGGTTCCTATTAGCCTACCAAAACATGGGATTGTCGGTGTCCCGTGATAGACCAGCCCCTTTTACTGGTATTTGCAGAATCCTATGAGGATTTTGGTCAGCCGCTATGCGTATAGGACTTCACAGTTTTTCTAAAAAATCGACTTTTCAACTTGGAGACCCGACGTTCCACGATCTAATATAGAAGTTGTTGGCTATCTAGGGGCTGTTTACAATGTGGAGTAACACTTACAATCGAGTTGCGGCCGTTTGGCTCGTCCTCATCATCGGTCAATTATTTTATCTACAAGAGAAATTAAATGCGCCGATATTAGAACTCATTCAACTAGCGGCCATAATTATTGCAACCCCACTAACTCTTTCTTATCTAGCCGGCTTTTTATTATACAAAAAGGCGATAATCATGCCAATTTATAGGGTGTTGTCTTGGATTATTGCCGTCCTCCTAATTATGTCTGTAATTGGAACCTCTACAGGTTCGGGTACTATATATTTCTGGAAGTGGGACGCTGTGGAATTTGGGATTTTGGTTACTGCACAAATTGTGATTGTGGTTCCAATTCTCATTTATGGAGCACTCCACCAGAAAATGCGGAAATCTCAGAATGCTAAGAATAACTCTGTTTCGCAAATATTTTGAGCTAAGCGCAGTGGCGAATTGAGAGGGCTACATGGGAATTTTCGCCTCGAAACTGCCGTCTGAGATTGAGGAATACGCTAGGCATTCTGATCTTCATGAGGCTGATTGGCAGCAATTGGCGGTAAGAGATGACCAATTGTCGCTTGCCAGCCGCAAAGACGGCGATTGACGTAGCCGTCATGATCAAGGCCGGTTTCACAGATGTGGATTTGGAGGCCATCAGGCCATTTACCCTTGCCATTCATACGCTGGATGACAAGATTCCAGCGCTAGAAATCCCGATGATGGTTCTATCGCTCTATTCGAGCTACGCCGAACGGTACGGGGAGATGCCTCCACCATCGACCTTGGATGATGCATGGAAGATCGCAGAACCTGCTTTCAAGGCACAGAAGCAATTTGGCCTGCTGACGGACTGGCTTGCTACAACCTTCGAAGATACTCACGGCATTGAATTGAGAGCCGCCGATGAATGAAACGGATTGCCCTTGTCGCCCTCTGACGATCCGGTCTTTTCTGCGTTTTGCAGCGTTTCGCGTCCGATTACTATGTGGCGAGCCCACGAGATATCAACGTTGCAAATTGTTGTGAGATAAAGGGAGAATTCGACTTGCCGGGCCACACTTTCCCCAAACCTATAATAAAGCCATCGGACCTTTCTGGGTTCGATAAAGATTCCATTGTTCTGGATTCTATATATTTCTCAGGTCCAGAAGTAAAAAATCATTTAATTGTAAATTATGAAGAATATATGTTAATCATCGATAGAATTATTGGCAATAAATACTTGATGAATTCTATTATCGATACGTGGAGAAGCTATGCCATTCTCCTTAGAGATCGCGGTATTGATGTGGATCCTCCAATCGGTGACTATCAAGGGTCGTTTATGCGGGCCTGCGATCCAGATAATGCCGATCGAGCAGCAATAATAGCGTCGAATTTTCATGAAAAAATAGAGAGCGATGTTTTGCTCAGATATATTAGGGCCAATAATCCATCTTGGTCTTCAGAGCTTTCTGTTATTTGATGAAGGATTAGAAATTGAATCAATAACAATCGTTACATCTACGGTTCATACCGAAGCTACAGCAAATTCGACGCTAAAAAGCACTGAGCAACGACGGTTTATCAATACTCAGACCTTATACGAAGAAGCCATCCTATCTGCAGTTTGAGCAGATAAAACACGGCTTTATTCCTATTTGAACAAGATTTCTTGTCCAATACCCCTCTAGGTGCGTCCGCCGTATGCCGAGATGTCTTCATCCACCCCTAAGACTGATCGATACAGATGTCGTAGCTCCTCCGGCGCGGCTTCCATGATCTCATCCGGCCGATTTATGGCAGCCTCACCCCAGATAGTTGTTAGGACATTTCGCCAAGCACGATCCGGGTCTCTGGCCCACGAGGTGCTTTTTTCAGACTCATCAGCAGGCGTTTCGCTCGTCTTGTCTTTTCGAGCTTGTGCAAGGAGGGCCATACTATTCTCATTCGCGATCAGCGATGGATAGGTCTTGCGAGCTGTCATGTTCTGAATGTTTTCGGCGGAGGCAATCAGCAGTCGGATCGCATCGCCTGTGAAGCCATGTTTCGCAATATAGGCATGGACCAAGTTGGCATGAGCCGACTGATGCTCTCCATCACAAATGCGTAAATAGTCTAGAGCGAGGCGGCCATAGGACTTATCGGCCAAAGCCAAAGCAAACACGGCAAATGTGCCCGGCATCACCGGGTTCTCTTCCGGAGTGTTTGAGTACCATTCGAACTCTCGCATTGCCAGACGAGCGTATCGCTCGATCAACGGCCATAGGGAGGGATAGATTGCAGCGTTGGCAAACAGCTGGTTAATACCCTTCTTCGGCAATCCACTGATCGGTAGGAACGCTTTATTCGGGCTACGGAACTCAATAGCGTAGCTCCGGGGGAATTCCTCTTCCAACACATGAGCGAGATGGTCGAGGACTTTTCGATAATTCTCCTCGCTCTCATTTTTAATGGCGACCCGGATCGTGGCGAAGGCATCGTTTGCCTTAAACGTTACATCATCATCTTTGTAGTCGGTAATCGCTTTCGGCAATTCACCACTTCCGTGCCTTTTCAGCTGAGATGGCAAATCGGATCCCAACGCAGTCAGTTTTCTGAATATTTCATTTGCTGTGAGATAATCCCAGCTCGCTCCGTATTTTATATTACAAATAGCGATGTAACACGCAAACAGCGCGACATCTCGGTCAATTTTTCCTACGATCAAATCTTTGTAAGCACGTTGAAACCACTCATCCAGCTTAAATTTTAACTCAAACCACCTTCCGATTTTTCGCAATTTTTCGCAAAAGGTTTTAGATTTTTCGTAACTAAATCCTCCTTTATCCTGAAGATTAAGGAACATTTCTAATAGATGATTATTGCCAATCCCCCAGCGCTCGATCGACGAGTCGCCTTGATAGCCAAATGTCAAACACCATGGGTAATCGATTTTGTAATTGTCTCCACTCTCAAAAACGATACGAACAAATTCGTCATATATTGGCTTTAATGTGAGTGGATCCTTTTCATATTTCTGATAATCAAGGTAGTTCGTGATTATGTTATTCGCATCAGCCCAAGCCTCGTTAAGTGAACGCAGCCCAACTTTGCGCTCACTGAGAAGGCTCGCGATCATTGTCAGTTCATGTTTTCCGATGGGCTTCGCCAATCGATCAAGCTGGGTGACAACGAGAGTATCCCCTTCGCGAAGTTGATCTAGCGCACGCTTCCGCTCCGGTTGAGGATTGCCCATTGTGAGCCGATCCTCATAAATCGAGATACAGCCGGCTGCCGTCAATGCAGAACGCTGGCGGCTCAAATCTTGATTGCCGGCTGAGGCTTTGCCATATGTATAGGCATAACCAATTAGCATGTGCAAGTCCTCTGGATAGATTTAATCATGTTGTTATCTTGATTATCGACGAAATCATCTCTCCTTATCGGCTCGGAGGCGCTAAGTTCCGATAGAAAATTGAACGAATGCCGAACGAAATTCATGTCTGTGTGCCTCCTCTGAGAAAATGGGAGAAAAAAGAATTGCAAGAGTTTATTTTAGAAAAATGATCTCAATCTCCATCTAGCTGAACATATAAGAAATAGCTTTGTCTAAGGCTTCTTTCTTGTTTTTTAGATTGAAGCCATCGCCGTATATGTTATCCATTCCTTGTTTAGTATGCCCAAGTAGCTCCAGTCTAAGCTCCGGATCGCACTTCGTATTGCGAAGAGCGTCTTTCATCGTATGCCGCCATGAATGCCAAGAAACTTTCGGATCGGCTATCCCGATTTCACGAAGGTTTCGATTCAGTTCTTTCCCGGCATTTCCGGCGCCGTATTTCTGCCCTGCATACCCCGGAAATACAGGTCCGATTTTTGGCGATAAGGATTTAAGCAATTCCATCAATGGCTCGGATATCGGAAGAACACGTTTAGAAGTTGTAGTTTTCAAGTTTCTTTGAGCGTTTGGCTGAATAAAGATATGCGGGATTTTATCTTTCACTTTGACATCCGCCCAATCCAATCCAACAATCTCCATCTCACGACAACCGGTGAATGCAGTTAGCAAGCCAATTAAACGAATTTCGCTAGTCGGCATATCCCACAAATGCCCGATAATTTTCTTGATTTCTCCGGATGTGAAAGGATTCTTCCGATCACCAACCGCAATGTCATCCTGCATTTTCAATCCGTCAAATGGATTTTTATTATTCGATTCAATTTCTCTTAACCCGAATGTAAATACGGCCTTCAGAGTTCTCAATTGAGTATTCAGCGAATTAATTTTGATACTCTTTGCTCTCATACTCATATATGCACGCGCATCCGAACGGCTTACATCGGTAATAAACACGTCTTTTCCATCGAAGTAAGCTTTTAAGGTGTTGATTACCGATATAATCGACCTTTCAAAACGTCTTTTGCTAACTTCATCTCTAGTTTTCGAATCTCTATCAGCCAAATATTCATTCTGAGCCTGTGTAAGTGTCATAGAGCGAGCATGGCCTTTGCTCGTCGCTGCGATCTTAGATCGCGTGGTCTGGAGAAGCTTGTGCATGGCTTCCCGACCGGAGGCGATTGCCTCTTTTCTCGCAATATCCAATCGCACGATTTGGTCGGGACTAGGCTCCAAAATCATCTGACGCAATGCAGCCCGATTGTGATCTACATTCAGCTTCCTACGGGCATTCTCAAGTTGCTCATTCACCGCTTTGGTTATGGGCAGTGCCTTGACGAAGGCTTCTTTCTCATCCTTCGTTTCGAGGCTGTAGAGAAATTCTGTCCGCCCAAGGATCGCCCGAAGCGGAGCCGGGACAGTTTTACGAAACTGGTAGATGCCGTATTTTGTCTGGACGACGTTCTTCATCTTGATCGAAATTCCGCGAGGCATCAGGGACTCCATCGTATGTGTTGTTCGTATGTGTTCTCAAGATGCCATGACTGAAATCGTTGATTTATTTCGACTTTCGCCGCTGACTGACCATCTAAATTATTACTACTGGCATGACGGCCAGCAGACGTTGACGCTGACCTGGGGCGGCACCTTCGACAGGTTCGGTTCCAAATAAGCGGCACGGCAGAGTTCTGCCCGAATTCCCCCCGTTTGAAGGATGTGCCTCGGGCGGCCTCGGCCTATGATTGGTTTGTACGATCGGGGCGGCGTGACAAAAACGCTGCAGTCGGACAGAGTATGGTGCAACGTCGCGCGTTCGGTCCTGAAGGACGCGGAACAGGAAGTGGCTGATGGGACAACCTGCTTCACGTCTGGGCGACATGCATGTCTGCCCGCTGGTGAATGTGCTGGTGCCGCATGTCGGCGGTCCGATCGTGATGGGGTCGGTGAATGTCTTCACCGGCGGCCAGTTGCAGGCCCGGGTCGGGGATATCTGCATCTGCGTCGGGCCGCCTGACATGATCGCACTGGGATCGACCACGGTGTATGTCAACGGCCAGATGGCGGCACGTATCGGCGATCTCACCGCCCATGGTGGCACCATCGTGGGCATGTGGCCGACCGTGCTGATCGGGGGGTAGTTGTTCGAAAGCTGGCCGTAGTGCGAACGCGCAACGGCATCGACATCGGACCGAGGCTCGTCTCGGACTGACACTCGAATTCTTCCTGGACGGCTACAAAAAGCGCAGCAGATGGATATTTTTAGCGCGTACCCACCGGATCATGTTGAAATTCACATAGGTCCCGAGGCTGAAATAGTTTCCCGTAGGTGAAATTAGTCCGAATACCTTCTCCGTCCATTCATCCACAGGAAAGACCATCGCTGCTTTCGCGTGGAACGGGCTCCATGGATCGAGATCGACTACCTTGATGGTGTTCTCGTTCGCGGTCTTATCGTCCAGGAGTGGAACGTTGACGGATTGCCGCCCATTCATATTGTACCAGTAGACCTGAATTGGCGGTTCAAGGACGGCAAAATCGACATTGGAGTCGGCTGGCAGTTCAACGCTCGTTTCAACCACATCGTCAAAGCCACCAAGAATGTTGAACTCCACCTGTTGGAATTTCGCCTTGTTGGAGTCGCCAAGAAAGAACCGTCCTATCGCAATGGGTTTGAATGGACATTTGGCGGTGGTGACAGCAGATCTCTGAAGCGGTGCTATCCAGACTTCCTGCGAAAAGGCGCGTTCGTTTGGCCCGGTGCCCCGCGATAGTGTCGGCACGCTCAATGCCTCGCGAAGCGCTTCGTCGCGGGTGGTCCCTTTTCCCCAGGTCAAATGATCGAACACGGCGCCCGGCTTGATGAGACTCTCATCGGAAGCCTGATACTGGGTATAGTAAAATAACAGCAGAATGCCCATCCGCGGATTCGACGCGCGTTCGCTGGCAATGCCCGGCCTGACCTGATCTAGAGCTTGCGTGACCTTTCCCTTCTGGATGTAGTCATTGACGAGATTGAGGACGAAATTGACCCCTTCGAAAGCCAGCTGAATCCCCGCTATCGTTGCCGTGCCCTTCGGGGATGGCCCGACGTATTCCGGCACAGTATTGTCGGCCACACCGATTGAATAGCTGCCGCCAGATCCGCCTCCCGATCCTCCTGACGGCGGCACCGGTTTGCCATTGGCGCCAAGGGTGCGTGGATTAAGTCCGAGTAGCTTGCGTGCTATCGCTACGTCCTCGACACCGCTGCGGTCGCCAATACTGCACTCCGGCGCCAGTCTCACGCCGAGTGCGGGCGCCGCATTCTGTACTTTCCTATCGAACGTCCACAGACGCGCGTTGATAGCCTTGGCCTGGGCTACGACGAACACGTCGCCTGGCTTGGTGGTATCGTCCTTGCGCGAGAAATCCTTCAACTGCGGGCGATTGGGAGCGGGAGTATATTGGATGTTGTCGGCATAGACGTCGCCGCGATCCTTGATGCTGCCTGACGGTGCAATCGTGATCCGCGCATCCTTGAGCAGCCAATCATATTCGCCGCCCTGTTTTTGAGTTTGCGCCCGCGTCACCAACTCGTCATAAGCAGCGCGCGAAATATAGACCGGCGTTCCGGACTTCAAGTATTTTTTCAAACTCTCAGCCGCCGGCTGATTATTCCTTGCAATCGACGTGAGTACGTTCTTGTCCAGGATAATGGGGTCAGCCATAGGGCCTCCATATGATTATTACTGGAAGTAAGTTTATTTTCTAAAACTCCAATAATTCTATTTTAAAAAATATAATTAAATTATACAAATAAATAATGCACTTGTAAATATATAGGGTAAATATATTAAATATTACACTAAATTTGCATGAGTATTATTCTAGTATTTAATTATTATTCTAAATAACAATGTTATAAATATTACTATGCAGTCAATTTCAGATTTTATAATCGGACATGAGAAAATTCTCCGCACAGGAATAAGAAAGTCTTTCGAGTAGGCTTCACCGATAATCCATCTTAAAATATTCATCGATTCAAGAAATTCGGTAAGTGCTCAAAAGCACTTTCTAAAAAAATTGATATACTATTTAGTTAAGTAAACTGCATCGAGCTTTTACACGCGAAATTGGAATAGCCCTCTCCGGAGGTGCTGTAGAACTTCTCAGGTCCTGAAGCCAGAGGGGGCGGAAAGTCACGCCCCATTCCACCAAGTCGCCGCCCGCAATCTGCTCCGCGCCGCGCCGTCACTGGTCGCGGAGCTTGAGATAGCCCGCCACCGTGGTGACATCCCGCGCATTCGCGATCTCCTTCAGGAAAGGCGTGATGAAATCATCCGCCTCGAAGGCATCCTGCGCGTTGATGCTGATGAGCGGCCGTGACGAAGCGACGGCGAATACCAGCATCGGATAAAAGGAGGGCCGAGCCTCGCCATCGGTCCTGGCCGGCGCCGACAGGCTGAGTCCGGCCTCGATTTCCCCTGCCTTCATGGTGATGCAGGAGGCACAGAGCCGATTGATGTTCTGGATCCCGCCCTTGTGGTCCATCACGAACAGATAGATGTTGCGCTCTCCTGCCCCGGTTACCGAGACGGTGAGTGGGTCGCCCGCCGTGCCCTTATCCGCGTCGCCGCCGCGGATTTCGGCTTTGCTCAAGACGATCTTCAAAGGTGGCGCTCCGGCAACCGACATGCGGCGCAACGCGCCGACGAAGCCGCATTGCTGGTCGGAAACCGCATCGAGCTTCACCGTCGGCGTAAAGCCAGCCTTCTGCCTGAAGGCATCGGCGAAGCTCTGGTCCACCGTTGCCGTGCCGAGAGCCGTGACGGTTGCGGAATTGGCCGTTACATCATCTGCCGTTGCGGCAAAGCAGCTATCCGCGCCAAAGCCTGCCACGAAATCCCGGAGCACGGCCGGCGTGGGTGATGTAACAGCCGCCAATTTGGTGCCTTCTATCGTGGCCTTTGCCTTTGCAGCCAGATCATCGGGGCAATCGGCACCACATTGATCGAGGAATCTCCTGAGTGCAGTGGCATTCTTGCCAGCAGCCTTGAGCTGCACCGCGAGGCTGTCATGCCGCGCAGCCAATTTCTTGGCCGCATCGATGCGGTTCCGGGCTTGCTGGGTGAGATCCCCGGGGCAGTCCGCGCCGCACTGGTCGAGGAAGCTCTGCAGGGCAGAGCTGTCCTGTCCGGCGCTCGCCAGTTGCTTCTCCAGCCGCTCACGGCGCGCGGCCTGCTCCTTCAGGGCACTGATACTGCCTCTGGCCTGCCGCGCGAGATCATCAGGGCAGTCCGCGCCGCATTGGTCGAGGAAGCTCTGCAGGGCGGAGCTGTCCTGCCCGGCACTCGCAAGCTGCTTTGCCAGGCGCTCACGGTGGGAGGCCTGCTCCTTGAGGGCACTGATACTGCCCCTGGCTTGCCGGGCCAGATCATCGGGGCAATCCGCACCGCATTGAGCCAGAAAATTCTGCAGCGCGGCCTCGTCCTGGCCAGCGCTCGCAAGCTGCTTCGCCAGCTGCTCACGGCGTGCAGCTTGCTCCTTCAGGGCAGCGATACTGTTCTTGGCTTGCCGGGCCAGGTCATCGGGGCAATCCGTGCCGCACTGGTCGAGAAAACTCTGCAGGGCGGAGCTGTCCTGCCCAGCGCTCGATAGCTGAGCCGCCAGGCGCTCACGGCGCGCAGCCTGCTCCTTCAGGGCAGCGATACTGCTCCTGGCTTGCTGGACCAGATCATCGGGGCAGTCCGCGCCGCACTGGTCGAGGAAACTTTGCAGGGCGGCCTCGCCCTGGCCAGCACTGGCAAGCTGCTTTGCCAGACGATCGTGTCGCTCGGCCTTCTGCTTGGCGAGGGTCTCCTGGCTGTTGCCATCCGGCTGCTTGTTATCGGGCTGCCCGGTTATGGGTGGGGTATTGCCCGAAAACAGGTTCCCATCGGTATAGATCCAGCCCCCCAGCGCACCGAGACCGATGACCGCGAGAGCGGTAGTGGCAAAAATCGTGTTACGAAGGACGTGCGAAGGCTTTGTCTGGGAGACCTCGGCCGATTTGGCGCTGGTGGCTTTCTTCTCGGCTTTCGGCTTGGGGCTTGCCGGACTATCCGGCCAATCGCGGATAGCGGCCATATCCTCCGGACGATTCGCGGGGTCGGAGGCCAGCATCGCGGATAGTACGGCGTGAAATTGTTTGGGCACACCATCAAGATCGGGCAGGCTGCGGCGCTTCTCGATGATGTCGAGTTGCGAGCCTGTCATGTCGAGCGGCCGGCCTCGCATGGCGGCTACCATCACCAAGGCCAGGCTGTAGATGTCTGATTTGGGCGTGACCTCGCCGCCATAAAGGCCGAGCTGTTCGGGCGAGACGAAATTGTATTTTCCGGCGAAACTGCCGCCCAGCAGGGTTTCGCCGCCGACATTGGCGGAACGCGCAATGCCGAAATCGATGATCTTGGCATTCTGCACGAGGCCACCGGGCAGGATGACGTTGTCGGGCGACATGTCACGGTGAATGACGCCAGCCAGATGCGCGCGGTGCAGACCATCGGCCAGCCGGCGCAGCAAGTGCATGAATTCGGAGGGGGCAAGCGGCGCGTTCTTCACATGGGCGGCGAGCGAAGGACCATCCACATATTCCATCGCTAGGTAAGGCCGCGACAGCACCGGATCGAACGAGAACACGTGATAGCGGACGATGGCCTCGTGATAGAGGTGGTTGAGGATGCGGGCTTCCTTGCGGAACAGACCGACAATGGTCTCATCCCCGGCAAATTCCGGCAGCACGATCTTGATCGCCACCGGATCGCCGGTCTGGATGTTGTGGCCTTTATACACCTCTCCCATGCCGCCGACGCCGAGAAGGGCGTCGATGCGGTAGGTCTGGTTGAGTTCGGCGCCGATGCTCACGGCCGAGCCGCGGATCGCGATCCGGGTTCGGTCATCGTTCACGGACGGTTCCATCGGCGGCCATTATCGCATCACAACCGTTGTCGCGCCTGTGTCGACGACATTGACGACGACAACGGAAATGTTGTCCTTGCCACCGCGCGCCAAGGCGAGTTCGAGAAGTTCGTGGCTCGCCTGGTTCGCGCTCAGCCCGTTGCTCATGGCCAGGATTTCCTCATCCTTGACATGTCCGGTCAGGCCGTCGCTGCACAGCACGAAACAATCGCCCGACTTTACCACACCGGTGGCATGTTCAAGCTGGAAATCATCGATGGCACCGACGGCGCGGGTAATCACGTTCCGGCGTGGCCAACTGGCCGCCTCGGCCTGGCTGATGATGCCGCGATCCACCAGTTCCTGCACTTCGGTATGGTCATGCGAGAGCTGCTCGATGCGCCCGCCGCGCACCAGATAGCAGCGGGAATCGCCAGCCCACAGACAGCAGTAATTGCCATCATGGGTCAGCAGCGCCGCAACCGTCGAGCCGACGATATGCTCCGGCCGACCTTGGGAACGGGCCAGAAGTTCGGCATTGACGATGCCGATCTCTCGCCGGAACGCCTCCGCGAATTCCATCAAGGAAGCGCTCTTGCCGACACCTCGCGCGGCATCGGCGATCATCGCGCTGGCGAGATTGCCGTCGCGGTGGCCACCCATCCCGTCGGCCACCACCCAGATGCCGCGCTCGCCATCGGTAAAGATGCTGTCTTCGTTGAAGCGGCGCACAAGGCCAGGGTGGGTCAGTGCTGCGGTCTCGAATTTCAGATGGTCGCCGGATGCCCAAGGGTCCATCAGATCGTCTCCCCCGTCATCAGGAACGACAAGAACTGGGCATCGGGCTTGCCCTCGGCCACCACGAGCCTGGCCTGATGGCCGCCCAGAGGGGCGCCTTGGCCGCCATGCGTCCACCAATAGCTACGGCCGCCGTTGCGGGCATCGCCGTCCGCCATCTCCAGCGAGCGGAAAGCGTCGGTGACCGGCATTTCGCTGCCGGGCCACAGCAGCAAGCCACCGTCGCGCTGTGGTGGCGGCAGGCGCGATACGAGGGGTGGAAACGGAATTTGCGCCAGCAGATGGGAGGGCTCGCGCTCGAAATTATCGTCGAGCATATGGAGCAGGAATTGCTCGCAGCCCTCGTGCCACTGATCGAGCCCGCGTGAGGGCGGCGGTTCCAGATAGGCGTCCGGCGGCTCGCAGGCGCATACCGTCAGCGGAAAATAGCGCCCGACGCCGTCGACCGAGGCCATCAGCGCGCCGGTCACCGCCGAGCCGAAGACCCGCCTGCCGCACCAGAAGCGCCAGATCGGAAAGCCGAGATAGATCTCCTGCCAGCGCTCGGCGAGCGCGTGCCGGCTGGCGGCGACGGCACCCTGGAGCCACTCCTCCCATTGGTCGAGAAAGGGCCGCGGCATGTTGTAGGACACGAAGTCGCGCTTGGAGGGCAGCTTTCCGAACATGCCGCACATTGTCATCATGACGACGGGTCCTACAGGTCCGACGGACAGGCGAATTTGAGTTGTGACAGGATGGTGAAGGGATTGTCGAGCGTGTCGAAGGTCAATTGATAGGTGACCTCCCTGCCGCCGACGACGAAACGAGCTGTCGCCTTGTTTCCGGCTTGGCGCATGTCGCCCTTCTGCAGCAAACGATAGAGGGACCAGGCGCCGGTGAAACGCAGCGAGGGTGAGGTGCCATCGCTTTCAGGCATGGTGATCGAGGCGGTGCCGTCGGGAGAACGGCCCGGCCATTCGAAATCGCCGCGCGAGACCACGCCGAACGGGCTGTCGAGCTTGGTGCCGTTGACCTCGAAGCTCACCGAGGCCGTCTTCTGGCTCATCGACTGCGCCACCAGCGCGAATTTCACATTGGGCGAGGTGCCGCGCCCGCTGAAAAACGCCTCCTTGATGCGCGCGGCGTTCTGGAACTGATGCAGCGTCTCGGGCGAAAGCGCCTGGCTGAACTTCGAGTTCTGCTTCCAGCCCCAGGCCGCGCCGGAGGTATCGACCAGTCCCGCCAGCTTTTCGCGAAAGAAGGTGTCGAACACCCCATTCGGCCCGAACAGGCGGCCGAATTCGCCGATCGGTACCTCCTGCTTGCTGCCCGGCGAGAAGGGATATTTGTTGCCGACGATGTTGAGGCATTCGCGGGTTACCGAGCCCTTCAGCTCGCCCTTGAGGTCGGCCACCTTGTCGCCGATGATTTTCTGCTCGAATTCCGCCATCGCATCGCGGAACATGGTGTCGAACGGGGTTTCGAGCCGCGACGAGCTGGTGGCGATGGAGCCGAGGAAAGTCTGCATGTTCTGCCGCGCCTGCGCCGCGCGCTCGAAGTCCTGCTCGTCGATCAGGCTCTGGTAGAGGCCCTTCAGCTGCTCGACCAGGAGGTCGATCTGGCTCTTGTCGCCATTCTTGCGGGCAAGGTCGTGATAGCGGCGGAAATGTTCCTGGATGATGGCGCCCGGCACGAAGGGTGCCTCGACATTGCCGCCACGGCCGGAGGCTTTCTTGGCGGCGTCGAGGCCGATCGCTGCCATATCATCGAGCCTGCTGCCGGCAGCTCTGGTGACGGCCTTGGTAGCGGCTTTCACCGCAGCATCCTTGAGCTTGCCGCCGACGTCACTATCGGCTCCCTGCCGTGCCTCGGTCAGCCTGGTTTGCGCCGAGATGGACTCGAACAGAAGCTTGATCGGCGAAGCGGCACCGGTGGCGGCCCGCAGCGTGGCATAGCCCGGCTTGTCGGCGGCGAAGCTGTTGAGCTTCAACTTGCCGAGCGCCGCAGTCCACGCCTTGATGAATTCCTGGTCGTAAATGCGGTAGAGATCGGGGCCCAGATTGGCGTATTGCTCGTCGATGGCCTGCGTGCTGCCTGCGTCGCCCAGGACCCAGCGCTCGTTCTGCAGAAGCGTGATCACCGACTTCATCTTGTCGAGGAACAAGGCGTAGAAGCCATCATAGGTAAACAGCGACTGGACGCCGACACTCTCGGTGGGCGAACCGTCATTGGTGCCGAAGACGACGGCAGCATCCGGCCCGGCATTGCCTGCCACGGTCCAATCCCTGACGCTCTGGTCATGCGCGGTCGACTTGATGATGGCAAAGGCGCGTTCGGCCAGCGACAGCCGCGTCAATGCAACCTGGCTCGCCTTGACGAGATCACCATTGAGGGCGATCGGACGCGGCGTGCCCTCGATATTGAGCATGGCGTCGAGATGCTGGCTCAGGCTGTCGCGCGTCGCCTTGTTGGGCTCGCCCGGATAAAGGCTTTCCCAATCACCCCGCATCCAGCCCTCGATCAGAGCCGTATCCACCGGAATGGCGGGATCGCCGCCCAGCATCATATAGACCTTGAGGGGTTCATAGAGCTGATCGGGCTGATCCTGCAGATCGGCGAGCCGTTTTTCGAGATGGAAAAGAATGCGCGGACGTAACAGCCGATCCAGCCCATCGCGATAGGCTGCCACGCTTGCCGCGCCGATGCGCTTGTGCTGGCCGAGCCCCAGTGTTTCGTTGATCTGCGGTTCGCTGTCCAGCCGGTCATAGCCCCAGGGAAAATCGCGCAGCTTGCCAAGCGGCCCGACGACCTTGAGGAAATCGGCATCGTCGACTGGATCCTCCTTGAGCAGTGCCGCCGTATCGTTCGCATAGGCGGCAGTGGCGACATCCGTGCGGTCGATCAGGGCTTTGTTGCCGTAATAGCTGGTCAGCCAGCCGGCGAGCGCGGCCAGGGTCACACCAGCGACGAGCACATAGCCCGAGGTCTGCAGCAGGATCTTGCGGCGCACCGCCGCGGCGTTGGTGGAAACCCAACCCGCCTCGCCGAACACCACCTTGGTGAGGAGATGCTCGAGGAAGAAGCTCTTGGCCCGTCCCGAATAGGCAAGGCTGGCACCGGCCTGCAGGCCGAGGTCGCGCGACAGCGAGCCCAGCAACTTGTCGATCGGCGTGCCTTCCTGCGTACCGGAAGTGAGGTAGAAGCCCCGCAGCGCGGCACTGGTCTGATAGCGCGTCGGCTCGAAGATCTGGTTGAGGAAGCGGGTGATGACCGGCTTCAACGCCGCAAGCTGGGACGGCAGGCCTGTGAGCCTCACGCGCGAAATCGGGTCCGGCTCTTCCTGCAGGCGATCGGGCAATTCGGCGCTCAGCCTTGACACCAAGAGGTCGATCTCCGGCCCGACGTCACCGACCCGGTTCTCCTTCTTGTTCTTGGTCTGGAAGGTGGCACCCCAGACGGCCTTGCGCTCCTCGGGGTCGAGATTGCCGAAATACTCCATGAAGCCCGCGACCAGATCGGCCTTGGTGAAAATGACATAGACTGGAAAATCCACCTGCAGGCGATTGTTGAGCTCGGCCAGGCGCTTGCGGATGGCGACGGCATGGGCGCCGAGCTCGGCCTCCTTCATCGACAGGAGATCGCCGATGCTGATGGCCACCAGCACGCCGTTGATGGGCTGGCGCTCGCGGTGGCGCTTGAGGAGATCGAGAAAGGCGAGCCAGCTCTTGCGGTCGGATTCGGTGTCGGAATCCTGTGTGGTGTAGCGGCCGGCAGTGTCGATGAAGACAGCGTCCTCGGTAAACCACCAATCACAATAGCGCGTGCCGCCACTGCCCGCGATCGGTCCGGTATGGGCGGCCAACGGGAATTTCAGGCCGCAATTCATCAGGGCCGTAGTCTTGCCGGCGCCCGGCGGCCCGACGATGAGATACCAGGGCAGCTCATAGAGGAAGTCGCCCTTGGTGCGGCGCGAGCCCTTGAGCGTGAGCAGGGCGTCACGCATCTTGTCGGCCAGGACGACGGCATCGGAGCCGTCATCCTCCGGCTCCTGCACTGCGATGTTCTCGGCCAGCGCCCGGGCCGATTGCCCGTGTTTGTAGATGCGATAGGCCAGCCAGCAGAAATAAACGGCCAGCAGGAGGCCGATCAGCGCCAGCCGCAGCCAGGGATTGTCGAAGGGCTCGATGCCGGCCACGGCGACAAGCGGCAGCACCAGCCAGATCACCGCGCACAGCGCGACCACGGCCAGGAAGCTGACGATGACAATGATCCAGCGCTTCATCACATATCCTCGCGCGGGATGAACACTTCGACGCGCCGGTTCTTGGCCCGGCCCTCGGCCGTGTTGCTGAGATCGATCGGTGCAGTATCGGCCAGCCCCGAAGTGGTCAGACGCTGCGGATCGGCGATGCCGGCGACGAGGATCTTCTCGACCGCCTTGGCTCGCTGCTCGGAAAGCTGCTGGTTGTCCTTGTAGCGCACGGTGGCGCGGACCGGCGTGTTGTCGGTATGCCCGATGATACGGATCTGCCCTGGTTCCTTGTCGAGCGCAGCGGCGATATGGCCGATGGCAGCAACGGCATCGGGGCGCACCGTGGTGCTGCCCTTGTCGAACAGGGAATCATTGAGGAGCCGCACCACGATGTCCTTGCCGGAATAGTCGGCCGAGGCCTTCTTGGCGGCGATGTCGTCCTTCAGGCGCTCGCGGATGCGCTCGAGCTGGCCGGTGACCTTGATCGGCGGTGTTGGCGGCGGCGGTGCCGGCACGGTCCGATAGATATGGATGTCGCCGGTCGGATGCAGGGCGAGCAGGCCGGCGCTCGCCGTGTCGGACATGCCGCCGAGCAGCCAGCGGAACGCCAGGAAGCTGAGGAGGAGCAGGCCGACGGCGACGGAGGTGATAGCCCATACCGGCACGGTCCGCCGTACATAGGCGGCGGCGATGTCCTGGCCCCGCCAATGCGGCGAGATATGATCCGTCACCCGTGCCTCGCGGGCGCGGAGGGTTTCATAGAGGTCGCGGCGGATCTGCTGATGCGGGACATCGCCGCCGGCAACCCGATATTTGCCTTCGAAGCCCAGCGACATGCAGGCATGCATCAGGCCGAGCAGATTATGATTGATCTGCGGGTGTTGCCGCAGCTTGGCCAGTTCGTCGAAAAACCCGACGCCGCTGTCGCGCACCTGGAAATAGCGGCTCAGCATGCTGTACTGCGTCCACAGATTGCGGTCCGAACTCGGCAGGTTCTGCACGATGTCGTCGGCGGTGGCACAGACCGCATATTTGGCGGTTCGCACCTGCGGTTCGGGAATGCCCCGCGCATTGAGCTCGGCTTCGAAGGTCTCGATGTCCTGCGCCACCGTGCTCATCATCGGCGCAACCTGGGGAACCTGCCTGGCGATACGGATATTGGCGAGCACGAGCAGCAAGGGCATGGCCGCTTCGAGGATGGGATTGGGCCCGCCGGTCCTGTCGCTGACGCCGAGCGCTTCGAGATCGACCGTGGCGGGCGCGAGCGGCAAGGCCGACTGGGCCCGCGGTGTCTCTGCCAGGGGCTGGTAGGGCTGCGGCGTTGCAGCGCCTGCCGCCACGCGCGGCCCACCCCAGATATCCTGGGCCGGCGCGGGGGGGCCGCCCGGATTGGGCGCACCTTGGCCGTCACGCCGGCCGCCCGGATTGGGCTTGATCACCGTCTTTTCGGAATCCGGATTAGACCCGAACGGGCCCTTGCCGTTCGTCATGTGCCCACATCCTACTTCACGTCTTCCTTGACGACCCACAGATTGAGCTCAAGCCCGGGCCAGTCGCCGGAAAAATGCATGCCGATGCCGCTGGCGGTGCTGAACTCAGGCCAGAGGGGTGACATGCGATCGAGGGCGAAATAGACGTGGCTGGTGATCGCCCGGATCTGCGCCGGCGGCGTCGGCAAATGAATAAGCCCGATGCCGGGAAGATGGGCGTGCACGATCTCGTTCATGCGCGTATTGGGGCCGACCTTGAACAGAGCCGGGAACTGTGTCTGCAACTCGGTGAGCGAGCGCTGGGCCGCCACTTCGAGCACGAATGTCGAAGCCCGGAACAAATTGCGGTCGGTCACCGTCGCCAGGAAGGCGTTGGTGGCCTTCTCCACGATTTCGAGCCGGATGGCGCGGCTGATGTCGACGCTGAGGAAGCGCTGAATGTCGGCCAGCACCGGGGCGAAGGTGGCGCCGGGATTGTCATGGTCGTAGGCCGGATAGTCGTTGGCGCGTCGTTCGCGCGTGGAATAGGTCGCCAATTCTCCGGCCAGACGCAGCAATTCCACATAGAGCCGCTCGGGATGGGTATATTTCGAGCGGCGCATATGCCGAAGCGCCGGAATTTCACGATTGAGCATCTGCAGCACGAAATAGTCGACGCTCTGCATGCCGCCGCTGGAGCGCGGGTCCGAGGCAAAGCGCGCCAACTCGTCGAGCTTGGTCTCCACCCAGCCGATTACGCGGTCGAGCCAGCCGGTGACGGCGGCATGGGCGGCGACCACCAGCACGGGCGGCGCAAAGCGTTCGTCGAAGACGATGGTCTTGTCGTTGACCTCGATGATCCGGGCGCAGAGCATGGAAACGAAGCCCGGTTTCGGCGTCCGGCGGATTTCGTAGCTGAAACGCGGCACCGCGATGTCGATCTCTTCCTCGATCTGCAAGGCGGAGGAAGCGTCGATCAGCGTCTCCGCTTGCACCACATAGCGGCTGCCACTTTCGCTCTCCGGCTCATCGACCTCGCGGCTGTTGGGCTGGGCCATGGGCATGCACAGCCAGACGAACAGCCCGGCTGCATTTTCGGGCACCATGGCGGGTGGTGGCGGCGGGCAATCACCGGGAAAACGGAACGGTGTGCCGTCCGACAGGACGCCGGCGGCGCGGCGCAGGCCGAATTTGCTTTGCTGCGCCAGGTCGCGGTCGATCTCGATTTCGCTGAAGCCCCAGGGATAGGGCGTGATCTGGCTGGTGCGGCCCTCGAGCAGGTGTTCGAGATAACGATCGCCCTGCTGCAAGTGATGCGGCCGGAGGAACAGACCTTCCGACCAAGCGACTTTGCTATACCAGGACATTGATCAGCCGCCCGAAGGATTTGGTTGTGTGATTGTCAGGCTTGGCAATGCTGTCGCAAGGCCTCGCCAAAAAAACGTTCGGCCGCTGCGCGAGCGAATTCTCTCGGCTTCTCATGAACTGTGCCATATGACCTGAGGAAGTCAAGCGATCCACCGGCTTACATCCACCATACCACTGTAGTTTAAAGCAGGCGTTCGACCGTCGCCTCCCCCATTGTGAGGTAGACAGAAAGAGGTGCGGCGGATACGAAATTCTGTCATCGCGTGATACAGTCGATCAGTGCTCTCGAAGCTGTTTCTTCAATGTCTGTGGTTGCGAAGGCCAAAGTGCTTTGCGATTTATTGGAATTGCCTAGAATCGCAAAGACCCGTCGAAACAAGGAGTTAGAGCAAAAGCGCGTTTTCTCTAAAACGCACTTTGCTTTAGGCCTCGCCATGACGTCGTTTGGCTTGATTCTGGGCCATGGCGACCCGGCCGAAGCGGCTTTCCGAGTGTGCAATCAGTCGGTCACTTTGTACAATGTCGCGATCGGCGCGGAAATCGACAGGAAATTCGCCACCGAAGGCTGGTGGACATTGCCAGGCAATACTTGCGTCACGCCGATCAAGGAAGATTTGGCCGGCCTCAAGCTTAGATATGTTTATATCTATGCGACGACCGCCACAGGTGACAGCGCATTCGAGGGAAGCTGGGACATGTGCGTCGACACCAAGCGCTTCAAAATCGAAAAGGTGCAGGACCAGCCCTGGGATTGCTGGGTGCGCGGTTTCGTGCAGGCCAAGTTCAAGGAGGTCGACACCGGCGATACCGGCTCGTGGACGGTGTTCATCCGCCCCGACGACAAACCCTGACCTCGGCACGCCTCCGCCATGGACGACAAGACAGTCATAGCCGGGCAAGCATCCTCCGATCCCGCGGATCCCTCCCGGCCGGGCGTGGCCAAGCCGCAGACCGAAGCGGCCGCCGAAGACACCAACGCCACCATCATCGTGCCGGCCAAGCCCGTCGCACGGGTCGCGAAGAAAACCGCCAAGCCCGCGCCAGACGGCGCCGGCCCGGCCAGGAATGTTCCCAAGGATACCGGCAAACCAGCTCCGCCGGCCGCCCGCCCCGCAGGCGCGCTGGTCTATTTCGCCATGGCTGCCGCTCTGGTGTTTCTCGGCCTCGGCTCGGCCGTGACCACGATTTATTTGCTTGCTCCCGATCGAACCCGGCAGCAGGTCACCGTGACCGACAGCGACCTGCAGGCCAGCCTGGTTCCTGTGCAGGGCGAGGACAATGAAGCGGAAGACGAGGCCCTGATACGGGCGGCAATCAAGCCGCGCATCATCGATCTCAGCGGTGACCCGGTGATCGTGCCACAGCTTGCGGGCGCTCCGCGCCAATTGATCAAGCTGGCTGGTGACACGCAGCGCAAGGCAGCAGTCAACCTCGGCATCAAGAACGAGGTGTTTCGGCTGAAGGACGTCCTCGACCTGCCCACTCCGCAATCGCAGGTCGCGGTGCTGGGGTCCCAGGAGGACATCGCCATCGCCCAGGAGGCGCCGGCTTCCGCCGGCGCGGTCGACAACGCCCCCGGCGCCGACACGGCCACCGGTTCCTCTTCGATCGCCGCTTCGA
The DNA here is from genome assembly GCF_057813875.1 of Labrys sp. F242. Lineage (NCBI taxonomy): Bacteria > Pseudomonadati > Pseudomonadota > Alphaproteobacteria > Hyphomicrobiales > Xanthobacteraceae > Labrys > Labrys sp. F242. Next base: position 172,199 of record NZ_JBVASG010000008.1, on the reverse strand, counting down.
GCAGCAGCGCAGGCGACAGGGTCGCGGATTTTGCCGAAAAGGCCAAGGTTCGGATCCCCCTTACGGACGCGCTCGGCAATCTCGGCCTTGATACCCAGCGGGCGAGTGCGGCCGGGGACGCCTTCAATGCCTTCTACAGCCGTCCGATGCTCGAGGCCGATGACCGCTACGTGGTGCGCGCGATCGCCGTTGATGGCGATCCCAACCACATGCAGCCGGTGCAGGTGTCTGTTTATGCCAAGACCGAGCTGATCGGCTCCATCGCCCTCAACGATGTCGGCGCCTATGTGCGTTCCGAAGATCCCTGGTATCGGCGCGATCCCTTCGCGGCGCCGCTGGCACCGGCGCAGGTCGATCCGGAGAACCAGCCACGCCTGCTCGATGCGATCTATGTCACGGCGCTGCGCAACAGGCTGCCCGCACCGGTGATCGGCGAAGCGATCATGCTGCTGTCGCGTGCCCAGGACCTGGAGCAGAAGGTGCAGCCAGGCGACACGATTTCGCTGATCTACTCGCCCGCTCCGCGGGATTCCAAGCAGGGCCTCGGGCGTATCGTCTTTGTCAGCATCGGGCGTACCACCGGTAATCTCGATTGCTATGTGATGCAGCCGCAGGCGGGTGCGCCCTTCGAATGCGTGTCGTCGGCGGGCCAAGGCAGCGTGCCGGATGGCGGCATGGTCACGCCCGTCAACGGCGTGATCGTCGCCAGATTCGGCCCGCAGGGCTCGGACAGTTCGGCCGCATCCATGAATTATGGCATCGACTGGACGGCTCCCGAGGGGGCGCCCGTGGTTGCCGCCTATGCCGGCAAGGTCACCGCGATCGGCGAGGAGAGCAATTTCGGCACGGTGGTGCGGCTCTCCCATGATGATGGCAAGACCTCGATGTATGCCTATCTCGCCCGGGCGGCGACCGGGCTTGCCGTTGGCAATAGCGTCCAGGCCGGTGAGGCCATCGGCTATGTCGGCACGCCGGCCTCCAGCCGCGAGCCGCGCCTGCATTTCGAAGTTCGGAACAATGGCGTGCCGGTCGATCCGGTCGCCGACAGCCAGGTGAGTACCAGCACCGGCACCCCCAGCGCTCCCAGCACGAGCACCAGCGGTGCGAACGGAGCCGTCGACCAGTTCGTCGGTCGTATCATCACCATCGAAAGCGCCAACAAATGCAATGCCGCCAACCCGCTCTCCACGGCGGTCGGGCTCGGCCAGTTCATCGAGTCGACCTGGATGACCACCATCCGGCTGCATCGTCCGGATCTTCTGGTTGGCAAAAGCCGCCAGGAGGTGCTGGCGCTGCGCACCAATTGCGACCTCGCACGGGCGATGACAACAGCCCATACCCGCGACAATGCTGCGGTGATCAGGCAGGCCGGCCATACCGTCACGCCCGGCAATCTCTATCTGGCGCATTTCCTCGGCTCGGGCGGCGCGGTGAAAGCGCTTCGAGGCCCGCAGAACAGCCTGATTTCCGACGTGTTCGGCGCCGCCCATGTGCGGGCCAACCCCTTCGAACAGGGCAAGACGCTGAGCTTCCTGATCGCCTGGGCCGCCAAGAAGATGGGTGCGGCAATCTCGGGCAGCTCCACGCCGTCGCAGGATACGGGCACCAGCACGACCAACAACGAACCGCTGGCGAAATTCGCCAGCGATCCCGCCTTCGCTGCGCTCAAGACATCCGTGCTGGCGCTGCTGCAGTGAGGGGTCGTGCCGGGCCTCATGCGAACCGGAGTTGGGACTGCCCCTTCCCCAAGGCGTCTCGCCTGCTCTTCCCATCCGCTCGCCCGAGCGTTGCCATGGCGACCAAGACGCCTACGGGCGCCAACTTTGCGGGCGACGGCCCAGTGGAACCAGTGGTCGAGTTCGGCTGTAATAGCAGGCCGCGTTGAGGTTGATTCTTCCTGGGAGCGCGGCCGTCCTCGTCCGCTCTGGAAAACACGGCAATTGCGGAACGGAGAGCCGATCGTCCGACACTCTCTTGAGTGTCGCAGGGACGTCCGCGCTCCCAGGAAAGCCACGTCTTCGATAGGTCAGGGTTTTTGAGACTTGATGCTATGCGACATGTTCTGCGACCGGTTTGGGCCGAAAATGGATGCGGAGCTGGCTATGGTATCATTTCGCCCTCTTCCGGAACCCCGGAAGACCGACGCCGTCCCGGCACACTGCCTGCAAGGTCATAAAGGCGCGCCTTACGAATGCCTATTGCGGTTCGAGGCGCTCAGCTTGTCATATTGCTCGGCATAGAGTTCCAGGAAGGCGCCCAGCATGCCATGTTCGCGGCGCCCGGCCCTGGCGGCCCAGCGTTCGGCATAGAGCTCCCAATAGTTCCCCTTGCCGGAAAACAGGGATTTCCTGGCATCCGCGGCGGTCTTGATGGCCTCGGGCGACAATTCGTCGAAAAGCTCGGTCAATGCTGCCTGCATCGAGGCCAGAAACGCGACCTGGTGCATTTTGAGGTCTCCGAAAGCGTTCTCAAGCGCGGCCTGACCGTCGAGATAGCCCCGCGTCCGCGGGCCGAGCATCACCCGCAAGGCCTCTTCGGGGGTCGGCATGAATTTCAGTGGATTGTTGTCCTCGGCGCTGATCATGGTGCGGTTGCCGGCACGCGACAGCGCCTTGGCCTCGGCCCTCGCCCGTAGCAAGGCCATCACATGCAGGCAGGCGATGTTCAGGAGCCGTCCGGCATCTTCAGCCAGGTCGCCGGCATCGGCACCGCTGAGAACGTTTTCTGGAATACCGGCACCGGCCGCAAAGCGGCGAATGAACTCGGCCGCGCCGCCATCGTCCGAAGATGGCGCCGCAACGTTCTTAGCCACGGCTGGCTTGGGGGCCTCCGCCGCCTCCCCGGGCGTGACCACGATCGGTGCCGCCTCTTCAACTGCCGGTTCGGCCTTGGCGGGTTCGACCGGCCGGGGGTGCTCGCTTTCCCACAGCGCTGCGGCCGGGGCAGGCGTTGGAATGGCCGGCCTCGGCTTGCGGATCGGTTCCGCCTCCTCGAGGGGTGGCGGCACATAGGCTGCCTGGTGCAGGAAATCCGGCCCGCGGTCGACTTCGCTCAAACGCGGCACCAATTGGCTGGCATCGATGGGCGGCGGCACCTCGTGCGGGCTGTCCCAGATATCCGCACTTGCCAAGGACGGGCTCGGGTCGGGAGACGGCACCGGCTGGGCCGGCTGGACCGAGACTTGCGGCAGCTTGACCGACACCGCCAGTACATAGTCACCCACCGCCAACCTGTCCCCATCGGCGAGACGATAGGGACTTTGCAGGCGCTTGCTGGCGCCATTGAGAAAGGTGCCGTTGGTCGAGGTATCCGTCAGCCAATAGGCACCATCATAGAAACGCACTTCGCAATGCTTGCCGGAGATTACCCGGTTGCGGTCGGGCAAGGTCCAGTCGAGATGCTGGTCGCGCCCGAAATCGAAACCGCGCTTGTCGATCGCAAACTCCAACGGCCCGCCATCGGGCAGGCGATCAAAGTTCTCGATCCGGAGTGTCAGCATGGCGGTTGCGAGGTCCTGTCACGTCATGAGGCCAAATGTAAACTGATCAGGTACCGCCACGGCGCAGCAGCACCACGGCATCGCCGACGAGGTCTTCCATCCCATCGACCTGCTTGGCCAAGGGCAGGCCGGCGACCAGCAAAGTCAAGCCGACATTCACGGCATGGCCGGTCAGATGCGGGGGCGGTGGTACCGGATGTTCAGGATTGGGCGACAAACTGCCCCCGCTCCAGCCCACCGCCAAGGCGGCCCAGGCGAAGGCCCCCTTGTTGGGATCGTCCATACCGGCATCAAGGGCCGCGCGGCGGGTGAATTCAATCGGTTTCTTCAGCCAGTCCTCGACCAGGCGGAGCAGGTCGGTCTCCGCCGCGCTCGACGGCGGCTGGCGCTGGCGCAGCGCCAGGCTGAGCCATTGCACCGCCTCGCGGCGCGGCAGCAAGAAGGCGCAGAACGCCATGGCCTTGCGTGCGCCGCCCTGTGCCAGCAAGGCGTCGATGAACGCGAAAGGCTCAAGGTCGAGATTATATCCGGAAAACTCGCCATCGAGATTCGGGAAAGCTTCGATCACCTGCCGGGCCGTCGAGAACCGAAGATGCTTCATCTCGTCTCCTGCGACCGTTCGAACGCGCTCCTTCTGCTCGCGGTCACACCCCAATATCGCATCACTTCGTGCTGCGATGCGCGCTCAGGCACAACTTGCAGACAAGTTGTGCCTGGGATGACACGAGTGAGCCGATAAGGCAGCACCATTCTTTGCACTAACTCATTGTTTAAACGTATTTTTGCAATTTCTCGCACTTTCGTCCAACCAAAAATGCTTCCACAGCATCCCAACCGATTTCTGAAAATGCATTGCGGTGCTGTGGATCTTTACTATTGCTTGTTCGGCCGAACGGTAAAGACACGCGCTAATTGACGAAAACCAAGGCACCCTGAATCGTCAAGGGTGCGCCGGTCGTCACCTGGCCGAGCGCATCCGACTGTACTTGCAGCAATGCGCTGGCCTTGACGGTGATCATGGTCGACTTGAGCGTTATCCCGACGGGCGTCATGGTAAATGTGCTCGTGCCCACGGTGAACTCGATCTTCTGATTGGCCTTCACCGTCCAGGTCGACATGATGGTTTCGTCACGGTTGTTGCCGATCTTCACCTCGACATTCTGACCGATCTCGCGCCTCTCGTCGTTCTCGACCTTGCCCTCGAGGTCGTGCTGGGCGTGGAATCGGATCAGTTCGTTGCCGGCGGTATCGTCCATGATCAGCTCATTATAGCCCGATCCGCTGAGCGTCTGCGTCTTGGTGCCTGATACGGCGTTGAGCTTGTCCTTCACATAGGGCGCGACATTCTCCGCATTGTAGACACTGCCCGTCACCAAAGGCTGGTCCGGGTCACCCTCGATATAATTGACCACGACCTCCATGCCGACCCGTGGGATCTTGACGTCCCCCCAGCCATTTCCGGCCCAGTTCTGCGCGATCCGCACATAGCGGGACTGGGTCTTGTCGCGATCCCAGAAGAACTGCACCTCGATGCGGCATTGGTCGTCCACGTCGCTGACCACCAGCGCGGTCTGCGGACCGTGAATGACCGGCTTGGCCGTCACGGCCGGTGCCCGGAAGGCAATGTCGAGCGGCTGAAACTCGTAGCTGCCGGAATAGCCTTCCTCGCCGGACGCGTCGACCGAGCGATAGGCTTGGGCGCGAAAGAGATGATGGGCCCGCACGATCAGATATTTAGTGCCTTTGCTGGCCGGGGGATTGCCAGCAAGCGTCATGGTGAAGCCCGGGCAGCAGGTGACGGCGTCGCCGCCGGCGGTCACGCGCTTGTCGATGGCCTGCTCGGCCTCCAGCCTGACATTGGCAAGCGTGGTGCCATCGCCCTTCTCCGTATAGCGGCCGGGATAATCATAGAGTTCGAGGTCGCCATGCTGGTACCTGGCGCTGGCCGCCTTTTCCGCCATCAGGTCAGTGCTGGGCTTGTGATAATCGTAGTCGTCCAGCGTGACCTTGCCGGATCGCAGGCGCCGGCCTTCGGCCCATTCGTTCAGCCTGTCCTTGAGGGTGATGTTGTCGAGGCCGACAGCCGCAAATTCGAGAGCCGCGCCACCGAGCTTGGGCTCATGCGCCGCACTCGCATCCGCCATGACGAGCTTATGGTCGGACTCGCTATGTTCGAAATAATAGTAGATTCCGTATTCCTCCATCAGCCTTGAGATGAAGGCAAAATCACTTTCGCGATACTGCACGCAATATTCGAGCTGCGGATAGCTTTCCGATAAACGTTGCTCGAACTGGATGAAGCCGCGATTGTTCAGGACCTGGCTGATGATCTCCGGTACGGTCATGTGGCTGTAGATCTTGCAATTGGTGGTCCTGGTCAGCAGCCACAGCCAGGGGCGGAGCACCAGGCGATAATAGCGCAGATCCTGGTCCCTGCCGATCCATTGCGTCTCCACCAGCACGCCGTTGAAGTTGCGTTTGACACCCTCATGATGGGACTGGATATCCAGACGGCATTTGGTGCCGAGAATCTTGTCGAAATCGACCTCGTTGTCGTCGCTGACCACTTCGAGGCGATATTCGAAAAGCTCGCTGAGGCCCTCCGAGCCTTCGAACCGGGTGACGACGAGCTTGTCCTTGCCAAGGCTGCTCGTGAAAGAGCCCATTCGTGTGTCTTGACCGAATATTTGTGCCACAGCCTGCCCTCGCTCTACCACGTCGGCCAATGAAGGCTAGCTCTGTTCAAGTTCAGCGTCTACGGCATAGACGCTTTGTCGCTTCCCACATTTAGGGGGTCCCGGCCATAGTCCTCGCATCTCGGGCTGGTGGGTTTCGACATTCTTGCTATTCTTATTGGAGGGCCTGTCGCTGTGCTGATTTAAGCGCCTGCTGCTCCGTTGACGAGCGGCGATCCAGCCGGGCAGCCATATTGCATTGAGGACGGTGTATGAGCCCGGTTGCGGAAGATTTGGGGCAGTTGGGACATCTGCTCGCCACCGATACCTTGGCTGTCATCGCGGCAATTGCCCTGATGAGTTGGCTGCTGCGCCGACGGGAGAACGTCCTGGCGTGGCTCTGCTGTGCGGGTGTTGCCTGGTGCCTGTTCAATCTCGAGGGCCTGGCCGAGATCGAAGCACGGCCCTTCGGCCTTCCGGTCAACCGGATCGCCCTGCTCTATCCGCTGCTTTTCACCACACTCGGCCTGGCTGCGAGCCTGGTCGGTGCGAGCCTTCCTCGCGGCCTGGTGGTAGTGATGGCGTTGGGCTGCCTCGGCCTCGGCGCCGCAGCTTTCCCATTCCATGGCCTGGAGATCATGCGGATCGCGGGCCTTGCGACCATAGGCGTATCGCTGCTCATATTGGGCTTCTTCGCAACGAGGGCGGAAGCACAGATCGGCGCGCCCGAAAAACTGGCCCTGGTCATTCTCTATGCGCTCGGTCTCGGCGCGGTTGGTTTCGATCTCTATGCCGGGACGATCCGGTCCGGCCACGGCACGCGGCTCGCGCCTTATGCCGGAGTCGTCCTATTGGGCTTCAGCGGCTTCGTCATCCTCAGGCATATCCTGGCCAATGCCGAGGCACGAGAAAGGCTCAACCAGACGCTCGGCCAACGCATCGAGACCACCAAGGCCAATCTCTTGGCGAGCGAAAGCGCGAGGCACGCCCTCGAAATCGCCCATGCCGTGAAGCTGGAACGCGAGCGCCTGATGCGGGAGATTCATGACGGCATCGGCTCGAGCCTGGTGGCGGCGCTGGCTTCGGCCGAACGCCAGGGCAAGGAGAGCACGACGGCTGTGGTCGCCCTCAAGGGCGCTCTGACCGATCTTCGTGTTGCGGTCGACTCGCTCGAACCGGTGGAAGGCAATGTCGCCACCCTCCTTGCCAGCCTGCGCTATCGCTACGAGCCCGAGCTGCGAAAATCAGGGATTGCGGTCAAATGGATGGTCGAAGACGTGCCGGAGCTCGACTGGCTCGACGCGCCGAGCGCCTTGCACGTGCTGCGGATCCTGCAGGAATCGGTCAGCAACACCATGGGCCATAGCAAGGCGACGCAGCTCACCTTCAAGTGCAAGATGGCGCTGCTGCAGGGAAGGCCGGGTCTTCGCGTCGAGATTGCCGACAATGGCAGCGGTTTCGATATAAACGCTCCGGCCATAGGCCGCGGCCGCCGGAACATGGTCCAACGCGCCGAAGCCCTGGGTGCCACGCTGGACGTATTGAGCAAACAGGGCGAAGGCACCGCCACCATCCTTTGGCTGCCGCTAGTCCGCAGGCATGGATTGAACCTGGAGGAAGGACAGGCAGCGGAGCAATAGACCGCTCGCAAGACCCACGGAATTGCTTTTCATAAGACACCGACAGCGGATCGATCGTTCCAAAACACAGATTGCGGAAGGCGGCCGCGGCCTTTGACAATGATCCGCGCGGCATTTTTGCGACCTCCCCCATATGGGGGGTTGCAGGTGGAGGCGCTGAACCGCATCATTTCGCTGCGGGATCCCAACAGGTAGGCCAAGATGGCAGTCTATGCCGGCATCGAGAACGAGATTTCAGCCGACACTCCCTGCGGGCCGGATCCCGATGCCGACGCCGATGCCCAGAATTTTCTGAGTGTCGCCGAAGGCCAATTGCCGGCGAGCTATCGCAGTTTCAACAGGAAGTCGTTCGAATCCAAGCAAACGCTTGCCGATCTTCGTACTCATCTCGAGAAATCGCGCGATCTGCGCTATCTCATCCTGGCGGCGAAATATCATATTCTGTCGGATGATTTGCCCGGCTTCGTCGACGCCATCGCAGCGAGCAATGCCTTGCTCGTCGCGCAGTGGGATCATTGCCATCCGACCCAGGCGGCCGGCGGTGCGGAACTGAGGTCCGCCTTCCTCAAATCGCTCGACGACCTGCCGACGGTCGTCCTGCCGCTGCAGAGCGCCACTTTGATCAACGACAAGCGCCTCGGTGCGGTATCGATTCGCTCGGTCCTGGTCGGGGAAGGAAAGCTGCCTGCCCGCGAGGGGGAGACGGTCATCGAGTCTTCCAGCATCAAGGACGCCTTTCTGCGGTTCGAGCCGCTGCAGCAGCTTGTCGATTTATCGGCCAGTCTTGAGACTGTCCTCGCCAGCCTCGAAAGCCTGCGCCAGCTTTTCATCGACAAGGCAGGACACGAGGCAGCGCCCCAATTCGAGCAGTTGCCAGATCTGGTGCGCGCCATTCGCGCTTACGTGGATGGTATCGTCACGACACGCGAGCCGGGCTTGGCACCGGCGGCGCCTACCGAAACCGAAAGCAGGCCGGAAAGCGCCGACGCCGCTGCCCCACCGCCCGCTCCCTTCGCGCCTTCGAATGTTGCTTCGGTGAAGGAGGCATCCAATGCGCTGGCCGCGATCCTGACCTATTATGCCGGCAAGGAACCGTCGAGCCCGGCGAGGCTTCTCCTCAAGCAGGCGCATCAACTCGTCGGCAAATCCTTCGTGGAAGTCATGAAGATATTGGCGCCTGGACTGGTCGAGAAAGCCAAGATCCAGATCGGCGGCACCATGCCCTTTGCCTTGAGCTTCGCCCAGCTTTCGGCGCTGGCGGTCGAGGACGGCAAACCGGACGAGACCGAGGCAGAGGCCCGCATCTATACCGTGGCGACGCGCGGCGAGGCTACGGCGCTGATGCGCCAGATCGAGATCTTCTACAACAATATCGAGCCATCGAGCCCGATCCCCATGCTGATCGAGAAGGCGAGAACTCTGGTAGCTAAGGACTTCAATGCTCTTCTCATGGAAATCTCGCGCAAAGATGAGAAGTAGGATGCTAAATCCTGAATCAACCAGGGTCGCTCATCGGGACGAACAAACGAGACATTCGGGGAGTTAAGTAAGGTATTCTTATCTCCTCTTCTATGCTTTCGGACTAAGCCGATATCACTATTTCGAGAGTGGCAGGCAACTGCTTCGAAAACTGATATCATGGAGTCAAATATAGTACAGGAGGCGTTGGTGGAGATGCTGACCTCAAATCAGGATCCGGGCAAGCGTCATTGCCTTGCTTGGAGGACCGGCCTGCCGGTTGCAGCGCTCGCGGCTGTCATGCTTGCCTTGCCGGCGAGCGTCAAGGCGGCGGAGCGGCGCGTGGCTTTCGTGGTTGGAAACAGCCACTACACGGTGGTTCCCCAGCTCAACAATCCGGACAAGGATGCGCAGGCCGTCGCGACTGCCTTGAAACGCGAAGGCTTCGAAGTGGTGTCGGCGCTCGACCTCGATCGGAACGATTTCGACAAGGCCCTGCAACGCTTCATCCGCTCGCTGCCGGGCGCCGACCTCAGCGTGTTCTATTATTCCGGCCATGGCATTCAGGTGGGCGGCGACAACCGCATCATTCCCATCGATGCCAAGCTGAAGGATCCGGCCGACCTGGAGGTCGAGACGATCAACGTCAAGACGATCTTCGCCTATATGCAGCAGAACTCCAAGGCGCAGCTCATTTATCTGGATTCGTGCCGGAACAATCCATTCCAGTCCCGCTCATTCCTGGTCGGGCCGCAAAAGCAGATGGCGGTCGCCGGCGTCGGCCTCGCCCCCCTGACCAGCCCGCCGAGCAGCCTCATCGCCTATTCGACCCAGCCCGGCGCGGTCGCGGAAGATGGCACCGGGGACAATTCGCCATTCACCGGCTCCATGGTGAAATATTCCTTCACGCTGGGTGTCGATGTGCAGCGCGCGCTCGACAAGGTGACCGACGACGTGTGGGCGGCCACCAACAAGCGCCAGCGCCCCTGGTCGGTCGGCACGCTGGCCCAGCCGATCTATCTGGCCAAGCCTGTCATCCGCATTGCCGCGGCGGCACCCGTACAGGTTGCCAGGAATGCCACCGTGAAGATTGGCCCGGCGCCCAAGCAGGGATCGGATACTTTCACCGATCAGGAAGCCCCGATACAGGTCGCCGCGCTGCTTGGCGAAACCTTCAACAAGCCGCGCCGCGTGCCGATCGGTGTCGGCCAGGTCGCGATGCTGGACGATCTGCCGCTGGTGCGCGCCGCGACGGGCGCGCAAATCCAGATCGCCGCGGCACCGGGTTTCGGTACGATGTATCTCAACGGAGCGCCTCTGGCCGAGGGTGACGTCGTCGACCAGAACGCCGTGCGTGCCATCACCTTCGAACCGTCGATCGGCTCGGAAGGCAAGGTGCAAAGCGTGCAGCTCAAGGTCGAGCAGCCCGGCGGCGAGGGACAGGTCGTCACCGGCAAGATCGAGTCTTTCGTACCCGTCTGCGACGACAAGGCGGGCGAACCACTCGACCCGCAGGGCGTCACCGTCGGCAAGCTGCCGAACGAGATCGACGCCAAGCCGGCCATCGCCGCCTGCAGCGAGGCGGTCGCCAAATTTCCCACTGTCGCGCGCTATAAATACGAACTCGGCCGCGCCAAGCTGGCCGATAAGGACGTTGCGGGCGCAATCGAACTTTTCAACGCGGCTGCCGATGCAAGCTATATACGTGCCTATTATGAGCTCGGCTATCTGGCCGAACGCGGCCTCGGCCGCTCGCAGGATCTGGTCGAAGCCAACAGGCTGTTCAAAATGGGCGCCGACCGTGGCGACCCCTATGCCATGCTCGCCTATGGCCGCAACCTAACCCTGGGACGAGGCGTGGCCAAATCAGTGGATGAGGGCGTCAAGCTGCTCAACCGGGCTGTGGAACTCGGGCATACCTATGCGATGAATGCTGTCGGCGCCATGTATTATTATGGCCAGAACCTGCCGGCCAATCCAAAGCGCGGCGTCAAGTTCTACGAAGCGGCCCTGGCGCGAAACGACATCTATGCGATGCGCAATATGGGCATCGCCTATCTCGACGGTAAAGGCGTGGCGCGCAAGCCGGCCATGGCAATGGAATTGTTCAAGCAAGCCTCCGAGGGCGGCCATCCCGGCGCGCCCACCAATATCGGCGCCATGTATTTCAAGGGCAACGGCGTCAAGAAAGACCTGGCGACCGCCACGAGCTGGTATGAGATCGGCGCTGAACGCGGCGACTTCTACGCAGCGTCCAATCTGGGCTGGATCTATTCCAAAGGCCCGGCGGCGCAGCGCGATCTGGAAAAGGCTGTCTGGTATTCGAGCCTCGCCGTCGCGCTCGATGCTTACGGCGAACACAAAGAAGAAGCCGGAAATCTTCAGGCTCTACCGCTGGCCGAGAAAAAGAAGGTCATCGACAAGCTCAATGGCGAGTTGGGCAGCGATGCGGTGGCCCCGACATCGGATGTCGACAGCACGGTCGTGCTGCTTGCTCGCAAGGCCTGGCAGAAGCGCAATCCTCGTCTCGACCTGTTCTGACGCAGCGTCGCAACGGAGGCGAAGGACAGTTCTTTTCTACGGCATAGAACCTGGCTTCAAGCCAGGTTCTATGCCGTCGGCATTATTGCACTCAGCGACCGAGCAGGTGTGCGGCCCTTTGATAATCCGCCAACATCGTCATCTTCACATCGATGCGGTCATAGTCCACCATGAAGTAGCCACTGTCGGTATGGATGACCGCTTCCGGGTGTGTCTCAAGAAGATCCTGGGCCATGACGCCCACATAGATCGGGCCGCCCCAGACATAGCGGAAGCGATAGATGGTGAGGCCGCTGGGAGACTGGCCGATGGCACGGATATCGGTCTTAAGCCGGCGGTCCGACCACCCGCCGCCCCCGCTCGAGCCGCCGCCGCCGCTATTTCCGCCCCCACTGCCTCCTCCGCCGCCGCCGCTGGGCATCGGGCCGCGTTCATCGTCGCCAGCGCCTGGCTCCATGATCACGCGCCTGCGCGGGGGCATCATCTTGTGATGAGGTCGGGTCGACCTCATCTTCCGACGCAGAGGCTCCGGTTCGTCCACGTAGACAGGTTCGTCGGGGTAACCTGACGCGCAGCTGGCAAGCACAACGGCCAGCCCGCTTCCCAAGACCCCAAACAACAGGCCCCGCCGAACTTCAAATTTGCTCGTCATCAGTATCTCCTAAAATCTGGCGGCACACACCGCGCCGATAAGGATCATAACAAGTACGACGGATTCAGGCGTGACAGCCCGCACAGAGGAACAGGCCGACCTGTATAGAAGCCGCCCCGCTGAACTGACCAAATGGTCAACAAAACAAGCGCGAAGACGACGACCCTGGTGAGGATATAGAACAAAACCCGTTCGTCACATAGATATAGTCTGTCTTTGCAAAGCAATTCCAGACGTCCCGGTGTGAGCCAGCCTGGAATGAAGACCGTGTTTTCCGGGCGATCGGCAGCCAAACGCCCCCGAGAGATGATTGGCTCGAGAGGCCTTTCCGAGTTGGGAAGGTCGGCCGTCAACCAAACCAAGGATCAATCCGCGGCTGCCGGAACTGGATCAGCCTCTTGCCGCCGGCGCAAGCAAGCCGCAGTGGGAGGAACCCACGCTGATTCGCAGAGCGGTTTGCCGGTTGGATCTGCAGCTCGCTCAAATGCGGTCTCTTGCGATCCCTCAAAACGCGCTTGAACCGCCCCAACGGTCATACAGGCTCGACAGTCCGGCTTCAAAGAACTCAGGCCGCGGTCCAATCGAGGATGACGAATGGTTCCTCGACTTCCTTCCGGAGCAATCTCCGATAGGACGTGGCGGGGTCATATGGTGTCATCGCGCTGAACATTCCGGCAGTCGGAATGCGGTTGTCCGCCAGCCATTTGAGTGCGGTCGCCAGACCAGAGAAGGTACTGTGCGGCGCGTTGTTGTAGCCCTCATAGAGTTCTTCCCATATGAACCCGCGAGAAAGGACAGGAATCTCCCATTCCCAGCCGCTGCGCAGCACGACATAGTTGAAAAAGACTTCGTGCAGGATTTCATGGGCCGAGATGTCCGTGTAAGCCTTCCAGGGAACGCCCACCAGCACAACCTCGCCGCGCTTGCGGACGACTTTGCAGCCATCGAGCACAGCCTTCTCGTGGCCGGAGCAATCAATCACGAGGGCGACCTTCCCTCGATAGTCCGCGTCCTCGACCGGAATGGCGGCCAGTGCCCGGCCAATACCGGAAGCGAGTGCCTTTTCACGGCGCCCGTGATCCGGCTCGACGATGGTGACGTCATAGCCCGCGATCTGGCACTGATGGGCTGCCAGGTAGCCGACCGGGCCAGCGCCGCAAACGATGACCTTCTCGCCGGGACGAGCCGCCGTCGTCATCAGCGTGGTCATCGACACGCCCATCAATCGTGCGACGACGGCAAGTTCCGCCGGCATGTCCTTGGGTATCTTAAGCGTGTAACGGTGATCGAACTGCTGGGTGGACCGATGACCGCCCATGCAGAGCAGGCGATCCCCCACCTTCACATCCGTCACGGCCGTACCGATCTCCTCAGCCCGAAAAACCGCTGCATAGCCCGGGCGGATCGGAAAGCTGTCGCCATTGGCCCAGGCAAGCTCGGTGCCGGGGCTGATAAGCGTGACCAGGGTGGGCCCACGCACCTCACTCGCGCCCAGTTTTTCCTCCTCATAGTCGAGGAGTTCGAATTGCTGCTTGCCTGTGAATACGATTTCGCGGCCCATGACGATCCTCAAACTTCTGGATGGGCGGTCACGCCCTGATGGCTTCGCCGCTGGTGGCGTCGAAGACGTGAAGATGCCGGGGATCGAAATTAACCCGGATGCTTTGCCGGTCGGCCGAGGGGCGGCTGGAAGCCGGGATCTGGGCGCAGAGTTCCTGTTCGCCGATCCGCAGATTCAGGAGTGCTTCCGAGCCGAGATATTCCGTGACCTCGATCGAGGCGTCATGACCTGGCGTCCCATCGGGGACGACCTGGATGTCGCTGGGACGTATGCCGATGACGGCCTTCTGGCCGGCCTTGAGCCGGGTGGCGATCGAGGCCGGCACCGGGAAGCCCAATGGCCCGGCCGAAAGCATTGCTCGACCGTTCGCCTGCTGAACCTCGGCGGGGATGAGGTTCATCGCCGGACTTCCGATGAAGGTCGCCACGAACAAATTGCGAGGATGCGCGAAAACCTCTTCGGGGGAGCCGACTTGCGCGATGTGACCGTCCTTCATGATCACGATCTTGTCGGCCAGGGTCATGGCCTCGACCTGATCATGGGTGACATAAAGCACGGTCGTCCCGAGGCGCTTGTGCAATTTGGCGATTTCGAGCCGGACTTGCGTGCGGAGCTTCGCGTCCAGGTTGGAGAGCGGCTCGTCGAACAGGAAGACCTTGGGCGTGCGCACCATCGCCCGTCCCATGGCTACACGCTGGCGCTGGCCGCCGGAAAGCTGCGACGGCCTGCGATCGAGCAGGGCCTCCAGGCCGAGTATCCGGACGGCCTCGGTGATACGAGCCGCAACGTCCTGGGCCGAGAGCTTTTGCGGCTTGAGCGCGAACTCCATGTTCTGCCGCACCGTCATATGCGGATAGAGAGCGTAGTTCTGGAAGACCATCGCAATCTGGCGGTCCTTGGGCGCAACGCTGTTCACCACCCTGCCCGCGATCTCGATTTCGCCTTGCGAAATGTCTTCGAGGCCCGCGACCATCCGCAGGGTCGTCGTCTTGCCGCAGCCCGACGGTCCCAGCAGGACCACGAACTCTCCCTCCTCGATCGCCAGGTCGATATTGTGCACGACCTCAATCTGGCCATAGCGCTTGATGACACCGCGCAGCGTTACGGATGACATGCGGTTACACTCCCAACTGCCTGGAGCAGACGCGTTCAGGCTGAACGCCTCCTTGCTCTAACCCCTTGTTTCGACGCGGCTTCAGCCCTTGACGGAACCCATGGTCAATCCCTTCACGAGCCAGCGCTGGCAGGTGAGGACAAAGATCATTCCTGGAATGAGCACGATGAACGAGCCGGCCATGATGCGTCCCCATTGGACCGCATCGCTGGACCAGAAGGACATCACCGCGACGGTGACCGTCTGGGCCTTGGAGCCGGTCAGCATCAGTGCGAACAGAAACTCGTTCCACGAGAAGATGAAGCAGAACACGGCCGAGACGGCCAGGCCTGGCGCGGTCAGAGGGAGCGTCACCTTGAGAAAGGTGGTGATCACACCATGCCCATCGACCTGGGCCGCTTCTTCGAGGGCCTCGGGGACCTCGTCGAAGAAGCCCTTCATCAACCAGACGGTAAGTGGAATGTTGAAGGTCGAATAGACGATGACCAGGGCAAGGGGTGTATCGAGCAGGCCGATCGTCTTGAAGATGATGTAGTATGGCACGACGACGGTGATCGGCGGAAACATCCGCATCGACAGGATCCAGAAGGCGACGTCGTTGATCCACTTGTTCTTGATCCGTGAGATCGCATAGGCGGCGAGCGAGCCTATGACCAGGCTGAAGGCCGTCGACCCCAGCGCCACGATGAGGCTATTCAGGATCTGCAGGTGGAACGGGCGTATGGTGAACAGGTCGTAGTAATTCTGCAGCGTCGGCGTGAAGATGAACTTCGGCGGCTGCGAGAACATATCCACGGGCTGTTTCAACGACGAGGCGAGGATGAGATAGATCGGGAGCATGAAGACGATCAGCACGATGCCGATGAGCAGATAGATCAGCGTTTTTTCGCGTATTGTGGGCGTCATGACTTAGAACCTCCCGCCTATCTTGCCTGGATGGCCTGGCGCCGCTGCATCGATCGGAAGAAATAGGTGATCAGCAGCGAGATGATGACCAGCGAGACAAAGGACGCGGCAGCCCCTACGCCCATCCGCCAGAACGTGAAGCTCTGGCGGTAGATGTAGAGCGACACGACCTCGGTCGCGTCAGCGGGACCGCCCTTGGTCAGCACGTAGATGATGTCGTAGATCTTGAAGGCATCGATCGCCCTCAAGAACAGCAGGCTCGCCAGCACGGGCCTCAACTGGGGCAGGGTCACGAAACAAAAGACGTCCCAGCGGGAATTGCCGTCGATGCGGGCTGCCTCATAGGGCTCCGTCGGCAGGCTCTGCAGTGCCGCGGCCGTCCCCATCATGAAGAAGGGCGTCCATTGCCAGATATCGGCGATGGCGATGGCCGTCAGCGCCCACTTCGTCGTGGTGATCCAGCCGATGGGCGAGATCCCAAGCAGTCCGGTAAAATAATTGAGATAGCCAAGTTCCGGGAAATAGAGGAATAGCCAGACCAATCCCACGATCACGGGCGAAATCATCATGGGAATGAGCAGGAGGGTGCGCACGATCCCCATGGCCGGCAGTTTCTGGGTGACCAGGATCGCCATGCCCACGCCCAGGACCAGTTGCACCGACAGCGTCATCGCCATCAGCTTGAACGTGGTGATCAAGGCATGCAGGAACGCCGAGGAGCTCAGGACTTCCGCATAGTTCGACAGCCCGACGAAAATGCGCGGGATGAAGGGCTTGGCAAGGTCATAGTTCCGGAAACTGAGCCAGAGCGCGTACAGCATCGGGAAGATGGTCGTGACGAACAGGATGACGATCGCCGGCAGCAGAAAGATGCGTGCGATGGCTCTGTTGCGGTTGGCTATCTGGCTCATGGCGTCTCCCCGATGCATCGGCTGATCGCCCCGGCTCGCAGGCCGGAGCTATCCAGGCTGGAGGTCCTCGTGCGATCTACTTCGCCAGGACTTCGACCGGCGTGTCCCTGATCCAGCGCAGGCGCTGTTCGAGCGGGAACATGGAGAGCTGCGTATTCACCGCAGTGCATGCCTTGGTCAGGGCCTCGAGCGCCGTCGGCGTTTCCCCAGCCATGTATTTGCTCAGCTCGACGCCGAAGTTTTCTTCAACCGTCTGGTAGAACGGATGGAAGATCCGGCGACGCGCATCGACCTGGCTGTCGAGGAGGACCTTGTAATAGGGGTACTTGGCCTGAAGCTTGGGATCGGCGAGGATCGACTTGCGGAACTGGCTGACGCCCTTGCCTTCTTCGGCAAACCGTCGCATGAGCTTCTCGCTCGTCGCCCATTTGATGAATTCCCAGGCCGCGTCCTTCTCCTTCTCGGGTGACTTGGCGTTGACGGCGAAACCAAGCGTGCCCGTATAGGTCGGTTGGGCCCCCGCGTCCGAGACGGGGTTTGCGGCAAAACCGACCTTGCCGTCCTTGGCGACCGTCGCCTCGTCGGGATTGGTCAGCCGCACCGAACGCACGCTCCAATAAGCTGCCTGTGCCGCCGCTCCGCGCTCCATGAAGCCGGACTGGATGTCCCACATCAGCCCCAGATAATCCGGCGGATTGAAGGGGATGAGCGCCTTCATATATTCGGCGGCCTTCACATGGGGCTCGCCCGTCATGGCGCACAAACCGGTCTTCGGGTCCCAATAGTCGCCGCCGAAGGAGCGCATGAAGGGGAAGTAGTCGTGGGTAATGGCCCCCTGCACGCGGCTGTAGGACTGGCTCACGCCATAAAGATCATGATCGAGGGGCTTGCCGCCGGCCGGCTCTCCCTTCTTGCGCGTGAAGAACTCGGCAATGTCGCGGTATTGCTGCCAGGTCTTGGCCGGCGCCAGGTCGTAGCCGTATTTCTTCTTGAAATTGGACTTCTCATCGGGGTTGTCGATCAGGTCTTGCCGATATTGCTGGAGCCACGTCATTCCCGAGGCCGGGAAGCCAAGCAGCTTTCCTTGCCAGCTCAGTTCCTGCAGCTGAACGGGAACGATGTCGTCAAGGCCGATCTCCCTGGCATCTCGCTTGGCTCGTGACGTCAGGTCCTCCAGCGCACCGGCTTCGCCGAGCATGCCGACCCAGGGACTGTCCACCCACAGCAGCTGGTAGGTGGGACTATCGGAGCTCGATTCGACGATGATCTTGTCGATCAGCCCGGGATAGGGCAGCTGGTCGATATGGACCTTGATGCCGGTCTGCGCTTCGAACTCCCCAACGAGGGGAGCGACGCGCGTGACCGACGTATCGCCGATACCGAGCATCTTCAGTTCCACGCCGGCATAGGGCTTGTCCTGCGCCCAGGCAGTTCCGGCCAGCATGGTCACCATGCAGGCCGCCCACACAGACTTCTTGACGTGTAGCATTCCCATTTCCCTCCCTGGATATTAGGCAGTGCACGCTTATTCGATTAAGCAGATAGTCACCGGACTGCTTGGGTTCAGCCGGCAGGGGAAAGCTGCGTTCCCTGCCCTCAAACTCTCAGCTATTCACGGACCACATTTTCGGGCCGCCGTCGCGCTCGTAGCCCAGCGCTCCGTCCCAGCTGACCAGTTCGAGAGACAGGCCCCATGGCGCCCTCAGATAGATCCAGTCGAGGCCCTCCAGAGGCCCTGACGGGATGCGCGTGGGTCCATCGAGCACTTCGATGCCGGCAGCGCGAAGCCTCTCCGTGGCAGCGCCCACGTCATCGACCTGGAAGGCAAGGTGGAAGCCACCGACCTCGCTGTTGCGTTTCATCGGTGTCTGCTCGGGCTCGCCGGAATATTCGAAGAGCTCGAGATTTCCTCCGTTCCCGCACACGATGACGCGCTGATCCTTGATGCGCGTTCCAGCCGGGACGCCGAGCCGGCGGACCATGAACTCGTCGTCGAGATCGGCACCACCGCATTCCATTACCGTGACGGCACCGAAGACCGTTTGGAAGAAGTCAACGGCCTGTTTCATATCCGGCACGGTGACGCCGATATGCTGAATGCCTCTAACCTGGATCAAGTCTTCCCTCCCTCGGTGCCGCTTATCCGTTTAAGCAATTTTGTGCGGACTTCAGTAGTAACTAATTAGTTATTTCATTTTGGCTTGATATTGTCAACGCCCTAGGCCTCGGCGAACGGACGCGGCTCGTTGCGCTCCCAGGAGAATACGGCACTCGGAAGAGCCGGCCGGCCCCTCACCAGATCGGCTGCCTTTTCGCCGATCATGATGGTGGGAGCATTGGTATTGGAGGAATTGATCAAGGGCATGATCGAGGAATCGCAGACCCTCAGCCCATCGATGCCGTGAACCTTGAGATCCATCCCCACCACCGACATCGCGTCATGTCCCATCTTGCAGGTTCCAACCGGATGATGGTCCGTTTTTGCCATCCGGCAGGCGTAGTCGAAGGCCTTTGACGGGTCGTTGCCGATGTCCGCTCCCGGCAGGACCTCTCGCTTCAGGAATGGCGCCAATGCCGGCTGCGCCATGATCTGGCGCCCGAGTTCGAGACCGCGCTGAGACATTTCCAGATCATAGGGATCGGCCCAGTAATTGGGGTCTATCAGCGGTGCATCTGCGGGATCGGCACTCTTCAATCGCACGCTGCCGCGCGAGCGCGGCCTCATGAAGGCAGTGTTCAAGGTGACGCCCGGGTTCTGGAGCTTGGCGATGCCGGTCTCGATCCCGGAGCCCTGCCCGAAATGAAACTGGATATCGGGTGATCGCGCGGCGGGATCGGCGTACCAGAACCCGCCCGTTTCAAAGAGCGAGGACACCACCGGCCCCGTCTTGAACAGCATGTATTGCAGGCCCGCGGCCACCATACGATGCGGGCGCTGAACCCGATCGTAGGAATGGTCGCCGCTGCACTCGCACAATACGCACAGATCGACATGGTCCTGAAGGTTCTCGCCAACCCCGGGCAGGTCGTGGACGACCTTCACGCCGACGGAGCCGAGGTGGCGGGCCGGGCCGATGCCGGACAACAGGAGAAGGCGGGGCGAGCCGATCGCGCCCGAGGAAACGAGAACCTCCCGGTCGCATGCAATGCGCCTGAGTGCCGTGCCCTCCTTGACCTCGACGCCGGTTGCCCGCCCCCGCTCCACCAGGATCCGCCTGACCTCTGCATTGCTCATGACGGTCAGATTGGGCCTCGGCATGGCAGGCCGCAAGAACGCCACAGCCGCCGAGGAGCGACGGGCATCGCGTTGCGTGAGCTGATAATAGCCGATGCCGCGCTGATAGCGCCCGTTGAAGTCGGGGTTGTAGGGGAGGCCGGCCTGTTGCCCGGCCCGAATGAAGGCATCGCAGATCGGAAGCGCCCCACGCGGCATCGCCACACCAAGCGGACCGTCGACGCCATGGAATTCGTCGTCGAAGCGCTGATTGCCCTCGGCTCTCTTGAAATAGGGAAGAAGATCGCGATAGCCCCAGCCCTCGCAACCGGCCTCGTCGCGCCAGGCATCATAGTCGAGTGCATTGCCGCGGGTGTAGATCTGGGCATTGATGGTGGATCCTCCGCCCAGCACCTTCGCCTGGGTGTACCAAAGCACCCGCCCTTGCATGTGGCGCTGCGGTACGGTCGACCATCCCCAGGAAGCGATGCCCTTCGTCATCCGGGCAAAGCCTGCAGGCCAGTGGAACAGAAAGTTGCTGTCACCGCCTCCGGCCTCGAGAAGAAGCACCTTGACGTCGGGGTCTTCGCTCAAGCGCGAGGCGAGCACGCAGCCAGCCGGGCCAGCGCCGACGATGATGTAATCGAATTGAGCAGACACCGGCACACTCCTCCCCGGTCCCGCGCCGCCGCGAGCCGATATATAAGTAACTGTATAGTTATTTTCTATGCGTAGTTAGCCTGCTTTCGCCGATACGGTCAACGTCAAAGCCGCGGATGCGGAACGGCGCCTGCCACCGAGTGGCGCACGACAAGAGTGGGCTCGACCAGATATCGCCGAGGCTCGAGCCCCGCTCCCCTCACCTTCTCCAGCAGCGTCGCGGCGGCATGCCTGCCGATTGTGCGGGGGAAGAGATCCACGGTCGTGAGCGCAGGCAGCAGGGAAGATGATTGAGGCAGATTGTCGAACCCGACGATCGAGTAGTTGACGCCGACGAGCCTGCCCGCAAGGTGAAGGGCGGCATAGGCTCCGAAGGCGACGTAATCGTTGAAGCAAATGGCCGCGCAGCAGTCTGGATTCGTCTCCAGCAACCGCCTCGTCGCGATCTCTCCGCCCTCGTTCGTGGGTGAGGTCGGTATGATGTGCTCTAGCGCGATGCTTTTGCCAATCTCTCCCAAGGCCCTGCGAATGCCCTGAAGACGGCCAGCCCAGGTCTTGCTTCCTTCATGGCCACCGACGAAGCCGAATTCGACGATGCCGGTGTCGATGAGGTGCCGGGCGGCAAGATAGCCCGCCGTTTCATCGTCGGCACCGATGAAATCAGCCGAAGGATCGTTGATGTCCCGTACGCAAATCACATAGGGCTTCGATCGCCGACGAAGGCCCACCATCATGTCGCATGATGTCGTATGACCCGGACTGATCAGCAGGCCGGCAACATTCTGCGCGACCAGAGCGTCGATCAGCGTCGCCTGGCGCGCCAGATCATCCTTGGTATTCGCGACGATGGTCAGATAGCCCGCTTCGTAGCAAAACGCCTCGAAATCACTGAGCAATTCCGCAAAGAACGGGTTGGAAATGTCGTGAACGATGACCCCGAGCAGGTTGGATTCGCCCGTGCGCAAACGTGCTGCGGTGTCATTCCTGATAAAGCCCATGGCATCGGCGACGCGCCGGACATTTTCTTGGGTCTCGATCGAGACGCGGCCATTGCCGCTCAGGGCATAGGACACCGCCGCCGTTGACAGCCCAACCGCCTGGGCGATGTCCTTGATGCTCGGCCCTTTGGGACGCCTGACCACTTCCGCCCAATTTCCCTGACGCTTACTGCTATGCCTCGAACGGTGAAAGCCTAGCCTAGCGGCGGCACCCGATCAAAGTCCCCTTTGGAACGTCGGCACAATCGTCAACAGGTCTCCGACAACGCCGTGGTCGGCGCGCTTGAAGACAGGCGTTTCAACAGACGGAGCGAAAGCGCTCGACGCAGGTGTCGAGCACCTGCGCCGGATCGCGCTTCCACCAGTTCTCGGCCGAAAAGACCTCGACCTCGCACAAACCCCGATAACCTGCGTCTTCCACTGCCGCGCGCAGCGACTTCAGATCGGCGACGCCATCTCCCATCATGCCGCGATCGAGCAGGACATCGCGCGTCTCGGCAAGCCAGTCGCACAAATGATATCCCAGGATGCGCTCCTTGCCGGCACGCCGGAGTTCGCCGGCAAGAGAGGTGTCCCACCAGACGTGATAGACATCGACGGCAATGCCGACATTGGCCTCGCCGATCGCCTCGCAGAGGTCGACGGCGTCACGCATCGTCACCAGGCAGGAGCGGTTGCCCGCATAGACTGGGTTGAGCGGTTCGAGCGCCAGGCGAACGCCCCTCTGTGCCGCGTAGGGTGCGGCTTCGGCGACCCGCTCGGCCACGCGTTTCAGGCTTTCCTCCACCCCAAGGCTTCCCGGCTCGCCCCCGCCGACGACGATGGTCAGGATCGAGGTCCCGAGTCCTGCCGCCATGTCGATCGAGGCCCGGAAGTCATCCCGCAGGACGGATAGAGGCCGCGGCGCCATCGGGCCTACCAGGAAGGGGCTGCGACACAGGCCCGCGACTTCGAGGCCCGCCTGGCGGGCACGATCGCCGATCGCGATGGCTCGCCCCCCAATCTCCCGGCGCCAGAACACGATCCCGCCAAAGCCGCGCTCGGCGCAGGCATCGATGACGCGCTCGATGGACCAGCCAGCGCCATGCCCATCCAGATTGTGCCCGAGCGTCGCGGTATTCAGGGCGAGCGCCGAATGATCCGTCGAGAAATCGCGCATCGCGACCTCTCAGGCGCCGTAAAGGGCAAGCAGCCTGCGCATACGATCGGTTGCCAGATCCGGGTCGCGCAGCAGGCCGCAGGCATCCGCATGCTTGAAAAGTTCGACGAAATAAGGCAGCGGCCGCATGGCCTGCGCCCCGCCCAGCATGATGAAATGCTCCTGGAAGCCATTGAGCCAGGCGAGGAAGACGACGCCCGTCTTGTAGAACTGGGTGGGTGCCCGGAAGATGAGCCGCGCCAGCGGGACGGTGGGATCCAGTACCGCATGAAAGGCTTGCCTGTCGCCCTCCCCCAGTTTCTGGATGGCGAAGGCCGCAGCCGGCGCAAGAGGATCGAAAATACCGAGAAGGGCATGCGAAAAGCCGACCTCGTCGCCGGCGATCAATTCCGGATAGTTGAAATCATCGCCCGTATACATACTGACGCCGGCGGGCAGGCGCCGCCGCATCAGGATTTCCTTGTCCTTGTCCAGGAGCGAAATCTTGATGCCGTCCACTTTTGCCACGTTCTCTTCGATGACGCGCAATGCCACCTGCATGGCGGCCTCGAAGCTTTCGCTGCCCCAGTAGCCCTTGAGCGCCGGGTCGAACATGTCGCCAAGCCAGTGGAGGATGACGGGCTGGTCGCAGCGGGCCAGAACATCGCCATAGACCTTCACATAATCTTCCGGTGAGCCGGCCACCGCAGCAAGGGCGCGGCTCGCCATCAGGATCAGGCGCCCTCCCAGGGCCTGGATGGCCTCAATTTGTTCGAAATAGGCGCGGCGAACGTCGTCAAGCCCGCGCGCCTGGCTCGGCTCGAGCTGGTCGGTGCCGCATCCGTTGAAGATCAGCGCCTGCGGAAGCTCCTCGCGGGTGCGTCGGATAAGCTCGAGGGCCCGAGGCCAGTCCAGGCCCATGCCGCGCTGGGCCGTGTCCATCGCTTCGGCAATGCCAAGTCCGAGATCGTTCAGATGGTGACGAAACGCCATCGTCGCCTTCCAGTCGACCGTAGCCGGGCCGGAAGGATCATTGGCGGTGAACGGATCGGCCACGACATGGGCCGCCGAAAACACGACGCGCGCCGCGCCGGCGGGCAAGCGGGCGGCCGGGATCACCTTGCCGCTGAGCCGATAGTCGGAGAAAGCGCCATTGGCGTCTGGAAGACGGATCATCGTAGTTTCCTCAAAATCTCGGCACCAGCATGCCCGCATCCACGGCGATCACTTGGCCTGTCGTATAGGGCAGCTTGCCGGTGGCGAGGGTCGCCATCACGGTGCCAACATCCTGCGGCTGGCCCAGGCGCCGCATCAGGGTCAGGCCCTCTTCATCGATGCGCCGCTGGTACAGGCTGGTCACGGATTGCGTCATCGCGGTCTCGATCAGGCCCGGCCTGATGTCGTAGACGGCAATGTTCTCGCGCCCCAGGCGAACGGCGAACACCTTGCTGACCATGGCCGAGCCCGCTTTCGAAACGCAGTACTCCGCGCGCGGCTCGGCGACCGCATCGGCATTCGATGACGACACATTCAAGATCGCATAGAAGCGGCCGTCATTGCGATCGCGCGCGATAACGCGTCTTGCCCATTTCTGGCACAGGAAGAATTGCGCTTTCGCATTCACAGCCTGGCAGCGGTCGTAGCTTTCCTCGCTGACATCGAGCGGGTCGCCGCGGCTCAGCACCGATACACCCGCATTGTTGACGAGCGTCGAAAGCGGCCCCAGCGCCTTTTCGGCCAGGTCGAGCATCGCCTCATGCGCGCCGATATCGGCGATGTCGCCGGCGACGCGGGTGACCGGCACACCAAGGTCACGCACGCGTTCCTCGGCGGCCTGCAGTTCCGCATCATCCACGGGCCCGTTCAAGGCGATCGCAAACCCGTTCCTGGCCAGTTCGATGGCGGCCGCCAGGCCGATTCCTCGGCTCGAGCCGGTGATGAAGGCCGCCTGCCGGAGCGGCGTACTCATGCCAGCGCTCCATGCTTGAACAGCTCGCGGGCGATGATCATGCGCTGGATCTGGTTGGTGCCTTCATAGATCTGGGTGATCTTGGCGTCGCGATACAGGCGCTCGACCTCGAAGCCGCGGATGTAGCCCGAACCGCCGAAGACCTGGACGGCGTCGGCCGTGCGGGTCACCGCCATGTCGCCGGCGAAGCATTTGGCGATCGAACAGGCCTTGGTCGCATTGTCCCCGCGATCGATCTTCGTAGCCGCGCTGTGCACCAGAAGACGTGCAGCCTCGATATCCTTGGCCATGTCGGCAATCAGCCATTGCACGCCTTGGAACTCGGCGATTGCCTTGCCGAACTGCTTGCGCTGGCGGGCATAGTCGACGGCAGCCTCCAGGCCGGCCTGGCCGATGCCGACCGCGAGCGCCGCGATGCCGACGCGGCCCTTGTCCAGCACGCTCATCATCATGTGGAAGCCCTTGCCGAGGTCTCCCAACAGCGCATCCGGCCCGAGCACGACATCGGTGAAATTGAGTGCGCCAACCTGGCTGGCACGCTGCCCCATCTTGTGCTCCTTGGGGCCGCGCTCGACGCCCTTGGCGTTGAGATCGACGATGAAGATGCTCATGCCGCGGTGGCCGGCATCCTTATCCGTCCGGGCCAGCACGAAACCGACATCGGCGACCGGCGCGTTGTGGATCCAGATCTTGCCGCCGTTGAGACGCCAGCCCTCTCCGTCCCGTTCTGCCGTGGTCCTGATGCCGGACACGTCCGTTCCGGCCTCCGGCTCGGTTATGCAATAGGCCACGCGCTTGGTTCCGCGCATCACCGGTGCCAGCCAGGCTTGGCGCTGGGCCGGCGTGCCGTGCCTCACCAGCAGCGTGCAGATGAGTTCCACCAGGCCGCATTGATCGGCGACCGAGGCATAGCCCCTCGAAAGCTCTTCCATCACCAGCGCATAGGTCAGCGTGTCGAACCCGGGGCCTCCCATGGCTTCGGGAACGCCGATGCCGAAGAGCCCGAGTTCTCCCATCTGCTCATAGATCTCATGGGGGAAGCGCTCCTCACGATCGAGCTCCTCGGCCAGCGGCTTGATCACGTCGTCGGCGAACTGTCGCGCCATGTCGCGCACCTGCATCTGCGTTTCGCTTGGGTACATGCGCTTCTCCCCCTTTTGTAACTATCTAGTTACTGCTATAACGCACGTGGATCAAACGGGTCAAGCCTGACGATCCCCTCGAATCGAGGCCAGGTCAGGCAAGCCATCAAAGAGCGATGCCAACGGAGGAAATCATGAAGCCATCGGAAAAGCGGAAATTCGGCCGCAGCGACATCGAGGTCACCCCCTTTGCCTTCGGGACGGCGCCGATCGGGAATTTCTTGCGCGAGATCAGCGAACCGGTTGCCGACGAAATGGTACAGCATGCCTGGAATGCCGGCGTGCGCTTCTACGACACCGCACCGATGTACGGTCATGGCCTTTCTGAACTGCGCCTGGGGCAGGCGCTGCGCTGGAAGAAGCGCGATGATTTCGTCGTCGCCTCGAAGGTTGGGCGCATCCTGCATCCGGCCCGGCGTTCCGACATCGACTTCTCGCCTTGGGTCAATGCGGCGCCGAACACCATGAGCTTCGACTACAGCTATGATGGCACGATGAGAGCGTTCGAGGATTCCCTGCAGCGGCTCGCGCTCGAGCGCATCGACATGCTGTTCATTCACGACATCGACCGCTTCACCCGTGGCGACGATCAGCCGGAAGTCTTCAGGCAGGCCATGGACGGATGCTGGCGCGCTCTGGAGCGCCTGCGCTCGGAAGGCGCGGTGAAGGCGATCGGTGTGGGCGTCAACGAATGGGAAGTCTGCCACGAGGCGCTCAAGCAGCGCGATTTCGACTGCTTCCTCCTGGCAGGCCGCTACACGCTTCTCGAACAGGAGGCTCTCGACGGGTTCCTGCCGCTTTGCGAGGAGCGGGGTGCGGCCGTGCTGGTCGGCGGCGGCTTCAATTCCGGGATCCTGGCAACCGGCGCGGTGCCCGGCGCGAAATACAACTACGCCCCCGCCCCAGCCGCGGTGATGGAGAAGGTCGCCAGGATCGAGGCGGTGTGCCGCGACCACAGGGTGCCGATTGCCGCTGCGGCGCTCCAATTCGTCGTCGCCCACCCCGCCATCCCGGCCTTCTGCGCGGGAACGCGCACGGTGGAGCAACTCGACCAGAACCTGGACTGGTTCAGCCACCCCATTCCCTCGGACTTCTGGGCCGAGCTGAAAAGCAAGCAATTGCTGCGCGAGGACGCGCCGGTGCCGACATGAACGACATCGCACCCGACACCGGTCGCCGCCTCGCGGCGACCGGACTGCGCTATGAAGATGTGGCCATCGGGGATTGGTTCGACACACCGGCAAGGTATGTGGGTACCGAACTGATCGATGCCTTCGCCGATTTGACCGGCGACCGCTTCGAGATCCATATGGACGATGATGCGGCGCGTGCTCACGGCTTTCCCTCTCGCGTCGCCCATGGCCTCCTGATCCTGTCGCTCGTCGATGGGCTGAAGAACCAGGCGCAGGCCCGCTTCCTCGCCATCGCCTCGCTAGGCTGGAACTTTCGGTTCGAGTGCCCCGTCCTGGCCGACGACACGATCGCCGCCCGCGTCGGCATCAGGGACAAGCGGACGACATCGCGGCCGGACCGAGGCATCCTCATACTGGGGTTTTGTGTACGCAAGCAGACTGGAGACATCGTCCAGTCCGGAGAGAACCAGTTGATGGTCTATCGCTGAGACGGCAAGCCAATGCCACGCGCGTGGAGACCGTCTCTTGCTGGGTCCGCGCAAACATACCCTCCCCTCGATGGGGAGGGTAAAGAAGCAGCGCGTCTTTTCCCAAAGCTAGCGCCTCGGAACAAAGATCTGTCGGCCGTAAGGCGGCCGGTCAGAATTTCGGCGGTCGCCTTTCGCGGAAGGCGGCGAGGCCCGCCTGCAGCTCGCTCGACTGTGCGGCGGCTATGCCGGCCAGGCAGTCGAAAACCCGTTCCGTCTCCTCCGCTTCGGCGGCGTTCACCAGCATCTTGGTCATCTCGGTCGCCAAGGGCGCGCGCGAGCACACCTTTTCCGCGACCTCCATGGCCCGGGCAAGCCCTTGGCCGGTCTCCACCACCTCGTCCACGATACCGAGTTCGCGTGCATCCTTCGCGGTCAAGATCTCGCCGAAGATCGCCATGCGTCGCACGACCTGGGCACCAAAGCGCCGTGTTGCGCGCTGTGTACCCGACCATCCCGGGATAATGCCGAGCCCGGTCTCCGGTTGCCCAATCTTGGCGTGGGCTTCCGCAATGCGATAATCCGCGCAGGCAGCGAGCTCCAGGCCTCCGCCCAAGGCATGGCCGTTCAGCACGGCGATCAGGGGCTGGCGCAGCCGGGCCAGCGCGTCAAAGGCGGCGTGTCCCTCGCGCACCCAGAACCGGCCGAAATCCTCCGGAGCCTCGCGGCTCCAGGCCTCGATGTCACCGCCTGCCGAAAACGCTTTCGTCCCGGCCCCCGTCAGGATCGCGACGCGGATGGTCGCATCGTGCTCGATGAGAGCGCACAAACGTTGCAGCTCCGCCACCATGGCAGCATCGAAGGCGTTGAGCTTGCCCTCGCGTTCGATGACGATGCTCGCAACAGGCCCCTCGATCTTCAGCCGAACACCATCCCCGCTCATCACTCGGCCGCCTCTCTGGTGACTGCCTGCCGGCTGCGGCGATCGGGCTCGAACAGGTCGGCCGACATCAGCGGGAGAGGCTCGGCCACGGTGAGCGGAAAGGCGGCCTGGTCGAGGATATCACGCTTGAGGTCGACGCCCGGCGCAATCTCCGTCACGGTGAGCCGGCCGTCGATCAGCTTCAGCACGCAGCGCTCGGTGACATAGGTCACGTCCTGGTTCTGCAGCGTGGCGCGCTTGCCGGAGAACGAGACCTGGTCGACCTCGGGCACGAGCTTGGCAACCTTGCCTTCCTTGTCGATCCTCAGCTTGCCATCGACCACCGACAATTTCGCACCGGCATTGAAGTAGCCCGAGAACACGATCTTCCTGGCGCGGGAAGTGATGTCGACGAAGCCTCCGGCGCCGGCCGTCACATGCGGCCGCACCGCCAGCTTGGAGACGTTGACGGAGCCATCCTCCCCGATCTGCAGGAACGACAGGAGGGAGGCATCGAAGCCGCCGGCCTGGAAATAGGTGAACTGATGCGGCGAGGCCACGAACGCCTCCGCGTTGGAGGAACAACCGAACTTGAAGTCGAGTAGCGGGATGCCGCCGACGGCACCTTGCTCGATCACCCAGGTGATCTCGCCATGCCGGCCTTCCTCCAGGAGAATGCGCGGAACGTTCGCGGAAATGCCGAAACCGATATTCACGGCCCAGCCGTTCTCGAGCTCCATCGCCACCCGGCGAGCCATCACCTTGGCCGCATCGAAAGCGGGGATCGTGAACGTATCGAGGGGGCGAAACAGCTCGCCCGATATGGCCGGGTCATAAGCCGTCGCCGTCGTCTGCAACTGGTCCGGCGCCTCGACGATGATGTCGACGAGGATGCCCGGCACCCTGACGTCATGAGGACGCAGCGTGCCCGATTGGGCGATCCGCTTGACCTGCGCAATGACGGTACCGCCGGAATTGTGCGCAGCCAGCGCCAACTCCATGGCGCCGAGATAGGCGCCTTCATGCTCGAAGGTCAGATTGCCACGTTCGTCCGCCGTCGAGGCTCGGATGATGGCGACGTCCGGTGCGATCGCTGGGAAATAGAGCCACTCGTCGCCCTCGAACTCAATCTTGCGCACGATCGGCTGCGAGCGGGCGCGGTCATTCATGGCGCAGCCATCGAGCGCCGGATCGACGAAGGTGTCGAGCCCGACCTTGGTCAGGACGCCGGGACGCTTTCCGGCCGCCTCTCTGAGAATGTCGAACAGGATGCCGCTGGGCACGTTGTAGGCGCTGATCTTGTTCTCGCCGAGCATCTTCCAGATCAGCGGCGGCTCCGCCGAAGACGGTCCCGACGGATAGGACCCGCCGATGATCGTGTCGATGAGGCCGTCCTGGGCCAGATGGTCGACGCCCCTGGTGCCGAACATGTCGCCCGCGGCAATCGGGTGGATCATGGTAAGCTGGCGGGGATGGCCCTCTTCGCGGTACCGCTCCCCCAGTGCCTGGAGAACCAGGTCCGGGCAGCAAAGCCCGCTGGAGGAATTGACGGCAACGACCGCCTTGTCACCGATGCGCTGCACTGCCTCGAGCGCGCTCCTGATTTTGGACATCGTCTCCTCGCGAGGATTTTTATAAGTAACTATATGGTTAGTACCTTATAGCGCCAGCGCCTTCAACTCCTTTTCTCCGCCGCCCGCCTCCCAGAAGCCACCCACCGCGCTTGCCGGACGGCGAGACACGATATATAAGTAACTAGATAGTGCGATAAAAAAGGAAACGACAGGGATGAGCATCTATTTCACGCGGACGTTCCAGCGCTCCTTCGGTACCTACCCCCTGCGCGGCGACGCGTGTCGGCAGGCGATCGAAACGGCATTGGCCACCGGATATCGCGCCTTCGATACCGCGCAGATGTACGAGAACGAAGCTGAGGTCGGTGAAAGCCTGGCCAATGGCGGCGTGAAGCGGGACGAACTTTGCATCACCACCAAGGTCAGCATCCACAATTTCTCCGAAGAGCGCTTTCTCCCGTCGGTCGAACAAAGCCTGAAGGACCTTCGGGTCGACTTCGCCGACGTCCTGCTGGTTCACTGGGCGCCGGCCGACGGCCATATCGCCCCCTCGCTCGAACTCCTGCAAAAGGCACGGCAGCGTGGCCTGGCCCGCCACATCGGCGTCTCCAACTACACGGCGCGCATGATGAGGCAGGCAAGATCGATCGTCGACGCGCCGCTTGTCACCAACCAGGTCGAGTTTCACCCCTTCCTCAATCAGGACATTCTGCTGGCCGCCGCCAACGAGACCGGCATCCCGCTTTCATCCTATTGCTCGGTCGCACGAGGAAAGGTCTTCGAACAGCCGCTCTTTGCCGAGATCGGCCAGGCCTACGGGAAGACCGCGGGACAGGTGGTGCTGCGCTGGATTCTCCAAAAAGGCGTGCCGCTGAACACGATGTCGACGAAACCGGAAAACATCCGCTCGAATTTCGACATCATGGATTTCACGCTCTCGAGCATCGACATGGCGCGGATCGACGCGCAAACGCAGAAGAACCTGCGCATCGTCGGGCGCGACCTCATCCCCTGGGCGCCGGAGTGGGACTGAGCTTTCCGCGAAATGCGCTGGCATCTCGGCTCAGGCGAGGCACCTAAAAGTGCAGCAATCAAAGGAAAAGTACGGCCGAAAAGACCGCACTTTTTCTGTGTCTAGCGAGGCACACCCTTTTAGAGCTTTCGCTGTTCCAGACGAACGGCGATAGCGACGGTGTCGGGACCAGCCCCTTGCTCACATATTCCCGCGGATGAGATCCGTAGCCTTCTCGCCGACCATGATCGCGGCGGCATTGGTATTCGAGCCGATCAGGCTGGGGAATGTCGAGCTGTCGCAGATACGGATCCGGTCGAGGCCCCGCACTCGCAACTGGGGATCGACCACGGCCATCGCATCGATGCCCATCTTGCAGGTGCCGCTCGGATGATAGGAGGTCCTGCCGTACTGGCGCGCATAGTCCGCGAACTGGGCGTTGGTTCTGACATCGTCGCCAGGTACGTGCAGGCGCTTGATGAACTTCTGCAAGGACGGCTTGGCAAAGATCTCCCTGCTGATCCGCACACCCTCGGCGGAAACCCGGACATCGTCCGGCTCAGCCAGGAAGTTCGGATCGACGATCGGATTGATGGCTGGGTCGGAGGAAGCCAGCCTAACCGATCCGCGGCTTTTCGGGCGGAGCGTGTAGGAGTTCAGCGTAATGCCGGACCCGGAGGGAACCGTGGGCACGCCCGCTTCGGCGCCCGCGCCGGCAAGGAAGTGGAATTGCAGGTCCGGTATCGCGGCATCGGCATCGCCATACCAGAAGGCGCCGCCCTCGACGACGTTGGAGGTGACCGGCCCGGACTTGAAGAGCAGATACTGGAGCCCCGCCCATAGCATCCAATGCCACTTGTTATACTTGTCGAGGCTGGTCGGCCCCTTCAGTTCAGCCACGATATCGACGCCGAAATGGTCGTTGAGGTTCTCGCCCACGCCGGGCAGATCCTCGACCACGTCGATCCCGAGCTTCCTGAGATGATCGGCAGGCCCGACACCCGACAGCATCATGATCTTGGGCGATCCGATCGCCCCGGAGGTGATGAGGACTTCGCTCTCGGCCCTGGCGGTGATGAGTTGGCCATTCCTGACGAATTCGACGCCAATGGCGCGCGCATTCTGGAACAGGATGCGCCGGACCAGGCAGCCGGTCTCGACGGTGAGATTGGATCGCTTCGCCGCCGGCCTGAGATAGCCGACGGCAGCCGAGCAGCGCCGCCCGTTCCGGATGGTCGTCTGGTAGATCCCCGCCCCTTCCTGCGCCCTGCCGTTGAAGTCCGGATTGTAGGGCATGCCGAACTCCTGGCAGGCCTGGACGAAGGCGCGCGACATCGGCTGCGGATCGGGCAGGTTCGAGACACCCAGCGGTCCGTCCGCCCCATGCATGTCGCCCGAAAGAATGGTGTTGCCTTCGGATCGTATGAAATAGGGCAGCACCTCCTTGAAGGACCAGCCGGCAGCCCCCTCCTCCCCCGCCCAGCGATCGAAATCGGCGGCATGGCCTCTCGTGTAGATCTCCGCATTGATCGAAGAGCCGCCCCCGATCACCTTTGCCTGGGCGTAGGGGATCTCCCGGTCGCAGGCATGGCGCTGCGGCGCCGTCTTGAGCCCCCAGGTCAGCGGCCCCGAGGTCATCTTGGCGAAGCCGACCGGCATGTGGATATAGGGGTTGCTGTCGCGGCCACCGGCCTCCAGCAGAAGCACGCGCACGGCAGGGTTTTCGCTGAGGCGTGCGGCAAGCACGCAGCCCGCCGACCCGCCGCCGACGATCACATAATCGTAGCCATCTTCCTTCATCAGCGCACCCAAGGCTCGCGCTTGCCAATCTCGATATGGACGGACTTGATCTGGGTATACTCCTCGATGCCGTAGGAGCCAGCCTCGCGGCCCCAGCCCGACTGCTTGAATCCGCCGAGCGGGAGTTCCGGGCCACCGGCCAGCGTGGTGTTGACCCAGAAGCGGCCGGCGCGAACACGGCGTGTCACGTTCAAGGCCTTGTCGATGTTCTTGGTCCATACGCTCGCGGCCAGGCCGTACACGGTGTCATTGGCCATGGCGATCGCTTCGTCCTCGCTGTCGAAGGGCATGACCGCAAGCACGGGGCCGAAAATCTCGTCGCGGGAAATCGCCATCGAACCGGTGACGTCCCCGAACAAGGTGGGCGCGATATACTGGCCGCGACCGAAGTCGAGCGCTCCGCCGCCACAGACAAGACGCGCGCCCTCCTCCTTGCCCTTGGTGATATAACCCAGAATGGTCTCGTTCTGGGCCGTTGTCGTGATGGCGCCGATCTGCGTGTTCGGATCGAGCGGATCCCCGACCTTGACCTTTGCCAGCTTGGCGGCGACCAGCTTCTCGAACTCGCTGGCCACCGACCGTTCGACGATCAGGCGGCTGCCGCTCACGCAGCACTGGCCGGTGTTGAAGCCGATGCCAAAGGCCACGCCATCGGCGGCATCCTCCAGGTCCGCATCCGCGAAGACGATTTGCGGATTCTTGCCCCCGAGTTCCAGCCCGAGCTTCTTGAAATTGCCGCCGGCGGCCTCGATGCAGCGTCGGCCCACGGAGGTCGAACCGGTGAAGGACACCATGTCGATGTCGAGGTGTTCGGTCATGGCCTGGCCGATGACGCTGCCCGAGCCGGTGACGACATTGTAGCAGCCGTCAGGCAGCCCCGCTTCCGACAGGATCTCGGCCAGCATGAGGGTCGTGGCCGAGGTCACCTCCGAGGGCTTTGCGACGATGGTGCAACCGGCCGCGAGGATGTAGGGCACCCTTTCGCAGAGGATCAGGAATGGGAAGTTCCACGGCGTGATCAGGCCGACCACGCCGACCGGCTCCCGGGTGACCAGGCCGAACATGCCGTCACCCAGATTGTTGAAGGCATCGCCATGCAGCGTCCTGGCGAGACCGGCGGCATATTCGAACATGCCGGCGCAGCCATCCACTTCCGCCCTCGCCTGGCTGATGGGCTTGCCGTTCTCCAGCGTTTCCCAATAGGCCAGTTCTGCCGCGCGGCTGCGCAGGATCTGCGCGGCGCGCAAGAGCACGTTCGCGCGCTCCACGGCCGGGATCCTCGACCAGCGCCCGTCCTCGAAAGCGCGACGCGCCGCCTTCACGGCAAGGTCCAGGTCCTCCCTGGTGCACTTTGGAATGCGCGTCACCGGCACGTCATGCCCCGGGCTGCGGCGCTCGAAATAGGCGCGGTCGCCCGCCTCTATCTGCTTCCCATCGACGAAAAAGCCGAAAGTCCTGGGACTGTCGGGAAGCGACTGTCTACCGACGACCTGGTCCATGTCCTCAATCCTTTTATTCTATGAGCAATTGTATCAACGCGGCCGAGGCGCCTGTCATTCCGTTGCCTCGGGGGACCCGAAGCGGTCATGCCGTCGTATCGATCTGTGTTTTCAGAACAGTCGGCCGATCCTGGATGGTCTCGAAGGCGGACTGAATTGCGCTCAGTGGCACGACCGAGCCGATGAAGGGCTCGATTTGGAAGCGCCCGTGGGTCAGCAGCGTCAGGGCATCGTGCATATCCTGGCCAATGCCGGCCACTGAACCTTTGACCGAGTTTTCCCGCAGGACCGTTTCGAGCAAGGGAAGCGGCACGCTGTCGCCGGGGCCCGTGATGCCGAAGGCGGCAACATGGCCTCCGGGGCGAATGAGCCTGAAAGCCTCGGCGTAGAGTGCGGGGACGCCGACGCTTTCGATCACCACGTCCGCTCCACGCCCCTCCGTCGCCTCGGCGACGAGCCTGCGGGCGTCCTTGGGGTCGGTGATGACGAGATCGGCGCCGGCCCTCTCGGCGAGTTCCGCTCGGGGTCGCGACGGCTCCACGGCGATGATCGGGGCGGCTCCGACGAGGCGCATCATCTGGATATGGAGATTGCCGATGGGCCCAGCGCCGAGCACGACGACCGACATGCCGAAACCGATGCCGGATTTGCGCGCGGCCCTGACAACACAGGCGACCGGCTCCGTCAGCGCCAGCAACTCGGGCTTGGCTTCGCTGGGCGCGGGAATGACCAGCCGGGCAGGAACCGCGACAAACTCCGCAAACCCGCCATCGCGATGGATTCCGATCTGACTGACTGCCTGGCAATTGAGGACCTCGCCGCGGCGGCAGAAGTAGCAATGTCCGCAGCCGATATTGACGTCCGCAACGACACGCTGTCCGACCTCGAAGCCCTGGACCCTGTCACCCACGCGGCTCACCGTGCCTGTGAACTCATGCCCGGGAATGAAGGGCAGGGTGTCGGCGGCATAGTGGCCCTTGAAGATATGGATGTCGGTGCCGCAGATACCGCAGCGATCCACCTTGATGAGAGCGTCATCCGGGCCGATCCGAGGGATGGGAACGTCCCGGACTTCGAATGCCCCAGGGCGGGTAAGCACCGCGGCTCGCATTGTTTCCATGTGGCTCTTCCCTCGCTTACTTCACGATCCGCATCTTCGAGCGGTCGATGGTGAGGGCGATCGCGACGATGAGCACGATGCCGAAGAAGATCTGCTGGCCCGTCGCGGGGATATTGAGATAGAGCATGCTCGCGCGCACGACGGCCACGATCATCGCGCCGATGAGCGTATTGACGACACCACCGACGCCGCCGGTGAGCGGGGTGCCGCCGACCAGCACCGCTACGATGGCTGGCAGGAGAAAGCCCTCGGCCAGGGTCGGCGAGCCGCCCGACAGCTTGACCGAGAACATGAGCCCCGCGATCGCCGCAAACAGGCCGGAAAGGGCAAAGGCCAGGATCTTGTAGCGCTCGACGCGTATGCCTGATGCGACCGCCGCCAGCTCGCCGGCACCCACGGCCTTCAGCGTGCGCCCGGCAGTCGTCCGGCTTTGAATGAACCAGGCTATCGCAAGCAGTCCCAGCGACACGATCAATTCGTGCGGGATGCCGGCGGTTCTGCCGAACATCCATCCGAACGCCTGGTCCCTCGCCCCTACATCCATGTGCAAGGCACGCTGGCCCGAAGCGAACTGGCCGACGGAAAGGGCAAGGCCGCCAACCGCCAAGGTGGCAATGAAGGAGGGCACCTTGAGCCTCGTCGTCACCAGCCCGGAGACGGCACCGAACAGCAAGCCCACCAGCGCGATCAGGAGTGCGCTGAAGACGCCGAGATAGGGCAGCGACAGGGTGGCGAGCACCGTCGTCATGTTCGCGACGGACTGAGCCGAAAGATCGATGCCGCCGATATAGATGGCGAGCGTCATGCCGAGCGCCATGATGAACAGGGGCGCGATGTCGGCGCCGAGCTCCATCAGGTTCTGCGGCCTGAGGAAGGTCGGATCCATGATGCCGACAAGCAGGATCAGCACGAGAAGCGTGATCCAGGGAAAATGGCGTTTGAGCTGGTGGAGATTCATCACCCTGGCGCTCACGTCATATGATGAAGCAGGTCGTAGAGGGAGGGCTTTGCGCCTGGCTGACAATTGAACCATTTTTGGATCTCGCCATCCTTGACAACGGCTATGGTGTGACTGAGGCCGATGGCCTCTTCGAGTGTGTCGGCGATGAGCACGATGCCCACGCCGTCGGCTGACATCTCCCGGATCATTTCGTAGACATCCTCCTTGGCGCCGATGTCGAGGCCACGCGTGGGATGGTCGAGGAGGATGATGTTCGAGCCGCCACTGCGCCATTTTGCGAGCACGACCTTCTGCTGATTGCCACCCGAAAGGTTTCCGCAATCGGCGTTCTCGGAGGAGGCTTTGATCGACAGGCGCTTGATCCAGTCACGCGCGAGCTTGCGCTCGGAGCCAATGTCCAGAACGCCGGCCTTGGCATAGTTGCCAAGCTGCGAGAGCGTCATGTTCTCGAAGACGTTCATGCCGCCGACGATGCCTTCGATCTTGCGCTCCCTGGGAACATATCCGATGCCGCGGGCGACACCCTGCGAAGGACCGAAGTCGTGCACCTGGCTGCCCTGGACGGCCAATGCGCCCGACTGCATCCGCTCAAGGCCGAAGATCGTGCGCAGGATCGCCTCGCTTCCGCACCCTTCGACCCCGACGAGTGCCAGCACCTCGCCGGCATGCAGTTTGACGGAGATGTCCCGGTAGTGCCCGGGCAGGCTGATCTGGTCCGCCTGCAAGAGCAGCTTCTGAACATCGTAGGGACGCTGCTTTTCTTCCCGGTAATATTCCTGGTTGATGTCGCGGCCGACCATCCGCTGCTGGATGGCTTCGGCCTTGGCCTCGGCGCCTTTGACCACATCGACCACCGCGCCATCCTTGAGCACATAGATGCGATCGGACAGCTCGATGACTTCGTCGAGGCGATGCGAGACGAAGATGAAGGACGCCCGCTTGCGCAGGTCTCGTACCAGGCTGAACAGCAGCCCGATCTCCTCCTTCGAAAGGACCGATGTCGGCTCGTCGAGGAGGATCACGAGATGGCCGTGCACGCGCTCCTCGAGCGTCAGCACCTTCGCCAATTCGACGAGCTGGCGCTGGGCAAAGGAGAGCCTCGAGGTGACCGTCCTGGGGTCGATCTGCAGCTTGACCTTCTTCAACTGCTCGCCCGCCGCCTTCGCCATGCGCTTCCAGTTGATCTTGCCGAAGCGGGCGAACTGCTTCTCGAATCCGAGGAAGATGTTCTCCATCACGGTCAGGTTGGGGATGAGCGACTGCTCCTGGAAGACCATGCCCACGCCGCGATCCATGGCTTCGCGCGGGTTCTGGAAGCGGACGGCCTTGCCGTCGACGAGCACCTCGCCGCCGTCATGCTGGACGGCGCCGTAGATCACCTTCATCAGCGTGGATTTGCCGGCGCCGTTCTCGCCGACGAGCCCGATGATCTCGCCGCGGTCGATCTGGAAATTGATGCCCTTCAGCGCATGGACGCCGGGGAAGCGTTTTTCGACGTTTCGAAGTTCGAACATGGCGCGCCTATTTCACAAAGGCCAGCGATCGACGATCGGTGGACAGATAGACTGCTGTGATGACCAGGAGGCCGAGGACGCCATCCTGCACGTAGCTCGGCAGGCCGATCACCACCATGCCATTGCCGATGACATTGACGATCAGCACGCCGACCAGTGTGTTCCAGACGCCGCCGGCTCCGCCCCAAAGCGCCGTGCCGCCGACGACGACCGATGTGACCGAGACGAACATGAAGTTTCGGCCGGTCACGGTCTCGGCGATGCCGATCTGGGCTACGGCGAGAATGGCTCCGAGGGCGTAGAAGACGCCGGCGATCATGAAACAGATGACCCGTACCCTGGAGACATTGAGCCCCGATGCGTGGGCCAGGTCCTCGCCGCCTCCGACGGCGTAGAAATTTCGTCCGATGGTCGTCTGTGTCTGGATGAACCAGCCGGCGACCACCGCCGCAAGCGCCACATACGCCATCAACGGGAAGCCGCCGAGACGATAGGTGAGCAGCGAGCGAAAGAGAGGATCCTCGACGAGGATGCGGTCACCGCCGGTGATCAGCAGCGAAAGTCCGATGCCGACGAAACCCATCGACAGGCTGGCCATGAACGAAGGAATCTTCAGGCGGACATGGACCAGGCCGGTGATGGCTCCGAAGATTGCCCCGACTGCCATGGCGCCCGGGATCGCCAGCCAGCCCCAGCCGGCAAGGGAACCGCCCAACGCCCCGAACAGCGTGGCAAAGAGCACCGCGCACACCGCAACCGAGCCCTCCATCGACAGATCGATGGAGCCCATCAGGATGACGAACGTCACGCCAACCGCGACCATCAGCGCCGGCGTCGACGAAATCGCGATGCGGGCGAAATTGCGCACCGACAGGAAGTTGGGATTGACGACCGAGAAGAACAACACGAGCGCCAGGAGCACCAGGACGGGTGCCCACTTTTGAATATTGTCCTTGGTGAGCAAGCTATCCATGTCGCGCTCTTGCATCGGAGGGAACGGGACGCGGCCGCATGCCCTCCCCCTGGAGGGCGTGCGGCCGGTGCGGAAGGAAGGGATCAGGACTTGTACTGGATCTGCCCCTTGCTCGGGCCCCAGAAGTCCTTCCAATCATATTTGGGATTGGTGTCGAGATATTTGGCCTTGAATTCCAGGGCGTCCTTGGGCGTGACCAGGATCGTCGGCCCATAGAACTCGCGGTGCTCCTTGGGTTCGCTCGAAGGCTTGAAGGCTCCCGTCGCTGCGTAATAGGCGAGCGCCGCGCTGATGCCGCCGCCCCAGTAGGGGTTGGTGAAGACGGTCGCCAGGATCTGTCCCTTGGCGACGAGTTCCACAGCCTGCTGGTTGCCGTCATAGGAGACGACGGGCATCCCCTCGATGCCCTCGGCACGCAGCGCCTCGAGCACGCCGTAGGCAATCGTGTCGTTGGCGCAGTGAACGCCCTTGATCTCGTCGCCGTAGCGCGTGATGAAGCCGGCCATGACCTGATTTGCCTTCTGCGTATCCCAGTCTGCCGGCTGCGCATCGAGCAGTTGCACGTCGGGATAGTCCTTGAGGGCCTTCTTGAGCCCGTTGAGGCGCTCGATGGCGGGATTGTTGGAGGCGATCCCACCCAGATGAACCACGCCGCCCTTCTTGCCCATGGCGTCCATGAGGATGCGGGCAGTCTGCTCTGCCGGCCCCTCGTCCGACCAGGTCATGTGGGACACGTAGTGGTCGCCGAAGTCCCAGGGATGCAGGTCGTCGGTCTTGTTCCAGATGGTCGAGACATAGGCGCCGGCAGCCGCAACGGCCTCCACCACGGGACGGCAGTTCGGCGCATCGTTCGCATCGATCGCCAGTGCGACCTTGCTGCCGTTCTTGCCGAGCAACGCCTTGACGTCCGCCAGCGACTTTTCGCTGGATCCCTCATTGATGAGGTTGACCAGTGCGGTCTTGGGCAGCCCCAGGCTCTCGACGAAGGCCTCGCCGCCAGAGACGATGTAGTTCCAATAGGGATTGGTCCTGTCTCGATAGCTCCAGGCTATCGTCGGGTTGGATGCTGCCGCCCTTGCGGCAGTCGAACCCAACGCTCCGAGCGTCGCCAACCCGCCCAGACCATAGGCGGATGCCAGGAGCAGATTGCGACGATTGATCGTCTCCTGCTCGATGAATTTCTTGATGAACGACATGTCTTCCTCCCTGCCGACCCTCGCATCGCGCCGCGCTTTTGAGCGCCATTGGACGCTGTCGCGTTCTCGATATTGCACTATCTAGTTACTTCGTTATCGTCGATGTGTCAACGCTGCCGGATGCGCGGGCGCAGCCTCGGATCATTGCGGCAAGGGGAAGCGGGAAAGTGGAAGCGGCACTGGCGCAGCGTCAAAGTAACCAGTAAGTTACCAAAATTCTTGATCGAATCCGCCGACCGGCCGACAAAGCGTAACTGGAAAGAGGCACGCGGCCTCGAGTACCATCACGGACGGCTCCGCATCAGGCGACGCCCAATGAGGTAGGAATGCTCACCAATCCCCCCAAGCGACCCCGGATCCGAGACGCGGAAGCCACGCAAGCAAGAATCCTTGCCGCGGCGAAGAAGGAATTCTCGAAAAACGGACTTGGCGGCGCAAGGGTCGACATCATTGCCGAACGCGCCAAGGCCAACAAGCGCATGATCTATCATTACTTCAAAAGTAAGGAGGATTTATTTCAACGCGTCTTGGAAGACGCCTATTCCGACATACGAACGGCCGAGCAAAAGCTCGATCTGGAACGACTGCCCCCCAAGGATGCGCTTGAGCGCCTAGTGCGATTTACCTGGAATTATTACCTGAAGAACCCGGAATTTCTGACGCTCGTCAACAGCGCCAATCTGCACAAGGCAAAGCACATCAAGAAATCCGAAGTGGTGCGCCAGGTGAGCACGCGCTTTGTCGACATGGTCGGGAAATTGCTTGATCGCGGCGTCGAGACGGGTGAATTCCGGTCAGGCATTGACCCCGTACAACTGAACATCACGATTGCAGCGATCGGATATTACTATTTTACAAATCGCTATACCGGTTCGATTGTCTTTCAACGCGACCTCATGACCCCCGAAGCGCTTGAAGAACGGATCCGTTTCAACGTCGATACCATCATGCGGCTTGTCGAGGCCTGATATCCGGTCTCGAAGACGCTGATCTGCATAGGCGATTTTGGATTTCCCCCGGGACCGCCAGCATCTTGCTGGCTTCCGCCCGCAAAGGTCCCCCGCCCAGGAGCCAGCAAGATACTGGCAGTCCCAGGACGAGGCACTATTGTGCGCCCCGTCCGATGTGGATCTCTCCGCCGTTGCATCGGTCGCGGCGGTCAGCCACCGGCCAGTCTTTTCGCCATCGTCATACCAGATGATGAACCAGCGGCATCCCGAACACCAGCGTGGGCAGGCCTTCCATGCGCGCCTTCAACTGCAATGCGAGATATTGGGAGTAATGGCGGGACTGGTGCAGGTTTCCGCCATGGAACCACAGCCCTTCCTGCCGGGTCGGCTTCCACATGTTGCGCGGTTCACCCTCCCAGGGGCCGGGATCCTTAGTGGTATCGGAGCCGAGCCCCCAGACCTTGCCCACCCTGTCCGCGACCTCCTGCGAAATCAGCCTGGCGGCCCAGCCATTCATGGAGCCATAGCCGGTGGCGTAGACGATGAGATCGGCCGGCAACTCGGTG
Organism: Labrys sp. F242; assembly: GCF_057813875.1. Classification (NCBI taxonomy): domain Bacteria; kingdom Pseudomonadati; phylum Pseudomonadota; class Alphaproteobacteria; order Hyphomicrobiales; family Xanthobacteraceae; genus Labrys; species Labrys sp. F242. Next base: position 130,434 of record NZ_JBVASG010000008.1, on the reverse strand, counting down.
CCATCGCTGAGCATGACGCCGTTCTGGGTGATTTCGCGGACCCCCACGCCGCTTTTCAGCTTGATGTCCCCGTTCGCAATCAGGTCGGAAGCGCCGACATCGATGTAGTAGCCCGAACCGCGCCGCATATATTTGAGAAAAAGGCCGGATTCATCGTCGCCGAAGTCGAGCAGGAAGCCGACCTTTTCAAGTCTCTCCAGGAGATCGGCATCCGCGGCCTTGATGGACGCGGTCACGGGCCTGAGAATTTCCGGCATGAGCCTGTAGGGCACCGAGGCATTCAACAAATCGGCCTTGTCGGTATCGATGCCCTGCTCGAGCGCGTCCTCCGAATAGAGCCGGCTGGTGCCGAACTGGAAGAGCGCGTCTGAACTCGCGACATGGGTCGAGGTTCGCTGCACCATGGTGACATCGGCGCCCTTCTCCCACAGATCGGCGCAAATATCGTGGGCTGAGTTGTTCGAGCCGATGACGACGCATTTCCTGCCGCTATAGGCATCACTGCTCTTGTAGCGGCTGGAGTGGCATTGTTCGCCTGCAAAAAGCTCCATGCCGGGAAATGCAGGTTCATTGGGAATACCGGACATGCCGGTCGCCAAAATGAGGTGCTTGGGCGTGAGCGTAACCGGCTTGCCCTCGCGCGAGACTTCCACGGTCCATTGCCCTCGCGCGGCATCGAAGGATGCCTTCCGACAAGGAGAGGAACTCCAGACATTGAGTTCCATCACCTTGGCATAGGCTTCGAGCCAGTCAGCCATCTTGTCCTTGGGCGTATAAACCGGCCAGTCATCGGGGAAAGGCAGATAGGGCATGTGGTCGTACCAGACCGGATCGTGAAGGCAGAGCGACTTGTAGCGCTTGCGCCATGAATCGCCCGGTCTCTCATGGGCCTCGACGATGAGGGTCGGCACACCGAGACGCTTAAGCCGGGCCCCGAGGGCCAGGCCGCCCTGCCCGGCTCCGACGATCACGCAATAGGGCTGGGTCTCGGTGCCCAGGAGGCTCTCTTCCTCCTGCCGTCGCTCCAGCCAGGTCTGCCGATCGCGGTGTACGCCATGCTGGGCACCCATGACGCGGCGGCGCCCTTTCTTTTCTTCGAATCCCTTCAGTTCCTCCATCGAGGTCAGCAGCGTCCAGCACAGATCGCCCTTGAGGCGGATATAGCCGCGACAGCGCGCTTCGCCGGTTTCAAACGTGAAAAATCCTTCGATGACGCCGTCGGTTTCCGACACCTCGTCCTGCACGGCAAAGGCGCTGGGCCGCGTGCGCGCCAAGGTCGCATCGATCAGGCCGCCGACGCCTTCCCTGCCCTCAGCCGTGTAAAGGTTCCAGGTGAACGCCAGCAGATCGCGCCAGTAGCAATCCTCCGCGAACAGAGCGAGGAGCCCGGATTTGTCGGCAGCAGCCGCGGCGAGAGCAAAGCGATCCAGCCACCTCGAAAGCTGGCCCTTTGCATCTGATCTACTCATGGCATTTCATCCCTATGGTTTTTCAAAGCGCGCCTCATTGTGATCCGGGCGCCCGCAAAAAGCGGCGATTTAACAACGCATACCGGCAATCCGTATCGCCAAAAGGCCGTTATGCAGACGTAATACTATGGATTCTTCTCGCACCTCGTTCTTTCAGTACCAAATGGAGGTGATCACAAAGTATGTGTCAAGTAACTCTGAAACCGAAATCGATCGGGAAGGAATTGCGCATCATGCGGCAATGGCCACATCGTGCTCATCGAAGAGATGCACGCGGGACACATCAGGCGTGAGGAAGATCCTATCGCCGGTCTTGAAGCACCTTTCTCCCACGGCGCGCACGGTAATGGTTCCGAGCGATGGCACGTCGACATAGAGCAGGGCGTCGCTGCCGAGTTGCTTCTCCAGGGACACCGTGCCGTCCCACAGCCCAGCATCGGGGGAATAGAGAACGTGCTCGGGGCGGACGCCGAAGGTCATCTTCTGGTCCAGCCGGGTGCCCCGCCCATCCGGCAGAGCGACTTTCGAGCCACCGGCGAGCTCCAACTCCTTGTCGCCGCTCGGCATCGCCGGCACGAAGTTCATCTTGAGCGAGCCGATGAAGCTTGCGACGAAAAGGTTGGCGGCACGGTCATAGAGTTCGAGCGGCGTGCTGAACTGCTCGGCATTGCCCGCCCGCAGCACCACGATGCGATCGGCCATCGTCATGGCCTCGACCTGGCCGTGAGTGACATAGATCATCGTGGTGCGAAGGGTGCGATGCTGCCGGACCGGTTCGATGCGCATCTGCACGCGCAAGGCCGCGTCGAGATTCGACAAGGGTTCGTCGAACGGGAAGGCCGTGGACGAGCGCACGATGGCCCGCCCGATCGCCACCTTGCTGGCGATTTCCTGCTTGGGCATGCCGGCGATCTTCAGGCCGAAGCCGATATTGTCACACACGCTCATATGCGGATAGAGCGCGTAGGACTGGAAGACCATGGCAATACGACGGTCCGCCGGCGCGAGCCGGGAGACATCCGTGCCGTCGATCAGCACGCGGCCGTCCGACAGCTGCTCCAGGCCGGTGATCAGCCGGAGCAGCGACGACTTCCCGCAGCCCGACGGGCCGACGAACACCACGAGCTCGCCGTCCTTCCCCTCCAGGCTGACGTCGGAGACGATCTGATGGGACCCATATTTCTTGCTGACACGGTCGAACTGAATGCTTCCCACGGTCACCTCCTGATGGCTCACACCGAGAGTCATTGAAAATGGCTCTTGGTTCCGTCTCACGATTTTCGCCAAGCCTTTGATTTGGCATCGAAAATCGCGAGGTGCTCAAGTCGCGTATGCATCAGCATCTTCGCGACTTGGTATCCGATCTAGACGAGGCTGCTGCGGCCGCGCTTTTCGGTCTCATAGGCGGCCTTGAGATGGGCTTGCGTGAAGATCTTGGCATGAGCGGCGAGGTCGTCGCCGTCGTCCCACAGTTCACGCCAGATGCCGAGAATACCTTCGAGAGGCTGGCCGACGACCCGGGAGGAGAAGGATTCGAAGGTGATCGGTCCCTGGTAATTGGCCTTGGCGAGGGCGCGGAAGATCATCTTGAAATCGATCGACCCCGTCCCGAGATAGCCTCGATTTGAATCGCCGGTGTGGAAATAGCCGAGCAGCGGTCCGGTCTCGACGATGGCGGCGGCGACGTCGGCCTCCTCGATGTTCATGTGGTAGCAGTCGAGATGGACCTTCACATTCGGGGCGCCGATGCGCTTGCACATCTCGACCGCCTGCGCCGCCGTGTTGAGGACGTTGCTCTCATAGCGGTTGACCACCTCCAGCCCGAGGGTGATATCGCTCTTGGCCGCCTGCTCGGCGACGCGCTGCAGGACCTCGACGGCGCGGGCGACACCATCCTTTGTGGGCGGCACGGCATATTTCTGGAACGCCGAATAGATGATCCCGCAGATATGCGTGCCCTTTAGGTCTCGGGCGATGGAGACGATGTCGAGAAGGCGCCGTTCGCCGCGCTTGGCCATCTCGGGGTCGCCATTCGAGATATCGGTGGTGGCATCGAGGCCGAGGGAGAAGGTGATGCCGACATTGGCTTTCTCGAGTTCGCGCCGCGTGAAATCCACGTCGAATACGCTCGGATCGAGGGCCGGCGCTTCGATGATGTCATAGCCCAGTTCCGCCGTCTTCCCGATGGCGCGAGCGCACTGTTCGTGGCTCCAGCCGGGTGTCCAGACAAAGGCGTGCAGTCCCAGTTTATTGTTCACGATGCTGGTCTTTCTTTCAGCGGAGGTTGATGGTTTCAGTGGAAGATGATGCCGCCGCAGACGTTGAGCGCCTGCCCGGTGATGAAGGATGCATCATCGGATGCGAAAAAGGCGACGGAGCCGACGACATCCTCAGGATATCCCAGGCGCCCGAGCATGGTCTTCTCGATGACTTTCTTGAGCGACTCTTCGTCCCGATAATTGTTGCGGCCCATGTCGGTGTCGATGATGCCGGGGCAGACCGCATTGACGGTGATGCCGTCGAGGCCGACCTCCATGGCCAGGATGTGGGTGAAGCTGATCACCGCAGCCTTGCAGGAACAGTAATGCGCCCGGCCTTGCGCTGCCGGGAATGGCCAAGCAGGGCCTTGGTCACCATGAAGGTGCCCTTGGTGTTGACGTCGTACATGCGGTCCCACGCGTCAGGCTCGATATCCTCGACCTTGTGGACCGACAGGACACCCGCATTGTTGACCAGCACATCAATGGTGCCGCATGTCACCAGCAGGTGAACCCGCCGTCTGCCACCACCGTGGTTCCCGTCATCAGGCTGGAAGCATCACAGGCCAGGAAATGCACCACCGATGCGATCTCGTCCGGCTTGCCGAGGCGGTGCATCGGCGTGTCGCGCAGCCAGACATCGATCATGCCGTCATTGTCGTGCCGGTACATTGTCATCGCCGTCTCGATATAGGTCGGCGCCACCGCATTGACCCGTACGCCACGATCGGCCCATTCCGCAGCCAGAGACGAGGTCATCTGGTGTACCGCGGCCTTGGCCGCATTGTAGTAGGTCTGCTTTTGAGGGCGGTTCGAAATCAGGCCGGACATCGAGCCGATATTCACGATAGCCCCCCGCCCCGCCTTGAGCATGTGGCGGCCGAACGCGCGATTGCACCAGAAAACGCCATTGTAGTTCACGTCGTTCACGTGCAGCCAGTGCTCGTCGGTCACATCCTCGGCCGCCGTTCCCGAACGGGCAATGCCCGCATTGGCAACGAGGATGTCGACCCGGCCATGGTCCCGCACAATGTCGCCGGCCAGGGCATCAACCTCGGCGGGCTTGGTCACGTCGACCTGGCGCACATCGACTTCATAGCCCCTGCGCGCCAGTTCCGCCTGCCCTTCGGCGGCGATCGACAGGTCGATGTCCGCGATGACGACTTTTGCGCCGTTTTCCAACAAAGCCTCTGCGCAACTCAGGCCAATGCCACGTCCCCCGCCGGTGACGACGGCAACCCGGCCGTCAAGACGGAACTTGCGCACATACATGGGATCCTCCCGTTTGCGGATATTATGGCAATGCAGGTCGAGCCCGCTCTTATTCGGCAGGCCGATCGAGGAAGGGATGGCGTCCGGGCTGGGCGAATTTGGTGCGGCGGATATCGAGAAGCCTCTCGATCTGCTCGGCGTTGAATTCCTTCGCGCCGCCATAATGGGCCGCGAGGTAGACGACCTTGGCGTAATAATCGAGCGCTTCCATCTTGAAATAGGCACTGGTGAGATCGTGCCCGTAGGACAGCGCGCCATGGTTTTCCAGGAGCAGGGCGTCATATCGGTCGAGATAGGGAGCGATCGCATCGGACAATTCGCTCGTCGAGGGCAGCGCATAGGGCGTCAGAGGCACCTCGCCGAGGAACATGGTGGATTCGGGCATGATCTGCTGCGTGATCGGCTTGCCGCAGATGGCGTGAACGGTGGCATAGAGGGGATGGGCGTGCACGACGGCCCGGACATCAGGACGACGGTCGTAGACGCAGAGATGCATCTTGATTTCGGTCGAGGGACGAAAACCCCTGTCTTCGAGAAGAGCGCCCTGCCGGTCGATCCGGCAGATCATGTCAGGCGTCATGAACCCCTTGGAGACGCTGGTCGGGGTGCACAGCAAGGTGCCGTCATCCAGGAGAACCGAGAAGTTGCCGTCATTGGCGGCGCCCATCTCGCGCGCATAAGCGCGCCGCCCGATTTCACAGATATATTCGCGCAATCGCAGATCGTCTTGCATGCCGGGCACCTCATTGGTCGCCCCAAGTTTTCGTATATTCGGTCAAAAAGTCAATAATTCAGACATTATATTTTCTGTGTTTGTCCGATTATATCCATTACACGATCAGCTTCACCTGGTTCCTTTCGAACAATTCGCGCCATTCCGGCGATGGCTCCCGGTCCGTGACCACGAAATCGATGGGTCCGAAGCCGCAAATGCTAATCAGGGCCGTCTTGTCGAATTTCTCGCTGTCGACGAGGAGGCAAACCCGTTGTGCGCTCTCGATGAAGGCGCGCTTCACGTCCGCATCGGCCATGTTCGCCTCCATGAGACCGCCGGTCAGCGAGATTGCCTTGCAACTGATCAGGGCGACATCCGCATTGAACTGGGCGATGGTCTGGCCGGCCAGCGGGCCGACGAAGGTCATCGAGCGGCGCCGCAATTCTCCACCGACCGACATGATCGTGTAGGGGGGCAGGCTGGGGTCCGACAGGATGCGTACGGAATTGGTAATGAGGGTCAAATCCCGCCGGTTGCCAATCGCTCTCAAAGTCTCATAGGCCGTCGAGGACGAATCCATCATCACCGCGTCGCCGTCCCTGACGAGCGTCGATGCCTTCCCGGCGATCGAGCGCTTGGCTTCGATGTTGATGAGATGCCGTGTCCGATAAGGCAGGTCTTCGGCTTCGCCCTGGAGTGCGATCGCGCCCCCATGCGTCCGGCTGAGGAGGCCCTCTTTTTCGAGCTTGTTGAGATCGCGCCGTATGGTCTCTTCGGTGACCCCCAGTTCCTGGCTGAGTTCGGCCACCACAACGCTGCGGTTGCGGGTGACAAGGTCGAGTATCCTGGTTTTTCGCTCAACCGCCAACATGCATCACCGGATCACCTGACCAAATATCGGAACGTTTCAGACAAGATCGCGAATGTCCGCGGACTGTTCAACCAGAGCCCGCCCTTCTTCCAATGATTTTATCTGGCCCAGGCCAAGGAGCTGAACCAAGGCATTGCCCCAGGAACTCGCTTCGGCTGGACCGATCCGCACGGTCTTTCCGGCACGGGCGGCGATCCTGTCACACAGAACTGCATCCCGCACGCCACCGCCACACAAAGTGAGGCTCGGCAGCGGACGGCCCGTCAGCTTCTCGATCGTCTTGACCGCAGAACCGATTTCTGCGGCCAAGCCATTATAGACGGCCAGCGCCAGGCCTCCGAGGTCGTAGGGAGGAAAGGTGCCGTTCCGCGCACATGATCGGCGGATCGCCTCGATGATGTCCGGGGGATTGAAGAAGAGCGGATCGGATGGATCGATGGCGGGCGTATCATCCAGGGCAGCGGCTCTCGTGACTTCATCGGCGATCCCGGCAAACGTCACCGGCCGGCCGTGGCGCTGCTGCCAGGCAGCCCGCAATTTCTGGATGAGATGCAGGCCGTTCAGGCTCTTGACCAGGAAGGTACGGCCGAGAATGCCGCCCTCATTCCCGAAGCCTGAGGCCCGCACGCCATCATCGAGATCGGGCACACGCCGCTCCAGGCCGATCAGGGACCATGATCCGCAGATCACGAAGCCGCCGCCATCGGTTAGATCGAGCGCCGCTACCGCGCTGGCCGTATCATGGGCCGCGACCGAGATCACCGGAACCGGCCCCAATCCCAGCCTGTCGGCAAGTTCACCGCGCAGCGTGCCATAGACCTCGGCAGGGCGAATGATGGGCTGCAGTAGCTGCCGCGGCAGACCGAGCCTTTGGCAAAGCTCGGTACTCCAATCTTCCGTACGGGCATCGACGAGCCCGGACGTGCGCGCCAGGCTCAGTTCGGACCGCAGGTTCCCGGTCAGATGGTAATTGACGACATCGGCCATCATCAGAAGGCCGCGGCTCTTTGCCAGTTCATCGGGGCCATGCCGAGCCTGGTCGAAAAGCTGGCAAATCGTATTGACAGGCAGGTCCTGCGCGCCCGAGATCGCGTAGAGCTCTTCCGGGGCGAGCCGCAAGGCTTCCCGTCCGCGCTGCGAGCGCGGATGGCGGTAGTGATAGGGCTCTCCTACCAGCCCGCCGGCATGATCCAGCAACGCATAGTCCAGGCCCCAGCTGTCCACGCCGATGGAATCGAGCGAACCGACCTCGACCCTGCACCGGCGCAGGCTCTCCTCGATCTCATCGAAAAGGCACGGGAGGGACCAATGAGGGCCGTCGTCCCTTTCGACCGCATAGCCGTCGAAGCGGTGAATTTCGTCGAGCCGTAGCTGGCGGTTCTCAAACGTAGCCAGCATCGCACGGCCGCTGCCGGCTCCAAGGTCAAGTACGAGACAACGCGTCATCGCCTCTTTCCGATTTCCAACCTTCCGCGATAAACAACATTATCGGGCAGACTCGACAGGTCGATTGTTGTCAAAAGTCCGAATTAGACATTAGAGCCCAACGCAGCCGACCAGCAACCGACAATTGCCGATTAGGCGGGATGATTGGGAGGTCCTTTTGATCGGAGGGAGAGCTTCTTCTCTTTCGCATCGTGACCCAACCAGGATGGAGGTTGCCTCTAGCCATCGCGGACCGGCTCATCCAGCGGACGATGGCATGACCGGCCACCAGGTGTGGGAACGGCCCGCTGGTGCATTCTGAGGCGGAGCGGCAATTCAATCGCTCGCTGAAAGTACGTCATAGCTGCGCTGGCAATCCTGAATCACGCCCATGTTCTCGACGGTCCAGTCGAACAGGGTGGCAAATGGGCCCTGCAATGATTGGCCCAGCGGTGTCAGCGCATACTCGACGCCGAGCACGCGGCCAGACAACACTCGGCGGGTCACCATGCCATTGCGCTCCAGCTTGCGCAGTGTCTGAGTCAGCACGCGCTGCGTGACCCCATCAAGACGGCGCTTGATCGCATTGAAGCGACGTGGCTCCCGCAGCACCGCCAGCACCATCATCGACCATTTGTCGGCGATCTGATCGAGGATCACGCGGCTCGGGCAGTCGGCACGGTAGATCGGATCGGTGTCATCCATCGGTATCCTCCGGCATCCCTGGGATGCTTCAGGTGCGTAATTGACGCTAGGTATCCAATGAATACCATATGATCAAAGGCGTGAAAGTCCAACGCCCGGTATTCCCCGAAACAAAGAGAAGTAGATATGACAGACGCAGACTTCAGCAAGCTCCGCATTTCCCAGGCGGATGGCGTCGCGACGATCACGATCGACAATCCGCCGGTCAACGTCCTCGATGTGACTCTGATGGGCGAAATCCGCCGCCTGCTCCTGTCATTGCGCAACGATCCAAACACGCGCGTGCTGGTTTTCCAGAGCGCCGATCCAGAGTTCTTCATCGCCCATGTCGACATGACATTGATCGACGAACCGCATGCCTTCGACGAGCTCGTGCGCGATGCTCCTGACGGGCTCAACCCATTCCAGGCGTTCGGCGAACTCCTACGGGAGCAGCCGCAGGTGACCATCGTCAAGCTCTCCGGGCTGGCCCGAGGCGGCGGCGCAGAGTTCGTTGCGGCAGCCGACATGGCGTTCGCCGCCCAGGACCGAGCAGGGCTCGCGCAGTGCGAGGCGTTGATGGGCATCACCCCGGGGGGCGGCGCCACCCAATATCTATCCAGTCGGATGACGCGCGGTCGCGCTCTCGAGGTGATCCTAGGCGGCGATCTCACCGATGCCGCGATGGCGGAGCGCTACGGATGGATCAACCGAGCCTTGCCGGCGGCAGAGCTTGACGATTTCGTCGATCGGCTGGCGCGCAACATCGCCGCGTTGCCCGAAGGCGTCGTCGCCGCCGCCAAGCAAGCCGTGCCTGTGACAGACCTGCAAGAAGGCTTTCGCCGTGAGCATGACGCCTGGACCGGACTTTTCGAACGCCCCGCAGCCGAAAAGCTGATCCGGGGCGGCCTGCGGGCCGGCGCACAGACCAAGGACGGCGAGCGCAATCTCGAAGGCTTGCTCCGCGCCCTGGCCATCTGACCTGCGCCGCTACGATCTGCGCTGATCCTTGGTCAGACTGAATGCCTGCCCTCACCGCTCCGCCAAAACGACCTTATCATACCAGAGCGCGATCGAGATGCACGTAACCGCCGTCGACGAAGAGCCATTGGCCCGTGGTATGGCTGGAGGCATCGGACAGGAGGAAAATCACCGTATTGGCGATTTCCTCGGCCGCCGTCATGCGCTTGCCGAGCGGGATACGGCGCGTGATGTCCTGCAACCGCGCTTGCGGATCCTCAAAAGTGTTCAACCAACGCTCATAAAGCGGCGTCATCACCTCGGCGGGGATGACGGCATTGACGCGAATGCCGTCCTCTCGCAACGCCGCCGCCCATTCGCGGGTGAGCGCCAGTTGCGCGCCTTTCGCGGCCGTGTAGCCGCTCGTATTGCCCTGCCCCGTCAACGCCGTCTTCGAGGAAATATTGACGATCGAGCCTCTCGAAAGCCGCAATGCAGGCAGGCAATGATGGGCAAGGGTATAGTAGTGGATGAGATTGCGCTCCAGCGACGCACGGAAATCGGCCGGCCCCGCCTCCAGGCCAACACCGTCGTTTGCACCGGCATTATTGACCAAGCCATCAATTTTACCGAAGGCGTTGTAGGCCTCCGCGACGGCCATTTCGCAGGCCTGGTCTTGCGTCAGATCGGTCCTCACGAACAGGGCCGCGGGTGAAGCCTCGCGGAGGCGCCTTTCGAAATCAGCGTCCAGCGGGCTGCGCCCGAAAATGACGGGAATCGCGCCCTCTGCCGCAAGCCCCAGCGTAATCGCCCCACCGATCCCGGCGCCACCGCCGGTCACGATGAAGACTTTGTCTTTCAGACCAAGATCCATTCGTCTCTCCTCAACCGCGAAAGCGGAAATCTGAAAGGGTCTGTTCCTTCATCTCGATCGAGAACCCCGGTTCGCACGGCGGCATATAGGCAGCTCCCTGGATGATGCAGGGATCCTTGAAATGCTCGTGGAGGTGGTCGACGAACTCGATCACCCGCCCGTCCCGCGAACCGGAGACGACGAGATAATCGATCATCGACAGATGCTGCACATATTCGCACAGGCCGACGCCGCCGGCATGAGGGCAGACGAGAAGCTTGTATTTCGCTGCCATGAGCAGCACGGCGAGAACCTCGTTGATGCCGCCGATGCGGCAGGCGTCGATCTGCACGACATCGATGGCGCCGCGCATGATGAACTGCTTGAACATAACGCGGTTCTGGCACATCTCGCCGGTCGCGACCTGTACCGGGGCCACGGCTTCCCGGATCCTGCGATGCCCCTCGACATCGTCGGGACTGGTGGGCTCCTCGATGAACCAAGGCTTGACGAAGCTGAGCTTCTTCACCCAGTCGATCGCCTGGTCGACTTCCCAGACCTGATTGGCGTCGATCATCAGCTTGACATTGGGGCCGACGGCTTCGCGTGCGATGCTCAGGCGGCGAATATCATCTTCGAGATCGCGCCCGACCTTCAACTTGATGTGGTTGAAGCCGGCCTCGACAGCCTCCTTGGCAAGGCGGCGCAGCTTCTCGTCGCTATAACCGAGCCAGCCGGCAGATGTCGTATAGCAGGGATAGCCTTCCTGCTGCAGCGTCTGGAGGCGCTCGGCCTTGCCCTGCTCGAGCCCACGCAGGAGGTCGATCGCCTCCTCGGGCGTGATGCAGTCCGTGATGTAGCGAAAGTCGATGCAGCGCACGAACTCTTCCGGCGTCATGTCCGCGACGAGCCGCCAGACAGGCTTCTTCTCGATCTTCGCCCAAAGATCCCAGACCGCATTGACCACGGCACCGGTGGCAAGGTGGATCGCACCCTTGTCCGGACCGATCCAGCGCAACTGGCTGTCGGAGGTCATGTGACGCCAGAAGGCGCCCATGTCCTTGGTGACCACGTCCATGTCGAGCCCCACGACGAGATGCCGAAGCGCCTCGATGGCCGCGCAGCAGATTTCATTGCCGCGACCGATGGTGAAGGTAAGGCCGTGCCCCGCGAGCCCGCCCGTATCCGTTTCCAGGATCACATAGGCAGCCGAATAATCGGGATCGGGATTCATCGCATCCGAACCGTCGAGATGCTGCGAGGTCGGAAAGCGCAGATCGAGGACCTGCATGCCGGTGATGATGGTCATGAAAACTATTCCTTGGAAGATCAGGCCGCGACGATGCGCTGTTTGCGTTCGCCCAAGCCCTCGATGCCCCGTGAAACGATTTGGCCGGGCTGCAGATGGACGGGCGGTTGCTGACCAAGACCGACGCCCGGCGGCATGCCGGTCGAGATAATGTCACCCATCTGCAGGCGCAGGAAGCGGGAACGACAGGAAATCATGTAACGGACGGCGCAGATCATGGTCTTGGCTCTGCCTTGAGCAGATTGAAGCGGGACGATGCTTCGGCGCACCGCCCCGTAATTGAGGGAGCCATACTCAATCGTAGAGGACCGCCTTGATTTCCGGCTGATCGATGTTGCTCTTGTCGTAATAGTAGAAACCGGTATCGATCTTCGGTGGCAATGTCTCGCCCTTGAGGGCCTTGACCGCCGCCTCTACCGTCCTGTAGCCGATGCCGACTGGATTCTGAGTGATGGCACCAGCCATCACGCCGTCGCGAATGGCCTTGATCTGGGCAGCACCGGAATCATAACCGATCACGACGAGCTTCCTGCCTGCTTCACTCACGCCATTGACCACGCCGATGGCCGAGCCTTCGTTCGAGCCGAAAATCCCCTTGAGATCGGGATTGGCCTGCAGGATCGACTTGGTGATCTCGGTCGATTTGAGCTGGTCACCGTCGCCATATTGAATGGAGACGATCTCGATCTTGGGGTAGGCTTCCTTCATGCGGTTGACGAAACCGTCACGCCGGTCGATGCCGGTCCGGCTGGTCTGATCGTGCACCACCAGCGCGATCTTGCCTTCATTGCCGATGAGCGCGGCCATCTTGTCGGCGGCCAGCGCCGCTGCAGCCTGGTTGTCCGTGGCGGCAGTGCTGAGCGGAATCGGGCTGTCGACGCCGGAGTCGAAGGCGATCACCGGGATTTTGGCATCCGCCGCCTGCTGCAAGAGCGGCACAGCGGCCTGACTGTCGAGTGCAGCAAAGCCGATCGCTGACGGTTTGCGCGAGAGGGCAGCGGCGAGCATGTCGATCTGCTTGTCGACCTGGGTTTCCGATTCCGGCCCTTCGAACGTCACCTTGACGTTGAAATCCTTGGCCGCCTTGTCGGCACCGGCCTTGACGGCCTGCCAGAACTGATGCTGGAAGCCCTTCGAAATCAACGCGACATAAGGCTGGTCGGCAGCCTGGGCCGCGGGAGCCAAGCCGGCAAGCGCTAATGCGGCGGCCGCTCCGAGCATCATGCGTCTGGTGATCATGGACGTCTCCTTCCTAGGTTATGAGGGTCTTGAGCTTTTCACTCTTTGGTCCGGCACGCCCGCGCGCCTATTGCCGACGCTGGCGCAGCATGTCGAAGAAAACGGCGAGGATGATGATCGAGCCGGTGGCGACGAACTGCCATTCCTGCGGCACCGACATGATGCGCAAGCCATTGGACAGGACGCTGGTGATCAAGGCTCCGATGAGCGTCCCCAGAATGGTGCCCCGCCCGCCGCTGAGCGAGGTACCACCGATGACGACGGCCGCGATGGCATCGAGTTCGTAGCCCTGGCCGAGTGCCGGCTGGGCCGAGTTGAGACGCGAGGAAAGCAGAATGCCGGCAATGCCGCAGATACCACCCGCAAGGGCATAGATGGCGATCTTCCAGGCGTCGACATTGACACCCGACAGGCGCACGGCCTCCTCGTTGGATCCCAATGCGAAGGTAAAGCGGCCGAGGATGGTGCGGCCAAGGATGAAGCTGGTGACGATCGCCACGGCGAACAGCACCAGCACGCCATTGGGCAGCGGCAAGCCTGGAACGACATCGCCGACCAGCGAACCCAGCGAGATCTTGCTGTAGCCCGGCGTCGAGTTGAAATAGATCGGCTTGGTTCCCGAAATCAGCAGGGCAGCTCCCTTGAGCACCAGCATCATGCCAAGCGTCGCGATGAAAGGCGGGATCTTCAGCTTGGCGACGAGCGTCCCGGAAAAAATGCCTACCGCCGCGCCTGCCAGGATCGTGCCGATCACGCCCACGGCCAGCGGCATCTGCCCCCATGTGAGGATCACGCCGGCAATGACGGCGCAAAAGGACATCAGCGTGCCGATCGACAGATCGATGCCACCGGTGATGATCACCAGGGTAGCGGCGATGGCCAGCACGCCATTCACCGTGGTCTGCTGCAGGATGGCAACGAAATTCGACGATTGCAGGAAGCTGTCGGGTCGCAATATCCCGAAAACCGCCACGAGCGCGATCAGGCTCGCGAAAGCCAGCAATTTTTGCTGCGCGTCGGCGAAGCGCTTGGAAGTAGGCGCGCCGGCTGCTGTCGTACTGCTCATCAATGTCCTCCCCGATGGTCGCCTTGCGCTATTTCGGCTGCCACGCCGCCATGGCGTTGGGTTGCCAGGCGCATGATTTCTTCCTGCGAGGCGCCTCCCGGCAGCATGCCGGTCAAGCGGCCCTCGCACATCACCGCGATGCGGTGACTCAGCCGAACCACCTCCGGCAATTCGGAGGAGATCACGATGATCGCCTTCCCCTCCGCCGCGAGGGCGTTGAGCAGTTTGTAGATCTCGCTCTTGGCGCCGATATCGATGCCCCGCGTCGGCTCGTCGAAAATGAGGAGGTCGCAGTCACGCAGCAGCCATTTGGCGATGACGACCTTCTGCTGATTGCCGCCTGACAGCAGGCGCACGGTCTGGCGGTCCGACGGCGTCTTGATGGCAAGACTCGCCATGTAGTCCGCCGCCACCTGGCGCATCGCCCCTTCCCTGAGCATGCCTCCCGCAGTGATGAAGCGCCTCATGCTGGCAAGGACGACGTTGTTTCGCACGTCCATGCCGAGGGCGAGGCCAAAACGCTTTCGATCTTCCGACAGATAACCGATGCCGGCCCTCACGGCGTCTTGCGGCGTGTGGATGGAGACTTTGCGCCCATGCATGAAGATCTCGCCGGCCTCGCGGCGGTCTGCTCCGAAAATAGCACGCGCAACCTCGGTGCGCCCGGCTCCCATCAACCCGGCGAAGCCGAGGATCTCCCCTTTCCTGATCGCGAAGCTGACGTCCCGGATTTCGCGCCCGCGCCGCAGCCCCACCACCTTGAGCACTTCCGGCGCGGCGCCGAGGTCGGGGAAAACGGGTGTTTCGTCCTGCAGCGTACGGCCAACCATCATGGAGATGATGGTTTCAAGCGGCGTTGTCGCCGCAGGCACGGTGGCGACATATTCCCCGTCGCGCATCACCGTGACCTTGTCGGCAATGCGCTTGATCTCGTCCATCTTGTGGGAAATGTAGACGATGGCGACACCGTCTGCCTTCAGCCTGGCAATGATGGCGAAGAGTTCGGCGATCTCGGCATCATTGAGCGCCGCCGTCGGCTCATCCATGATCAGGATGCGCGAATTGAAGGACAGCGCCTTGGCGATTTCCACCATCTGCTGGCGCGCGACCGTCAAGCTGCCGACCGGCGTGCGCGGATCGAGTTGCAGATTCATTTCCGCGAAGATCGTTGCCGCCTGGGCATTTAGCTTGGCTTCGTCCAGCAGCAGGCCGGCTGCCTTGCGCGGCTCGCGACCGATGAAGATGTTCTGGGCGGCGGTCAGGTCATTCATCAGGTTGAGTTCCTGGTGAATGATGCAGATGCCCAGGGTCTGCGCCTGTTTGGGCGAGGTTATGGTGACCGGCCTGCCATCGAGCAGGATCTCGCCCGCATCAGGCGTGTAGATGCCGGAAAGGATCTTCATCAGGGTCGATTTGCCGGCCCCGTTCTCGCCCATCAACGCATGGACCTCGCCGCGCATGAGCTCCAGCCGCGCTTGACGAAGGGCATGCACACCGGGGAACGTCTTCTCAATTGCCGTCATCGAGACGATTGCGTTCATGACCTCTGGTCCGTGTGGCTTGCGCAAAAATGAGAGGCGATACAGCTAGGCACGAGTCTACCTGCCGAGGATCGAGATCCCGGCTCCAGTACTTTGGCTTTACTTGCGAGATCGGCTCGAACGAGATCCAAGCCCCGTTGCTGACGGGGACCGATGAGCGCTCGATCCGCCCGTCACCCGCTCACGCTTTCCTCAGATCGTGACGCCGCCATCGACGAGAACGGCTTGACCGGTGACGAAACGCGATTCATCGGAGAGGAGAAAGACGACCATCGGCGCTATGTCGCCGACCGCTGCCAGGCGACCCATCGGCTGGCGGGCAATGAAGTCCTTTTCGGCCTGAACGGGATCGGCGGCAGTGGCGATACGCTCGCGTAGCGACGGCGTATCGACCGTCCCGGGGGAGAGGGCGTTGCATCGCAGCCGCCGGGACGCATAATCGGCGGCAATACTCTTGGTGAAGCCGATGACGGCAGCTTTCGTCGCCCCATAGACGAAGCGATTTGGGAAACCTTTGATGGATGACGCCATCGAGGCCATGTTGAGAATCGCGGCTGTGCCTGTTTGATTGGCCCGGTCCAGCAGCCCTGGCAGCAAGGCTCTCGTTACCCGATATGCCGACTTTACGTTGAGGTCGAAAGAAAAGTCCCAGTCCTCTTCCTCGCAATCGAGGATGGTTCCGTTGTGGACGAAACCGACACAGTTGAAGATCGCATCGAAAGGGGTCTGGGCCGAAGCAAAGGCGGAGACGGCCGATCCGTCGCGAACATCGAGAGGCAGGGTTTCGATGCGGCTGTCTTCGGCGGAAAGCGTTCGCAGGCCTTCGATATTGACGTCGGTTGCCACCACCTCGGCGCCTTCGCGGGCACAAGCCAATGCGCTAGCTCGGCCAATGCCCTGCGCGGCGGCGGAAATGAAAATACGCTTACCTTCCAAACGCATGGGCCTATCCATCCTCCCTGAGCCTGTGACTTCGACCACAATGCTTCTGCATGATAATCTGCCTGCACGCTTCTTATACGAACAATACGTTTATATGTAAACCGAGAACGATGGCAAAAAGAGAAAAGACGATGGCGACGCCACTCAAGGCCGATATGGAGAGCGAGGATCGCTACCGCGCTCCGGCTCTCGACAAGGGTTTGGATATTTTGGAACTCTTATCCGAGCAGCCCGGCGGGCTCACCCGCGCGGAGATCGTCAAGGCCATGGGCCGCAGTCCCGGCGAAGTCTATCGCATGGTCGAACGGCTCGTGGCGCGCAACTATGTCAGCCGCTCCCTCGAGGGAGACCGCTATGCGCTGACGATGAAGCTTTTCTCGCTGGCGCATCGGCATCCGCCGTTGCGGCGGCTTGTCGCCCCCGCCCAGCCGCTGATGGATGCATTCGCTCGCGAAACGCGCCAGTCCTGCCATCTCGTCGTGCGGGAGGCAGATGCGGCTGTCGTAGTCGCACACGCAAGCTGTCCGGGAAATTGGGAGTTCGGACTGCGGATCGGCGCGCCGATCGATCTTGTCGCCACGAGTTCCGGTCAAACGCTCCTTGCTTTTGCGAGCCCGGCCATGATGGAGGACCTCCTTGCTCGATGGGACGATCCCGATAAGCAGAAGTCCTTCCAGGCGATCAAATCTCACCTCGCCGAATACCGCCAGCAAGGCCACCGCATCGGAGACAGCCAGGAGGTTCGGGGCATCGAAGATGTCAGCGTGCCAATTCTGTCGCCGGAGCGCCATGCGGTCGCTGTCTTGACCTGCCCCTTCGTGCATCGTCTGGATTCGGTCGAGGGCGGGATTGACGATGCTCTTCGGCTCTTGAAGGAGGTCGCCGACAAATTATCCTTTTCATAGTCGAGAGACTGGCCAGCACATCGCGCTCGGCCCGGAGGTGGGGCCCGCTGTCGTTGTCGGAAACAGGCCGTAGATCGCCCTCTTCGGCGCTCAATGCCTCAGGCGCGAAATGCTTCGTCAGACAACAGGCAGCGGAGATAAGAAAACGCTCAAATCACCACTACACGGGGCCGCGTGTGTGATCGGCATGGCTGCCGGTGTGCGCGGCCGCTGTAAGATCTTCCGGATGAACAAGGCAGCCCGGGAGGTTGCCTGCCCTTCTCGATGTGGGCGAAGAACGCCCGCTTAAGATTGTACGGATCGCCCAGGGATCAGGCCGCACGATCGCGTGCGGCCGCCAGACGCTTCAGCTTTCCACCGAACTCGCCCCCCGTTCTGGATCAATAAGGCGCATCCGGAAAGTAATATTCCGCGGCGTTGTCTTTGGTGATGAGCGGACTGGACAGAACATAGCGGCCGCTGATCGGTGCCTGAGTCGCATATTTCATCGTGACCAGTTCGATGGCGGGGATGATCAGGGTCGGCGGATAGAAAATATCGGCATCGACCATGTCGTGCCCATCCATGACGAGCTTGATCACCTTGTTCATGCCGGAACCTCCCAGTACTGCGACGTTTTTTCGGCCCGACTGCTTGATGGCCTCGATGGCGCCGAGAGCAGCGTCGTCATCGCCTGTCCAGACACCGTCGATCTCGGGGAAGCGCTGCAGATAGTCCTGCATCACTTCAAAGCCCTTGTCGGGATTCCAATTGGCGTATTGCATGTCGAGGACCTTGATGTTGGTCCCCTTCAACGCTTCGTTGAAGGCCTCGATCCGAATGTTGTCGATAGCGGTGGGAATGCCGCGCATGACGACGATCTTGCCGCCATTCGGAAACTTCTTCTTGAAGTACTCGGCAGCCGTGCGCCCATAAGAGGGATTGTCGCCCCCGACATAGACGTCCTCGATTCCTTCCTGGGACAAACCTCGGTCGACCGTTGCGATGAAGACCCCTTTGGCCTTCGCTGCCTTGACCGGTTCGGTGAGCGGGTCGGACTCAAAAGGCAGGATCACCAGGGCCTTGATGCCACGGGCGAGCATGTCCTCGACGTCGTTGACCTGCTGTGTCGCGCTCGACGACGTGGTGAGGACGAAGTCAACGTCTGGAAAGGCCGCTTTCATGCGCTCGATCGTGCGCTTGGTGTGATAGTTGAGCCCCCCAGTCCAGCCATGGGTGGCCGCGGGGATAGAGATACCGATCGTCGTTTCGGCGGCCGCCGCTGGCGCTGTCCATCCCGCCAGGAGCATGGCTCCGGCTGCCACGACCGATTTCAATCTGCCGAACATAGTTTCCTCCCTCTTTGATTGGTGTTCTGACGCCGTCAACCCTGTGAGCGATCGCGTTGGAGCAAGACGGCGATGATGATGATGGCGCCCTGGAAAGCCCCGTTCAGATAGGGGCTGACCAGACCGCTCAAATTGAGGATGTTGCTGATGAAGCCGAGGATCAGAACGCCGGCCACGGTTCCCCAGATGCGGCCAAATCCACCGCTCAGACGGGTCCCGCCGATGATGACGGCCGCAATCGCCTCCAGTTCCCACATCAGGCCCGTAGACGGCGTGGTCGTGCCGAGGCGCGGGATGTAGATCGCCGTTGCAACTGCGACGGTCAGTCCCTGCACGACATAGGTCAGTATGCGAACCCGATCCACGGGAATGGCCGAGTAGACCGCGACTGAACGGCTGGAGCCGATGGCCGCAACGTGCCGGCCGAAGCGCGTGCGCCGAAGTACGACTTCGCCGACGATTGCCATCAGGGCGAACACGATGATCGGCACGGAAATGCCGGCGATCTCGCCGTAGTAGATCGGGCGCGACGCTGTCCGCAGCGAGAAATCCAGCGCTATCGAGCCGCCATCCGACAGCCAGGTCAGGATGGAGCGAAAAATACCCATGGCGCCCAGGGTCACGATGAAGGCTTCGACACGCCCCTTCACGATCATGACGCCGTTGAGCAATCCGGCGCAGCCCCCCAGGAAGAGCGCGCAGGCAATGCCGGCCGCCACCAGGCCCCAACCGCTCCCGAGCCATGGCAGCCCGTGATTCATGAACATGATCGTCAAGCCGGCCACGAGGCCGGAAAGGGAGCCCACCGACAAATCGAGACCGCCGGCGGTGATCACGAATGTCGCTCCTATCGCGATGATGCCGATCAAGGCACTGCGCGTCAGCACATTCGATAGATTCTCGGCCCCGAGAAAACTGCCGCTCATAGAGGCGCCCACGATCAGGAGGAGCGCGAGGGCCAGCAATGGTCCCGCCGCTTCCAGCAGGCGCCGAGGCGACCAAACGAGCGCGCCGGAACCCGGGGCGCTGGCCTTTGCGATATCAGACATTGACTGCTTCCTCCCGAAGTCCCATCGCTAGGCGGATGATCTCGTTTTCCTTGACGTCAGCGCCGGCCAGTTCGCCCGCAATGGCGCCGCCGCGCATCACGAGAACCCGATCGGCCAGTCCGACGATTTCCTGCATTTCGGAAGAGATGACGACGACGGCTTTACCGGTCTCCGCCAGGTCGGCGATGATCTGGTAGATCTGCTGCTTGGCGCCGATATCGACGCCGCGCGTCGGCTCATCGAACACGATCAGATCGGGATCGGTGGCGAGTGTCTTTGCAATCAGGACCTTTTGCTGATTGCCGCCGCTGAGAGAGCCCGCGGCGATGTTCAAGTTGCCGGCGCGGATGTCGTAGACCCGCACCGCGTCGACGAGATCTTGCTTTTCCGCTCTGAAATCGATCCAGGCTCCGCCATCGATCGCTCCTTTGGTAAGGGCGATGTTCTCTTCCAGTTTCT
This sequence comes from Labrys sp. F242, assembly GCF_057813875.1. Taxonomy (NCBI): domain Bacteria; kingdom Pseudomonadati; phylum Pseudomonadota; class Alphaproteobacteria; order Hyphomicrobiales; family Xanthobacteraceae; genus Labrys; species Labrys sp. F242. Next base: position 110,089 of record NZ_JBVASG010000008.1, on the reverse strand, counting down.
TGCCGAGCAGCAGCCCCTTGCCTTTTCGATCTTCGGTCAGATAGGCCAGTCTCATGCGCCATGCCTGGCGTGCAGACGGCAGTCTCGAAGGCCTTCCATGGATCTCCAGTGAGCGGCAACTGGCGGAGCGCAGCCCCAAAAGGGCTTCGAAGAGCTCGGTTCGTCCGGATCCGATGAGGCCGGATATGCCGAGGATCTCGCCTCGGCGCACTTCGAACGTCGCGTTTCGCACAAGCGTCTTGTCCGAAAGCGCTTCCACCCGCAGGAAGATCTCGACCGTCTTTCGATCGGCCTTGCTCGGATAGATCTCCGCGAGCGGACGGCCGACCATCGCCTCGGCCATTTCCTCTTCAGAGATGCGCTCCGCCGTTTCGATCCGGGCGATCTGCCCGTCGCGCAACACGGCTACCTTGTCGGCGATCTGCTTGACCTCATCGAGGCGATGCGAGGTGAAAATCACCGAACCACCGGAGCTTCGGAATTTGCGAAGCCTGGCAAACAGCTGTGCTGCCTCATCGGCGGACAACACCGCCGTCGGTTCGTCCATGAGTATCAGCCTGGGATCGCGGGCGAAGGCCTTGGCGAGTTCGATCATCTGCCAGGCGGCTACCGGCAATTCGCTGAGCCGCGCCCGAGGTGACACCGCCGAGCCGAGTTCGGCCAGGATTGCGGCGGCGGATATCCTCATCGCCTTCACATCGGTAAACAGGCCCCGTGTCAGTTCCCGCCCGAGGAAGATATTCTCCGCAACGGTCAGATGCGGCGCCAGGCAGAACTCCTGATGCACCATCACGATCCCGGCCTGCTCGGCTTCGATGAGCGTTCCAAGCGCCGGACTATCCTTGAACTTAAGAGAACCGGCGCTTGGCGCGGTCAGCCCCGCAACAATGCGCATCAGGGTGGATTTGCCGGCACCGTTTTCTCCGACCAGCGCGAGAACCTCACCGGGCGCGACGGTAAGTGTGATGTCCTTCAACACCTGGACATCGCCATAGGACTTGGCGACCTCCTCCAATCTCAGGAGTGACATTTTCGCTGGTTCCCGCCCTCGGAAATACTTAATGTTTTAATTTAGATTTTATCTCTATGAAGCTGTTTTAGATTGAGAACCCAGGTAAATCAGAGGGAACGATCTTCCTGGACCCACGGCATGCCTCCAGCGCATATGCCTTCTCCCGGCCAGTCATCTCGTCCTCCCTCAGGTACCCGCGCAAAGAAAATTGCAAACAATAAAAAATGTCAATAAACATTTCTCCATTGGGCGACATTTCGAGAGCCGACCTTGGCGCAGGCCGACGATGGGACCTGTGCCGGGCCGCCGCGAACCGGGAGTTCGGCTGTCCGGCGCCTGACGGGGCAGCGCGAAAACGGTCATCCCAAAACTGTGATGGACGTTCCTCCAAAAACTCCGCATCAGTTGTTGACAATATGAGATTTTTGCAATGATCATTGCTAAGAAAAAATGGGAGGAACTTCCGTGCTCAGAATCGCTGTGTTGGGTTGCGGGCGCATCGGGCGGATGCATGCTGCGAATATAGCAGCGCACCCTCGGGCAAGGCTTGCAGGTGTCTTCGACGTTTCGAGGGAGGCGGCCATGGAGGTGGGGGCAAGGGAAGCCACCACCGTTTTTGAAACCGACGAAGACGTATTCGCCTCCGAGGGCGTCGATGCGGTGCTCATTGCAAGCTCCACGAGCACGCATGCAGACTATATCGAGAAGGCTGTGGCGGTTGGCAAACCCATCCTGTGCGAGAAGCCGATCGACCTCAGCCTGGAAAGAGTGGATCGCTGCGCCAGGATCATCGGCAAGTCGTCCCTGCCTATCATGCTTGGTTTCGTCAGGCGCTTCGATCCCACGCACAGGGCTACGCGCGCCGCCATCGTGAACGGTGACATCGGCGACCTGCACCAGATCGTCATCACCTCCCGAGACCCGGCAATGGCTCCAGCTGCCTATATGGAGGTTTCGGGCGGCATTTTTCGCGACATGACGATCCATGATTTCGACATGGCCCGCTTCCTGCTGGGGGAGGAACCCGAAACAGTGAGTGCCGTCGGAAGCCGCCTTGTGAACCCGCCACTGATGGAACGCTGCAATGACTGGGATACCGTATCGGTGGTTCTCACCGCGGCATCCGGGAAGCAATGTGTCATCCTGAACTCGCGGCAGGCTGTTTATGGCTACGACCAGCGGGTCGAAGTGTTCGGCAACAAGGGCATGGCGGTCTCGGAGAACCGGAGAACGCATGATTCCGTGCGCTTCACCGGGGAGTTCACATCCCGTGGGGCGCCCTACCTCAATTTCTTCATCGAGCGATATGCCGAGGCCTTCAACGCCGAGATCGGTGCGTTCGTCGACGCCGTCGAAAATGGCACGGCGCCGGAGGTTGGTTTTGAGGACGGCCGGCGAGCCCTCGTTCTGGCGGAAGCCGCCGGCAGATCCATCCAGGAGGGACGGCCGGTAAAGACAAGTGAGGTCATTTGAGCATGTACCAGGATTTCGGCCTTTTCATCGACGGCCAATGGCGCGAGGCAGCGGACAAGGCCCGCGCACCGGTCATCAGCCCGGTATATGAACGCGTATTGGGCGAGGTACCCGTCGCCGCACGCTCCGATACGCACGACGCCCTTGAAGGTGCGGCAAGGGGGTTCACACTGTGGAAATCCAAACCGGCATTCGAACGCGCGGATGCCCTGCATCGCATTGCGGATGAGATGCTTCGCCGCAAGGACGAAGCCACCCGCATGATTTCGAGTGAAACCGGCAAGCCTCTGGTACAGGCCGAACGTGAATGGATCCTGGCCACCGACCAGTTCCGCTGGTACGCCGAGGAAGCACGCCGCATCTATGGCCGCGTCATCGAAAGCCGGGTGCCGGCGGGGCGTTTCGAAGTCCTGCATGAGCCCGTCGGTATCGCTGCCGCCTTCACGGCCTGGAACTTTCCCGCGGCACTGGTGGCCCGCAAGGTTGCGCCAGCCCTCGCTGCCGGCTGTTCGATCATCGTTCGCCCTTCGAGCCAGACGCCGGGAACGGCCATGGTCTTGGTCGATTGCACCAAGGCCGCCGGCATTCCGGCCGGCGTCGTCAGCCTTGTCGTCGGCCCGACCAGCGCGACCTATGATCCCATCATGGCCTCCGCGGGGGTGCGCAAGGTCTCGCTGACCGGCTCGACGCGCGTCGGACAGCAGATGATCAAGGATGCCGCCGAGACGGTGAAGAAGGTCTCGATGGAACTCGGCGGCAACGCGCCTCTCATCATCTATGACGATGCCGACCTCGAATTGGCGCTCAACGTTTCGGTACCGACCAAATACGCCAATGCCGGGCAAGTCTGCGTGACGCCCGATCGCTTCTTCGTTCACGAAAGCCTGCATGACGCCTTCGTGGAAGGGTTCGTTGCCCGGACCCGGGCCCTCAGGCTCGGAGATGGCCTCGACAGCGCGACCCAGATGGGACCTCTCATCAACGCCAAGCGCCGTGACGAAATCGAATCCATCGTCGCCGAGGCCGAAAAAGCCGGGGCCAGGCTGGCCACCGGTGGACGAGCCCCCCCTGCCTTCAATGCAGGCTTTTTCTTCGAGCCGACGGTGCTCACCCATGTCGAGGACGGCATGCGCGTGTTCGCCGAGGAGAATTTCGGACCGATCGCCGCCATAACGTCCTTCTCGACGGATGATGACGTCATCGCCCGGGCCAATGCCAGCGATATGGGGCTATCCGCCTATGCCTTCACGAGCAGCCCCAAGCGAGCCCGGCGCACCGTCGCGGAGCTGAAGTCCGGCATGGTCGGCATCAACAGCTTCGCGCTCGCGGCTGCCGAGGCTCCTTTCGGCGGCACCAAATATTCGGGAATGGGCCGAGAGGGAGGCTTCGAGGGCATTTCCGACTATCTCGACACCAAGCTGGCGCAGATCGTGTTTTGAGGAGGCACTCGTGATCAAGAACAAGCTGAAGCAGGCCTGGGCCGAGGGACGTCCCACGATCAACGGATGGCTCTCGATCGGCAACCCGTTCACCGCGGAGATCATGGCCGCACAGGGTTATGACAGTGTCACGGTCGACGTGCAGCATGGTGCCCTCGACTATTCCATGCTGCTGCCGATGTTCCAGGCCGTGCGCGCTTCCGGCGTCGTTCCAATGGCACGGGTGCCCTGGCTCGAACCCGGCATCATCATGAAGGCGCTGGATGCCGGCGCCTATGGCATCATCTGCCCGATGGTGAACACGGCCAGGCAGGCCGCCGAGTTCGTCAGCTATATGCGCTATCCCCCCCTTGGCCAGCGCAGCTTCGGGCCGACGCGCGCCAATTTTTCGGCAGGGGCAAACTATGCCGCCGAAGCCAATGACGAGATCCTCGCCTTCGCAATGGTCGAGACCGCCGAAGCCATGTCAAACCTGGGGGCGATCGCTGCCACACCCGGGCTGGACGGCATCTATGTCGGGCCGGCCGACCTGACCTTCAGCCTGCATCAGGGACGCCTGGCTCCGGCATTCGACCGCGAGGAGCCGGAGATGATCGAGGCGCTGCAGACGATCGTCGCGGCGTGCAGGAAATCGGGCAAGATCGCCGCCCTGCACTGCGGCACGCCCGACTATGCGACGCGCGCCATCGCATGGGGTTTCGACATGACGACCGTATCGGGCGATTCACGATTGCTCGCGGCAGCCGCCCAGGCCAGCGTCGCGCGTTTCAGGGAGCTCAACGGAAAGGCTTCGGCCGCACCGTCGACGGTGAAATCGGCCTATTGACCTCTCGCCGGAGGGCCGCATCGCCGGATTACAGATCCAGCGGTGCGGCATTTGCGCAAGAGATCTTGCCTCGTCGGACGCGAACCGGATCAGCCATAGAGCTTTGGAACAGGCACGGCGGAGATTTCCTCCCGCAGGCCCGACTTCAGCGATCGCATCCCTGCCTCGGCCACGCGGGTGGCGGCATAGCCGTCCCAGGCACTCGCACCGTTGGGCTTGCCCGTCCTGATGCCTTCGATCCATCCCTGCGCCTGTAGGCGATAGGCATCCTGGAAGCGCGGACGCCAATCGAGGGGGTAGGCGGTCCCCTGCAACAAAGCGTGGTTGACGACACCATGAACCGGCCGTTGCAGCTCGACAGTGCCCTTTTCGCATACGAGTTCGCCCCTGACATCGTAGCCATAGGCCGCGTCGTTGAAGACCTCGATCGTCACCAGGCTGCCACCGGCACTGTCCAGCACCAGGAAAACGGGCGCTCCCGGCGATTGGCCTGAGATGTTGGCGGGCCTGAATATGGAGATCGCCGTCAATTCGCCGGCGAGCAGCCAACGGGCAATATCGAATTCGTGCACGGCCGAATTGGCTATCGCCATGCCACCGTCGAACCAGGGCGGTGCGGCGACATTGCGATGAACGCAGTGAAACATCAGCGGCTTGCCGAGTTGGCCTGCCGCGAGGTGGTTCTTCATCGCCACATAGGATGGATCGTAGCGTCGCATATAGCCGACTTGTATGAAACGCCGGCCCGCCGCGAGTTCGGCCTCGATCAGTTCGAGGCATTCCGGCGAAGTCGGGGCAAGCGGTTTCTCGCACAGTACCGGCTTGCGGGCCGCCACACAGGCGAGCGCCAGCTCCTTATGGGTGGCATCAGGAGAGGCGATCAGGACGGCATCCACTTGCGGATCGTCAATGAGACGCCTGGGATCGCCGGCCACATCGGCGGCGCCGACTTCGTCAGCAATCTGCCGCGCCCGCTCTTGATTGGCATCGTAGATGCTATGGATGACCGCTCCTGCCACTTGCGAAGCGATCGTGCGCGCATGATCGGCGCCCATCACGCCGACGCCGACAATCCCCAACCTGACAGTCATGCCTTCCCTCCCGATAGTGACCCCGGCCGACTTCTACGCCGGCCCGCACGGCGTCCAAGCACCGCCATTTTCATGAGACTCCACCGCGGCATGGATGAAGCGCACCCCGCGAGCACCATCCTGCGCAGTGGGAAATTCCAGCATTCCCTCAGGCAACGAACGCTCGGCGGCTCTCGCCTCGATTGCCACCGCAAATTCGGTGTAGAGATTGGCCCAGGCATTGCTGAGCGCCTCGCCATGTCCGCTCGGCAGCGTGGACATCTTCTCGATGGAAGGGAGCATCGCCCCCTCCTTGCCCCGCACGATCATCTCGTCTGGCTGTCCGAGATAGCTGACCCGCAGATATTCCGGTTTTTCCTGGTCCCATTCGATGCCGCCCCGATCGCCATAGACCCGGATACGCAGAGCGCAGTAATTGCCGGGGGCGACCTGCGTGACCAGAAGCGTGCCGGGCGCCCCGCCAGCCAAGCGCACATTGATGAAGGCCGTGTCCTCCAGCCCGCGCTCCGGGCCGCAAACATACAGATCGGCCTTCAAGGCGACGATCTCTTCGCCCGTGACATAGCCAGCCAGATGAAAGGCATGCGTGCCGATGTCGCTGATCGCAGACGCCTTTCCAACCCTGGCGGGATCCTGCCTCCACGAGACCTCGCCGCTGTCTGGTTTCTTTTCCAGGCAGGACCATTCCTGGAAATACTCGACATGGACCTGGCGGATCCGCCCTATCCTGCCCTCCAGGATCATGTGCCGCGCCTGCCTCACCATGGCATGGAAGGCAAAGGCATAGGTCACGCCGAAGACGAGCCCGGTGTCTTTCTGGAGAGCGACAAGGGCCTGGGCGTCTTCGAGAGAGGTCGTCAGGGGTTTGTCGCAGATGACATTGATGCCCGCCTGCAGGAATGTGCGCGCGATCTCATAATGGGTGTGATTGGGCGTGCAGATCGCAACTGCATCTACGGGATCGGCACGAGCCGCCTCGCGCTCGGCCATGGCGTGATAGTCGTCATAGATGCGATCCTCGGCCAGGAACCAATCGCGGCCCGATGACCTCGCCTTTGCAGGATCGGTGGACAAGGCGCCCGCAACGATATCCCATCGATTGGAAAGACGAGCGCCCGCAGCATGCCAGGCGCCCACCTGGCCACCCCGCCCGCCTCCGACAAATCCCAGTCTCAAGCGGCGATCCGGCGGGGGATAGGTATCGATCCGAAATTGCTCGGCTTTCATGCCTTCTCCTCCCAGGAGCGGGTCATTTGACGGGGTGACCGCGGTTTTCCGCATGAATCAACGATTATTGCTAAAAATAAAAATAGTCAATTATTGTTTCAAATCGTCGCGCCGGCACCACACTCGCAATAAGTGTTGCAATTTTTAAAATCATGAAATAGAAATTGCAAAGCAAATCAACTGGCCATCCCGGGGCCATCCTCGGCTTCGGCAGAACCATTCGCGGTGAGACTATCGATCCAGGCAGCGGTCGATATCGGCGCCTCCCCGGTGGCAACCTGCGGTTGATGTGTCATGATTAGACAAACAAGAAAATAAACCAGGGAGCGAGGAATGACACTGCTGCAGCTGAAGTCAGTCTCGAAGAGCTTCGGCGCCATCAAAGCACTGACGGACGTCGAATTGACGATTGGCAGAGCTGAGATCGTAGGCTTGATGGGTGACAACGGTGCCGGCAAGTCCACCTTGGTGAAATTGATCGCCGGCAACTTCCCGCCCACCTCTGGCGAAATCGTCCTGGATGATGAGATCGTGCATTTTCATAAGCCCGTCGAAGCTCGGGCCAAGGGCATCGAAGTCGTCTACCAGGACCTGGCGCTGTGCAACAACCTCTCGGCGGCGGCCAACGTCTTCCTCGGCCGGGAGATCAAGAAACGAGCGGGTCCTTTCCGCTGGCTTGATCACGGTGCGATGATCAAGAAAGCCGGTGAACTCTTCGGTGAGCTGAAGTCCGAAACCCGGCCGCGCGACCTCGTCCGCCAAATGTCGGGCGGGCAGCGCCAGGCCGTCGCCATCGCACGCACCAGGCTGTCCCAGGCTAAGATCGTGCTGATGGACGAGCCGACCGCGGCGATCAGCGTCAGGCAGGTTGCCGAAGTGCTGGGGCTGATCCACCGCCTGCGCGACGCTGGGATCAGCGTCGTACTGATCTCGCATCGAATGCCTGATGTCTTCGAGGTCTGCGATCGGGTGATCGTGATGCGACGCGGCCACAAGGTGGCCGACAAGCTCATCGCCGCAACCTCGCCGGAGGAAGTTACGGGTCTCATTACTGGCGCAATCCATACGGCGTGAGGTCGCGATGACGGACACTTCTTCCAACCGCCCGAAGCAGGCCAATACGCCTGCACCAGCTAATGTCTCCATCGAGTCCGTCCTGACGGTCAAGGAGAAGTCGCTGTGGCAGACGATGCTGTCGAGCCAGGCCTTCTGGGTCACAATCGCGCTGATCGTCATTTGCGCCATCATGTCCATCCGCGAGCCGCGCTTCGCCACGGAAGACAATTTCTACAACATAACCCGCAACTTCGCCTTCATCGGCATCATGGCGCTCGGCGCCACCATGGTCATTATCACCGGTGGCATCGACCTTTCGGTCGGCTCGATCATGGGCCTTGTCGCAGTCGCCTGCGGACTCACGCTGGAAGCAGGTTATCCCTGGTACGCGGCGGTGATTGCAGGCCTCGCGGCGGGTGGCGTCGCCGGCGCCATTAATGGCGGCCTCATCGCCTATCTGGGACTATCACCCTTCGTGGTGACCCTGGGCATGCTGTCGGCGGCACGCTCCGTGGCCGTGGTGCTTTCCGGCAACAAGATGCTCTACAATTTCGGTCCCGGCGGCCCGGCTTTCAAGTCGATCGGCGCTGGTGCGATCTTGGGTATCGCCAACCCGGTCTGGGTGCTCGTTGTCCTGACCCTGACCATGTTCGTGGTGATGCGCATGACGACATGGGGCCGGCATCTGCTCGCCGTCGGTGGCAATGAGCATGCGGCCAACCTCACCGGGGTACCGGTCAAGCGCATCAAATTGCAGGCTTATACCATTTCCGGGCTCAGCGGCGCCATCGCGTCGATCCTGAGCGTGGGTTGGGCAGGCTCGGCGATCAACTCCCTGGGTACGGGCTACGAGCTGCGCGCCATCGCCTCGACCGTGATCGGCGGCGCGAACCTGATGGGCGGTGAAGGTGGAGCACTCGGTGCATTCATCGGTTCTGCCCTTCTCGAAGTCATCCGCAATTCCCTTCTCATGGCCGGCGTCGACTCCAATTGGCAGGGCGTCTTCGTCGGTAGCTTCCTGGTTCTCGCGGTGCTGCTCGAGCGGATCCGCGGCAAACGACGCGAATGACCGGCCAAAGCCGGCGTCGTGTGAAACGCCCGAAACGGCGAACAACCCATCTGGAGGAAACGATGTTGAGATATCTGCTGACCACGGCGGCGATTGCCGTCGGTCTTGCCGCCACGGCCGGTGGCTCCTACGCCGCCGACAAGCTTACCTTCGCGCTGGTTCCCAAGAACACCAACAATCCCTTCTTCGACCAAGCCATGGCCGGCTGCAAGAAGGCGGAAAAGGAACTCAACGGGGCCATCGAATGCCTCTATGTCGGCCCTGGCGAGCATGGCGGCGGCGACGAACAGGCGCAGATGGTGCAGGACCTCATCACCAAGGGCGTCGACGGCATTGCGGTTTCCGTAGCCAACGCCCCGGCCATCGCGGCGGCGCTGCAGGGTGCCGCTGGCGCAAAAATTCCGGTCCTGACCTGGGATTCCGATCTCCTGCCCGACGCCAAGGGCGAGCGCGCCGCCTATGTCGGAACGCATAATTACGAGATTGGCGTGAACCTCGCCAAGATCGCCATGAAGATCAAGCCGAAAGGCGGCAAGATCTGCATCCAGTCCGGCGGCGCAGCTGCCGCCAATCACAATGAGCGCATGCAGGGCATTCGCGATACGCTTGCGGGCAAGGAAAGCGCCCAGGCCCCCGGCGATCGGCTGGCTGGTCAAAATGGCTGGACCGAAGTCGACGGCTGCCCGCTCTATACCGATGACGATTTCCCCAAATCGGTGCAGCAGCTTGAAGATACTCTCGGCAAGTATCCCGATCTCGACGCCTTCATCCCGACAGGCGGCTTCCCGCAATTCCTGCCGGATGCCTACCGGCAAGTCGCGACCAAATACAAGGCCAAGATCGCCTCCGGCGCTCTCGCCCTCGTGGTTGCCGATACGCTGCCTGTGCAGATCGACCTGCTCAAGGAAGGTCTGGCCTCCGGCAATGTGGGTCAGCGTCCTTTCGAGATGGGCTACAAGGCCATGTACTACCTGAAGGACATCAAGGACGGCAAGGCAGCGCCCAAGGACCCGAGCTATACCGGTCTCGACATCTGCACGCCGGACAATGTCGCCACCTGTATCGGCGGTGGCAATTGACGAAACGAGAACGCTCTGCGCAGCCGAGCGATCCCGCTTGACCTCCCGGGTCTCGTTTCGGGCCCATGCCGGCATGTCGCGCGACTAACGTTGCGCGGCATGCCTATGCTAGAAGCGCCATTTGTACATGGCACGCTTGAGAACCGCGGACGTATTGGAAAGAGGGAATATTCATGGGCGCCGACAGTGTCCCGCAAGACTACGAGGACCTAATTCGGATCATCCACGACAAATATGACGGGATGAGCAAGGCCTATCAGAATATAGCGGTGTATCTGACCCAAAATCCCAATGATGTGGCGGTCATGTCGCTCAACGCCATTGCAGAAACCTGTGGTATCCACGCATCCAGCTTCGTACGCTTCGCCCAGATGCTGGGATATAAGGGTTTCAAGGAAGTACAGGCGGTCTTTCAGCGGCGCCTATCGACCGCAGCTCCCGGTTTCCAGGCTAGAATCAAGGCCCTGGAGACCGAGCTGAGCGACCGCGAGAATGTCGGCGGCTGGGGATTCCTGCACGACCTGGTGCTACGGGATATCGACGCACTCCAGGAATTGTTGAACTTGACCTCCGGGGAGACCATCGAAAAGGCCGTGGACCTGATGGAAAAGGCAGACACCATCTATCTGGTGGGCCAGCTCCGCTCAGCGCCGATCGTCGATCTCACCCGCTACATTCTGACGATGCTGGGAAAACGCACGGTTCTCCTGGACGCAAGCGGCGGTCTTTCCACGCATATCGCCGGCACCATGCGGCCCACGGACCTGCTCTTTGCCGTTTCATTCCGCTTTTACGCAACCGAGGTCGTCAACATCGTCGAGCAGGCTGCAGCCAAGGGCCTGCCGATCCTGGCGATAACGGATTCGACCCTTTCGCCACTTGCCAAGAGTGCAACGGTTCTCTTCTCCGTGCCCGAGCATCAGTATACGTTCTCAAGATCCCTGGCCGCACCGATGTGCCTGGCTCAATCCCTTACGGCAGCTCTGGCCGCTCGGCTGCAGAAGGCTCCCGTGCCGCGCATCCCGATCGTCACGCAGCCCTGAAGAGCTCTTGTCGCCTCCACAGGATACATGCGTTCAGGACGCATGCGCCCGGGTCTTGAAAAGAAGCAGCCCAAGACGGGCTGCTTCCAGTCGGGACAATGGATTTTTCCTGAAAGGCATCAGGCGAGCGCAAGCGCCTCGGCCGGTACCGGCATGGGGCCGGCCGAGCCGCCCCACACCGTCTGGTCGTAATTGACCACGGCACCCGTCATCAGGCCGGCATCATCGGATACGATGAAGTTGACAGTTCTTGCGGCCTCCTCCGGGTCGACCAGCCGTCCGAACGGCAGTGTGGCGGTAGCCTTGGCCTCCCAGTCCGGATCACCCGTGGCCGCGGCCTGCAGCTCCCGTTCATGGTCGGACGACATCCAGCCGACATTGAGCTGGTTCACCCGGATGCGATTCTTCATCACCGAAAACGCCGTGTTGCGGGTCAGCGTCGCCAGCGCGCCCTTGGAGGCGCAATAGGCATTGATGAAGGGCTGGCCGGTATGTTCGGAGATCGAGCCGATATTGCAGATCGATCCCGCGACGCCATCACGGACCATCAGCTTGATGGCTTCCTGCATCAGGAAATAGGGCCCGCGCACATTGGTGGCGAAGATGAGATCGAACAGTTCCGGTGAAGTATCGATGATCGTGCCGCGATCCGTGCAGGCAGCGGCGTTCACCAGGACATCCACGCGGCCATAGAGGCGATCCGCTTCGGCGATGGCATGCCGGCATTCCCCGACATCGGCGACATCGGCCTTGACGAAATGAACGGGAACGCCGGTCTGCGACTTGATCCTGTCGGCCACGGCCTGACCCTTCGCGGCATTGCGTCCAAGCGTCACCAGGCCGGTGGCACCGGCGGCAGCAAGTTGCCGGGCGATCTCGGCACCCAGGCCCTGCGTCGAGCCGGTCACGACGCAGATCTTTCCATCCATGCGGTTCATGTCGTCAGTTCTCCACGGTATAGCCGGCTGCTGCCATCACGCGCAGCAGTTCCTTGTGTCCAGTCTTGGCCATCTGCAGCGGCGGGCTCTTGACGGGGTCCTGCTCCGCCTCGACCACGAACCAGCCCTCATAGCCGTAGGAAGCCAGGCGCTTCACGATGGCCTCGAAGTCGAGCGAGCCGTCACCGGGAACCGTGAAGGCTCCCTTCACCACCGCGTCGAGGAAACTCTCCTTGCCCCGATCGAGGCCATCAACCACCTCCGCCCGGATGTCCTTGGTATGGACATGCGAGATGCGGGCGTGATGCTTGTCGATTACCCGCAGGACATCGCCGCCCGCGAACGCCATGTGTCCCGCGTCATAGAGCAGCGGCAGGGCTTCGCCCGAGTGCTTCATCAGGAGGTCAAGCTCCGCCTCGGTCTCGATCGCCGCCGCCATGTGATGATGGTAGCTGATCGGCATCCCCTGCCCCGCGCACCATTCGGCGAAGGCCGTCATCTTGCGGCCATAGGCCTTGATCTCGTCCTCGCTCAGCCGCCGCTTGGTCGCGAGCGGCGCCGAGCGATCGCCCTGGATGGTACCGGCGGTCTCGCCATAGACGATGCAGGGAGCACCGACGGCCTTGAAGAGCGCCATCTGGGCAGCGACGCGCTCCTTCTCCCGCTCGAGGTCACCGTCGAGCAGCAGGCCTGAGAACCAGCCGCCGCATACGCTCACGCCGTGCTTGTTCAGCACAGGCTTGAGGTCGGCGGGATCCATCGGGAAGCGGCGGCCGGTCTCCATCCCGGTGAAGCCCGCCTCGCGGGCCTGGCGCAGGCACTCGTCGAGGGAGACGTCGTCACTCAGTTCCGGCAGGTCGTCGTTCCACCAGGCAATCGGCGCGATGCCAAGTCTCGCTTTCATAAGATTCTCCAACGCATGCGTAACAATCAGTCAGCTTTGGGAACGCCCATCAGACGCCGACTCGCTGATGCCGGCGGCCAGCGATTTGGGCGTCATGCGCCTCGCGTACTTCCTTCCTCTCGCTGGTGGCCGGGACCCCGACATCCCACCAGGCATCGCCCGGCGTCCAGGTGAAGGCATCCGACACGAGGGTGATGACGGTGGTGCGGTCATTCGTCTTCGCCCATTCCACGGCCTGGCCGAGATCGGCCAGGCTCTCCACGCGCCGCGTCAGCGCCCCCATCGCCTCGGCGTGCTTGGCGAAGTCGACCGAGAAAGGCTCCTTCACGCGGCAATCCTTGATGAGATTGTTGAATCCGGGCGTACCCTTGGCGTTCTGGAGGCGGTTGATGACAGCATAGCCGCCATTGTCGCAGACGATCAGAATGATCTTGTGGCCGCTCAGGACGGTCGAATAGACGTCCGAGTTCATCATCATGTATGTGCCGTCGCCGATCATGACGATGGGCGTGCGTGTCGGATCGGCCATTGCGGCGCCCCAGCCCGCGGCGATCTCGTAGCCCATGCAGGAAAAGCCGAATTCGCAATCGAAGGTATTGGGATCCTTGACGCGCCAGTTCTTCATGACTTCGCCGGGCAATCCGCCGGCAGCGGTGATGAGCAGGTCCCTTGCGCCGGCCTTGGCATTCACCACGCCCACGACCTGGGCATAGGTCGGGATAGGATCATTGGTGGGTTTCTGGAAGCCGTCGAGCATGTCGTTCCATGTGGCGAATTCGGACACGCCCTTTGCCGTCCAGGCCTCCGGCGCCTTCCAGTCATCGAGCGCAGCTTCCAGTTCCTCGACGGTTTCGAGGGCGTCGCCCACCACCGCCAATGCGCGATGCTTGGTGGCATCCCAGCGCGCCGCGTTGATGGAGATGAACTTCGCCGCCGGGGAGAAGGCGGTCCACGAGCCGGTGGTGAAATCCATCAGCCGCGTGCCGACGGCGACGATGACATCGGCCTCGCCGGCAAGCGCATTGGCGGATGTCGAGCCGACAATGCCGATCGGCCCGACATGGGCGGGATGGTCATGCGTCACCGCCCCCTTGCCGGCAATGGTCTCGGCCAATGGAATGCCGCGCTTCTGCGCGAAATCAGCCAGGGCCTTTTCCGCGCCCGAATAGCGAACCCCACCACCGGAAATGATCAGGGGGCGCTTGGCCTGTCGCAGCATATTGACCGCCTCGCCGAGGCGGTCGCGATCGGGCCGGGCCCTCGGTATCCGGTGCATGACCGGCTCGAAGAACGCCTCCGGGTAATCCCACGCCATCTCCTGCACGTCCTGCGGAAGCGCGATGAAAGCGGGCCCGCAATCGGCCGGATCCAGGAGCACGCCGACCGCCTGCGGCAGCGAGGAGATGATCTGCTCGGGATGCACGATGCGATCCCAATAGCGCGTCACCGCCTTGAAGGCGTCGTTGACGTTAATGGTCGGATCGCCGAAATGTTCCACCTGTTGCATGACCGGATCAGGTCGCCTGTTGATGAAGGTATCCCCTGAGAGCAGCAGCACGGGCAGGCGATTGGAATGGGCAACGCCGGCGGCCGTGACCATGTTCAGGGCGCCGGGCCCGATCGAGGTCGCCGCGACCATGATCTGGCGCCGGCGCTTGGCCTTGGCAAAGCCGATGGCGGCGAGCGCCATCGACTGCTCGTTCTGGCCTCGCCAGGTCGGCAGCGTGTCCTTGACGGCTTCCAGCGCCTCCGAAAGACAGGTGACGTTTCCATGCCCGAAGATAGCAAAAACGCCGGGAAAAAGAGGCACCTTCGCGCCATCCACGACTGTGAACTGGTTGCACAGGTAGCGCACCAGGGCCTGGACCATGGTGAGACGAATGGTGGCGGACATCGTGTTCCTCCCTCGCAATTGCGATTTTTATACTGCTTACGAAATGATTATTGACAAAGCAAGATAATTGCAATCACCATTGCATCATTAGTCGAACAGAGACGCAAAAGGCTGGTCTCTCACGGGCCAGCCCCGGTCCCGTGGCGGGCCGTGAGATGATCGAGACAGCCAGTCGTCAGAATTGGTCGGAGGAAACGATGCCGCATATACTCGTCGCGGGCAAACTGCATCCGAGCGGGATCACCCTTTTGCGGTCTGATGCCGGCGTGACATTCGACTATGTGGAAGAGGTCTCGGAGGCCAGCTATGCCCCTCTCATCTCCGCTGCGGACGGGTTGATCATTCGCACGCAGCCTCTCTCGGCCGCCACGGTCGCACATGCCGCCAGGCTCAGGATCGTTTCCCGGCACGGCGTCGGCTACGACGCCGTCGATCTGGCGTCATTGAACAGCAAGGGCATCGCTCTTTCGATCGTGGGCGACGTGAATTCGATATCGGTGGCCGAACACGCGATGATGTTGATGCTTGCTTGCGCCAAGCAGTTGCTGCGGGCGGATCGTTCCGTGCGGGAGGCCGGCTGGGCCTGGCGCAACCGGCTCGAGGCCACTGAACTTTTCGGCAAACGTCTCCTCATCATGGGGTTTGGCCGCACGGGGCGGCAACTTGCCAAGCTTGCCGCCGTCTTCGGCATGGAAGTGCGGGCATTCGACCCCTATCTCCAAAGTCTGGGCTGGCCTAAAGGCGCGGTTGCCTGCGTGAGCGACCTGAGGGCGGGGCTGGCTTGGGCTGACGCCATATCCGTGCACGTACCGAGAGGAGAACGCCCGGCAATCGGCGCGGACGAACTGGCGCTCATGAAACCGTCGGCAATCCTGGTCAACACGGCGCGAGGCGGCGTCGTCGACGAGGCTGCGCTGCTCGACGCGCTTCGCACGGGAAGGATCTCGGCCGCGGGTCTCGATGTCTTCGACGATGAGCCTCCCCTCGCCGATCATCCTCTGTTTGGGCTCGATCAGGTGATCCTCACACCGCATATCGCCGGCCTGACGGCGGAATGCGCCGAGCGGATGGCCATCTCATCGGTCCAGAATGTGCTGGATTTCTTTTCCGGCGCGATCGATCCCGCACTCGTCGTCAACAGAGAACATCTCAATGCCAGCTCATAAAAGGCAGCTCAGGATCGGCCTCATCGGCACGGGCTTCATGGGCAAAACCCACGTGTTCGGATTTACAGCCGCGCAACGTGTCTTCGACCTTCCCTATGAACTCGTGCTGCATACTGTGGCGGATCGCACCGACGATCTGTCTACCGAGGCGGCACGGACGCTCGGCTTTGCCAAGTCATCCAGCGACTGGAAATCCCTCGTCGTCGATCCCGACATCGACGTGATCGACATCACGGCCCCCAACGCTCTGCACAAGGAAATGGCGCTTGCCGCGCTGGCGGCCGGCAAACACGTCTATTGCGAAAAACCTCTCGCGACCACCGCCGTGGATGCGGCCCAAATGGCGCAAGCCGCGCAAGAGGCCGGCGTCTGTACCCAGGTCGGCTTCAATTATCTGTGCAACCCTCTGTTTTCACTCACCCGCGATATGATCCGCGGTGGCGAACTCGGCGAGATCCGCAGCTATCGGGGTATTCACGCCGAGGACTATATGGCCGATGCCGAAAGCCCCTTCACGTTCCGGCATGATCCGGCCGGCGGCGGGGCATTGGCGGATCTGGGCAGCCATGCCTTGGCGACGGCGGAGTTCCTCCTCGGGCCGATCGAACGCGTCCAGGGCGACAGCGCCACCGTGATCGCCAGCCGGCCTGATGGCAAGGGCGGGCGACGGCAGGTTGAGGTCGACGATTTAAGCAGAGCCTTCCTTCGGTTCGCCAATGGGGCTTCCGGCAGCCTGGAGGCAAGCTGGATCGCCACGGGCCGCAAGATGCAGCACGATTTCGAGGTCTATGGCACCAAGGGAGCGCTGGTTTTCACGCAAGAGCGTTTCAACGAGCTGAATTTCTACGATGCCGCAGACAAGCAGGGTCGGCGGGGTTTTCGCCGCATAGAGGCGGGCCCCGACCACACTCCTTACGGGTTGTTCTGCGTTGCCCCTGGCCATCAATTGGGCTTCAACGACCTCAAGGCCATCGAGATCGCCGGCTTCGTCAACGCCATCGCCGGCAGGCATCCCGAACCCTTTGGCTTCGGATCGGGCCAGCGCATTCAGCAACTCGTGGAAGCAATCCAGAGGTCTGCCACCGAAGGCCCGTGGGTCGATACCGGCCCATGATCTTCGACGGAAAATGAACTTGGACGGAAAATGAACTCCGGCGGCAGTTCGAAGCCATATCGAGTTGATGGCAAAGCAAAAAACCCGACGCCAACAAGCGCCGGGTGAGATGGTCGTTAGGAGTATCATCCACGTGTACAGGACGCGGATTTACGCCGGTCAGCGTATCGCGAATATCGGGCCAAACAACATATACGAAGGTTTACGGCTCTCCAGCCCATGAACCTCGCAGGTGTGCAAATATATTTTGGCGGCGCTCTGTGATCACTCCCGGTCGGGAGATAGGACGCGATCTTTGATCGAACCTCACGGTAGCGTTATGGCTTGATCCCATTCGCTTCCAGCAACATAGATCCCGGCGAGTTCCTCCATAGCCGCCTGGTCGGCGAGGTCGAAGCGCCCCGCGACCGGGCTGTCGAGATCCAGCACCCCCAAGATCCGGTCCCCCCGCATGAGGGGCACGACGAGTTCGGATCGGGAAGCCTCGTCGCAAGCGATGTGCCCCGCAAAAGCGTGCACATCCTCGACCATAACCGATAGGCCGCGTTCGACGGCACTTCCGCAGACGCCGCGCCCGACGGCGATGCGCACACAGGCAGGCTTACCCTGGAATGGCCCGACCACCAGCTCCCTTTCGGAGCGCAGGAAATAAAAGCCGGCCCAGTTGAGCTGAGGCACCATCTGAAAGATCAGGGCCGAGGTGTTGGCGGCATTTGCGATCGCGTCGCGCTCTCCATGCAGAAGGGCACCGAGCTGCGCGGCGAGATCATGATAGAAGTCCGACTTGTTGTCGCCTTGAATAGCCGTTGCCTGAAAGCTCATATCGATCGTTTCCCATATGTGCGAGTGAATCTGCCGGCCTGAGAGCGTGCCGCCCTACGGCCGAGCGAGACCCGACCGACCTTTGATCACTGATACCGCAACAAAGGCAGGACGCTAGCGCCAAGCCTGCAAACGAGGTGCTCCAAATAATTAATTGACAAAATCTATAGATTATAAATTCTTAATGGCACAACAAAGGGATCGCAATGTCTGGCTTGAAGATTGTCGGAATATCCGGAAGCGTGAGGCGGCCGTCCCGGACGACTGCCCTCGTCCAGAACATCCTGGACAGACTGGGGGATCTCGGTGCCGTTACCCTGCTGGAACTTGTCGACGAAGCACCGCATCTGTTCTCTTCGTTGACGGCTGCAACCCTCTCGGATCGTGCCGCCACGGTTGTCCAACGCGTAGAAAATGCAGACCTGCTGGTGGTCGGCTCGCCCGTCTATCGCGCTTCCTATACTGGCGCCCTCAAGCATCTTTTCGATCTCGTCGATTATCGGGCCCTGCGCGGCACGCCGGTCGTCCTCACCGCCACCGGCGGTACTCCTTTGCACGGCCTGATGACCGAGCACCAACTTCGACCGCTATTCGGCTTTTTCGGTGCCCGCACGATCTCGACCGCCGTCTACGCACTCGATGCCGACTTCGATGACTACGAGCTCACCAGCCAGGCCGTGCAGGAGCGGATCGATCGGGCTGTGGTCGAAGCCCGGCAACAACTCACCCTACCCGCGCTCACCTCGCGCCCTGCCCCGATCCGTCTTTCGGTCAATGCCTGAACCTCTCCGCCCCTCCCAGATCCAGGATAAGCCAATGTCGTCCAACCCTTTGCCACGCGAGCGTGAACCACTGAAATTTGCCTATTGGGTTCCCAATGTGTCTGGCGGACTCGTGATCAGCAATATCGAGCAGCGCACGAGCTGGGACATCGACTACAATCGCAAGCTTGCCCAGATCGCCGAAAACAACGGCTTCGACTACGCGCTCAGCCAGATTCGCTTCACGGCGGGCTACGGCGCCGACAACCAGCACGAGCCCGTGACCTTCAGCCAGGCCCTGATCGCCTCGACCGAGCGCCTGAAGGTGATCGTAGCTCTCCTGCCGGGGCCGTGGAATCCGGCCGTCGCCGCCAAGCAGATTGCGACGATCAACAATATCTATGGCGGCCGCGTCGCGGTGAACGTGGTGAGCGGCTGGTTCCGGGGCGAGTTCACGGCCATAGGCGAACCCTGGCTTGACCATGACGAACGCTATCGTCGTTCGGAAGAATTCATCCGCGCCTTGCGCGGAATCTGGACCCAGGAGAACTTCACTTTCCGGGGCGATTTCTACCGTTTCACCGACTACAATCTCAAGCCCAAGCCGATCGACCCCCAGCCGGAAATCTTCCAGGGCGGCTCCTCGCGGGCGGCTCGTGATATGGCGGCCAGGGTCTCCGACTGGTATTTTACCAACGGCAACACGCCCGCCGAAATCAAGAAGCAGGTTGACGACATTCGCGCCAAGGCGGCCGCGAATGGCCATTCCGTCAAGGTCGGCGTCAACGCCTTCGCCATTGCCAGACAGACGGAGGAGGAAGCCAAATCCGTCCTGGCCGAAATCATCGCCAAGGCCAATCCTGATGCCGTGCACGGCTTCGCCCATGAGGTGAAAAACGCCGGCAAGGCCTCGCCCGAAGGCGAAGGCAATTGGGCCAAGTCCTCCTTCGAGGACCTCGTGCAGTATAATGACGGCTTCCGTTCCAATCTGATCGGCACGCCGCAACAGATCGCCGAGCGCGTCATCGCCCTCAAGGATGCGGGCGCTGACCTTATTCTCCTGGGCTTCCTGCACTTCCAGGAAGAGGTGGAATATTTCGGCAGGCACATCATCCCACTGGTGCGTGAGCTGGAAGCCGAGCGGTCGCTGGCTGTCGCGGCCGAATAGTTCATCAGCCCGCGGCTGGCAGCCTCTCCTTCGGCGGCGTCACGACGCTCGCGCAGGTAAGCCTGCTTGTCCGCCCCGCTGAGATATTTGCCATCATCGGGCTTAACGGCGCAGGCAGGAATTCGCACATCAACGTCATCTATAGGCGGAACACCAGCCGTAGACGAGACCTTGCGCCTGCACATTACGAAACTTGAAGATAGGAAAGCCTATCCTCGACACCTGCCGCTACCTGTTCCATCGGCGGGACAATGCTTCCCAATCCTGAGAGCAGAAGAACGAAATGCTTGCCGGGATGCATCTCAGAAGAACCATAAGCAGCGCTTCCCCTCCAGCCCCGTTTTCGATGCCTCGTTGCAATTCCAGTATCCTCGTCTGATCGCAAAACGCTTCAGGCTCGATTTGCCGTGGAGCGATTGACGGGCCATTCTCCGACATCCCGTTGGACATTCGAGGTCTCCCCTTCATGCCGATCCTGATTCTCCGCCTCGTCACCGCATGGGCCAGCGTCGCCGCTTTCCATTTCCTGGCGGACCCGCTTTTGGGTCATCTCGACACGCCACTTGTCGCAGTGGCGGTCTTCCTGTGGCTCCTGGCTGTGATCATGTGGACCGCCTTCGGCGTCGTGCACGAGGCGGAGGTGCTGGCACATCGTCTCGGCGAGCCCTACGGCACATTGATCCTAACGCTCGCGATCGTCATCATCGAGGTCGCGCTGATCTCCGCCGTGATGCTGGGCGCCAAAGGAGCCCCGACCCTCGGGCGCGACACGATGTTCGCGGTACTGATGATCGTTCTCAACGGGGTGGTCGGGCTTGGTCTTCTACTCGGGGGCATGAAGCATTTCGCCCAGCGCTACAATCTGAAGGGCGCGGCATCCTATCTTGCGATCATCATTCCGCTGGCCGTCATCCCCCTGATCTTGCCGAATTTCACCACCTCCGTCAGCGACGGCTCCCTGACGCGCTTCCAGGCGATCAGTTTCTCGATCTTCACGCTCATGCTCTATGGCGCCTTCCTGGTGCTTCAGACCGGCCGCCACGCCGAGTTCTACCGCGAGCCGTCTGCGGAAACCGCTCCAGTACAAGAGGAGGACACGGGGATCCAGGAGGCAGCCGACGACGGCCCGATCGTGCCCCATCTTCTCCTGCTTTTGCTGAACATCCTGCCGATCGTTCTGCTGGCGAAAAGCCTGGCAAAAGTGCTCGACTTCGGCATCGCCCGCCTGGGCGCCCCGACAGCGCTCGGCGGCATTCTGATCGCCATGATCGTGTTTACACCCGAATGCATCACGGCTTTGCGGGCCATTACGGCCAATCAGCTACAGCGGGCCATCAATCTATGTCTCGGTGCGGCGGCCTCGACGCTGGGCCTCACCGTGCCGGCCATCCTCGTGATCGGTCTCCTGACCGGACAGAATGTGGTGCTCGGGCTTTCAGCGACCAACATGATATTGCTGGCGATGACGCTGATGCTTTCGACGCTCACCTTCACAGGCACCAGAACGACGATGCTTGAGGGCGCAGTGCATCTTGGCGTGTTCTTCGTCTTCCTGGTTCTGGTCTTCAGCCCGTAAGAGGCATGGCCCGCCTGTCTCTTGCGCAAGCCGACCCGCCAACGGCGAGCATATCTGCAGTCGTGGCGGAAGCGCTCCTCTTCTGTCATGACGAAATAAGGCCTCCAGGCGCCCGTCCATCTCACGGATGATAGCTTCTCCCCTGTCCGGCTCTCCGACGAGCCTGGCGACCTGGCGGATCTGTCCGCGCACGCCCTGGAGACCCTGCAGGACATCGTATTCAGCGACATTCATGCCCACACGATGCAGCAGCAGACGTTCATCCGTACACATGTTGATGGAGACGACGCGTTTGGGTGGTGGAGACGCAGACACCGGAGTCTCGGCGCTGGCTTGTCCGATACCAGACATCGCGAGGACCAGGCAGGCCACCAGAAAGTGGACGCTGCTCTGGTCGGACCCCGAGATCGGCGCATCAAAACGCCCGCACCCGAACACCGCCATAGACCCCGAGGCCCGGCTGAAGAAAACCAATTGGTTCCTGATAGCGACGGTCGAACAGGTTATCGACGCGCGTGTAGAGATTGATCTTGTCGTTCAGATCATAATCGGCCGCGAGGTTCACCGTCGTGTAGCTGGGAGTTCGCATGCGTCGGATCGAGAAATCACGGTTACCGTCGACCCAGGAACCGACGAAGAGCAACGTGGCGGAGAGGTGGAGCTGGTCGATCGGCGACCAGTTCGCCTGCAGGCTGACCTTGTGCCGCGGTCGCCTCAGCAATTCCTGGTTCTCGTCCTCGTCCTTGGCGATGGTGAAGGTGTAGTCCGCCCTCAGATCGAGCTGATCGTTCACCTTCCAGGCGATGAAGGACTCGTTGCCATGCGTTTCGGCCCTGCCGATGTTGATATTGGTGGTGAAATCGGCATTGGCCATGATGAGGTTCTTGATCTTGTTGTAAAAATAGGTCGATCCAACCCGAACCTCGCCATCGAACAAGGGCTGTTCGAAACCGACATCATAGCCGGTGCTCTCTTCCGGCTTCAGGTCGGGATTGGCGTAGAAACCAAAGGCTGGAAAACTCTGATAGAGCTGGCTCAAGGTCGGTGCCTTGAAGCCCGTGCCAACGCTGGCCTTCAGTTGGGTTCCGGTCTGATCGAAGGTGTAGGTCGGGGCGAGGCGATAGGTGAAGTGACCGCCGAAACTATTGTAATGGTCATAGCGAATGTTGGACGCCACGGTGAAGCCCTTGAAGAGGTTTGCTTCCAACTGGGCATAGGCTGCGTTGTCGACATCCGAAGCCTTGAGATTTCCCAGATCCAGGCTGAAGCGCTCGTGCTCGACGCCGAGCAGCACCTTGTAATTGTCGCTGAGGGCAATCTCCTGCCTCAGGTCAAACTTCAGCCGTTCGCCGGTTGCCGCGCTCGGCGCCGTGAAGGTCACCGGCGGATAGACGTTCCGGCTCCATAGATTGCTGTAGGAAACGCCGAATATGGTTCGGTAGCGATTATCGAGCGAATGCCAGATACCCTCGGCCCGCGTGAACAATTGATGGTTCGACAGCCAGGTGCGCGAAGGGTTGGGCGCGCAAAAGCACGCTCCATAGCCGTCGCTGGTGAAACCGAGCTTGGAGTCGGTGTAGCGGGCAATGACGTTGACGGAGAAATTATCCGTCAGATCGGCACCGACCCGGCCGGAATAGGTGTAATTGTCATAGTAGTTGGGGCGCGCGACGGTGCCGGATACGAGAAGTTCCCAGGGCGTGACCGGCGTGTCCGTCGAACGAAAATGCTCGATACCGAAGGTATAGTTGAAAATCGAAGCCGAGCCGCCCACTCCCGCGCGTTGATTGAACGTGCCATGTGATCCGCCTTCGACACTGGCCGTCAGCTTGGGGGCGCCTGAGCCTTTCTTCATGGTGATCGAGATGACGCCTCCGATGGCGTCGGCGCCATAGAGTCCGCCTTGCGGTCCACGCAGAATTTCGATGCGCTCAATGTCACCGGTCAGCAATTGGCCAAGATCGGCGGCAGCATTGGGAACGGCAGGATTGGAAACATCGATGCCGTCGATGAGCACCTTGACATGGTTGGAATTGGTTCCGCGCATGAAGATGGAGGTCTGGGTGCCTGGGCCGCCCGACTGCACGAGATTGAGGCCGGGCACGGTGCTCAGTACATCGTTGACGGTGCGCCGCTGCTGTTTGGCGATATCGTCTGCGGTGATTACCGTGACCGAACTGCCTATCTGACTGGCAGGTGTCGGCGTCAGCGTGGCAGAATTGACATAGACCGGATCCAGTTCGATCGGCTCGGGCGGTGTTCCCGCACTCTGCGCCAGAGCATGCGTCGCCAGAATGCAGGACGTCCCAACGATGCCGGCTGTCAAAACCGCGCGTTGCAGGCGTGAAATAGTCGAGTCCATGAAGACCTCAAGCAGGATAGCCAATGGCCGTCACTGCGATTGAAGTCCCTCCCGCTGTCCCATAAGGACATCTGGATCGACCACCATTGAGGACCCCCGCCCAATGTTACCGCGCGTGACCATTGTGACGGCAGGTCTCCTGGCTCACGGGTCGTCGTACGCCTCGTCGCCTTCCCGGGCCTGATCCCAGTGGCATGTAACGAAGGACTCACCGCCTACAGTTGCGGGGGCAGCCGCGGTTCGAAATGATTTCTCACTTCTCCGCGTTCCCTATTATCCCCGAGGGGAACCGTCGACGTGACGCTAGGGTGACAGGGTCGCAACTGTCAAGCACTGGGAATCCCTGTCCTGTGCAATCCTGGACGATTTCAGGGAAAGCTTGAGCTCCATCTACCTGGCTTGGATCGTACTCGCCGGCCCTGCTGGAGCCGGCGAGATCGGGATCGTCATTAGACCGAGGTGACGAACGTCTATGACGCCTTTTTCCTTCTGCCCTTGCTTGGGGCGGGAGGCGGCGGTGGCTCGCTCTTGGCTTTCTGGCGCACTTGGCCAAGGCCGAGTTCCCTTGCGAGGCGAGAGCGATGAGCCGAATAGTTTGGTGCAACCATGGGGTAGTCGCTGGGTAGCCGCCACTTTTCCCGATACTGCACCGGCGTCAGGTCATAGGCTGTTCGCAGATGCCGCGTCAGCGATTTGAATTTGCGACCGTCTTCCAAACAGATCAGATGATCCGGGGTGACGGACTTCCTGATCGGAACGGCAGGCGTCAGCGGTCTGTCCGCTTCAACCGGCTTTGGACTATTCAGACCAGTAAGGCTTCCATGCACCGAACGGATCAGATCCGCGAGGGAAGCTGTGGCGACCTGATTGTTGGCTACATAGGCGGAGACGATGTCGGCGGTCAGGTCGAGCAAACTCGTGTCTTCTTCAAGCATGTTCAATCACTTTCTTGTTGTGTTGATATCGAAGTGAGTGACGTTTTTCTTTATGAGCGCAGCATTGTGGACCCGATCGCTGCGCCATCTTGGATTCTCAGGCAATTGCGGGCCAGTGTAAAGGACGCTCCGTAAACAATCGAAGTCCTCGCCACCACTATTTTGAGTTTTCTCGGATTTTGCTTCCACCAGCGGCTATCTTTGAACAAATCCAGATAAAAGAGGGTCGTCTGAGAGCATTCGATTTACATCGGCCCGTTCCCGAACGAAGATCAATCTCCTCAAGACAGACAAGCTGCCGCGCCCATCCGCCAGGGTTCATGCCAGCAACGTTCCTACCTTTGGAGAAGCCCACGGTCGCAACCTCACGCAAGGGGCACCCTGGCAGAAACGGCGGCGTTCGTGTGCAATGACTTGCTTACGCTCCCGAAGCGTGGCGTAGTTGGAGCGAGTGTTTTGCATCGGATCATCATGCGGCGGCAGCGCAGCCGACGGCTTCACATGCCCGCCGGTCGCTCATTCCCTGGGTTCGACCGGATGTGCTGACGGCTTTCCGCGCGACAGGGGGCGTCACCATTTCTTTCCCACCAGATCCCTCCGCGACATTGTCGAACATCACATGCGCTAGCATCGGTTTGAGTTCGGCGTTCTCATCCCTTCATCTGCCTGGCCGGCGATACATTCATGCCGCCGTATTGCGCCTTCCACTTGTAAAATGCTGGCGTCACCGATCCCCTGATTCCGGCAGGGCGCCGAGATGGTGACACAGCGGATACCGTATCGTCGGCGAGCATCTCTGTCGTTGTGGCGCTCCCATATAGAATCTGGCCTACAGCGCATCCTTTGTTTCAGATGATATGCATACCCCATCAAAGCTGGGATCAAAGATCCAGGATAATCCAATCTTGATCCCTATCCTGCATTGCTATTGGCCACACCTTCCGGCATCGATAAAATTTACCGAATTCTACGCCGATCAACTATATTTCCCGCAACACCTTTCGGCCAATAAAGACCGATGAGAATAGCAACCATCCACGACATCTTTCGTTCCAGCGTGCTCGGAATGCCGGAAGCCGATCCCGTCATTGGCCACTGGTTCTACAATCGGTTCCTTCAGATTTTGCGACCACTTCGCGTCGAGGTCGAGCGTGTCTCGATCCTGGCGGATGGCGGCCCCACCCTGCTCGAGGATCTCGCAGCACGGCATGGTTGGCCGCGGGACAAAAGTGGCTGGGCGCATGTCTTTTCCCACCCTGACGTCAGCAACCTGATCATGCCGACACTTGCTCGGCTTCGAGCCTTTGATCTGGTGCTGGGCTTCGAGATGCCTCCCAATCTCATACGTGGTCTGCATGCACACGGACAAAGACTGATCGATATCTCGATTGATCCCATCCGCTTCTGTGAGGATTTGTTCTTGCGAATGCGCAGCAACGATCCCGTGCTCCAGACGTTGCTTGCCGAACAATCCGTTCCGTCAAAACAGATTGCTGCCGGCGCAGCAGACCTTAGAGCCCGAATTCAGCCGCTCCCTGCCCAGCCGGAGGCAATCGTGTTCGCAGGACAAGTTCCCGATGACAGCAGCCTGATTGCCGGGAGCCGCATTCAAAGCGCAACGCCTTTTGCCCATCGATTGAACGAGATCGCTGCCGGACGCCAAATTCTGCTAAAGCCGCATCCCTATGCTCCTGGCAATCCCGATCTTGCGACGCTGCATCGCGCCTTGCCCAGAAGCCGCTTTACGCGCGACAACATCTACGCCTTGATGACGGCTCCCTGGCTTGGGGCAGTCGTCACTCTTTCATCAAGTGTCGCGACAGAAGCCATGTATTTCGACAAGCCCGCCAGCCGGCTGATCGACCCCGATGTGGAGTTTGTCGAACCCGGCGTGGTTGGCCCGTTTCAGCGCATCGATGGCAGGGCTTCGAGCGCTCCCTTCTGGGGGGACCTGCTCAATCAAGCCGTTCAAACGCCAAGTCTTCCTTCCCCAGGTCTCCCGGTGCGTCGTCTATTCGGGGCGAACTGGGGGCTTCCGCCGCCCGCGACGGCCACTGCCCTCTCGCCGCTCTCGCGAGGCGAAGCAACGACGAATATCCAACCCTATTGCGTGTTCGGCTGGAGCGGAACAGAACCGGATGGCGTCTGGAGCGACGGCATATTGGCTGTTCTTCAGGTACCTGCCTGCAATGACGGGACGGCAACGACACTGGTTCTGACACTCAGCGCCTTTGTACCGGATGCGGATCACCCACAGGAACTGGTTATTTCTTCACAACCCGTCGGCCTCACCGAGAAAATGGTATTGGCAACCGCCGAAACGTGCGAATTGCAGATTGCCCTCCCACCGGCCACGGCAGGTTCGATACTGGAAATTTCGATCGGCATGGACACCGCGATTAGTCCCAAGACGCTCGGCATCAATTCGGACGAACGCCGCCTTAGTATAAAGCTGCATCGAATGGAGCTCATCTAAGACCTGCCGTAACATGCCACTGAGTTGTCAGGCGTCGGCTGCTATTTCAGCCGGTGCGACACCAGACTGGGTATTGGTGTCCCGTCCTTTTCAGGCCGTCGCGGTTGGCGGCCTTACGATCGGCATCGAGAAGCGATGCCGCTATGGATGCACGCCATGGGCGTTTCCAAAATGACGATCGCAACTACAGCGATAGTCCAACCGGACGATGTTCAGCGCGCGGCAAACGCTAGCGTGGCCAATCAATGCTCTTGGCCTCCTATGTCGGCAGCAGAAACAAGAAGTCCCAATTCGCCAACTCAAGAATAAGTACAGCGCTGAAATCCGAACAAGCCTTGTGACTGCAAGCAGCAGACTTGTGGCCTGTGTGGTTTCGTATTGTCAGTGGAGGGAGGAACAATGAAGCGTAAAGCAGCCGCAGTCGCTGTTATCGCCGGAATCACGTCAATAAATGCAGCCTTAGCCAGCGATCTTCCTGCGGAAAAAGGGAGTGCTGTCGAATATGTGAAGGTCTGTTCGCAGTTCGGCAAAGGCTTTTTCTATCTGCCCGGTTCCGATACCTGCCTCAAGATCGGCGGTGACATGCGTGCAAGCTACCGCGTCTACGGTGGCACCGGGTTTGGCAGAAACGATGATCGCTCGGCGTTCAATGCCCAGATGCGTCTGTCATTCGATGCCCGCACCCAGACGGACTACGGTGTGCTGCGCTCCTATGTCGAAACCTGGATGGACAGCCATCCCATCAGCCAGCAGGGCCGTGGCGGCAGCTACAACCCGAACAGCTTCGTCCTCTGGCGCGCCTTCATCCAGTATGGCGGATTGACCGCGGGATATGCCCATTCCTTCTTCGGCTTTTACGACGCCGAATACGGATATTCGGTATTTGCCAACTACTTTGCCAATAACGCCAGATCCAATCTCATCGCCTATACGGCCGAACTCGGTAATGGCTTCCTGGCGACCGTATCAATCGAAGACGGCCGGGATCACCGCCAGATGAGCACGCTCACCAGTGGCGGGCAGCTTCCCATCAAACAGGGCGGGCAACGCCTGCCCGATCTCGTCGGCCAGCTGCGATATACCCAGGACTGGGGATCGTTCGCCGTTCAGGCCGCTGCCCATGAGTTTCGCACCGCAGAGGATGTAACGCCCAGGCAGAGCAAATTCGGCTGGGCCGCCGGCGCGACCGCCCTGATCAACATACCGGCGATCAAGGGCTACCTCATCATCGAAGGCCAATATGCCGACGGTGCCCTCAACTATCTCGGCGGCAATCTCACCTGGCTTGCCCAATCCGACTATTTCAGAACGAATTCGGGGCAGATACGGAGCGGCAAGGGATGGTCGGTAACCGCCGAACTGTCCGCCCGCCTGACACCGTCGCTGAACCTCGATCTCATCGCATCCTACTACGACGCCAAATATGACGGCGTATTCGCAAACACCGCTTCGTTGGGGAACAGTGACCTCATCCTGACGAGTTCACTGGTCTATTCGGTCACCAAGGATCTTTCGATCACCCCGATGATTTCCTATGAGACGGGGCGCGTCAGCGGCGGCAAGATCGCATCAGGGCCCACCAAGGGCTTCGATCACTACAATCTGTGGTTCGGCGGATTGCGCATCAAGCGCACTTTCTGAAGCACCTCCTTCCAAAGACAATCATCCCGTGCAGCAAGGTGGCGGCAAAGCATTGCCGCCACTCGCTCTCTTCTGCGGCTGTCTGCCTATATATAGCCGCTTGAGAAAAGCCGTGCGATCCTTGCTCTGGCTTTTTGGTTAGGCAGGCTTCTGCGATTTGAAGTGGGCTCAATCAAATCGCAAAGACGCGCAGGGAAGGCGCAGACCTTCTGCAGCTATCCGGCCCTGTCGAAAGCATCTTATGCCGGCACCGTGTAGCCGTCGGAGAGAATAATGGGCAGATGCGTCCAGCCATTGTCTGGCAGACGCATCCAGGCGCCGGCGGTGAGAGCGCCCCCGTCGACGACGATCGTCGATCCGCTGACCCAGCCCGAAAGCCGATCCGAAGCCAGGAACAAGGCGGCCCCCGCCGAGTCCGAAGGGGTCCCGAAGCGGCCGATCGGGAACCAGCGCTTGAGATGGTCCTTGTTTGCCGCCGGCACTCTGGATGTCGCGGTGATCTGCGCCGTATCGGTGGTTTCCGGCGCCACAGCGTTGACGCGTATGCCGTGTTGGCCGAGTTCAACCGCAAGACTTTGCGTAAAGCCGGTAATCGCAGCCTTGAAGGCGGAATAGACCACGGAAAGAGGAATGCCGCGAAATGCCTCTATGGTAGAGACATTGACGATACTACCGCCATCGCCGCTCATCTTCAGGAGCGGAATGCTGGCCTTGGTCACAATCAGCATATGCAGCAGGTTGACTTCATAAAGTGCCTGCCATTCCATCTCGGACGAATCCACGAATTCCGATTTGAAGCCGAGATAATCTCCGACATTGTTGACCACTATGTCGAGCCGCCCGAAGCGCTCCTGAACCCGACCGAAAAAAGAGGCAACATCGGCGCTCTTGCGCACGTCGAACTGCTCGACGAGACAGTCGCAGCCCATCGCCTCCAGCGCCTGGCGAACATCCTTCACGCGCTGCGGATCGATCTCCGCAACCGCCAGCCGCATGCCTGCCTGGGCGAACAGCTCGGCAATGGCCCGCCCGATGCCGGCGCCGCCGCCCGTGATCACCGCGACTTTATCCTTCACCCCGAGTATCGACATCTCATCCGAGGAAATCATGCCTTGGTCACTCCCACTGCAATAACCGCTTGTTAACACGCGGAAAAGCGGGTCTCCGCCACCACCGTCAGGGCTCGGCGTGAAAGCAGCCAGCGCCCCCGCGCGCGTTCGAATTCGTCGTCGTACCGGATGGTCATCTCGTAACACATCCCTTCCCTGGCCCCGGTGCGATAGAAATGGCGCGCATGGCAGTAGGTTTGTGCATTGGCGCGATCACCATCAAACACAGGAACCATGCCGACGACGGCATGATGCGTGTGCTCATAGCGGCTACTCACGATTTCGGGCACGGTGGCGAGCTCGGCACGCCCCGAAAAGCTGCCAGCCGGCGTCACCAGCACACCTCCTTGCGTAAATTGGGCGGCAAACAGCGCGCCGTCACCCCTATCGACCGCCATGGCATAACGCTCCGCCAAGAGGCGCAGTTCGACGCTCGCCAGCGTCTCGGCTGCAGCGTCGTCCATGCTCATGCAGAAGGCTTGACCTGTTCGATGATGCTTCGGATCGCCGCGCGCACATCATCGCGCGCATAGCCCAAAAGCCTCGTCTCCTCTGCATCCGGCTCATAGGCCAGGACATTGCCCCGCCCCGGCACGATGAATGCGTCCGGCAGGAAGGGATGTTCTTCATCGCGTTCCTCGAGACGCCGATCGCTTCCCACCGCATCGAAGACGAGTTGGAAGAAGGCGCGAAAACTCAGATTCTGATCGCCGACAAGATAGGCCTTGCCGGGCTGGGCGTGTTCAAACGCGCTCTCGATCGCCTGGCAAAGCGAGCGAACGGACATGTAGTTCGTGCCGCCGGCTGGTGCAAAATCGGGAATTTGCGGCATGTCGCCCTCGGCCCATTTCACCAGGGTCTGATAGCGCCGCGCCGAAGCACCGGGCATCGCCCCGACAATGGAGGGCGGATTCAAGGTGCAGACATTGAAGCTCGACCCCGCCAGGGCGCGGGTACGTTCATCGGCGAGCTTACGGGCCCGGACATAGGCGTTGGTCTCGGCCAGGTGCGGCATGACATGATGGTAATAGCTGCCGAGCTGAACCAGGCGCCTGACGCCTGCCTTCTTGGCCAGAGCGGCAAAGGCGGGCACGCCGTCGATCTGGGTGCGGCGCCAGAACTCGTTCTCGTCCTCTTCCTTCGGGACATGGCGGATATCATTGCCGGCAGCGAACAGGATCGCGTCGAACGAGGCAAGGTCCTCCAGCGCAATGCCTCCGCTCGTATAATCGCCGACGATCACGGGAAATCCGGCCAGCAGGGATTGCGTCGCCACGGGCTTGCGCGCGGCCAGGACGACTTCATGCCCGAGTGCCGCCAGATGGAAGGCGGCGTGACCACCAATCATCCCTGTTCCCCCGACAATGAGTATCTTCACTGAATCTTCCCGCTCGGCTCAAGAGACCTGATTGAAGGCCAGGCTGCACCCGTGCCCAATCCATGAAATCGTCCACTTGGACTATCGGGTCCAAAAACCCGACGCGGTGATCGATTGCCCGCCGACGACCTGCCCTCGCACGTGCGACAATTCCTCGTCCAAGCGGACGATGCCCTATGCAAGGGGCTGTGGCTGGTTATCGTACGGAGCAAGCGGAGGAAACGCATATGCACGTCCAAAAAGGCCGGTCCACGGTCGGATATCTGGTTGCAACTCTTGCCATGACGTCTGCATTGACGCTGCCGGCGAGCCCTGGCAGGGCCGAGGAGGCCTTCAAGGTGGGCGGGGTTCTATCCCTTACCGGAGGCGGCGCTCCCATCGGCAAGACGGCGGAGATGGGTTGGAAACTGGCCATCGAAGACATCAATGCCGCCGGAGGGGTGCTCGGCAGGAAAGCGGAACTGGTGCTAGGCGACACGATGACCGACCCGACCCACGGCGTCAGCGAGGCCCGCCGCCTGATCGAAAACGAGAAGGTGCAGATTCTGGTCGGGCCCGTCACCAGCCAGGAGACAATGCCCATCGTCCCGGTATCGACGGAGAAGGATATTGCCCAGGTCACCACGGCGGCGTCGACGCAGCTTACGCCCGAAATCGGGCCGTTTCATTTCTCGAGTTCCGTGACGGGCCTCAACCAGATGAAGCCCTCGATCGACTATGCGCTCGACGTGCTCAAGCTCAACAAGCTCGCCCTGATTTCGGACAATGGTGGCATGTCCAAGGCGGCCATCGCCGAGATCGTGGCTTATCTCAAGTCTCGCGGTGTCGAGCCGACCGCCGTGCAGGAATTCGCCTTCCGCACCGAAGACATGACCCCGCAATTGTTCCAGATGCGCAATTCCGGAGCGGAGGCGATCCTGCTCATTAATTCGCTGAGCGACGACTCGCGCAAGCTCCTGGAAAATCGTGCCGATATCGGCTGGAACGTACCGGTCTTTGCGAGCCAGACCATGACCAATTATGCCGTCGGTATCGCGGAAGTCGGCGGCAAGGACCTGTTCAACGACGTCTACAGCGTGCAGTTCGTCGGGATGACCTATTGCCCGAGCGACAAGGTCGGCACCTCTGCCTTCGCCAAATTCGCCCAGCGCGCCCGGCAGCAGGTGGCCGACATCGATCGCATGGGAGGCCCTTCGGCTCTCGTTCCCTATTACATCCAGCCACTCGTGCTCGCGGCCGCCATCAATGGTTCGGGTGCCTCCGACGGCAAGGCCATTGCCGCATGGCTGCAGGACAATGCCTCCAGGGTCGACCTGCTCATCGGGCCGATCCAGGCCAGCGCAAAGAGCCATTTCCTGCCGGCCCCCGAATCGATCAAGGTAGTGAAGAACGTCTATCAGCCCCGCGAGGATGGCCTGGTCGAGCGAGCCGATTGCCGTTCGTAGCGAAACACCGGGAGCTATAGCGATAGGACCAAGTGGGAGGGCCGGGCGCAAGACCGGCCCTTTTCTGTGCGCGCGGTACATGCCTCTTGCCTTTTTTGCATTGCGTCAAAAAATCAACGTACTACCTTTAAATTTGACAGTACGTTGATTTAATGACATTGTCGTCAGATAGTCATTTCGCATTCGGGGAGGAAGCGCAATGATCACGCAAGAGGGACTTTGCGTGAGCCCGGCCGGCTCACGGATTGGGACCGGCACCCGGCCGCTTTCCTTCTCCCCGCCTGCGCCACCCGACCCACAGCCCGCCTGAGCAAAATCAAATCTCGACCATCCTATCAGCCGATGCTCTGGCATGAGCCGCGAGCATACGCGCGCACGCCTATTCATATCCGGGGAGTTTCGAATGACCTTTCATGCCCGTTCGATTGTGGAATTTGGCCGTTTCCTCAATGGGGTGTCCGAGGCCATTCTCAATGGCAAGCCGCTGCGTCATTCCCTGGAATTGATCAGGCAGCAATTCGACGCCTACGCCACTGTCCTGGTCATCGACGATCGCAGCCGCACGGAAGAGACCTATTACGTCTTCACCGAAATCGCCGAGCGCATGACCGATGCCTCGGGCACATTGCTGAGCCGGCCGGCGCAATTGTCCTATCTGACGGAACGATGCCGTCCATTGTCCGTCACGCTTCTCAACGAAGACGGTTCCGTGCGCTACACGCTTTGGGTGTTTCGCGATCGCATGGCGGCAGGCTTCGACGACGATGCCAGCTCGGTATGCGAGATTCTCCTGTCGCAAATCGTGCGCAGCGTAGAGACCACCTGGAAGATGGGGACATCGGAAGTCGAGCGCACATTGTTCTCCCATGTCATGGACCGCCTCTATGTCGGTGTCGTCATCCTCGACCATGCCGGCAAAGTCATTCGCATGTCCGAGACGGCCCGACGCGTCCTGGAAGCCCGCGATGGTCTCCAACTGCGGGCCAATCGGCTGAGGGCAAACTCGACAGGTGAAGACCGGGATCTGCAGAAGCTCATCAAGGACGCCCTGGAGCCCGTTCAACGGGGGCAAGGCAGTGCCCCGCGCGGCCTGTCGCTGACCAAGCAGTCCGGCCTGCGCAATCTCGGCGTCATCGTCCGCCCCATTCGCGGCAGCCAGGACAGCGCCGCCGCGGCGAGTTCGGCCGTGGCTGTCTATATCCGCGACCAGGAGGCCAATCACAGCGTGGAAGGCGAGCTGGTTCGGCAGATCTTCGATCTCACGCCGGCGGAAGCCGCCGTCACGCGTCAGCTCACTGCCGGTTTCTCGCTCGAAGATGCCGCCAGTTCCCTGGATATCAGCCGGAACACGGCGCGTGCGCATCTGCGGTCGATCTTCTCCAAGAGCGGCATTACGCGCCAGTCCGAGCTCGTTCGCCTGGTCCTCAACAGCGCCGTCATTCTCGGCGAACCCCGACAAATCATGTAAAGAGGTCCGATCGCAGTCATTTTCGAGAGGGAAGCCGCTCCGGTTGCCGGAGGGCGGCTTTACGTTCCACGAGATGGCACGAAAGCGATCGTCGGTGTCACAATCGTTTCAGATCAGCGTGTCTAGCAAATCCGACGTGTAACCCGGCCCCTGCTCCGCCCTGCCCTGCTTGACCCTACGCACCCAGGCCGGGTCGGCCAGCAAGGCCCGGCCGACGGCCAGAATATCGAATTCACCACGTTCGAGAGGCTTTTCGATCTGCGCCAGGGAAGCTGCCCTCGCCGCATTCAGGCCGGCTCGATCCAGTCCCGCCCCGCCGACGGCGATGACGGGCAGGCCGGCTATTTTCCTGGTCCAGCCGGCCAGCGTCATGTCGCCCTCCTCCGGAAAGGCGGGTTCCCACAGCCGCCGCGTCGAGCAGTGGAACAGGCTGACGCCGGCAGCGGCGAGCGGCTCGAGGATATCGGCAAGCTCGGCAGGCGTCTCGGCCAATCTCGCCTTGTAGTCCTGCTGCTTCCATTGCGAGTAGCGAAACGAAATGGGAAGGTCAGGCCCGACGCGGTCCCGGATGGCCTTGACCACCTCTACGGCGAAACGCGTCCGGTTTCGGCGGTCTCCTCCATAGCGATCAACACGGCGATTGGAGGTGCCCCATAGGAATTCGTCGATCAGATAGCCATGCGCCCCATGGATCTCGATCCCGTCGAAACCGATTTTGCGAGCAGCGCCGGCCGCGTCCGCAAAGGCTGCGATCACCTCGGCGATCTCTTGAAGCGACATTGGCCTCGTCGCTTCGGGATGGCCGGTAAACGCATTGAGGTTCTGCGATGGGCCCACGCCGGGCACGCCCGGTTGGGGGCCCATGGAGGAATTGCGGAAGCTGCCCGTATGCCAGAGCTGGGGAATGATCTTGCCGCCCACGGCATGAACGGCCGCGCAAACCCTGGCCCACCCGGCAAGCGCCGCCTCGCCGTGAAACCAGGGCACACCTTCGTAGCTGGGCGCCGTTGGATGGCCGATATAGGTGGCCTCGGTGATGATCAGCCCGACCTCATTCTCGGCCCGCCGACGGTAATAGGCGGCTACCTGGTCGTGCGGCACACCATCCAGACAGAAATAGCGAGACATCGGCGCCATCGCGATGCGATTGGCAAGCGCGAGGTTTCCCATGGCGAACGGCGCGAACAGCCGATCCCTTATGATGCCGTCAGCGCACGCGATTGCCACGGACTTCATTGCCTCTGCGCATGGTTTCAATGAAGGCCTCGAGCGGAGCGGGCTCCGGCAATCCTTCCTTCGCTGTCGAGCGAGCCCAGAACTCCTTCCAGGACGGGAACAGGTCGTGGAAGGAGCCGTCATAGGCGTCACGATCAGGCCAGCGCATCTTGCGCGGACCGGTGGGAGGCTTGTTGAGGTCGGTGGCGTACCAATAGAGCGGCTGGCGGCGGCGGAACAACCAGCGGCTGTCGCGGCGTTCATAGTGGTCGTAATACATCATCTGCATGATGACCCACTCGCCGCTGCATTCGTGCTCGTTCTTCGAATAAACGATGCCGACGGCGTTCTCGGTGTCGATGAACTCGATGATCGTCGATCCAACGTGATGCGACGTGCCCTCGAATTGCTGGCGCATCGTCTGGTCCAGCCAATTCCGCAAGGCTACGCGCCCCTGCCCCTGGCTGCCGACCTTGACGTCGGGCACGAACAGGCAAGCCATCGCGTTCATGTCGCGCATGTCGAGTGCCAATGAATATTTGGAGATCAACTGGCGGATCTCCTCGCGCGATTCCAGCCGATCGAGCCGCGCCAATATCGTTTGATCCATGGCCTGTTCCCGTCTCCAGCATGGCGGCTCAGAAATAGTAGCGGCCCGCGATGTCGGCGACACAGCCGGGCTTTGCCGTACCTTTGATTTCCACCGCCACCCGCAAGGTCGTCTGCACCGCATGGCCCGGCAGCAATTCGGCATTGATCAATTGGGCGCTTGCCCTCACGCGCGAATTGACTGGGACGGGCGCGGGAAAACGCAGCCGGTCACAGCCATAATTGATGGCCATGGTCATGCCCTCAGCCCGGAAGAGGTCGGGAAGGAAGGCATTGATGAGCGAGAACGTCAGATAGCCGTGCGCCACGGTGCAGCCGAACGGGCCGTCCTTGGCTCTCTCGACATCGACATGGATCCACTGGTGATCGCCCGTCGCATCGGCAAACATGTCGATACGCTCCTGATCGATGGTCAGCCAGTCGGTCTCCCCTAGTTGCCGACCGATCGCCGCCACCGCCTGCTCGGGCGAAGAGAAGACAAACCCCATCGTCACGCCCTCTGGCTGGAAACGGAGATGACCTCGCCGACCATGTAGCCGGCATAGTCGCTGGCCAGGAACATCATCACATTGGCGATCTCCCACACCTCCGCCGCACGGCCGAAGGCCTCCAGGCTCGCCAGGGCATCGAGCTGCTCCTGCGGCGCCGAGCGCTTGAGGAAGTCATGCATGGCGATGGAGGGGGAAACCGCATTGATGCGGACGCCATATTCGGCCGCTTCCACCGCCGAGCAGCGCGTGAAAGCCATGACCCCGGCCTTGGCGGCCGCATAATGCGACTGGCCCTTCTGGGCGCGCCAACCCAGCACGGAGGCGTTGTTGACGATGGCACCGCGGCCGCGCGGCTGCATCTTCCTCAGCACCGCCCGGGTCATGCGCATGGTGCCGGTAAGGGTAACATCGAGCACGAGGTTCCATTCCTGATCCGTCATCTCGATGACCGGCTTGAGACCGCCGAGGCCGGCATTGTTGATGAGCACGTCGATGCCGCCGAGCTTGTCCTCGGCGGTATCGACCAGAGCCTGGACCTGCTGCTCATCGGTGACGTTGCAAATCTGACTGTAGATTTCGACGCTCGGCGAATAGTGGCGCAGTTTCTCGGCGGCTTCGGCAAGGCGGCGCTCATGAATGTCGGAGATCATGATGGCGCGGCAGCCTTCCTCGATGGCCTTGCGGGCCGCGGCGAAGCCGATGCCGACGCCGGCCGCGGCGGTAATGAGCACAGAACGCCCCTTGAGCAGGCCATGGCCCGCCACATAAGCAGGCACTGGAATGGAATTGGCAGAGGTCATTTCCTAGGCATCCTGGAATTGGCTATTTCTTGAAATCGGCATCGCGCTTGGCGACGAAGGCGTCGCGCGCCTCCTGTGACTCCCGGGTGAGGTAGGCCTGTGCCGTGAAACCCTGTTCCCAACGGTATTTCTGCTCCAGGTCACCATCCTCGATGCCGTTCAGTGCCTCCTTGGCGAGGCGGATCATCACCGAGCTCTTGGCCGCGATCTTCCTGGCAAGATCAAGGGCCGCCGCACGCAGATCTTCGCGCGGAACGATCTTCTCCACCGCGCCCAGGCGATAGGCCTCGGCCGCATCGATCGGCTCGCCGGTGAAATACATCTGCCGAACCTTCTGAACGGGGAAGAGGCGCTGCAGATGCGCCCCGGCTCCCAAGGCCCCCCGGTCGACCTCGGGCACGCCGAACGTGGCGTCGGGCGAGCACAGGATGATGTCGGCCGATCCGCAGATGCCGATGCCACCACCCAGGATGTAGCCATGGGCAGCCACGATCACCGGCTTCAGGCCACGGTGCACGGCACGGAAGGTCTCCCAATTGCCGGCATTGACCTCGGGGATCCGCTCAGGGTGTTTTTGCAGCTCCTTGATGTCGACGCCGGCGCAAAAACCCCGGCCTTCGGCGCGGATGACAATCACGCTAGCCTGCGGATTGGCGTTGAGCCCGTCGATCGCCTGCGCAAGCGCGCGCCAGCCAGCGCTGTCGAGGGCATTCACCGGCGCGTTTTCGATCACCAGTTCGGCGATGCCCTCCTCGATCCGGATCCAGAATGGCTCGCTCATCGAAATTCTCCAGTCAGTTGGCGGCGACGCGTGTCGAGATGGCATCGAGCCGGGTCTGCGCCTCGCGCACGATACGGGCGATCAATTCTTCGCAGCTTTCGATCCTGTCGATCATGGCTGCGGCCTGGCCAGACGGCAGCAGGCCGATCTCTGCATTGCCGTCCACAATGCCCCGTCGCACCAGTGTCGGCAGGTTGGGCGCCATAACGGTCTGGGCAAAGCTGTTCTGCCCGCTCGACAGCACCTTGAAGGCAAGCTTGGCCATGCCGGCAAAGCCAAGACCGTTCTGCCGGCTCCACTGGCTTGCATATTTCAAGCTCATGGCGAGCCTGGTCGGCAGGCTCATGCTTTCCAGCCGCCGGATCTCGGCATTCTCGATGAAGCGTTGCGGCAAGCCGTCGACCGCGGTGGTGACACGGATCAATGCCGGATCCTTGGTCGCCAAATAGCGATCGAGCGCCGAGCGCGGCACGGGAGATTCCCGGGTCATCAGGAAGCGGGTGCCCATGGCGATGCCGACGGCCCCGTAGCCGAGGGCGGCGGCAAGGCCACGCCCATCGAAGAATCCTCCCGCGGCGACCACCGGCACCCTTACCGCATCGAGGACCTGCGGCAGCAGGATCGTCGTCGGAACCGCGCCGGTGTGGCCGCCGCCCTCGCCACCCTGGACGGTGACGATATCGGCCCCGAGTTCGACCGCCTTGACCGCGTGCTTGACGGCGCCGACGGTGGGCATGCAGACCACGCCGGCATCCTTGAGCCGCTTGATGGCCTTGGCATCGGGGCCGCGGCCATAGCTGACGGCGCGCACCCTGTGCTTGATGACCGCCGCAATGACTTCCTCGGCATTGGGTTGAAACATATGGAAGTTGACGCCGAACGGGCGGTCCGTCTTCGCCTTGATGGCCAGGATCTGGTTCTCGACATCCCCCGGCTCGGCGGTCGCTCCTGCGAAGAAACCGAAACCGCCGGCATTGCAGGTGGCGGCGGTCAGGCCGGCATCGGCAACCCAGCCCATGGCCGTCTGCACCACCGGATAGCGGCAACCCAGACGTTCGCACAGGACGGTATGCAGGCTCATGATCGGTTCTCTCTGGTACGATTGCAGCGACCACCCTGGGCGGCCGCGCTGCTTCACTTCAGATGATGCATTGCACAATCGGAAACATCGTCTGAATGAACTACCGTGGAAATCAGTAGAAGACCCGCCCGCCATTGACCATCAGCGTCTGGCCGGTGATGAAGCGTGACTTCTCGCTGGACAGGAAGATTACGGCATTGGCGATGTCCTCCGGCTCACTCAGTTCGCCCAGGGGGATCATGTTGCGCGCGCGCTCATAGGCATCCTTGGGAATGCGCTGCATGGCACGCGTATTGGTCGGCCCGGGGCAGACGGCATTGACGTTCACCTTGAAGGGGCCTAGCTCCCGGGCGAGCGCACGGGTGAAGCCCAGCACGCCGGCCTTGGCGGAGGCATAGTCGACGGTACCGATATCGCCATTCATGGCCGAGTCCGATGAGATCGAGACGATCTTGCCCGAACGGCGCTCACGCATGTCACCGACCACCTGCCGCGAGCACATCAATGTCGTCATCAGCGACACGTTGATCACGAATTGCAGCGTCTCGGGCTTGGCCTGCCAGAATTCGGAATAGTTTTCGCGCGCGGTCTGGCCGATATTGTTGAGCAGGATGTCGACTGCTCCCATCTCGCGCTTGATACGGGCAAAGCTGTCGACCACCGTTTCCTGGTTCGTCATGTCACCGACCAGGGGCAGAATCTTCGCCTTGTGCGCACTGGCCAGTTCGGCGGTTTCGGCCAGCGCATCGGCCTCCCGGTCGAGGAGGGCAAGATCGGCCCCCTCCTGTGCATAGGCAATTGCCGCAGCCCGGCCGATGCCGTTGCCGGCCCCCGTCACCACGGCGATCTTGCCGGTGAACTGCCTGTTGTCGGTCATGTCTTCCTCCCTGTCTATTTTCTGCATCAGCCGCCGTGACGGCCGAAAAGTGTCAGCATCGTGTAGGATGGATCATCGCCACCCGGCCTGCCGGGCGGACTGGCAGCGGCGAAATCGCCATAGGCCTCGGCCTCGACGGCACGTTTGGTCGACCAGTCGAGGGTGATCGAGCGCCTGGCGAAGCGCCAACGCCCATCATCGCGCCTGTAGCGATCGAGGCTGCGGCTGCCGGTGATCACCTCATGGGCATTAGGTCCGTGGGTACGGTGATAGTTGATCTTGTAGACCTCGCCCTCGGCGCGGTCGCCGGCTATCTCGAAGCTGGCATTGACCACGTAATGGGCAGTGGCGGCGTAATTCGACAGGGCCTTTTCGACGAAAGCCACATAGGTGCCGGGGCCACCGGCAAACATGTCGCCGTGGTCCTCGACGGCATCGTCGTGATAGAGACTGCGCAGCAGGTTGAAATCCCGCCGGTCGACGGCGCGCGAATAGGCCGTCACCAATTGCCGCAAAGCCTCGCGTGCAGCCAGTTCCGCCGGCTCCGCCTCCCGAATGGCCATCCCGTTCCTTCCTTCCGCCGAGGGCAAGGCTGCGCGCCCGCCGATCCGCAACACGTTAGAGGTTGCCGCGTGGTTCCCTGGGCATGCCGAGCCCTTGTTCGGCGATGATGTTGAGCTGGATCTCGTTGGTGCCGCCATAGATCGTGTCAGCCCGTGCAAACAGGAACATCTGCTGCAAGCGGTCGCGGCGCGGATCGGTGCCGACGAGGTTGGCATCCATGCGCAGGACGTCCATGGCGAGGCGCCCAAGATCGCGGTGCCAGTTCGACCATTGATATTTGTAGGTGAGGGCTTCGCGCTGCGTCGCCGCCGACGGGTCGTCGCTGAGGACCCACATGGCGAGATAGCGCATGGCGCGCAGACCGACCCAGGCCATTGCCACGCGCTGCCTGATTGCAGGCATACGGGCCGAGCCATTTTCCTTGGCCAGTTCGATGATCAGATCGAGTTCCTGCTGGAAGCTCATTTGCTGGCCGAGCGTGGAGATCCCGCGCTCGAAGCCGAGCAGGGCCGTGGCGATCTTCCAGCCGTCGCCCGGCTGGCCGACCACATGTTCGGGACTGGCGCGGGCACCATCGAAGAACACGGAGTTGAATTCGGCACCGCCGCTGATCTGGCGGATCGGATGGATCTCGATGCCGGGCTGGTCGAGCCGCATGAGCAGGAAGATCAGGCCATTGCGCCCAACCGAGCCTTCCTCGCAACGCGCCACCACGAAGATCCAATCGGACAGATGAGCGAGCGAGGTCCAGATTTTCTGTCCCGACACGATCCAATCCCCGCTGGCAGGATCGCGCCTGGCGCGGGTTTTGATATTGCCGAAATCAGAGCCAGCGCTGGGTTCTGAATAGCCTTGGCACCAGAATTCGGTGGCATTCAGAATGCCGGGAAGAAAACGCTTCTTCTGCGCGTCGCTCCCATAGGCGATCAGCGTCGGCCCCAGCAGCCCCTCGCCGATATGCCCGATCCGGCCAGGTCCGCCGGCGCGGCCATACTCTTCTTGAAAGGCCACCTGTTCGTCGACCGAAAGCCCGCGTCCACCATGGACCAAAGGCCAGCCAGGGCAGGTCCAGCCACCAGCTGCCAGTTCACGCTCCCACGCTTTGCGCAGTTCCGGCAGCACATCCCCCTCGCCGGAGCCGCCGCGATATTTCAGCTCGGCGAACCGGCCCGAAAGATGGCTCGCCATCCAAGAGCGCACCTCGACGCGCAGTCCCTCGAGATCGCTCATGACTGGCCTCCGTCACCGAAAAGTGCTGCGGCAATGCAATCGAGCTGTCTCTCGGATGAGCCGAGCAGGGCCGCACTCGCCTGGGCGCGCTTGAAATAAAGATGAGGGTCGTACTCCCAGGTGAAGCCGACGCCGCCATGCAGTTGGATGGCCTCCTCGGCGGCAAGGAATTGCACTTTCGTGGCGAGCACACGAGCGCCGGCGATCTCCCGCTCCGCCTCGACGGCACTTCCCGATTGCAGGGCGAGGGCAGCACCGAAAACCAGGGAGCGTGCCTCGGCGATATCGACGACAAGCCTGGCGCAGCGATGCTTGATCGCCTGGAAGGAGGCGATGGTTCGGCCGAACTGCACGCGTCCGGCGACATAGGCCAGCGTCGCGTCAAGAGCACCTTGCGCGGCACCGACCTGCTCGGCCGCCAGGCCCAGATTGGCAAAGGCCAGTGCCGGGCGAAGCTGCATGTCGGTGACGCCGCCATCATCGATACGGCCTTTCGCTGAAACCTCGACACCGGCCAGCTCCAGCATGGCGATGGGGCGTGTCGCATCGATCACTTTATGCGGCAGGACCCGTTGGCCCTCATCGCGCCCCAGCGCGAACAGCCCCGTGGTGCCGTCCTCGAGCTCAGCCAGGGCCAGGACGAGATCGGCCCCTTCGAGATCAATCACCTGTTCGATCCGGCCGTCGAGGCGATAACCACCTGGAATGATCCGCGCCCTGAGCCCTGCATTCGCTGCGGCCTCGACAGCGCCGAGGTCGGCATAGGCAACGGTAGCGGCCATCTCACCGGCTGCGATGGCCCCGAGATATTCAGCCTTGGCCGGCTCGCTCGCGGCCGACTGCAGGAGCGGCACCCCCACGCAGACCGTCGACCAAAATGGCACACAGGCAAGCCTCGCTCCGGTGAGTTCCTGCAGGATAGCGACCTCGGTGGGTCCCAATCCCAGGCCGCCATGGTCTTCGCCGATAGCCATGGCACACCAGCCGATTTCGCGTGAAATACGCTGCCAGAGCCTGGCGTCATGGCTGGCGCCGGCATCGACGACGCGCCTGACGGCCTCGGACGACGATTCCTCGCGCAGGAAGCGTTCGGCCTCCTCGCGGATCATCTGCTGGTCGGGTGTGAATTGGAGGAACATACAGTCCTTGGGGGGCAGGTGTTGGGCGGTCTCGTGCGCCGGGCCGGGCTCGATCTCGAGTGCCGCGGCGCATGCTCATTCATGACGAATGGCAGCGGCAAGGGCCAGCGGCATCGTCCAAATGTGGGATGCCCGACCTGCCCCGTGGCTGGTCTGCTGGGACCGGCGGCCGATGTGAGAACGCCGCCCCTGCAGTGGAGAAGGCCATGAATCCGAAGCGTTTCGTCGACAAGGCCGTGCTGATCACGGGCGCCGCTTCCGGCATCGGGCGGGCAACCGCATTGCGCCTCGCCAGCGAAGGCGCCGACGTGATCCTCGCCGACCGCAATCTGGAAGGGGCCATGCAGGTTCGCGCCGAGGCGGGCTCGCGGTTCGGCGTGCGGGCCGATGCACTCTTCTACGAGGCATCCGACACCACCTCGGCCCGGGAAATGATCAGCGCTGCCGTGGCTCTCCACGGGCGCCTCGACT
Source organism: Labrys sp. F242 (assembly GCF_057813875.1). Taxonomy (NCBI): domain Bacteria; kingdom Pseudomonadati; phylum Pseudomonadota; class Alphaproteobacteria; order Hyphomicrobiales; family Xanthobacteraceae; genus Labrys; species Labrys sp. F242. The sequence continues at coordinate 66,359 of NZ_JBVASG010000008.1, read as the reverse complement.
GCCTCATCAACAATGCCGGCATCTACCGGCGCGACCATTTCGCCAAGCAGACCGGCGAGGAATGGTCCCAGGTCCTCGACGTCAATCTGACGAGTGTCCTTCACATCGTGCAGCAGGCCTTGCCGGCGCTGATCGCTGCGCACGGCAACGTCGTCTCCACGGCCTCGACCGCCGCCTTGCAGGGCATCGCCTATGCCGCAGCCTATGCAGCATCCAAGGCCGGAATTATCGCGATGACCAAATCGCTGGCAGCCGAATATGCCCCGAGGGGCGTGCGATTCAACGCGATCTGCCCCGGCCGTATCCGAACCGAAATCGCAGCGGCCCTCGCGCCCATCGAAGACCAGGATCCCGCCATCTCGGTCCGGCCCCCCAAACTCGCGGGCAAGACATTCGGCGAGCCCGAGGATATCGCCAGTGCCTTTGCCTATCTTGCCTCCGACGAGGCCTGTTTCGTGACGGGAGCCGTGCTGGCGGTCGACGGGGCCCAAATCGTGGGTTGACCCTGCCGGCGAGAATCACCGTCGGCCGTCATCCTCCAAACGAACGATGCCGCTGCGTCTTTCCTCGTTAGCAATGGTCCCTCAAGCAAAGCCGGAGACCGGAATGTCTCAAGTCGAAGATCGTGTTTCAGCCGAAGACCGCCTCTCAACCTTGGAATCGCGTATTCGGGCCTTGGAAGACCAACTCGCCATCAACAAATTGCTGGCCACCTACGGCCCGTCGGTCGACAGCCGGATGGGAGGCGTCACCGCTTCGCTATGGGCCGAGGATGGCAGCTTCGATTTTGGCGCGGCCCCGATGGTCGGCGCTCAGAAGGTCGGTTCCCTGGTCGATATCGAACCCCATATCGGCTATGTCGCAGCGGGCTGTGCGCATGTGATCTCCATGCCGCATGTCACCATCGATCGCGATACCGCCGTCGCAACCGGCTATTCCTGCGTCTACATCCACGAGGGTGACCGGTGGCGGGTCGAAAGGGCCGGCGCCAATCGCTGGGACCTGATCCGTACCGCCGCGGGCTGGCGCATCAAGCGTCGCACCAACCGTCTCCTGAATGGCCAGGCCGAGGCACGCGATCTCCTGTCGAACGGCGTCGCCGAGGCGGCGAAACCGCCGCGATGATGGCCGGGGGGATGTGACATGCAAGCACTTGCAGGCAAGGCGGTGATCATCACCGGAGCAGGCTCCGGCCTCGGAGCGGCCTATGCGCGCCATGCGGCGGCTCTCGGGGCCGCGATCCTTGTCAACGATGTCGATGGCACGGCGGCGCAGGCCACGGCCGAGGCGATCACGGGAGCCGGTGGCAAGGCCATCGCGCATGCCGGCGACGTGTCGTCCTGGCCTTACGCAGAGGCGCTTGTGGAAGCCTGCCTCGATGCGTTCGGCACCTTGACCGGCCTGGTCAACAATGCCGGCATCCTGCGCACCGGCAGGGTCCTTGACCTGACCGAGGCCGACATGCGCCGAATGGTCGAGATCAACCTTGTCGGCACCGCTGCCTGCGCCAGCCACGCCGCGCGGCGAATGCTCGCCGTCGGCACCAGCGGATCGATCGTCAATGTGGCGTCTGGATCGCAGGCGGGCGATATCGGGCTTGGCGGGTATGGCGCAACGAAAGGCGCGGTCGCCTCCCTGACTTATAGCTGGGCCATGGAATTGCGTGGCACGGGCATACGCGTCAATGCACTGTCACCCTTGGCGGAGACGGCCATGGCGGCGCAGAACAAGGCACTCATGGCCGAGCAGGCCGCCAATCGGCAGGTTCATTACACCACCCTTCCCGATCCGGAGGTCAATGCGCCCGTCGTGAGCTTCCTCCTGTCCGACGCCAGCAGCAGGATCAACGGACAGGTGGTGCGCATCGCCGGACGACAGCTTTCCTTCGTGACCCATCCCCTGATCGCCGAGCCGATATTGGAGGACGACTGGAGCTACGAGACGGTCGGCCGCGCCTTTGCGGAAATTCTCGCCGACAGGCAGCAACCACTCGGCCTCGGTTATGCGAGGTCTGCCAAATGAATATTTCGCCCCAGACACGCCCCGTTGCCGTCGTCACCGGCGCAAGCCGCGGCCTGGGGCGGGGCATCGCCGTCGCGCTCGGACAAGCCGGCTTTACCGTCTACTGCACCGGCCGCAGCGACAGCCGGGCGACCGGTCCTTGGGGCGGCACCGTGCGCGAGACCGCCGATGCGGTGAGCCAGGCCGGCGGCGACGGCATCGCCGCCATCTGCGACCATCTCGACGACGCCCAGACGTGCGCCCTTCTTCAGCGCGTCGACGCTGAGCAAAACCGGCTCGACCTTCTCGTCAACAACGCCTTCGCCATGCCCGACTGGGCTGTGCCGGACGGCAGGTTCTGGGAACGCCCCCTGTCGCTTTGGCGCGACATGATCGATGTCGGCCTGCGTTCGAGCTACGTCGCCAGCCATTTCGCGGCGCCCATCATGATCCGCCAGGGTTCCGGGCTGATCGCCAACACTTCCGGCCCGGGTGGCAAGGTCTATCGCCATGCCCTGCCCTATGGCGTGGGCAAGGCCGGCCAGGACAAGCTCGCCCATGACATGGCCGTCGAGCTGCAGCCCTTCGGCGTCGCCGCGATCTCGCTCTGGCCTGGCCTGATCGGCACGGAGCGCACCCTTGCCGGCATCGAGGCAGGCGGTGTCATCGGCGCGCAAGCCGGCGATCTGCCCCATATCGAAACGCCGTTCTTCATCGGCCGCCTGCTGGCTGCCATCGTCTCGAAAGGCGATGCGATGGCGCTGAGCGGAGGCACCTTCTATTCGACCGAACTCGCCGAGCGGTACGACGTCGTCGATGTCGACGGCCGACGCCCCGATACGAGACGTCCCCTGTTCGGCACGCCTCTCTACCACCCGCTGTCAGAGACGAGGAACAAGAACCACTGATGACTTTTTCTGTGCTTACGATCAGTCAGTTTCCGCGACTGTCACTCTCTTCCAGGAACCGTATTATAGTCTCGATCGAAAGACCTTCCGGCCGCCGGCGATTCAGCTCGCGGATCCATTTGGCAAGCGCGCGGAAGCTGCACGCCGCACAAGGGGAGGCCTGACAGTGAGCAGGGTGGTTCGAATGGCACAGATGGACAGGGGCGACAATGGTGTCGAGACGGCGTTTGACCGCGATGGCGCGGCACGCACCCCAACCAATCCGCGCAAGGAACTGGTGCGAGAGCAGCTTATCGATATCGCCGCCGAACTCTTCGATTCAAAGGGCTATGCCCAGACCAGCATCAACGACATAGCCCAGGCTCTCGGGCTCGGCCGCTCCGCCGTCTACCACTATTTCCGCAACAAGGAGGAAATATTGGCGGCACTGATCGAATCCGAAGCGCTCACGCCCTCGCACCGTCTCCAGGAGCTGATGTCCGAGCCCGGTCTGGCGCCCACCGAACGCATTCGGCGGGCGGTCGTCGACGGGGTCGTCCGCCGGCTGTCGTCAGGCGCTCGCTTCATCCTGGTTTCGCGGCTGGAGACGCAGATCCCCGAGGCCCTCGGCCCGCTCTACAACCAGGGGCGGCGCCATATCTACGATTTCTATGTACGCTGTATCGCCGATGGCATCGCCAGCGGCGAATTCCGTGCCGTCGATCCCAAGATCACCGCTTTCGCTGTCATCGGCATGGCCAACTGGACCTCGCGTTGGTATTCGCCGACAGGTTCGAAGACCCCGCGCGAAATCGGCGAGATTATCGCCGACATGGCGTTGGCGGGCCTGCGCGCCCATGAGGATGGGCCACGCGATGCCGAAGCGGTACGCCAGACCATCGCCGGCCTGCGCCAGCAGATCGACGCCCTGGAAAAGCTGGTCAAATGAACGTTTCTGCCTCGGCGGGGCCAAAGGCCATCCGCCCCGTCAGTCGAATGTCACGCCAACCTGACGGATGAAGCTGCTATAGGTGTCGAATCGGATGATGGGGTCGGTCCCCTCATGGGCTCGGATATGATCCAGCACCGCCTGGCGGGACCGGCGCCACTTCGGCGGCACGATCTCCAGCATCGGCCCGTAGAGTTCCGGTGATCTGTAGTAGAGGATCGCGCGATCCTGGCCGGCAATGCGAATCTCATAGTCACGCCGATAGCCTGCCGCCTCCACCCTGGCCGTGGCGGCGGCATGATCGTGCACCCAAAAACCCAGATGCTGCAGGCCCTCGCGGCCCGCATCCAGGAAATCTCTGTAGGGCGAGGATGCGCCGTTGGTCTGCTCGATCAACTCGATCTGGACGTCGCCGAGATAGCCGAAGGCCAGCCGCAGCTCGACCTCGACGGGCAGGCCACGATGATAGGTGATGGCGACGGGTTGGTTGACGCCCCGCTGCATGAAAAGGAAGGGACCGACACCGAAGACCTCGATCCAATGGCGCATTGCCTTTTCGATATCGCGTACGACGAAGCCGAGCTGCGTGGCATGCCCCAGGATGGGTTCGAGTCCCGCTGCCGACACTCTCATCGCCGCCTCCGATCCAGCATCAGTTGAAGATCTCGAACAGGCCGGCCGCGCCCATGCCGCCACCGACGCACATCGTCACCACCCCGTATTTCACGCCGCGCCGGCGGCCCTCGATCAGGATATGGCCGGCGGTACGCGCACCCGTCATGCCGAAGGGATGGCCAACGGCAATGGCGCCGCCATTGACGTTCAGCTTCTGCGGATCGATGCCGAGCGTGTCGCGGCAATAGACGGCCTGGCTGGCAAAGGCCTCGTTGAGTTCCCACAGGCCGATATCGTCGAGCTTGAGGCCATGCCTGTGCAGAAGCTTCGGCACGGCCAGGACCGGCCCGATCCCCATTTCCTCCGGCGCACAGCCCGCCACCGCCATGCCACGATAGGCGCCCAGGGGTTGCAGGCCGAGCTGGGCGGCGCGGCGCGCTTCCATGACGACCAGGGCCGCCGCCCCGTCGGAAAGCTGCGACGAGTTGCCGGCGGTCACATAGTCTCCGATCCTGATGACGTCGCCATCAGCGAAGACCGGCTTGAGCTTGGCCAGCCCTTCCAGATTGGTATCGGCCCGAAAGCCCTCGTCCTGCGCAAGGAGGACATCCTCGAAGCTGGTCTCGTTGGTTTTCTTGTTGACTACCATCTTGCGTGAAGCCATCGGCACGATCTCGTCATCGAAACGGCCGGCCTGATGCGCGGCGGCGGTGCGCAGCTGGCTGGTCAGCGCGAAATCATCCTGCGCCTCCCGGCTGACGCCGTATTTCCTGGCGACGATCTCCGCGGTTTCGATCATGGTCATATACATATGCGGCCACTGGGCGATCACGGCCTGCGAGCGGGCACGATAGCCATTCTTGTGCTTGTTCTGGGTCAGGCTGATCGATTCGACTCCGCCGGCAACGATGGTTTCCATGCCGTCGACGATGATCTGCCTGGCCGCGATCGACACCGCCATCAGGCCCGAGGAACACATGCGATCGATCGACATGCCCGGCACGCTGTCCGGCAGGCCGGCGGCGGCAGCCGTAAGGCGCCCGATATTGTAGCCCTGCGTGCCCTGCTGGGCCGAGCATCCCATGACGACATCCTCCACCGCTTGGGGGGCGATGCCGGCGCGCTTGACTGCTTCACGAACGGCATGACCCGACAGCGTCGGCGCCTCGGTGTCGTTGAAGGCGCCGCGGAAAGCCTTGCCGATGGGAGTGCGGGCGACTGAAACGATGACGGCTTCGCGCAATGGATTGCTCCAGGACAGTTGTTTTCGGCAGGGATCCGGGTTGCTTCGGTGAGTTTTTCCATCACCGGGGCCCGGAACCGCTATTTTCCAACAACATGCCTAGGAGCGGAGGTGCGAACGAACATCGTCTGAAAAGACTAGCGACCGGTGCGGTCCGGCTCTGCCAGCGGTGAAGGATCCTCAGACGTGATAGCCGCCGTCGACATTGATGACCTGGCCGGAAATGAAGCCGGCCCGGCTGGAAGCCAGGAAGGTGACGGCCTCGGCGATGTCGATCGCCTTGCCGTTGCGGCGCAGCGGCGTGTTCATCGCTGCAGCCTGTATATATTTGTCGTCGATATAGCCAAGCTCGCTCAATTGCGTGTGCTGGCCGGTCTCGATCACGCCGAGCGCCACGCCATTGGCGCGCACGCCAAAGCGCCCTTCTTCCTTGGCCACGCCCTTCATCAGCGCCTGCACGGCGGCCTTGGGCACGACCGACAGGCCGTCGGCCGGCGCAAAGCGATACTGCGCCGAACTCTGGCAGGCGACGATCGAGCCCTGTGTCTTGCGCAGATGCGGGATGGCGAAATGCACGACGTTGAAGAAGCCGAAGGCATCATGCATGAGGTGCTTACGCATCTGTTCCGGCTCGATCTTGCTCAGATGGATCAGCGGCACCAACGGGCCGGCGGCATAGACCACCGTGTGGATGCCGCCACCCGTCTCGGCCACGCTGTCGATGAAGCCACGCGTCGCCTCGGCATTCTCGATGTTGAGCTTGTGGATCGAGGCCTTCCGCCCCTCGTCGGATACGGCGTGGGCAGATGTGACCGCCTTGGCCTGGTTGGTATGGTAGGTAAGGGCAACATCGCAGCCATCACGTGCCAGCACGCGGCAGATCTCGGCCCCAACACCGCCGCTGCCGCCTATGACGATGGCGGTTCCGGCCGCCGGATAGAGCCCGCTCATGCGCTTTCTCCTTCAGGATTTCATTGCCAGTTCGGCGTAACGCCAACCGTATTCCGCCACCGGCCGGGCCAATGCGCCGGCTTCGCGCGCGTGGGCGCTCGCGGCATTGCCCTCGACCACGCGCTTCATGATGCCCTGGCGAATGGCCGCAACGCGAAACAGGCTGTAGGCGAGATAGGCGTACCAATGCCGATCCGGCACGCCCTGCTGGCCGGTCGCCCGAAGATAGGCGTCGCGATAGCGCCGCTCGTCCGGAATACCGAGACTTTGGATGTCGAGATCGCCAAGGCCGCGATAGGGCTTGTTGGGCAGATGCCAGGTCAACATATGATAGGCAAAATCCGCCATCGGCTCGCCCAGGGTCGACAGCTCCCAGTCGACGACCGCGAGCACGCGCGCCTCGGTCGGATGGAAGATCAGGTTGTCGATCCGGAAATCGCCGTGGATCAGCGACGTGCCCGTCTGCGGCGGGATATTGTCGGGCAGCCATTCGATCAGCCGATCCATGGCCTCGATGGCCTCGGTCTGCGAGGCCCGGTATTGCCTGGTCCAGCGCGCCACCTGCCTTGCGACGTAATCGCCCGGCTTGCCGAAATCCTCCAGCCCGATCGCCCTGTGATCGATCTTGTGAAATGCCGCCGCGATACGGTTCATCTCGCCATAGATCGCCTGGCGCCCGGCGGGTGACTGGTCGGGCAAGGCAGGCGCCCAGAACGAGCGGCCTTCGACGAAATCCATGACATAGAACATGGTGCCGACGAGGCTGTCGTCGTCGCAGAGCAGTCTGGCTCGCGCCACGGGCACATCGCTGTCGCGCAGCGCGGAGATCACGCGAAACTCGCGATCCACAGCATGCGCCGAGGGCAGCAGCCTGCCGTCCGGCTTCTTGCGCAAGACCAGGCGAGGCTTCCCGTCGAAGCTGAGCAGCATCGTCGGATTGGATTGCCCGCCACGGAAGCGCGCGACCGTCAGCTCGCCTCCGCATCCATCGAGATGAGCCTTCAGATAGGCTTGCAGCCGCGCGAGATCGATCCTGCTCTCGGCTGCAAGCGGCTCGGTGCCGGCGAAGCGGCTGGCATCCATGACCTGCCCTCCCGCTCAACCGTTGCCGGCATATTTGGCGAGCTCGAGTCGCCCGATCTGGTTGCGATGCACCTCGTCCGGACCGTCGGCGAAACGCAGCTTGCGCGCATGGGCATAATAGTTCGCCAGCACGAAATCCTGCGACAGCCCGGCGGCACCATGCGCCTGGATCGCCCAATCGATAACCTTGCAGGCCATGTTGGGCGCGGCGACCTTGATCATGCCGATCTCGGCCCTGGCCGCCTTGTTGCCGACCGTATCCATCATATGCGCTGCCTTCAGCGTCAGCAGCCGCGCCTGATCGATCAGGATCCGTGATTCAGCGATGCGCTCCAGGGTTACCGACTGCTCGCCGATCGGCCGGCCGAAGGCGACGCGGCTGTTGACGCGCCGGCACATCAATTCCAGGCAGCGCTCCGCCAGTCCGATCAGGCGCATGCAATGATGAATGCGCCCCGGGCCAAGACGACCCTGTGCAATCTCGAAGCCCCGCCCCTCGCCCAGAAGGATGTTGGACGCGGGCACGCGCACATTCTCGAAGATCATGTCCATATGCCCGTGCGGGGCATCGTCATAGCCGAACACCGACATCGGCCTGAGTACCTTGATGCCGGGCGTATCCATCGGCACCAGGATCATCGATTGCTGCTTGTGTCTGGGTGCGCTCGGATCGGTCTTGCCCATGAAGATCAGCAGCCGGCAGTGCGGATCGCCGACACCGGAGATCCACCATTTGCGGCCGTTGACGACATAGTCGCCGCCGCTGCGGACGATCGAGCTTTGAATATTGGTGGCATCGCTGGAGGCAACATCCGGCTCGGTCATGGCGAAAGCCGAACGTAGCGTACCCTCGAGCATGCCAGGCAGCCAGCGCGCCTTCTGTTCTTCGGTGCCGTAGCGTTCGATCGTCTCGATATTGCCGGTGTCCGGCGCCGAGCAATTGAAGATCTGGGACGAGAAATGCACGCGTCCCATCACCTCGCAAAGCGGCGCGTATTCGGTGTTGCTCAGGTCTGCGCCATGCTCTGAATCCGGCAGGAACAGGTTCCACAACCCAGCCGCCCTCGCCTTGGCCTTGAGTTCATCGAGCACGGGCGGATGCCTCCAGCGGTCGGCCTCGACCTCCTGATGATAGCGTCGCTCATTGGGATAGACATGCTCGTCCATGAAGGCATTGAGCCTGTCGAGCAGGTCCTTGGTCCTGGTGCTGTAATCGAAATCCATCTCGCATCCGCCGCTGGTTGGCGCGGCGCCGCCGGTCCGATCGCCGGTGGCGGCCGTCTTAGGCTGCCCGTACGCCCGGCGGGTTGCCCTTCAGGACCCCAGACCGGATATTGTGCGGATCGAGCCGGCCGATGATCGCCAATTGCTCCGGGGTGGGGGCCGGCGTCGTCGTCAGGCCTTCGTCAGGCAACAATGGAAAGCCGGTGGCCTCCTGCACCTGCTGGAAGGTCACGCCGGAATGCAGTGACAGCACCCGCGCGGTGTGGCCGGGACCATTGAAATCGAACACGCAAAGATCCGTGACGACAAGGCCGAGCTTGACGTCTATCGGTTTGGCGCCCTCCGGCCAGTTGCGCGGGTTGTGGCCGACGCTCGCCACCACGTCGACCTCTCCTTCGACGAAGGTGCGCTTGCTGTGGTTGGGCAGGAACATCGAGTTCTTGTGACAGATCGAATTACCCGGGAATCCGCGGACACCGAGCATGGCGACCTTGGGCTTGCGAAAATCGCCGCCAAGCGCGGAGATGTTGCCCTGGCCGAAGCGGTCGACCTGGACGGGTGTGACCATGGCATGGCGGCGCCCGCTCCAGACACTGTCGAACACGCGCGAATAGGGCATCCAGCCCGAGAATTTCGGCTGATAGTCACCGCGCGGCCCCAGCGGCACGGGATCCTCGACGAGATAGGCCTCACCATCCGTCAGCATGAGGCCCGGCGCAAAGGTCAGTTTCGCAAGGCCGGCAGCCAGGCGCGGCAACGGGCCGATACCGGTGGCGAGCACTTCGCCGTCGCCCTGCCAGGCCTGTGCGGCAGCCACGATGACCAGGTCTGCCAGTGTATAGTCTTGTGCGGTCGTCATATCGTATCCGATCAGAAAATGGGGAGCGGCAAAGCGCGGATCTCGGCCTCGCCGCCCACGCTCGCGATGTAGCCGGCCTCGTCGCTCTTCAGATATTGCTCGAAATAACGCTGCCAGCCTCCCTCCTCGCCGGCCGATGCGGCATAGCTCTTCAGGTGGCCCATGTCCCAGCCATAGGCATCGTGCGAAGCGGTCGGATGCGCACCGAGCGGCGCCTCGATCACGCCGGTCACGAGGCAGCGCTCGAACAGGTTCGACCTGGCCGTGTGCGAATGGTCGGCATCGATGCGGTCGACCAGCACTTCGCTGGTCACGAACACCCTGTCCGCCGCGCGCGCGAACAGGCCATCGAAGAACGGGTCGGGACCATCGGTCTGGGTGTTGCCCAGCCGGTCGGCCCGGCTGGCATGGATCAAGGCGGCATCGAGCCTGATTGCCGGCATCGCCAGCAATACCTCGCCATCGTCATAGGGCGATTTCACCGTCCTGAAATGCGGATTATAGGTCATGACGCCAGAGCCGAGTCCGACGCGCGTCGCCGCGAAGGGTAGATTATGGCCCGCTGCCTGCAGCCCGAGCAGCAGCAGACCCTCGTCCAGTTCCGAGACCTCGACGGCACCCGCCTCGCGGGCCTTGCGGAAATAGGGTTCGATCGGCATGGCATCGAGCGATACGAAGCCGTAGATCAGCTTCCGGACCTTGCCAGCCGCGCACAGCATGCCGATCTCCGGCCCGCCATAGGCGACCAGCGTCAGATCCTTGAGATCGGAGCGCAGGATCTCGCGCACGAGCGCCATGGGCTTGCGCCGCGGTCCCCAACCGCCGATGCCGATCGTCATGCCGCTGCTGAGCTGGCCGACTGCCGTTGCCAGGTCCATCTGCTTGTTCATAATGTCCTATTCCGTCTGGTCTTGAATGGGTTCGGCACGGGCGGCGACATCAGCCATGGAAGCCGCGGCCTTCGGCAACCAGCCTTTCGATGAGAGCGGCAGGGCGGAAATAATCGTCGCCCACCAGGCCGGCATATTTCTCCAGGGCCAACTTGACTTTCGCCAAGCCGATCTGGTCGGCGTGGAACATCGGCCCCCCCAGATAGGCCGGGAAACCCAGGCCGCTGGTCCAGATGACGTCGATATCGCCGGGCCGCGCCGCGGCCTTCTCCTCCAGGATCCGCGCCGCCTCGTTGATCATGGCAAACAGGCAACGCTCCAGGATCTCCTCGTCGCTGATGCTGCGCGCTGCAAAGCCGCGCTCGCGCCGATGGGCATCGAGTATATCGTCGACGGCCGGATCATGGGCAGCCTTGCGGTTCTCGTCATAGACATAATAGCCCGTGCCCGATTTCTGGCCGAGCCGGCCGGCTCCAACCAGTTTGTCGACGATGGCGCATTGCTGCTCGCGTAGCGACATGCGGGGCAGACGAGCCCTTCGGGCGGCGGCCATGATGTCCATGCCGGCGAGATCGGCCAGGGCGAACGGCCCGATGGGGAAACCGAACGTGGTGAGCACCCGGTCGACCTGAAGGGGTGTCGCCCCCTCCTCGAGCAGGAACTGGGCTTCCCGCGTCCGCTTGGAGAGCATGCGGTTGGCGACAAAGCCTTCCGAGCGGCCGACCATCACCGGCACCTTGCCCAGGCGCCTGCCCAGCGCCATCGTGGTCGCCAGCACGTCCGGGGACGTTTTCGCGGAGCGCACATTTTCGAGCAGCTTCATGACATTGGCCGGATTGAAGAAGTGCATGCCGACCATGCGGCCGGGATTCCTGCAACTGCCCGCGAGTTCCTCGATGTCGAGGAAGGAGGTGTTGGTCGCCAGGATCGCATCGTCGCGAACCGCCCCCTCGAGCCTGGAGAAGACCTCCTTCTTCTCCGCCATATCCTCGGTCACCGCCTCGAGGGCAAGATCGATGTCGCCGAGCCCGTCATAGGTCGTGGCCGGGGTCAGCAGCTCCATGCGCCGCGTCATCTCCTCGGCCGTCAAGACGCCGCGCTTGACCAGGCTCTCATAGCTTTTACCGATCGCCCCGACCGCCGTAGCGAGCCCCTCTTCCGACAAGCCGACCAGCGTGACGGGGATGCCGATATTGAGGAAGCATGTGGCGATGCCGCGGCCCATGACGCCGGGGCCGACGACGGCTGCCTTCCTTACCTCCCGGGCCTTTATCTCAGCACCGACACCGTCAATCCTGAAAGCTTCGCGCTCCGCCGCGAAGACATGGCGCAGCGCCTTCGACTGCTGTGAGCCAAGCAACTCCCTGCAAGTCTGATATTCGCGAGCGATAGCTTCGGCCACGGGCGTTTCGGCTACCATCCGAACTAGATCCACCGCTATAAGAGGTGCCTTGAACCCTTTGTATTTCCTAGATAATAACGCTCGACTTGCTTCGAGTACGGTCGGGTCGAAGGCCGGGATTGGCAGATCGCTGGTGCGGCGCATCCTGGCGCCTTCGGCAACCACCTTCCCGGCGAAGGCGACGGCCGCAGCCTCGAGATCGCCACTGACGACGTCGTCGATGAGGCCCCTCTCGCATGCATCACGCGCTGAAACCTGTCCTCCCTCGCTGATCATCGCCAGCGCCTGTTCCACGCCCACCAGGCGCGGCAGACGCACCGTGCCGCCGGAGCCCGGCAGGATGCCGAGCTTGACCTCGGGCAGGCCGACCCTGGCGCCTTCGAGCGCGATACGATAGCTGCAGGCCAGCGCCACCTCGAGCCCCCCGCCGAGCGCCGTGCCGTGGATTGCGGCGATGATCGGCTTGGTGGCCGCATCGAGCCTGTCGATGACCTCGCCCAGGAGCGGCGGCACCATAGGCTTGTTGAATTCATGAATGTCGGCGCCGGCGATGAAGGTGCGTCCCCGGCAGATGATCACCATGGCGCGCGCATCCGCATCGCCTTCCAGCATCCTCACCGCCTCGATCAATCCCGCGCGCACTGAATACGACAGGGCATTAACCGGTGGATTGTCGACAGCCGCAAGCAGGATGTCGCCTTGCCGGACGATCGATACGGATCTTGCGAGCAACTCGGTCATGCCGGCATTCCTTCCATATTGTTCGCCGCCTGGTCCATGACCAGCACCACCTTGCCCTTGACCGCCCGTTCCATGACGAGATCCAGCGCTTCGTCAAAGCGATCGAGGGAATACTGGGCCGAGATGTACGGCTTGAGCCTGCCTTTGGCGAACCAATCCATCAGTTCGGCGATATTACCGGCATTCCTTTCAGGCATTGCGCGCGCAAAGGCACCCCAGAACACGCCGATCAGGGCCGATTGCTTGAGAAGCAGCAGATTGAGGGCGATCTGGGGAATGTCACCCGCTGCAAAGCCGATCACCAGCATGCGTCCGAACAGTGCGAGGCTACGCACCGCCGTCTCGGTCATGGCTCCACCGACCGGATCATAGACGATGTCAACACCCTGCCCGTCGGTCAGGGCCTTGATGCGCTGGCGCAGGTCCTCCCTGGCATAATTGATTGTCTCGTCCGCGCCGTGGGTGCGGCAGAGCGCGAGCTTCTCGTCGCTGGAAGCAGCGGCGATGATGCGGGCGCCCATCTGCTTGCCGAGTTCGACGGCGGTAAGGCCGACACCACCCGCCGCACCCAGGACGAGCAAGGTCTCGCCCGCCTTGAGCTGCGCCCGATCCTTGAGCGCATGATGGGAGGTGGCATAGGTGATGAGAAAGCCGGCGGCCTCGACAAAACTCATTTCGGCCGGGATCGGAAATACCCGCCCGGCATCGAGCGCAACCTGCTCGCCATAGCCGCCAATGCCGGCAAAGCCGAGCACGCGCATGCCGATCTCAAGATATTCGACGCCCAGCCCCACCGACACGACGATACCGGCAACTTCGCTGCCGGGCGTGAAGGGGAGCTCGGGCCTGGTCTGATATTTGCCCTCGACCATCAGGCCGTCGAAGAAATTGATACCGCACGCATGGGTCTGGATCACGACCTGCCCGGGACCTGCCACGGGCTCCGGCACGTCTTCGATCCGGAGCCCCGCCCGCGGCGCAAACATTTTGCAGACGACTGCTTTCATACCTGTACCGCCGAACCGGCCTTGCCAAATTCATCCATTGTCCAAGCAATGGAACATGGCCCCGGGCCAAACATCGTCTGATGAGACTAGTCGCGAGAACTCAGGCGGGCGCGGGCCGAAAGAGCGCCCCTCCAGGCCTTTAATCCATTCGGACGATGCCGGCCGCGCCTCGAGGCGCAGCTTGCGGATTGTGTTTGAAGGAGAATGAACAATGGCCCGCCTGGCAGGCAAGGTGGCAATTATCACCGGTGCAACCGGCGGAATCGGAGAAGCGGCCGCCCACTTGTTCGCCGAAGAGGGTGCCAAGGTCGCCGTCACCGGCCGCAGCCGAGGCAAGGGCGAGGCAGTCGCCGCCGGGATCAACGCACGGGGAGGCACGGCGCGCTATCTCGAGATGGACGTCACCCTGCCCGACAGCGTCGAGGCCTGCTTCAGGACGGTGGCGGAAACCTGGGGTAGGCTCGATGTGCTCTACAACAATGCCGGCGGCTCGAGCTCGGCCGACGGGCCGGTCACCACCACCCCGGTCGAGGAATTCTGGCGCTGCATCAAGCTCGACCTGTTCGGCACCTGGCTGTGCTGCCTCCATGCCATCCCGCTGATGCAGGAATGCGGCGGCGGGTCGATCGTCAATTGCTCCTCCATCGTAGGTGCCATGGGCATCCCCAACCGCGATGCCTACACCGCGGCCAAGGGCGGTGTCATCTCGCTCACCCGTTCGATGGCGGTAGAATTCGCCAAGGACAGGATCCGCGTCAATGTCCTGGTGCCGGGCGCGGTCGCCACCGACCGCGTTCTCGGTTTCTTCGAACGCGAGCCCCATCTCAAGGCGCAATGGGACGCCTATCTACTCGGGATCGCCGAACCGATCGACGTCGCCAGGGCCGCTCTCTATCTGGCTTGCGACGACTCGCGACGCATGACCGGCCACCAGCTTCCCATCGACGGCGGCATTCTGATTTCGTGATCGCCACTTCCGCCGATCCTTAGTCTATGCAGACGATGACCGGCCGAAGAGCACGCGTTGAAGTCGGTGCAAATCCCATCCGAGGGCAGGTAGACGATCATGGAAACCCTGAGCCAGATCCTGGCGCGGAATGTGCGCCTCATCGGCGAGCGCACCTTCATCGTGACCGACGATGAAACGCTGACCTATGCGGCATTTTCCCGGCGTACCGCCCAGCTTGCCCATGTGCTCAAAGCGCGCGGCGTCGCCAAGGGCGATCGGGTTGGTCTCTATCTGCCGAGTACGCCGATGATGGCGATCGGCTTTTGGGCATGCCAGAGGCTCGGCGCGATTCCCGCTCCGCTCAGCGCCATGTTCCGCCATGCCGAACTGCGCAAGATCGTGCCGCAGACCGGCATGAAGGCACTGATCGCCGATAGCACGACCTGGCCCTATTTTGCCGAAATCCGCCATGAATTCCCCAATCTCGCGCATCGCCTGGTGGCCTCGGGCACCGGGGGTGCCGACGATCTAGCCATCTTGATGGCGCAGGCATCGCCGATGTTCGAGGACGTGGCCTGCGACGGCGCGGACATTTGCGCGCTCTTCTTCACGTCCGGCACGACCGGCGCCCCCAAGGGCATCGTGCAATCGCAGTTCAACCAATGCTCGACATTACGGGATATGATGGTCTCCCATCGCACCCGCTTTGGACGAGAAACCTATCTGTGCGCGGTGCCGCTGTTCACCAATTTCGGCCTGACGGTGACCCTCAACCTGTGTGTGTATACGGGCGGCAGCATCGTATTGCACGAACGCTGGGATACCCTGCGCGTGCTGGCCGATATCAGCCGCTATAAGGCGACCTATTTCGGCGGCACACCGACCATGTACGCCTACATGGTCAATGAGGTCGATCCGGACGAGCACGACCTCTCCTCCTTGCGCGTGTGCGTCACCGGCGGCTCCCCGGTGCCCCAGCCCGTGATCCGCCGGTTCGAGGCGCTGTCCGGAGCACGCGTTACCCAGGTCTATGGCTCAACCGAAACCTGCGGCCAGAACGTCATGGAGCCCACCGCCGGCACCCGCAAGCCCGGCTCCGCCGGCCTTCCGGTCGGCAGCTCGCGCATCCTGATCATCGACGACGAGGGCCGCCCTCTCCCGCAAGGCGAGATCGGCGAGGTCGTCATTTCGGGTGATTGCGTCTCCCAGGGCTATTGGCGGGATGAAAAAGCGACGGAAGAAGCCTTCAGCGATGGCGGATGGAAATCGGGCGATCTGGGTTATCTGGACGAAGACGGTTATCTGTTCATCGTCGACCGCAAGAAGGACGTCATCATCGCCGGCGGCCACAATGTCTATCCGCTGGAGATCGAGGCGCTTCTCTACAAGCACCCCGCGATCGCCCTGTGCGCGGTGGTCGGCGCGCCGGACGAGAGCAAGGGCGAGATCCCCGTCGCCATCGTGGTCAAGGCGCAAGGCCAGGAAACCTCATCCGAGGAGCTCATTCGCTATTGCCGCGACAATCTGGCGGCCTACAAGGCACCGCGTGCCATCCACTTCATCGACACCATGCCGGTTGAGGCGGCAAAGATCCGCAAGCGCGAACTGGTGTCGGCGCTGCACGAGAACCGCCTGGACGATTTCAGGAACAGGTGAGGCGTCGATGGCGCGTTCATTGCGCCGGCTTCGTCGACGGCGCAGCCTGTGTGCTGGCCTGTGCCTTGCGCTCGGCGCGGTTGGCCAGGAACTCCTCCAGCGTGCCGACGAGGCCCTTGCGCAGGAAGAGCACGCACAGCACGAAGATCACGCCCTGTACCACCACCACCCACGCGCCGAGCGTTGCCAATTCCCGCTGCAGGACCACCACGACGGCAGCGCCGACGACTGGACCGAGCAAGGTGCCGACGCCGCCGATCAACGTCATCAGCAATACATCGGCCGAGGTCGTGAAATAGACGTCGGCCAATGAGGCGAGCTGGAAGATGATCGCCTTCATGCCGCCCGCCACACCCGACAGCATTGCCGAAAGCGTGAATGCGATCAGCTTGAAACGATCGGTCGAATAGCCAAGCGAGATCGCCCGCGGCTCGTTCTCGCGGATCGATTTCAGCGTCTGGCCGAACGGTGAATGGATGACGCGATAGACGAAGGCGAAACCGGCGAGGAACACTGCCAGCGTGACGTAATACAGGTTGAGCGTGTCGGACAGGTCGACCAGGCCGAACAGGGTGCCGCGGGGCACGGACTGGATGCCGTCCTCGCCATGGGTCCATGGCGATTGCACGACGTAGAAATAGACGATCTGGGCCAATGCCAGCGTGATCATGGCAAAGTAGAGCCCCTGCCGGCGTATCGCCAGCCAGCCGAACAAGGCACCGATGGCGGTGGCCGCCATGACACCGAGCAGGAGGGCGAGTTCCGGCGGCAGCCCCCATGCCACGGCCGCATGGGCCGTCACATAGGCCGAAGCCCCGTAGAAGGCGGCATGGCCGAAGGCGAGCAGGCCGACATAACCGAAGATCAGATTGTAGGCCAAGGCAAAGAGCGCCAGCACCAAGATCTTCATGCCCAGCACCGGATAGACCAGGAATGGCAGGAAGCACCCGCCCAGCGCGAAGATCGCGAGCCACAGGCGCCCGTTTTCCAGGAAGCCGCCCGAACGGCCCGACGAGACGTCGGTCACCGAATGGCTCGATGTCTGCCTGCCGAACAGGCCGGCCGGCCGGAAGATCAGCACCAGCGCCATGATGACGAAGATCACCGTTGACGAGGCCTGCGGATAGAAGACCTTGGTCAGCCCCTCGATCACGCCCAGCATCAGGCCTGAGACGATGGCGCCTGAGATCGAACCCATGCCGCCGATCACCACGACCGCAAAGGTGGTGATGATGATGCTTTGCCCCATCTGGGGGCTGACCTGGTAGATCGGGGCGGCCATCACACCGGCGAAGCCGGCAAGGCCGACGCCGAAGCCATAGGTCAACATCAGCATCCGCGGCACATTGATGCCGAACGTGCGGACCAGATCGGGGTTTTCGGTCGCGGCCCTTAAATAGGACCCGAGCCTGGTGCGCTCGATCACGTACCAGGTGCCGAAGCACATGACGATGGCGGCCACGATGACCCAGGCGCGATAGAACGGCAGGACCATGAAGCCCAGATTGAGGCCGCCCTTGAGGGAGGTGGGCACACCGTACATCTGGCCCGCGGCGCCATAATGGACGTTGAACACCCCCTCGATCGCCATGGCAAGGCCGACGGTCAACAGCAGGCCATAGGCGTGGTCGAGATCGTAGATGCGGCGAATGAAGATGCGCTCGGTCAGGCAGCCGATGAGGGCAACCATCACCGGCACGAGGACGAGCGCCCACCAATAGCCCACGGATGGCAGGCCGATGCCGGGAAACAGCTCCGGCAGGCGCAGCAGAAACCAGGCTCCGAACGCGCCGAGCATATATTGCGCGCCATGGACGAAGTTGCCGATGCGCAGCATGCCGAAGATGATCGCCACGCCCAGGCTCATCATGGCGTAGAAGGAACCATTGATGAGACCAACCAGCAGCTGGCCGAAAAGGAGGGTCGGCGAGATGCCGAACAGGTCCAGCATGGCAGTCATACCCCGAGATAGGCGTGGATCTTGCCTTCGTTGCCGGCGAGCTCGTCACGGCTGAAGCAATCGACCACCCTGCCGTGATCGACGACGAAATGGCGGTCGGCGAGTTTCGATGCGAAGGCGAAGTTCTGCTCGACCATCAGAATGGTGAAGCCCCTGGCCTTGAGTACCTCGATTGCCCGAGCGATCTGCTTGACGATGACCGGCGCCAGCCCCTCGGTCGGCTCGTCGAAGATCAGCAACCTGGCGCCCGTGCGCAGGATGCGGCCGATGGCCAACATCTGCTGCTCGCCGCCAGACAATCTGGTGCCGGGGCTAGACCAGCGCGCCTTCAGGTTCGGGAACAAGGCGAGGATTTCGTCCAGGCCCATGCCGTCGGACGCGATGAGCGGCGGCAGCACCAGATTCTCGCCAACCGACAGGCTCGAAAATATGCCCCGCTCCTCCGGGCAATAGGCAATGCCGCGGCGTGCGATGATCTCCGGCGCCTCGGCCGCGACGTTTCGGCCGCGATAGGCGATGGTACCGGTTTTCTTGCGGACCAGGCCCATGATGCAGCGCAAGGTGGTGGTCTTGCCCGCGCCGTTGCGGCCGATGAGCGTCACAAGCTCGCCCTCCCCGACCTTGAAACTCAGGCCGTGAAGAGCCTTGCTCTCGCCATACCAGGCGTGCAGTTCGGCGACGTCGAGTACCGGTTTCGATATCTCAATCATCCGGGCCACCGATATAGGCTTCGATGACGCGCGGATCGCGCGACACGGTGTCATAGGGACCTTCGGCGAGCACGCGCCCCTGGGCGAGCACCGTGACGGTATCCGACAGGGCGGCAACGACCGGCAGATTGTGCTCGACCATGAGAATGGTGCGCTTGGCCGACACCGCGCCGATCAACTGCGCAATACGCTCGACGTCCTCCTGGCCCAGGCCGGAGGTCGGCTCGTCGAGCAGCAGCATGCGCGGATCCAGCGCCAGGGTCGTGGCGATTTCCAGCGCGCGCTTGCGGCCATAGGACAGGTTTACGGCGACGCGATCGCGATGATCGAGCAGGCCGACCGTATCGAGCAGTTCATCGACGCGCTCATCGAAACGGGCGAGGCTGCGTTCGCTCTGCCAGAAGCGGTAGGGCGCGCCGGACGAACGCTGCAGCGCCATGCGAACATTCTCGCGCACGCTCATGCGGGGGAACACGGCCGAGATCTGAAAGGAACGGACAATGCCCTTGCGCGCCACCTGCTCGGGACACAGCGCGGTAATGTCTTCGCCGTCATAGCGGATCGTGCCCCCGCTCGGGGCAAGAAACTTCGTAATGAGGTTGAAGGTGGTCGTCTTGCCGGCTCCGTTCGGGCCGATCAGGGCGTGGATGGTGTTGCGCCGGACCTTGAGCCCGACATCCTCGACGGCCGCAAAACCGTTGAAGTACCGGCTCAGGCCCTTCGCCTCGATAATGTAATCGCCAGCACCTCCGCGCACCTCGTTTTCCATCTTGCTGCCTCGAAGTCAGTGGCCGGCCAGCTTGCAGGCGCTCTTGTCGAGCGGGCGAAAGGCAACGTTGGCGGGTATCGTCGCGACGACCTTGAAAACGTCCTGCGGGTCGGCGGATTCGCCCGGAGCCCGAACCTCCAGCAGCTGCATGTCATGCACCAGCCGGCCATTCGGCCAGAGCATGGCATTGTGCGCGAACAGATCGTTGATCTTGGTTGCGCGCAGCTTGGCAAGAACGGCGCTGGGTTCGTCCGTACCCGCGGCCTCGACCGCCTTGAGATAGTTGGTCACGGCCGAATAGGCGCCAGCCGCAACCCAGCCCGGTGCATGACCTGTCTTCCTTTGCATCTCTTCCTTGAAGTGCCGGGAGGCTTCGTCCGTGTTCCAATACCAGGCCGCGGCAAACTGCGTGCCTTTCAACGCTTCGAGGCCGATGGCGCGCGCATCCGACTGGTGCAGCACCGTCAACGCCACGCGCATGCCCTGATCGATCAGACCGAATTCCTGGACCTGCTTCAAGGCATTGACCAGCTCCGGCCCGTTGAGGGTCAGCACCAGGACCTTGGCGCCGGAGGCCTGGGCCTGCAGGATGTAGGAGGAAAAATCGGTCGTCCCGAGCGGCGCGCGCACCGTTCCGAGAACCTTGCCGCCCTCTTCCTCGACCGCCGTCTTCACGCCGGCCTCGAGCACCTTGCCCGCCTCATAGTCGGGCGAAATGACGAACCAGCTTTCCCCGCCCGCCTTCAACTGGGCACTCACCGAGGAACGCACCTGGGAATAGGCGTCGAAAGCCCAGGCTAGGCCGTAGCCGTTGCAATCGGCTTCGGTCATCCTGTCGGTCATCGGCGAGATGAAGAAGCCCAGCTTCTTGCGTTCGCCCAGCAACGTGTTGATGCTCAGGGCAATCGCCGAGTTGGCGATGTCGAACAGGGCGTCGACATTGTCGCGCTCCAGCCATTCGCGCGCGATGGAGAGCGCGATTTCCGGCTTGTTCTGATGATCGGCCGAAACCAGCTCGATCGGCTTTCCCAAGACCTTGCCGCCGAAATCGGAAATGGCGAGCGCCACGGCATCCACGACTTCGGTGCCGCCGAGGGCGGAAAAGGACGAGCTCTGGTCGTTGAGCACACCAAGCTTGACGCTCGCTCCCTCCTGTGCGGCCACGGCGAGCGGCATCGACAACAGGAAAGCCGCGGCCAGAAGGCATTTCCTCATTCATCCCTCCCAGGGAAACATGACTTGGCTGCCGGTCTTATGCATGCCGGCATTCAGACCGACGCGAGGCCATCCTTTTGCAAACGGCGCGTCGGCTGCTCGGGAGAGATCACAGGATGCGCGCGGAGCGAGCATCGTCCATGCGGACTATTGATGTCGGTGCCCGGCTCCCGTCGCCAGGCCACCGGAGGGGTCAGGTCGGATCAGCCTTGGCATGGCGTTTCATGAGATCGAGAAACAGCGGGGTTTCGCCACCGCCATGAACTTCGAGCGTCGCCCCCGTCACGAAAGTCGCCGTCGGGTTTGCCAGATACAGTGCGGCGCGGGCGATATCGGCTCCCTTGCCCATGCGCTTCATCGGCACGGATGCAGCGATCGCCCGCCGTGCTTCGGGGGAACCATAGGTCTCGTCCGCCTTTTCGGTCTCGATCAAGCCGACGATGATAGCGTTGACGCGCACCTTAGGCGCCCATTCCTGGGCAAGACTGGTCGTCAGGCTGAGCAGTCCGGCCTTGGCGGCTCCGTAGACAGCCGTGCCGGGCGACGGCCGCCGTCCCGCCACGCTGGCGATGTTGATGATATTGCCCCCCTCGGGCAATCTGGCCATCCAGGGATAGACTGCCTGGGAAAGGTAGATCGGCGCCATCAGGTTGAGATTGACGATGGCATCGGAAAAACGCGGCGAGGCGGAGGCGGCATCCACATGCGGCGAGCCGCCAGCATTGTTGACCAGCACGTCCACGCGTCCGTGCTCCTCGCCCACGCGCTCGACCAGTTCCTTGCAGGCAGCGGCGTTGCGCACGTCGCAAGGAAGAAAGAGGGCCTGGCGCCCGGCGCTTCGCGGCAAATCCTCGGGCTGCGTGCGTGCGCATACGATCACCGTTGCGCCCGCCTCGAGAAACCCATGCGCGATGGCGCGCCCGATTCCTTTGGTGCCGCCGGTCACGATCACGACGCGCTCCTCGAAGCCGGTGGCGGTCGATTGCTGGGCCTCATTCATCTGGTTTCTCTCAGCCTGCCTGTCGGTGACGTACGCGATTGCGCGCACTCCTACACGCCTATAATTCCATCGCCGTCAGCTTAAGTCGTCCCTTCGGACGATGTTGGTCATCGGTCAATGCCTATGTTCCCTTTCCAGCTTGCCCGGCCACCCCGCCCGGCCGCACCATCCAGACAACCCAAGACCCAGACAACCAAAGAGTGCGCAGGTAGACCGATGATCATCGAAGACTCGGACTGGACGTTCACCACCATTCCCGCCCTGTGCGCACGAGCAGCCGAGGTCTACGGCACCCGCATGGCGATCGAGGACGGCATCACGCTGAACTTCATCGAGCTCGATGCGATGCGCAGGCGCGTCGCCAAGGCCATGATTGCCGCCGGCGTCAAGAAGGGCGACCGCATCATGATCTGGGCGCCCAATACCTGGAAGTGGTTTGCCACGGCACTGGGTCTTGTCAGTGCGGGCGCCGTCCTGATCCCGGCCAGCACGCGCTTCAAGGGCACCGAGATTGCCGAACTGGTCAAGCGTAGCGGCACTTCGGTGCTGTTCTCAGCCGGCAACTTCCTGCGCGTCTACTATCCCGACCAGTTAAAGCCGGAAACACGCGATCTGCTGCGCCGGGTGGTCGTATTCGGTGATCCGCATGGCGGCGACCAGGATTGGGAGAGTTTCGTCGCCGCGGGCGATGCGATCAGTGACGCCGAACTCGCCGCGCGCGAAGCCGACATTGGTCCGGACGATCTTTGCGACATGCTCTTCACATCGGGGACCACGGGCTATCCCAAGGGCGTAATGTATGCCCACCGGCAGTGCCTCAGGGCCATCGATGCCTGGGCGACGCGGGTCGGCATCCAGGAGCACGACCGCATTCTCGTCATCCCGCCTTTCTTCCACGCCTTCGGCTATCGTTCCGGCGCCATCGTATCGCTGATGCGGGGCGCGGTGCTGATGCCCCACCTCACCTTCGATGCCGGCGAGATCCTTCAACGCGTCTCGATGGAGAAAATCAGCGTCATTCCCGGCCCACCGGCAATCTTCCAGGGCATGCTGCAGCATCCGGAGCTCGCGAAATTCGATACGTCGAGCCTGCGATTGGGCGTTACGGGGGGTGCGGTCGTGCCTTCCATCCTCATCCGTCGCATGCGGTCGGAGCTGGGCTTTGCCGGCGTGGTCAACGGCTATGGCCTCACCGAATGCGGAGGCTACGGCACGATGTGCCTGGCGACCGACCCCGATGACGTCATTGCCAATACGGCCGGCAAGCCTGCGCCCGGTGTCGACGTGCGTATCATGGGAGAGGATGGCCAGCTCCTGCCCGATGGCAAGCCTGGCGAGGTGGTCATTCGCGGCTATGTCGTGATGAAGGGTTATTTCAACGATCCGGAAGCGACGGCCAAGACCATCGATCAGCAAGGCTGGCTGCATACCGGAGACATCGGCTATTTCGACGCAAACGGCAATCTGCGCATCGAAGACCGGCTGAAGGACATGTACATCGCCGGCGGCTTCAACTGCTATCCCGCCGAGATCGAGCGCATCCTCAGCACCCACCCGGCCATCGGCATCGTCGCGGTGATCGGCGTCCCTGACGAGAAGCTCGGTGAAGTCGGCAAGGCATTCGTGGTGCTCCGCCCGGGAACGGGCGCTACCGAGCAGGAAATCATCGCCTGGTCGCGGGAGAACATGGCCAATTTCAAATGCCCGCGCAGTGTCGAGATCCGCCCGGCGCTGCCCACCAGTGCCCAGGGCAAGGTTCTCAAGAACATCCTGCGCGAAGAATTACTTCAGGAGGCCTGATCATTGCAGGCCTCCTGCAGTCGCAACCGAAGCTGAAGGCCGTGTGTCCGCTGGAGCAAAGTGCGTTCATGATTGACCGCTTGTTTGCTCTAACTCTTTGGTTCGACGCGTCTTTGCGATTCTTGGTGACTCCGTCAAATCGCAAAACGCTCTCGACACTGACGCGATGCAAGGGCGTGTGATCGGCCACGCCCTCACAGTTTTCGGGGATGCTGTACCTTATGAACCGTAGACCGGCTTGGCGGCGGGACGCGCCGCGACCAGCTCCCTGATCTTGGCCCCCAGCTCCACGGCATCCCAGCGACTGCCCTTGTCGAATTCGGGGCCATCGTTCCAACCAAGCGCCAAACGGATCCTGCCGCCGATCAACTCGAAGATCTGGCCGGTGACCTCGGCCGAAGCCGAGCTGCACAGCCAAGCCACCAGCGGCGCGGTATTCTCCGGCGCAAAGATATCGAACTGGCCTTGCTCAGGCTTCATCGCCTCGGCAAAGGCTGTCTCCGTCATGCGCGTGCGCGCATTCGGCGCAAGGCCGTTGACCATGATGCCATACCGACGCAGCTCCGCTGCCTGGACCAGCGTCAGCGAGGCGATTCCACCCTTGGCCGCCGAATAGGCGGCCTGACCGACGCTGCCCTGCAGCCCCGCGCCCGACGAAGTGTTGACGATACGCGCATCGACTGCCTGGCCTGCCTTTTGACGGGCCCGCCAATAATCGACGGCATGGCGGCTGATGCAGAAATGACCACGCAGATGCACCCGCAGAACCGCGTCCCACTCCTCCGGCGTGCAGGAGACGAACATGCGGTCGCGCACAAAACCCGCATTATTGACTACACAATCCAAATTTCCGAATGTATCGAGCGCGGCCTTCACCACGCGACCACCCGCCTCGAAATCGGCCACGTCATCGTAATTGGCGATGGCCTGGCCACCCAGGGCCCTGATCTCGTCGACGACCTGCTGTGCCGGCGTTTCGCCGGTGCTGTCGCCATGGGTGCCGACACCGAGGTCGTTGACCACGACTTTCGCCCCTTCGGCCGCGAGCCCCAATGCATAAGCGCGGCCAAGGCCGCGGCCCGCACCGGTGACGATCACAACCCGGTTTTCGCAGATGCCTGCCATATCGTTCTTTCTCACTTCACCTGTGTCGACAACCGCACGGCGCGTGCCTGTCCGGCATTGCGCCTGCGGCCGGGCTCCGGCGCCCTGAGCGGTTCACATTCGACCATGCCGGCCAGTGAACGGTCAGCAAGGCGCTGATATTCACCATCGCCGTCGTTACGCCAGATGACGGCCTCCTGCGGCAATTGCTTGATCACCTTGGCTGGATTGCCGGCCACCAGGCTGAGAGACGGCGCCACCAGGTCATTTTTAACCAGGCTCATCGCCGCGACGAGGCTCTCCTCGCCGATCACGGCGCCATCGAGCACGACGGAATTCATGCCGATCAGCGTGTTCTCGCCCACGCGGCAGCCATGAAGGATCGCACCATGGCCGACGGTTGCTCCCCGCCCCACGATGCAATCCGAGCCGGCGCCGGTGTGCAGCGTGCAATTGTCCTGAACGCTGGCGTCTCCCACCACGGTAATCCGCCCGAAATCCCCTCGAAGCGATGCCCCCGGGCCGATATAGCAGCGCGGGCCAATGGTCACATCGCCGATCAGGACCGCAGTCGGATGCAGGAAGGCCGTCGGATGCACGACCGGCACGATCCCCTCGAAAGCATAGACAGGCATCACCCCAGTCTTTCGATGATGGTGACGTTGGACTGGCCGCCGCCCTCGCACATGGTCTGCAGGGCAAAGCGGCCGTTGCGGCGCTCGAGTTCGTAAAGCATCGTCGTCATGAGCCGCGCGCCGGTCGCGCCGAGGGGATGTCCCAAAGCGATGGCCCCGCCATTGACGTTGACCTTGTCACGGGGAATCCCGAGATCCTTGATCCAGGCCAGTGGAATGGAGGCAAAAGCCTCGTTGCATTCGAACAGGTCGATGTCGTCGAGTTTCATGCCAGCCCTTGCCAGGGCATAGCGCGTCGCCGGGATGGGCGCCGTCAGCATCCAGACCGGATCGTCGCCGCGAACGCTGATGTGGTGGATGCGCGCCCTCGGTTTGAGGTTGTGATCCCTGAGCGCCTGTTCGGAGGCGATCAAGAGCGCGGCGGCGGCATCGCAGTTCTGACTGGCCACCCCGGCGTGGACACGGCCGCCTTCGACCAGGCTCTTGAGCGAGGCCATCTTTTCCAGCGAGGTGTCGCGGCGAGGCGTCTCGTCGACAGAAAAGTCGCCGACCGGGACGATCTCGTCGACGAAACGCCCCTCGTCGATTGCCGCGATGGCGCGCCGGTGGCTTTCCAGGGCGAAGTCTTCCATCTCTTCGCGGCTGGACTGCCATTTCTGCGCAATCATCTCGGCCGCACGAAACTGGCTGACTTCCTCCTCGCCATAGCGGGCGAGCCAGCCGGGCGAAGTGCTGAAAGGATCAGGGAAACCATAGTGCGCGCCGACGATCATGGCGGCCCCGATGGGCACCATGTTCATATTCTGGACCCCGCCGGCAACCACCAGATCCTGCGTGCCGCTCATCACCGCCTGCGCTGCGAAATGCACGGCCTGCTGTCCCGATCCGCATTGGCGATCGACAGTCACCCCCGGCACGTGATCGGGGAATCCGGCAACCAGCCAGCAGGTGCGGGCGATATCGCCCGCCTGCGACCCGATGGTGTCGGTGCAGCCATAGACGACGTCGTCGACGGCACCGGGATCGATGCCGGTACGCGCCATCAGGGCCTTGATCGGCTGGGCGCCAAGATCGGCCGAGTGCAGATGGGCGAGCGCACCCTTCTTGCGGCCCACGGGGGTGCGGATGGCGTCGACGATATAGGCTTCAGGCATTCTCGGCCTCTCCTGCAAAAGTATGTTCGGGCCCGATCGATGTCCCGAAGACGCGGGCGGCGACGCGTTCGCGGTGAAAGGCGCTCCCGCCCCACCAATGGGTCAAGGCAATGGCACGCTTGAGAAACAGGTGCACGTCCACTTCCCAGGAATAACCCATGGCGCCATGGACTTGTATCGAGGTTCGCGCAGCAATATCGGCTGCCTCGGCGCAGGCAAGCTTGGCCTGTGAGATGCGCGCCCGGCTGTGGACATCCGATCGTTCGAGCCCGGCTGCCGCCGCATGCAACACCGGGCGGGCAAACTCGATCTTCACCTGCGCCGTGGCGAGATGATGCTTGACCGCCTGGTACGAGCCGATCGGCTTGCCGAACTGCTGGCGCTCCTTGGCATAGACGACGCCGAGATCCACGCAGCGCTGGGCGAGGCCCAGCAACTGGGCGGCCGCAAACAAGGCACCCCGATCGAGCGCTGTCGCGAGCCCAACGTCGGCCTGCCCGGTATCGGCAATCGCTGTCCCGGCATCCGGTATGAAGGCAAGCGTGAACAGGCGTCGAAACGGATCGATGCTGGGCTGTGCCACGACATCCGCTTTCTTGAGGTTGACCAGATGCACCGCGCCCTCACGCACGGCCAGGACGGCACTCGCCATGTCGGCATCGGCGACGAAAGGATTGACGGGATGGGCGACCGTGACCGTCGCCTCGCCCGCCAACGCCTGTTCGAGCAGGCGTGCCGCCCGGGCATTGCTGGCGAAAGCAGCCAGCAGCGGCAGCGCCACCCCGGCATTCTCCACCAGCGGCTCGGGCAAGCCCGCATGGCCACATGCCTCGGCAACCTGCACGAAATCGACGGCCGAAAGGCCAAGCCCGCCGCTCTGCTCGGGGACCAGCGCGCCCGCAAGGCCGAGTTCGACGATCTTGGTCCAGCGCCCGGCATCGCGAGCAGCCCCTTCCTCCATCAGGCGACGCAGATGCGCCGGCTGGCAGATTTCGGCCAGCAGTTCGCGCACCATATCGGCCGTCATGGCCTGCTCTTCGGAAAAACGAAAATCCATTCTTCGTCCTCCTTCAGGCGCGCGGCAATCCGAGCATGCGCTCGGCAATGATGTTGCGCTGGATCTCGTTGGAGCCGGCATAGATCGGGCCGGCCAGAGAGAAGAAATAGCCATCGAGCCAGCGGCCGACATCGCCCGCCGCGGGGGCCGTGCGCAGGAGTTCCGAACGCGCGCCGAGGATCGACAGGGCCGCCTTGTGCAGTGCGATGTCCATTTCCGACCAGAAGATCTTGTTGGTGCTGGCCTCGGCCCCGATCTGGCCCCCTGCCGTCAGCCTCGAGGCGGTGGCATAGATCGACAGCGCATAGGCCTCCGCATCCATCCAGGCCTGGAGGACGGCTGCGCGAACGGTGGCATCGACGTCCGCCTCATGCGCCTTGTAAAGCTCGACCAACCGTCGCGCCGCGACCTGGAAACGCGCCGGGCTGCGCAGCATCAGGCCACGCTCAAAACCGGCTGTTGCCATGCAGATCGCCCAGCCCTCGCCTTCCCCGCCGAGGCGGTTGAAGGCCGGCACGCGTACATCCTCCAGGAAGATCTCGGCAAAGCCGGTCTCGCCATCGATCTGCGGGATGGCCTGCACCCGCACGCCCGGTGCGTCCAGGGGAAAGAAGACCAGCGACAGGCCCTTGTGTCGCTGCGAAGCCGGATCGGTGCGGAACAGGCCGAAAGCCCAGTCGGCGAAGACGGCGCGCGACGACCAGATCTTATGGCCCTTGAGCACATAGCTATCGCCCTCCCAAAGTGCCGTCGAGCGCACTGCAGCCAGGTCCGATCCGGCCTGCGGTTCGGACCAGGCCTGCGCCCAGATCTCGTCGCCGGACGCCATCGCGGTCAGGAAGCGCGCCTTCTGCTCAGGCGTGCCATATTCCATCAAAGTCGGGCCCAACAGGAAGATGCCGTTCTGGTTGACCCGCAACGGCGCGCCGGCACGATAATATTCCTCCTCGAAGATCAGCCACTGGATGAGGTCGAGCCCACGCCCCCCATAGCGTTCGGGCCAGGTCACCATGCCCCAGCGCCCCCCAGCCAGCACACGCTCCCAGGCGCGATGCGCCTCGAAACCCTCGCGGCTGGCATCGAAGGAAGGCAGCGGCTTTTGAGGTGCATGGGTCTCGAGCCAGGCGCGCACTTCCCGCCGGAAGGCCTTCTGTTCTTGGGTATAGTTCAGGTCCACGTCTTGATATTCCCGATGATCGCGGGCGGCGGCGGGCCTATCCCTCGCCGGCCTGCTTCTTGTTGGCGGCCGCCATGCTCCTGGCGTCCTGCCCTCCCAGCGTATCGCCGGTGGTCAGGTCGTTCTGAGCATGAGCGAAGTGGTGCATGTGGTAGTGCGCATCCATGGCGCTGCGCTTGCCGCGCAGGTCCTCGACATGGTTGATCGCCTGCTTGGAGAGCCAGAGGCCGAGACGAGGATGGCCTGCGAGCTTGCCGGCCATGGCGCGGCCTTCAGCCTCGAGGTCGTCGCGGGCCACCACCTTGTTGACCATGCCGAAACGCTCGGCGCGAGCAGCCGGCATGCGCTCGCCCATCATGAGGAATTCCTTGGCCACGCGCGGCGGCAGCTCGAAGGCATGCGCGAAATATTCGACGCCCGGAATGCCCATGCGCACGACCGGGTCCTGGAAAAAGGCATCGTCGGTCGCGATGATGAAATCACAGACCCAGGCAAGCATCAGACCACCGGCGACGCAAGCCCCCTGCACCAGCGCAATCGTCGGCTTGGGCATGTCGCGCCAGCGCCGGCACATGCCGAGATAAACCTCATGCTCGCGGGTATAGAGCATTTCGGCCGCCGGCTTGTTGACGTGATCGGCCCACATCAGGCGCCGGTCGAACGTCTTGCTGACATCGCGCCCCGGCGTGCCGATGTCATGGCCCGCCGAAAAATGCTTGCCGGCACCGTTGAGAATGATGACCCTGACTGCATCGTCGTCCACCGCCCGCTTGAAGGCGTCGTCGAGCGCGTAGGTCATCTGCGAGTTCTGGGCATTGTTGAACTGGGGGCGGTTCATCGTCACCCAGGCAACCGGCCCCTCGGTCTCGTAGAGAACCGGCCGCTCGGTCTCATAGGCGATGTCTGCCTTACGCGGCTCCACCAGATCGCTCATGTCAGGATTTCCGCCGACAATTCAATTTACTAGCTGGCGAGACACTACGACCGCCGCCAGAAGCCGCAATCGTCCAAAGAGACTAGCAAAGCCCTACTGCCCAAAGGTCCGCACCACACCCTTCGGGCGCGCCAACCGTCCATGTTCGGCGGCAAGCCGGATCAGGGGAGCCGTCACCTCGCTGTCGAGAATCTTGGCGGCCTTGCGTAATCGCAGATCCACGTGGATCGACACCCCCTCGGCCGTCGCCGCACGGTAGTCCTGGTCGACATTCCACAATTCGTGAAAATGGTGGATGCGCTTGAGGTCGGTCCACAACACGAGGCTGCGCACTTCCAACCGCCCACCCAGCATCAGTTCGCGCTCATAGCGAACAGTTTTTTCGAGACGAAAGATGCTGTAGTTCGTTCTGCGGATATAGGCATCGCGAATGCCGAAAACATCGAACAGGTCGCTTTCGGCGCTGTCGAACACGCCATCGTACCAGGACACGTTCATGTGACGGTTCACATCGAGCCAATGCGGCTCGACCGCGCCGCGAAAGCTGACATAGGGCCGCGGATCGCCCCCAGCCAGCGCGACCGTCCTATCGGCCTGCTCGTCCATGCCGCCTTTCATCCGGCCTACTCCGCGGCCACGGATGCGCCGAGCATGCCGTCGAGCTCGGGAGCCAGGCACGAGAACTTCACCTGCCCGCGCTCGATGATCATGGCGCGATCAGCAAAGGGCGCCGTTACTCCCAGATGCTGTTCCACGATGACGACCGCGGTACCGGTCTCTGCCCAACGACGCAGGAAAGCCAGGATCGGCGGGAGCAATGCCTGGGCGAGCCCCATCGAGGGTTCGTCGCACAACAACACTTTGGGCTGGGCGATGAAGGCCTGCCCAAGCGCGAGCATCTGCTGCTGCCCTCCCGACAGGTCGCGAGCATAGAGCTTGTGCTTTTCCTTCAGGACCGGGAAGACCGAGTAGATCTCCTCCACGGCATGATTGAAGCCGGCACGGTCACCGCGGCGAGCCGCCGCTCCCATGCGCAGATTGTCGAAGACGCTGAGCTCCGGGAAGACGCGGTGCCCGTCCAGCACCAGACGCAGGCCCGATTGCGCGATCCTCTCGGGAGCAAGCCCGCAGATCGGCCTGCCATCAAGCAGGATCTCTCCGCCGTCCGGCTTGTTGAAGCCGGCAAGCGCTCGCATCAATGTCGATTTTCCGGCACCGTTCTCGCCGCCGATGAGCAGGATCTCGCCTGCCTTGGCGATGAGGCTGACATCCCGCAGCACTGGAATGGTGCCGTAGCCGGCGACCAGGTTCTTGACCTCAAGCATGGCGTGGACTCACGAACATATGCTGCACCGCCGGATCTTTGGCGACCACATCTGGCTTGCCCGAACAAACCACTTTGCCCTGATCCAGCACGGTGATGGTATCGGCAATGCCCCACACCAGATCGAGATCATGTTCGACCAGCACCATGGTCTTGCCCATCTGCCGGCTGAGGAACCTGACCAGATTGGCGAAATTGGCCCGCTCGCTGGGAGATAAACCGGCGGCCGGTTCGTCGAACAGCACGATCGGAGCCTCCTTCAGCACC
The DNA here is from genome assembly GCF_057813875.1 of Labrys sp. F242. NCBI lineage: Bacteria > Pseudomonadati > Pseudomonadota > Alphaproteobacteria > Hyphomicrobiales > Xanthobacteraceae > Labrys > Labrys sp. F242. The sequence continues at coordinate 34,796 of NZ_JBVASG010000008.1, read as the reverse complement.
GTGCGCATCACCTCCACCAAACGGCGCTGGCCGTGCGACAGCAGGCCGGCGCTATCCTGGCCGAAGCTTTCCTCCAGGGTCCTCGCCAGTGCCGCAATGTTGGTGCTCGCGGGGCCGACCCGGGCATCCATGCCGATCTTCAAATTATCCCACAGCGACATCTGGCTGAAGATGCGCGGTGCCTGGAAGGTACGGCCCAGGCCCAGATTGGCGATGCGATCGGCGGCCATTCGGGTCGCGTCGAAGCCGTTGATCGTGAAGGAGCCGGCGTTCAGCCTGGAAAGGCCGCTCAGCACGTTGAGAAGGCTGGTCTTGCCCGAGCCGTTGGCGCCGATCAGGCCATGCACCTCACCCTTGCGGACCTTGAGCGTGACGGCGTTCACCGCAATAACCTCGCCGAACTTCTTGGTGCCGCCGCGGACCTCGATGGCGGTCTCTTCGGTCGGCTCGCGCGAGCCCTTGCCGGACTGCAGGTCGGCCAGGAAGCCATCGATGCGAAAGGCGTGCTCGCCTCCGCCCTGCTGCTTTCGTTTCGCACGCAGGCGCTCGATGGAGCCGACGATGCCATCCGGGAAGGCCATCACCGCCAGGAGCGTCAAGGTGCCGTACATCAACAGGCGATATTCGACGAATTGGGCGAGCAGGATATTGGGCAGGATGAAGACGATCCAGATGCCGACGATTGGCCCAAGCATCTGGCCGCGCCCGCCCACCACGACGGCGAAGAAGAACACGAAAGACAGCTCGATGTTGAAGCCCTGCGGGCTCACAAAGGCGACCGTGGGCAAATAGAGGATCCCGCACAGGCCCGTGCCGACCGCCGTGAGCACGAAGGCGAGAAAGCGCATCACACCCGGCTTGATGCCAAGGGAGCGAGCCGCCTCGGGGCTGAGCGCAGCGATGAACATGCTCCGGCCGAGCTTCGAGCGGCGAACAGCATAATGCGCAAACAGCGCGACCATCGGAAGAACGCCGACCATGATCGCCAGCGGCGACATGCCGAGGATGGCCGGATTGGTCAGCGCGGGCACCGTGACGTTGATGCCGTTGATGCCGTTGGTCCAGGCATCGAGCGTAACCAGGAGCTGCGGGAAGACGATAGCCGCGCTCATGGTGACAAAACCCAGGTGGAAGCCTTGCACCCTGAGCGCCGGCAGGGCGAACAGCAGGCCGCCCAGGACCGAGCAGGCGACACCACCCAAGGCCGCAGTGGCGAAGGACCAGCCATGCAAGCCATAGAGAATGGCGGCGCCATAGGCCGCGAGACCGAGAATGGCGCCCTGGCCGAATGACTTCTGCCCCGCGTCGACGAACAGCATGTTCTGGAAGATTGCCGCGGCAATATAGATGTTCACCAGCTGGAACGTATGGATCCAGTAGGAATTGCCGACGATCAAGGGGCCGAAACCGGTTACCGCAATGAGCGCGACGCCGATCCAGACCTGCGCAAGATCGGAGTTGAAGCGGCCCTTGGCCTTGGCATTCGTCACGGGAACAGGATCGGTGTGGACGTTCAGGGCTGTCTGCATGGTCACACGCGCCTTGCGCTGGCGCGCCCGAACAAGCCCTGCGGCCTGAACATCAGGATCAGGACCAGAACCAGCAAGGACGCCAGATCCTGATAGGCCCCGCCGAGCTTGTAGGCGGTGAGCATCGCCACGATACCGACCAGGGGCCCACCGATCAGCGTGCCTGCATTGGAGCCGATACCGCCGACGACCGCGGCCACGAAACCATTCAGCACATATTTCAGGCCGGCATCCGGGCTGACGGAGATGACCGGAGCGACCAGAAAACCGACCGTTCCCACCATCAGGCCGCTGATGCCGAACGAAATGAGTTGAAGGCGACGCACCGGCAGTCCCGCCGCTCGGGCAGCATCGAAATCCTGCGACAGGGCGCTGATGGCGAGGCCGGTGAAGGTGTGGCGCAGGAAGAAGCGCAATGCACAGAACCAGAATAGCATGGCCCCGATCGCCAACGCATAAGCACCGGGCGTGCGGGTTCCGAAAATGCGAAAACTCGGCACCACATTGGATACCGAATAAGCGAACGGTCCTTGCGTGATCATCAGGAGGGCGGCGACGATGACCGACACCGAGACCGTGGAGATCAGCCAGCTATCCTGCTCGACGGACGAGCGGAGCGGCAGGAGAGTGAGATAGCCCTGGAAGGTAACGAGGACGGCGATGGCAAGGCCCGTTACCAGCAGCATCACGCTCCATTGGCCCAGGCCAACCTGGTTTGCCAGGAAATAGGCTGCGAACCCGCCCAGGATGAACATGTTGCCCTGGGCGAAATTGAAGATGTTCGTGGCGCCGTGGACGATGTTGAAGCTCATCGCGATGGTGGCGAAAATTGACCCGATGGCAATCCCGCGTATCGCGATGATCACGAGTTCACTGAGCATCGCATCGCCTCCCTGATTTCGAGGACGCAACGACTGCATCGGGGGCTCTAAGCCCACGAAGCAGACGGCGCATTTTTGCCAGCTTATGCAAAATTACCGCCTGCCTCGACATCGTTCGAACGGACTAGCAGCGGATAGTTTGATGGCTCAGCCCAGGCCACGCAGGCAGTTGCGCGCCGAGGCCAGCGATAGAGCCGCGGCCTCGGCTGCCGACCGTCCTGCCATATCCGTGGAAATGATCTCGATACTCAGGGGCACGGTCACGCCCATTTCGTCCAGGGTCGCAACAAAACGATCGAGCTCGAACGAACCCTGCCCGCACAGTTTGCGGTTCATCGTGTCGACGGCCAAGGCCCCGACCGGCACGCTGTCGGCGTCGTTGATCTGAACTGCCAGGATACGTTCCATCGGGATCTTTTTCATCTCGTCGAGCGCGAGGCCGGCACGGAAGAAATGCCAGCAATCGAGCACCAGGCCGGCATTGGCGATATCGTCGACGATTCCCAGAGCCGTGTCGATGTCGCGCACATTGCCCCAGGCGACCGGCTCCAGGGCAACTATCAGACCACAGCGGGCCGCCCGCTCGCAAAGCTCGCGAAATTTCAGGCGCATCACCGGCCCGGCTGTCCGGCGATCGGACAGATCCGGGCCGACATGAATAATCCGCGCACCCAGTGCCCTGGCCGCCTGGAAAGCGACTTCTTCGTTTGATCTGGCAAGCTCGCCTGCCTGGCCGCCCATGAACCACTCGGTCAGGAACTCAAGGGACAGATAGTCGATCCGGCCTGCAGCCAGCACGGCCCGCATGTCCTCGTCGCGCCATCCGCGCTCGCGCTGTTCGGCATAGTCGCGAAAATGCAGGCACATGCCGGCGTAGCCGGCTTCGGCGCACGCAGCCACCCTTTCGGCAAAACCATGGCGCGACGCTACCGCCCCGCCCGGCATCGTGCCGCTTATCGTATAGGAGCTGCAGATATATGGACGCGACCTCATCTTCCTTGGCCCTTGTCGACGGCGACGGACAAATCATCGAAGCGCATCGAGACTAGCCGCGCCTACCACAGGGAAGTATCGAGCTTGCGGCATACGATCGAATTGGCCTTGGCTGGGGGGAGATTCTTGAAGAAATTCAGATTGGTGACACACAGCTCGTCATTGACGAGTGCGATACTGGCGGGGGCTCCGAGGGGGGCCTCGAGCGGATTGCCGAGTTGCTGGCGCTTGCTGGCATCGGCGCTGACCTTCCATATCTCGCTGCGCGTGGTTTCTGTCAGATAGAAATTGCCGCTCCGATCCACTTCCAGACCATCCATATTGTCATAGCCGAAGGCCAGCATCTGGGCCTTGCCGGCACGGCCGTCGTCGAGGATCGGGACCCGCACGAGCATGGGGATGCCTCCCGTGACGCCGAACAGCGCCTTGCCATCGCGCGCCAGGGCTATGCCGTTCACGCCGACCGGGTAGCCGCTCAGGGAGCGGTCGCCCGGGCTGAACAAGCGATCCTTCGACCAGATCCGCGCCGCCTTTTGCTCGGGATCGATCTTCCAGATCGCCTGCAGGCTGAGGTCAGAAAGAAAAATCGTACCGTCCGGCGCATAGACCGGATCATCGGGAAAGCAGAACGGATATCCGTCCGCCCTGGTCACGATCGCTTCGACCTTTCCGGTCGTAATCGTTACGCGATAAAGGCCGGATTTGGTGACGGTCGCATCGCCACAGGCTTCGGCGGCAAGCTCGGCCTTTGCCGGCCAGGGGTAGCGTTCCGAATATTGAGAGAACGCCACATAAAGATGGTCCTTGCGATCCCAATCGATGCCGACCGTGCTGCCCTTGGCATCGCCGATGACATCACGCAGATCGGCAACCTTGCTGACCCGGCCATCCCCGGTCACCCGCATGATCCGACCGGAATGAAACAGGCTGACGAAGAGATTGCCGTCCGCGTCTGCGACCAGGCCCTCAGGCGCATCGTCGAATTGCGCCAATATCCGCCATTGCGATGCCCGAGCCGACGTCCACGACAGTGAAATCATCAGCGCGAGCAGCGCCCTATGCAGTAATGCCGACATGCCGCGCGCCTCATTCGAGAGACAATACCGGCCAAGCTAACGTCGGCCGCATCCGGAGCATCGTCCGGTTGGACTAGCTCCCTGCCAGACGGCCGCCGGATCATCCGCCGCTCAACGCCGCCGCCAGCCAAGAAGAACGCAATACATATTGTCCGAACGGACGATACCGGCTCTCACTTGCAGAATTATCGTCAATTCGGGCGCCCGTACTACCGAGGCTCGATAGGACTTCAAATCCGCCGCCCTTTCTACATCTAGCCTCGCGAAACGCACAGGAGACCTAGATGATACCAAATACAACAGATGTACTTGTGATTGGTGGAGGTCCAGCCGGCTCGACGGTTGCCACCATCCTCGCCGGTCATGGCGTACAGACGACGGTTCTGGAACGAGACGTGTTTCCGCGGTACCACATTGGTGAATCTCTCCTCGCATCCCTGATGCCCATGCTCGATGCGATTGGCGCCAGCGAGAAGATCAAGCAACATGGCTTCGTTGAAAAACCCGGCGGCTACTTCAACTGGGGTAACGAGAAATGGTCTTTCCGCTTTGACGAGATCGAAGGCGCGCCCCAGCACTCGTACCAGGTAAAACGGTCCGAATTCGACAAGCTTCTGCTGGATCATGCAGCCGAAAACGGCGCGGACATCCATCAAAACGTGAAAGTCACCAATATCGAATTCGAGAATGGCCGGGCTGTTGGCGCCAGCTATCTCGATCGTGGCTCGGAGACGCGGGGCACCATCCGCTTCAAATATCTTGTCGACTGTTCGGGGCGCAGCGGCATCATCGCCAACGACTACAGGAAGGACCGCCAATTCCATAACGTCTTCAAGAATGTGGCCGTCTGGTCGTACTGGACCGGGACAAACCTGAACTATGACAACCTGCCGCCCGGCTCGACGCGCATCATTTCGATCGAGGCGGGATGGATATGGTTCATCCCGCTCAATGACGGCACCGTCAGCGTCGGCACGGTGATTACCCGCGACCAGTTGAGAAAAGAACGCGAGGACGGCCGTTCTGCCGAACAGGTCTACGATCATCTGTTGGCCAACAATGACGAGGCCAAGATCATCCTGAAAGATGCCAAGCGCAACGACATCAGGATGGAGACCGACTACTCCTACACCTCGGAACGGTTTTCCGGGCCCGGCTATTTCATGTGCGGCGATTCAGCCTGCTTCCTCGATCCCCTGCTATCGAGCGGCGTGCATCTGGCGATGATGTCGAGCCTCGTCGCCGGTGCTTCGATCGCCAGCATCTTCAAGGGAAAGGTCGACGAAGACCGGGCGGTCAACTTCTTCGAAACGAGCTACCGGCAAGCCTATCTTCGCTTCCTGATGATGGTGTCCTCGTTCTATGACCTGAACAAGGGACAGGACGGCTATTTCTGGGAAGCGCAGCATCTCACCTCCAAGGACTATTCCGATCAGGACATGAAGAAGGCATTTGTCAGCATCGTCTCCGGCGGGGCCGACTATACCGAGTTCAGCGACGGAAAATATGGCGAGCTCGTCGCCAAGAAGGTTGCCGAAAAGCTGCGGCAGGGCGTCGACATGCGTCGTGGTGCCGGTCAATTCGGCGAGGAAACGCGGCGCGAGAACATGCAGTTCATGGATGCCTTGAACGGACTGCACTTCCTGCAGGCCACTGCAGCGATCGACGGCCTCTATGTCGTCACCCGGCCCCAGATCATGCTCACCCAGGCGGCCTAGGGCCGAATGCCCGGACGTGGTCGGCGGTTTCCGACCACGTTGTCGGCCGGTTGGACCGAGCCGGCCATCGCATGGTGCCGTCACACAGCCATAGGTATCGGTAATGGAAAACTGGTTTGCGTTTTCACTCGCGGCCATGGCGCTGCTGTTCGTCCCAGGGCCAACCAACACGCTCATCGCGACCAATGGTGCCCTTATCGGCTTTCGCTCGACCATATTCTTGCTGCCTGCGGAACTGGCCGGCTACCTGACCGGCATACTCGGCTGGTCCTATGGCCTCGCCATCGCGGCACGCATCGTACCCGCGGCAACGACATATGCGGCGATAGCCGCATGCTGCGCCCTCTTCTACTCGGCAAGGAAATTGTGGGGATGGCACGAGCGAGGGCAGGCATCGGTCGGATCGGGCAGCCGCGACATTTTCCTCGTGACGCTCCTCAATCCCAAGGCACTCTTGTTCACGCTGTCGATCGTACCGCACCTGCGTGACGGCCAGATATTGGCCGCCCTTCCCTATCTTTGCTGGTTGTCGGTACTCGTCCCATCGGCAGGCCTCGTCTGGACTATGATCGGCGCCGGGCTCGCCTTGCGCTTCAGACTCATGGCGTCGTCGCGGTTGTTCGCCCGTATAGGGGCACTGGTGCTCCTGCTCTTTGCCGCTTCCCTCTTCGTATCTACGGTGGTCAAAGCCTTCGACCGGTGATCCCGCGCGCGCTCTCGCGCACGTGGGCTCGCTATCCATGGGATTTGTGCCCGAACTTCTGTTCAAGGCTCAGATGCCGCACAGCAAAGTGAGCGCCGCCGCCAGCCCCTCATGCCTGCGATGACTCGTGCCCCCGCAGGTTCGGCAGCAACACCGTGAGAATGCCGAGTGCCGGCAGGAAGGCACAGAGCTGGAACATGAAGTCGATGCCGGTCCGGTCCGCTAACGTGCCGAGTGCGGCTGCCCCGATGCCACCGATCCCGAAAATGAAGCCGAAGAACAGGCCCGATACCATGCCCACACGGCCCGGCATCAGCTCCTGTCCATAGACCACGATCGCCGGGAAGGCAGAGGAGATCACGAAGCCGATGATCACGCTCAGCACGGTGGTTGCGGTCAGGCCGACATGCGGCAGCAGCAGGGTGAATGGCAGCACGCCAAGGATCGAAACCCAGATCACGACTTTGCGTCCGAGCCTGTCACCGATCGGCCCGCCGGCAATGGTACCGGATGCGACGGCCGCGAAGAAGACGAACTGATAGATCTGGGCCGTCTGCGTGGCCAAGCCGAATTTGTCCTTGAGATAGAAGATGTAATAGCTCGTGAAGCTGGCGAGATAGATATATTTTGAAAAAAGCAGCGCGATCAGTACGGCCATCGCCCGCGAAACCTGACCGCGTGTCAGTGTCGGATGATGGCCGGGAGCCTTGTGCGATGCCCGCTTTGCGTGACCGTTGAGCTGATACCAATGCCCCAGCGCCGTCAGGATGATGATGCCGGCAAGAGCGGCGAGCGCGAACCAGGCGAGCCCGGCCTGTCCACGAGGCAGCACGAAGAAGGCGGCCGCCAAGGGACCGAGCGCCGATCCGAAATTGCCGCCGACCTGAAACAGCGATTGCGCCAGACCATGGGCGCCGCCGGACGCCAGGCGAGCAATGCGCGACGTTTCCGGATGGAAGATCGAGGAGCCTAGGCCGAGCAACATGGCGCCGATCAGCAGCACGCCATAATTGGGTGCGAAGGCGAGCGTCAGCAAACCCGACATCGATGAAGCCATGCCCACAGGCAGGGAATATGGCATGGGCCGGCGATCGGTATAGTAACCGATGAAGGGCTGAAACAGCGATGCCGTGATCTGGTAGATGAAGGTCAGAAAACCGACCTGTGCGAAGCTGAGTGCGAAATTGCCCTGAAGGATCGGATAGACGGCGGGCAGGAGCGCCTGCAGCATGTCATTCAGCAAATGGCAAAAACTCGCCGCCCCCAAGACGGTGAATACCGTCTTTGTCCTTGTCTGCGGTTGGGGGAGTGTATGTTGACGCGGTAGAGTTCGGGTAGACACGGGAAAATCCTCGGAGAAAGCCATCGCCGATCGGAACGGAGAGCTTGTGTTCGGCCGATCGGAAGCGTACCGAGTGGCCATGCGGCCTGCCACCAATGTTGGGCCAAAATCCTACGAGAGTGGGCCAACATGCGGGACATTCATATCGACACCGTCGATCACATCCCTCGGCCGATTATCGCGATCGGCCGAGATTATCCGGATGGCTTCATCGTCCCGCCTCACCATCACCGACGCGGGCAGTTGATTTCCGGCGCGTCCGGCGTCGTCGTGCTTGCGACACCGGACGGTACCTGGGTCATGCCTCCGCAACGCGGAATGTGGATTCCACCCGGCACGACCCATCACGTTCGCATGGTCGGCGTGGTCGGCATGCAAAGCCTGTATCTCGAGCCTGACGCGGTTCCGAGCATGCCTGCCCACTGCCAGGTCGTCGGCATTTCGCCGTTCATGCGAAGCCTTATGACCGAGGCGCTCAGCCTACCACTCGAATACGACCTCGATAGCCGCTCCGGCGCACTGATGGAGTTGATACGCCATGAAATGCAGCAAATGCCGGCCCTGCCGCTTTCGCTGAATTACCCCTCGCACGGCCCGCTGGCTCTCCGCTGCCGACGTTTCGTCGAACGACCGAACATTCACGAGCAAATCGACGACTGGAGCACAGCGCTCGGCATGAGCCGGCGCACGTTCACGCGCGTTTTTCGGCTCGAGACGGGTCTCAGTTTCCTGGCCTGGCGCCAGCAGGCCTGTCTATTATTTGCCATGCCCCGTCTGGCGGCGGGCGAGCCCGTCACGACGGTTGCGATCGACCTGGGCTACGAAAACCCGGCCGCATTCACGATCATGTTCAAGCGCGCCTTCGGCAGTCCGCCCCTCACCTATCTTGGGATGCGTACCAGCCGCGCGAACTGAAAAAAGGCCAAGAAACCCTGATACTGCGAAGGCCTCTTGCGAGCCTTGAATGATGATCTTGGAAAACGGCCTCGCACCCTCGGCCAATTTCTATGCTGCTTCACAGTGCCAGGGACCGGTGAATGTCGAACACCGCAATTCCTCGGGAGGAAGCCTCCGGTCGCTCCCATATGCCGGGAGCGACCTTTGCCATGTATATTCCGATATCGCCCCGTTGGATCAGGCCAGCATGGGCAGGAGCTGGTCGATCGACTTCTTGGCGTCACCGTAGAACATGCGCGTGTTCTCCTTGAAGAACAGCGGGTTCTCGATGCCCGAATAGCCGGTACCCTGGCCGCGCTTGGAGACGAAGACGGTCTTGGCCTTCCACACTTCGAGCACCGGCATGCCGGCGATCGGACTGCCCGGATCCTCCTGGGCTGCCGGATTGACGATGTCGTTGGAGCCGATGACGATGACCACGTCGGTGGAGGGGAAGTCCTCGTTGATCTCGTCCATCTCCAGCACGATATCGTAGGGCACCTTGGCCTCGGCGAGCAGCACGTTCATGTGGCCAGGTAGCCGGCCCGCCACCGGATGGATGGCAAAGCGCACGTTCTTGCCGGCGGCGCGCAGCTTGCGCGTCAGCTCGCTGACCGACTGCTGGGCCTGGCTGACCGCCATGCCGTAGCCGGGCACGATGATGACGCTTTCGGCATCGTTGAGCGCTGACGCCACGCCGTCGGCATCGATGGCGACCTGCTCGCCCTCGATCTGCATGGTCGATTGCTGTTGGCCGCCGAAGCCGCCGAGAATGACCGACACGAAGGAGCGGTTCATCGCCTTGCACATGATGTAGGACAGGATCGCGCCCGACGAGCCCACCAGCGCGCCGGTGACGATCAGGAGGTCGTTGCCCAGCGTGAAGCCGATCGCCGCCGCCGCCCAGCCCGAATAGGAGTTGAGCATCGACACCACCACCGGCATGTCAGCCCCGCCGATGCCCATGATCAGGTGCCAGCCGATGAAACCGGCAGCGAGCGTAATCAACAAAAGCGCCCACAGCCCGGCGCCCATGCAATAGGCGATGCCCAGAACCAGGCAGAGCAGTGCTGCCCCGGCATTGAGGGCATGGCCGCCAGGATATTTCTGGGCCTTGCCGTCGATCTTGCCGGCCAGCTTGCCGAAGGCCACGATCGAGCCGGTGAAGGTGACCGCGCCGATGAAGATGCCGAGGAAGACTTCCACCTTCAGCATGGCGATCTCGGCCGAGGTCTTGTGCGCCAGCACCGCCGCAAAGCCCGTGAAGGTCTCTGCCGTACCGGAGGCATGAGCCGCGACCACATCCTGCAGCGTGATCTCGGCATTGATGCCGATGAACACCGCGGCAAGGCCCACGAAGGAGTGCAAGGCAGCCACCAGCTGCGGCATTTCCGTCATCTGCACGCGATTGGCGACATACCAGCCGGCCAGCGCGCCAAAGGCGATCATCACCACCGTCAGATAGAAATGGCCCGAGCCGGCGCCAAACAGGGTGGCGAGCACCGCCAGCGCCATGCCGATGATGCCGTACCAGACGGCGCGCTTGGCGCTCTCCTGCCCCGACAGGCCGCCGAGCGACAGGATGAAGAGAATGGCGGCAACAACATAGATCGCCGTGGTCAATCCGTATTCCATGGCGATCCCCTTACGACTTCTGGAACATGGCGAGCATGCGCCGGGTGACGAGGAAGCCGCCGACGACGTTGATCGAGGCGATCAGTACCGAAATCGCCGAAAGAAGGATCACCCACCACGATCCGAACCCTATTTGCAGCAGTGCGCCCAGGATGACGATGCCGGAGATCGCGTTGGTGACCGCCATCAGGGGCGTGTGCAGCGAGTGACTGACATTCCAGATCACCTGGAAGCCGATGAAGCAGGCCAGCACGAAGACGATGAAATGGCCGAGGAAGCTGGGCGGCGCATAGAGGCCGACGATCAGCATCAGCACGGCGCCGATGCCGAGCAGGGTGAACTGCGAGCGGGTCTGTGCCCTGAAGTCGGCGCGTTCCTTGGCCCGCTTTTCCTCCAAGGTCAGCTCCTTAGCTTTCTCCTTCGGCTTTTGCGCGGCAATGGCCGCGATCTTGGGCGGCGGCGGCGGGAAGGTGATGGCACCATCCCGCGTGACGGTCGCGCCGCGGATCACGTCATCCTCCATATTGTGGTTGATGATGCCGTCCTTGGCAGGTGTCAGGTCGGCGATGAAGTGGCGGACATTGTTGGCGTAGAGCTCGGAAGCCTGCGCGCCCATGCGGCTGGGGAAGTCGGTATAGCCGACGATGGTGACGCCATTCTCGCTGACGATCTTCTCGTTCGGCACGGTCAAGTCGCAATTGCCGCCGCGTTCGGCGGCAAGGTCCACCACGACCGAGCCGTTCTTCATCGCCGCCACCATGTCGGCGGTCCACAGCTTCGGAGCGTCGCGGCCGGGGATCAGGGCCGTGGTGATGACGACATCGACCTCGGGCGCCTGTGCGCGAAACAGCTCGAGTTGTTTGGCCCGGAATTCGGGCGATGAGGGCGCGGCATAGCCACCCGTCGAAGCGCCATCCTGCTGGTCGGAGAAATCGAGGAAGAGGAACTCGCCACCCATCGACTCGATCTGCTCGGCGACTTCAGGCCGAACGTCGAAGGCGCGCACGATCGCCCCGAGCCCGCGGGCTGCGCCGATCGCGGCAAGGCCTGCGACGCCGGCGCCGATCACCAGTACCTTAGCCGGCGGCACCTTGCCGGCGGCAGTGACCTGCCCGGTGAAGAAGCGCCCGAAATTGTTGGCAGCCTCGATTACCGCCCGATAGCCGGCGATATTGGCCATCGAGGACAAGGCGTCCATCTTCTGGGCGCGCGAGATGCGGGGTACCATGTCCATGGCCACCGCGGTGACGCCCTTGTCCTTCGCGTGCTGGAGCAGTTCCTGGTTCTGGCCTGGGTAGAAGAAGGAAATCAGCGTCTGGTCGCTCTTCATGCGCTCCAGTTCCGCATCGCTGGGCTGGCGTACCTTGGCCACCACGTCGACGGCCTCGACGAGATCGGCGGCAGAATTGGCCACCACGACGCCCGCCTTCACATAGTCGGCATCGCCAAAACCGGAAGCAGTTCCAGCGCCGGCCTCGACAAAGACTTCATGGCCCAGCTTGGCAAGGTGCGCCGCGGACGACGGGGTCACCGCAACCCGCGTCTCACCCGCCCATATTTCTTTCAGTGCGCCTATCTTCATTCCACTCCCCTGCGCCAGCACTCCCACCGGCATCCTTCGATGTTCAGTTTTGATGGATCGCCAATATTTAGCTTCGGCTTATGTCGTGGGGTCAAGTCCATGTCGACGACCCATACACACTTTGACCTTATACCAAGCCCCGGAGATGCTGGCGCAACGGGGGTTTGAACACCTGACGATCTCAGACACCAAATCGACGATTTGGCAAAAATCGTTGGACGGAACCAGGAGTTATTGAAAATGCCTCTTGCTATAAGAGTCTTTTAGAGCACCACCCTCGACAACCGATAGGAGCCGTCGAGAAGGCCGCAAAATTATCGGGATAGGCCTGCATCAGCTCGGCCCTCGGCTTGGCAACGTCCAAGATTGGCGGACTTGGTGGCAATTACGGCGATCGCCTCGCCGCCGGCCAAGCACATCGGCGAGAATCCGCACCCACAGCGCGTTGCGGGCTCCATCCCCGATCACCGCCACTTCGCCAGGAGCGATGCCGGCTTAGGCAAGGCAGGCCGCGATAGGGAGGGAGAGCCTGCTCGCTCCCAGCCAGCACGATCTCGTATGCGTCGACGACGATGATGCGGTCGTTTCTGGTTTTCATTGTTGAGATCACGCAATGAAGCCGTTTCGTGGGCTCTCTCGAAAAAAAAGGGCCACGCGCCCAAGGACAGGGCAAATTCTTGGGCGGGCCCTATCGACCTCACGAGTGAGTATCGATTTCTATGTCCGGGCGTCGCCGGAAGATCGCAGGCGGTCGAGAGCGACGGCTCCGATGTTGATCACGCCCTTAATGATGAACTGCCCGATGTCGGAGACACCGATCAGGATCAGGCCGTTGGAGAGCACGGCGATGATCAGGGCGCCGACCGCATTTCAAGGAAGGCTTGCCTCTGGCCTGCGTTCATCCTGCCCCCAACTCAATGCCGTGATCTCAGCAGTTGCACCAATGTTGCTGCAGCGCCCTGCTCTGCCAGAGCCCCTAGGGATTTGAGATAGGCCGCAACGAAGGCCGAGCTTCGGCGAAGACCCAGGCTGGCAAAAGCCTCGATGTCGAGCACGGCCAAGGGATCGCCACCCTTCAGCCTCTGCCAATCGGCTGTGCCGATGCGCGGTTCGAAAATCTCGAAGGCAACGCCCTGATCATCCACGCCGCCTAGATAGCGGGCAAAGCAGGCAAGCAGGAAGGCCTCGCGGTCGAGCTCGCCACCGCCGGCAAGCAACTGGCCGATCGTCTTGCCGTGGAAGACCACGATTTTGGAGGCGCCGTCGCCGGCCACCCTGAGGAGCTGGTCCTTGATCGCGGGATTGGCGAAACGTTCGATCACCTTGTCGGTGAAGTCTTTCGTCGAATAGCCGGCGGGCGGTTCGACCAGGCGCCGGACGTCTCGCTCCCAGAAGGCGTGGAGAAGGCGGGGAATGTCGGGGTAGCGCATGCCTTCGTCGACCAGGCGGGCACCCATCAGCAAGGATGGATAGCACATCAGCATATGGGCGGCGTTGGAGAGCCTCCCCTTCACCGCGACATAGGCCGGCACCTCACCGCTGAACACCACCCCGGCCAGTTCGAGCTGCGGCCGCCCGGCGCAGAAACGATCCTCCACCACCCAGCTCGTATAGGGTTCACAGGTGGCGGCGACGAGATCGTCGACGCCGATACCGGTGGTGATGCGTCGGCACTCGTCTTCCGGCACCTGCGGTGCGATGCGGTCGACCATCGAGTTGGGGAAGGCACCATTCGCCTCGATCCAATCGGCAAGACCGGGATCGAGAGCGCGGGCAAAACCGATCACGGCCAGACGCGAGGTGTCGCCATTGCGTGGGAGATTGTCGCAGGACATCACCGTGAAGGGCGGCAGCCCGGCTTGGCGCCGGCGCGCCAGCGCAGCCACGATATAGCCGAACACTGTCCGGGGCGGTCCGCCCGCCAGATCGTGGCGGATGTCGGGGGTATCGAGACGGAAAGCGCCGCTGGCTTCGTCGATATTGTAGCCGCCTTCGGTGATGGTGAGCGAGACGATGCGGGTCGCGGAATCAGCGAGGCGGGCGAGCACAGCTTCCGGATCCGCCGGAGCATGCAGATAGTCGATCATCGCCCCGACGACCTGCGTTTGCTTCGGCATCGACGAGGTGAGTTGCGTCACCGTGTAGAGATTGTTCTGCCGGCGATAGGCATCGGCCTTGGTGCGGGCAGCGGCACCATCCGTCAGGCCTACGCCGCAGATCGCCCAATCCTCATGTCCGGGATGATGGAGGCAGGCATCGATGGCGATTGCCTGGTGCACCCGATGGAAATTGCCGACCCCGAAATGCACGATCCCGGCCCGCAGCCGGCTCCGGTCGTAGATCGGCCTGGTCACGGTCGGGCCGAATGAGGCAAGTGTCGAAGTATTGAGCGGGAGCATGGGCCTGTACTTTCAGGATTGAAATGGCCTCCTCGGGCAGGAGGAGGCCATCTTGAGCCAGACGATGGTGTCAGTCATCGTGCTTAGTATTCCATCCCTTGTAGTCGCCGACATTTTCGCGGGTAACCAGGGCGGAGGGAATCAGAATAATGGGCTTCTCGGGCTTCTTGCCGTTGACCAGGTCCATTGCCGTCTGCGCCGAGACCTTGGGAATGGCATAGAAATCCTGGCTGGCCGAGGCCTTGATCATGTCCAGGGCCGGATCCTTCAAGGCGGACTCGATGTCGGGCGAGCCGTCGACGGACGTGATGAAGAACTCGCTGCGACCTGCCTGCTTGGCCGCGAGCGCCGTGCCGATAGCCTGCGGATCGTTGATGGTGAAGATCGCATCGATTTTGGGGAAGCGGGTCAGATAGCCCTGCGCCACCGCCATGCCGCCGTCGCGCGATCCCTTGCCGTCCTGGTCGTCCGACAGGATCTTGATGTCGGGATATTTGGCCAGGACCTGCTTGCAGCCCACCACACGGTCGATCACCGAAGAAACCTGCGGTCCGTTCTGGATGACGACATTGCCGGCGCCCTTGAGCTTGTCGGCGATATACTGGCAGGAAACACTGCCAGCCATGATATTGTCGGTCATTACTACGGCATCGGCTCCCTCGGCGGCCGTATCGAAGGCGACGACGGGAATACCGGCCGCCTGCGCCTTCTTGATGGCCGGGGTGATCGCGTTGGGATCGCCGGGATTGAGCAGGATGAAGTCGGCACCGGCAGCGATGAAATTATCGATCTGGTTGACCTGCTTGCCGAGGTCGTAGTCGTAGCCGACGGTGGTCACTTGTGCTTTGGGATAGGCCTTCTTGATGATCTGGGTCGCCGTGTTGGCGATGATCACGAAGCCGGGATTGCCGAGCGATCCCACCGATATACCCACCGATCTGACGTCCTTGGCCGAGGCTGGAGCAACCGCACCCA
Source organism: Labrys sp. F242 (assembly GCF_057813875.1). Lineage (NCBI taxonomy): Bacteria > Pseudomonadati > Pseudomonadota > Alphaproteobacteria > Hyphomicrobiales > Xanthobacteraceae > Labrys > Labrys sp. F242. The sequence continues at coordinate 19,027 of NZ_JBVASG010000008.1, read as the reverse complement.
TGGCCAAGGCAACGCCGGTCATTGCAAAGCCGGCGAGATAATTCATGGCTTTCACGTTTCCCTCCCTAATGAGATCGATCTCATTAGAATTTAATATTTAACATATACAGACTGTTATCAACTCGACTGCCCTGTCAACCTCTTATGTCGATCTCGAGCGGACCCGTGCGCTGCGCTGATCGCGGCACCGTCTGCGGCGAACCATGCTACCGAAATGGGCGGCGGGTAAAAGCCATGAACAAGGTAGATTCTCAGCTGTTCACGGACCTGATCGGCGACGCGGAGAACAACACTGCAAGAGGCCCGCCGGCGACGGCACGATCGTGTGCTCCAAGTAATCGCTACCTGGAATCCGGCAGGCAAGGTCCCTGTCGTGATGCCGGACGATGGTTTGCTCTGACAGAACCGGCTGAGGTGATCGGTTGACGCGCAGCGCTCGAGCAAAACTATTTCAACTCAGAGGAGCGGGCCATCGCAGCCAATCCGATGACGGCAACGGCGGAGAAAGCGGCGGGAAAGAAGAACACATTCGGCAGTCCGACCAAGGCGACTCCAAGCCCGCCGGTCGCGCCTCCAAGAGCTGTGCTGAGTGCCGCCGAACTCATGAAGATGGCTGATGCTGTGGCGACCGCTTGTGGGAGGAGCCGTTGGGCAACGATGATGCCAAGTGCCGCGAACACGCCCCACACGCCGCCCATGAGAATCTGGCCAGCAAACATTCCGGCTGCCGTGCTCCAGACAGCAAAGCAGATATTGGCCGCAACGCCAAGTGCTGCGGCCAGTGACATCAGCCAGAGATACCCGATCCTGCGGCCAAGAACGACGCTGAAGGGCATAATCAGCAGTTCCACGAAAGGCTGAATACCGATGACAGCGCCGCGGGTTCCGGCATCCAGCCTGAGTGTTTCTTCCATATAGAGCGGCAGGAAACCGTATTTGATTGATTCCCCACCGTAGACGAGAATGAAAAAGCCGGTGAAGACCAGCAAAGGCAGCATTGACCGCCACGATGCGACTTGACCGCTCCCGGCGGGCAGTGCTGGCGTGCTTTGCCTTGGCGGCACTGAAACGTTCAGGGTACCCAGCGGTACGATCTGCAACAGGAAACACAGTGCCGTTGCCCACAACATGGTGCGGTAACCCGCTTCGGCAGCAAGCCATGTCCCGGCCACCGGTCCCAGAACCCAGCCTGCAGTAAGGGCCATGCGGACGATGGCGACAACGCTCTCATTGGCTCGCCCTCCCCCCCGGCCCAAATCATCATGAAGGGCCGCGAACACCTGTGAAGCGGCTGCCACGGAGAACGCCAGGAAGAAAGCGCTCATCACGAACGGCATCCACGCCGCAGTTGAGATTGCGATGCCGGCCCAGCCTAGGAAGCCCAGGATTGCGCAGATCCGGAACAGACCGAGGCGGTTGCCGGTCCGGTCGGAGTAGCTACCGACGACATAACCGGCAATGGGTGCCACCAGACTGGTCAGATAGAACAGACCAGCGACCGGCAGGGAGATGCGCAATTCCTTCACCAGGAACAGCACGATCTGGGGAGCCGCCGCCGACGTTGCGAGGCCGGAAAGGAACATCGCCACGGTCGCGCCACGGTAAAGCGGCGAAGACAAAACCTGTTTGATGGCCGACGGGCCTTCGGACTGGTCGAAAACACGCGCTTCCATGCCTTGGGCCTTTGCAGTAACCGGTTACTATATGCATATTCTGTCAAAGCGATGCGGTCAATCATCGCGATGACAAGACGAGGAGCCTCAGATTGGGCGGCAATACCACCGGCACGAAAAACATCCGAGATGTCGCCAGAGCGGCCGGCGTTTCAGTCGCCACGGCATCGCGCGTTCTGGCTTCGACAAATTACCCGGTCGCCGCGGCAACGCGCGAAAAAGTTCAGGAGACGGCACGGGCGCTTGGTTTTGTGCCCAACGCACTGGCCCGCAGCCTCGCCCGGGCGCGAAGCGACAGCATCGGGGTGGTCGCACCATTGTTGGTGAATCCCTATTACGCGGCCATGGTCGAAGGCATTGATGCAATGGCACGTGAACATGGGCTTTGCATGCTGCTCAGCCTCACCAACAGCGATGAGGAAAGACGCGAGACGGTGATCGACGAACTGCTTGCTCGCCAGGTCGATGGCATCATCGTGTGTGCGGGCGCCGCAGACCACATGCCCGGCCGTACGCCTGAAGCCGCCGGCGTCCCCTTCGTGCTGATCGGTCAGCAGGCCAATACAGGATTTCCGATCATCACCGTCGATAACCGCCGCGCCGGCTACGAAGCAACCGAGTATCTTTGGAGCCTGGGACATCGCCGGTTCGCCTATCTGACGGGTCATGCAGGCTGGCACGACTTCAAGGACAGGGAAGCGGGCATGCTGGAGTTTCTGCGCAGCAGGGCCGAACATCATCAGGCCCGGGTCTTTGAGGACCTCCTCGATGAAGCCGATAGCTATCGCTGTGTTCGTGAAGCCTATGCAGCCGGATTGAACGCCACCGCCCTCCTTGCCTCCACGGACCGCCATGCTCTCGGTGCCTTGGCGGCGCTCGCCGATTGCGGCCTTGGCGTTCCCGGCGACATATCCGTCATGGGCTTTGACGATTACGTCACCAGCAAGTTCGTGCGCCCATCGCTGACGACCATGCGCATGCCGGCCGGCGACATGGGCCGAGCCAGTGTTTCCAAGCTGCAACATATGTTTTCCAGCAAGGAGAAAGCAGAAGATGCACGGTTTTCAGCCACTCTCATCGAGCGAGGATCGGCGGGGGCGGCGAAATCCTGATGCATTGACGAGATTATCGGACATCGTGGAGGAGTGGCAAACCGCAGTGCCATACTGAACCGCCTCTACACCGCCGATCTGGTTGCCATCGCCCCTGCGCCCGCTGTTTCTGGACGGGACGGCGATGCGCACCCATCTCGGTCCACGGCATATTCTTCAAACTCGATCTCGTGTCTTTTCAAAGTCCCGCCAGGGAAAAGATCACCACAAGGCTCATTAAGACCCAACCCAAATGCCTGCCTCGGCTGGCTATGGCGTTGCCGACAGCCGCGTAGCCATAGACGATCACCGCGGCTCCAATGACATCGGCGGGCATTCTCCGAACCTAATGCAGGGGCCGCGATCAGTAGCGCCCCAATTGCAATCCAGTCAATCGTGCTTGCCTGCCAGACCATCCTGAGCAGCGCGCGCACCCTCTTTGTCTCGATGATCGCTTTGGGAAACAGCTGCCATTCGCCAATGACCCCGTGCATCATCGCAAACATGATGGCCAACGCTCCCGCGGCCTGCAAAGCCAGATCTCTCATCGGGCACCCCCCGTCGGGTCGATATGTGGACACCGTTTACGACGGCTCTCCTCGAGCATCATCGGTTTGGAGCCCAAGCCAGGCGATGCGCATGACGACGTCGACGAGTTCTGCACGCGCGACATCGGGATGGTCGAACCACCACAAGCCGAGCGCGTGGAGACCATGCTTGAGAAACTCCGTCGCAGCCTGCACGCGGGGCGAAGCATCGCCCCGCATAAATGTGGCAAGCAGAACTACCAGTCTCGCGGAAGCCCCGACCTGCACCGCACGTGACAGTTCAGCCGCCACTAAATTGTCGGTCGGCGTCGACAGCAAAACCCGCTCAGCCTCCGGCTGCTGCTCGATAAAGAGAAAGAAAGCATCGATGGCACGACGGAACTTCGGTTCCGGCTCCACCAGATGCAGCCCACCCTCGACGCGCTGACCTATATGGAGCGTCGCGTCACCACGTCGAGGGACGTGGAGGGGGTCGTCCTGCGCTATGGCGCTTTCTACGGTCCCGAGAGCGGCGTATTCGAGCCTGATCGAGCAGATCCGCAAGCGCCGCATGCCGATCATCGGCAACGGCATGGCATGGTGGTCATTCCTGCATATCGACGACGCGGCAGAAGCCACAGCTCTGGCGGTCGACCGCGGCTCGCCTGGCATCTACAACGTCGTCGACGATGAGCCAGCACCGGTCCGCGAGTGGCTTCCGGCGCTGGCAGAGTTGCTTGGCGCCAAGCCACCAATGCACATCCCGGCATGGATCGCCAAGTTCGTTGTCGGCGACCAACTGGTCAAGATGATGACTGAAATCCGAGCCGGCTCGAACAGGAAGACCGAAATCGGATGGATCCCGCGATACCCCTCGTAGCGCCAAGGCTTCGCCCAGGTACGCGCCGGCCCTGGCTGATCCGGCAGCCGCGAGCATCGGGCTAAATGGTCGAGCTGACAGAACCGTCAAAACCTATGATGCGCCGCTCCAGCACAAACACCATTGGAATACGGATTGGAATATCGACGCCACCGACAAAAACCGCACCGGCGAAGCGCTTCCCAGCAAGTGGAAGCCTTCTATTTTGAACCTTTCAGCGTTTGTGGCTCGGCTCGCGCCTACGATGCCGATCTGCTTTCTAACTCATTGATATACCGAGTATGGCTGGGGTCCCGCTACAATGCCGACCCACATTTAGAAGCGACCAGGGGGCATCTACGGCGGGTCTGACGCGATCAGCGTGGTAGGAACCGGGTACCGGGTTTTCGCGCGGTGAAAGCTCAACTTCGCTGCGATCCTACAGATAAAGACCGTCGTCACATGCGAGTGTGGCAACCTCGAACTGGAACCTTGCGAGTGCCATAGTGTTCTCACCCTATGAGGTTTGGTAAGGGAACGGCGATGACCACGGTTCGATTTCTTCGCGAAGACGAAAGCCCTCCGACGGAAAGCCATTGGGTCCTGATTGAATTGACCGGCCCCGTTTGGGTTGTAAACAGCGCCACATACTCGGAGGATGTTGTTCCCTCCGACCCCATTGGGCCGTTTCATACCCGCGGCGATGCAGTCAAAGCCGCAACGAATTTGGCCCAAGAAGTAGGCATCGACGTCGTTTATGTGCGCGGGCCTCAGTTGGAATTGCCCTCGATGAATGAGCACGGGACAAACAAGAGCAATTAGAATTACTTAGACAAAATAAATATTTATTCATATTAAATCCAACAAATAAGGATTAAGATCTAAACTTGATGATTGGATTGGATAATATGAAAAATAAAAATGATAAGTCTGCACAAAAAAATCAACCGAAGAACAGCGATTTTGCTGTCGCTTCAAGTTCATATTACAAGAAGCGCTCCAACGTTTCGCAAGAAATACAAAGGCATGACAGCGAAGGCGACGGTGAAGAGACCGCCGGCGGTACAAATACCGACGGGACACCGCCTACGCGAACCAGGCTCCAAAAGACATCCCCCGGATCTCGACGGGTCCAGCGAGCCCGTCTAATTCGCTCGTCCCCATAAGGTGCAATGCTGTTGGAGCGCAGCAGCGGGCAGCGGACGGAAAACAGAGATTTCAGAGTGAGAAACCAAGACCGGGGCAACACCTGTTTGCTTATGAGGGAATGCTGTCTGCAGAGCTTCAAGGTCCTCCTTGTTTAGCGTACCCTTCACGCCTTGTTATGTTGCTCGTCAGGGGCCACATTCATAATCCGAGGGGGCAGATGAAACCAATCCTCATGACACTCACAAAGACAGGCCGCGACGCAACACCGGTTACTGTGAACGTATCCCAGATTTTGAAAATCGAACCTCTCAAGGAGGGGTCGATGATATATCTGGGTGATCAAACGACAGTATCCGTAGCCATAGGGCATGAAGAACTCATTCAAAGGCTACGGGAAGCCATCGCCCATGCGCCGTAGCGAACTGGCAAGATCCCAGCGTTGATCGGCTAGAAACGAAAAGGAGCTTCCCTGGCTCGAAAGCCGTAGAGACGAGTAATATCGAGTCTCAAAAACACTGACCTATCGAAGACTTCGCTTTCCTGGGAGCGCGGACGTTCTTGTCGGCGTGCAAGACGAATGTGATTTTGAAAGATCCTGTCAATAGACTGCAGGGGGTGGTCCGTAGCTGGATGATGACCTTTGTCCCTTTGCTTGGATGTCACCCCAGCCAACGTTCGCACCATTGTCCAAATGAAAGTGAGACAATCACATTGTCATGATGACAGGTACTGAGGAAGCCAGCGGCGCGGCGGGGAACGGCTGCGACGTGGAGCTCTCACCCGGGCCCTCTCATTTTGCCTGAAGCTGACCCAACTCATTGCCGGCTACCGCAAAACAGGAGAACTGAGATGGAAGAACGACGTGAGCTTTACAGAAGCCCTGGCGATGATGTCTGGTACCTCGGTCGCGATCCTTCGGACGGGATGGCCATCATCATTCATCAAGCGAATGGTCCTTCCGGCTCCGCCATTTCCTTTATCGCCTTGCGCGACTTCCTCAGAGCTGGCGCAGACGGTCCAGAGCATAGGGCTTTGCTGCGACTCATAGCGACACTTGTGCAAACGCCTCCCTTTGCCGATCGGGGGAATGCGGAACGGTAGGCAGGCAGGGGCCTTTCCGCTCACCGGTAACAGACACACTGAAAGGAAAGAACGATGTCCCAAAACCTCTCCGGCCCGGTGGAGCGCATTTGCCGCCTGATGTGCCGCATGGAGGGACATGAGGAATTGGTAGGGTTTGAGGGCGAGCCCATGTGGGAGTCCTTCCGGGAGGACGTGACGCAGATACTTGCTGAGCTTCGCGACGGGGACACATTGCCGAGTGGATTATCCGTCGTTAAGATCGACAAGTGAACATCTCGTATTTTCTGGAATACGAGATGTTAATTCCGGGAATTTCTGGGATCTTTCCGAAGAAATTTCTAAAAATATTTATCTGACTTGCCATAATCATATTTAAAGTTTATGGTAATTTTCATCGATCTTGTTGCCGATCTTTTTCTGCGCTACTAGCGCCGACGATTTTCCTCTCCAAAAATCGATCAAAACTTACTCGCCGGGGCTTTGCACGGTGGGTTATTTATTATGAACGATTGAAAGGAAATCGTTATGAATACCGGAACCGTAAAGTTCTTCAACACGACCAAGGGCTTTGGCTTCATCCAGCTCGATGCTGGAGGCTCCGATGTGTTCGTTCACATTTCTGCCGTCGAACGGGCGGGAATGCACACCATCGTAGAGGGTCAGAAGCTCTCGTTTGATGTCGTGACGGATCGGCGCAATGGAAAAAGTGCAGCTGAGAACCTTCAGGCTGCGTGAGAATATGGCGCGTCTGGTCTTTGACCACGGATGTACTGGCACTGGCCATTGATGCGCGATGAGAAGGCCGGGTTCGCCCGGCCTTTTTGCTATGGTAATTTACGAGAAGATTGCCGAAATGACGACATTGGATTTCACGACGCCCGCAGCGGTATATGTGCAGATACCCGGGGCCTTTCGTTCAATGCGAGGCAGGGCACCCCAGAAATATCGTCGGTTCGAAAGCCTCGCACTTGCCGTTCAGTTCGCGGTCGAGAAGTCGCTGGCAGAACTGCGAACGCTCATGATCGAAACCGATGATGGCGATTACACCGGCGCCGAGATCCAGTCTCTCTACGACCATAATAATTATCCGCTGCGCAAAGCGGCCGACTGAGACGTTTCCGAACAACAGCTGTTCGAGGAACCTTCCAGATCGGCAGGCCTGTTACAGCGCCCTCCTCCGCCTTGTCCTTCTCCATCCTGCTCCGCAGGCCTCTATGGGTTTTCAGCGGAAAGTCTTTCAGCAACAGTGCGTTTATAGTGGCCTCGAAGCCGGCCTGCATTGCCGGTCTGGCTTTCGGCCGAGCACGTCGATGAACTCGATTGGCCGTGGCTTGGCCGGCACCTGTTCGAAGAGATCGCGCACGTTGCGGCAATGCCGACGAACACTTCCACAAACTCAGAATCGGAGAGGCAGACGAACGGTCATGCCCCATGAATAACCTTTCCACCGAGACTGATCCGCAAATCGTGCATTCCTCCGTCCAGGGGGACACGGGCGTAGCCTTTGACGCATCCGAGAGGTGCCCCGTCGAGGACAGCCGCAACAACAACGTTGCAACCCGTATCGGATGGGCTTTCGACACGGATGGTGTATTGGGTGGCGGCAATCTTGACCGTGGCTTCGAAGCCCGGCCAGGCAGCGGGGATGCAGGGATCGATAACAAGGTAGGCACCCTCGCGGCGAATGCCCAGGATGCTTTCCACGCCCGCGCGATACATCCATGCGGCTGAGCCCGTATACCACGTCCACCCCCCTCGTCCCACATGGGGCGGAACGGAATAGACGTCGGCGGCGATGACATAAGGCTCGACCTTGTAGCGCTCGACCTCCTCAGGCGTTCGGGCGTGGTTGATCGGATTGAGGAGCGAAAACAGATCGGCAGCCGCTGTGCCGTCCCCCTGCTTTGCAAAGGCCATGATAGCCCACATGGCGGCATGGCTGTATTGTCCGCCGTTCTCGCGTAAGCCCGGCGGATAGCCCTTTATGTAGCCGGGATCGCGGGAGGTCGTGTCGAAAGGCGGTGTGAAGAGCAGCGCCAGACCATCCTCCCGGCGGATCAGGTGTCTATTGAGGGCGGCCATCGCCTGCACGGCGCGCGCGGGGTCTGCAGCACCCGACAGCACCGCCCAGGACTGGGCGATGGAATCGATCCGGCATTCCTCGCTCTCCTTCGAGCCGAGCCACGTTCCATCATCGAACGTCGCCCGGCGATACCATTCGCCATCCCAGGCGTCTCGCTCGATCGCGGCTTGGACGGAGGCGGCATGCGCCCGCCAACGTGCGGCACGGGCCGGATCGCGACTGTCGGCAAAAGGAGCAAAAAGCGCGATCGCACGCACCAGCAGCCAGCCGAGCCACACGCTCTCGCCCCGGCCGCCTTCGCCGATCCGGTTCATGCCATCGTTCCAGTCGCCGGTTCCCATCAGCGGCAGGCCGTGCTCGCCCGTAAGTTCGAGGCACTGGTCAAGGCCCCGAGCGCAATGCTCGAACAGCGTCTCTTGCTCGTCGGCGATCGAGGGCTGGAAGAAGGCGTCATGCTCGCCCTCGCCGAGCGGCGGCCCCTCCAGGAATGACACTGTCTCTTCCAGCACTGCAGCGTCGCCGGAAGCAGCGACATAGGTCGCGGTGGCGAAGGCAAGCCACACACGGTCGTCGGAAATGCGCGTGCGCACGCCCTGGCCCGAATGCGGTAGCCACCAATGCTGCACGTCACCCTCGACGAACTGCCGAGAGGCCGCGCGTAGGAGATGGCGGCGGGTCTCTTCGGGAGCCGCAAAGGATAGCGCCATGCCGTCCTGGAGCTGGTCGCGGAAGCCGTAAGCGCCGCTCGCCTGATAGAAAGCCGAGCGGGCTGTGATACGGCATGCGAGCGCCTGGTAGAGCAGCCAGCCGTTCAGCATCAGGTCCATGGTGCGATCCGGCGTCCTGACCTGGATCGAGCCGAGCAGGGTCTGCCAATGTTCGGTCACCGATGCCAGTACCGCGTCGAGATCGGCGTTGCGATAGCGCATGATCAGTTCGCGCGTGTCTTCCACCGAACTGCACTGGCCGATCAGCCACACGATCTCCACTGTCTCGCCCACGCCGAGCTCGATGCTCGTGGCGAGCGCCGCGCAGGGGTCCAGGCCGGCTCCCGCCGCACCCGACAGCGCGTGCTCGTCCATGAGTGCGGCCGGCGTGCCAGGCTCCCCGCCACGCCCGAGAAACTCGCTACGATCAGTTGTCCACGATGTCTGACGCCCGCCGAGATCGGCGAAGGCGATGCGGCCCGGAAAGGCTGCGTTCCAGGGGTTGCGGGCGAAGATGGCGCCGGTGACCGCATCGATCTCCGTCACGACGAACGGCGCGGAAGCGCCGCGCGATATGCCCAGCACCCATTCCGCATAGGCCGTAACCGACAATCGGCGCGACCGCTCGCAATTGTTGCGCAATGTCAGGCGGGAGATCTTGACCGGGTCGGAAAGCGGCACGAATTGCAGCAGCGCGAGGGCGATCCCGTTCGTCTCATGTTCAAAGCGGCTGTAGCCGAAGCCATGGCGAGCGACATAGGTATCTCCGTCACGGATGGGCTGCGCCGTCGGGCTCCAGAGATCGCCGGTGACTTCGTCGCGCACATAGATCGCCTCGCCTGAGGGGTCTGCAACCGGATCGTTCGACCATCGCGTCAACTGGTTCTCGCGGCTGTTCTCCGCCCAGCTATAGCCCGCTCCGTCCACCGAGACCTGGAAGCCGAAGCTGGCGTTGGCGATCACATTGATCCAGGGCGCGGGCGTGGTGCGGCCGCCATGGAGGATGGTCACATATTCCTGCCCGTCCCTGTCGAAGCCGCCGAGGCCGTTGAAGAATTCGAGTTCGGGTGCTGCTGGCTGTGACAATCCGAGGGGTATAGTCGCCTTTGTCCGCCGGCCATGGGACGGCACGGCTGCTTGGGGCCAAAAGCGCCCGACCTGATCGGCAATTGGCCCGCGACGGGCGTGGAGTACAACTCGGGCCGCCGCATGCAGCAGGGACCGGGCCTCGGCACTCATGAGATCGGTCCGCAGCACATGAACCGAGCCATTCGCGTGGGCATCGCCCAGCCTTGGCCGGGACTGGCTGCTGCGCACGGCCATTTCAATCGCGATGTGTAGATCCTGCATGTACGAGGCGGCATGCTCGTTGACGATGACGAGATCGACGGCGAGGCGCTTCATGCGCCAATACTCATGGGCACGGAGCAACTGTCCGACCTGGGTGATGTCCGCGATATCGTCGATGCGCAGCACGACGATCGGTAGGTCGCCGGAGATTCCAAGCGGCCACAGTCCAGACTGGGGTCCAGCCCCGCGCAGGATCGCTTCCGACGATGCCCGAAAACGCGGATCGGCGTAGAGGATCGGCGCAGCAAGGCGCTGAAAATCGGCCGCCTCCGTCGCCGCGACGCCGAGATGGCGAAGCTGAACCTGCGCCTGGGTCCACGCCAGTGTTTTTGCGCGATCGAACGAGCTGCGATCGTGATGCAGGTCGACGATGTCCAGAAGCTCGGCCCGCGACGATGCAACCACGGTCCAGAAAGCGACCCGCACCACCTTGCCGGGCGGAACGATCACGCGCTGCCTGAGCGAGAAGATCGGATCGAGAACCGTGCCGACCGTGTTCGAGAGCGGCCGATCCTCCTTGAGAGCCGCCGCGTCGACGATCGTGCGGCCGCGGCCGAGGAAGCGGGCCCGATCGGTCTCATATTGCGGATCGGCAGCAATCTCACCCTCGACCACCGTGAGATGGGCCGCCCAGAGCCGTGGCTCGTCAGGGGACCTCGGCCGGCGCGTCGCCACGAGTGCGCCAAACTCGGCAAGATGCTCGGTCTGAACGAACATCTTGGAAAAGGCCGGGTGAGCGTTGTCGGCGGCGGGCGTCGCCAGCACCATTTCCGCGTAGGAGGTAAGCTCGATCTCACGCGGGCGGCGACCATTGTTGGTCAGGCCTATGCGACGGACTTCGCCATCGTCCTCGGAAGAGACCAGGACGTCCATCGTCGTGGTCAGACTGCCGTCGCGATGGATGAAGTGGGCGTAGTCCTCGCCGAAGATGACTTCTCCGTGTCCGGAATCATCCCCTATCGGCTGTGCGCCCCCGGTCCAGACCTTTCCGGTATGGACGTCTTTGAGGAAAATGAACGACCCCCAGTCGTCGCGGGTCGCATCCTCCCGCCATCGCGTCACGGCCATGTCGCGCCAGCGGCTGTAGCCGGCGCCGGTGGTGGTCAGCATCACCGCATAGCGACCGTTCGAGAGCAGATGCGTCATCGGCGGGCCTGCAGCCGAGGCGGCAAGCCGCCGCGCCGAGGCAACTTCGTCGATGGCTGCGACAGGCGGCGCATTCACCTCCTCCGCCCGGGCTTGCGCTATGGCGATCTCGTCCGGGATACGTTCCTGCAACAGGAGTTCGCTGGCCTTTATCATCGGTTCGCGATGGAACCGGGCGCGCATCCGTCCCTCCTGGAGGGTGTTGGCGATGGCGACGATCGTCATGCCCTGATGGTGGGCCATGAAAGCGCGCACGATGGCGACTTTCTCTTCCGCCGGCAGACGGGAGCGGGTGAAGTCGAGCGCTTCATAGAAGCCGTGGCGGCCACGGGCGCCCATCGCAGCGAGCCGGCTATAGTTCGCGCGCGCCGCCTGGGGGTCGATCATGGTCGCCAGTCCCGTCGCGTAGGGCGCGATCACGGCCTGTCCCGCGAGGCCGCGCTTGAGACCCAGGCCCGGCACGCCGAAGTTTGAATACTGGTAGGTGAACTCGAAGTCGCGGGCGTTGTAGGCCGATTCCGATATGCCCCACGGGATGCCGAGGGAGCGCGCATACGCCTGCTGGTACCCTACCACCAGGCGGCTCGTCTGCTCGAGCAGGCTGCCGGCCGGCGCACGCACCACCAGCGACGGCATTAAATATTCGAACATTGATCCGGACCAGGAGATCAATGCCGAACCGCTTCCCACCGGAGTCGCGGTTCGGCCCAGCCGGAACCAGTGCCGTGTGGGAACATCACCCTTGGCGATCGCAAACAGGCTGGCAAGCCGCGCCTCCGAGGCGAGCAGGTCGTAACAACTTGGGTCGAGGCCATTGTCGGCAAGCGAATAGCCGATCGACAGCAGTTTCCGGTCGGGATCGAGAAGGAACGCGAAATCCATCGCGAGCGCCATTTCACGCGCCGTGTCGGCGATCGCCTGCAGGCGCTCCTCGAGGAGGTTCGGCACATCGGCAATCCCGAGACGATCACGGCTCCACTCGATCACGCCTTGCCTCATCGCCTCGATCCAGAACAACAGGTCTGGCGGACCGCCTTCTCCATTGTCCTTCATCAAAGACATAGCCGTGCGGGCCGAATCGGTGGCCTTTTCGACCAGCCTGTTGAGCGGCGCAGCGATGGACTCGATCGCCCTCGGACTGTTGAGCAGGGCCTCGATCTCATCGAGAATGACGGTGAGTGGTTGCCCGGGCCCTCCTCCTCCGGCGGGCAGGGCGTCGGCCGCCTCGCGCGCCAGGGTGAAGGCGTCCAGCATGCCGGCCCTCACATCCGGCGCCTGTGCGGCGCCCACCCATTCCTCGCAGGCGTTGGCAAGCGCGATCAGGTGACCCGCGAGGTTTCCGCTATCGACCGACGAGACATAGGCCGGCTCGAGAATGCGCAGATTCTGCGTATCATACCAGTTGAAGAAGTGCCCCTTGAACAAGGCGAGCTTGCGCATGGTGTCGAGTGTGGCTTCCAACCGCTCGACGGTTTGCGTAAGCCCGGCCCAGCCGAAATCGCGGGCGGCAACCGCGGAAAGCAGATAGAGCCCGATATTGGTGGGTGACGTACGCCGCGCGAGCACCGGCTTCGGCTCTTCCTGAAAATTATCGGGCGGCAGCATGTTGTCGGACGGTGTGACGAAGGTCTCGAAATAGCGCCAGGTGCGACGCGCAGTGAGGCGCAGATCGGCCGCCTCCGCCTGCGACATGGTAAGCCGGCGCGAGATCGGCGGCGCGCGGCTGATGCGGAACGCAAGTGCCGGCGCTCCGGCCCAGAGCAATGCGAAAGGCAGGACGAGCAGCCAGGAGGCCGGAGCGAGCGTGACGGCGAGTGCCGCCAGAACCAGGCCAAGCGCCACACCGCCCGCCATCCGGCGATAGAAGCCACCCACGCTCAGGCGCGGTGCTGCAGCCGATCTTGCCGCCGTCGTCCACTCCAGAAGATGCTTATGCGTGACGAACAGCCTCGCAAGGGTTCTTGCGATCGCGTCTCCCGTCCGCCAAGCCTGATCGGGCAGGAAGGCGATCGAAAAGAACGCCTGGGCAGCCGCGAGGCGCAGGCCACGATCGAGCATGCCGAGATGATTGCGCAAATGCAGTCCCGAGCGGCGCGGCCATATGGAGAAAGCGCCCGGCAGGAAGGCCGGGATCGCAACGGCCGCGAACACGACCGCAAGTCCGACCGCTGCCGCAGGGATTGGGAACAGCCACGACAGAGCAAAGGCCATCAGCGTGAAGGGCGCCAGCAGCGACCGCCTCAGATTGTCCAGCATCTTCCAGCGCCCCAGGGGCGGCATCGCCCGGTCCCCGGTCGAGGAGCCGAACACCCAGGGCAGAAGCTGCCAGTCGCCCCGGATCCATCGGTGCTGGCGTCTTGCGGCGACGTCGTATCGCGGCGGGACCTCCTCGACGACCTCGATGTCGGAGGCAAGGCCGGCGCGAGCGAAAACGCCCTCAAAGAGATCATGGCTCAGCAGCGTGCTGTCCGGCACGCGTCCGGCGAGAGCGGCCTCGAAAGCATCGACGTCGTAAATACCCTTGCCGGTGTAGGTGCCCTCGCCGAACAGATCCTGGTAGACGTCCGAGATCGCCGCCGCGTACGGATCGATGCCGGCCGGGCCCGACGACACCCTTTGATAGATGGAGCCCTCATGGTCGAGCGGCAATGCCGGCGTGACACGCGGCTGGAGTATCGCGTAGCCGCTCACGACTCGTCGTTCGCCGTCGTCGAATCTGGGTCTGTTGAGGGGATGGGCGATCTTGCCGACCAAACGGCGCGCGGCATCGCGCGGCAATCTGGTATCGGCATCGAGGGTAATGACGAAGCGTACGCCGTCCGGCACCTGGGGGGGGCGCCCTGCCACGGCCACGAAGCTGGTGTCGGAGGCCCCGCGAAGCAGCCTGTTGAGCTCGTGCAATTTGCCTCGCTTACGCTCCCATCCCATCCATGTGCTCTCGCCTTCGTTGAAGAGGCGGCGACGATGGAGAAGAAGGAACCGGTCGCCTCCCGGTCCCGGGCCATAGCGTCGATTGAGTTGCGCGATCGCCTGCGCCGTCACCGCGATGAGTCCCGCATCGCTCTCGACGGTCTGCCGATCCGCGTCGAGGCCGTCCGTGAGGAGGGCGAAAGTCAGATCCCCGCTCGAGCCCGCCAGATGATGCACTTCCAGCCGCTCGACCTGTTCGAGGAGATCGGCCTCGCTGGTCAGCAGCGTCGGCACGGCGACGAGTGTTCGCAGCGATTGCGGCACGCCATCGGCGAGTTCGAGGCCCGGCAACGCTGTCGCGCCGAAGCACCAGGCAACCACTCGGTTGACCATCGCGATCGCGGCCTCCGTCGCCGGCACGAACCCCACCAAGACGAACAGGGCAAGCCAGCCGGCATCAAGGCCGTAGAGGCCAAGCGCCCATGACGCCAGGGCGAGCAGCACGGCGGTAACGGAAAAGATGGCACCCGCATATCCGCTGATGCCCAGGCGCAGGCCGAAGCGGCTTATCCGCGTTCGTGGAGGCGGCTTGAAGTCGATCGCCCGTTCCAGCGCGCGCCGGCCGTCCCCGATCAGATGGTAGCCGGGATCAGCGAGGCGCCAGCGTTCCTCGGGCTCGACCACGCCCGCGGCTGCCCGGCGCGCTGTCTCCAGCACCTGCCCGGTGATCTCGAGTTCCGTCAATGTCGAGCCGCGAGCGAGTTCCTCGATCGCGCTCCGGTAGAGATTGCGCGTCGGGAAGTCCATCGCAGCGAAATCGCTTCCCGAGCCAAGACGCTCGTCGACGAGACTCACGGTCTCGAACAGGTCCGCCCAATCGATGTCGGAGATCAGCCTCATGCTGGTGATCACATTGCGCACGGTGACGTTGGATGCTCCCAGCCTTTGCTGGGCATGCTGCACCACGTCCTCGATCGAGGTGCCCTGCAGGCGGAGCCGCTCCGTGAACCATCCAAGCGCGGGAGTCGTCCTGGGATCCTGATCCCGCAGCCGCTTGGCGAGTTGCGCGGCAAAGATGTCCGACAGGGGCACGAAGGGGCCCATCAGGACATCGAGCTCGGAAGCCGCCTGCCCTATTGCAGGAAGCTTTTCGACCAGGGCGTCGGCATCCGCCCGCTCCTCGCGTCCGGCAATGATCTGGTCGGCGAGCCGGCGCAGATTCTCTACGAGGACAATGCGCAGCGTGATCGCGACGGCCCATAATTCACCGATCGTCAACGGCTGGACCTGCTGGTAGGCGCGGATGAACCGGCGCAGTAGCTCGGGATCGAAATAGCTGTCGGTATGCGCTATGAAGGCCCAGGCTAGCCCGAACACCCGCGGATAGCCCGCGAAAGGCCCGCTCGCCAGCTTCGGCAGTTGCCGATAATAGCCAGGCGGCAGGTCATCCCGGATCTCGCGGATCTGCTCCTCGACTAGATGATAATTGTCGAGAAGCCATTCCGCCGCGGGAACAATACCAAGGCCGCTTTCCACATCCGCGGCGCTTGCCCGGTACGCCTTGAGCAGTGCAGTGGCATTGTCGTTCAATCGTGTCTGTAGAGGCAGAACGGCGGGCGGGCGCCTCGTGACCGTTTGCGCAGCAGCGAGGCTTTGCGCATGCTGCTCGAGCCGCTCGACGCCGAACAGCTCCTCGCGCACCGGTGCGATGGCGCTCCATGGGTGTGGTGGCGCGCGAAGCCCGAACATCCGATGCAACAAAGCGTTCATTCCCTATCCAGTCGCGCTGTCAGCGCCGGCTTCAGCGCATATGAATGGCGAGCTCCATGGCAGCACGCGTATGCACCTCCCAAATCGGTCTCATCCAAAATGACATGCCAGCAAACGCCCGCTAGTCCATCCGTGGCTAGCGCCTGCTATTGTTTCCGTTCAGATTAGACGATCAATCGCGAATATTTTCGGGACTTTATATCAATGTATTAACGGCATTTTTGAAAAAATGTTCGATTCTGAATTGAATCGAACGGCGAACTAGCGATAAATTATAAAAATAGAACTACAAAAATATCGCAATATTGAGGTTTTATGATCGAATTGATGGATCAAATTCACATCGAGACCCGCAATTAATTTTTCCGATCCGATGCCCGTGTCCTGAATTTTTCTCTTCGGGCTACCCGAACGAAGAATTATTTGCCCAGCAATGCTCGCAACGCGATCCCTTGTGGGCTCTCACCATCGCGCAGAATGAAATCGTCAACATCGATCTCGACTGCTTTCCCGCCCGAAGACCGGTTCGGTTCATGCCTGACCAAAGATCGGCCGGATTCGATGTCGTGGACCAGAACCCAACGATCCCCGTTTGAACTGCTGTAGATCGGCTTCACATCTGTAACCATCATGGATTTCCTTCGTCGTTTTAGATTTCGATAGGGGGTTCCACGTCACCGGAGAACCTTGCGGTGCAGACGGATTATTCACGTACCGGCGCAAGCCGATAGCCGAGCAGGCCGTGCATGCGCCGGACGAGGTCACCCGCGGGATATGGCTTCGGCAGAAAATCCGTATCGATCTCGCCCGACTCCGCTTGGGCATCCGGCCAGGCGGACCGGACCAGGATCTTCATCGACGGATGGTGATTTACCGCGTAGCGAACAAGAGCCAGCCCACCAGGAGCATGCTCCGCGTCAATGTCACCAATCATCGCATCGAAGTCGCTGCGACTCCGCAAAATGCTCATAGCCTCGCTGGCACTTTCACTTTCGACAATATCGTAGCCTTCATCCAGCAGTTCGTTGGCACTGCTCACACGCGAAGCGAGTTCGTGCTCCACGAGTAGAACCAAGGGAGATGAGGCCAATTGCAAAGGCCTGTCCGAATGCCGGCGGCGATGATTCACCGCGGCGATGGTGGTGCTGGTGGGCATATCAAAGCCTGTCGATACGAGGGCCGGGATGGGCCTGTTGCGTGGCGACGGCAGGTAATTTGCCCTGGCTGGTCCCCGCTGCAAAAACCGGTGGCGCAGCACGTGAAGCCCGATTGACCTCACATATGGTGGCACCTCTGGCCACGGAGGCCAGAAAATGCAGCAGTGAAACCTTACACGGATCCACCTCAATATCAAGGTATTTTTCATGAATTTAAAATAAACAAAATAATATATCCTCTTCCCCTTTTAATTTTTGTAATCATAACTACCTAAGTAAAAACGTAAATTGCCTATTTCAAATGTCAATTGGCATGATTTTTGCGTTCATTTACGAATATAATTGTGAAATATGATGTAACATAACTAACGAAACCATCGCACCATTTTGGATTTTAAAGATCGCAGGGCTTTGTGTTTCTGCGCAAGAAATTCAAATGCGGCTGACAAAGGGCGACAGGAATGGCCAAGGGACAAAAACGCGGCAATCGGGAAACTCGCAAGCCAAAGGCTGCCAAGCCGGCAGCCCCCGCTGCCGCAACTTCATTACTGACGCGAGGAACGCTGACGCCGGTCAGCACTATTCTTCCAAAAAAGAAGTAATAGCATAGCCTGGCGTCGTTCTGTGGTGGGCGTCAATGCATCCCGGTATTCTCGACATTCTACCACAGAGTTCGAGACACCAAAATGGCGGGCTGGTTGATCCACCCGCGCTGAGGGCTGTCTTCAGGTCGGATCGGCTCCCATCACGAGACCTTCGATATCGTGCTTCTGGCTGATCGGCACCAACTCATCCACGACCCGGCAGACGAGATGTTTTCTCGCAATGTCCGGCAACGCGTCATACCAGTCGCGGGTGACCATCATGTCATGCAGTTCGGCATGTCCGGCCCCTGGTGCATCGACGCCGAGGACCATGACGGGCCGCGCGATAGGCGATTGGTGCTCTGTTCCTCGGTGGACCGTCAGGGCCGACCGACAGGAGACATCGCCACGCTGAGGATATTTGCGGGTCGCACGCTCCTGGAAACGGCTCCAGAGCGACTTGTCCGGAAACATCTCGTGCTTCCATTCGCGGCCGTCGTCATATTGCGTTCCGGGCGCCACTTCGAAAGGCCCCATATCCTCGGTGACGTCGACGCCGGTGAGGTTGAAGGCGAGCGAGGTGATTTTTCGATCGCGATAGGTGTCGACAGGCGAGGGAAAGTCACGGTGCCAGGGCTGGTACTTTGCACCTTGGAACGGCACGTCGAAGCCGACTTCCACGATCTGGTAATCAGGCCCCAGGACATGGGTGCAGACATCCACCACCCATGGGTGGACGATGAGGTCCACAAAACCGCCAAACGCCTGCGGGTGTATCTCGACATACCAGCGCCGCGGACCGCGACCGACGGTGTCATCCGAAGTGAGAAACTGCCCCCCTGTCGAAATTGAGAACTAACCCCTCCAGGTTCGAAAATGGAGGGACATATGGTGCGTGTAATTGCAGAGATTCCTGCACAGGTGAGTGTTGTGCAGGG
>NZ_JBVASG010000007.1:0-242855 GCF_057813875.1 Labrys sp. F242 | reverse complement strand
TCCCTGCACAACACTCACCTGTGCAGGAATCTCTGCAATTACACGCACCATATGTCCCTCCATTTTCGAACCTGGAGGGGTTAGTTCTCAATTTCGACAGGGGGGCAGTTTCTCACTTCGGATGACAACACCACCGAGGCCACCAAACAGCCAAAGCAGCACGAGCACCAGAACGACCAAGCCGAGCATACCTCCCAGACCAGCACCACCATAGCGACCGTGGGCATAATAACCACCCCCGCCACCCAACAGGAGCACCACAACGATTATAACAATAAGCGTGCTCATTTCTTATTTACCTTCCCAAAAGATATTATAATCCCTTGTGTATACGCTTTTATTTTTAGCACCGACGCGGATACTCAACAAAATATCCAAAGTATTTCCTGTTTCGCCAAAAACCTACGGCAGATTTCAGTGTAGCCAGAAAACAAGCGAGCCAGGAGACTCGGAAATTACTCAAACGCTTGCTGCAATACGCTCTTCACGGTGCCTCTTGGCCGCGACGCGTTACGATGGTTCGCTCCATGGGCGCCCGTACCCAAAAAATATCTTGCCTTGTGTCAGAAGTCGCAACGGTCAATCGCACCATCCCGAGCCTGGTATCTGGCGAAAGTTGAATGCGAAAACGTCAACGAGTTGGGACCGAACCCGCTCGCACTCACATGTCGGTGCTGGCTTGCACTTGGACAGTTCGCGCCATATTAGCCGCATGTTTGGGGGTAGCACCGGGCAATTTGCGGATTGGAAGCGCCCAGGGGAGCTTGCGGTTGCGACGACCGGTCCAACAGTCATGCCAACAATGCGCATGCGGCCTCCTTCCATCGCGGGGCGATGATGCCGGCTCTCATCCTTCCGCTGGGCGGATGGCGCTCTCATGTCGCACACCGCTTATCGGAAAGTTTGCAACACAACCCTTGAAAGGCGGTGGCGGCAGTCTTGCTCGCCACCTCCAACCGGTCGGCGCTCAGTTCAGATATTCGACCTTCAGATGCCGGATCGTGCCATTGAAGGCGAAGGGCTTGCGGTCGAAATACGCAAGCGAGACCGGGGAATAGCTGTCCCGGCCGACGTCAAAGGCATCATTGGCGGTGAAGGTAAGCGCTGCCGAGCGTGGGACACGCCCCTTGCTGACCTCTTTGCCATCCACGCGGATGACGATGTCCAGAGGCGCTGGGCGGACGCCGCCGGCCTTGCGTGTTTCGACCTCGATCTTGACCTTTCCGGTCGGGAGCGGGGAGGCGGTTTCCAGCTGCGTCCGTTCAATCTCGAACAGATTATACTCGTAGTAGAGCTTGCCGTTCTCGACCCACAGGGCGACACCGCCTGAGACGGCGCCGAGTGCGTAGAGCACGCCCTTCGAGTCGGGCTGCAAATCCGCATCGATGGTGACAAGGCTGCTGCGTGATCCGAGCCGCGGTGCGGTGAACTCGGGAACGCCAACGACCTCCTGCGTGTAGTCGAACGTCTGGGCGGGATTGGATGGTGCGTCCTCCGGGTGGAAGACCACGGACCATAACCCCCCGCCAACCGGATCGACCTTGTTGGCTTTCGCGCTCACGTCGAACGCGTTCTTCAGCTCATTGAGCTTGTCGGGATGAGTGGCTGCGATGTCCTTCGCCTGCGAGAAATCCTTATTGAGATCATAGAGCTCCCAAACATCGTTCTTCGGCGACCAATTCATGATCGAAGGATCGACGCCCGTTTGCCAGGGTACTCTCGGCCCGAATGCCGAAGCAATCCAACCGTCCTTGTAATAGGCGCGACTGCCCATGACTTCGAAATACTGCTCCTTCTTGTGTTCCGGCGCAGTCGGGGACGAGAAGGAATAGGCCATGCTGGTGCCGTCGAGCTGATCTTGGCTGACGCCGTCGACGAGCTTCGGCGGTGTGATGTGCAGGATCTCGTAGATCGTCGGCACGATATCGTTGACGTGATGGAATTGCGGACGCGGCGTCTTGTCCGCCTTGATCCTGCTTGGCCACGACACCGCGAGCGGCGTACGCGTTCCACCAAAATGCGCGGCAATCAGCTTTGTCGACCGATATGGCGTGGAGCCAGCCCAAGCCCAGCCGGCATGGTACATGTTGTCCACCTTGGGTGACCCGAGCACATCCAGGCCGCCGAGCTCGTTCATGGTGCGAATATGATCCTTGATCTCGGAAGGAATGCCATTCTGCGCCAGGAGCTCGCTGATCGTGCCGTTCTGGCCTTCCGCACTCGAGCCGTTGTCGCCCCAGATATAGAAGACGAGCGTGTT
Source organism: Labrys sp. F242 (assembly GCF_057813875.1). NCBI lineage: Bacteria > Pseudomonadati > Pseudomonadota > Alphaproteobacteria > Hyphomicrobiales > Xanthobacteraceae > Labrys > Labrys sp. F242. Next base: position 240,595 of record NZ_JBVASG010000007.1, on the reverse strand, counting down.
GTCACGGATGCCGAGCTCGTCCAGGGCGTCGATCAACCGGCCGGCCTGCGCATCGGCATGTTCGGTGTATCCGGCGAACACTTCCATGAGCCGGCGCTGGAACGGCTTTTCGTCCGCGGGAATATCGGCCCACGCGGCAAGCGTCTTCGGCCGTGGTGTCAGCTCGGTGTCTTTCGGGATCCAGCCGAGTTCTTTCTGACGGGCAAAGACGCGCTCGCGCGTGATGTCCCAGCCTTCGTCGAACTTGCCCTTATATTTGTCCGCCCACTCCTTGAAGATGTGATGCGGACCATGGGAGGCGCCGGGGGCCCAATACATGAAGAAGGGCCGATCCGGCGTCAGCGCGTGGACCTGTTTCATCCATGAGACAGCCTTGTCGGTCATGTCTTCGGTGAAGTGATATTCCTTCTTCCCTTCGGACGGATTCACCCGGACCGTGTTTTCGACGACCGCAGGCTCCCATTGCGAGGATTCTCCAGCAAGGAAGCCGTAGAAGTAGTCAAAGCCAATCCCCTGACCCACCGGCCAGTTCGTATAGGGGCCGACGGCCGTTGTCTCGTTGGCCGGCGTGTTGTGCCATTTTCCAAAGGCGCTCGTCGCATAGCCGTAATAGCCCAGCACTTTCGCGGCGGTCGCGGATGTGCGCGGGATCCGGCCGGAATAACCGTCCCAATCGTTCGCCAGTTCGGCGATCTGGCCAAAGCCGACGCGGTGGTGATTGCGCCCCGTCAGCAACGCTGCGCGCGTGGGTGAGCACATCGCGGCATTGTGGAAGCGGTTATAGACGACCCCGTCCCCGGCGACGCGGCTCAATGTAGGCGTATTGATCACGCCGCCGAACGTGCTCGGCAATGCTGGTCCGACGTCGTCGAGCATGATCACGACGATGTTGGGCGCATTGGCGGGAAGATGCGACGTCGCTGGCAGGGGGCTGTAGGTCGATTCCGCGATCGTTGGCCCGGCCTTGCTCCCCGAGGGCGTTGACGGAAACGGCAGCGATTCCTGGGCCATCACGGGCGATCCCAACATCAGGAGCGTCGTGCCTGCGCCCAACCAGCGCGCTCTGAATTTTTGACTAGGAGGCCGTTTCATTCAATTCTCCGTTCCGGACAACACATCTGAACCCGACATGGCTTGTCGATGTATCGATCGCCTCGGCATGTCGGGCTGCCGGTCGATAGCGGCGGCAGTAGTTCGGAGCGCACAGGTGCGATCCGCCCTTCAAAACCTTCCGCGGGATTTTTATGTGGGGGAGACACGGATCATAGCTGGCGGACTCGAGCCCTCCGCGAGGGTTTTTGGGTATGCAGCAGGCTTTCGTCGCGTCCGCCTCGTGCTTTGGGGCGAACCAATCGGACGTCCACTCCCAGACGTTTCCAATCATGTCGTAGAGACCGTACTCGTTGGGCGGAAAGGCCCTTACGGGCGACGTGCGGGAGTATCCGTCGAGATTGCGATTGACCGTCGGAAACGATCCTTGCCAGGTATTGGCCATATGCCGACCATCGGGTGTCAGTTGCGAGCCCCAGGCATATTCGGCCTGTTCGAGACCCCCTCTGGCGGCAAATTCCCACTCTGCTTCCGTTGGGAGATCCTTGCCCTTCCATCGGGCATAGGCCACTGCGTCGTGGTGGGTAACGTGGACAACGGGATGATCATCCAGCCCCGCAATGCTGCTGCGCGGTCCATAGGGTTGGCGCCAGTTGGCGCCCTTCAGGAAAGACCACCATTGCGACCAGTCTCGGAGATCGACGCGCCCGGCCGGCTCCAGGAAGACGAGCGACCCCGCATACAGCAGCTCCGGCAAGATGCCGGGATAGTCCCGAGGGTCGGGCGCGAATTCGGCAAATGTGCGATGCCCAGTCGCGGCTACGAACTCCGCAAACTGTGCGTTGGTGACAGGGGTCTCATCGATGAAGAAGTCCTCGACGCTGACACGATGAGCCGGCTTCTCTTCGGGGTAGTGATGATCCGAGCCCATCCAGAAGATTCCGGCTCTCACGAAGATCATGCCATCGTGCGCATGCTCCGATGACACGTCCCCGTGAACCGCCTCTGCCTGCATAGCCAGCCTTCCCGTCACTCTGCATCCCGATCGCTCTCATGAGGCGCCAGACGCCGAAGCGCGACGCCGGCGCGAGGACAGACACCGGCTGCTCGGCGGGCTCCCGCAGATCGGAGGCCGGACCGCCCCGCACACGCAAGCCGACATCAAGCCGATGGCGAGATCGCACGCCGTTGCGAGCATTTCGTGCATAGGTAGGCCGCCCGTCTTGCCATATCGCGCCAATCGCGTCCCGCTATGCTCCGTCGACGAACGCGACCGGGTCGATCCTGCTCGGCCTTGTAGCGGCAATCGCCTGCGGTACTTTCGTAGGCTTCGTCAACGGTTTCGTCATTGCGAAATTCCACATCAATGCGCTCATCACGACACTGGCCACGATGCAGATCGTGCGTGGCCCTGCCCTGATTGCTTCCGACAGGCGCGCCGTCGGCATCAGCTGTCGGTGACTAATACAGGCAGGATCGACCTGCCGTTCGGCATCGGCTTTCATCCCTTCTTTCCGCTGACACCGCAGACAACCCTTCTTGCACCGGCCACCGCATGGTGGACGGAACGAGATGCACATCTACCCGGCTCCAGAGGCGCCCTTGTCAGCGACGTCGATTTCTCTACCGCACGCCGACTGCCCGATCGCCGGCTGAACAATTGCTTCGAAGGTTGGAATGGCAGCGCACGCATCGTATGGCCCGAGCGTCAACTCGGCGTCGATATTGCCGCCGATAGCATGCTCGATCGCTACATGCTCTTTGCGCCCAACGGCAAGCGCGACTTCTTCTGCCTGGAGCCGATGAGCCACAGTCCCAATGCGCTGAAGCATTTCGAGACCGAGCCGATGGGATTGGCGTTGAGAACAGATCGGCCCGGTCAATGCACTGATCAACAATGCCGGGGTCAATGTATTCTCCACGCCGCTCGATGCGAGCGAGGAGCAATGGGCACTTAACTTTGACGTCAACGTCAAGGGAGCTTGGAACTGCAGCAAGGCGGTATTGCCGGGGATGATCGCAAGCGGCGGCGGGGCAATCCTTAACATCGCGTCGACCCATGGCTTCACCATCATTCCGCACACCTTCCCCTATCCTGTCGCCAAGCACGCTCTACTTGGACTGACAAAGTCGCTGGCGCTCGAATATGCGGCGCAGGGTGTTCGTGTGAATGCACTGGCCCCGGGCTATGTCGAAACACAGAAGGCCATCGACTACTGGAATGGTTTTCCCGATCCCGCCAAAGCGCGCGCTAATACGATGGCGCTCCATCCCAGCGGCCGCATCGCCTCGGCACGCGAGATAGCACTTGCCGCAGTGTTCATGATTTCCGACGAGTGCCCGTTCATGAACGCGGCGTGCCTCGTCGTCGACGGCGGGCTCAGCCAATTGCAGCACCCGGCCTGAACTTCACAGAGGAACGCTCAAGACCAAGAGACGATTCGTTCACGCCATCCTGGGCGATTGACCGGAAGGCGTCGACCATGCTGCCGCGGTGGCGATCCGAGCCGATGGTCGACGGCATGGGACCAACGCCGCGCTGGCGACCAGAATTGAAATTCGCGTTGAAGGTCTCGCCGGCGTTCCAGACCGCGGCGAGGCTCCAGTCTCTCGGCACCGTATTTCACCAACTATCGCGACACACAATGAAAGCGTGAGACTTACTTCGCCGTGACGGCTGATGCGACGTGCGCAAACTCACGCGCAATGCCCCAAAAAGCTCGAATGGCCTTTGCCTCGCTTCGCTCGCTCAGGCAGACCAGCGCTTCTTCCATCAGCATCGGAGGGCCGGAGATTGGGATCCTCGTAAGCCGGCTATCATTGCCGAACTCGGCTTGAGAGACAAAGCCGAGGCCGGCGCCCGAGGCCACGATCTCGCGAACCGCTTCCCGCCCCTCTGCCTCGATTGCATATTTTAGCTTTATGCCGGCATCAGCCGCCCCATCCTCCAGGCGCTTGCGTGTCTTGGAGCCGCGCTCGCGGATGACAAGCGGCAACGCGGCCAGATCGGCAAGGGAAAGTCTCTTGCGCCCGCCAAGGTCGAAGTCGGTTGCAGCGAAAGCGACGATCGGCGTAGCGTGGAGCGTGATGATCTCGAAGTCGCGACCCGCCGGGGCCTCCCCCACAACACCGATATCCGCATCATAATTGAACAGGCTTTTGATAACCGTTTCCGTATTGCCGGCACGGACGGTGACATGAACCCCCTGATAGCGGCGGCGGAACTCGCCCATGATGTGCAGCACGTGGTGGGCAGCGTCGGCGACGATGCGCAGCGAACCGGTCCGGAGCGAACGGGACTCCGACAGGAGTTCGAGCGCCTGGTTCTCCATTTCGAACATGCGCCGGGTGATGGTTAGAAGTCGCTCTCCCGCCTCCGTCAGTACGACCTGCTTGCGCTGGCGATTGAACAGGAGCGTGTCGTATTCCTCCTCCAGCTTGCGAACCTGGTCGGAGATCGCCGGTTGGGTCAGCAGCAATTCGCTGGCCGCCCGGGAAAAACCGCCCGAAATCGCCACATAATGAAAGGCACGAAGCTGAACATAGCGCATTGACGATCATCCCCAGGGCACGCCGCGTTCGACATATAATCACAGCTTATACACGGATACAAAATAACGATTTTTAGAATAGATTATGCCGGTCCTATATGGTCGCCACCAAACGGCACCAGACGAGGATTGGCCCATGCACGATAGTGCGTCGACGCAAGCTTTTGCCCCTCCCCTGCTCGGAGAGCCCTATCTTCTGACACCGGGCCCGTTGACCACCGCCGCCGAGGTAAAGCAGGCGATGCTGCGCGACTGGGGCTCCTGGGATGCCGATTTTCGCGCCATGACCGTCGAGCTTCGGCAAGGCCTGCTTGCGCTGACCGGAGACAGCAAGTGCGATTATGATTGCGTGCCCATGCAGGGCTCGGGATCGTTCTGCGTCGAGGCGATGCTGGGATCCTTCGTCCCCAAGGACGGCAAGGTTCTCGTCCTCGCCAATGGCGCCTATGGTCTGCGGGCCGCCGAGACCATGCGCTATATCGGCCGCGCCTACACCCTCATCGACAAGGGCGACTACCTGCCCCCGCGTGGCGACGAGGTCGCGGCCGCGCTCGATGCGGATCCGGCAATCACTCATGTCCTCGCCATCCATTGCGAAACCAGCTCCGGCATCCTCAACCCGGTGGCCGAGATCGCCGCGGCCGTGGAGAACAAGGGACGCAAGCTCCTCATCGATTCCATGAGCGCCTTCGGCGCCATCCGGCTCGACGTCAACGAGATCGCCTTCGAGGCCATGGTGTCTTCCGCCAACAAATGCATCGAGGGCGTGCCGGGCTTCGGCTTCGTGATTGCCCGCAAGGACGCGCTGAAGGCAGCACAAGGCAACAGCCATTCGCTCAGCCTCGACGTCCATGCACAATGGGCCACGATGGAAAAGACCGGGCAGTGGCGCTACACCCCGCCCACGCATGTGGTGGCGGCCTTCCTCCAGGCCCTGCGCATGCATGCCGCCGAAGGCGGCGTGGCAGGGAGGCGCGCGCGCTATACCCGCAATCGCGATGTGATGGTGGCGGGAATGCGCGAGCTCGGCTTCGAGACGCTGCTGTCCGACACCTGGCTCTCGCCCATCATCGTGACCTTCTTCTGCCCGGCCGATCCGAGCTTCGTTTTCAGCCGCTTCTACGAACAGATGAAACAAAAGGGGTTCATCATCTATCCCGGCAAGCTGACGGTGGTCGACTCCTTCCGCGTCGGCTGCATCGGACGGATGGATGAGCATGTCATGCGCAACGTGGTCGAAGCCGCCCGCCAGTCTCTTGCCGAGATGAAGGTCGTTTCCGCCGCCCCGCCCGCCGACGCCATTGCCGAACGCGCAAAGCTCGCCGCCTGAGGCGGCCCGTATTGAAGGATCGATCCTCGATGAACCAATTGTCTCCCGTCTCGGTCTCCGCCAACGAGCGCAATTATGCCTGGCCGCGCGTGCCGGCGATCGCCATCTGTCTCGACGGCTGCGAGCCTGATTATCTCAACGAAGCCATCAAGGCCGGCCTGATGCCGGCCCTCGAACGCATCCTGCAGAAGGGAACGGCCAGCACCGCGCACAGCGTCATTCCCAGCTTCACCAACCCCAACAATCTGTCGATCGTCACCGGGCGCCCGCCCGCCGTACACGGCATCTGCGGCAACTACCTCTACAACCCCAAAACGGGCGAGGAGGTGATGATGAACGATCCCAAATTCCTGCGCGCGCCGACGGTGTTCAAGGCGTTCTACGATGCAGGAGCCAAGGTCGCCATCGTCACCGCCAAGGACAAGCTGCGCGCCCTCCTGGGCCATGGCCTGTCCTATGATGACGGGCGCGCCGTCTGCTTCTCGTCGGAAAAGGCCAACACCACCACCAAGGCCGCCAATGGCATCGATGACGCATCCAAATGGCTGGGGCGTCCGGTGCCGGAGGTCTATTCGGCGGAACTGTCCGAATTCGTGTTCGCCGCCGGCGTCAAGCTGCTGCGCGAATTCCGTCCCGACATCATGTATCTGACGACGACGGACTACATTCAGCACAAATATGCCCCCGGCGTGTCCCAGGCGAACGCCTTCTACGCCATGTTCGACAAATATCTCGCCGAGCTCGATGCTCTGGGCGCCGCCATCGTGATCACGGCCGATCACGGCATGAAGCCAAAGCATCATGCCGACGGTTCTCCCAACGTGGTCTATGTCCAGGACCTGCTGGATGAATGGCTCGGCAAGGATGCTGCCCGCGTCATCCTGCCGATCACCGATCCCTATGTCGTGCACCATGGCGCGCTGGGCTCGTTTGCCACGGCCTATCTGCCCAAGGGCGCCGACCGCGAGTCCATCATCGCAAAGCTGCGCGATATCGAGGACATGACACTGGTTCTCGGACGCGAGGAGGGGTGCCGGCGCTTCGAACTGCCTGAAGACCGCATCGGCGACATCGTCATGGTCTCGGGTGAGAACAAGACGATCGGCACGTCCGAGCATCGGCACGACCTTGCCGCACTCGACGAGCCGCTGCGCTCGCATGGCGGTCTTACCGAGCAGGCCGTGCCCTTCATCGTGAACCGCCCCCTGCCCGACTTGCCGCAAGCGCCGGCGCTGCGCAATTTCGACGCCTTCTACTACGCCACCCTGGCAGCGGCTCAGCCAAAATGAACACGCCCGAGAAAACCATCAAGGTCCGCCATGAACCGATGCGGATCGCCGGCAGACTGGTCGAGGCCGAGGCGACCGTCGAGGTCCGCTATCCCTATACCGATACGGTGATCGGCACCGTGCCGGCAGGGCGGGCCGAACATGCCCGACAGGCCTTCGAGATCGCCGCCGGCTATCAGTCCAAGCTCTCGCGCTACGACCGCCAGAAGATCCTGTTGAAGACGGCCGAGTTGCTCAACGCACGCAGGGACGAGATTTCCGATCTGGTCACCAGCGAACTCGGCATCTCCAAGCAGGACTCGCTCTATGAAGTCGGTCGTGCCTTCGACGTCTTCACGCTCGCCGGCCAGATGTGCATTCACGACGATGGCCAGATCTTCTCCTGCGATCTCACCCCTCACGGCAAGCAGAGGCGGATCTTCACCCAGCGCGAGCCCCTCACGGCGATTTCGGCGATCACGCCCTTCAACCATCCGCTCAACATGGTCGCACACAAGGTGGCGCCGGCGATCGCCACCAATAATTGCGTGGTCGTGAAGCCGACGGAACTCACGCCGATGACGGCGCTGATCCTGGCCGACATTCTCTACGAGGCCGGCCTGCCGCCACAGATGCTCTCGGTGGTGACCGGATGGCCTGCGGAGATCGGTGATGAAATGATCACCAATCCCCATATCGATCTGATCACCTTCACCGGCGGCGTGCCCGTCGGCAAGATGATCGCCTACAAGGCCGGCTACAAGCGCCAGGTCCTGGAGCTCGGCGGCAATGACCCTCTGATCATCCTCAACGATCTCGATGACGCCGACCTCGCTAGGGCGGCGGACCTCGCTATCGCTGGCGCGACCAAGAATTCCGGCCAGCGCTGTACCGCCGTCAAGCGCATCCTCGTGCAGGAAAAGGTTGCCGACCGTTTCGTGCCCCTGGTGCTCGAACGGGCCAAGGCCATCCGCTTCGGCGACCCGTTCGACCCGGCGACCCAACTCGGTACGGTGGTGCATGAGAAGGCGGCTGCCCTGTTCGAAAGGCGCGTCCACATGGCGGCGGAAGCCGGCGCCCAGATCCTCTACGATCCCGGTCGCCAGGGCGCGCTGCTGCCGCCGATCGTCGTCGACAAGGTGCCGCATGAGAGCGAGCTCGTCATGGAGGAAACCTTCGGCCCGATCGTGCCGATCATCCGCGCCCCGGATGACGACGAAGCCCTGATCGCGCTTTCGAACTCGACGGCCTTCGGCCTTTCCTCGGGCGTATGCACCAACGACTTCAGGCGCATGCAGGCCTTCATCACCGGCCTCAGGGTCGGCACCGTCAATATCTGGGAAGTGCCGGGCTATCGCATCGAGATGAGCCCCTTCGGCGGCATCAAGGATTCGGGCAACGGCTACAAGGAAGGCGTCATCGAGGCGATGAAGTCCTTCACGAACGTCAAGACTTTCTCGTTGCCGTGGTAGCGCCTCATGCCTGAGACCTTTGATCTTGCCGTCGTCGGGGCCGGCATTGTCGGCCTTGGCCATGCGCTGGCTGCGGCCCGACGCGGGCTGAGAGTCGTGGTTGTCGATCGCGATAGCGCCGCCAATGGTGCCTCCATTCGCAATTTCGGCTTGGTCGTCGTCAGCGGCCAGACGCCGGGCCTTTCCTATCGGCGCGCGCAGCGCAGCCGCGAGGTCTGGCTTGCATCGGCAGCCGAGGCGAAGATCGACATTCTCCATCGCGGCATGGTGATCGCCGCCCAGCGTCCCGAGGTGCTGGGCGCCATAGAGGCATTCTGTGCCACTCCGGAAGGCGCATCATGCCAGGTCTTGACTGCAGCCGAACTTGCGGAGCGCGAGCCTTCCCTGGCCGGTTCCGCTGCAATCGGCGGCTTTTTCAGCCCGCATGAATTGCGGGTCGAATCCTTCCTCGCTCTGCCCCGCCTCGTCGAGTGGCTCCGGGCGCATCACGGCGTCACCTTCCGCTTCGGCACGGCGGTATGGGGCGTCGAGCCCGGGCGGCTTCTCACCAGCACCGGGGATGTCACGGCCTCGCGCATTGCAGTCTGCCCGGGCGATGATCTCGCCACCCTCTTCGGCGAGATCATCGCCGAGCACAGGGTGCGGCGCTGCAAGCTGCAGATGTTGCGCCTGGCCGATCCCGGCTTCAGGCTCAACTCGGCGCTGATGTCCGATCTCAGCCTCCTGCGCTACGGCGCCTTTGCCGCACTGCCGGAAACGGCTGCACTACGCCGACGGCTCGAAAACGAGCGGACAGCCGCCCTGGAGAATGGCGTCCATCTCATTGTCACTCAGTCGGCCGATGGCTCTCTGGTCGTGGGCGATTCACACCATTATGGCGCGACGCCGGATCCCTTCGCCTCCACCGAGGTCGACGGCCTGATCCTGGCAGAATATGCGGCCCTGTTCCGTGCGTCCCCCCCTCGCGTCATCGCCCATTGGGTCGGCACATACGCATCCTCGTCGAAGGACGAGGCACTTCGGCTGGCGCTCGGCGAAGGCGTCAGGCTGGTGATCGTGACCAGCGGCACCGGCGCAAGCACGGGTTTTGCTCTCGGCGAGGAAACGATCGCCGAGCTTTTTGGTGGCTGAAGAGGGGAGCGGGCGCGGCCCGGCTGTGGAGCACCATGAATCTGATCCATACCGAGGGCGAATCCAATACCGCCCAGGCGCGGCGTGACTGGAACGCCAGGCAGCATCACGCCTCCTCGGCCGCACTGCTGCAGCGCGATGCCAATGTCTTCCTGCATCAGAGCCTTTCCAGCCCCTGCGTGTCGACCATCGCCAAGGCCGAAGGCATCTGGATCGAAGACCTCGCCGGCCGGCGTTACATGGATTTCCACGGCAACAGCGTCCACCACATCGGCTATGGGCATCCGCGCCTCAAGGAAGCCATCCGGGCGCAGATGGATACTCTGCCCTTCGCCCCGCGCCGCTTTACCTGCGAGACGGCTGTCGAACTGGCCGAGACGCTGGCAGCGCTCTCGCCCGGCGATCTTGGCAAGGTGCTGTTCACCACGGGTGGCTCGGACGCTATCGAGGTCGCCCTCAAACTGGCGCGCGCGGCGACGGGCCGGTTCAAGACACTGTCCTTCTGGGATGCGTTCCACGGCGCCGGCTTCGGCGCCTCCAGCGTCGGCGGCGAGGCGACGTTCCGCTCCGGCATTGCCGGCCCGCTCCTGCCGGGCAGCGAGCATATGGCGCCCTGGGCTCCGCATCACTGCCCCTATGGCACGAATTCGCTGGAGGAGTCGGCCCGTGCCTGCGCCAGTATGATCTCCTATGTCATGGCCCGCGAAGGCGATTTCGCTGCCTTCATCGCCGAACCCATGCGCGCGACCCCGCTGGTACCCGCGCCAGGGTTCTGGAAAAGCGTGCGCGAAGCCTGCGACAGGCACGGCACGCTGCTCATCTTCGATGAAATTCCAACCGGCCTCGGCAAAACAGGCAGGTTCTTCGCCTCCGAGCACGACGGCGTCACGCCCGACATCCTCGTGCTCGGCAAATCGCTGGGCGGCGGCATTCTGCCGATTGCCGCCGTCATTGCCCGCCGCGACCTCGATGTTGCCGGCGACTATGCCATCGGCCACTACACCCATGAAAAGAACCCGGTCACGACACGGGCCGCGCTGACCACGATCGCCATCATCCGCGAGGAGGGCCTGGCCGAGCGCGCCAGCGAGCTGGGCGATCATGCCATGGGCCGCATGAACGAATTGATGGCCCGTTCCGCCCATGTCGGCGACGTGCGGGGCAGAGGACTGATCTTCGGTGTCGAGCTCGTTGAGGACAGGCAAGGGCTTCAGCCTAATCATGCTCTGGCCGAGCGGGTTTATTATCGCTGCCTGGAAAGTGGCCTGTCCTTCAAGATCAGCCAGGGCAATGTACTGACGCTGTCGCCGCCACTGACCATTGCCAAGGACGACCTCGATCGCGCCCTCGCCATCGTCGAGGGCGCGGTCCTGGCGGGTTGAAGGCGCCATGGTGAAAGCTGTCAGGACGGACCGGGAGCTCGAATGCCCCGGCATCGATGCAGGGCTCAGGGCGCATGGCGCCGAGCTCGTCACCCTGCCGGAAGGCATTTCGGAAGGCGATCTATGCGCGGCCGTGGCCGACGCCGACCTGCTGCTGATGTGCTACACGCCGATCACCGCCCGGGTGATCGAGGCAGCGCTCCGACTGAAGGGCATCGTCAAATATGGCGTCGGCATCGATGCGATCGACATCTCGGCGGCCATGGCGCGCGGCATACCCGTCGTCAACATACCCGATTATGCCGAGGAAACGGTCGCCGAAGGCGCCTTCGCCCTGATGATCGCACTCGCCAGGCGCCTGCCGGCCATCAGCCATGCGGTTGCCGAACAAGGTTGGATCTGGCCCGAGCCACGCTGGCTCGGGCGTGACATCGCCGGAGCGACGCTGGGCCTTGTCGGGTGCGGCAAGATCGGTCGTAGCCTCGCCCGCATGGCCGGCGCCGGCTTTCGCGCAAGAGTCCTGGGCTATGATCCCTATCTCGACGCCACGGCCATGCGCGAAGCCGGCATCGAGAAGGTCGAGGCGCTTCACGACCTGTTGGCCGCGAGCGATTTCGTCTCGATTCATAGCGTCCTCACCCAGAGCACGCGGGGCATGATCGGCTCGGCGGAGCTCGCCTGCATGAGGCCGAACGCCGTCCTGATCAATGTGTCGCGCGGCGCGCTGATCGACGAAGCCGCCCTGGTCGATGCCGTCGTCGGAGGGCGCCTGGGCGGTGTTGGCCTGGACACCTATTCGCTCGAACCTCTGCGCAAGGCCGGCCATCCGATGAGCCCGCTCTACAGTCATGACAACGTCATCCTCCTTCCGCATCTTGCTTTTTTCACGGTCGAAGCCATGCAGCGCCTGGAGGCGGACACCTTGGCCCGCTGCAAGGAAATCTTTCAGGGCCGGCCGGTGACGGTTCGTTCCAACGACCCCCGCCTGCGAGCACAGCGCGTCGGCATTCGTTTTGCCTGAAGCGTTTTGCGATCTGGCGGCAATCACAAGGACATGTCGAAACAAGGAGTTGGGGCAGAGAACGCTCCTGATTGAGCATGCTTTGGTCCTTGAACTGCGCAACGCCGACGCCCTAGTTACCCTATAAGCAAAATCGTTCATTTCATAAGATAAATAGATTTTACTTATCGGACGCTTGAAAACACATTTCAGCAAGGCGTTCGGCTCAGGCCACGGCAAAACACAGGCAAAAACAAGAAAGCCGCCAAACGCTCACATCCGTCCCGAGAGGAGAACGTCATGAAATCCAGGTTCGCCCTGATTGCAGCCCTGATGTTAGCCGGCATGGCCGTACCGGCCCATGCCGATGGCGTGGTCACCATCTATAGCGCCGATGGGTTGCACGACGGCACGCCGAGTTGGTTCGGCGATCAGTTCGAGGCCTTCACCAAGGCGACCGGCATCGAGGTCCAGTATGTCGAGGCCGGTTCAAGCGGCGTGGTCGATCGCCTGGCGAAGGAGAAGTCCAACACCCAGGCCGATGTCCTGGTGACACTGCCTCCCTTCATGCAGAAAGCTGCGGCCGACAGTCTCGTCGAAGCCTACAACCCGGCCGGAGCCGACAAGATCGAGGCCCGCGACAAGGATGCCGAGGGACGTTTCTATGCCCTGGTGAACAACTACCCCAACTTCATCTACAACGCCGAGGTCCTCAAGCAGCCCCCGGCGAAATACGAGGATCTCCTCGATCCCAAATTCAAGCAGAAGCTGCAATATTCAACGCCTGGACAGGCCGGTGACGGCACGGCTTTCATGCTGCAGACCTTCCACGCCTTTGGCAGCAAGGAGAAGGGGCTCGACTTTCTCAAAAAGCTCCAGGCCAACAATCTCGGGCCTTCCGCCTCGACCGGCAAGTTAACCGCGCTGGTCAACAAGGGCGAGCTCTATGTCGCCAATGGCGACATGCAGATGAACCTGTCCCAGCAGGCCGACAACCCCAACATCCAGATCTTCGTGCCGGCAGGGCCAGACGGCAAGAAGACGCTATTCGCCCTGCCCTACTACATTGCCCTGGTCAAGGGCGCCCCCAACTCCGAAAATGGCAAGAAACTCATCGACTTCCTGCTTTCCGCCGATGCTCAGAAGCAGGTCAGCGTCGTCGCCAGGGGTCTGCCGGTGCGCAACGACGTCAAACCGGATGACGAGAACTACAAGAAGCTCCACGCCATGCTGCAGGGCGTCGAGATCTGGAGCCCGGATTGGGCGAGCGTGCTTTCCGGGTTGAAGGACAACGTTGCAGCCTACAATTCGGCCATTTCAAGCAATTGAGGGCCTACAGAACCATGGAAAGAGCGCAGCTGAAAAACGGTCCAGGCACCGAAGCCAAGGCTGCCGCTCCTGGCGGCAGCCGCATCGGATTCGAGAACGTCTCGGTTACTTATGGTAACTTGACTGTTCTACATTCCCTCACACTGACGGTGAACCCGGGAGAGATCGTCGCCCTGATCGGCCCCTCGGGCTCGGGCAAGACGACGGCGTTACGCAGTGTTGCCGGATTCGTCCGGCCCTCTTCGGGCCGGATCATGATCGGCGAGCGCAATGTCACGCATCTCGCCCCCTATGACCGCAAGATCGGCATGGTGGTGCAGAATTATGCCTTGTTCCCGCATATGCGCGTCGACGAGAACGTCGCCTTTGGCCTGCGCGCCCATGGCGCCCGCGAAGACACCATCCGCCAGCGCGTGCCCGAATGCCTGGGGATGGTTGGCATGTCAGCTTATTCGCGGCGCTACCCGCGCGAGCTTTCGGGCGGGCAGCAGCAACGCGTCGCCATTGCTCGCGCCCTGGCTCCCCGACCGCAGGTCCTGTTGCTCGACGAGCCACTTTCGGCCCTCGACGCCCAGATCCGGCGGGCCATGATCGACGAGCTCGCCAAGCTCCATACCAGCCTACCGAACCTGACGGTGCTCTACGTCACGCATGATCAATCCGAAGCCCTCACGCTGGCCAACCACATCGGCATCATGCGGGATGGCAAGTTGCGTGCCTTCGGCACGTCCCAATCCTTGTTCCGCAATCCCCCGAACCGCTTTGCGGCAGAGTTTCTGGGCCGTGCGAACCTGCTTTCGGTCAAGGATCTGCAGCCGACCGAGAACGGGCATGCCCAGGTCCGCTTCGGCAATACCTTTCTTTTCGCTCGCAACCATCACCGTCTTGCCAGCGGCGATGATTGCCTCCTGTGCGTCCGGCCGCATGACTTCCGCTTCACCCGCACGACCTCCGAGCCCAATGCCCTCGAGGCCATCGTACTCAGCGTGCAATGGCAAGGCGATGTCCAGAACATCACCTTCGAAACGGGCGGACATACCGTCCGCATGACGACGACGCCCATGGCCGATCCACCGCAGGCCGGCGAAAGCGTGCGCATCCATTTCGAGCCGGGTGATGTCACTTTGGTTCCGGAGGACCCCGCCCATGGCTGACATTGCGCTCGGCGCGGCCCCAGCGCGGCGCAATTTCGACGGGCTCTGGATCCTGCCGCCACTTATCGTATTGGCCCTGCTCTTCTTCTATCCCCTCGCCCTCATCATTCGCGCCTCGCTCGGGGACGGTCCACCCTCGCTCGCGACGTTCGAGCAGGTCCTCGGCTCCCGCCAGTTCGTCGACGGGCTCTACCACACCATCGTCATCGCCATCTGCTCCACCATAGGCTGCCTGCTGCTTGGGTTTGTCCTGTCGGTGGTGTTCGCCTTCGTGCCCTTTCCCGGCGCCAGACTTGCGGGTCGGCTGATTGATACGGTGATCGCACTGCCGACCTTCCTCGTCACCCTTGCTTTCACCTTCATCTATGGCTCGGCCGGCATTCTCAACGAAACGCTGATGCATGCCTTCGCCTTGCAGCTGCCGCCCATCGACTTTCTCTATTCGCAATGGGGCGTCGTGCTGGCGGAGGTGACTGTTTACACCCCCTTCGTCATGCGCCCGCTTCTCGCCACCTTCTCCCAGATCGACCATGCCCAGATCGAGGTGGCAAGCAGCCTTGGCGCCCGCCCCCTGCGCATCGTACGAAAGGTCATCTTCCCGGCCGCTCTGCCGGCCCTGGTCGCCGGGGGGAGTCTGTGCCTGCTGCTCACCGTCAATGAATTCGGCATCGTGCTGTTCATCGGCGCCAAGGACGTCATCACCCTGCCGCTGCTGATCTACAGCAAGGCGATCCAGGAGTTCGACTATGCGACCGCTTGCGTCATCGCTGTCGTGAACATCGCGCTCTCGCTCGGCCTCTACACGCTCTATCGCATCATCGTCGCTCATTTCGGAGGCAGCAATGCTGGTGTGGTCTAAAGCCGAGCGCGGCGTCCTATGGGCGGCCGTCGTGCCGCTCTTCCTTCTCGTCTACGGCCTGCCGATCGGGGTCATCGTCCTCGCCAGTTTCAGCGGGCAGTGGAACGACATCCTGCCCTCGCACCTGACTACCCAACATTATGCCGATGCCTTTCGCACGGCTTCCTTCGCATCGCTCAAGGCCAGTATCCTCACAGGCATCATCGCCAGCCTGGCGGCTCTCGCCTGCGGCACCTGGGCAGCTCTGGCCCTGCGCCGTTTCAAACCCTTGCCCAAGCGCGTGCTCGACCTTTTTTTCTTCGTGCCGAGCGCGGTTCCCTCTGTCTCCATCGGCCTTGGACTGCTGGTTGCCTTCAGCCAGCCGCCCTTCCCGCTCAACGGCACGAGGCTGATCGTGCTCATCGCGCATTTCATGCTGATTTCGGCCTTCACCTACGGCACCGTCACCGCTGGGCTCGCCCGTCTTCCGATCGACTGCGAGCAAGTTGCCGAGAGCCTGGGCGCCCGCCCCTTCTACCGGCTGCGACGCGTGACACTGCCATTGCTCACCCCCTATCTGATCGCCGCCTTCAGCCTCTCCTTCGCCTTGTCGATGGGGGAACTCGGGGCGACCGTCATGATCTATCCGCCGGGCTGGGTCACCCTGCCCGTCCGCATCTTCTCGCTGTCGGACCGCGGTGCGATCTTTGATGCCGCCACGCTGACGACGATATTGGGTGCCGCGACCCTGATCGTGCTGATCTCCCTGACGCGCATCTCGAGCAAGGTGCTGTCGAGATGACGCCGGACCTTGCCAAGCCATCCCCATCACTGCGCCAGATTGCGGCGTTGCCCCTCCGCATGAAGGACGGGCGCATCGAAACCTGCCTGGTGACGACCCGCAGCACAAAACGGTGGACCCTGCCGAAGGGCTGGCCGATGAAGGGACGCAAGGATGCCCACGCGGCAAGGATCGAAGCAAAGCAGGAAGCCGGCCTGCTCGGCAAGGCCGACAAGAAACCGATCGGCATCTATCCCTACTGGAAACGCCTCGATACGCATTTCGCTCTGGTCGAAACTACCGTCTACCGCCTCGAGGTCAAGGCGACCTTGAAGAAATGGAAGGAGCAGGGCCAGCGCGAGGTGCAATGGATGTCGTTGGAAGAAGCCGCGCTCCTCGTCACCGAACCAGGTCTTGCCGACTTGCTACGAGAACTTACGCATCGAGCCTGTTCATTCGGAACAACACCTTGAAGTCGCCAAGACTGTGATCTGAACGCTTCGAACTAGGGCAATTTTTTGGCTCAGGTCACCGCGGTCCCCATGATGTCGGTGCAATAGGCTCGGACTTATGTAAATGCTAACAATAATGGCAGTTATATTATAAAAAATTTTAATTCCTCAGGTAGCCTGTCCCGCAAAAGCGAGACAAGCCATCAGACCTTTATACAATATTCTATCTTGAATTCTGATAGTAATCGATTTTACCGTCGGGGCCCTTCCTCCAGGTATAAATTGCGTATCCAATCGTGGTAAGATCACCCTTCTTGTTGTAGGCTAGATCTCCACGAACCGTGTGAAAAGTCATGCCCGAATGCATGACTTCCGCCATCTTCTGAGGATCCGTGGATTTAGCCGCTTCGGCTGCCTGCGCGAAGATCTGCACCGCGGCATATGAGAAAAGAGTATAACCTTCAGGCGTGAACCCCATTGCTTTGAATTGACCGACAAGGTCGGCGTTCTGCGGTTCGTTTTCGAATTTTGGCGGGAAGGTCATCTGGGTTCCGATGACCGCATCACCACCAACCGTGGCAAAATCGGAAGACGTGATACCATCGCCTGACAACATGATCGTTTTCATGCCCTGGTCGCGAAGTTGCCTGAGGATAAGCGCTGCCTCGGTGTACAATCCGCCCCAAATCAACAAATCGATCGATTTATTCTTCATTTTGGTGACGATCGACGAATAATCCTTCTCTCCGGCATTCACACCTTCCATCAAGTCGGGCGTAATGCCGCGCTTGGCCAACTGTGCGACGGTATTCTTGGCAATATCCTGGCCATAGGTGGTCTTGTCGTCGACGACAGCTATTTTCTTGCCCTTGAAATGACTGGCGGCAAAATCTGCCCAGACTTGTGCTTGTTGGTCATCTCGGCCGCAGGTTCGAAAGACGTTCCAAAGCTTGCGGTCGGTGACCTTCTCATTGGTCGCCGAGGGCGTGATCAAAATCACCCCATTGTCCGCATATACTTCCGAGGCCGGGATGGTAACCCCGGTGTTGAAATGGCCGACGATCCAAGTGACGCCGTCGCCTACGAATTTATTGGCGACGGAGACGCCTTGCTTGGGATCTGCCTGATCGTCCCCGACCTCCACCTCAATTTTCTGGCCAAGAACTCCACCTTTTGCATTGATGTTCTGGACGGCGAGCTTGACGCCGTTCTTCAATTGGGCGCCGAACGCGGCCTGCGGTCCCGTCATCGGGCCGGCCACCCCGATCTTGATTTGAGCCTGCGCCGATCCTCCCAGAACGAAAGAGGCCGACAACATTACACCCACGAACCATTTCAGCTTCATATATATTCCTCCCCTGCGGTGGTTGTTCTCTTTGTTTTCAAGTTTCAACGACCTATAACAACGACCTTCCTTGGAAGATCGCCGAGAATATTCTCAAGTCTTCATGCGCGCCTCCCCGGCTCATCGTGGATTTCCCAAGCATCAAGACGCTCCACCGTCCGAAGACGCATCGGCCTGTCTTTTGACTTTCGAAAATTATTGACTGTCCGATCAATAATTGAACCGTGCTTTACCGAGACAGACACGGGCGCCAGAAATCATGGGGCCGCTCCAGCGCAATCTTCGAACTGCTAACGCTCCCCTCGATCAAACGTAGCGTCGCCGATGCCACGTTGCCTTAGGACGTTTCTGGCTATTTTTTCCGTTGGCGTTCGTGGAAGCGGTGTATCGGCGATCTCGATATAGCGTGGGACCATATGGCGAGGCGCCAGCGCCCTGAAATGGTCGAGCAGATCGGGCGGCTGCACCATGGATCCGGGCCTACGCAGGGCCACGATCATGATGTCTTCCTCGGTGAGCGCTGACGGAATGCCGAACGCAGCGCTCTCGACGATGTCGGGATGTTTGTCGGCAATGGTCTCGACTTCATAGACCGAGATGTTCTCACCCCGGCGTCGGACCGCCTCGTTGAGGCGGTGCTTGAAATAGAGCCAGCCATCCTCGTCCATGAAGCCGGCATCGCCGGAATGGTACCAGAGGTTGCGAAGCGTCTGCACCGTCTTGGCATCCGCCCGGTAATAGCCGGAAAACATGCTCCAGCTCTTGTTCGGGCGCGATACGATCTCGCCGATCGAACCGGCCGGGAGAGGCTGGTCCTTCTCGTCGACGATTGCCACGTCCCAATCGGGATGGGGACGTCCGCAGGAACCCGCCCTCGTTTCGCCCGCCGTGTCCAGGGTCACGAAACTGGTTTCGGTCTGGCCGTAACCCGTGACGAGGTGCACATCGAAGCGAGCTTCGAATGCTTGCTTGTCCGGGACCATGGGAATGCACTGGCATATTCTCACAGGATTGCTGGCGTCCTGCTCGGACGGTGGGGCACGCTGGAGTATGACAGCCATGGCGCCCAGCAGATTTGTCGCCGTGGCGCCGCTCTTGCGCAGTTGGTCCCAAAATCGTGAGGCGCTGAAGGCTTCGACCAAGGTCGCGCGCGTGCCGTAGATCAGCGGCAGGTAAACGCCGAACATCTGCGCATCGGTGTGAAACAGCGGCAGGGCCGAGAAATAACTGTCGCGGCCCGTATAGCCGAGATTGTGCGCCATGGCGGTGGCCCAGGAATAACAATGATGATGCGACATCAAGGCCCCCTTGGCCGGACCAGTGGTGCCGGATGTGTAGAGGATGGCCATCGGGTCGGAATAGTGGATGTCGGCCACGTTGAAATCCGGCAAAGGCGCGAGGCATTCCTCATAGCCGACGATGCGGTCGATCCGGATACCGGCGGCCCGTGCCTCACTCGCCTCGGCCCCGAGGAGGATCAGCGTGCGAAGATCAGGAAGGCTGTCCTGGATCCTGGCGAGTTCGGCCAGGGCATTGGCGTCCGCAACCAGAACCTCCGCTCCGCAATTATTGAGATTATGGCGGAGCAGATCTCCTTTCAGGCCCGGATTATTCGGCACCTCGATGGCGCCGAGGATCGAAGTCGCGAACCAGATCGCGACGAGTTCGAAGCAATTGGGCAGCAGCATCGCCACGCGATCGGATTTGCCGACACCCAAGCCGCGCAGGCCCCGGGCCAGCCGGCTGGAAATCTGCAGCATGTCCTCGAAGCTGGCGGACCGCCCGCATATCTCGATGAATTGCCGGCTGCCCAGGCGTTCGGCCTGCTTCAACAGGATTCTTGGCAGCACCCGATTGTCGACATCGTCCTCATGCCGGCCTGGAATGGTGAAGGGAGATGAGACCTCAAGCATTGTCATCAATACCGTCAGAACTGTTTTGCGCGTGCCTGCGCTTCTGCCGAGAGGAAGCCGCGCACCGTGGCCCTAGTCTCGAGCGCCATGGCGTCCGCGAGAGAGGAGTGAAAGCCTTCATTGATGGCGTGCTTGATGTCGGACACGGCGCTGGCGGGGCGCTCTGCGATGACCAAGGCCAGTTTCCTTGCTTCGTCGAGCAAGGCGGCCTCCGGAAAAAGCTTCCAGGCGATGCCGACCTCGACAGCCTTCGCGGCGTCATGGCGTTCACCCAGGATCATCAGTTCCTTGGCAATCTGCGGCCCGACCTGCTTTGTCAGGAGCGCCGTCACGCCACCGGTGACGAACAGCCCGTAGCTGACCTCAGGAAAAAACCAACGCGCATTCTCGGCAAACAACCTGAAATCGCAGTTAACCGCCCATTCGAGAGCTCCGCCCACGCACCAGCCATGCACCGCGGCGATGACGATCTTGCTCGATTGCATGATGCGCAGGGTGATGTCCTGGATGGCATCCACCCAGGCCTGCGTGGCCCCGTCGGAGGCGGTTTGCGCATCGAGATCCTTGAGATCGTCGCCGGAGCAGAAAGCTCGCCCTTCGCCGTGCAGAATGATGACGCGGGTGGCTTCATTGGCCTCGGCTCGCGCGAGAGCCTCGGCAAGCTCGTCCACCAGTTGCCGATTCATAGCGTTGAGCCGTTCCGGCCGGTTCAGCCTGATCCAGGTCAAAGGCCCGTCGTCACTGGAAATGACTGTGGTTGTCATGACGTGCTCCTCATACGATCATCGGTTCGGCGTAGGAGCCCCAGACGCCCCGCAAGGCGCCGCAGATCTCGCCGAGCGTCGCTCTCGCCTTCACCAACTCGATGGTCTTGGGCAGAAGATTGATGTCGTCGGACGTTGCCTGCTCGGCGAGTTCCCGCAGCAGATTCTGGACGCGGCTGTTGTCACGGTTTTTCCGCACGGCGTTCAGGCGGTCGATCTGGAGCTGGGTGCAGTGCTCGTCATAGGGGTGGATATCGACCTCGGCCGAGCGGCTTGCCTCGTCGACATGGCGGTTGACGCCGACCGAAATCTTCTCGCCTCTGTCGATCTTCTTGAAGGTGGCATAGGCCGAGTCGGCCAGCTTTTGCTGGAACCACCCCTCTTCGACCAGCTTGATGGCGCCGCCGCGCTCGTCCACTTCGCCCAGCATCTTCCAGATCTCGTTTTCCATGTCCCGCGTCAGACGCTCGACGAAGTAGGAGCCTCCGAGAGGATCGATCACCGATGTCACGTTGATCTCGTCGCGGATGATCTGCTGGGTGCGGATGGCGAGCTTCATCGCCTCTTCGGTCGGGATGGCAAAGGCCTCGTCGAGGCCGTTGGTATGCATGCTCTGGCAACCGCCCAGCACGGCACCGAGTGCCTGGATGGCCGTCCGCATCAGATTATTGTGATGCTCGACCTTGGTAAGGCTCATCGCCGCGGTCTGGACATGCACGCGAAGCCGCATGGATTCGGGCTTCCTGGCCTTGAATCGCTCCGACATGATCTTTGCGTAAACCCGCCGCGCCGCCCGGAACTTGCAGATCTGCTCGAAGAAGTCCTGGTGGCTGATGAAGAAGAAGGACAGCCTGGGCGCGAAATCGTCGATATCCATGCCTGCGCCGGTAACCTCCTCGCAATAGGCGATGGTAAAGGCCATGATGAACGCGATCTCCTGGATCGCATTTCCGCCGACATCGGACAGATGGTAACCGCTGAGGCTGATCGGGTTGAGTTTGGGCGTCGTCCTGGTGCTATGCATGATCAGATCACGCAACAGGCGAACGGCGGGGCGCACCGGATAGATCCATTCCTTCTGGGCGACATATTCCTTCAAGGGATCGGCCTGCAGCGTGCCTGTCAGTTTGCCGAGATCGCAGCCGCGCTGTTCGGCAACGGCAACGAACATCGCATAGATCACCCAGGCCGACGGGTTGATGGTCAGTGAAACCGAGATCTTTTCGAGGTCGATCCCGTCGAAGAGGCGATCGACATCATCGAGCGTATCGATGGCGACGCCTACCCGCCCGACTTCGCCGAACGCCATCGGGTCGTCGGAATCCATGCCAAGCAGGGTCGGCAGGTCGAAATCGGTCGACAGGCCTGTCTGGCCTGTTTGAATCATGTATTTGTAGCGCTGGTTGGTGGCCTCCGGGTTGCCGAAGCCCGCGACCTGCCGGATAGTCCATGGCCGCCCGCGATACATGGTGGCATAGACGCCCCGCGTGAACGGATAGGCTCCCGGGAACCCCAGCTCGCTCGCGGGAATGTCCGCGACGTCGGCGGCTGTATAGACACGCTTCAGCGCAATACCGCATTCGGTTTCATAGGCCGGTTTTTCCTCGGGCCTCATCGTCAAGGCTGCCGCGAGCTGGTTTTCCTCCCATTCGGCTTGCTTTTCCCGAATGGCACCGATCGCCTGTTCCGAGAATAGTTTCATATCGCCCCTACCTCGTTGTCCCAGCCCAGGAGCCGATAGGCGGCCACTGAGGGGTCGGTGTCCCTGTCCACCACGGCCCGCACATGCTTTTCGAGCTCTTCGGCTCCCTGGTTGAATTTGCTTTGGAAAAGATGCCTGGCGGTGGCCAGTATCCGCGCTCTCGACATGACGCGCTGACGCCCGGCCAACTCGCCGCTGTCCCTGAGATGCCGCCAATGCCGGTCGATCACATCCTTCAGATCCTGGACGCGCTCACCCGAAAGCGAGGAGACCGCGAGCACCGGAGGAGGCCAGTGCGCGCTCGTTCCCGTCGGCCCCAAGGCCATCATGCCCTTGAGCGCCGACACCATAGCTGCCGCTTCAGGCTTGTCGGACTTGCTCACCGCATGGATATCGGCGATCTCCAGGATGCCGGCCTTGATCGCCTGAATGTCGTCTCCAAGCCCGGGCGCCGACAGTACCACGATGGTATGGGCGGCCGTCACCACCTCCACCTCGTCCTGCCCCACGCCCACGGTCTCCACGATGATGGGCGAATAGCCGGCGGCATCGAGAATATCGACGGCCTGCAGGGTCGAACGCGCCAGGCCGCCCAGATGGCCGCGTGTTGCCATGCTGCGCACGAAACATTGGAAGGCGCAGGCCGCATCGCTCATCCGCACGCGATCGCCGAGAATGGCGCCGCCCGAAAAGGGGCTGCTCGGATCGACCGCAATCACCCCGACCTTGTGTCCGGCCAAAGCGAAGGCCCGGATAAGGGAAGAGACCAGGGTGGATTTGCCGGCGCCCGGCACGCCGGTAATGCCGACGATATGCGCCCTGCCCGTGTGCCTGTATATTTCGGCCAGGGCGTTCGATGCCTCCGGATAGCCGCCCTCCGCCCGCGAGATCATGCGCGCTATGGCGGGAACGTCGCCGGCGAGGACGCAGGGCACGAGTTCGCTCGAGGCGGTATAGGCCGCACGCTTTGCTGGTCTCGGAGGGGTTGAAATGGTCATAGGCGGCCACGAGCGGCAACCAGGTTGCGGATCGTCGTCACAATCAGATCGGCCCGCGCCTCCTGTGGCACGATCGCGTCGACACCGCTGTCCCATAGGCTGGCATAGTCCTGCTCGGGGATCACCCCGCCGGCGACGACCATGATGTGCTCGGCCTTCTGCTCGCGAAGGCAGCGACCCAGTTCCCGGAACAACGGAACATGGGAACCCGACAGGAGGCTGACACCGATGACATCGACGTCTTCCTGTATCGCGGCGCCGACCACTTCGCCCGGCGATTTGTAGAGGCCGGTATAGACGACCTCCATGCCGGCATCCCGCAGGATGCGGGCGACGATCTTGGCGCCCCGGTCATGCCCGTCCAGCCCGATTTTGGCGACAAGCACCCGGATAGTGTCCGAAGGGCGCGCCACGCTACCGCTATCGGTGTTCGGACCCTGGTCCGTTGGGATTGCCTCGGTCATGGCTGCGTTTCCTTTACTCTGCAGCAATGCCGGGGCGATCCGAGGTCGTGGCGAACACGGCTTCGATGGCGTCTGCAATGATGCCCAGTCCAAGGTCGAGTTCTTCTTCCGAAATCGTCAGAGGTGGCGCGATGCGGAACACGCCGCCCATGCCCGGAAGCTTGACGATGTTCATGCTGAGGCCGCGCCGGAATGCTTCGGCAGCGATCCGCGCGCCAAGCTCATGGTCGGGATCCTTGTTCTGACCGGGCTTCACGATCTCGACCCCCAGCATGAGGCCACGGCCGCGCACGTCTCCGATACAGTCATAGCGCAGCTTGAGTTTCGTCAGGCCGTCGAACAGCCTCGCACCCAGATATCGGGCCCGTTCGACAAGGTTCTCCTCTTCAACCACGTCGAGCACCGCGAGACCGATAGCTGCCGGCAGCGGATCGGACACATGGGTGGTGTAGAAAAGGAAGCCCCTTTCATGTGCTGCCTCTTCGATCTCCGTCGTCGTCATGACGGCCGACAGAGGGAGGCCTGCTCCGATGGTCTTCGATAGGGTGAGGATGTCAGGCGTAACGCCGTCCCTTTGGAAGGCGAACATGTCGCCGGTGCGACCGATACCGGTCTGTGCCTCGTCAAGGATGAGCAACATTCCGCGTTCGCGGCATTTCTGCTTCAGGGCGCTGAGATAGCCCTGCGGCAGCTCCAGCATGCCGCCGCTGGACAGGATCGGTTCGGCGATAAAGGCCGCCAGGCTGCCGGTCGACTGGCTGTCCACCAGATTGAAGGCATCGTCGAGCTCGGTGTGCCAGTCCAGTGAGCCATCGGCGTGCTTGAAGCGTGGGCGGAAGCTGTTGGGCGCGGGTATTGCGAGGGATCCAACCGCCGCAGGTCCATAGCCTCTACGCCCGGCACTGTAGGTCGCCGAGGCGGCGACGCCGGTCATGCCATGCCAGCTCTTCGAGAAGGCGACGATTTCGTGCCTGCCCGTCACCAGCTTGGCCATACGGATGGCGGCCTCGTTCGACTCTGCCCCGGTCGACAGCAACAACACCCTGTCAAGGCCGGGCGCCAGGACGGCGAGGCGTTCGGCCAATTCGACCACTGGACGAGACAGCATGCCGCTGAAGAGGTGCGCGACCGTCTCAACCTGTCGGCTAACCGTCTGGACGATCCGGGGATGCGCGTGGCCGAGCAACGCGCTCATCTGCCCGGACGTGAAATCAAGGATCGGCCTGGCATCGGCGTCGTAGACAAAGGAGCCTTCGGCACGCTCGATGATCGCGGGCTCGAATGTGCCGCCATATCGTATCAGGTGCTTTCCTGCCGACGCCCAGAACGTCTTATCCAAGTTTTTTGACATCTTGCAGCCTCATCAAAGCGCTGGAGCCATGATTACCGGCTGGCGGGATTGCAGTAAATTTGATAGTTGTTGGATTCCGATATCAATGGAATTGATATGCAACCCTCTCTTGACCTTAGGTTGCTGGCGACCTTCATTCGCGCAGCTCATTCGGGAACGCTCAGCGCGACGGCCATCCAGGTTGGTCGCACCCAATCGGCTGTTACGATGCAGATTCAGCGGCTCGAGGAAGCCTTGGGCGGCCAAAGCCTGTTTCACCGGAGCGGCAGCGGCGTTCGTCTCACGGGAAGCGGAGAGCGCTTCCTGGGCTATGCCGAGCGCATTCTCAAACTTCATGACGAAGCCGTCTCGGTGTTCTCGGGTAAGGGCCTGCATGGCTCGATCATCTTCGGCAGCCCGGAAGATTATCTGATCGCCTTCTTTCCGACGCTGCTGAAAAGTTTCGGAGCGATTTATCCCGATGTGGAGATCAAGGTCGTTTCAGCGCCGACGGTCGAGCTGCATCCGCTTTTACGCGCGCGCCAGATCGACCTCGCGCTTGTGTCGATTCCGGATGCGAATGCATCGAAGGACGTGGTGCGTGCGGAACCGCTTGTGTGGGTAGGCAGCAAGCCGACGCTGGAGCTGCATGATTTTGGCGATACGGTGCCGATGGCCTTACCGGCTTCGAACGCCATGGATCATAGGGCCGCATGCGATGCCATGGCCCGCACCGGACTACGCTTTAAAATATCATACGCGAGCAACAGTATTGCAGGCCTGATAGGCGTTGCACGATCGGGGCTCGCAATAAGTGTCATGACTCAAGAAGCCGTGCCTGCAGACCTGTTCATTCTCAAGGCACCTCTTCCGTCCCTGCCCCAGCTAGGCATCTTGATTGCGTTTGCCGAAGAAGAACGGTCGCCCGCGATCGAGGCTTTTGCTGATCACATCCGGCGGGTCCTTCCGTCCCTATAGCTCACGTTTTGGATAACAGTTGAATGCAGTAAGGCGTCATCATTGACCCTCCCTGCGCGAGCCGGCCGTTCTCCGATCGTTCTAACGACCGATCCAGAACCTCGGCGGCGATCCGTGCTTCTTGCAGTCCCTCATGGCTCGAAGATCGCAATCGTCGAATAGGCTGCTCTCAAAGATCCCGTCCAAGCCTCGCCTGTGCCTCCAGACCGAGAATAAGGGTTTCGATCAGGAAGTCGTAGCCCTCTTGGAGCGGAGCGGCATCGCCGCTCTTCCAGCGCATCACGAAAGCTCGATTGTACATTTGCGGCAAATGCCTTGTGATCAGCGGAAAGCGCGTCGCGTCGAGCTCACCCAGGCCCGCGTCGAAGGCCTGGACCCATTGCGAGCCCTCGCTCGCGCCATCGGCAGCGAGTTCCATGGTGATATAGCCTTCCAATGCCCCCACAACGGCGTTGAAGGCGTCGATCAGGCGCTGGCCTTCAAATCCGGCCTGGGTCAAGGCTTTCAGGATGATCTCGACCCAGGGCGCGTTCGGGGCACCGTTCGAGCGGATATGCGGGCCGAGCAGAGGCGCGGCATGCGGATGCTGGTGGACGCGCGCGCGAAAACGCCGGAATAGCAGCCGGATCGTCTCGCGCCAGTCGTCGGGAAGATCTGCCGGCGACATCAGGCTGGCGATCAGCGAGCCGGAGATTTCGGCGAGCAGGTCGGTCTTGTCGCCGCCGACATGCCAATAGAGCGCGGCTGGATAGACATTGAGGCGGCGGGCGAGGGCGCGGACGGAAAATCCCCCCAGCCCGTCCTCGTCGATCAACGCGATGGCGGCCTCGACAATGCGCTCCCGGGTCAGGCCGATGGCGGCAGCCCGGCCCACATGCCGTTTCTTTGCCGGAGGATGTTCGCTCACCGCCACCGCCTCTTGCTGTCAGGCAAGGCCGAGGGCGTGCCCGAGTTCGCGTGCAAATCGTTCATTGTCCCCTGCCGTTCCGATACTCACTCTGAGGAAGTTGGTATAGCCGGCCTCCCGCCATGGTTTGACGATTATGCCCTTCCGAAGCAAGGCGTTAGCCACAGATGCGGCCTCCGTTGCGAGATCAAGGAACAGGAAGTTCGTCTGCGACGGGATGACGCCCACACCCATGACGCGCAGGCGATCGGCCAGGAGGGTGCGATCACGGCGGATCTGCGCGACGGCCCCACGCATCCAACCCTCATCACCGAGGGCGGCGATGGCAGCCACTTGGGCGGCCGCGTTGACGTTGAAGGGTGTTAGGGTTGTGCGCATGCTACGGGCGATGCCGTCATCCGAGGTGATACCGTAACCGACGCGCAGGCCGGCCAGGCCATAAGCCTTGGAAAAGGTACGCAATACGACCCAGGACAGGCCTGCCCGATCGGCCAGCACGCCGAGCCCATCGGGATAATCGGGGTCGATCAGCTCGAAATAGGCCTCATCCAGCACGAACAGGGTTTCAGGCTGCACCGCGTCCAGCAGGCGGTCGAGTTGGGGCCGCGACAGGGCCTTGCCGACCGGATTGGAAGGTGAGGAGATGAAGACGATCTTTGGCCCGCGCGCCAGTTCGCGCACGAGCGCATCGACGTCATAGTCGAAGGCTGCCGTCATCGGCACCTTGGTCACCTGCGCTCCCGCTGCCATCGCCTCGATTTCGTGCAGACCGAAACAGGGGGCGATAGTGAGCACGGCATCGCCCTTGCCGAGATAAGCGCGGCAGAGGGCAGCGATCAACTCTTCCGACCCGTTTCCGCAGACGATCCGGTCGGAGTCAGCGCCGAGTTTCGCCGAAAGCGCCCGCCGCAAGGCGGTGCATGCCGAATCGCTGTAGCGCGACGGCACCAGGGAGCCCAGTGCCGTCGGCACCGCCGGCGAAGTGCCATGGGGATTTTCGTTGCTCGCCAAGGCCGCAATGTCCTGCCGCCCGCTGGCCAGTCGCGCAGCCGCGATCGAGATGCCCGCATTATAGAGGGGAAGCGTTGCGACCTCCTGGCGCGGCCTGAGTGCCTTCTTCTGAACCGAGTGCATGTTCCAACCTCCTGGTGAGGCGCCTTTTGATGGCGCTTTTGCGATGCCTTGTGCACCCGCCGGACGCAGCTGGTGGATCCGCGGGCTCCGCCCCCTGCCTCGACCAGCTTTTGATCAGCGCACAAAAAACATCATTGACATCGCAAAAAGTCTATACATATATTTTATTGTCCACTGAACAAAAACGGCTTCGAGCCCGGGACAGATGGATCGCCGTTGCTGCGTCTGCAACGCCGCACGCAAATGCCAGAGCCTCAGCGCGGATGAACGGCCAAACCGGGCCGGCATGCGGGACTCCGGCAACCAGGGGAGGAGTTCACATGTTTGTGGAAAAGACCGTCTTTCGCCCACGCCGCTGGCTCGTAAATGCGGCCGTTTCAGCGCTGCTCATGACCATGGCGCCCGCCCTGGCGGCGACGCCTGCCAACACGCTGGTCGAGGGTTTCGCCATTGACGAGATGATCACCATGGATCCCGGCGAGGCGTATGAGCTCTCCACCGCCGAGATCAGCGCCAATATCTACGATCTCCTGGTGCGTTTCGACGTGGCCGATCCGTCCAAGGTCAAGGGCGACCTTGCGCAGAACTGGACCGTCTCCGACGACGGATTGACCTATACGTTCAAGCTCAAACCCAATTTGAATTTCGCCTCCGGCAATCCGCTGACAGCCGAGGACGTGGCCTGGTCGTTCGAGCGCATCATCAAGCTGGACAAGAGCCCGGGCTTCATTCTCGGCCAGCTCGGCCTCTCCAGCCAGAATGTTGTCGAGAAGGCGAAGGCCGCGGCGCCCGACATCTTCGTGCTGACGATCGACAAGCCCTATGCGCCGAGCTTCGTGCTGAACTGCCTGGCCTCAACCGTGGCGGCCGTCGTGGACAAGAAACTGGTGCTTGAGCATGTCGTCCCGGTAACGCCCAGCGCGGACTACAAATATGACAATGACTTCGGCAATGACTGGCTGAAGGCGCATACGGCCGGCTCCGGACCGTTCACGTTGCGTGAATGGCGCGCCAACGAAGCCGTCGTCATGGATCGCAACGACAAGTATTGGGGCGACAAGGCCAAGCTCGCCCGCGTCATCTATCGCCATATGAAGGAGAGCTCAGCCCAACGGCTGGCGCTGGAGGCCGGCGATATCGACGTCGCCCGCAATCTTGCGCCCAATGATCTCGATGCCGTGGCCAGGAACGACAAGATTGCTCTCACCAGCGCACCGAAGGCGACGCTCTATTACATCGGCCTCAATCAGAAAAACGAGAAGCTGGCCAAGCCGGAAATACGCCAGGCCTTCAAATATCTGATCGACTACGACGCGATCGGCTTGACCCTGATCAAGGGTATCGGCGGAACCCACCAGACCTTCCTGCCAAAGGGTGTGCTGGGCGAGCTCGACGACAACCCCTTCAGGCTCGACGTTGCCAAGGCAAAGGCGCTCTTGGAGAAGGCCGGCCTGAAGGACGGCTTCTCGGTGACCATGGACGTAACCAGTATCCAGCCGGTGACGGGGATCGCCGAATCCATCCAGCAGACGGCCGGCGAAGCGGGCATCAAGATCGAGATCATCCCCGGCGACGACAAGCAGACGCTCACAAAATACCGTGCCCGCAACCACGACATCTATATCGGCCAATGGGGCCAGGATTATTTCGACCCGAATTCCAACGCCCAGAATTTCGCCACCAACATCGACAATTCGGACGACAGCAAGGACAAGACCCTGGCCTGGCGCAATGGCTGGGCCGTGCCGGAACTAGCCAAGGAAGCTGAGGCCGCTCTCCTGGAGAAAGACACCGCCAAACGGGTCGAAATATACCAGCGCCTTCAAAAGCAGGTGCTCGAAACCGGTCCCTTCGCCCTCATCTTCCAGCAGACCGAGGTTGCCGGCGTGCGCACCAACGTCAGGGGCCTCAAGCTCGGGCCGAGCTTCGACACCAATTTCGTCGCCGACATCACAAAGGAATAGAAGGTGGCATCGCCTCTTCTGGGTATCACGCAAACACAGGCGCTGCCGGCCAGCGGGGGTGGCCGCGCTCTCGCGCTCGCCAAATCCGTCGCACGCTTCCTCGTCATCGCCCTTACCACCTATCTCGGCCTGCTGGCGGTGACCTTCTTCATCGGCCGAGTAGTCCCCGTCGACCCCGTGCTGGCGGTGCTAGGCGACCGCGCGCCGGCCAGCGTAATAGAGCGCACGCGGCGCGAAATGGGCCTGGACCTGCCGCTGATCGAGCAGTTCTACATTTATCTCAAGGGCGTGCTTTCCGGCGATTTCGGCCGCTCGGTGCTGACCTCCAATCCTGTCATGGCCGATATCCGCCGCGTCTTCCCAGCGACCATCGAGCTCGCGACCCTCGGCACGCTGATCGGCTCGGTCGTCGGCATTCCACTCGGCGTGCTGGCGGCGGTCAGGCGAGGCAGCCTGACCGACCAGATCGTGCGCGTCGTCGGCCTGGTCGGCTATTCGGTGCCGATCTTCTGGCTGGGCCTGCTGGCGCTGGTGCTGTTCTACGCCAAGCTGCATTGGGTCGCCTTTCCCGGCCGCATTGACATCACCTTTGAATATTCGTTCACGCCCGTCACCGGCTTCTTCCTGCTGGATGCGCTCATGCAGGGTCAATGGGACGTCGTCCATGATGTCCTGCGGCACATCGTGCTGCCGGCTTCGCTGCTGGGCTATTTGTCGCTCGCCTATATCAGCCGCATGACGCGCTCCTTCATGCTAAACGAGCTTTCCCAGGAATATGTCGTGGCCGCGCGCGCCAAAGGCCTTTCGGAACCACGCATCATCTGGGGGCATGCGCTACGCAATGCGGCGGTGCCGCTGGTGACGGTGATCGCGCTCTCCTATGCCGGGTTGCTTGAAGGCTCGGTGCTGACGGAGACCGTGTTCTCCTGGCCGGGCATCGGCTTCTACATCACCAACTCGCTGCAGAACGTGGACATGAATGCGGTGCTGGGCGGTACCGTGGTGATCGGCTCGGTGTTCATCGCCATCAACCTGTTCGCGGACCTGCTCTACCGACTGCTCGATCCGAGGACGAAGACGCCATGAGCGCGGCAGAACGATTGACGATATCCCGTCGCGAATGGCTGCTTACGGAGCGGCCGAGTTCACGCTGGCAAGCCAGGCTTGGCCGTGCCTATGTGACGTGGCAGCGCTTCCGCGCCAACCGGCTGGCGGTGGCCGGGCTTGTCATCATCCTGGCCCTGCTGTTCGTGGCCATCTTCGCCGACCAACTCGCGCCCTATTCGCCGGTGATCGGCGACTTGAAGCATGCGCGCCTCCAGCCCCCCTCCCTCCAGCATTGGTTCGGCACCGACGATCTTGGCCGCGACATCTATTCGCGCCTCGTCTGCGGCTCGCGCCTGACGCTGTTCGTGGTGGTGCTGGTGGCCATCATCGCTGCACCGATCGGGCTCCTGATCGGTACGGTGGCCGGCTATGCCGGCGGCTGGACCGATGCGGTGCTGATGCGCATCACCGACATCTTCCTCGCCTTCCCCCACCTCATCCTGGCGCTAGCTTTCGTCGCCGCCCTCGGCCCCGGCATCGAAAATGCGGTGCTGGCCATCGCCATCACCTCCTGGCCCCCCTATGCCCGCATCGCCAGGGCCGAGACGCTGACGGTGCGCAATTCCGACTACATCAAGGCGGTGCAGCTGATGGGTGCCTCTCCCCTTCGCATCGTACTGCGTCATATCATGCCGCTGTGCACGTCCTCGCTCATCATCCGCGTGACGCTGGACATGGCCGGCATCATCCTCGTCGCCGCCGGCCTCGGTTTCGTCGGGTTGGGTGCGCAGCCGCCCCTGCCGGAATGGGGCGCGATGATCGCCTCCGGCCGTCGCTTCATCCTGGACCAGTGGTGGGTGGCCGCGGCACCGGGCCTTGCCATCCTCGCCGTCAGCCTCGGCTTCAACCTGCTCGGAGACGGGTTGCGCGATGCGCTCGATCCGCGCAGTGCCGACCAATGAACACGGATGCCAACAACATGACGAATACGACGATGACCGCAATGGCCGCGGCGGGCCGCCCTCTGCTCGAGGTTGAGGATCTTCGCATCACCTACCCCACCCGCTCGGGCACGGCCGAGGTGGTGCGCGGCACTTCCTTCTCACTCAGACGTGAGCGGCTTGGCATTGTCGGCGAGTCCGGCTCCGGCAAGTCGCAGACCGGCCGAGCCATCATGGGGCTGACGCCGCAGGCCTGCATCCGTGCGGCAAAGCTCACCTTCGACGGCATCGACCTTCTCGCCGCATCGCCTGCCGAGCGACGGGTCCTGCGCGGCAAGCGCATCGCCATGATCCTGCAGGATCCCAAATACTCGCTCGATCCCGTCATGAGCATCGGCCGGCAGATCGTCGAGACACTGCGGACGCATGAGGCGGTCTCCAGGGCTGAGGCCCGCGAGCGGGCGCTCGACATGCTGGCCGCCGTGCAGATCCGCGACCCCGGACGTGTCTTCGACCTGTATCCGCATGAAGTGTCGGGCGGCATGGGCCAGCGCGCCATGATCGCCATGATGCTGATCGCCAGCCCCGAACTGATGATCGCCGATGAGCCGACCTCGGCGCTCGACGTCACCGTGCAGCTCGACGTGCTCGCCATCCTCGACCGTCTGGTCGCCGAGCGCGGCATGGGCCTGATCTTCATCTCGCACGATCTGCGTCTGGTCTCGTCCTTCTGCGACCGTGTCGTTGTCATGTATGCCGGCAAGGTCGTGGAACAACTGGCGACCTCCGACCTCACCCGCGCCCAGCATCCCTATACGCGCGGCCTCATCGACTGCATGCCCAGGATCGGCGCTGACCGCCACCCCCTGCCTGTATTGGATCGCATGCCGGAGTGGGCCCTATGACGACAGCGCTTTGCGTCGCGGGATTGGAAGTCGTCTTCGACCGTTTCCGCGCCCTCAAGGGCGTGAGTGTGGACGTACAGCCCGGTCAATCCTTCGGCCTGGTCGGCGAATCCGGCTCGGGCAAATCGACCCTGCTGCGCGCCATTGCCGGGCTCGCGCCCGTCGCCGCCGGTACCATAACGGTTGGCGGCAGGCTGCTCGACCATCGCCGCAACAAGGCGTTCTACCGCCAGGTGCAGATGGTGTTCCAGGACCCCTATGGCTCGCTCAACCCGCGCCAGACCGTCGACCGTCTGCTGCAGGAGCCGCTCGCCATCCACGGCATCGGCGAGGGCGAAAGGCGCATCCAGCGTGCGCTGGACGAGGTCGGGCTCGGCAACGGCTTTCGCTTCCGCTATCCGCACCAGCTCTCCGGCGGCCAGCGCCAGCGCGTCGCGATCGCACGCGCCCTCATCCTCGAACCGTCGATCCTGCTGCTCGACGAGCCCACTTCCGCGCTCGATGCCTCCGTCCAGGCGGAAGTGCTGAACCTCCTGGAGAATGTGCGGCGCTGGCGCAAGCTCACCTTCCTGATGGTGAGTCACGATCTCGGCGTGATCCACCACATGTGCGAACGCCTGATGGTGATGCAAAACGGCGAGAGCGTGGAAGAACTCGCCGCTGGGGATCTCGTCGCCGGTCGCGTCAGCCAGCAATACACCGCCAACCTTCTACGCGCCAGCGAGGGCTTCGTGCGCCGACAATCCGATTCTGACTGAACAAGACTTTCGCAGACTAAAACAACGCCAATAAAGACATGGGTGGGAACATGCTTAGACCAGGCTTGGTTCTGGGGACGTTGAGTGCCGTCTTTTTGCAAGGGTCAGATGCGTACGCCGAAAGCCTCTCGGCATGCCGCGACTATGGCGAGGGCTTCTTCCTGCTTCCCGGCACCGATACCTGTCTGCAGATCGCAGGCGAGGTGCGGGCCGACTATCTCTTGCGTGGTGGCACCGCCTTTGCCAGGGACACCGACAGAACCGAGTTCAGGAGCCGGGCGGCCCTCGATTTCGACGCCAGGACGAAGACCGAATGGGGCACGCTGCGCTCCTTCATCACCATCTACGGCTATGGCGGCGCCCAACATGCCAAGGACGGCAGAAGCACCGTTCTCGACACCGCATTCATTCAATTCGCCGGCCTGACCGCGGGCTACGCCCACTCGGTGTTCGGCATGTATGATGACTTCTATTCCAGCACGATGTTCGCCGACTATTTCGGCGAACAGGACGTCGTCAATCTCCTGGCCTACAAGGCGACATTCGGTGACGGGGTGACGGGCACGATCGCGCTCGAACACGGCGAGAACCGGCAGGAAGCCATTCTGCGCTTCGAGGAGACCGATAAGGCCGAGGGCATTGGGCATCAACGCCTGCCCGATCTCGTCGCCAATCTGCGCCTCGACAAGGATTGGGGAGCAGCCATGCTCTCGGCCGCCCTGCATGAAAACCATGCCAGCCGCCAGAGGACGAAATCGACCCTGGGCTATGCCCTCGGTGCTTCGCTCAGCCTCAACGTTCCGGCCACGGCCGGCGGTTATGTCGTCACGGAGGTGACCTATGCCAAGGGCGCCTCGCGCTACACCACGGGCGGCATCGGCATGCTGCGCGACTCCATCGGCGCCGCGCCCGACGCCTATGTCGATGATGACGGGCGCCTGACGAATGTGGCATCCTGGGCGGTCAGCGGCGAGATCGGCATGAATCTGACGCCCAAGCTGACAGGCGCCGTGTTCGGCAGCTATCTCAATGTCGGCCGGACCGCTATCGACACCACCGGCTTTGGCGAATACCGGGCCGGCTGGCTCGGCACCAATCTCAAATATTCGCTGTCCAAAGATGTGCGGTTCAGCGGCGAATTTGCCTGGAGCCGGGAGACAATTCCGGCCTCCCTCGCGGATAACCGGGCCGGCCGCAGCCTCGACAGCTGGCTTGCCGGCATGCGCATCTCCCGCTTCTTCTGACCGGAAACAGCCATGGCCCGCGGCTACGGCGCCGCCGACGCAGCCGTCATCCCGCGAGCCTTGAAGCCTGAATCACTTCCTCAAGTTCCAGCACCCAGACCTAATCAGCGGCAAAGCCGCCAGACAGGAGTATCGACCATGATCTCGACGCGACGTTCATTGCTCAAGATGGGATTGGCCGGGCTTCTCATCCCCCAGGGATATCTTGCCCTGGCCGATGACAAGCCGAACAAGTCATTCGATGCCTGGCGCTTCGATTTCGAAGCAAGCATTCCCGCACGCATGAAGGCCGCCAATGTTTCGGGAGTGGCCGTGGCGATAACCGCCAGGGGTCATTCGACACGCTATAAGGCAGCCTTCGGCTTTGCTGATCTGAAGCAGGACCGCAAGCTTACCGTCGACACGCCCCTCCATCTCGCCTCGGTCAGCAAACTGGTCACCGCCTCGGCCCTGGTCCAGCTGTTCGAGCGCCGCGGCTACAATCTGGACCATGATGTCAACAAGTTCATCGATTTCCCGGTGAGGAACCCTAATCATCCCAATTTGCCGATCACACCGCGCCAACTTCTCACCCACACATCCAGCATCTCGGATGAGGGCTATGAGGATTTCTCCAGCGAGGGAGATCCGACGCAAAGCCTGTCGAGCTTCCTCAAGGATTATCTTGTGGAGGGCGGGCGGGCTTATTCGCCGGACAAGTCGTTCCTCAAAGCCAAGCCTGGCAGGAAATGGGACTATTCCAACATCGCCATCGCCTTGGCCGGCTATGTCGTCGAGCATGTCAGCAAGCGGAGCTTTTTTTCTTATACCGAGGCCAACATCTTCGAACCACTCGGCATTCGCAACGCTCATTGGTATCTGAAGGAATTCAAGCCGGACATGCTGGCCAAGCCTTACAAGTTCGAGAACAATGCCTTCGTCGAACTGCCGCAGGAAGGCTATCCAGACGTCCCCGCCGGCATGCTGCGCTGTTCGGTGGCTGATCTTGCCACCATCCTGCATGCCATGCTCGGTGGAAAAACCGATGGGCACCTGATCTTATCCCCGCGTGCCGTCTCAGCCATGTTGCGCCGCCAGGTCGATCCGAAGATCACACCCTATCAAGGGCTGGGCTGGGTCTCGGAGGAGATCGACGGGCACTCCTTCGTCGGCCATTCCGGCCGTGATACCGGCGCGACGAACATGGTGGCGCTGAGCAAGGATCGCAGCCATGCCGTCGCGGTGCTGATGAACATCGACAAGGCAGACGCGAACGACAAATTCAGGAGTTCCGTGACCGAAGATCTCCTCGCTGGCGCGAAGCTTTCGGGATGAGCTTTTCGCGGTATTCAGGACAGGAATGGATCGGAGGCCAGTTGCCGGGACAGCTTCGCCTTCGAAAGAACTGCGATTCATCGAAACGCCTTTTCTCCGTCGAAGACGCATCAATTTTCGAAGAAATGCATCACACGGATCGATCATGACCCAAAACAATCTCGTCACCGTCTTCGACGGTCATAACGACGCGCTGCTTAATCTCTATCACGCGCCGGAGCCCGATAAGATGCGGATCTTTTCACAAGGCGCACCGGCAGATTGGCATATCGACCTGCCACGCGCCCGCAAAGGCGGCCTTGCCGGTGGTATGTTCGCGATCTTCGCCCCGCCGCAGGAGGAAGGCGCGGCCAAGGCCGGAGCGGCCATCCCGATCCCCAGCAATGACGAGCCCCTACCACCACCCCTGCCGATGGAGGAGGCGCGCATCGCTACCCTCGGCATGGCCTCGATCCTGTTCAGGTTGGAGCGTGCCGGGCTCCTGAGCGTGTGTCGCAACGCAGCGGACATCCGCAACGCCATGTCGCAAGACACCCTCGCCGCCATCTTCCACATCGAGGGTGCTGAAGCGATCGATCCCGATCTTGCCATGCTGGACGTGTTGCACGCCACCGGCCTGCGCTCGCTTGGCCTGGTCTGGAGCCGGCCGAACATCTTCGGCCATGGCGTGCCATTCCGATATCCATCCTCGCCAGATAGCGGCCCGGGCCTTACCGACGCCGGCAAAGCCCTGGTCAAGGCCTGCAATCAGCTGAGGATTATGATCGACTTGTCGCATCTCAACGAAAAGGGCTTCCGCGATGTTGCCGCCCTTAGCGATGCCCCGCTGGTGGCAACCCACTCCAATGCGCATTCCATCTGCCCGCATGCGCGCAACCTCACCGACTGGCAACTCGGCGCCATCCGCGAGACGCATGGCATGGTGGGCCTGAACTACGCCACGAGCTTCCTCAATCCCGGGGGACCAACCGCCGAGGGTGCTGATCTCGAGATGATGCTGCGCCATATCGACACTTTGCTCGACAAGGTGGGCGAGGACGGCGTCGGCCTGGGCTCGGATTTCGACGGAGCGCCCATTCCACCCGAGATCGGCGACGCATCGGGGCTTCCACGGCTGATCGAAGCCTTCCGCCAGCACGGCTATGGAGAGGAGCTGATCGCGAAAATCGCTTGGAAGAACTGGGTTGGCATATTGGAGCGGACGATTGGCTGAACGCTGAGGCTCAGCATCGGCACTGGTACGTTGCCTAAATTTGAGGGCAGCCAGACAAAACGGGAAGCCATTACGACCTCTGACAGCGAAGCCGTCTGCTGGATCGTTCCCACCGCCGGTTGAAACCAATCCGCATCCGCCAGAACCAATATCCGAGCAACCCCATCCAGCAGGATCATCAGCGCGTCAAGCGCGGCCATGCTCGGGTTCAAGTCAACCATCTGCGCGGCGATAATCGTGCCCTGTATCGAGATGATTCACATGAAGCGCCAACGACAGGCCAGATATGCCTATAACCCAACATCCGCGCTTTGCGAGCAGTTCGAAATCCTCGCCGCCGCATCGACAGGGCAATCGACTTTTACGTCAATACTTTGAGTTTGCGACAGACCCCTTTTGCACGAGCGATGGTTTCATGAGCGTCCGCACTCAGCTTTAATAAGCCAATCCTGAACAAGCCATTGACCGACTAGATTAGCTCATCTAGCGTTTGAGATCGCCTACGACGATAGTGCTGCTTGAAAGGCAGGTTGCCCCATTTTCGTGCGATGGAGTCTTACACAATAA
The DNA here is from genome assembly GCF_057813875.1 of Labrys sp. F242. Lineage (NCBI taxonomy): Bacteria > Pseudomonadati > Pseudomonadota > Alphaproteobacteria > Hyphomicrobiales > Xanthobacteraceae > Labrys > Labrys sp. F242. The sequence goes on along the minus strand of NZ_JBVASG010000007.1, from coordinate 202,369 downwards.
TGACAAGGGATCGACCAGTTCATATTGGGGTATTATTCTCGAAAACGGGTTGGACCGCGGCAACTGAGCGCAGCATGCTGTCCGCCACCAAATTCGCCATTGATGAAATCAATGAAGCCGGGGGAATAAACGGGCGCCCGCTCGTTCCTATCTATGGCGACCCGGAGGGAAAGCCATCAGCATATCAGGATATGGCGCGCGAACTTCTGTCGGAAAGGAAGACAAGCATTATCCTCGGATGCTACACTTCCAGCCAGCGTAAGGCGGTCTTAAGTGTTTTAGACAAAGAACATGGATTGTTGTGCTATCCAGCACAATATGAAGGCTTTGAATATTCAAGAAATATCGTATATTTTGGCGCCGTCCCTAATCAAAATAGCTTTTTCTTGGGATCATATCTTTTAGAAAACTTCACGCCGAGACTATACATCGTCGGATCGGATTATGTGTGGCCTCGTGAGTCCGGGCGGATAATGGCCGATCTTATCAGTTCGTGTGACGGCGAGATCGTTGGCCAACGCTACCTTCGAGAAGAAGCGCCATTTGAAGAATTCGACGCCCTAATCAAGGATATGAAAAACCGCAAACCGGATATCGTATTCAACAATTTCGTCGGCCACTCGAACGTGAAATTCTACAAGGCCTATGCCGACAATGGCCTCGATGCGTATCAGATGCCCGTGGCGAGCTTGACGACCAGTGAAACCGACATCCGGGAGATCGGGATAGGCGCGGCATCTGGCCATATTACGGCTGCCACATATTTCCAGTCACAAACCAATCTGGCAAATCGATCGTGTCTCGAGCGATATCAGGCCGCGCACGGCGAACCGCCAAATGCGAATATGGGCTGGGAGGCCGCATACACTCAAGCGCATGTGGTCGCGCAGGCAATGCGGCGATGCGATTCAGACAACGTCAATCTCGTGCGTGCGCAAATTCTTGGTACGACCTTCGATGCGCCGCAGGGCGTAGTCACGATCGACCCGCTGAATTCTCACGCACATGTCTGGCCAAAGATCGGAGTCGTGCGAGACGATGGGCAGTTCGAGATCGTTGCCGAAACCAGCCACGCCGTCTCCCCGGACCCCTATCGGACCGCTTATTTTCTGGATGACGAGGACGGACCAGTGCAGACCACCGACCTACCGAAAACGCTTCGAGCTGACTCTTTCGGCACTCAGGAGTGATCCAGTGATGCCTGGGGGGCCTCAAGCGCTTGGACAGGCGGGCCGCTCTCGACAAACAGGTGCCGATGGGAGAGTCTGATCATGCGGGGTTCCCATTCTTCCAGTGGCAAGGAGAGGGATCAGATGCTTCTGGTCAAGGACTTGCGATCTTTGCGTGTCCTGCTCGTCCAGCCCAAGAATACCGAGGGCGCGGCTCTCCGGTCCCACCTGATGCGGATCGGCTGTCACGTCGAAGAAATCTGGCCCCCGCCGGGTGCCTTCAAGAACATCGATATCGTTTTCGCGATGTTCGATCAGATCATAGAACATAAACTGACGTTTGAATGGCAGGCTGACGACCCTCCCGCAGTCTTGATCGGGGTTATCGATTATGAAAACCCGCTTGCGATCGACAGATTGCTGCGAATGCAAGCGAATGCTGTCATCGGATTGCCGATCCGACCCTTCGGAATTCTCACCAATCTCCTGGTGACGGTCAATAACTTCCGGCGCGAAAAGCGGCTTTGCGCAAACCTCCAACGCATGCAGGCCAAGCTCGAAACCTGCCGTACCATTGAGCGTGCCAAGCTTGCGATGATGCTTACAAACAGTCGCTCGGAACATGAAGCCTATGGCAGGCTGCGGAACCTGGCGATGAGGCGGCGAACCACGGTGGAGGTCGTTTCCGGCGAGATTTTGAACGCACTCGACTGGTGCGACGAGGACGAACAGGCGAGCCTCAAAGAATGGTGCGATCGTGAATTTCCGTAAGGCATAGGTGGTCATGCAAGGCGGGCTGCACCGAAGGCGCAGCCCGCAATCGTAACTTACGTCACCGAGCTGCGTTGAGGGTCGAGCATGACAGGCTCGCAGCGTCCGGCATATGTTCTTGCCTCTGCCCGAGCCGCCAGCAGGAATTCGCGGCGGTCAGATGCACATGCAAGGCAAATCGGTTCATGACGGAATGAGGGGTCGCGATCCATTTCGTGGGCGATATAGGCTTGCGCACAATGACTACAGCGGATCCTCGCGGTCCATGGATCGTCGACTTCGCTCCGCGGATCGTGAGGCCGGTTCACGATATACCAGTTCGCGCGCGCTATCCCCAGTGACGCCGCATAGATGAGGACGGCTATAGCCAGGGTGATCGGCGGTGCCCAGATGCCACCAAAGCTGCCGCCAAACACCAGCAGAAGACAGCCGACGGCCGATGCGACGACCCAGGCTCCAAGTCCGCCCGGATTAACCAGCGGAACTCGACCGGGACGAAACTCAAGCATGTCAGCCCTGATCCCGCGTCGATAGCACCAGCCGATATGGGTAATGGCGACACCGACCCAGGCGACGATGATTACGCCCTGGAACTGGAGCGTCTGCAGAAGGTAGCCGAAGACATTCGTGAGCATCACAAGGAAGATCACGACCGACATGATCGCCACCCACATGGTACGGGGCAATGAAATCTTGAACGCCCGTGCAAAGAAGTTCTGCATATTCGTGGACGAAAGATAGAAGTTGATCGTGTTGATCCTCGTCTGGCTGACCCAGACCAGAAGCACTCCGAATGGCCCCATCAGTGCCACGATGCCGATGATCGCTGAAGTCTCCGACAACGGCCCCACGATCGGAATGGTTTGAGCGATGAAGATCCCGACCGCGCCGTTGATCAGCAATGTGACGACATAGAAGGGAATGCCAAAGCTCGTGCTACCGTTGGCGGCGGCATCCTCCTTGCGGCCGAAGCGGGCCACATCCCATGTCATCATCACGACGACCCACACACCCATATAGACCGTGAAGGCGAACCACCAGCCGGGGACACCCATGTCAGCGCTTCTTACCGGAAGATGGGTTAGCCAGTTATTTGAATAACCGTGCGTAACAATTGCCCAAATCACACAGGCGATAAGCCCAACGACATATAAAGGAAGTAGAACCCCGTTGATCCGATCGAGCCAGGTGCGTATGCCACGCATAACCAAGGGGGCGCTATAACAGCAGACGATGAAATACCACAGGCTCATCGGTCCGCCGAAATAGTCCTGGAGAGCGATCGCGACGATCGTGCCCTCGGCAATAGCGTAGTAGGTAATCGTCACGCCAAACAGCAGTGCAGCGAAAGTCGCGCCTACCTGTCCGAAAACCGCTCGGGAAAACAGCGCCACATTCGTTCCGCTTCGTGCCGCAAAGCGAGCGGCGACGTTGCACAGGACCCCATAAACCACAGTCGATAACGCGATACCGATCAGCGTATCGATCGTGCCGACGGACAGGGCAACGGTACTCCCGACGACGACCCAGAACATGGCGCTCATCAGGCCGAACCAAGCCATCGCGAGTGAAAAACGCGAGCTTCGCCAGGTCGGCGGCACGATATGCAAAGAGAAGTCTTCGGCAGCTGCCTGGCGCAAGACTCCAGGTTCGTCCTGATAGATGATATCCGGTTTTGGAATGCTACTGGCTGTATCCATGGTGTCCCCTCCTGTGGTCGCGGTCGTACCAATGTCAGCTGGGCAGCCAGGTTTCAGTGGCCCGTCCGCAGGATGTGAAATGCCAACCGTCTTTTGTCGCAGATGGCTATTTGCCTACACGTGAGAACCGCCTTGAACAGGTTCATGCGCGACTGTGCTCTCGCCCAGGAGGCGAACGGAGGAGAGCCAGCATTATCGAGAATATGCGCATTGCCCTGAACGTGATGGCATTGGCGTTCCTGGCCAATCCATCACCGTTTCCAGCCGCCTCGCCTAGCGGCACTCGTGGGGAGGCGGTGCGTTCGTGCGCTCCGCCTCCCGTGCCCAGCCACCTTAGGCGGCCCGAGATCTTTGGGTTGCTTCCTTGCCTAGGACTGCCAGCGTCTTGCCCCAATAGGGCACGGCCCTGCGCTTAAGCATCTGACGAAATTGATTGGTCGTATTGGGCAGAAGCGTGCCATCCCCCCAATCGAGGATAACGCCGTATTGCCGGATACAATCCATCTCGTTGAGCTTTCCGGCGCGATAATCTGCGGCTACCCTCTCTGCATCTTCATCGAGCCAGCCCAGGCGAGCCGCAGCGATGTGCTGGCGCTCCCTCTCTGTTGCCTCGACGTCGACCTCGTACTGAGCCAGATCGCGGTCGATCACCCCGATGACAACGCCGTAGTCAATTCTTGCCCGCTCAATACTGACATATTCGTCAGCCACGTCCTCGCGGACAAGCCGCGGGTCGCGTAGCAGGGGATCGCCGACGCCTCCGCCGCCGGCGGATGGACGCGTGAACACGTCATCCAGCTCAATCGGCAGATTCGAGAAGATGGAGCCGAGATAGCGCTCCTTCTCCGTCCCTTTGTTAAGCCACACACCGTGTGGGATCGAGGGCAGACCGCCCCACATACCCCATGTGACAGAGCGCTCGCGATCGCAGCAATAGGACACCACGATGCGCTCACCTTCAAAGACGGAGCCGCCCTTCTCGGCACCGAGTCCCCCTCGGGACTCCCCAGGTCCGGCCGAGTCCTGAACGAAATCGTGGCATTTCGTCAGCACGGGGGCGAGGCGCTCCTGGCCTTCGAGTGGCTGAATGCCATATTGCGCGCCGAACACCGGGGCGGTGGCATTGAAGCCATCACGACCGTTGCGGCCGCCCCAACCGCCTGCCATCCAATCATACCACATGAAATAAGGACGCCCCTTGATCCTGGTGTCACGCCCTCCGACCAGCAGATATTCGAGATTGAAGGCGCAACCCATGGTCCGTTCGGGCAGGATTTCGGCCCAAAGGCCGAACACCGAGTTCATGAGCTTTTCGAACGGACCCGAACAGAAGCCGGCGCAAGGGCTCGGCCAATCGGCGTTCACAACGGTTCCCGGCTCTCCCACATTTACGGTTACCGCCCGGTAGAGGCCGGAGTTCAGTGGTAGATCCGGGAACTGATACTTAGTTCCCGCTACGATGCCTGCGAACGAGCCTCCATAGGCCGCATTCAGGAATGTGGAAATTTGCGGATGCGATCCCGACAGATCGTAATGGGCGTGATTGCCATCGATCGTGAACTTGATCTTGATCGGGATCAGGCCCTCCTCGAGCTTGGGATCTTGGTCAATATAGTCTTCAGCGTACCAAGTGCCGTCCGGCAATTCGGCAAGACGCGCGCGCATGAGTACTTCAACATAGTCTTGCACTTCCTGAAACGCGGTCTTGATGGTCTCGGCGCCGTATTTGTCGCAAAGCCGGACGATCTCACGCTCGGCTACGGCGGTCGCCTCGGCCTGCGCCTGCATGTCACCGATGACATCGCCGGGATTGCGCGTATTGGCAGCGATCATGCGGGCCACGTCTTCGAGCCAGACCCCCTTGCTCCAAACCCGCACCGGCGTGATGCGTAGCCCTTCGCCCATGTGGTCGAGCGCATTGATGTTGAAGGACCCGGGTGCCGCTCCCCCCATATCAGCCCAGTGCCCGTTCGCCTGCGAGTATCCGATCAACTCGCCCTTGTAGAACATGGGGCGCAGGATCCGCGTGTCGTTGAAGTGACTGCCGCCCCGGAAGGGGTCGTTGATGATGAAGACGTCGCCCGGGTGGATATCGTCGCCGAACGCCTCGATCACCGCCTTGCACGTATAGTGGAGTGTTCCCACATGCGCGGCGATGTCGCCCGTTCCCTGCATCACCAGGTTACCCTGGGGATCGCTCAACCCCGACGAGAAATCGCGGCAGTAAATCACGAATGAATAGCAGGTTCTCAGCAACTGCTCGGCCATCTGATCGACGATGTTGACGAAGGCGTTGCGTAGAACTTCGAACGTGATCGGGTCGAGTGTGGTCTTGAATACCGTCTTTCGGTCCGCGGGAAGTGGCGGATGCTGAATGCCTTTGTCGGACAGCCCCGCATATTTGCTCAAGTTGCTCATGCTGTTCTTCCTCTCCATGTTCCTATGCCAGGCGTCGCTTAGGCGGCGTCGAGCTTGATCTGGATATTGAGCCACTCGTCGATATGGGCGACGCAGTCGGGGGGGATGACGGTGGTCGAGTCGAGCTGATCGATGATGGCAGGTCCCTTGATGGTGACACCTGCCGCCAAATGATCACGATCATAGAGGTTCGTGGTCATTGCCTGGGGCTGGCCGTGGAACCAGACCTCGCGCGTTCCCTTGGGTGTCGCCTTTGCGCCCTTGTCGATCTTGACTTTCGGGAAGGACGGTTTGGGCGTGACGCCGATCGCGCGAACGGTCAAACGATAGATCTCGACCGGAAAATCCTCACGGCGGAAGTTGTGGGCTTTCTCATATTCACTGTGGAAGATTGCGATCGCTTCTTTCATCGATTTGATCTGGCCGGGAACCGGCACCGCCAGCGAACGCCACTGGCCACGATAGCGCATGTCGACCAGACGCTGGAACGTCATGTCCTTTTCGTCGACACCATCGGTTTCCAGCCGTGCGCGCCCTTCGGCTTCGATCTCCTTGAACGCCGCCTCGATGTCGGCCGGATCGGCCTCGACGGCATCCTTGAAGAACATGCGGGTGACGTCGTGCTGGACATCGACAAGCATGCACCCGACCGCGGAGGTCACGCCAGGGTTTGGCGGAACCACCACCACTGGAATGTTGAGCTCGCGAGCAATATCCACGCCGTGCAAGGGGCCGGCGCCTCCAAAAGCCACTAGTGCGAAATCACGAGGATCGTGGCCCCGGGCAATGGAGATCAGGCGAACTGCATCTGCCATATTGGCATTTGCGACCCGGAGCGTCGCGAGCGAGGCCTCTATCACATTGAGCTCGAGCGGCTCGGCGATCTTTTTCATCACCTCGAGTGCGGCATCGCGATCGAGCTTCATGCTGCCGCCGGCCAACTCGGTGCCGACGCGCCCCAGAATGATATTCGCATCGGTGTTGGTCGGTTCGGTCCCCCCGGCCTTATAGCAGGCGGGACCAGGCACGGAGCCGGCCGATTGTGGGCCGTTGCGCAGCGACCCCGCCTTGTCAAGCCAGGAGAGCGAGCCGCCGCCCGCGCCAATGGTGAGAACCTCGACCGAGGGGAAACAGATCGGGTGGCCCCAATCGACCTCCCATTTGTCGGTCATTCGCAAATGTCCGTCTGCCGCGAGCGAAATATCGGCCGATGTTCCACCCATATCCAGGCCGATTGCATTCTTGTAACCGCACAGGCCGGCGAAATGCCTGCTTGCAATCGCACCCGCCGCGATGCCTGAAGCCGCAAGGCGGGCGGCGTATTTCTCCGCCGTCGCCGGCGTAATCACCCCACCACCCGAATGCAGGAGCAGCACGTCGGCTTCGTAACCGGCTTCGGTCGTTCTGCGATCTATGTCACGCGCATAGGGTCGGATGATCGGCGCCAATATTGTATTGGCGACTGTCGTCGAAAACCGGTCGTCCTCAAAGATCTCTGGGTGAGTTTCGTGCGAAGTCGTGATTGCGACGTCCGGCCCAAGCTCCTCAGCAAGTATTTCGGCCATTCGCAGTTCGTGAGCACCGTTGACATAGGCGTTGATGAAACATATCGCGACCGCGGTCACTTCCCGCTTGCGCAGGATGCGCGCTACTTCGCGAGCCTCGGCCTCGTTGAATGGCTCAATGACCTCGCCGCGATAGTTGATGCGCTCGGTAACGGCGAAACGGTCGCGCCGCCGAACATAGGGTGGGGTGCCTTCCTTATATGCATCCCAGGGGTCTTCTCTGGTACCGCGCCCGATTTCGAGAACGTCTCGAAAGCCCTTGGTCGTCACCATGGCTGCGGGCTTGAAATTGCGTGTTATCAGCGCGTTTGTCGCGATCGTCGTCCCGTGGGTAAACAGTTCCACGTCATGCCAATCAATCCGAGCCGCCGCTGCCCCGTTCATGACAGCGTCAATTGGATTGGCCGTGCTCGGCACCTTTGCAACGGTTTGATTGCCGTTGGAGTCAAGAATGAAAACGTCGGTGAATGTTCCTCCGACGTCTATGGCAACTCGAACACGCGATCCCTTGGACGCATAGCCGCTCAGTCTTCCGTCTATATTCATAGGCGGATTCCTCCCGATTTATGTTGGACAGTGTGAGGCGGACAGCACAACTCGCGTCGTGCAGTACGATTGTCTTTTATGTTTGGGGGGATGGTCACGCACAGTACATGTTGCGCAGCGCGCAATGTGCCGTGACCGCGTTCTCTGTTGAACGTAACTGGTAGCATACGCATAAAATACTCAATTCGCCAAACATTTTTTTCATAGGCAATTGGCCAGCGCGTCAGGACTTCCCAACGCGGATATGCTTTCGGCCACGATGGGGAATTGCTTCTAAGAGGCGGTCAATCGGGCGGCAGGCGCGGTTCAGGCGGCTTGTCGCCAGCCGAATGGCAATCTATGTCCGGCAATGAAGCCCTCCGATTTTCGAGGGGCTTGCGATGTTCAGAGGGCGCCATTTCGACCGCTCGGTAATCCTGCTTTGCGAGTGCTGGTACCTGGCTTACGGCCTGAGCCTGCGCGACTTGAAAGAGATGGTGGCGGAACGCGGCATCACCGTCGATCACTCGACGATCCATCGCTGGGCCCTTCACCTCTCGCCGTTGCTTCCGAAACGCTTCAACCGGCGCAAACGAGCCGTGACCGGCAAGTGGCACATGGACGAGCCGAAGGCCAGCGCGGGCCGTTACACCATCGACCACAAGACGATGCCAGCACGCATCGCCTCGCGCGCCTCAAACATCACGCGAGTGGAGTTGTTCCTAAATTATGGCCGCGGGCAGATCTCGCGGTCCGGCATCCTCCGGGAACCGATTTACGCAGAAACTGTTCCTGTGCAGCCTCAAGAGTGGGCAAACAAAAACACCTTTCCAGCAAGGCGGGGAAATGACCGAACGAGACGATGACCACAAGACGAGGGCGGAACGCAGCCCGGCCGGAGAATCCAGCAAGCCTCGAATATTGAGCGTACTAGGACCAGGCTTGATCACAGGCGCCTCCGATGACGACCCAAGCGGTATTGCCACTTATTCGCAGGTAGGCGCGCAATTTGCCTATAGCGCGAGCTGGACACTGATATTTTCTTATCCGCTCATGAGCGCGATCCAAATGATCAGTGCCCGCCTCGGGAGAACCACAGGGCGAGGAATAGCTGGTAACTTGCGTAAGTATTATCCTAACTGGCTGGTCTATTCAGCTATCTTCCTACTGATTGTCGCGAATGTCATCAATATCGGGGCTGATATTGGCGCAATGGGAGACGCCATTAAACTCATCGTAGGCGGCCCCACCCTGATCTATATCATCATCCTCGGCATCGGATGCGCCGTCGCCCAAGTGTTTCTTCAATATAAGCAGTATGTTCGTCTCCTTAAGTGGCTCAGTTTGGCACTGTTGGCGTATGTCGCCACGCTTCTCATCGTGAAGATCGATTGGGCCACGTTAGCGTCCGGTCTTTTCATTCCACATATCGAATTTACCGCTGACTATCTCACCGCGGTCGTGGCGATTTTCGGGACAACCATCAGTCCATACCTTTTCTTCTGGCAAGCCTCACAGGAGGTTGAGGATTTGAAGGAAAAACCCGGGCGCGAGCCACTGAAGGACTGCCCGGAACAAGCAGAAGACGCCGAGCAGCGGATTGAACTGGACACCTTGGTTGGCATGGGCGTCTCAAATTTCATCGCACTGTCCATCATGGTCACGGCGGCAGCAACGCTGAACACTCACCATGTCACCAACATCGAAAGTTCGGCCCAGGCAGCTGAAGCATTGGAGCCTGTAGCGGGGAAGTTTGCCGAACTGTTATTCGTTGTCGGCATTGTCGGAACGGGCCTGCTGGCTGTTCCAGTGCTTGCCGGATCGGCCGCTTATGGCCTCGGCGAAGCCCTGCGTTGGCCCACCGGACTGGCTCGCAAGCCCAAGGACGCGAAAGCGTTCTATGGAACAATAGCTATCGCAACCATGCTTGGCGTAGCCTTGAACTTCACGCCGATTAATCCGATCCAAGCGCTGTTTTGGAGTGCTGTCGTGAATGGAGTCGTAGCGGTCCCCATTATGGTCATCATGATGCTGATGTCGACGAACAAGAAGATCATGGGCGATGAGACCATTGGCGGCTGGTTGATCGGCCTGGGTTGGCTCTCGACGGCAGTTATGGCTCTTTGCGCGATCGGAATGGGCGTATCGGTTTTCCTAGGATAATCATCTGGAACCATGGTCGATACGAGAAACCTGATCATCGCCTGGAACGGCGGCGGGCAACGGGCACATTTTTCGTGTTACCGCTGTTCAAGGCGATGGCATTGAGAAAAATTGAAAGCCTGCCGTAAAGACGCCATCAACGGTGGAAGGTGGCAGCATCTATCGGAACATCGTGGTGGGATTTTCACAAAAGTGCCCGACGCCAATTTTGACATCGGGCAGGTAGGAACGTTTGGAACCTGTCGGACAACGACCTGAGGCTCGGTTGCCAACTGTCTGGCTAAATGGTGCTTAGAGCTGGAAAAAGAAGCTGGACCAGCTCTCATTCATTCGCCTAGGTGGGGACTGGGGAAGCGTCAAATGGCAGGTAAATTGTCGCGAATTCGGCCGCCGACGGTTGCCATATAGGACGCCGACAGACCGCCTATCAGAAGCGCAACAAAAGCCCAAAGCGCGGTATAAACACCGGTCTTGCGCGCGACTTCCGCCGCAGCTTTTGCCTTCTCAGCTGTTTGTGTTGCAGCCTGCTTTGCCGCAGCCATAACACCATCAATCCTCTTTGTGGCATCGGATTGGCTGATGCCGGTCTGGCGCGCGATCAACTGGGCCGCGTAGTCTTTGTCGTCATTGCTCAACTGCCCGGCTGCCAGCGAGCGAGCTGCAATCCGACCGATCTCTGCCTTCGCCCCCGAATCGTTGCTCTGTGCTTGTTGCTGCGGCGATCGGAACAAAACGTCCGTGAAGTATGCGTTCCATCCATTGCTCGGCGCTTCGTCAGCCGAGGAAGTCACGGCGCGGGTGGCCGCCGTTACAGCACTCGCTCCCACTTGCACGACACCCTGCCCTGCCCAGGAAAGAACCGTCCCTAACAACAATGCGGAAAACAACGTCCCGATAGCCCACACGAGCATGCCGTGGGCGGTGTCACGAAAAAAGACCTCGTCGGAATGGAGGCCGACCCATTGAGTCCGCAGCCGGCCCGCCAGATAGCCGCCCACCGCATACGAAAACAAAGGAACTGCTACCGACCAGGCGATAGCGAGCATGCCCACAGTCGTTGCTGAAGCACTGCTGTTCTGCCATGGCGAGATAAAGGCAAGGCCTATGCCCGTTCCGATGAGGATGAGTATCAACGAAAACACAGCGGCACTTGCCGCCCCAGCGAAAATCGCAGCCCAGGAAACCGCCGATGCGGACGCCTCGACCCCATCTTCGACGAGTACGCCGGTTTGAGCCATCACCAATCTCCCTAATGATAAAGCAGCGCGATCAAGATAATGATCGGGATCGGCACCCCGAGAAGCCAAAGTAAAATCCCACGGCCCATGACTTTTGCTCCCGTATGTTTGGCGCAAAGCTGCACCTGCGATTATCAAACTGAAGAAAAAGCTGGTTGTTCCGTTCAGGGCTCGGTGAGGGTGCATGCCATAGCACAGCCTCATATCGTTCCTGATCTCAGCGACACGCCGACACTGACGCAAGCGGCCATCAGGGAGCAGCTAATCTGGATAGAGGAGTCAACAGAAGCGTCTGGCTCTCGGCGTCTGGATCGCTATTCGGACCGCGGAAACACCGAATGGACCCGCTCAAGCATGATTGCGTTACAGAACAGCATGCACCTCCAAGACAGCCCGCCGGTGTAGGACGCCGGCAACTCATTTTTGCAGCCACGGCGCAATTCGCCCCTGACTTGCTTGATCTCATGTAGAATAAACGCTTCAAGCGTATCGAGGCCGTAACCGAGTGCTCGAACTTGCGCTGATATGCTAGGACGGCGTTGCTTGCATGGCGAAGCTATCCCCCGCCCAGATCCGTGCGCTGGCTGCCCTGAAGGCGGGCATAGAAGTCAGGATGACTCCAGGAGGCGTGCCGATTGGTCCCATGCCCGAAGGAGTTCGATCGCAACGAACCTTTTGGCGCCTGCGCATTCTGGGATTCGTAGCTATCAAGCCCCGCCCGGCGGCCAATTATTGGGAGATCACGGAAGCCGGCGAAGCCGCGATACAGGAGATCGAGAAACTACAAAATTGATGTTGGCAGGTGCGATGGTAAGCCGAGCCGGTAATCCCGCCAATAATCATGTTTAGATCAACGCAAGGTACTCTCGCATTCTGTCTAGCTACTAGGGATGCGACGCCGCGTCCGCTCTAGTGATTAAGCTGGGTTGCCATCTTTCCCATTTCGAAGTCGGACATAAAAGTCCCTTTCGGCAAGCAAGCAATCCCGGTCACGGCCGACACTTGCTACTGCGACATCAATCCCATCCTTCCAGTACCGCAATAGAGCATTGCGTTTTTGGAGATCTCCCTCGATCGTTACCGCGTCCCATTCCCTGGCGTGGCCGATATAACGGAACGAGAGATCAAAAAATTTGCTCCAGAAGAAAGGCACCAATCTCAATGGCTGCTGGCTCCCCAACATATTGACCGCAGCCGTCTGTCCCTGTCTTTGGGCGACGACCCAATGTTCCGTTCGGATCCTCTCTTCCTTGATCCGGTATGGCCAACTGACGATATCGCCAGCAGCATAGATATTCTGAGCGGACGTGCGCAAATACTCGTCGACCACCACACCTTGGTCGATCGTTATGCCAGCGGAGCGCGCGAGCCCGATTCTCGGAGTGACACCGATACCCACGAGCATGAAGTCGGCTTCCAGGCTATCCCCCTTGTCGAGCGTTATCCAATTCCCCTCGATCCTGGCTGGCTTGCATCCGAAATGGAACTCGACGCCCTTCGCCGAGAGTGTTTGGATTATAAGATCCGACAACGCACGGCCCAGCAGCTTTTCCATTGGATGGAATTGAGGCACCACGACCGCCACGGAAATTCCTCGGCTCGTCAGGGAAGCGGCCGCTTCAAGCCCAATGAAGCTGCCACCGATGATGACCGCGCGTCGGGCATGAGACACGGCAGCGAGAATGCGGCGACAATCGGCGAGAGTTCGAAGCGTAAAGACGTTTGAGCCGGCTCCACCCGGTATGTCGAGGCGCTTGGGTCGAGAGCCGGTCGCCAATAGCAGCTTGTCATAGATCTGTGTTCGTCCCTGGCTGAAGCGAAGCAAATTATCGGCAGGCTCAATCGCCTCGACTTCGACGTCGAGTTCAAGATCGACACCGAGCTTCTCAAATGCGTTCTTGGCGATCTCGAGACGATCATCGCCGAAATGCCCGTCGAGATAATCCTTGGTCAGCAGCGTGCGGTCATAAGGTGCTCGGCTATCGGCCGAGTACATGAGGATCCGGCCAGGCCAGCCGTCTGCACGCAATGCATGCGCCGCGGCAAAACCCGCGGCCCCGCCGCCAATAATAGCAAAGGCGCCCTGATCGGGATTCCGAGACTGCGATGCGACACCCCGAGGTTCGGCTGCCGGCATTTGCTTGGTGACCCTCACCGTGCCGTCTCGCACGTCCACGTCATAGCGCTCCAGGGGATTGAAGGCAGGTGCCGCAAGGGCTCTTCCGCTCTTGAGTTCGAAACACGCGTGATGCCAGGGACAGCGCACATGGGCCCCGTCAACCAAACCGTCCTGCAAGGGACCACCGAGGTGGCTGCACAGGGAGCTGAAGGCGTCGACAGAGGATTTCCGCTTGAGCACATAGACAGGAGCATCGCCGACCCTACCGAAGAAGGGGTGCCCTTCTTCGAGAGACGACAAAGGCAATCCGTTTGACAGATCAACCAACGCCCGGTTGTGCGGCATGTGCTTCGTCCGTTGTTATTCCATCGCAATTCCCGAGCCCATGACGGCTCAAACCATAGCCGGTAACCTTTGTTCCGGTACCCGCCCGGTAGAAGGCGAGTTTGAAGGGTGATGCTTCAGCCACGCCCGGCTTTCGGCTGGAACGATTTCGTGCCGCCACGTGTTGGACTCCGAGAACAGCGGCGAGGAACAATAAAAATGCGGGCGAGTGCGGCCACGAAACTGCCTAGTGAAACTGGTCGCAGCGAGGGGCATGGTTCATGGGCTGATCGTCTTGCCGGCTTCACCAGGCTTTGTGAAGAACGAGCCGCGGAAGCGGATGAAACCTGCCATCTCGATCCGGCAGTAACGAGAGCCTTGCATGAAATGGGCATCTTGGCGGAGCCGCTTCCAGAAAACCGGGACGGAGGCGGGCTTCTCGGGGCGCCGCACTGGCCCCGGCTGCATGAGGCCCTTCGCTCGCTGGGAGCGGCCGATCTTTCAATTGGACGGCTGTTTGAAGGCCATTGCAACGCGATCGATCTCCTTCAGCGTTACGGCACCTCCGCGCAAATGGATAGTCTGGCCTCATCGGTAAGGCGCGGTGCCATGACAGGCGTGTGGGGCGCGGATGGAAAAGATCCCCTCTGCATCGAGCGCAGCAAGGGGGGCTGGATATTGCGGGGTGGAAAGATCCTCGCTTCCGGGGCCGATTTTCTTTCGAGGCCTTTGGTCACGGCGAACAGCGAAGCGGGTCAACGCATCGTTCTTCTGGAACTCCAGGGCGAAGAGGCTCGCGTAGACCTGTCAAGATGGACCCCGCAAGGGATGCGCTCCAGCGCGACCGGATCGATCGACCTGTCTGGGATCACCATCCCCGACGAAAATCTGATCGGCGAGCCAGGCGATTTCATGCGCCAACCGTATTTTTCAGGGGGCTCCTGGCGCTTTTGCGCCGTCCATCTCGGCGCCATCGAAGGGCTTGTCGATCTCTATCTTTCGCAATTGCGGGCACGCCAGCGCGGTGAGGATCCCTATCAGCTTCAGCGCGTTGCCATATGCCTCGCCGCGGCTCGAACCGCGGCCTCGTGGACGAGAGCAGCGGCTCGGCATCTGGCGCTAAGAGCAGACGACGCTCAAGGTTGCGTGGCCCTTTCAAATCTGACGAGAGGCGTGACGGAGCGAGCCGCGCTCGACGTCATGGATACCATACAGCGAGGTATTGGCCTGGCCTCCTTCATGCGCCCTGACCCCATCGAGCGTATATCACGCGATCTTAGAACCTATTTGAGGCAACCGGTTCCCGATCTTGCAATGGCCGATGCGGCACGGTTCGCGTTGACCGCTTCCGTCCCGGTTCATGAACTGTGGAACGCCGATGAGAATTAGCGCCTATCTCGCAAAGGTCGCCAACCTGCCCTATGCTGGCCTCGACAAGCTTGGTGGCGGTGCCGTAACCATTCTGGCCCCTCACCCGGACGACGAGGCTTTGGGCACCGGTGGCCTGATCGCTGCATGCCTTCAAGCGGGCATCGATGTGAATGTTGCCGTCTTGACGGACGGTGCTGGTTCTCATCCAAATTCGCAGCGCTTTCCAAAGGCGCGCTTGATCGAGCTACGACGCCAGGAATGTCGCACGGGTTTGGAAGCCTTAGGTCTTTTGCCGGCAAACATAACTCATTTCGACGTGCCGGACACGTCCGCCCCGACGTCCGGGGCATTGTTCGATCAAGCCGTGCAGCGTCTATCCCAACTGGTCGTCAGGAGTGCTTCGACCAGTCTCTTCGTCAGCTGGGACAAGGACCCCCACTGCGACCATTTGGCAGCAGCAAGGATCGCGGAGGCCGTCGGGCAGGAGCTCTCTCATCTCCTCTTGTGGCATTACCCGATATGGGGCTGGTATCTTCCCAGCTCGATGTCCATCGAACGACCTCCTCCGGAAGGTTTCCGTCTCGATATCTCACCCTGGATCGGCCAAAAGCACCGAGCTATTGCTGCGCACGCGTCACAGATGACGAAGCTGATCGATGATGATCCGGAGGGCTTTACGTTCAGCGCAGAAAAGCTCCGCCGTTTTCTCGAACCGACGGAATATTTTATCCGGAGCCAAACATGAAACATCAGCACACAATCGGCCGCGAGTATTTCGAGGCGCTCTATAGATCGGATTCCGACCCGTGGAACTTTGCGACGAGCGAGTACGAGGATCGGAAATATCAGGCAACCTTGCGGGCGCTCGCCCGAGCCTCCTACCCAAAAGCATTGGAGATCGGCTGTTCAATCGGCGTGTTGACCGCACGCCTGGCTGCTCACTGTGATGCGCTCGATGCTGTCGACATCTCGCCCACTGCCATCGCAAAGGCCAGGATCGCCTGCGCTACCTTGGACAATGTGAACTTTCATATCGCCGCGGCGCCGGACGGGCTGCCTGCAGGTCCCTTCGATCTCATCGTGCTGTCCGAGGTCCTGTATTATCTGGACGTCACGGATCTGTTGTCACTCGCCGCCTGGTGCCGGGCCAACGCAAGCTCCGCAGCCGAGATCGTTCTCTGTCACTGGCTTGGTCCGACGAACTATCCCCTGGGCGGTACGGAAGCGGCCGCGTTATTCCTGGACGCGCTGCAACCTCGCCTCGAATGCCACACGGTCCTCCATCAGGAGATCTATCGCCTCGAGTGGATTAGGCTGGGACCGAAGGAAAGTCAGTAGGATTTCGGCGCGCCTGATCTCCGCTGCCAGCATGGAAGGTCTCAAGGGTTCGCCATAGCGCAGAAAGGTGCTGGCAGCGCTTAACTCCTGCCAGAAGACTTCAAAGCACGATCGACGAAGGGTTGTGAGAAGCCTCCCAATCTCTTCCGACCCCAGTCCCAATGCTGCGAGGACTGCAGACTCTTCCATGAAGCCGATGTTGCTTGACCGGCGCAAATGCCCCTTCAGCCACGCCTTCTTGGTCACCGCGAAAACGGATTCCAGCTCCTGATCACAAGGTGCGTCGGGCTCTGCATGGCGTTGCTTCATGGCGTCAGCCGCCCCACCCACAGCCCGACCGTCTAGCCGGCAGGATGTCGTCACGCAAACATCCATGGAATGACGGACTTTTCCACCCAGGCACTCTACGGCCAGCGCGAGCGCGGCATCTTCGCCGGTCGCCTTAGCTGGCAAACCGCCGATTGCGCGGTACATCTTCAACGTAACGGCCAGACTGGCACCTGAGCTGACCTGGTGATTGGGCCATGGATCATGAGGCCGTGGATCCAACAACGCGAAAATCTCGGCAACGAGCGCGTGATAGTGCTCCTCGAAGAAACCGCGATACTGGAAACTGCGACCGAGCTCTATGAACTCGTGCGGATCCGCGTCGATATAGCCGGCAATGCAATCGGCGCCTTGCGAAAACTCCTGCCAGCTGCTCGCAAGCCACGACGGCGAAACGATGCTGTCTGCATCCGTCGTCAAGATGACGCCGTTATGCAAATCCGCCGTTTCGAGTTGCTCAGCCGCAATGTCCATGGCAGCTTTGCGCGCAAGACCAGCCGAGGACAGTTCCTCGGAACAGGTAACACTGACAACATCGATCCGCACGCCCGTGCCATTGCGTATGTCGGCCGCCCTTGCCGCGGTCGCATCGGTGCAATTATTGGCATAGACAAGCACCTGATAGGCTTCGAAGGGAATGCGCTGGCCCCTCTTGTCTCTTTGGACGGCGAGAGCCGCGAGACAGCGCGAGATCCGTTCCTCCTCGTTGCAAGCGGGGATGGCAATGACCGCAGGACGCATTTCTTCGTGCTGCTGCGGATGACCGGGCAAAGAAGAAAGAAGGGAAACGAGCGCGCTATCCATTGAAATCCAAGGATTAAACAGATAGAAATTATCTGCTATTTCTTGATATTAACCTTCAACAGCCGCAAATGTTCCAAATTATTATCAATATAAATTGAATATTCGATATTAAATATATACCCGGAAACATGAAGAGCAGATGTTAGATCCACCCGCTCTTCCACGTTAACTGTGCTCATTGCAAGAAACGGAACGCTTTAGGCGACCTATCCGCCACGCCGTTTTTTCCCGGGACCAGACTTCAGTCCTGGTGTTCGGGCATTGCCTTGAGCTGGTCTTTCGTCCACGAGGTCACCGCGTGTACCTCGCCATTCTCGTCCCGCATGAAATCGAGGTCAGCGACCCTCACGGCCACGGGCTTGGCACCTATTCCCAGGAAACCGCCGACATCGATCACGACAATGGTGTCCGTGCCTATGCCGTGGACATGGGAGACACTGCCGATATTCTCATCCTCCGGGCCGTAAATCGTCGCGCCTTCCAAATATTCGGGTGTGAGTTCGCTGTCGGCAAGCCTGGTGTGTGTGCTGTGGTCCATACTCGGCCTCCTGTAAGTTTCCACCGCATATAACCGCCGCCTTCGTCGCCTGTTCCCTAATTATTTTCCCGGCCTGGAAGTAACATCTCGGCAACATCGCTCGCGACCGTTCCGAAATTCCCAGCACCGTCTCCCGCTTCACTGGGATCAATCATATGAACGATCGGGAGGTTATTTCTTTAGAGGTCTGCTCATATCCGGAACGTCCTCTCCCAACGCGGTGGCAAGATCAATCTGATGGTCTTGTTCGTCTACGAGGATCTGACGAATCTGTTCGGCAAGGGCAAACTCACCCAAGGCTTCGCACTGGCGAACCCGCTCCCTGTAATTGCGAACTGTCTCATTCTCGTTGTTCAGATCAAATCGCAACAACTCACGGGCGACCTTCGATGTCTGAACCGGCTTCGGCACGACGGTCGGCATCTTGCCGAGATAATCGATTTGTCGGGACAAGATGAGGGCATGCTTTAGCTCATCATGCGCATGGGTCTCCAATTGTTCCGCGATACTCATATACTCGGGACCCTTGATTACCTGCGAGTACACAACGTAGGCAATGATCGCCTGATATTCACGGGAAAGGTCCTCGTTCAGCAATTCGGCAAGACGATCGCGAGAAATCGCCTGCCCGTTGTCTTCCTTCGTAGAACCTGCCATTTTGCTCATCCTATCTGCCTATCTGCGAATCCCGGTGCCAAACTCAAGCCTGGGAATTTTGTTCCTCGATGGATCGCTTCGGAACATCTGGACCAGATCGCTGCCCGGCGCTGGATTGTGAGCGTGTCAGGGCTTTTGTGTGGGCATGATGATTGCACCTTCGATGTACAGGCGGCTTCCTTCCATCGAGGAGCACTGGTGCCGGCTCTCGTCCTTCCGCTGGACGGGTCGGTCTCACCCGATCGACAGGCTCTTGCTCGGTATCTCGATGACGACAGATGCGCCGGCGCCCTTGCCGATCCGCATCTTGCCGCCGGTCACCCCAACGATGGATTTGAGCATGAACGCGCCAAATCCCCGGGCGGGCATGCCATCGAGCCCGTGCGGCATACCAACGCCGTCATCTTCAACCATGAGCCGGCATTGATCAGCCGCTAAGGTCAGCCACACGCGTACGTCGCCCACCCGTTCACCCGGATAGGCGTATTTGAAAGCGTTGGTAACGAGTTCGCAGACCAGTAAGCCCAGATGCTTGGCCAACTGGGTTGGCACGGAAACATGGGCGGCAGTGACGATGACCTGCCTGACATTGTCCGGCCTGTTGCCCGCCAGCAATTCGCCGAGCCGGGTCAGAAGCTCACCAAGGTCGACACAATCTTCGGTGGCGCAGCCATGGAGCTGCTCGTGCACCATGGCAATGGTGTAGATCCGGTCCTTGGCGGTGTGGAGCGCGTCGGCGGCCTTCTCATCGATGGTATTGCGAGCCTGGAGCGAGAGCATGCTCGCCACCAATTGCAGGGAGTTACGGATGCGGTGATCGGCCTCTCCGAGCTGGGCTTCACACTGCTCGAGGCGCTGCAAGGCTTGCGCCAGTTTGTGCTCGAGCTGGCGATAGTCGGCCTCACTACGCACGGCCGGGCATGTCCCGCCAAGCTCGATCGGTGCTGGTTTCAACGACATCGCGAGGAGGTCGCCGGAAGCGGAAATGAGATGATGCTCCGCACGCAGCGTTCTGACATTCGCATTCATTTGGCACTCCCGCTTATCGTTATGGAGGGAGGCTCAGCGACCTTCCCCGGCATAAGAGCTTAGGTCGGACAGTGCGTGCGAACCAGATTTCCACGGATCAGATTTGCTGATGCAAATGCATCATCTCGTTGAGCTTCTTCCCTGGCGGTGGCTGGGAAGCCGCCCAAGATCGGGAACCATCGCGTCTGCGCCGGGTTGGGTTCCTAGGAGGTAAACCATGGCCCACACTGCCTTTTCCCGCCCGCTCGTGATCGAGGAGATCGTTATCGCTGACCTCAACCAGGCTGCGGAATATCTGGTGGAAGACTGGCCGATCGAGCACGGCGATCACTACGAGTTAGCCAGGCGGTTCTGCCTCGAAGTGATCGAAGGCAAGCGTGACCCGGAGGATGCGAGGCAAGCTTTCGTACTCGCGGCCGGGGAGGCCGGCATCACCATCGCAACCTGAGTTCGCGAGCCCGAGCATCGCAACAGTGCAATTTGAACGCTGCCGGGTTCCCCATTCGTCCCCATGTGTCCTTAGATATGGGGCTTCGCCTGCAGGTCGGGGAGAGAGTTTCAGGGGCAGCGGTGCGCATCCCCCTTTCAGCATGCAGCCGCGAACAATATCTCTACAATCAAAGCCGAGCAGGCGAGATGGCAACCGGCCGTCGCGCGGACAGCTATCTCGAGGTGCTCTTCAAAGTTTGACGCTTGCTTCACGTGACCACAGGCGCAATTTACGGCAGACCTTCACGAAACCAGCGATTGCCCCCTCATCGCCGAGATATATGAGCCCTTCGTCAGCATCGGCGGCGACGCCCGATCTCAACAAGAGGGTCTCGGCCCCATGGCTGAAGCCGATGAACTTGCAATGCGTAAACGCATCCGCCACAAAATCTCGCGCCGCCGCCTCGCCCGTCAATGCTTCTGCCCCCCCCTCCGACAGCAACAGCACCACAGCGTCGAAAAGGACTGAAGGGCCGCCGTCGATCATATGATGTGCCGGAATGAGCGACCCGTCTTTTGCCTTCACCCCACCCACCTTCGGCGCGATCACCTCCAGAATTGCACCTTCCTTTTCAAGGGCGGCCTGCAGCGTCTTGAGCATCGAAGCGTCCGAGCCATTGCCGACCAGGACGCCAACCTTGCGGCCAGCAAAGCTTGCGGGGCCATTCTGGATGATGCTGAGAGCGGGCGATGATGGAAGATCCCTTCGAGGCGCGACGGCGGCATTCGCAGGTGCGGGTAATTTGCCGATCCCAAGCTTGTCACAGACCGCTACACCAAGCTCTTCATCGATGTTCAATAGATGTGAGACCATACGCTCGCGGATGAGGGGATTTTGGCACTTGCTCAGTTCGAAGGTCAGCGCCATCCCGATGTGCTTTTGCTCGGGAGCGGTTTGACTGATGTAGAACTGCCGCGCCTGGCTGTAATGGTCGGAAAAGCTCTCGGCACGCAGGCGGACCTTCGGCGCATCGATGTCCTCCCGGAAGGAGCGAAAGCCGCGAACGGGATCTTCTCTCGGCCCTTGTCCCCATGAATTCGGCTGATAGTTGGCGCGGCCGACGGGATTGCGCATTGCCATATGCCCATCCTGCTGGAAATGCGCGAAAGGACATTTCGGTGCGTTGATGGGGATGTGGGTAAAGTTCGGGCTTCCAAGCCTCTTCAGCTGCGTATCGAGATAGGAAAAGTTGCGGCCCTGCAGCAGGGGATCATTGGAAAAATCGATCCCAGGCGGCACGTTCTGCGTCATGAATGCAACCTGCTCGGTCTCGGCGAAGAAGTTATCCGGCATCCGATCCAATACCAGACGTCCCACCGGAACGGGTTTGATGACTTCCTCCGGTATGAGCTTGGTCGGATCAAGCACATCGAAGTCGAAACTGTCGGCGAACGCTTGATCGAAAAGCTGCACGCACAGTTCCCATTCAGGGAAATTGCCGGACTGAATTGCATCCCACAGATCGCGACGATGAAAGTCGGGATCGGCGCCATTGATCTTGACCGCCTCGTTCCAGACGACGGACTGCAGGCCGAGTTTTGGCTTCCAGATGAATTTGACGAAAGTGGAACTGTCCTGGACATTGAGGAAGCGGAACGTGTGGACGCCGAACCCTTCCATGAAGCGGAAAGAACGCGGGATCGCCCGATCCGACATGACCCACATGATCATGTGCATGGATTCCGGCGTCAGCGAAATGAAATCCCAGAAATTATCATGCGCCGACTGGGCCTGGGGAAAAGCACGGTCGGGCTCTGGCTTCACCGAATGAATGATATCGGGGAACTTGATGGCGTCCTGGATGAAGAAAACCGGGATGTTGTTGCCGACCAGATCCCAGTTGCCCTCTTTTGTATAGATCTTGACCGCGAAACCGCGCACGTCACGCGCCAGATCGGACGAACCCTTGGAGCCGGCGACCGTCGAGAAGCGCACAAAGGCCGGCGTCTTCTCGCCAGCACGCTGAAACAAATCGGCACGCGTATATTCCGCCAGGGACTTGTAGGTCTCGAAATAGCCATGCGCTCCATAACCTCGAGCATGAACGACACGCTCGGGAATGCGCTCATGATCGAAATGGAAGATCTTCTCCCGGAAATGGAAGTCCTCGAGGAGGGTTGGACCACGCGGTCCGGCTCTGAGGCTGTTCTGGTCATCGGCAACCGGATTGCCCTGCGCCGTCGTAAGCACGGGCGTATCGCCCTCGGCGATCTGATGCAGTTCGCCGCCATTGCCACGCATCAGGGTTTGCTCGTGGATTCTCGCGGTCTTTTCTCGGGTTTTCTTTGCCATCGGGATATCTCCTCCCAGGGTTCGCCCCGACCATTCACGCTGTTTACGCTGCAAGGCCTGCTTGTCGCGCCTGCGCGCCAACATGGCGATCGGGCCGTCGATGTGTTCAAGCGCCAGCATCGCCTCAGGCATCGGTAGGAAAGCCTGGGCGCTATTCCCGCAGCGTTAAACCGTCATGTCAGTAATAGTTTCCGATCGATCAACCGTCTCATGGGATTCTTCCCCCGCGATCGCCGCCCGGCAAGCCCAGCCTCGTCACGATCGAACGGAGAAGCCGGAACCTGGATTCCGGCCCCTCTCGATCAACGATACTATGGACGCTGATCCAACCTCGGATCGAGAGGGTTACCGCTCCACAGCGCGCCGTAATATGCATCAACGGCACGGGGGCGATCGGGGTTGTCCCAGTCCCACTCATCGTCGGATGAATATTTCGGACCACCTTGCAATTGGCTGTCCGTCAAAGCGGTCTGATAGCCGCCGAGCTCGGTGTTGTAGGTCAGTGAGTTCCAAGACAGCGGATAATGCTCGGTACCAATGCCGAGAAAGCCACCGAAGCCCAGCACCGCGTAAGATACCTGACCAGATTTCTTGTCGATCATGACGCGCTCGATCGAGCCGATTTTCTCCCCGTCCGCGCCATAAACGGCCGTGCCCTCAACCTTGTCGCTGCCAATTAGATTGCCATATTCCGTGCTCTCGATAGCCATGTAGAAATCCTCCTTGTGTGCGCCTTTGACGAAAGGTCGCAATGAAGTTGCGGGGGTCCACCTTCTCCACCTCGTTGTTGCAAGCGAGCAAGCAACGGGGCCGATCTGATCGGACTGCTCTTGGAGACCCACCGAACGATTGGCGATATCATTCGTTCCCGCCACCACTCTTCCGTGGGCACAGTGCCTTCTCGAAACTCCCCGTCAATGGAACCCGGGCCCTGGGCGAGGTTCGAAAGCACCCTTCCCATTTGCGCTGGAGACCCGTATGTCCAGGAGTCAGCCCCCCAAGTCACCGACAACAAACCCTGTCGAGAAGTATCCAAAACCGCCCTTCAAGCGCCAGGTTCAACCCTGGCCGGGGTTGGCTTCGAAAATGAACCCAAGACCGGATCACTGCGAGCAATCTTATCGCGGTTCCGGACGGTTGGCTGGCAGATAAGCCCTTATTACCGGCGGCGACTCCGGAATGGGCCGTGCCACAGCCATCGCCTATGCCATGGAGGGAGGCGGCGTCGCCATCAACTACCATCCCAAAGAAGAAGAAGATGCCAAAGAGGTTATCAAGCTGATCGAGGCCGTAGGCCGCAAAGGGCTCGCCCCGCCCGGCGATCTCATGGACCAAGACTTCTGCCGAAAACTCGTCGAGGACGTCGTGAAGGGGCTCGGTGGCCTCGTGCGGTTTGGCGCAAAGCTGCACCTGCGACTGCCAAACTGAAGAAAAAGCGTGTTATTCCCATCATTGAGCGGCTGTCGGAGGGCGCTTCTCACACTACGACACGACGTTCCAATATTTTCGGCTTAGCAAACACCTATTGCCAATCTGCAGATAATAAACGGGATTGTACAAGTCCCCGGCGTTCATGCAGTTGGTCGCCGGGCATGGCGGACTTCAGAAGTGCCGCCTGGATGGAACGAGCTGCCTGATGAGGGGCAGCCGTGCAGCCGGCTCAAGCGCGACGACCGTCTTTCAGACCAGGCGTCATTTCAAAGCTCTTTAGCAATTGACTCATCTGAAAGCCATACCACGTCCAATATAGAAACGGCTCCTCATTTGAATTTAAAGGTCTGCGTGGCGCTTCATTTCCAGTTGAAAAAATTTTCCTTCCTAATAAATATGCAATTCTCTTTTCAGAAAAGGCCTCTTTAATTTTCATATTATCTACCTTTTGTTTATTATTATTGGCAGACCATATCACAATTAAATAGCGATGTAGCGATTAAATACCATGCAAGAGATGCCGCCCAGAGGGAGTGGCTCCTCCGTCAGAATTCTTGTCGCGAGGTCCTGGGCGGAATGACTTGAGAGAACACGCAGCAATGTCCGCACAACGGGCAGTGCCTGAGATCGGCTGCTGTCGCGAACCTGGGCTGTCGCTGCGTCGCAGTGGGCTGGTCGTCGCTGCCCAATCGCTCACCGTGCATTTCATGCCCTGCCGGTCCTTCCCGACTGTCAAATGATTTCTTCCGCCTGCATAACCCGTGCCCGGCCCCGGCCCCCAATGCTGGCGAACCGAACATCCCATGTCTTTCAAGGAAAACCTCGCCCTCCGAAAGGGCGAGGTCGGTGCCGTCCTGGCTGTTATTTCGCCCAACGGCCCTCATATTTGAACTCCGGGGCGGCCTTGAGTTGGTCCTTGGTCGCGTCCATGGTTGCCGACCACTTCTTGTCGGCCTCGGAATAGTTCACCGATACGCTTTTCGGAGAGACGACGACGTAGTGTGTGCCGATGCCGAGGAAGCCCCCGGCAGAAACGACATATCCCGATAGTGCTCCCTCGGAAATCACAAGATCCTTGATCTCGCCGATATTGTCCTTGGCACTATTGGAAATGTTTAAGCCGATGAGGTTGCTGCTCAGGACATCGGTCGGCTTTGCCAGAACAAATGTCTCTGTTGTCGTAGCGGTGGCGGTTTGGGCAAGCGCAGGAATTGCAAACAATGGAAGCATGGCGGCGGCAATAAACATCTTACGCATATATAACTCCTAGTTTTATGCATCTAATGAGAATACATAAACCATTGCATAAGGTAGAAAGTTCCAAATTATTTTCAATTTTATTTGGAGAGGACTCAAATCGGCCGGAAGCCAGCTGGCGCCGCATCGCGTGCCTTCGGCTCGGCGTCAGCCAGGGATCGTTAGGCGCGTTTCGAACGCTTGCCCCTCTGCTCCATCATGAATTCGGCCATCCAGGCTCATGTTTGAATTTCAATGCAACCGCCCCGACGAGAATCCCCGTTGTTACTCACGTCAAAAGCGTGGGCCTGAAATAGGAGAACATTCATCGTTTGGAGAGGGCGAGACCCTTCTCGAGCAGCAACCCGCCCTAATCTGAAAATGTCACGCCAGCTGCAGATCCTGTCTCGGCTTCGAAGCGCACATGTCCATTCTTGGTCTATTTGAGGTTTGGATGTCAGAAGTGGCCTTCCATCACCCGATTTCGTTCAAGCTTGGACACCGTTGGGCTGTCGTCATCTGGTCGGTCTAACAGGCTTTGGATTTCCTTGACAATCGCTGGCCCGAAGGGGGTGAAGATCTCTGCGTAGTGACGCGCTCAGCCTGCTCGAGGGCTTGAACGGCGGGCGAAAAACCAAGGAAGCTCGCTATGCATTCATCGATCATCGATGCGCTGGGTGAGGCAGGGCTGGAGCCAGCGTTCGAATTCGGGTTCATGTCGGCGATGACCGGCAACTCGCGCCAGGGAATATCTACCTAAAAAGCAAAAAACGGGGAGGCACGGTTTGACCTCCTCGCATTCGGATGCTCTCACGGCATTACACGCATATCCGCTTCTTTGCACGCCTCGACGAAAGCCCCGCGAGCTTGGTCTGGCTGGGCAGCGCCTGCCATGACATCGAGGCACGCTCGCTGAGCGTCGATGCAAGCGAGCTTGGCCAGTTCGTAACACTTACTTTCGACAACGGGCCAATACTCGAAAAGATAGGTCGCGGCCTGATCAGCGCCTGCGATCGCAAGAGCTTTCACCTCGACAGGTTGAGAGAAGCTGGCATGTTCCATATCGCACCTCCTGGTAGCCAACACCGGGGAGAGGCGATCGTTCCTGGGAGCGGCTGGGGCTAGAGCATGCCAGCTTCGCGCCTGCGTTCAAAATCCGCTGCATTGAGCATGGCGAGAAGATCACCGGCTTCCTCCACCTCGAAACCTGTGGCTTCGAAGCCGTCGACCATTGCTGGCAAGCCTGTAAACACGTCGAAAAACAGTCCACGTGTCGTCTTCTTCGGCCCGAAGATCGTAGCGTCGTTCCATAATCGGCAACATGGCACGAATGGCGGGAAGGTCTAGTGCCCTAAATCGTATTTCTTTTGTGACCCGCTTGAAACCTAAGGCAGAAGGTGCATGGCTGCCGCAATAATTGCTGCAGCAATGCATAGGGCGAGAAGCATCAAAGCAAAAGACACCTGACGAGCCGCTTCCTTTCTCGAAACACTTA
This sequence comes from Labrys sp. F242, assembly GCF_057813875.1. Classification (NCBI taxonomy): domain Bacteria; kingdom Pseudomonadati; phylum Pseudomonadota; class Alphaproteobacteria; order Hyphomicrobiales; family Xanthobacteraceae; genus Labrys; species Labrys sp. F242. The sequence goes on along the minus strand of NZ_JBVASG010000007.1, from coordinate 175,369 downwards.
TGAATGACACGGTCTTCGCCAGCTTTCGCGCGGGCGGCAAATCAACAGGCATAAGGCCTCGCTAGTGACGGGCTACAAGATTGCAATCCCAGCCGGCCATACCCTAATAAGGACCTTGCTCGCCTTATAGCCTAGGCATTTACCTAGATGTCGCTGAGGCTTCGATATCCACCCGGCGTTGGCTTACCGATACTGGCAGACGCGTTTCCCAAGCAAGTTGCTATAATGGCACCTGCTGCCGCGATGTCGTGGCCTGGTTACGTCCGCGACGACAGCGCCAGCCGCAGCGCCGATAGCTCCGCCAACAATCGCACCGCCGGCAGAACGAGTAGCGACACCACCGATGAGCGCGCCACCCGCGCCGCCGAGAAGCGCGCCCTTGGACATACGCGTATCTCTGGCATTGGCACACGCAGCGACAGACAGCGCTACAACGCACAGTATGATGATATTTTTCATGTCGGTCTTCCGGTCAAGGCATCGAAATGCACATGCGCGGATCATCAATATCGAAATGCACATGCGCGGATCATCAATCCGATCCGCTCTGAGACGACTTTATCCCCGAACCGATGCCCGGGAAGAGGATCGGAAACTACTCAGAGCAACCCCGATCCGCGTCGACCAAGGATCCGAGTTCATCTCCCGCCACCTCGATCTCTGGGCCTACCAGAAGGACATCGTGCTCGACTTCTCGCGGCCGGGCAAACCGACCAAAAACTCGTTTATCGAGTCATTCAATGGCAAGTTTCGTGCAGAGTACCTGAACGCCCATTGGTTCCGGACGCTTGACGACGCCCGCCAGAAGATGGAGCAATGGCGTAGGAACTACAGCGAAGTTCGTCCTTATAGCGCCATCGGCACCAAGGTGCCGATGGCGCTGACAAATGGCTCTGGCGCATCCCATCCGCCATGAGCCTCAGCCCGGAAAATCTTCCAGCTGGGCGGTTCAAATTCTGGGAGCACCTCACCTACTCATACGGATCGTCTGTCACATTCTTTCAGAAGATGTTCGGACTCCTCCAGCGAAATACGCAGGCATCAAGGGCAACTGTGGCGGGCCCCATCATATCCCAAATAGGTGCCAGTGGCCCTGTTATACGATCTGAAGCGGGCAGCACAGGAATTTCCGGGCGCTCCATGGTGGTCCATCGCTCTACCCATCAGGGCACCTGCAGCCAACCCCAGAATGCCGGCCCCAACGATGGCGCCGGTATTATCATCTTCGCCGTCGTAATACCCCCCGCCATAGTAGCCCCCTCCTCTCCTGCCATAATAGCCTCGTCCGCCTCGATAATGATGCCCGCCCTGAAGGAACCTCTGACCTTCGCTGTGAAATCCATGACCTCCACCGTGGAACCCATGACCACCGGGCGCATGCCTCAATATGCCGGGATCGCGAGCCTCTGCCGGAGCCGGGCTCATCAAACCGGCGATACCGATGGTCGCGGCGAAAACGCTCGTGAGTATTTTACGCATCACTCAGATCCTTTCATATAAGATAATTATAAAGCCATATTATTACTTATTGATACAGGGATTCTTTCTAATATATACTAGATATAACCCTTTATTGCCAAAAAATCATCAGCAATATTAAATATATTACCCGTATCAATTTAAAATAATATCACAAAAGTACTAAAAATTGAGATCAATAATACGTTACTTTCTGTATATTTTCCGCCTAAATTTTTGCGAATATTAAGTTATGTTTACTTGGATATCGTCCTGACGGTCCCCCTCTCGGATAAGCAGTTGGTCGACACGCCGGGAGGACCCAGGCGCTTGAGCAGTAATGGGAGCCTGGCGAGCCTATTTGGGAACGCGTTGGCTAGCCGCACCTATATCGAGAAATGACATCGGGAATACTACCCAGACGGTCATCGCCTCGCCTATCTGATCCACTCACCCGCCACAACTTCGGCGGTGTCCTCGATGAGGCATGTACCGCAATGCCCGCGGCGTGGAGGCATGCAGATCCCGGCTTGTCCCTCGACGCTTCGAGACCGCGACTGTCGAGTGTATGTCGTTGGCAAAAACGATTGCAGGATCGGAAATTACCCAGATACGCCTGCCAGCGTGCTTGATCGCAGTTACCTCTGCATTGATGCGGCAGGCCTTCGATCCAAGCGAGAGATTGACGAGGAACCGGCGTTTTCATGAGATCTTCGAGAGCGTGCCGGAATGAATAATTTGCGATTCTACCCGTTGGCTCTTGGTGCTCGGAGGAGGACCGACTCCTCATCGCGGAACCTGAGAGCCCTCGCGCGCTTTAGGTAGATTCCGATTCTGTGATATTCGAGAGTTTACGAGTATACTTAGTTTTTTGGAGGTCACCGCTCCATCGCCGATCAAAATACAAATACTTGCTAATTCCTCTCTTGCTTGAAATGCATCTGTATACATTCTTCACGAATATTTTCTCGCCGTCACGGTACGGGATAGCTTCAGCCGATAGTCCCGGTTCCAGGACCCGGCGGGGACGCAAGCCCTCTCCCCATCGTCGCTAGGCTTAATCTATCAGGGCTGGCCTCGATCCGGTTCGTAACCTCGACGAAAGCACAGGTAGATGCTCTCTGCCTCGGATATTTGGTGCCCCTAGTCGCCTTTTTCCAGCCACCCAGCGGTGCTCGCCTTCCCGCTGCCACGTCACGGAGCATCGGCGCGGCGTCCGAAATCCGCAACGGTTTGGAGGAGGAGTGAAATGGATCTCCGCCTTTGTTTGCCGGTTGCGGCCGTCATCGCCACAGTTTCGACGTTCGGATATACGGCTCATATACTTCGAGTATCGGCCACAGACCGAGTCAATCTCAAGGCCGAGAGAACGCATAGTGTCGTCGTAGAAAAGACCGCACAGTCGCGTGAGGTCGCTGCCAAAGTCTTGATGATTGCGACAAGGCCAGCGTCATGCGTGACCTTCAGAAGCGCGGCATTTTCTAATTCGATAATGCGACACACGGCCTGCTCAAGAAAAGAATGCACAGAGACCATCAGGGGAGCGAGCGGAGTTTCACATGGCCAGGACAACCCTTGGATCAAGCCGTTCCGATATTCCCAACGGTAGAGATATGACAGTCACATGCAGCCCCTACTATAGGATGAGAGCTGATGTACAGAGATCTATGAAGAATCTACCTCCCGTTATTTCCATAAATAAAAATACAAGCCGCATCGGTACTGCTCTGGTCTGGCGTGAGATGAATAACTTGACTGTCGAGGATCTCGCTCGCAACGCGGATATTTCAATTGAAGAGGTCGCGAGCATCGAAGGTGGAAGTACCGACGCCCCACTCACCACCTACATCAAGATCGCCAAGGCTCTCAGGATCAACGTGGCTAAACTTCTTGACTTGGACAGGAATTCAAATTCCTGACGCACCCCGATCTTCTTGCTTTTTGAGCTTTTCCTGGCCCTTAGCAAGTGTCCGGCGCAGTCATGTTGACATCCCGATCGGAATTTCCAGCCAGATCAGCAGGTTCTAAGATTCGGGGCCCCCCCCTGACCCGCAGCACTCCTTCAGCCAGACCATGATCCGTCACTTCGGCATGGCAAGGCGCTGCTCTTCCACGTTAAAAGCCGCATCGACAGGGAAGGGGTGCCAGGAAAGAGTTATCTTAAATGAAGACGCTGATCGTAATACGCCTCATGCTAAAGATCATGGTGCAGGACTGAGTGCGATTGTGGGAATAAGCGAACCTACAGAGGTGGCTCTCGAATTTTCTGCTTGCCTGCCGTGTTCTTGGTAATTCGCCAACTTGAAGGGATACGTCCCGTTGAACGCAGGCTATCGCAGTACGGTCCTGAAGCGGTCTGCCGTCTGGGCAGTCGTGGTTGCACTGCCACTCTCGGCTTGCGCCGATCACGCAAACCTGTCGGTGGCCGCCGGCTCAGGCCCCTCCCCACAATTGCCGCCGCAGAAAACCACACTCCTGCCGACACTCAAGATTGCCCCTGCCAGAGGTTGGGCTTCCGGCGCGGCTCCAATCGCTGGCAAGGGAGTGAGCATAACCGCGATTGCCCGGGGGCTGGAGCATCCTCGCTGGCTCTACGTCCTGCCGAATGACGACATCCTCGTCGCCGAGACCAATGCGCCACCAAAACCGGAGGATTCCAAAGGATTGAAGGGATGGGTCACAAAGCTGGTGATGAAGAGGGCCGGTGCCGTCACGCAGAGCGCCAACCGTATCTCGTTGCTGCGCCGGCATCCCGGACGCGAGACCTATGACCGCTTCATTCTCATGGACGGCCTCAACTCGCCTTTTGGCATGGCGCTGCTCGGCGATGGACTCTATGTCGCGGATAGCGATGCGCTGTTGCGGTTTCCGTTTCGGCTCGGACAGACACGCGTCAACGACGCCGGAGTGAAGGTCACGGATTTGCCGGCCGGGTCCATCAACCACCATTGGACCAAGAACGTCGTTTCCAGCGCGGACGGTAGGACACTCTTTGTGGCCGTCGGCTCCAACAGCAATGCCGGCGAGAATGGCATGGCTGCCGAAAGCGGCCGCGCGGCGATCTGGGCCGTCGATCCGAGGACCGGGAGCCATACGATTTTTGCCTCAGGCCTGCGTAATCCGGTCGGGATGGGCATCGAACCCAGGACAGGAGCCCTATGGGCTGCCGTTAACGAGCGCGATGAACTCGGCAGCGACCTGGTGCCCGACTATATGACCCGGGTGCGCCGAGGCGCCTTCTATGGCTGGCCGTATTCCTACTATGGGCATCATGTCGACCCGAGGCCGCAGCCGCCGCGGCCAGACCTGGTTGCCAAGGCCATCCCTCCGGATTACGCGCTGGGACCGCATACAGCGTCACTCGGCCTAGCATTTGGCGAGCATGGCGCCTTCATTGGCCAGCACGGTTCCTGGAACCGCAATCCGCCCAGCGGCTACAAGGTGATCTTCGTTCCCTTCCACAAAGGCAGGCCCTCCGGTCCGTCCAGAGACGTATTGACGGGATTTCGGGATGAACACGGGAACGCCTATGGAAGACCTGTGGGCGTGGCGATCGATGGCAAAGGCGCTCTGCTGGTGGCGGATGATGTCGGAAACACGGTATGGCGTGTATCGCCTGCGTTGCCCACCAATTGATATCCAGGTTGGTTGAGCTGGAGGAAGAGGCTTTGCCGGTGGCGGCGCCTTAACCGGTTAGAGCGGGCAGAGTGGAACGATATTTGAGAGACATGACCGACGGCTCGCGCCGGTTAAGGCGACGCCCCCCATCAGCGCTGCGCGAGTTCAGTGACTAGTTTCGACGGCCAAGCCTTGCAGCTTTCCAGTACGCGGACCCATCCGGGAAATAGCATGGTTGGATACCCTTTGCCTGCGGAACGGTAACCGCATCCGGTGCCGATATGCATCGTGGGCCTCGGCAATGGGCAATAACCTCGTTGTCGCGCAACAACTCAAAACAACCGCTCTTCCAGCTCTTCGTAAGGCATATTGATGTCGGGGACATTGATATTGGCAGCGGGAATGGATGGAAACAGGGAGGCATCGCAAACACGCAGTCCGTCGAGCCCCTTCACCCGGCCCTGGGCGTCCGTAATGGCCAGGGGGTCCCCGTTCGCGCCCATCCGGCAAGTTCCGCAAGCATGCTTCACACCAGTGACAGCCTCGTCGAGGAAACCATTCAGGGCGACTTCATCGCCGATCATGCGCTCCAGCAGGGTGTCCGTGAGCGGACCGCCCAGATCGAGCAGCATGCCGGCCAGGCCGGTGAGAGCCGTGTTGCGCAGGCTCGGAAAGCCGAAGCGCCGCGCGCGATCGGAAAGGCGCGCCGCCGGGACCCTTGTGCGCGTCCCTTGCTTCCCCAGCGCGCGCAGGACGCCCGCGCCCAGGCGGAAGGCATCGGAAAGTCGCACCCGGTCACGCTCATCGCTCATCATTCGAAAGTCGACATGCATGCCGGGCATGCCCTCGGCCTGTCTCACGAGACCGACCGTACCGCTCGAATAGAATTTGTTGACCCAGAAGAACAGCAACCGGCACGAGGCAGGCGCGAGCGCGCCGGCAGGTGCCAGATCAGGCCTGATGAGGAGTGTTCGAGCAGGTTCTTTCCCACCCCCGGCTCGTCGAGAATGGGAGCAAGCCCGAACTCCTTAAGTTGTTCGACCGATCCCACGCCGCTCTGCTGGCGAACTTCCGCCTCACGAACCGGGCAAGCGAGTCACATGGGAATGCCATCATGAAGCACCGGGCCGTCTTCAAGGCCATCCGATTGCGCGAGCCCGAGGCTGCCCGGCAGGCGATGATGTAGCCCGCGATGAGATCACCGAAGCGTTGCGCAAGGCCAAGACCTAGACCCTATAGCATTGGTCAACCGAAGACGTGGGCCGATCCTGCATCGAACCGCAGCCACGCGGCGTCTCCACGCCCCAGGCTGGCAATGGCCTCGTGGCCGAACGGCAACCGCACGGACAATTCGTCACCCCTGCCCGTCCTGGTCACGACGTGAATGTTGTTGCCCAGGAAGGTGATGTCGCTGACCGTGACGGGCAGTCCCCGTTCCTGCTGGGTCTTCGACAGGAACAAGCGCTCCGGACGCAACATGACGGAGGCTTTGCTGCCCGTGGAGGCCAAACCGTGTACCGGCACATCGGACACCGTCATCGAATCGCAGATCGAAATATCGGCGCGGCCTATGGTGGTCGAAAGCACGTCGCAGGGCAGGAAATTACTGTCGCCTATGAATTCGGCCACGAAGCGCGTCGCCGGATTGGCGTAAAGTTCCGGCCCGGTTCCGATCTGGTCGATCACGCCCTTGGAAAAGACGGCAATGCGATCGGACAGGCGCAGTGCCTCCTCCTGATCGTGTGTCACATAGAGGATCGTTACGCCGGTCTGCTGATGGATGCGCCGGATCTCGTACTGGATTTCCTCGCGAAGCTTCTTGTCGAGCGCAGACAGGGGTTCGTCCATCAGAAGGACCGGCGGATCGTAGGCTAATGCCCTGGCGAGCGCCACGCGCTGCTGCTGGCCGCCCGACATGTTCGCCGGCTTGCGATCCTCATAGCCCTCCAGCCGGACCAGCCGCAGCATCTCCTTGACCTTGGCATCGACCTCGGCCTTGGGCTTGCGCCGGACCTTGAGGGGAAAGGCGATGTTTTCGCCGACGGACAGATGCGGAAACAGGGTGTAGCGCTGAAACACCATGCCGATATTGCGCCGATGAGAAGGGGTGGACAGCAGGGTCGTCCCGTTCAGCCTGATATCGCCAGCCGTCGGGTTGTCGAAGCCGGCAAGAATGTAGAGCGTCGTGCTCTTGCCCGAGCCGGAGGGACCGAGAAAGGTGAGGAATTCGCCCTTCTCGACCTCGAGATTGACGTTCTGAACCGCGACGACCGCTCCGTATTCCTTGCGGATGCCTTGGATTTGCAGGAAGGGCTGCGTCATGATTTCAATCCTTTGCGCACAAGTGCGACAAGCGCCATGAGGACCAGGGTCAACAGGATCAGCAATGTCGAAGCCGCCGCGACGACCGGTGTCAGATCCTGGCGCAAGGTCGCCCAGACCTTGACCGGCAAGGTCTGCAGAGTGGGGCTCGCCATGAAGATCGCCACCACCACCTCGTCCCACGAGGTCAGGAAGGAGAAGATGCCGGCCGAAAACAGGCCGTGGCTGATCGAAGGCAATGTGATCCTGATCTTCGCCTCGAGCGGCGACGCTCCGCACAGGATGGCCGCGTCCTCAATCGACTTGTCGAAACCCTCGAGCGCACTGCTGATCGAGAGGATGGAGAAGGGCAGCGCGAGCACCAGATGGGAAATCACGAAACCCGTCATGGTGCCGTTCAGCCCGATCTTCAGGAAAAAGGCATAGAGGCCGACGGCCAGCACCACCACCGGCAGGATCATCGGCGTCAGGAACAGGGCCTTCAGCCCTTCGCGGAACCAGAAGCGGCCGCGCACCAGGCCGAAGGAGGTGACGAGTCCCAGCAGAACAGAAAGCACCGTCACGATGGCCGCGATCTTGAAACTGGTCCAGGCCGACTGCAGCCAGCGGGGATCGGCGAACAGATCCGAATACCATTTCAGCGTCCAGCCCGGCGGCGGAAAGATCAGCCATTGCGACGAGCCGAACGACAGGGCCGCGATGAACAGGATCGGCAGGAGCAGGAAAGCAGCCGTCAGGGCGGTGATGGCGAGCAGGACAAATTTCCACCAGCCCAGGCGTTCGAAATTCAGCAGCATGCTAGCGCCCTCCCGGATTCTGGCCGCCGAAGAACCGCAGTTGCACAGCATAAAGCGCGAGCGTGACGACGAGGAGTACCAGCGCCGCTGCCCCGCCCATGCCCCAATTGACCAGCGATTGCACGAACTGGGCGATGAGTTCCGCCAGCATCATGTTGGCCGTACCGCCAAGCAGCGCGGGGGTGACGAAATAGCCGAGCGACATCACGAAGACCATGAGCGCGCCCGCAACCATGCCCGGTAGCGCCAGCGGCAGGAGAACGCGCGTCAGCGATTGCCAGCGCGTGGCGCCGCATAGGGCCGCAGCCTGAAGAATTGCCGGATCGATCTTCCGGATCACGCCGTAGAGCGGCAGTACGATGAAAGGCAGCATGATGTAGACCATGCCGATCGTCACGCCGACGAGATTGTTGACCAGGGCGAGCGGCTTGTCGATAAGGCCAAGGCTCATCAGCAGCTTGTTGATCACGCCGGTGCGCTGCAACAGCACCATCCAGGCATAGGTGCGGGCGAGCAGGTTCGTCCACATCGACAGCAACAGGATCGCAAAGACGAGGGCGGCGAGCTTCTTGGGCATGATTGCCAAGGCCCACGCCACGGGAAAGCCGATGGTGAGCGACACGATCGTCACCACCGCCGACACCAGGAACGTGTTGAGGAAAATCCGCAGATAGGTGGAGGAACCCAGCAGTTCGGCGTAGTTGCCGAAACCGGCTACGGGCTCGAGGACACTGCGCAGCAGCAATAGGGCTACGGGCACGACGAAGAAAAGGGCGACGAAGACAAGGGCCGGCATGATCCAGGCCAAGCCTCGCGGCCGCGCCGGAAGCGAAACGGCCAGCGCCGCGGCGCTGGCTTGTATCTGCTGGGACATGGCCGTCCTTTCCGCATGGAGCTACGTCGGAATATGGGTGCCGTGGAGCAAAGCCCGTCCTGTCAATGTTCGAGGTTTCCACCGAACCTCGAACGCCCTGGACAGGAGACAGGTGGGAGGGATCGCCCCTCCCCTCCGGGGCCGATGCGATCTACTTTGCCTGCCAGGCGTACCAGCGCTCGCCGATCGCATCGCGGTTGGTAGCCCAATAGGCCATATCGGCGTTGATCTGGCTAGCCTTCTGCTGATCCGGAAGTGTCTTGACCGTCTCCGCATCCATGATCTTGGCGGAATCGAGATTGATCGGGGCATACCCCGTCGCAGCAGCCATATCCGCCTGGGCCTGGGCCGAGGTAGCGAAGGCGATGAACTGCATGGCAGCATCCTTGTTCTTCGTGCCCTTGGGCACGACGAGCGAATCCGCTGCCGTGATGTTCTGCTCCCAGGAAGTCTCGACCTTGACGCCGGTCTTCGCCAGAGCCGTCATGCGCCCGTTCCAGACGCTGCCGAACGGCGCTTCCGCGGATGCGATGAGCTGCTGCGATTGCGCACCGCCCGACCACCAGATGATGTCAGCCTTGATGGTATCGAGCTTCTTAAACGCGCGATCGAGGTCCAGCGGGTAGAGCTTGTCCGCGGGCACGCCGTCAGCCAGCAGGGCGGCTTCGATGACGCCCGGCGCCGACCATTTGTAGAAGGTACGCTTGCCGGGAAACTTCGTCGTATCGAACAGATCCGCCCAGGTCTTCGGGCAGGTCGCAACCGCATCGGCATTGCAGCCGATCACGAAGGAATAATAGAAGCTGCCGACCGAATAGTCGGTCACGAAGCGCGGGTCGAGCTTGGACTTGTCGATGACGCCGAAGTCGAGCTTTTCGAGCAAGCCTTTCGGACCGGCCTGCGCAGCGTAGTCACCTTCGACGTCGACCACGTCCCAGGTGACGCTGTTGGCCTCGACCATGGCCTTGATCTTGCCGTAGTCGGTCGGGCCGTCCTGCACGACATTGACCCCGGCCTTGGCCGTGAACTTGTCCGCCCATGCCGCCTTCTGGGCATCCTGGGTGGTTCCACCCCAGCTTGAGAAGACCAGGTCCGCTGCGGCTGCAGGCGAAGCCATGATCAGCAATACCGCACAGGCGGCGACTATCGACGTCGATTTCATGTTCCCACGCTCCGGTTGTCAGGGCTCTTGTCTGGATGCGCCATGGTGACCGGCCACCTTCGAAGGGGAGAAGGCAGCCGGTTTCATGATCTTGTTTTCGGCGATTTCAATGAGGTCGCGGATTTTTGGCAGGAAGGCCTGCCAGCGCGGATCGGCGGCGAGCGAGGCCCGGCGCCGTTCCCGGTCATCGAGGCTCGTATAGGCCCAGATATGCATGATTTCGTTGATCGGCCCGATCTCGGAGAAGAAATAGCCGACCAGATGCCCCAGATGCTCCTTCTGGATCGCGATGCCTTCCTCCTCGACGACCTTGAGGTAAACGGGCACGGCACCGTTCCTGAGCCTGTATGTGCGCACCTCGTAGTACATGGTGTCACCGCATCACGAAGGGATCGGGGATGGGATCGTCGGAGGTTCGGAGCCAGACCGTCTTTGTCCGGGTATAGTCCAGCGCCGCGGCCAGGCCGCCTTCGCGGCCATGCCCGGAAAGCCCGAAGCCACCGAAAGGCGCGATCGGCGAAACGGCGCGGTAGGTGTTGACCCAGACGACGCCGGCCCGAATGCCCTTCATCAGGCGATGGGCACGCGTCAGGTTTTGGGTGAACACGCCCGACGCCAGCCCATAGACGGTGTCATTGGCGAGACGCAGGGCTTCCGCTTCGGTCTCGAAGGAGACGATGGAAAGAACCGGCCCGAAGAATTCTTCCGCCAGCGACGGCGAATCCACGCCGTCACAATCAAGAATGGTGGGAGGATAATAGAAGCCCTCCCCTTCGGGCACCCGGCCGCCGGTAACGATCCTGGCACCCATCGCGGACGAGCGCTCGACCAGCGCGTCGATATGCTGGCGCTGGCGCGCCGTGGCGAGGGGCCCGACCTCGGTTGCCATGTCGAGCGGGCTGCCGATGCGCACGGCCTCGGCCTTGCGCTTGAGAAGGGCGACGAAGCGGTCCTTGACGCTTCTCTCGACGATCAGGCGCGAGCCGGCCACGCAGGACTGGCCGGTTGCCGCGAAGATCCCCGCGACCTGGGCATTGGCCGCGCTTTCAAGATCGGCATCGGCAAACACGATGAAGGGCGACTTGCCGCCCAGTTCCAGCGAGGTGGAGGCCAGATTCTCGGCGGAGTTGCGCACGACATGGCGCGCAGTTTCCGGCCCTCCGGTAAAGGCCACATGGGCGATCTTGGGGTGCCGCCCGAGCGTCGCGCCGCAGGAAGGGCCAAAACCGGTGATGATGTTGACGACCCCCGGTGGGAATCCGGCGTCATGCACCAGCCGGGCGAATTCCAGGAGCGGTGCCGGCCCGTCCTCGGAGGCCTTCAGCACCAGGGTGCAGCCGGCGGCGAGCGCCGGGCCGACCTTGACGGCAGATAGGAAGAGCTGGCTGTTCCAGGGCACGACCATGGCGACCACGCCGATCGGTTCACGACGCAGCCAGACCTCCATGTCCGGCTTGTCGATCGGCAGATAGGCGCCCTCTATCTTGTCGGCGATGCCGGCATAATAGCGGTAATACTCCGCGACATAGGCGATCTGGGCGGAGGTCTCGCGGATGATCTTGCCGGTGTCGCGGGTCTCGAGTTCGGCCAGCCTGGGCGCGTTGGCGGCGACGAGATCGGCCAGCTTGTAAAGCAGCTTTCCACGCTGGGTAGCCGTCATCGCCGGCCAGGGGCCTTCGTAAAGCGCCCTGTGTGCGCTCTCGACCGCCCGGTCGACGTCGGCCTCGCGCGCTTCGGGCATATACGCCCACGCGGTGCCCGTTGCCGGGTCGATACTTTCGAAGGAAGCCTCGCCATCGCAAAAGGCCCCGTCGATGTAGAGCTGGAAACGCTGCATCGCCTCAATCCTTGAAGGCAGGCATGACGTCGGCGATGAAACGTTCGAGCGAAGCCTTCTTGCGCTCGAAACTCACGCCGGTATCGATCCAGAACGAATATTCGTCATAGCCCAGCGCCTCGTAGTGCTTGAGGCGGGCGATGATTTCGTCGACCGTGCCGAGCGCCAGATTGGCGCGCATGACTTCGGGCGAGAGCGTGGCGTTCGCCGCGATCTCCTCCTCGCTCAGCCGCTGGATCAGCCCCTGATGGATCGGCCGCTCATTCTTGAACCAGGCGAAGAAGTAGTTGTAGTAGACGCTCAGTTCCCGGGTCGCCTGCGCCACATCGGCCGCGTCCGCGCCGACATAGGTGTGCAGTAGGAGCATGATCTTCGGCCTGGGGACCTCGGGCGCCTTGGCACGGGCCGCCTCGAAGCGTTCCATCAGGCTTTCGATCTCCCGATCGCCGTTCCAGAGCGGGGTGACCTGCACATTGCAACCATTGACGACTGCAAACTCATGGCTGTTGGGGTCACGGGCGGCGACCCAGACCGGTACCGGATCCTGCAATGGTTTGGGCGCGGAGGTGGTGGCCGGGAATTTCCAGAACTCGCCCTCATGGGCATAATCCCCAGCCCAGATACCTCTGACGGCGGGAATGAGTTCGCGCATGCGCTGGCCGGCCTGCCAGGCATCGAGACCGGGCAGCAGGCGTTCATATTCAAAGGAGTAGGCGCCGCGTGCGATGCCGAGGTCCAGACGCCCATCGCTGATCAGGTCCGCCATCGCGGCCTCGCCGGCCAGCTTGATCGGATGCCAGAACGGCGCGATCACCGTGCCGGTGCCGAGGCGGACATGGCTGGTGCGCCGTGCCAGATCGGCAATGGTGACGAAGGGGTTGGGCGCAATGGTGAAATCCATGCCGTGATGCTCGCCGGTCCAGATGGCGTGCATGCCTCCCTTGTCGGCGATTTCACACAGCGCCACGAACTCGTCATAGAGCTGCTTGTGGGTCTGGCCGGCATCCAGACGCTCCATATGGACGAACAGCGAGAACTTCATGGGCGGGCCCCCTTCATGGGAATGGAATGCACCTTGCCGGCCGTCTCGTTCCCGAAATAAACGCCGAAATTGCCGATGGAGCTTTCCAGGGCAAAGCGCGAGAGGATGTCAAAAGTGGCCTGGTCCTTGACCTCGCCTGCCCCGATCGCGTCCGGGCGGACGAACCGTCCTGTCCGTGGCTCGCCCTCGCCGGCAAAGGCACGGTAGACGATGTGCTGGCAGCCCGACGTCTTGTCCTCATAGACCGAATAGAGGAAGCCGATCGTAACGGGCAGCCCCGTCAGGTTCCCGAGATGGTTCGCCAAGACCTCGGTGGGATTGCCATCGCCGCCCAGGCAGGCCGGCAAGATCATCGGCCGGTCTCCGAGCAGCAGCACCTCACCCTGGCGCTCGAGAACGGCGGCGAATTCGATCTTGCCCTCGGCCGCAGCCGATACCGCCCTGGCGGACAGGTTGGGCGTGAAGTAGCCGCCGCGCGCATAGCCCAGGCCGTTCAGGCCGGAATTATCGAAAGCAAGGATTCGCCCGACGAGGATGACATGGTCTCCGGCCCCGACCACCTCGTGCATCGCGCACTCGAACCAGGCCGATACCCCGGACAGGATAGGACAACCATTTTCGCCAACCCGCCAGTCCACTGTCGCAAAGCGATCATCGACCGGCCGTGCGAAGGTGTTGGACACATCCTTTTGCACCTCGGACAGAATATTGATGGCAAAGGAGGCCGCCCGCGTCATCGCCTCGTAATTGCGCGAACTCCTGGCGAGGCAGACGAGCAAAAGGGGCGGGTCGAGCGAAACGGACGTGAAGGAATTGGCCGTGAAGCCAATGGGTTTTGCGCCAGCGTCGTGCGTCGTCACCACGGTCACGCCGGTGGCGAAAGCGCCGAAGGCATCCCGCAGTGCCTTGGGATCGAAGTTTTGCGCGTTCATGCCGGCCTCTCCTCTGCCACCAGCCATTCCGCCAGGGAGGCATTGACCGCATCGGGCGCCGTCAGATTAACCATGTGGCGATGCCCCTCGATGATACGGGCCCATCCCTTCGGGGCGGCGGCAGCCATCGCCCTTGCCATCTCCGGCGTGGAATTGGGATCGCCCGAGGCGGTGAGGAAAAGCGCGGGGCAGGCCACCGAGGGCCAGCAATCGGCATATGCTTCATCTCCGCCGGCAAAGGCGGTGTAGGCGGCCGCATATCCTTCCGGATCGACCTGTTCGAGCCAGGTTCGGGTCAGGTCGCGTGCTTGGCGATTGTTAGGTTCGTCATCGAACCATCGCGCCAGCGGGCCTTCCTTGTCGATGCCTGCCGCACGGATGGCCTCGGCCCGGGCCAGCACGGCCGCCTTCGCCTGAGGATCACGCCGATAGACACCGTTCAGGCAAGCGACACGGGCGATAAGCCTGGGAAAGTTGGCAACGGCGCCCCCCGAAATCATCGCACCCATGGAATGGCCGGCGAGGCTGGCGCGATTGAGGTTCAGATCGTCGAGAAATCGGCCAAGCCAGGCGACAAAATCCGGGATGGCGCTCCCCGCTGGCAGCCTTTCGCTCTCGCCATGCCCGGGCATGTCCACGGCGATGACACGGTGCGTTTTCGAGAATTGCTCGATCTGGGGGGCCCAGGCTTCAAGACGCATGCCGACGCCATGGATGAGGACCAGCACGTCGCCCTTGCCCGCTTCGAAATAGGCGGCGCCCCTCGAACTCTTCTTGCGCGGGAGTGTCTCGCCCTGCGCCCGACCGATATCGGCGGATGTCGTCGCGGACTCAGTCTGCATGACGGCCCCGCTCGTTCAGACGCCGGCCGGATTGGTGACATCCTGTCCAAGATCCTTCAGATCCTGGTAGCGATCACCGATACGGTGATGGGGGCGCCCGCCAACGGAGGCGCCCAATGCCACGACGATCTCGTCGGCGGCAGGAGCATCCGCGATAGCGGTTTGAATGGTCAGGTAGTGGGAACGTCGCCCCTCATCATTCTTGTCCATCAGCGGGATCATGATGGGAGCATTGGCCGGGCCGCGTGTGTTGCAGAAGGCGAGATAGGATTTGGCACCAACCGCCTGACGATAATGATTGCCGAAGCGCAGCGTATGGATCAGGGCGGAGGCATGCTCAATCTCGCCGTCCAGTCCGACCACGGCGGACTTGCCGTAGCCTTCCACCGCCTCGCCAGAGCCGACCGCGTCAAGGATCATCTTGGTCAGCAATTCACCCAGGACGGGTGCGGCGGCATGGATCTCGGGCTTCAAATCATCGACGAAACCCCTGCCCGCCCAGGGGTTCTTCACCACGGCTATGGCCGCGAAAAGCTTCAAGGGCGTGGAGGCAGCCCTGCCCCCCTCGATCAGCGTTGTTTCGACATGGAGCAATGTCTTGCGGACCTGAGCAGTCATGGCACGTCCTCACATAATCATGCTATCTTATGGTATACCATATTATCACGTGTCAATGCCTTGCCGGGATGATTTTTTGCGGCTACACCAAGACATGAGCAAGAACGCTGACAATCTCGCCGCCCTCAGAATCGAGAATCCGCCTGCGACATTGCGAGAGATCGCCCTCGACAGGATGCGGCGGGCGATCATCAATGGCCTCTTCGAGCCTGAGGAGCGGCTCGTCGAACGCACGCTGTGCGACCAGCTCGGCGTTTCCCGATCCGTCATTCGCGAGGTCATTCGCCATCTGGAAGCAGAGGGGCTGGTGACGATGCTCCTCAACAAGGGGCCGATCGTGGCACGGCTCGATTGGGACGATGCTCGCCAGATCTATGCCATTCGCGCTGCAGTTGAATCGACGGCCGTTGCCGACTGCGCCCGCCTCGCCGATGCGAACGTGAAGAGGCGGCTAAGGAAGGCACTGGACAATCTCGATCGCACGTCGCGGCAGCGTTCCCCGGCCGCCATCATCGACGCGACGACCGAGTTCTACAAGATCATCTTCGAAGCCGGTGGCCACAAGATCGCCTGGGATATCGTCAGCCGTCTGAACAGCCGCATCTCTAGGTTGCGCGTGATGACGCTTTCGACCGCCAATCGCATGGTCACCGGCCCGGCGCAGATACGCGAGATCTTCGACGCCATCGAGAAGAACGATCCGGACGCCGGAGCCGCGGCCTGTCGACGGCACATTTCGGCCGCTGCGACGATTGCCGAGGTGGTTTTGGGAGATATGCGACCGAAAGCCTAGTGCTCTGAGGCGGATTACGAAGATGCGCTCGCCGAAGTCGAACGGCTTAGGGGAGCCGAAACCGGCACGCCCGAGGGTGGTCGCCTCGATGTCCTCGCGACTTTGATCGATGTCCATGAGGCCAAGTATCATCCGATAGACCCGCCGGATGCGATGGAGGCAATCCGTTTCAACATGGAGCAAAGGGTCTCACCCGGAAGGGTCTTGAGCCAATGATCGGGCCGCGCAACCAGGTTGCGGATATCCTGAGCCGCCAGCGCAGCCTTGCGATCGAGATGATCCGGCCGGGCCGGTTCGACAAAGCCGCGTAAGAGGAACTGGCTCTGTTGCAAACTGGAAGCAGAGACGTGGGATTCCAGTTCGTTAACCCCGTATCACGCAGCGAGGATCTCGAATTGATCGGCGAGCGATGGAGCTGGATTATAGGCGTATCTTGCCTGTCGTTTTCGCATCATGTGGATCATCTCAATCCATCCAGGATGTCCGAGGCGTAAGTCGTTGATTTGAAGTCAAGCATGGAATGTACATGGCGTTTGATAGCGCAGGCTGGCTTGGGGGCAGACGAGACTCACATGGATTACGGCGGGCTATGGCTGGATTGCCTTGGTCGTACCGAACGGCGTGGCAGCACCGGCCTATTTTTCCGGAACTCTCTCGTTCGGCGGCCTGATGGTTACAGTCGGTGCATTCAATCAGGTCCAATCCTCGCTACGCTGGTTTGTTGATAATTTCAGTGTGATCGCAGATTGGCGAGCCACGTTGCTACGGGTTTCGAGTTTTCGACGGGCAGCGGCAGAAGATGACGAGGCAGGCGACGAGAGCGATCGAATCGTCTTGGCGGAAGGAGATTCCGGACACTACCGCCTGGATCGTCTCGCCGTGTTCTTTCCAGGTGGAAGCACGCGACTGCGGGAGGAAAGCGCCAACCTCGAGGCCTGCGAGAGGGTGGCAATTGTCGGAGAGCGACGCAGTGGCAAGACATCGCTTTTTCGGGCCTTGGCCGGGCTTTGGCGGTGGGGATCGGGTACGGTAACCCGCCCGCGTGGAGAGGCGATCATGTATATGCCGCGCACCCCTTATCTGCCGCCGGGCAGTTTACGCGAGGTCCTCGCCTACCCCGATCCCATACACCTCTTTGAGACCGACGCTTACGAGACAGCTTTCAAGGAAGTTGGCTTGGCGTCTCTCTTGCCCGCCCTCGACACATCAAAACGTTGGGATCGCGATCTGAATGAAGACGAGCAGCAAGCGGTTGCGTTCGCCCGCCTTGTGCTGCACAGGCCAGCCTGGATCATCATGGACGAAGTGCTGGATGCGGTAACGGGAGAGGCGCATCGACGCTTCCTCCAGATCCTCAACGAGGATCTAAGACATAGTGGTGTCCTCCACATCGGCCGCAGTGAAGGCCACGATCATGTCTTCGGGAAGATCCTCCACCTCATTCTTGCAAGGACACCCGTTGAACCGACGGAGAAGGTGCACACCGCACCAGCATGATTGGCCGAGCACGAACACGTATAGCTCCCGCGAGCATGCCCCTATTTTTCTCCCGTGAACCTTGAAACATCTGCAGTACCGCACTTGAACCCCGTTCCTTTGCGATAGATCAACGTCATCATCCCTGCTCCAATCAAAATAAGAAGACCATCGTGTCCGGACCGGGCCGCTATAGCGGGCATCAAGAGTATTTTAGTCGGCTGAACAGGATGTCCATAGTCACTCAGGCTGTCGTCCATGACGTTGCCATCCTCAAGACAGGCAGAACCCCAGCAAAGGAGAGGCCATTATGATCGAAGTCATCGTGGACCAATTTACGGCCGACCTGAGGACGTTGGCCTGGTTGATAACGCTTCTCGTCGCAACCAGCCTGACTACCCTTGTCGTCTACAGGATCCTGCGCCGGCGCTGAGCCGTTTTCTCCCGCTACGGAAACCGGTCATGCCATATCCCACGACTGAAGATCTACCGCTCCTGTTGCGTGCGAGGTTGCCCTATCATGCGCAGGAAATCTACCGGGCAGCGTTCAATCACGCATGGGAAAACTATAGCCGGTGCACGCGAGACCGGCGCGAAGGGATGGCCGACGGGTCGCCTGGGCCGCCGTCAAAACCAGATATTACAAGGATGGCGATCACTGGGTCGAGCACGCATGACCGTCCTCTTCTTTCGAGCGCCTATTTCATGATTGCTCGTACCAAGGCATAGGACAGCATCATGGAAATCGAGACCTGAAAATCTCCCTCCGATTGCCTTCCAAATCAGTTGCCAGTTCTGGTACCGAAACGATCATGCAGCAGCATCCCCAACGTCATTGCTGCCACAAATGGGAAGACTAGCGCCCGCCCCGTCGACAGTGCGGCTACCGCAGGTCCAGGACAAAATCCAGCAACGCCCCATCCCACGCCGAAGATCGTCGCCCCGAGAAGCAGCGGCCTATCGATCTTCGTATTTGTAGAAAGATGGAAGCGATCATCCAGACATGGGCGGGATAAATGGCGCTGAAGGAAGACACCAGGAATCGCAACCATCGCCGCACCGGCGAGGACGAAAACCAGGCTTGGATCCCAATGACCGCTGGCAATATTCAAAAACCCAAGCACGCGGGCAGGATCGATCATTCCCGATATCGAAAGGCCCAAACCAAAAAGGGTGCCGGCCAGAAGCGAGATCGCCAGTCTAAGAATAGCCTGCGCGTTCATCGCACCAGCTCCATCAGGGACGCTGTCAATATACCGGCAGCCAGGAACATGACCGTCGCGGCAAGCGATCGGCGTGAAAAGCGAGCAAGGCCGATAATGCCATGACCGGAAGTACACCCCGATCCCATGCGCGTACCAAAACCGACCAGAAGGCCTGCAAGCATGACCCATGGCCATGATGCAGAAATCGTCATGGCTGGAAGGGAACCGTTCAAGCCTGCGAAGACGAGCGGGCCGAGAACCAGCCCCAGGACAAAGGCGCCGTTGTCAAGAACCCGCTGTCCAGCCAGAAGGCGGCCAACAATCCCACTGATGCCGGCGACCCTCCCATTGGCAATGAGCAGGAGCACGGCTGAAACACCGATCAACAGCCCACCAAACAACGCGTTCCAATAGGCAGTCATGACGTCCTTCCCGGTTGGGCCGGCCGTAAAGCGCCCCGCGAATGCAGGTTCATTCCATTCTCTTTCAAAGCTTCCATGCCGGTATGGAGCGAGCGCGCGCAGATGTGCAATGTGGCTGGCGCAAATGCAAGGCGGGGCGGGGCGGGGAGACTTGGTCAATGAGCCATGAGGACGGGCAAGTCTGCCTTGTCGAGAACATGCTGGGTCAACCCGCCGAGGAAAGCCTGCCGCAAGCGGCTGTGAGTATAGGCTCCCATCACCAGAAGCGTCGCCGCGGCGTGATGGCAGGCTGCCAGGATCCTCTCGCCATCGCTTCCGGTAAAATCAGGCACCAGCGCCGCATTCTCCACGACCACGCCATGCCAGTGCAAATAATCCCCGAGATCCGCGATCCCGGCCTGCCGATCCTGTTCGGAGGGGATGGTAATGATCGAGATTTGCTCCGCCTCATGCAGCAACGAAATGGACTGGCCGACAACACGAGCGCCTTCCAGACTGCCATTCCAGGCGATGACGACATGCCGGAGAAGGTTGTCCGGCAATCGTTCCCCCAGCATCAACGCCGGCCGCCCCGATGAGAACACCGCCGCATCAAAAGCTGCGGCTTCGAAGGGACCTGCCTTGGCGGGATTGTCGACGATGATGAGATCACTGACTCGGCCGTTTAGCGCCACCAGCGTTTCAACATCGCCCCCTTTCTCATTCCAGGAGGCGAAGGTGGCATCCAGCCTTTGATTGGGCTGCATCGCAACCCGAGCACCGGCGCACCAGCGCTCGAAAGCCTGTTGTCCCGTTGTAGCGAGGGCCTTGGCTTCACAGGAGTCGTTGCATTGCGGCAGGATGCCGGCCGCACCGACCGGAAGGATCGAGGGCACCGCGATCTGCAGGTCGGGCCTGACATAGAGTGCATTGATATGGGCATGGGTGCGCTTGGCCAGCCCCAACGCAGCCTCGAGGCGGCGCTCGGGCCTCACGCCTGGGCCGGTTGGAACCAAAATGCAGCGAAGAGGCACGGCAAATCTCCTTGGGTGATCATCTCCTTCTAAGATCCGGATGGGATGCTGCATTGAGCTGAATCAAATTCCGCCACGCCCGCGGCTAAAACAGTGCGCGTTGCGGTGCGGATGCTCACCCTTGATCCGCATCAAGGTCGACCATCACCTCGTTGGCATAAGGTTCGGGCCTCTACTCGCCGATGCACCGGAACCTATGCGCAGCAGACATGGACGAACTGACTTTCCCCCACACGCTGGTCAATCGCCCCTTCGACGAGTTGGCGATCGGAGATGCCGCAAGCCTGAAACGGACACTCCGCGATGACGACATCAGGCTCTTCGCCACGGCATCTGGCGACCTCGACCCAATGCATCCCGAGCCTACATATGCGGCCCGCTGCGTCTTCGGCCATGTCGGCACGCATGGCATGTGGACGACGGGATTGATCTCCACGCTCCTGGGCACGCAATTGCCAGGCCCGGGAACGATCTATCTCAGCCAGCAAACCGAGTTCCGTCACCCCGTCTCGGTTGGTGACACGGTAACGGCGACCGTGACGGTCTGTGACAAGAACCCCGAAAACTGCGCCGTCAGGCTGGCGACACGCTGCGTCGATCAAGTCGGGCGAGAGGTGCTCACCGGCTTGGCAACCGTCATCGCGCCGAGGGAAAAGGTCACGCTTGCCCCGATGGTGCTGCCGTCCGTACCGATCCAGCGTCAGCATCGCTTCGACCCCTTTCTGCGTGAAGCGCGCGCCCTGCCACCTCTCGTCACGGCCGTGGTCCATCCGTGCCAACCAGAAGCCATCCAGGCCGCGCTTGAGGCGCGCAATGAAGGATTGATCGATCCCATCCTGGTTGGACCCGAATCCAAGATCAGGGCTCTTGCCGACCTGGCTGGTTTGAGTGTGGACGGTGTGCGGATCGAGGCGACCGAACACAGCCATGCTGCCGCCGAACGGGCCGTCGCTCTGGCGGCCAGCGGCGAGGCGGCCGCCCTGATGAAGGGCAGCCTCCATACAGACGAACTCCTCGGCGCAGTGGTTTCCCAACGCTCCGGCCTCCGCACACAAAGGCGAATCAGCCATGCCTATGTCCTGGACGTGCCAGCCTATCCGAAGCCAATCGTCGTCACCGACGCGGCGATCAACATCGCTCCTACCCTCGAGCACAAGCGTGACATCTGCCAGAATGCCATCGACCTGCTGCACACGCTCGGCATTGCCGAACCCAAGGTCGCGATTCTCGCCGCCGTCGAGACGGTGAATTCCGCCATGCCCGCGACGCTGGATGCGGCAGCACTGAGTGTCATGGCCATACGAGGCCAGATCACCGGGGCCAAACTCGATGGCCCGCTTGCCTTTGACAATGCCGTCGATCTGGTTGCTGCCCACATGAAGGGCATCGTCTCGCCGGTCGCCGGCCAGGCGGATATTTTGGTTGCTCCGGATCTCGAGGCCGGGAACATGCTGGCCAAGCAACTCATTTACCTGGGAGGAGCGGACGCAGCGGGCCTCGTTCTCGGTGCACGGGTGCCCATCATCCTCACCAGCAGATCGGACTCGCTAGGGGTCCGCCTTGCTTCGATCGCATTCGCCAAGCTTGTGGCCAAAGGAAGGTCTTCTCGATGACCAGCATTATCCTCACTTGCAATCCTGGTTCGTCCACGATCAAGCTCGGCCTGTTCATGCGCAAGGGCAACGCGGCCGAACGGCTCGGCATGGGCGTCATCGATCTTCGACGCAAGCCTCTCGGTCTCCATATCGTGGAAGGCCCCCAGGCCGTGGACATCCCCCTCAAAGCTAGGGACAGTGATGATTTTCACGACGTCATCGATGAGACATTCGATGTCCTGGCCAAGCATTTTTCCCTTTCGGGCCTGACAGCCGTCGGTCATCGGGTCGTCCATGGCGGCGATACCTTCGCAGGGCCGACATTTGTCGACGATGTCACGTTGAACGCCGTCGAGGGATTGGTGCCCCTGGCGCCTCTACATCAGCCCCAAAGTGTACGGCTGATCCGGGCCATCCGGCATCTGCGCCCCAATCTGCCGCAGATGGCTTCCTTCGATACGGCTTTCCATCACACGCAGGCCGACATCGTTCGACGTTTCGCGTTGCCGCGTGATCTCTTCGACCAGGGGATCAAGCGCTATGGTTTCCACGGGCTGTCTTACAAGTTTATAGCCGGCAAATTGAAAGAGATTGCTCCGCGCCTGGCCGCGGGCCGTGTGGTGGTCGCTCATCTGGGAAGTGGTGCAAGCCTGTGTGCGCTCGCCAATGGCATCAGCCGCGACACTTCGATGGGTTTCTCCACCTTGGATGGCATTCCCATGGCCACCCGATGCGGAGCCCTGGATGCTGGCGTTCCCCTGCACCTGCTGAAGCAAGGTGGTTACTCGCTGGAGGCCCTGGAGGACTTGCTCTACCACCGTTCCGGCCTGCTTGGGCTTTCGGGCTTGAGCGCTGACACGCGTGACCTCCTCGCCAGCGACGCGGTCGAGGCAGCCGAGGCCATCGATCATTTCTGCTTACGCATCGCCCGGGAGATCTGTGCGCTGGCGACCACTGTCAGCGGGCTGGACGCCCTGGTCTTTACGGCCGGTATCGGCGAGAACCAGCCTCTGATCCGCGAGAAGGTGTGTGCCCACCTGGCCTGGCTTGGCCTCGATCTCGACCGGCAGGCCAACGACCGGAACGCAAGGCGGATCAGCGCCGACACCAGCGAAATATGCGCCCTGGTCGTCGCGACCAGTGAGGAACAGGTCATCGCCGACGAGGTGCTGAGCCTTCTTGTCCAAGCAGAGCGGGCAGACGCTCCCGATCTTGCGGCGGGGGAAACCGCAACCGCACTCGCCGATGGGCGCACCTATCCCTGATGGAGCGGCACCATGGCATCGACGGCATCACCCGAGCCGACGCGCGTTGACGCCACAGACGATGCCGCGTTCTGGACGCGACCATTCATGATCTCGGTGCCATGACCGTGCTGTGCACCGACAAGACCGGCACCCTCACCTCGGCCCAGATCACCCTCGCCAGCAGTATCGACGTCCACGGCCTGCAGACGGGGCGGCCAGCCACTCTGGCGGCGGTCGCGGCGGATCTAGGTGGTGACCGAGGCTGTCCTGGATTTGTGCTCGCATAAGAACGACGGGGCTCCAGATCATACCCCTGCCGCCTGAAGAGCGGAGGAGAGCACTGGAGATCCTGCACAGTATGGCCCAAGAGGGCTTGCGCAGCATCGCCGTGGCGACGCGCCCATGGTCCGTACCAAGGCAGGAGGTCACAGAGGAGGACGAAAAGGGCCTGACCCTGGAAGGATTTTGTGCTTTCGCAGATTCTCCCAAGCCGACAGCCGGCCCTGCCATCGCCCATCTGGCGAAGATCGGCGTGCAACTGAAGATACTGTCGGGAGACGATCCCCTCGTCATGCGCAGATTGGCCGCTCTGGTCGGCCTCAAGGGAGAGGCAGTCCTGTCGGGGACCGATATCGCCAAACTTGACGATCAGGCTCTCGCTGTACAGGTCCGCTCTGTCGATGCATTTGCGAGGCTAACACCTGATCAAAAATCCCGCATCATCAAGGCGTTGCAAAATTCGCGCGCTATCGTCGGCTATCTCGGCGACGGCATAAACGATTCCCCTGCCTCGACAGTGATGCACTTGCCTTTCTAGGCCTGGAACACGAACTCGGCTTTGATCCAGCGCAAGCCTGGCAGGTTCCCAGGTGACGGCTGCCGATAGGCCGATGCCGAGAGCGCGATACTTGCCCGCCGCATGCTTCCCTTGAGCCAGATCAACGCCATGGAAGCTCGAAAAAGCAAGTCTGCCACCATTCCGATCAAGACACGCCGAGGGCGCGGTCTCCCGCAATCAGGAGGACTCCATGAAAGCCGACATTTCCTCGACCCAGCCACTGGATGTTACGGCTTCGGTTCACCCGGACAGTTACAAGAACATCACCGTTCACCTCGATGGCAGTCCCCAAGACGAGGCTCGGATTTCCCACGGCGAGATGCTGGCGGCCAGTTTTGGAAGCCATCTCACCGGCCTTTTTACCTGCCTCCTACCCGATATTTCGATTTACACCGGTGACATGGGCACCGCGGCCAGCATGGATATGGTGGATCAAATCCAGCAACGTGCCACTGCTGCGATCGAACAATTGCAACTGCGTTTCCAGCGCCTGTCCATCACCAACGAAATTCGACGCATCGAGGATGCCGCAGGGTGGTTATCCTCCCTTGTGGCAACACAGGTCAGAACCTCCGATCTGTTCATCGGCAGTTGCCCTCGCAAAGATGAAGCGGGAACCGATTGGAGACGGATGATCGAGGCCACACTGTTCGAAAGCGGCCGGAGCGTCTATCTGGTGCCTCCTGAACAACAGCCCAGGCAGCCGATCCAGACCGTGCTCATTGGCTGGACCGACACCAAGGAGGCCGGGAGAGCCGTGGCGGAGGCGCTGCCGCTCCTCAAGCTGGCGACCCTTGCCAAGGTTGTGACGGTCAAGGAGGACGAGCAGGTAGAGAACCTCAACGAGGACGTGGATCTGGCGGATATTGCGACTTACCTGGCTCGGCACGGCGTGGAAACGGTCGTTGAAGCCTTTCCTCTCGCCCAGGACGTAACGACCACGCTCCTGCAGGAGGCGCATCGCATCTCCGCAGATCTGATCGTTGCAGGCGCCTACGGGCATTCGCGCGTGAGGGAATGGATCATGGGCGGTACGACGGTTGAGCTCATCGAGAAGACCGATGTTCCGCTCCTGATGGCCCATTGATCGAGGCTGTCGAAAACCGAAACCTCCGCGCACCACAGCGCGGTCGGGAACATATGAGCGTCTGCCTTGGGCCAAATTGATGGTGCCGTACCGAACCTCGATCCTTGTTCATCTGAAGGCGATCTCATGGCTCGCGAACTATCCGTAAAAGACCGACACGAAGCGATTGCGAAGAATGTGTCTCACCATCCAACATCGCCCGGTCCGTCGCGGATGGCTTCGGCAGCGCTCGCCACGATTCCCGCTATTGCGCTGCTGGCAGGATTGCTCGCTGTCGCACTGGGGCAATCGCAGATCGCTCGGCTTCTATGGCTTGGGGGTACGGCGCCGGTCCTCGTCGTCCTCATAGTCACGATCTTGCGTGGACTGGCGCAGGGCAAGATCGGCCTGGACATCATTGCGGCTTTGGCAATGGCGGGAGCCATCGCGGGCGATGAAGCCCTCGCCGGCGTCGTCATCGCCCTGATGTTTGCCGGAGGCCAGGCCTTGGAGCAATTCGCGCAGGGCCGAGCCAGTTCCGCGATGACGGCCCTGCTCAGTCGCGTCGCTCGCAGCGCTCAACGCTATCAAAGTGGCAAGCTCCTGACGGTGCCGATCGAGTCACTATCGCCTGGCGATCGCATCTTGGTGCGCCCCGGCGATGTCCTGCCCGCCGATGGCCTACTAATCGGGCCAGATGCAACCTTGGACGAATCGGCCCTGACCGGGGAACCCATGCCTGTGCGAAGACCTGCAGGCGATGCACTTGCGAGCGGCGTCGTGAACGCAGGGTCCGCCTTCGATATGCGGGTTTCCAGGCCGGCACGAGAAAGCACATACGCCGCGATCCTTCGCCTGGTGGAAGGCGCTCGTCAATCCAAGGCCCCAATGGCGCGCATGGCCGATCGCTACGCCATCGGCTTCCTGATGCTGACCCTGGGGATGGCCGGGATGGCCTGGTGGATCTGGGCCTCCCCGCATCGCGCGCTCGCGGTCCTTGTGGTTGCCACCCCCTGTCCCCTCATCCTCGCCGTACCTGTCGCCCTCGTCGCTGGCATGTCGCGCTGCGCCGGGCGCGGTGTGATGGTCAAGACTGCCGGCACGCTCGAGGCGTTGGCCAGGATCCGCACGGTATTGCTCGACAAGACGGGGACGTTGACTCGCGGCTATCCGTCGATCGCCGTGATCGAGCCCAAGCCATCTGTGAGCGCCGAGCAACTCCTGCGCCTTGCCGGTTCGGTCGGTCAGGCGTCCCATCACGTCATGTCGCAGGCCCTGGTCGAGGAAGCGCGCCGGCGCAATATCAACCTCATTCCGCCGGGTGAGGCCCATGAAAGCGCGGGAGACGGCGTGGAAGGACTTGTCGAGGGGGCGCGCATCAGGATCGGGCGTCAGGACTTCGTCTTGCCTGGCGCTGGCGCGGAAAAGGCCTCCTCGATACCACTAGGCCACGCTGCCCTCTGCATCTCCTCGGATGGACGTTATGTCGGCCGTGTTCTGTTCAAAGACGAGCTACGCCCGGATGCGCATTCAACCCTCGGTGCATTCCGTACCAATGGGATCGAGCGCATCGTCCTGCTGACCGGTGACCGCATCGACATTGCTCGGCCCATAGCGCGATCGCTTGGCCTGGACCATGTCATTGCGGATGCAACGCCCGAAGACAAGGTGGCCGCCGTGAAAGCGGAAAAGTGCCTTGCGCCCACCATGATGATCGGAGATGGCATCAATGACGCACCCGCCCTCGCATTCGCTGACGTTGGCGCCGCGCTCGGGGCACGAGGTGCAGTGGCCGCTTCCCAAGCGGCCGACGTCGTGGTGCTGGTCGATAAGCTCGAACGTGTCGCAGAAGCTGTTGCCATCGCCCGCCGAACCCGTCGGATTGCCCTGCAGAGCGTACTCATCGGCATGGGCCTCTCGCTGGTCGGCATGCTGAGCGCCGCCTTGGGTTATCTGGACCCTGTGGCTGGAGCATTGCTCCAGGAGGCGATCGACCTTGCCGTCGTGCTCAACGCCTTGCGGGCTTTGGGACCGGCATTGCGATCCGCTAACGCGCCCGTGGCCGACTTGTCTGCGGCATGAGGCGAGCCGACGATCCATCGTCTGAGATATCGACCTGAAGGCAAGATCACGCCGGCGTAAAACGGAGGTCAGGCTCAAGATGCTCAGCCAGTCGCTCGAGGAAGGAGCGCTGAGCAGGCAGTATCTTGCGATGCGCTTGCGCCATCACGAACCATTGTGCCTTATCCGCCTCGGGAAACTGCACGATGCGCCGGCTACGAGGCGGCCACTCCATCTCGAACATATTGCTGCGCAGTTGGCCGGGGTCAAAATCGCCCGCCACCGCCCAGGCAGATACCTGTTTGCCGCCAGGTTGAAGGATTTCACCCAGATCAATCGTCCCGGTATCGGGACACGGCGTCCCGAGTTCTTCCTCAAACTCGCGCAAGGCGGCGCCATAAGCATCCTCGTCAGCACCGTACTCTCCCTTGGGGATCGACCAGGCCTGCTCGTCTCGTTTCGCCCAGAATGGCCCTCCGGGGTGAACGAGGAGAACCTCGACGTCGAGGTTCTTCAGCCGATAAAGCAAGATCCCTGCACTCATCTTCGCCATCGGTCACAATTCCTTTGCGCAAGATCAAGGACGTCTTCCCGGGATCCGCTACTCCTTCAGAGACGATGATTTTTTCATCCCGCAGGCGGAGCGAAAACATGACCTATACCAGCATGCTGGTCCATGTGCAGGACAACAAGGAAAGCGACGAAAGGATCAAGCTCGCGGGATTGGTGGCCTCACGCTTCAACGCCAAGCTCATCGGTATCGGCTGTGTGCCCGCGATCGATACCGCGGCAAGGGAGCGTGTGAAGCCGGTTTTTCTCGGCCACGATGCAGCCCATAGCCGCCCGGTCCTGCCCTGGTATGGCGACGAGGACCTGGAGCCTCGGTTCCGCAGTGCGGCGGTCTCCAATCGTGGTGACCTGGAATGGAAAACCAGCATGCAATTTCCGGCTGATGCGCTGTACCATGAAAGCGCCAGGGCCGATCTCCTCATCGTTGGACAGCGCGGCCGCAGCCCTGTCAACCAGCCGCACTTGGCGCTGGATCCGGCAGAAGTTGTGCTGCGTTGCGGCAGGCCGGTTCTGATCGTGCCACCCAGCCTGTCACAATTGGCAGCGGACCACGTCCTCGTGGCCTGGAGTAACACCCGCGAAGCCCGCAGGGCCGTGATTGACGCACTTCCGTTTCTGAAGGAAGCCTCGCGCGTCAGCATCGTCGAGATCGTCGAAGAAGGCGGCAGGGACAACGCCGCGAGGCGTGTCGATGCCGTTGCGGAGTTTCTCCGGCTGCACGACGTCGAAACCCATGCCGAGGTCCTTGAAACGATCGACGGCACGGTTTGCGAGACCCTTCTGGTCCATGCCGAGCAGCAGCATGCCGACTTGATCGTTTCCGGAGGCTACGGCCACGCACGGGCCAGGGAATGGATGTTTGGTGGCGTCACCCGCGATCTCCTGCATTATTCATCCAAATGCTGCCTGCTGAGCCATTAGCGGGCGGATCCGGATTGCACCACTTTCGGGAAAGCAGGCCGGAGGGACGCAGCACTATCGCATGCCCATCAGGTAAATTGCGGCTCCGCCCGCCGCCATAGCAAGAAGACTGATCAATCCAAAAGGTAGAGCGCAGCGCCACCCACCGGCATAGGCAGCCAGGGCCACCTTCGCCGCCCCGTTCACGCCAACAGCCAAGCCGATGGTCAGGGCCGCAGAGTTGGGTGCCATGTCCGCAGGGCTCATCCGAGCAATCGAAATAGTGATCGCATCGACATCCGCTATCCCAGATATAGCGGCGAGCACCATCAACCCCGCCCCGCCATAGGCCT
Source organism: Labrys sp. F242 (assembly GCF_057813875.1). Lineage (NCBI taxonomy): Bacteria > Pseudomonadati > Pseudomonadota > Alphaproteobacteria > Hyphomicrobiales > Xanthobacteraceae > Labrys > Labrys sp. F242. Next base: position 146,328 of record NZ_JBVASG010000007.1, on the reverse strand, counting down.
GCTGCAACAGCTTACCGGCCACCAGGACGACAGCCATGAAGGCCGCCAGCTTGAGCGCCGAGCCAATCTCGAGCGGATTGGAAAGCTCGAGTTTCGGCGCCTCATGGTCAACCCTCCTGATCGCCAAGGCACAGGCACCGATCGCCTGGACCGCCGCGGCAGCCAGAACGGGAGGGGCAAGGCTTGTGAGCAGGGCGGGATTGAGCAGGGAAGCGACAAAACCGACACGAAACGCCATGATGGCGCCGGCCGACAGCATACCCGCAACCAGAATCGGCGAGGATTGCGGGTGGGTTCCAGCCATGCGGGCGAGCGCCACCGTGGTCGCCGTGGAGGATGACAGGCCCCCTGCAAGGGATGCCAATATGACGCCGAGCCTGTCGCCAAACAGGCGGATGGCGACATATCCGCCGAAAGAAATCCCCGCGATGAGGATCACAAATAGCCAAAGCTGCCATGGATTGAGTGCCTGCCATGGGTCCACAGGGCGATCGGGAAGGATGGGGAGCAGCACGCAGGACATGGCAAGAAGCACGAGTACGGCCTGGATCTCCGGCCAGGACAGCCCCCGCACCCACCCATGCAGTTGCTCCCGCAAGGCCAGCAGAATGGTCGTCGCCACGCCGGCGGCGGCAGCGATCTGCACCTCACCCACGACCGCATAGGTACCGAGGATGAAGGTGAGCAGGCCCGCCACCAGTGAGGTGGCCGAGAAGTTGCCTTCTGCCTTTGCCTCAAGCCAATGGAATGTCGTGAATGCCCCGGCAAATCCTAAGAATACAAAGCCGAGAATCAGCGGCCCGGCGGGAAGAGACAGGGCGCCGGCGACACCCCCGGTAAGCCCTGTAAGCGCAAATGTGCGAAGCCCGGCGGCTCTCTGGTGGTCTTCCTCCTCGCGTGTCCGCCAGCCCCTTTCCAGGCCGACGAGCAGGCCGATGCCGAGCGCGACCGCAAGGCGGGCAAGAATCTCGGTCTGGTTCATGCCAATTCCGCCACGCCGTGCGAGGCGCCACGCTCATCGATCGTGGTAAGACGGCTTACCGTCCGCGCATCTGAGCGCCAGACATGAAAGGGCTTCATCTTCGATGTCCTTGCGCGATAAGGCTGCGTTGAGACGATGCCATGAAACGCGCCCGAGATCATAGCCGGCCTGCTTTCGTACGACCTGGACGTCGGCATCGGAGGCATCGTTCCTGCGGGCAGACACGCGATGCTCCATGACTGGCAGCGGGGCTTCGAGCCAAAAGCCAGTGAAGCTGACGCCGGCACGCAGCGCAATTCCCTCCGCGACATGCCGCTGTGGCGCACGGGCATAGACGGCGTCCAAAATGACGCTGTACCCCGCGGCCAAGACAAGATCGGCCTTGCGGCTAAGCGAGTCATAGACTGTGCCAGCCGCAGACGGCCCATAACCGGAGGACGGCAGCGATTGCGTTTCGGCGATGCCGGCGATGCGCTTGCGCTCGATATCGCTGCGCAGGACGATGGCACCGGGTGCTCTACCCAGAGCTGGTGCCAGCGCCATGGCCAAGGTGGTCTTGCCCGTCCCCGAAAGCCCGCCGACGGCCGCCAGCCGCGGCGGCAGCTTCACCAGGAAACGATGAGCAAGTTCGAAATACCGCCGAGCCTCCGCCCGACTGGATTCAGCCTCTTCGGGCGCCTGGACCAGGGCAGTCGCCGCCGCGATCTTGGCTCGCAAGGCCGCCCTAATGGATAGGAAAAGGGGTAATGCGGCGAGGCCGACCAGATGGCCCTCGGCTGCACCCCACAAGTATCGATTGAGCACTACATTGGCATGATGGCACAGGCCACGGTCCCAAAGGTCCATCAACAGAAAAGCCAGATCGTACAATACGTCGCAGGTTGCGATCGCCTCGTCGAATTCGATGGCATCGAACAAGGTGGGCTGCTCGTCGATCACGGCAATGTTGCGCAAATGCAGATCCCCGTGACAGCGCCTGACGAAACCAGCCTCGCCACGCTCGATCAAGAGATCGAAACAATCGCGATACGCACGGCGGGCCGCCTCGGACAAGGCTTCGACCTCCTGGACCGGAAACAAGGCTGGGTTTTCGCCAAACGCCTCCTCGTTTTGCCCGATATATCGCTCCAGGCTCAAAGTAGCCTGCAGCCCATCCCGGATCGGTGCTTTCTCATGCGATACCAGGATTGCCGCAACGATATCGACCAGAAGGCTCTCGCCGATGGCGTTGCGATCGGCGAGCCGATCGAGCGTCTTCGTCTCGTCGAAACGCTTCATCTCCACGACCCAGTCGACGACCTCCCCTTCCCCCCTCAGTTGCAGACCGTCATGGGACCGCGTGACAGGTATGGCGTCGAGGTAGATTTGCGGCGCATAGGCGCGATTGATCTCGACTTCCTGCTCACATGCGCGCTTCCGATACTCCACCGTCGACAAGTCCATGAATGGAAAGCGCACGGCCCGCTTAAGCTTGTAGACGCGATCTCCAGCCAGGAAGACGACCGCACCATGGGTATCGATGCGCTGCACGCGTTCGATCCTGCCATGGCTGGCCGGCGAAAGCAGAAACTCGATCACATCCTCCTGGCTGGCAACGACATGGGAGGGGCCAGGAAGAGGCATTTTCAACGTTGTGGAAGCAACCATGGTTCATCCTCATCGGCTTTGCCGGGCAGGCACCTGGCACCATTGGAGGGGATTGGGCCGCGCAGGTATTGATCCAACGCAACATTGTTGAATTTGGCGCGTGAACACGCAGCACAAAGGCACGAATGGCCGTTCTACCATCCTGACGATGCCCAGGCTTTCTGGCAGCAAGAGTGAGGGCCAAGTGCCGATGCGGAAGAGACACGAGACAACGCCACGTCCAATCTGAATAACCGATCTATATTCAATAAATCCGAATTATTATTTATTTTCATTTCTATATAAAGAATAAATACGAAATTAAATTCAGAATATAGTTTTAAAATATAAATACAACGTACAACCACTTAAGAATTTGCGCCTCAGATCAGTCATCTTGATCGAAATCAACTTCTCCATTCCTGGAGTGTGATGGACTGAGGTGGCTGGCAATGTGGCCAGGATCAATGGAGGCCGAATATGAATGACAAGGCCATGCGTCAATCGATCATTGACGCCCTCGACTTCGATCCAAGCATTGAGCCGCTCGTATCGGTGTCGCAGCCGAAAACGGCGTCGTCACGCTGAGTGGTCATGTCGGCAGTTACGCCGAAAAGATCGCTGCCGAAATGCTGGTGCGTCGCATCAAAGGCGTTCGTGCGATTGCCGAGGAAATCGAGGTTCGCTACCCCGACAACAAGAAGACGGCCGACGACCAGATCGCGTCGCGAGCCATTTCGGTCATCTCGTGGGACGCCATGGTCCCCGAAGGCGTCGTCAAGGTGAAGGCCGAAAAAGGCTGGGTCACCCTCGCAGGTACCGTCGACTGGCAGTTTCAGCGCGAGGCCGCCTACCGGGCCGTTCGCAAACTCACCGGTGTCATCGGCGTCACCAACGGCATTGAGGTCAAGGCCCGCGTGCAGGTCCCGGACGTCAAGGCCAAGATCCTGGCCGCGCTGAAACGGGATGCCGAGTTCGAGGCCGACGGGATCAAGGTGAATGTGGTCGGCGACAAGGTCATACTCGACGGCAAGATCAAGGCCTGGCACGAGCGGCAGGTGGCCGAGCGAGCTGCCTGGTCCGCCGCCGGTGTATGTAGTGTCGAAGACAATCTGCACGTCGCCTGAAACAGGGAGGCGTACCGCCCTGTTTTGAACGATTCTTCTTGATAGATCACGTCCGCTTTCCTCTATAGGGAATGTCCTTTGAGGAGGCCGGGCGTGGTCATGCCACAGCAGCATACGTCTATTCAGGACCGGGTGCTCCGAACCGGCCTCGAATGCACGGGTATCGGCACCTGGACCTTTGATATCGCCTCTCAGACATTGACCGTGTCGGCCACGACGCGTGTCCTCTTCGGCCATGGCATCGATCAGCCCTTCGATTTTCACACGTTCCTCTCACTGCTGGACCCCACGGACCGAGAAGCGACGACAACGGCCTTGGACGCCTCGATCGGGTCGGGTGCCGCCTTTGACATCGCCTGCCGCATAACGGCGCCTGGCAAAACAAGTCATTGGCTGCGTCTGCGGGGAGGCGTCCTGAAGGATGACGACGGCAGGCCCCTGCATCTGGGCGGCATCGTGATCGATATCGACGAGGAAAAGCGCCTCGAGGAAGCCCTGCGCACACGCGAAGAGCACCTTCGCTCCATCCTGGAAACCGTTCCTGACGCCATGATCGTCATCGACGAGGCCGGGACCATGCAGTATTTCAGCCGGGCAGCCGAGAGGCTTTTTGGCTATTCCAGATCCATTGCCATCGGTCGGAATGTCAATAGCTTGATGCCGGAACCGGACCGTACGCGCCATGATGGCTACCTTCATCGCTATCAAACCACAGGGTATCGCCACATCATCGGCATCGGACGCATCGTCACCGGCAAGCGTGAGGACGGCACGACCTTTCCGATGCATCTGTCGGTGGGCGAGATGCAATCGGGGGGGCGTCGCTACTTCACCGGCTTCGTGCGAGACCTGACAGAACATCAACAGACGCAAGCCCGACTTTCCGAATTACAGTCAGAACTTGTCCATATGTCCCGGCTGAGCGCCATGGGCGAAATGGCATCCGCCCTTGCCCACGAACTCAATCAGCCCTTGACCGCAATCAGCAATTATCTGAAGGGTTCGCGACGCTTGTTGAGCGCCTCAGGCCTCACTGAGCTCGACAAGGTCGAAATCGCCCTTGATCAGGCGGCCGAGCAAGCCCTGCGCGCGGGACAGATCATTCGGCGTTTGCGCAGTTTCGTCACCCGAAGCGAAACTGAAAAGAGGATCGAAAGCGTCGCCAAGCTCGTCGAGGAGGCGGGCGCGCTCGGCCTCGTCGGCGCTCGCGAACAAGGGGTCTTTCTGCGTTTCGATCTCGATCCCTCCTGCGACCTCGTTCTGGCCGACCGCGTTCAAATCCAACAGGTTCTGGTCAACCTTTTCCGCAATGCGCTTGAGGCAATGCAAGGATCCGTGCGGCAAGAGCTGACGGTTTCCAATACCCCGCTCAGCGACGACATGGTACTCATCCGCGTCGAGGACACCGGCCACGGTATCGCCGGCGACATCAGATCGAGCCTGTTTCAGCCCTTTTTCACCACCAAGCAGACTGGCATGGGCGTCGGCCTTTCCATCAGTCGCACGATCATCGAAGCCCATGGCGGACAGCTTTGGGCCGAGACGAACGAAGCGGGCGGCGCCACATTCCATTTTTCGTTGCCATCCGGTATCTCCGCCGACTTCAAGAATTTGCCCGAGACTTCTTCTGATGCCGAATAATGCCAGGGTCTTTATCATCGACGACGACGCGGCCGTGCGGGACTCGCTCGCCTTCCTCCTGTCGGCCTCCGGCTTTTCCGTTACCGTTTTTGAAACCGCCGGGCGTTTTCTCGGCGCCTTGCCCCAGCTCGGTTTCGGCTGCGTGATCACGGACATTCGCATGCCCGAGATCGATGGCATCGAATTGCTCAGGCGTTTGAACTCCGCGGCCGTTCATTTGCCGGTCGTCGTCATGACCGGCCATGGCGATGTGCCCCTTGCCGTGGAAGCCATGAAGCTGGGCGCAATGGACTTCCTGGAAAAGCCGTTCGAGGACGAACGCCTTGTCAATGTCCTGCATACAGCATTCGAACAAAGCACCAGGGCGACGAAAGTCGCCACCGACACGCGCGAACTGGCCGCTCGTCTCGCCTCCCTCAGCCCGCGCGAACGCCAGGTCATGAACGGCTTGGTTGCCGGCCTGTCGAACAAGATGATCGCCAAGGACTACGACATCAGCCCGCGCACCGTCGAAGTCTATCGTGCCAATGTCATGACGAAGATGCAGGCCGGCAGCATCTCCGAGCTGGTCAAGCTGGCGATCCGGAGCGGTGCCCTGAACGATTGACGCCTTTTGGCGGCGTTGCCGGCATAGCACGATCGCGTCTTGCGATCGATCACGCCACGACCAGATCGTTGGAGACGTCTGTCACGCCAGGCGCCCGCCAGGCGGTTGCCGCCGCGATCTGCCGCTCATGCTGCGACTTGACCGTGCCCGTCAATTTGACCTGCCCACCTTCGGCGCTCACCTGGATGGTTTGAGGATCGAAGAACCATGACCTGTCCAAGGCATGAGTAATGTCGTCACTGATATTGGACACGTTTACCTGCGGCTTGATGGTAATAAAATTGGTAACGCCCAGCACGCCAGGCAGTCGCCAAACGCATTGTTCCGCCGCTTCTTTCTGGTAGTTCCATTTCACTTCACCGTTGAGAGTAATCCAGCCATCCTCGACCACGGCCTGAACGCTGGCGGAAGGAACATAGACGTCTTCATTCAGGCGAAAGGCCGCCGAGGCTGCGATCTTATCGTCACTGATGCGAACATCGCCAGGAAGCTTGATCTCGATGTGCTCGATCACGGCCTTGACCCCTTTGACCCGACGAGCCGCCATTTCCGCGCTGCCTTTCTCGGCAAAACTCGCGACATGGCCCGTAAGCGTCACGACACCATCCTCGGCCGTCGCACCAACATGACCGGCCGCCACGCTCGGCTCCCAGGCCAGCTCGTCGAGAACGGCTTGCTGCAGCTTGCTATCGTTCGACATTGCTCTCTCCGTCTTTCATCGTCATCTCGGGCGACCACCACCCCAGAGACAGGACGAAACTCCCATTGAAGGGCGCGGCATGCCTTGACACCGATCAAGTCGTGCCGGGCCGGGCACCTTGAGCTGTATCAATTCGCGCCGGGGAACACGGGATATGCTCACTGACTGCGCCGACCCGCTTCAGTCAATCCGGTGCCGGAAACAACGATGTCAACTTCGCCCCCCCTCTCCGTCATTGCTGTTATCGACGATGATCGCGATGTCCTTGGGTCGCTCCGCTTTCTGCTGGAAGCGGAGGGTTTCAAGGTGAGGACATATATGAGTGGCGCCGATTGCCTTTCGCAATTGACCTCATGTTCACCCGATTGCTTCGTTATCGATTACAAGATGGCCGAGATGGACGGCCTCCAGCTCGCACTCCATCTACGAGAACGCGGACAGCGCGGCCCCGTCATCCTGATCACCGGCTATCCCGACGAGACGATCGAGCACAAGGCACGCCGTATCGGCATCCAGCGTGTCGTCATCAAGCCGCATATTGCGGAAAGCCTGGTCGTGAATGTCCGAGCCGCCATTGCCGACACAAGCTTCCGCAGCGATATCCGCAAAAGTCCTTAGGGGGTTCTCCCTAGGGATTCGACCGAAATTTTCGAACGCTTCATTCAAGCCTACGACTTGGTCATCCACCGCATCCAGGAGATGGCCACGATGTTCTCGCGCAACGAATTGCTCGCCCCTTCGAATGCCGATCTACCGTCTCTGTCTTCATCGCGAACGGTTGGTAGCGCTCATTTCGGCTCCTCCCTTTTCAATCTCCATCCGGCATTGCTTGGAACTATTCACACCTATGACAAGGGAGAGGAGATCTATGGTGACGACGAACCAGCGAACTATGTCTACGAAGTCGTCAGTGGCGCCGTTCGCACCTGCAAACTCCTGGACGATGGCCGCAGACAGATAGGCGCCTTCCATTTGCCCGGCGATATTTTCGGTTTGGAATTGGACTCGACCCATCGCATGACCGCCGACGCCGTCGTCGACACCACGGTGCGTCTTGTCCGCCGCAGAAGCTTGGAAGCGGCTGCGCTCAGCGATATCGGTGTCGCCAACGCTTTGCGCACTTTGACCTCGCGCGATCTCAGGCATGCCGAAGACCACATGATCCTGCTGGGACGCAAGACAGCACTCGAGCGCGTCGTCACCTTTCTGCTCGAAATGGATCGCCGACTTGCGGTGGCCGGCATGCTCGAGCTGCCGATGTGCCGGCGCGACATCGGCGACTATCTCGGTCTGACGCTCGAAACCGTTTCACGCGTGATCTCCTTGCTCCACGCCAAGGGAGTGCTTGGTCTGTCGAGCGCTCGCCAGATCGTTTTGCGCAATCGGCAACTTCTCAGCGGCATGTCCGTTTAATTGGAAGCCTGCCCGACGACGCTCCCGTTTTGCTTTTCCGGAACCCAAAGGCCTTGTCATGACCACAGCCACAGCCCTCACGCGGGAGGAACTTGCACTCATCGACCGCTATTGGCGTGCCGCCAACTACCTCTCGGTCGGACAGATCTATTTGTTGGACAATCCGCTCCTGCGCGACGCCCTTACGCTCGATCATGTCAAGCCACGTCTGCTCGGCCATTGGGGTACCACGCCGGGGCTGAACTTCCTCTATGCGCATCTCAATCGCGTCATCAAACGCGACGATCTCGATGTCATCTTCATATGCGGCCCGGGCCATGGTGGGCCTGCCATGGTGGCCAACACCTATCTTGAAGGCACCTACAGCGAAATCTATCCGGAGATCACCGAGGACGAGAACGGGCTGCGGCGTCTGTTCCGCCAATTCTCCTTTCCAGGCGGCATCCCCAGTCACGCATCGCCTGATACCCCCGGCTCGATCCACGAAGGCGGAGAATTGGGTTATGCGCTCGTCCACGCCTATGGCGCGGCGTTCGACAATCCCGATCTGATCGTCGCCTGCGTGGTGGGGGATGGTGAAGCCGAAACCGGCCCCCTCGCTGCCTCCTGGCACTCCAACAAATTCATCAATCCCGCTCATGACGGTGCGGTACTGCCGATCCTCCATCTCAATGGCTACAAGATCGCCGGCCCTACCATTCTAGGGCGTCTCGGCGATGATGAAATCCGCAAGCTTTTCGAGGGCCTCGGCCATGAGGTTTTCTTCGTCGAAGGCTCCGAGCCCGCCTTGATGCACCAGGCGATGGCCAGTACCCTCGATCAGGCCCTCGTCCGCATTCGCACGATCCAGCAAGCGGCGCGGACCAATGGCAGCAGCGGGCTCCCGCGCTGGCCGATGATCGTGCTGCGCAGTCCCAAGGGTTGGACCGGCCCCAAGGAAGTCGATGGCCTGAAGACCGAAGGCTTCTGGCGCTCGCACCAGGTGCCGCTCAGCTCTCTTGCAGAAAAGCCCGGTCATCTCGCTCTGCTCGAGTCCTGGATGAAGAGCTACCACCCCGACCAGCTCTTCGATGCACAGGGCCGCCTCATGCCGGAGCTGCGTGCCCTTGCTCCTTCAGGATCACGGCGCATGGGGGCCAGCCCCCATACCAATGGCAGCGCGAGAAGCCACCTCCAATGCGCCGATGCACGCGGCTTCGCCGTGGAGGTGAAAGCACCCGGCAAGGTGAATGCCGAAGCAACACGAATTCTCGGGCATTATCTGCGCGAGATCATGCGGCTGAACGCAGCGGCGCGCAACTTTCGCATCATGGGGCCTGACGAGACTGCCTCCAACCGGCTGGATGCCGTCTTCGACGTGACCGACCGGACCTGGATGGAAGCCCGCATTCCCGAAGACGTCCATCTGTCCCCCGATGGACGGGTGATGGAGGTGCTCAGCGAGCATCTGTGCCAGGGATGGCTCGAAGGCTATCTGCTGACAGGCCGCCACGGGCTGTTCAATTGCTACGAGGCCTTCATCCACATCGTCGATTCCATGTTCAACCAGCATGCCAAATGGTTGAAGGTGTCGCGCGAGCTCGCCTGGCGCCAACCGATCGCCTCGTTCAATTATCTGCTCAGCTCCCATGTCTGGCGGCAAGATCACAATGGCTTCAGCCATCAGGATCCTGGCTTCATCGACTTGGTCGCCAACAAGAAGGCCGACATCGTCAGGGTCTATTTGCCACCCGATGCCAACACGCTCCTCTATGTCGCGGACCATTGCCTGCGCACCTATGACCGCATCAACGTCATCGTCGCGGGCAAACAGCCAAGTCCTCAATGGCTCGACATGGAAACGGCCATTCGCCATTGCCGCGCCGGCATTGGCATGTGGGATTTCGCCTGCAATGATCAGGGTGACGAACCTGACGTCGTGATGGCGTGCGCCGGCGATGTGCCGACGCTGGAAACACTCGCCGCAGTCGATCTCCTGCGTCAGCATTGCCCTTCGCTGAAGATCCGTGTCGTCAATGTCGTCGATCTCATGGCCTTGCAGGATCCCGGCCAGCATCCGCACGGGCTCGACGCTCGCGATTTCGACGGCCTTTTCACCACCGACAAACCGGTGATCTTCGCCTATCACGGCTATCCCTATCTCATCCACCGCCTGACCTATCGGCGAACCAATCACCACAACTTCCATGTTCATGGCTTTCAGGAAGAGGGGACGACCACCACGCCCTTCGACATGACGGTATTGAACAGGCTTGACCGCTTCCATCTCGCCATCGCGGCGATCGATCGTATTCCAGGCCTTCTACCGGGCGCCGCTCACATAAAGCAGGCCCTGCGCAACAAGCTGATCGAGCACGAGGACTATGTACGCCGCCATGGCGACGACATGCCCGAGATCAAGAACTGGGTCTGGCCGCATGGCACAAATTGACATTTGCCTGATCCATCCCGGCGGCCAGTGCTTGAGTGAGATCAATGCGGCTGTGTCTTTCACCGATAATACTAGTCACCATGCGGTCACACCCGGTGTCCCGGCTGGCCGCCGATCAAGAAGGAGGCCATCATGCGGGTCGCGGATGTAATGACACGAAACGTTGTCAGCGTGACGCCCCAAGCCACCCTGTCGCAGGCGATCGACGCCATGGTCCGGGCACATATAAGCGGCCTGCCTGTCATCGCCGAAGACGGCCGGCTAGCCGGCATTCTTAGCGAAGGGGATCTGCTCCGCCGGCCCGAACTGGGCACGGAAAAGCCCCGGGCGAGCTGGTTCAGCGCCTTGTTCAAGGCCGGGCATCTGGCACAGGCTTACGCACAGACCCATGGGCGCCGGGTCGATGACATCATGACTCGCGACGTCGTTGTCGTCGATCAGAATGAACGCATCGAGGAAGCCGTGCTCCTCATGGAGCAGCACGGCATCAAGCGCCTGCCGGTCGTCGAGGATGGCCGGGTCATCGGCTTGTTGTCCCGCGCCGATCTTGTGCGCGTATTGGCCGAGTTCCTGCGCCAGCCCTATGAAGAACAACCGGTCGGCGACAAGGCCATCCTTGCGGCTATTCAGGCCGAACTGGAGGCGCAGCCATGGGCACCGGCTGGTTCCATCAGGATGGAGGTCCATAACGGGGTCGTGGAGCTGAGCGGTGCGATCACGGATGAAAACCAGCGCAATGCCGTTCGGATCATCGCCGAAAATACGCCCGGCGTGCAATCGGTGCGCGACAATCTCCTCTGGATCGAACCAATGACCGGAATTGTACTGACTTCATCCGAAACTTCGGACGGGACCAAGCCGACCTGATCCCATTTACGCTCAGAAGGAGCCGTCACATCAACTGGCGGAAAACAGCGATCGAGACTCGCTCGATCGCTGTCCGCTAAGTTTTCCGGAAGAAAACCTCAATTGCTCAGCAACAGGGAGGTGGAGCACTTCCTGAGCATGTCATGTGTCTCCCCGCCAATCGTCCAATCATGCAGGCGGGCGTGGACCCGAGCTCCCATGACGATGAGGCCGGTCTGGTTCGCCTTGGCAAAATCGTTGATTTGCCGTGCCATCGAGCGCCCGTCATCCCCCAAGAGGACAGATTCTGATTTGACGCCGTGATGGGCCAAAAAACTCACCACGTCGTTTATTTGTTGTCGGGCGGTCTGCTGTTGTTCGTCCCCGGCAATGTCGATGACGTTGACCTTGCTCGATTTGCGCAGCAAGGGCAGTGCGTCGAGTACAGCGCGCCGAGCCTCACGACAATCCTTCCAGGCAATCACGGCACGCGAGCCCAGAGGACTGATTTTGACCGATGTCGGTACCACCAACACCGGACGACCTGCGCGAAAGATCAGGTTGGCAGGATCGATAGCGTGATAGGAAGAAACGTCGTTCCCCATCCGGCCGACGAGAATGATATCGGCAGCCCTCGCTTCGCTGGCCACGAAATCGTTCGGGTTGTCGATTGAGCCGCGCCACTCGATATGGCATTCGCGAGTTTGCGCACCACGATAAAACAACTGCTTGGCACAGCGTAGGTCGGCCTCGGCTCGCTCCAAATGGATATTGATGGGATCCAGGCAAACCGACTCTTTCGTTGAAAGCGTCACTTGCACCTGCGGAGCGCTCACCGAAACCCCGATCAATCGAGCGTTGAAAAGTTCCGCGATATCACACGCAAGACCAACGCGAACCGCATTGTAGCCACCCGTATCGACGTAAACCATGACTGCGGCGTAGGTCATTGAGCGTTGCTCCCCCAATCAGCATGCGCTCAAAGTAGTCCATGCGCGGCTCCCGGCTTTGACGATGATCAAAGATAAAGCGCCAGGCGGCATAAGAGAGTGAGACAATGAGGACAGGCTCCCAACGAGTATCCGGCACAGCCTGACCTGCCATCATCTGATGTTGATGCGGATCAATGCGATACATGTTCCGGGCGTCGATATTTGATCCTCCTCATTTTTCCACTGGACGATCGACATTGCTCGACCGGCGTGGCTACCAACTGCGGAGGGTAAACTCATGGGCGAAACGAAGAAGAGAATCTACGAAGCCTTGATCACGGGAGCCGCAAAGGGCTTGCATAGCGCGCCACTCTACGCCTATGTCGCCAACAAAGTCCCAAGATCGGACAACAAACGTGTCATTCGCGCAGCACTCCAATCCTTACGCGATCCTGAACTGACCGATCCGGCTAGCCTTAGGGCAATCTGTTCCTTGGCGGTGGAGCGGCGACTGATCGATTTGGGGATAGAACCCAGGCACGCCGGATCCAAGCACAAGAAGAATGCTCATCCTTCTGGCGAGCAGGTCTGACAACACCCTTCGCACGATTGCGAACAACTGGGACCTTTTCATCTGCCTGCCGGTGTCGGGTCCATCTGAAGTCACCCGGCGGCTCCAATTCGTTCTTATCCGGACGTTCGGTTCCGACTTCGCGCTATCTGGAGAGGAAGCAGCCATGTCACCGTCCGAAGATGTCGGTGGGACACCCCATGCGAAAGCTCTTCGCACCCTGTGGGCGCGGCTGAAGGAACATCCGCTTGCTCGGGTGGGGCCTGGCCTTATCACCGGTGTCGCCGACGACGATCCCAGCGGAATCGCGACCTATTCCCAGGCTGGCGCCCAGTTCGGCTTGAACATGCTCTGGACGATGCCTCTCACTTTCCCGTTGATGGCCGCGATCCAGTCCATATGCGCCCGGATCGGCCGCGTAACCGGAAAGGGGCTGGCCGCTAACATCAAGCTGGCTTTCCCGCCCTTTGTGCTCCGGGGCGTGGTGCTGCTCCTTCTGCTCGCCAACATTCTGAATATTGCAGCCGACGTCGCGGCCATGGGTGAAGTTGCCGAGCTTGTCATCGGCTTCAACCGCCATCTGATGACGGTGACTTTCGTACTCGGAACCCTGATTCTGCAGGTTTTCATTCCATATCATCGCTATGTCGTTTTTCTCAAATGGTTGACCCTGTCTCTTCTCGCCTATGCCGCCGTTCTGTTCACGGTGCATGTTCCCTGGCGAGAGGTTGGATTGCGAACAATCTGGCCAAAATTCACGCTCAACGCCGATGCGGCCGCGGTCGTGACCGGGGTGTTCGGCACCACGATCAGCCCGTACCTTTTCTTCTGGCAGGCCTCCGAAGAGGTCGAGGACATGCAGCGCGGGCGCGGAGCCGCCCCTCTCCTCAACGACCAGCCCGAGGCCGCAAGGGAACTGCGCCGAATTCGCTGGGACACCTGGAGTGGCATGTTCTATTCCAATATCACCGCCTATTTCATTATCCTGGCGACGGCTGTGACGCTCAATGCAGCCGGCGTTACCGACATCAGCACTGCTGCACAAGCGGCGGGCGCCCTGAGGCCACTCGCCGGCGATTTCGCCTTCCTCTTATTTGCACTTGGTATCCTGGGAGTGGGGCTGATTGGTGTCCCCGTCCTGGCGGGCTCCGGCGCCTATGCACTCGCCGAGGCCATGGGTTGGAAGGAAGGGCTCGAACTCAAGGTGACGAACGCCCGCGGCTTTTATAGTGTGATCGCCGTCAGCGTTCTCGCCGGAATGATCATCCAATACTCGCCGATCAGTCCTATGAAGGCCCTTTTCTGGAGTGCCGTCATCAACGGCATCGTGGCCGTGCCCCTGATGGTCGTGGTCCTCTTGCTGGCATCGAGAAAATCGACGATGGGAGCATTCACCGCACCCAGATCCATCGTCATCCTTGGGTGGGTGGCGACAGCCATTATGGGCATGGCAGCCATTGCGATGTTCATTCCGGATTGATCGAGATTGCTTGACAGACGTCCCGGTCACAAAGCTGAGTTGTGCAGAGCTCCATTTTTCCCAACAGAGCAATTCAAACACGACATCATGGCTTTCGAGAGAAATGGCGGAGAAGCGCCGCATTCGAATTGAACCTGTATATATAAGATACACTGATATCGTATAAAGGTATCGGGAACCTCAGCGTCAGGCTCAATGCTATGGCATTAACGACCAAAAACAAAACCCCTATCGAGTAATTACATCGATCAGGGTTTTTGACATTTGATTTGGTTGCGGGGGCTCACAATCCGATATCGATATCCGCCACAAGCGGCTGTTTTGAATCATAAGCCTAGATATAACTATCATCGAATCGTAAAAATCCAGTAAACAACGACACCAAAATCGCCTTACATTCCATTTTATATTTTGATGAGCATTATACTATTCTCTACATTGACAAGAACGGAATGCGCTAACATGTTCTTGCTGCACTCGATCATCCCGCCACAGAGGGCTTTCAGCTGTACATCATCGTTTTCAAGATGCCATGTTTGGATGCGGGACCGGCGGTCTTCGCCCTGCCAGGTGCTCGCTGAGCAACGCAACGAACGGCTTCTCGATGAGTCCTGCTCGCTTCAGCTGCCCGTCCTTCGTCAAGCCGATCTTCACCGAAGTCCGTCTTAGCGGCAGGTCGGCTCGATCCTCCAGCATTGCTGCGCTCTGTGAGCGCGAGGTCTCATCCCCTTCGACAATGATTATTTGACAATACCGATCTTGCCGCGATCGGTGGTCACCGCCACCGCGATCAGGATGATCACGCCGAAGGCGACGTCCTGCATGGCACTGGGAAGGCCGGCAATGGTGGCGCCGACGCGGATCAGAACCGCAGTCAGCCCGCCGACCAGGCTGCCCGTCAACCCGCCGATGCCCCCCGATATCGCCGTGCCGCCCACCACCACGCCGACGAGCGAGGGCAGCAGGAGATTGCTGGCGATGGTGGGGGCGCTGTAGAGCGTCTGCGACAGCAGCATCAGCCCGCCCAGCGCCGCGCACAGGCTGGAGACGGCGAAAGCAAAGGCCCGCGTGCGGCCGCAGTGTACGCCGGACATATAGGCGGCGAGCTGGTTGGCGCCGAAGGCATAGACGTCCCGGCCGCCGCGTGTCCTGCGCAGTACCAGCGTCAGTATCAGCCAGACGCCGACCACGGTCAGGAAGGCGTTTGGCACGCCGCCCGTGCGCCCCGCCAGCCAATCGAATGCCGCCAGGCCGGGCCCGATGCCGATGGTGGTCGCGCCGCTCAGATAAAGCGCCAGCCCGGAAAACAGGCCAAGCGAACCGAGCGTCATCACGAAGGACGGGATCTGGAGCCAGCCGATCAGAAACCCCTGCACGGCGCCGATCACGGCAGCACCCGCCAGCACCACGGGAACGCAGCCCGAGCCGAGCGTCGGCGCCAGCATCGCCGCCACCACGGCGGCCAGCGTTGCCATGGCCGCCGATGACAGGTCGATGGTGCCGAGCAGGATCGGCAGGGTCGCTCCGATCACCAGGATCAGCAGGGGTGCCGCGTCGAAGGCCAGCGCATTTAGGGCCCGCCAGCGCAACAGGCCGGGCGAGATCGACACGACGACAAAAAACATCACTGCAAGGGCAAGGCAGGGGCCGAGCCTTCGCAGCAGCGGCATGGCGGCGAGAAGTGGCGATGGAGCCGGGCTCGATTGATCGTTGATGGCCATGTCTTCCTCCCTCACACCATCGCCTTCACGATGCTCTCTTCGGCCGGGCGCTGCTGCTGCACGCCGCCGAAGCGCTGGCTGATCCGGCCATCCTTCATCACCACGATAGTGTCGGAGAGCAGCAGCATCTCGTCGAGCGTGTCGCCGACGAACAGGATCGACAGGCCCTCTTCCGCAAGCGCGCAGATGGCGTTGAACAGATCGGCTCGCGCGCCCGGATCCAGCCCACGGGTGGGATGGTCCAGAACCAGCAGTTTCAAGGAGCGCCCGAGCAGCCATTTGCTCAGCACGGCCTTTTGCTGGTTGCCACCGGAGAGGAGCTCGATGCGCTGGTCGAGGGATGCTGCCTTGATCTTCAGCCGCCCGGCCCATTCCTGCGCTTTTGCGCGTTCGCGCCGGCCCGAGAGCAAACCGAGGCCGGGGCCGTAATCCGTGCCGAAGGTGACGGTCATGTTTTCGAGGATGCTCATGCCGCGCAGCATGCCCTCGGTCTTGCGCTCGGCCGGCACATAGCCGATGCCGAGCCTCACCGCGTCACCGGGGCTGTCGATGCTCACCAGACGGTCCTCGAAGGCGATGGTGCCGGTAATTTTCTGTTGCAGGCCAAACAAGGCACGGCAGATGCTCTCGGCGCCCGAGCCCTGCACGCCGATCAGGCCCATGATCTCCCCGGGCGCGACGGCGAGATCGATGCCCTCGATCTGCCCCGGCACCGACAGGCCGCTGATATCGAGACGCCGGGCTTGCCCCACCGCCGGCGCGGTTTGGCGAGGCGCGATCGAGCCGGCGCGCTGGCGCCCCACCATCAATTCGTAGAGCTCGTCCGGATCCGTGTTGCCGCCGGCCCGTTCGGCGACATTGCGGCCATCGCTCATGACATAGACGCGATCGGAGATGGAGAGCACCTCGTCCATGCGATGCGAGATGAACACCACGCTGGCGCGCGAGCGGATGCGGCGAACCTGGCGGAACAGAGCCTCGATCTCGCCTGGCGTCAGCACCGAGGTCGGCTCGTCGAACAAAACGACGAGATGGCCGTCCACCAGTTCCTCCAGCGCCAGGACCTTGGCGAGTTCCACCATCTGCCGCTCGGCGAAGGTGAGTTCGTCCACCGGCATGTCGGGCGGCACGTCGAGCTCCACCTTGTCGAGCTGGCGGCGGGCCGCCTCGTTCATGCGCGACCAGCGATAGAAGCCGCCACGGCAGAAATCTGTCGGCTTGCCGAGGAAGATGTTCTCGGCCACGCTGAGATTGCCGATCAGGGATTGTTCCTGATGCACCAGCCCGATACCGGCTCGGGCGGCTTCGAGCGGCGAGGAAAAGCGCACCGGCCGGGACCGCAGGGTCATTTCGCCGGCGTCCGGGCGGTAAAGCCCGCCGATGATCTTCATCAGCGAGGATTTGCCCGAGCCGTTCTGCCCGATCAGCCCGAGCACCTCGTGCTCGCGCAGGTCCGCGTCGACATTGTCGAGCGCGACCACGCCCGGGAAACGCTTGGTCATGCCGCGAAGACTCATGATCGCCGTCATTTCACCACCCTCGTCTTGCGGCGCAGGTGCCAGGTCGAACCGGTCACCGCGATGATGATCACCACGCCCTCGATCGCCTTCTGCAGGAGAGGATTGGTGCCGGTTTGAACCAGACCATTGCGCAGGGTCACCAGGATCAGCACACCCATCACGGAATGAAAGACGCCGCCCCGTCCGCCCGACAGCAGCGTGCCGCCGATCACGCAGGCAGCGATGCCGGGGAACAGCAGCCCCTCACCCGCGGTCGGATTGCCGACGCCGATCTGCGCGGCGACGAAGATGCCGGCAACGGCGCTCAGGCTGCCCGAGATCACGAAGGCGGCGATCTTGTAGACATCCACGCGGATGCCGGCCTGCCGCAGCAGTGCCTCATCGGCGCCGATCGCGTAGCCCATGCGGCCGAGCCTGGTCAGGCGCTCGACGGCAAAGCCGGCCAGGGTGACCAGAGCCGCCAGATAGACCAGCGCGCTGAGTCCCAGATGCTTGTCGAGCGCCAGTCCGATCAGCCGCGGATCGAGGATCTGTGGCTGCCGCCCGGGAAAGAGCAGCGCGGCGAACCCTAGCGCGATCAGCCACGAGGCCAGCGTGACGATCAGCGAGGGCATGCGCAGGAAGGTCGAAACGGCACCGTTGAACAGCCCGAACGCAGCGCCGGCGCCGAGGGCGAGGACAGGTGCTGCCCAGCCCAGATCCTGTCCGGTGATGGAATTGGCCACCAGCACCGAAAGCACGATGCTGGCAAGCGAGGCGATGCCTTCCGTCGACAGGTCGATGGCGCCCTGCAGCAGCACAAAGGTCATGCCGACCGCCACGATCGCCGGCACCGTCGCCGCCTCGAGAATCGCCTGCAGATTGGCGAGGGTGAAGAAATTCGGCGCCGCGATCGAAAAGACGGCCACGAGCAGGACCAGCACCGCCAGCGGGCCGAAGGTCTTCAGCTTGAAGTGCCGCGCGGCGGTTCTACCCGTCGAACGCTGCCGGCGCAGGGAGGGAGCCTGGCCGCCGAACGCATCGGCGACGGGGGAGGAGATAGGCAGGTTTGGCATGAGACCCGTCCGTCAGTTGACGCCGACCGGAATCTGGCCCCGTGACCGGGCCCAGAAATTGGCCTTTAGCGCCTGATAGCCATAATCGGCGGGATTGGGCTTGCTGCCGAGGATGGCCTCGACATTGGCCTTGGTCGCCAGGGTCTGTTCGAGATAGAAATCCCGACGATCCTGGGAGAGCTCGCCGAGCTTCACATCGCCGACCGCGGCGGCATAGGCGAGCGCCGCGGCAACGGCGCCGTGCATGCGCGAATTGACCCGCATGCTCGACAGCATCTCGCCGGCCTGGATCAGCCGCAGCGCGTCGCTCGAGCCGTCCGAACCGGTGACAGGGATCTTGCCGGCGAGGCCCTTCTCCCGCAAGGCGGCGACGACGCCCAGCGCCATGGCGTCATTCTCCGAAAACACACCCTTGAGCTGATCTCCGTAGCGCGCCAGCCAGGTGCGGGTGATGGTCTGCGCCTTGGTCTGGTCCCAGTCGCCGATCTGGGTGTCGAGGATCTTCATAGCCGGGCATTCCGCCGCGGCCTTGTGCAGGCCGATCTCGCGCTGCTTGGCCGGCGGATTGTCGGGCGTGCCCTTGAGCACGACGATGCCGCCGCCTTCCTTGCCGAGGGCCTCGCACAAGGCCCGGCCGTTCTGATAGCCGGAATCGACACCGTCGAAGGAAATGTTGGCCACCCAGGCTTCCGGGGCGGTATCCCAGGGATGGATGTCTTCCGGCCGGTTCCACAGCGTGGTCATCAAGGCCCCGGCCTGCTCGGCGCGGTCGACGAAGGCCTTGGTGTAGGCGGTCGAATCGGGAAACCAGGTGAAGGCGCAGCCCTCGCAGCCCGCGGCGAGGATGGCGCCGAGCTGCTGCAGGTGCTTCTGCCCATCAAAACCGCTTTCATAGACTTCGAGCTTGGCGCCGACGGAGTTGGCGACCTGCTCGGCGCCCCAGATCACTTCCTGCCAATATTCGGCGCTGGTGGTACCCACCGCCAGGTAGATCTTGGTCGGTTTTTCCTGCGCCTGGACCGGCTGGCCGGGCAGGGCACCGGCGACCAGGACGGCCGAAGCCAGCAAAGCTGGAAATTGCAGTGACAGTCTCACCTTGTCGTTCTCCCATTGCTGAAGCGGTTCCGCGCCCCTGCTGCCGACGGCGATCGCCACGGCTGGGGTCTTGCCTCGGGAACCTTGGCTAGACATTCTCAGAGAAAATATATATTGTAAAGCATAATCAATTTTACGATGAAAAATGGGGATATGGAGTGACGATCGAGGCGCAAATCCACGAGCTGGAAGAGGAACGCTACCGGGCGATGCTGGAGGCCGATGTGCCGGCCCTGGAGGCGCTGCTGGCGGATGAGATGCTCTATGCCCATTCGAACGGCGCGCGCGACACCAAGCACAGCTATCTGGAAAAACTGGCGAGCGGCTTCTTCGACTATATCGAAATCCGGCGGCCAGAAGAGACGATCGTCATTGCCGGCGCCACGGCGATCGTGGCCGGACGCATGGCTGGTCATGTCCGTGTCGGAGGCCAGGATCGCCATCTCGACAATAGCAGCCTGGCCGTGTGGGCCCTGCGGGACGGGCGCTGGCAGCTCCTGGCCTATCAGCCCACCGTGCTGCCAAAGAGCTGAAGATCAGCGCAGGCGCATCGGCGCTGAATGCACCGATGTCATCCCTTCCCGGAATAGCCGGCTTCCAGCCGGCTATTCCTTGCCAATGGGCGGCGTAGCTCCAAGAGCCGGCTGGAAGCCGGCGATTCCAGAAAGAGCGCAATAATCGTCGGCGACTGGAGTTGACCGCTCTAGTTTGCCGCCGCCACCTCCGGGTGGCGATAGGAAATGCCGGCCGCGTCCAGGACGGCGCGGGTCGTATCGCCCGAACGCCGCCCTGCCTCCCGGGCCGACAGGGCATCGACCTCCTGCGAAAACACTTCAGGGCCGACATGGCGCAATTGGCCCTTGGCCGCGATGATGCGCAGGATTTCCACCACCTCGAACTCGCCTTCCCCCGGGAAGTTGCGGTGATTGACGGTGTCGTCGAAGGTGGAATGGCCGATCTGGCGCCGTCGCCCGTCATCCACCTGGACGCCGGCGAAATACTGGCCCGGCAATGATCGCAGCAAATCGAGATCGGCATGGCCCTTCGAGAAATGCCAGATATCGACCAGGATGCCGGCATTGGCGGGGGTGACTGCACCGACGATCGCCCAAGCATCGGCCAGATTGGGCAGGCCCCAGAACGGCATGAATTCGAGATCGACCCAATAGCCGTGCCAGGCCACCCGTTCGCACAGGCGGCCGAAGCCATCCACCAGCCGGCTTTGCTCGACCGTGCCCCTGTCATAGCCGGCCACGGCGAGGATCGAGGTCAGGCCGAGCTTTTCGCAGATGCGCAGGCTGTGATCTGTGCTGACGTCGAAACGCGCCCGCAACTCGGGACTGCATTCGGCGGGCACGCGGATCGGCGCCCAATCGGTGAGGGAATCGAGATAACGCAGCGGCGCCCCCGCGTCGGCGGCCATCGCCTTCATGTCCTGCGGCTTGAGGCCGGATTCCAGCGCTTCGAGATAGGTCTCGGGCGCGATGGCGAGGCTGGTGAAGCCACCCGCCCTGGCCGCCTCGACATGGCCGCGAAAACCATGCACGCGCGCCGAGGCCGGCCAGAAAACGAGGTCGACGCCCTGCTGGGACATCTGCAATCTCCTTGGGTGGGAAGCGCCCGTGCCGGCGGCACGGGCGCGCCGGAGTGGGCTCAGGCTGCCGCCTTGGCCGCGTCGAAACGATGGGGAATGCCGGCAAGATCGAAGGCGCGGGCAAAGGAGGACTGGCAGCGCTGTCCGATCTCCTCGGCCGACAATTTATCGAACGCTGCCGAGAAGATTTCCGGCCCGAAACGGTTCAGGCCGCCGATCCGGTGCAATTGCTGCAGCAGCTCGACCACCGGAAAACCACCGTCACCCGGCGCGACGCGATGGAAGACGCAATCGTCCAGCATCGAGCGGCCCGGCTTGAGCGCGGCATCCGCATCGGCGATCTGCACCGTCGAGATCTTTTCGCCGGGGATGGTATCGAGCAGGGCCGGATCAGGCTTGCCGCGCAGATAGTGCCAGAAGTCGAAGACGATGCCGCTATTGGCCTTGTCGGCCGTCTTCACGATCTTCCAGGCCGTTTCGAGATCGGGCATGCCCCAGAACGGGATGAATTCGAGGTCGCAGCGCATGCCCATGGTCGCAGCGCGGTCGCAGGTCTGGGCAAAGCCCTCGATGAGCTGGTCGATCGAGACCTGGCTTTGCGGGCAGGTGATGATGGCGCTCATGGAATCGACCTGCAGCGCCTCGGCGATGCGGAAGAAATCCTCTCCTTCATAGCCGAAGAACGGGATCGGAAACTGCGCCGGATCGAGATTGTCCGGGAACCAGTGGGTTGCCCAGCGCGCATAGGGGTCGAGCTGGGTCAGCTTCACGCCATTGTCGTCGGCGAGCACCAGCATATCCTTGGTGGAGAGGCCTTCCAGCAGCCACTTCGTGTAATTGTAGGGCGTGATCGAGATGGCGTCGCAGCCGGCAAGGCGCGCCGCCTTGAGCTGCTCGGCCAGCGGCAAGGCCCGTACCGTGCCTACCCACATGATTGTCGACGAACGATCCATGATTCCCTCCCGGCATCCTCTTGTTGGATGGCAGGAGACTAGGAAGCGGAACCGATCCTGTCAATAAAAATAGATTTCTTTTTTTATAATCTATTTAATACTCAAGCCGATCAGCCGGCCGCGCGTTCGCCGGCCTTCTCCTGAAGGAAGGGAGCAGCGAGCAGGATCTCGGTGGTACGGGACAGGTGCATATCGATCAGCTCGCAGGCGCGCCCGACGTCACGGGCAAGCGTGGCTTCCATCAATTCCCTGTGCTCGAGATTGATGTCGCGGCTGACGGGCTCGGCCGGCACCGACAGTGCCCGATAGCGCTCGGTCTGCTCGTAGAGGGCCTTGCGGATCCTGAGCAGCGTCGGGCTCTTGCAGGCCGCCACCAGCGCGGCGTGAAAGGCGGAGTGTGCGATCACCCAATCATCATTGATGCGGCCGGGATCGCCGGGATCGCGCACGTCGAGCCGCGACAGGCGATGGAAGCTCGCCACCACACCGGTCTCCCAGTCGAGATCGCCCTTGCGGATCGAGTCGGTCAGGCACAGGCTCTCGATCTGTATGCGCGTGCGCGTGAGGTCGATCAGGTCCTCGCGCGAGATGGGCGCCACCCGAAAACCCTTCTGCGCCTCGGCGATCACCAGGCCGTCGGCGCTGAGGCGCGACAGCGCCTCGCGCACGGCTCCCAGGCTGACATCGAACCGCTTGCAAAAATCCCCGATCTTGAGCTTGGAGCCCGGCGGAATACGACAGGCCAGCACATCGGCGCGAATGCGCTCATAGATGTCGCCTGCCAAGGTTCGGGATTTCGCGTCGGCAAAGGAAGTCATGCATGCATCCGTTCAGGTGGTTCCCAACAATAAATATACATAAGTAAGCCAAAAATAAACTTTTTCCGGCACAACTCCCCGGAATCTTGCGGTCCTATCGGCATGACATCGCCCGCCTGCATTGCCATCGCGCGGCGGAAGCTCTTGGTGCCGCAAGATTCCTATCGGGTACATCCATCGAGCCGTCCCTCCTGCAACCGACCGCGCGCATCGGCGACCTCTTCCCGGGACGACTGCGGTCTCGCCCCGCGCCGCCTCGGCGCGAGGTCCCATCGTCGCCGCGCGCGCGCCGCGCCGGCCGCCGCCGGCGTCAGATCAGGCTGCGGATGCTGCCGCCATCGACGCCCCAGACCGAGGAGGTGACGAAGGAGGCGAGGCTGGAGGCCAGGAAGACGATGACATTGGCGACCTCCTCGGGCTCGCCCATGCGCTCGAGCGGCAATTGCCTGAGCTTCATTTCGTAGTCGACCGCCTCGCGCGGCGGCAATTTGTGATGGGCCGACAGCGCCTCGGCAAAGCCGCCCGGCGCCGACCAGAGCGGCGTCCAGATCGGACCGGGC
Source organism: Labrys sp. F242 (assembly GCF_057813875.1). Classification (NCBI taxonomy): domain Bacteria; kingdom Pseudomonadati; phylum Pseudomonadota; class Alphaproteobacteria; order Hyphomicrobiales; family Xanthobacteraceae; genus Labrys; species Labrys sp. F242. The sequence goes on along the minus strand of NZ_JBVASG010000007.1, from coordinate 122,656 downwards.
GCCACCGCGTTGACGCGCACGCGCGGCGCTTCGGCCCGAGCCAGGCTCTTGGTGACGGAGAGCAACGCCGCCTTCAGAGCACCGTAATCGGCCGGGATCGCCTCCGGCTGGCGGGCAAGGTCGGAGGTGTTGTTGATGATCGCCCCGCCACTTTCACGCAGCCTCGGCAGCAAGACGCGCGTGACGCGGATATTGCTCATGAAGTTGACGGCGAAAGTGCGCTCCCAATGCGCATCCGTAAGCTCCTCGAAGGGATGGCCGTCCACGATGCCGACATTGTTGACGAGCACATCGAGCCGGCCCTCGCCTCCGGCGAAAATCGCCGCAAGCCCGGCCTCCACCCCCTGCCCCGTCGACAGGTCCGCCACGGCGGTCGCGACCGTGGCACCGATACCGCGGATGGCGACGGCCGTCGCCTCGAGCCCGCCCGCATCGCGATCGATGAGCTTCAGGCGGGCGCCCTCCCTGGCGAAGGCCAGGGCCGTTGCCCGGCCGATGCCGCTGCCCGCGCCCGTGATCAGGACGTGCTTGTCTTGAAGTCCGGTGTCCATTCCAGTTCCCTGTCTGCGTCAACAGGCACCGCCCGGCCGTCTGTCGGCGGCGTGCAGGCCTTCCTCATTGCCTGGGATGGATCAGCGATCCATCTCGTAATTGTGGACGAAATCGTCCGGCGGCGTCGGCCCCCACAGCATGAGCGCGTCCTCGGGCGCGAATTCGCGCGTATCCCACTCCGTGCCCTTGGGGATGTAATCGATGTCGCAGGAATATTCGGAAAAGCCGCCCCAGGGATCCTGGACATAATGGAAGTAGTTGGAGCCGATGGTATGCCGCCCCACGCCCCAGCCGCGCTCATAGCCCTTGTCCGCCATGAACAGCGCGCCGCGACCGATCTGTTCGATGGCCCCGACATCCCAGGAACAATGATGGAGGCCGGGCCCATTCGACTTGGCAAAGGCGATGAGATGATGATCGGAGCCGTGAATGCCGTGCAGGAAGGCGACGATGCCGCCCGAACGGTCGGACAGGCGCAGGCCCGCCACCCGCTCATAATAGCGGATGGCGCCATCGACATCGCTGCTGAACACCAGGCAATGGGCGAGCCGGGATGGGCGTATACGCTTGAGATCGGCGTGCCCCAGGCCCGAGCCGCGCTGCCCCGCGGGTACGGAGACGAAGGTTCCGGCGCTCTTCTGGTCGAGCGAGGTCTTGGGTGCAGCCTTGATCTCGATCAGCACCTCGTCATGGCCGACAAACCAGAAACCGTTGCTGGCGAAGCCGGGCGGACTATCCATGAGGCGGATGCCGAGCCCTTCCAGATGCGCCTTGAAGCGTGGCATGTCCTCGGCATAGGCCCCGAAAGACAGATGATGCAGCTTCTTCTGGGCGCTCCCCTCGATCACCGTGCCCCAGACATGATCATTGCCGAAGGTGCGAAGCTGGAGGGCATTGCCCTCCTCGCGCACCTCCAGGCCGAACAATTCATAGAATTCGCGCGCCTTGGTGCCATCGGGCACCTGCAGCACGAAGTGATCGAGCGAATGGACGCCGAGATTGCCCCTTCGCTCGGCAGGGACGAAGTCCCCGGTGCGAATGCCGGTCATGTTCTCCTCCCGAGGATTTTTGGGCGCGTCAGGCGTTCGCGGCCCCTGCCGCCACGGCAAGGTCCGCCCCCTCCGATTCCGCCGAGGATATCTCGTCGCGCACCGGATTGGCGAGCAGGCCGAGGCCTTCGATCTCCACTTCGCAGACATCGCCGGCGCGCATCAGCAGGCGTGGCGTACGGGCCCAGCCGATGCCGGCAGGCGTGCCCGTTACCAAGACGTCGCCCGGCTCCAGGGTGATCGCCTCGCTGATGGTGGTGATGATGGTGGCGACGTCGAACAACATGTCGTCGGTCACCGCCGACTGCACCACCGCCCCGTTCAGCCGGGTCTCCAGCCGCAGGCCCTTGCCGCCGGCGGGCACCTCGTCCGCAGTGACGAAGGCCGGGCCGAAAGCGCCCGTCTGGTCGAAATTCTTGCCCACCGTCCATTGCGGCGCCTTGAACTGATATTCGCGCACCGAGCCTTCGTTGAAGATCGAATAGCCGATGACGTGATCGAGGGCACGGGCGCGGGGGATGTGGCGCCCGCCCTTGCCGATCACCGCCACCATCTCGCCTTCGAAGTCGAAACTGTCGGACACCAGCGGGCGCATCAGCGGCTGGCCATGCCCGATCAGGGTCGTGGCGAAGCGCGCGAACAGCGTGGGGTAGTCCGGCTGCTCATAGGGCGATTCCTTGGTGTGGTCGGCATAATTCAGGCCGACGCAGATGATCTTCGGCGGCCGGGCGAGCGGCGGCCGGTAGCGGATCGCTTCCGGATCGATCACCGGCGCCGATGCCAGGGCGCGGCCGACCCCGCGCAAGTCGTCCTCGCCGGCGGCGATAAGCTTTTCAAGCTCGACCGGATGTGCGGCCTCGCCCTCGACCACGCCACGCAGCTCCCCTGCGGTCTCCACGGCGAGACCCTTGCGGCCTCCCCTTTCGAAACTGACGAAACGCATCGGATCTCCTCACTGTGAAATTCTATTCTTGCTCGTACATTCTCTATAAAAAATGATATGTCAATGAAAAATAGATTTTTGTTGACGTCACCGCTATTGAGGGCTACTCGATCCGACAAGCGGCACGCCGAGGCGTTGCGGCGGAAGGACGGCCACCGGCCCGTGCGTTCGACACGGGCCGGTCACAGCCGGCCAGGGAGGACCACCAATGAATCGACTACAAGGAAGGGTCGCGCTCGTCACGGGCGCGGCGCAGGGCATCGGCCGCGCCATCGCCGAGCTGTTCGCGGCTGAGGGAGCCGACGTGATCGCCACCGATATTCGCCACCCGCCCGAAGGCGTCGGGGCCGAATTGGACTTCGAGGTGCTCGACGTTTCCAGGCAGGACGACTGGACACGCGTCATCGACACGGCAGTGGCGCGTTTCGGCAAGCTCGATATCCTCATCAACAATGCCGGCATCGTACTCGCCTATGAGACCATCGATGCCACCGACGACGCCGGATGGGACCGGGTTGTCGCCGTCAACCAGACCGGCACTTTTCTGGGCATGCGCAGCGTCATCCCGCATATGCGGGCCGCAGGCGGAGGCTCGATCGTCAATCTATGCTCGATCTGGGGCAGTGTCGGCGCGCCGGGTGCCGCCGCCTATCAGGCGGCCAAGGGCGCCGTGCGCAACCTGACCAAGAACGCCGCGATCTCCTACGCCAAGGAGAACATCAGGGCCAATTCGGTGCATCCCGGCATCATCTGGACGCCGCTGATTTCGGCCCAGCCCGAGGCAATGAACGAGGCCATCGTGGCGATGACACCGATGGGCCGCATGGGCCGTCCCGACGATATCGCGCAGGGCTGCCTGTTTCTGGCCAGCGACGAGGCGGCCTTCATCACCGGCGCCGAGCTCGCCATCGATGGCGGCTATCTCGCCCAATAAGCCTTCTCGCCCTCAACATTGCGGAGAAACCCGATGAAAGCGCTGCGCTTCCATGCCGCCGGCAATGTCCGGCTCGACGACATTCCCGCTCCCCCGGCGCCCGATCCCGACGAAGTCGTCGTCGCAGTGCGCCAATGCGGCATCTGCGGCACCGACGTGCATGAATATCTCGAAGGGCCGATCTTCGTGGCGGCCACGCCGCATCCGCTCACCGGCGCTTCGGCACCTCTGGTGCTCGGCCACGAATTCTCGGCCGTGGTGACGCAGGCCGGCGCCAAGGTCGGACGGGTCAAGCCGGGCGACCGGGTCGCCATCCTGCCGCATCTCAATAAGCCCGGGGACTATTTTGTCCGGCGCGGCCTCGGCCATATCAGCGACACCACCGCGATCGTCGGCCTGTCCTCGGCCTATGGCGGCATGGGCGAGTTCGCGGTGCTGCCGCAAGCCAATGTGGTGCGCCTGCCCGACGGTGTCAGCGACGAACAGGGCGCATTGTTCGAACCGGCGGCCGTCGCCGTCAATGCCGTCGACCGAGGAGGCGTCTTTGCCGGCGCGAGCGTGCTCGTCACCGGCGCCGGACCGATCGGCATCCTCGTGGCCATGGCCGCCCGGGCCGCCGGCGTCACCCGCGTGCTGGTCTCCGAAGCCAATCCGGGGCGCCGCCACAGGCTCGCATCCCTCGGGCTGGACGTCACGATCTGCGATCCGGCCGGAACCGAGCTGGCTGAAGCGGCAAACCGGCTGACCGAGGAGGGCCTCGGCGTCGACGTCGCCATCGAGTGCGCCGGCCACGAGCGCGCCCTAGCCGATTGCATCGGCCATGTCCGGCGCGGCGGCACGGTGGTCCAGGTCGGCATCTTCGTGCACCCGCCGCGCGTCGACATGCGCCTGCTGACTTCCAAGAGCATCACGCTCACCACCAGCTTCGGCTTTCCGATCACCATCGGGCCGCGCGTCATCGGCATGATCGCGGCCGGCCAGCTTCCGGTCGAGAAGATCATCACGGGCCGTATCGGCCTTGCCGAGGCCGTCGAGCGCGGGCTGGCGGAACTGGCACGCCCCGGCAATGACCAGCTCAAGATCCTGATCGCCATCGCAAACGATACCCAACGCAAGGACACCATCCATGGCTGAATGGCTCAAGCAAAGCCGCGGCGGCGAAGCCCGGCCCCAGAACGACAGGAAGGTCCGCGACACCGTCGAGACCATCCTGGCCGACATCGAGGCGCGTGGCGAAGCTGCCCTGCGCGATTATTCGAGCCGCTTCGACGGCCTTGTCCGCGACGATTTTCGCCTCTCGCCCGCGGAAATCGAGGCCTGCATCGCCCGCCTTACGCCGCAGGAACTGCGCGATATCGAATTTGCGCAGGCCCAGGTGCGGAATTTCGCTGAAAAGCAGAAGGCAAGCCTGCAGGAGCTCGAAGTCGAGACCCTGCCGGGCATCACGCTCGGCCACCGCAACATCCCCGTCTCCTCCGTCGGCTGCTACGTGCCGGGCGGCAAATATCCCCTGCTCGCCTCGGCCCATATGTCGGTGGTGACGGCCAAGGTGGCGGGTGTGAAGCGTATCGTCACCGCCGCGCCGCCCTTCAACGGCGCGCCGGCCCCCGCCATCGTGGCGGCGCAGGCTTTGGCCGGCGCGGACGAGATCTATGTGCTCGGCGGCGTACAGGCGATCGGCGCGATGGCGATCGGCACCACGGCGATCCGCCCGGTCGACATGGTGGTCGGCCCCGGCAACGCCTATGTCGCCGAAGCCAAGCGCCAGCTCTTCGGGCGCGTCGGCATCGATCTCTTCGCCGGTCCCACCGAGACACTGGTGATCGCCGACGATACCGTCGACGGCGAGATCTGCGCCACCGACCTGCTCGGCCAGGCCGAGCATGGGCCGACCTCCCCCGCCATCCTGCTCACCACCTCGCGCAAGCTGGCGCAGGACACGCTGGGAGAGATCGAGCGCCTGCTCGCCATCCTGCCGACTGCGGCGATTGCCGCGATCGCCTGGCAGGATTTCGGCGAAGTGATCGTCTGCGAGTCGCATCAGGAGATGCTCGAACTCGCCGACGGTATCGCTTCCGAACATGTGCAGGTGATGACCGATCGCGACGATTGGTTCCGCGACAACCTCACCAATTTCGGTGCCCTGTTCCTCGGCGCCCGCACCAATGTCGCCTTCGGTGACAAGGCGATCGGCACCAACCATACCCTGCCGACCATGAAGGCAGCCCGCTACACCGGCGGCCTGTGGGTCGGCAAATTCATCAAGACGGCAACCTGGCAGCGCATATCGACGGATCACGCCGCCGGGACGATCGGCGCCTATTGCTCGCGCCTGTCGATGATGGAGGGCTTCGTCGGCCATGCCGAGCAGGCCAATGTCAGGGTACGGCGCTTCGGCGGCAGGCCGGTACCCTATGGCAGCGCGGTAGCCGCCGAATGAGCACCCTGCCCCTCACGCCCTCCTTTCGGCTCGACGGACGGCGGGCGCTCGTCACCGGCGCGTCGAAGGGCATCGGGCTTGCCGCTGCCGCCGCCCTCGCCCAGGCCGGCGCGGCGGTGACCCTGGTCGCCCGCAACGAAACCGCGCTTGCCGAAGCCGGCGCGGCGATCCGCGCGTTCGGCGGCACGGCCGACTGGCATGCCGCCGACATCGCGGCGGCGGAGGCCGCCCCACGCCTCGCCGCGCTAGGCGCCTTCGACATCCTCGTCAACAATGCCGGCATCTCCAGGCCATCCGCCTTCCTGGACACAAAAGCCGGCGATTTCGATACCGTGATGTCCACCAATGTCCGCGCGGCCTTCTTCCTCGCCCAGGCCGTGGCGCGGCGGATGTCCGAACGTGGCCGGGGCGGCTCCATCATCACCATGTCGTCGCAGATGGGCCATGTCAGCGGCCCCAAACGCTCGGTCTATTCCGCTTCGAAATTTGCCGTGGAGGGCATGACCCGCGCCATGGCGATCGAGCTGGGGCCGCACGATATTCGCGTCAACACCATCTGCCCGACCTTCGTCGAGACCGAACTGACCCGCTCCAGCCTGGCCGATCGGGAATTCCACGATTGGGTGATGGCCAAGATCAAGCTGGGCCGCCTCGCCCGCCTGCAGGACCTGATGGGACCGGTCGTCTTCCTCGCCTCGGATGCGGCGGCCATGATCACCGGGGCCTCATTGATGGTGGATGGTGGATGGACCGCCGGCTAAGCTAGGGCCGCCCATCCGGTGGGTTCGAGAGGTCGAGGAAGTCCGCTCAGCAGGCCCAGCGTCGGGGCACGTCGAAACAGCTCTGTCGCAAACACATCGTCTGGGCCGATCTACTTTCGGCTACCCCGTCACCATGTTTACACCGTCATTTTGACTGCTCGGTCGCTGGTATCTCGCTTACAAACCGGCCTCAGAGATCTGCAAGTGAAGATGACCGAGCGCGGCACTTGCGTCGATTATTTCAACATCTACCGCTGTGTGGCATGGCTTGCGCCGTTGCTGCTTGAATGATTCAAGCGGAGGAAAGGCATAGGGCTGCGCAAAGCAGTATGATTTAACTAAGAGTTCGTCGTGCATTCGTACCAGATCACACAAATCGACGCGGCCGCAGGAGGCCCCAAGCGCCATCTCGACCTTCTGTGCTCAAACGCAAAAACCGCCCAGGTGATCAGACCTGGACGGTTATCGATTTATGACAGAATTGGTTGCGGGGGCCCACAACCAAGTCCTACGCGGCAGCACGCCACGATGCCCCTAACCGCGTTTTCCCGCGACGGAATACGATGTAGATGAACGACCAAACAGCTCATATCGAAGCCAGATCATCGTACTGCACCGAGCAATAACTTAAGCAAAAGGGTCTTGTGCATACTAAGATTTTCGCTCACTCGGTTCTGACATCGATGACAAGATGTTGAGCATCAACCCATGGTTATGTGGTCGGATGCTCATCGATCCCGCGTCAGAATAGGAGGTCAATTCCGACCACGCCGCCATCGTAGGCGCCATCCGGCTCGATCCCGAGAAATTCCGCTCCCGTCGCATTGCCGATTTCGTCGCGGCCAGTCGCCAGCCGAAGGTCAAAAGGCGCTGTAGCCCTCGGCAGGCTCAAAATGACCTTCCATCCTCCCGTTCGCAGACACTCGTCGTAATCTGTTTGGCAGGTCTTGCCGGTCACCGGAATCCTGAACCACTTGCCGTAGGAACCGCCCTGCTCGGAAAACGCAGCATATTCATATTCGGCATCGGTGATATTTATGACGCACAACGTCCAGGCCAAACCTCCAGGCGGGGACTTCAGCGGATCATATGAGCGATCGATATCTCCATTCTGGATGATGAAGTTGTCGAGGTTTGCCTTGCTTTGGAGCCGTTGCAATTTCATCGTCTTCCCCTGCTCGCTGGAATGTAGGTCGCGCCTGCCGCCACTCCACTACTGTTGCCGAGCCTCAACCGCGCAGCGAGTGCAGGCGGAGTGGTCGACAAAGGCGGCGTTGTCGCCTTGCCGATCAGAAAGCAACCCGCATGCCAAGGCGAAACAGGGAAAGATCCGGGCTTTCGCCAGGCTGATCCTTTGAATTTCGGACAAGTTGTCAGCCCCGGCCGGACAAAACGTCCCGGCACATCCAGATGACGACGCTCGCCGCCGGCGCATGAGCGCATGACGCGCCGCATCGCGCGACGGCGCCTGGCACTGGTTCGTGGCTTTGTATTCGCGCTCGGGCCGCCATGGTTTGCGGCCTCGTGCGAACCCAGCCTGGCCGGACATTTTGTTCGCCGCCTCGGACATATTGCCCGCTGCCGCCATCTGCCAATCTCGTAATCCATTGATATTTCTCACCATGTCGAATGGCATGCGTCTTGCTAACGCCTTGCCAACGGCCTTGGGCCGAGCATCGGCCCCGCCGAACGATGGGCCGGATCACATCGACGGATGCAGCCGACGGAATGCTGAGAAGACAGGGCGGAATTGTCATGACAACGGATGTGGACACACAAGATGACGTATTGTCTGCGCCACGAAGGACCGGATTTCTCGATCGTCAAAGGATCATCGCCAAGCCCGGCTTCAATCGCTGGATGGTGCCTCCCGCCGCACTGGCCATTCACCTGTGTATCGGCATGGCCTACGGCTTCAGCGTGTTCTGGCTGCCGCTTTCTCAAGCTCTCGGTCCCGCCCCGTCGGCTCGATGTCCCGACCTGAGCCTCATGGCAGCCTTGTTCACCACGAGTTGCAACTGGCGCGTGTCGGATCTGGGTTGGATCTACACGCTGTTCTTCGTGCTGCTCGGCTGCTCAGCGGCCATCTGGGGCGGTTGGCTGGAAAAAGCCGGCCCTCGCAAGGCCGGGGTGGTGTCCGCCCTGTGCTGGTGTGGCGGCATGCTGCTGGCCGCGGTCGGCGTCATGCTCCACCAATTGTGGCTCATGTGGCTCGGTGCGGGCGTCATTGGCGGCATCGGCCTGGGCCTTGGCTATATCTCGCCCGTCTCGACCCTCATCAAATGGTTCCCGGACCGGCGCGGCATGGCAACCGGCATGGCGATCATGGGTTTCGGCGGTGGCGCCATGATTGGCGCTCCCCTCGCCAATCTCCTGATGGGAACTTTCAAGACAACGGACAGCATCGGTGTCTGGCAGACCTTCGTCGTCATGGCCACGATCTATTTTGCCTTCATGATGGCTGGGGCGCTGGGCTACCGGATTCCGCCGCCGGGATGGCGCCCCGAGGGTTGGTCCCCGCCGTCCGCGGCCGGGCGCTCCATGATCACGACCCGGCATGTCCACCTGAGGAACGCTCACAAGACCAGGCAGTTCTGGCTGATCTGGCTGGTCCTCTGCCTCAACGTATCGGCGGGCATCGGGGTGATCGGCATGGCCTCCCCCATGCTGCAGGAGATCTTCGGCGGCCGGCTGCTCGGTCTGCCGGACCTGAGCTTCGACAAGCTCTCACCCGACCAGAAGGTCGCGATTGCGGCGATAGCAGCCGGATTTGCCGGGCTGCTATCCCTGTTCAACATCGGTGGCCGTTTCTTCTGGGCCTCGCTTTCGGACAAGATCGGCCGAAAGAACACCTATTACGTTTTTTTCCTGCTTGGCATCGCGCTTTATGCGGCCGCGCCATCCGCGGCCCATTCGGGCAGCCAGCTCCTGTTCGTGGCGATCTTCTGCGTCATCGTTTCCATGTATGGCGGAGGATTTGCGGCCGTACCGGCCTATCTCGCCGACATCTTCGGGACACAATTCGTCGGTGCCATCCATGGTCGCCTGCTGACGGCCTGGGCAACGGCCGGCATATTCGGACCGGTGATCGTCAATTACATACGCGAATTCCAGTTGGCTGCCGGGGTATCGCGCGCACAAGTCTATGATTTCACGATGTATATTCTTGCCGGCATGCTGGCGCTCGGCCTGATCGCCAACGCATTGATACGGCCATTGGCCGACAAGTGGTTCATGTCCGAAGCCGAGGTCGCAGCCCTTCAGGACGCGCCCGCCTCTGCCCAGGACGGCACGATCGGGACTTTCGGGATCGGCAAGGGCGGCTTGGAGGGCAAGGCCCTGTTCGCCTGGGCCGCCGTCGCCATTCCGATTTTCTGGGGCCTTTGGGTCACGCTCAAAAGCGTCATTGCATTGTTCTGATGCCTGGCAGCATCCTCGGTCGCCGCCGTGGCGACCGCACTATAGGAGTGGAAGATCACGGCCTTCCAATCCGCAGGATCGGCAGGTTGCGCGGGCCGAGCAGTTCCCGCATCCGGCCAAAATGGTCTGTGCCCAAACAGACTATCTGCAACGGTCAGGCCGGCATCGGGCCTCCCCCATCGAGGAACTCGGCATGGCAGAGATCAAATGGTTGAAGGACAACGAATACCCCACGCAGCGGGGAGACTGGGTCTTGCTCACCAGGGAAGGCCCCGTCTGGTCGATCAACAGCGCCACATCCACCGGCGACAGCGTACTGTCCGTTCCGATCGGTGCCTTCCATCTATTGAACGACTTGCTCGCCTGCACGATCAAGTGGGCCGACCATGCAGGTATTGATTGGATCTACATACGCGCTGGCGATGATTTTGCGCATTTTTGACAGCCGGGTCGTTTACGCAAAAACCCGGCTCGCCGAATATGTCGCCTGGTCGCGCCCGCAGGCAGCGCGCGCCTCATGCCGACAACGTCCTATTTCTTGGCGGGCAGGAGCGCGACGGCTGCCTCCGTCGTCAACAGGCGGAAGGTCAGGCTTTCCTGGAAGTAGAGCTGGACCGATGTCGCCGAATGGCTGGCATAGCCGATCGAGATGTCCTGGCCCACGGACAATTCGAAATCACCGCCTCGCGTCGTCAGCACCAACCCGCCCTCGATCGCCGGGGCCCAGATGATTCCCCCCTCCACCAGGCGCTCGACATGCTCGAAGACCGGATAGCCGTCGTCGCTGCCGCCGGTGGCAGCCGTATAGGCATCGGCTCCCAGCACCAGCGCATAGGGCCCATCCACCCCCGCCAGCCGCAACTGGCTCACTGCCTGTGCGACAATGTCCGGATAGCTTTTCACCTGGGCCGGAAGCGTCAGGGCCGGATTGGAAAGGCCCTGACGGATGCCCTCGATCCCGGCCGCGGCAAAGCCATCGAAGACCGCGCGATCCTCGGCAAAGGCGAGCTTGCGCGCCGCTTCCTTCACCGGCGACCAGTCCGAATCCGCCGCACCCCGCTCCACATCGTCGATGGCCTGGCGTGCCAGCTCGAAGGGAACGCGCAGTTCCACCAAGGCCTTCACCTCCCGCTGGGCGGCTTGGACCCCCTCGCCCGGCCCTGCAAGCGGAAGGATATGACCGGTTCCCACCGCCGATGTCGCCAGGCCCTGCGGGCCCTCGACGTCCACCACACGACGGCCGGCCAGATGGCGCTTGAGGGTGCGCGTCGCCTCCTCCTCGATCTGCGCCCAGGCGCCGTCGGAGATCGGTGCCAGCTCCCGATGAAGATTATTCATGGCCTGCTTCCTTCTTGAGCGATCCAATACCGAGCGAGCCGTCACCGCCAGCCGGCCGCGAACCAGAGCTTTGCGCAGGCTCGATATCTGCGGGAACCGGTTCGGCCGTCGCCGGCGCGGCAGCATCGGCCGCCACATCGTCCAGGAACGTCGCCGACGGCACGAAGAACAAGGAGCCGGTCACCGCCCGGCTGAAATCGAGCAGCCGGTCGTAATTGCCCGGCGGCCGGCCGATGAACATGTTCTCCAGCATCCGCTCGATCCGGCTGGGCGAGCGGGCATAGCCGATGAAATAGGTGCCGAACTCGCCCTTGCCGACGTCGCCAAACGGCATGTTGTCGCGCAGGATCTCCAAGGCCTCGCCATTCTCCTCGATCGAGGTCAGGACGTTATGCGCGTACGGCGCCTTGAGCGCATCGTCCTGCTCGATGTCGGACAGCTTGGCGCGCCCGATGATCTTCTCCTGCTGCTCGACGGGCACCTGGTTCCATCCGGTCAGATCATGCAGATATTTCTGCACGATCACATAGCTTCCACCGGCGAAGGCGCCGTCCTCCTCGCCGATGAGGGTGGCATCCACCGCCGCCTGGTCGACCGGGTTCTCGGTACCGTCGACGAAGCCGATCAGGTCGCGGTCGTCGAAATATTTGAAGCCATGAACCTCGTCGCTGCCGGCGACGGCGTGCCCGATCCGCGCCATGATCTGCGTCGCCAGTTCGAAGCAAAGGTCCATGCGCCGGGCGCGGATGTGAAACAGGATGTCCCCCGGGGTCGAGACCGCATGATGGACGCCGCGGATCTCGCGGAAGGGATGCAGATCCTTCGGCCGGGGCGCTCCGAACAGCCGGTCCCATAGATCCGAGCCGAAGCCCATCACGCAGGACAGCCGCCCCTCGAGATCCCGGAACCCCACCGCCCGCAAAAGCCCCGACAGATCCGCGCACAGCGCCCGGACCGCCGCCTCCGACTCCCCGCCGGGCTTGACGGTTACCACCAGGAAAATGGCTGAACGCGAGAGGGGCGCAACGACCGGCTGCGAAACGGTAGAGGGCAAACTCGACTCCATACGGCTATCCATCCGGTTGCCGGCCTCAGCCCAAATCGACCGGACGCCCGGATTTTTCTTCTTCGAGGGTCACGGCAATGTCGGCATTGGCGGACAACCTGACTTTCTCACCTTCAACCCCAGCCACGAAACCGATCTCGATATAGTGGTGGTGGCCTCGATGCGCCCCGAAGCTGTCGCTCAATTTGAGCTCGATACGATCGCCCACAACGCGATCGACCGTCCCGACATGCACGCCATCGGCTCCGATTACGTCCATATGTGCCTTGATCTGGTCCTTCATCACACTTCTCCCTTGTTGATCCCATGCGCCATACAGCTATCGATCGGATGACATTGCGCTGCTTTAGGCTGCCTCGAATTCGTCCTCATCCATGATTTCCGGAGCCTTGCCATTGAAGATGAGGCTCTTCTTGCCTGCGGAGATCTTCACCTTCATATCGTCGCCGATCTCGCCCGCCAGGATCATCTCGGCAAGTGGATCCTGGACGTAGCGCTGGATTGCGCGCTTGAGCGGACGGGCGCCATAGGCGGGGTCCCACCCCTTGTCGGCCAGCCAGTTCCGCCCCTTGGCATCGAGCGAAAGCTCGATCTTGCGATCGTCCAGGAGCCTGCGCAGGCGGGCAAACTGGATCTCGACGATCCGTCCCATTTCGCTCTTCTGCAGGCGGTGGAACAGGATGACGGCATCGACCCGGTTGAGAAACTCGGGACGGAAGTGGCTGCGCACCATCGCCATCACCTGTTCGCGCACAGCACTCGTCTTCTCGCCTTCGGCCTGGTTCACCAGATATTCCGCGCCGATGTTGGAGGTCATGATGATCAGGGTGTTGCGGAAGTCGACCGTGCGGCCCTGCCCGTCCGTCAGGCGCCCGTCATCCAGCACCTGCAGCAGCACGTTGAAGACGTCGGGATGGGCCTTCTCGATCTCGTCGAACAGCACGACCTGGTAGGGCCGCCGCCGCACGGCTTCGGTCAACGCACCGCCTTCGTCATAGCCGACATAGCCCGGAGGCGCGCCGATGAGCCTGCTCACCGAATGCTTCTCCATGAATTCGGACATGTCGATACGGATCATCGCTGTTTCGTCATCGAACAAGAACTCCGCGAGTGCCTTGGCGAGTTCGGTCTTGCCGACACCGGTCGGCCCCAGGAACATGAAGCTCCCGATCGGCCGGTTGGGATCCTGCAGGCCCGCCCTCGCGCGCCGCACGGCCGTCGAGACGGCACGTACGGCCTGCGCCTGCCCGACGACACGCTTGGCGAGCATGTCCTCCATATGGAGCAGCTTGTCCTTCTCGCCTTCCAGCATCTTGTCGACGGGTACGCCCGTCCAGCGCGAAACCACCTGCGCGATGTTGTCCGCAGTCACGGTTTCGCTGATCGACGAATTCTCGCTGGCTTCGACGACAGCCAGCTTTTTCTCCAACTCCGGAATTCTGCCATAGGTGAGTTCGCCGGCCCGCTGAAACTCGCCCTTGCGTTGGGCATTGGCGAGTTCCGTGCGCAATCGTTCCAGCTCGCTCTTCATCTTCTGGGCGTCGGAAAGCTTGCTCTTTTCGGCCTGCCATTGCGAAGTCAGGTCGGCCGACTTCTTTTCGAGCTCGACCAGGTCCTTGTCGAGCGTCTGCAGCCTGCTCCTGGAGCCGGCGTCCTTCTCCTTCTTGAGCGCTTCCTGTTCGATCTTGAGGCGAACGATCTCGCGATCGAGCGAGTCCAACTCCTCCGGCTTGGAATCCACCTGCATCTTCAGGCGAGCCGAGGCCTCGTCGATGAGGTCGATCGCCTTGTCCGGCAGGAAGCGATCGGTGATGTACCGGTTCGACAGCGTGGCTGCCGCGACCAAAGCCGAGTCGGCGATCCTTACGCCATGATGAAGTTCGTATTTTTCCTTCAGGCCCCGCAAAATCGAAATCGTGTCCTCGACCGTTGGCTCAGGAACGAAGACCGGCTGGAAGCGCCGTGCCAGCGCAGCGTCCTTCTCCACATGCTTGCGATATTCATCGAGTGTGGTCGCGCCGACGCAATGCAGCTCGCCGCGCGCCAGGGCCGGCTTGAGCAGATTGGAAGCATCCATGGCGCCATCGGTCTTGCCGGCCCCGATCAAGGTATGCATCTCGTCGATGAACAAGATGATGCCGCCCTCGGCGCTCGTCACCTCCTGCAGCACGGCCTTGAGCCGCTCCTCGAACTCCCCGCGATATTTCGCGCCTGCAATCAGGGCGCCGAGATCGAGCGCGAGCAGCTTCTTGTCCTGCAGGCTCTCGGGCACGTCGCCGTTGATGATACGCAGCGCCAGGCCTTCGACGATCGCCGTCTTGCCGACCCCCGGCTCGCCGATCAGCACCGGGTTGTTCTTGGTGCGCCGCGACAATACCTGGATGGTACGACGGATTTCCTCGTCGCGGCCGATGACCGGGTCGAGCTTGCCATCCCGCGCCGCCCTGGTCAGGTCGCGGGCATATTTCTTCAAGGCATCATAGGCATTCTCGGCCGAGGCAGTGTCGGCAGGCCGGCCCTTGCGCAGTGCATCGATGGCCGCACCGAGGTTACGGGGGTCGACACCACCCTCGGCGAGCAGTTTGCCGACCTCACCGCTCTTGTCCGCGACAAGCGCCTGCAACAAGCGTTCAACCGTCACGAAACTGTCGCCGGCCTTTTCCGCGGTGCTCTGCGCGGCAGCCAGAAGGCGCGCCGTCTCGGGGGCCAGATGGATCTGTCCAGCGCCCGTACCGGAAACCTTCGGCAATTTTGCCAAAGCCTCTTCGGTCGCCTGCAGAATCGCACGCGAATTGCCGCCCGATCGGTCGATCAGTCCCGAAACGAGGCCTTCCTTGTCGTCGAGCAGGACTTTCAGGAGGTGGAGTGGCGTCAGCTGCGGATTTCCCTCGCGCGAGGCGAGGAACTGCGCCGACTGGATGAAGCCGCTGGCGCGATCGGTGTATTTATCAACGTTCATCGAGCCATCCCTCACGGCAACGATATCCGGTCAAAACGAAAGCGGTCGAAATGCACGCGCCTCTCCTCGACGGGCCACGAGCATGAAGGTCGCATGCAGATCCCATATGCCGTGGCACGGCGTCCTCCTAATAGCTCTGCTCTTCCTCACTGCCGCCGCACACCCGCCGGCGCGAATGTCCGGCACGGCTGCCCAGTTCCAGGAGCAACTGGCGTGCCAATTTGAAAGGAAAGCGAAATCAATCAGATAGAACTTCGCATCCAACGGCGGCGGACACTATGTCGAAGCCCTGGCGGACAAAATGTCCGCATCACTGCGGCGGCGTCAGCTTGCTTCGGGCAGCCAGACGAGGAATGACGTGCCCTTACCCGGTTCGCTCGACACGGAAATCCTGCCGCCCTGTCGTGTCACCAGCATCTGGCTGATCGAGAGGCCAAGTCCGGTGCCATCGCGCGTCTTGGTGGTGAAGAACGGGTCGAAGATCTTTTCGATCACGTCGGCCGAAATGCCGGCACCGGTATCCGCAACCTTGATGGCTACCCCTGCCCAACCATCCATGTCGCTGTCGTGGTTTCGCAGGGAAAGTCGCCCCCCATGCGGCATGGCATGGATGGCATTCACCAGTAGGTTGACCAGGACCTGCTGCAACTCGGTGCGGTTCATCGCGATGAGGCGGGATGCGCGATCCTCCCGCTCCAGGGTAATCGTCGTCTTCCTGATGAGATGCTGAACAAGCGGCAGCGTATCGGAGACGATGGTGGCGACGGCATAATGCTCGGTGTAGCCGGCATATTCCTGGGGTTTGGCAAACTGCAACAATTTGGTGATGATTTCGCCGATACGCGCCATCTGCTGGTCGATAAGACGGAACTCGACCTTGGCCTTTTCGGCGTCGGAGCCCATCAACTCGCGGATCACCTCGAGATTGCCCTGCATCACGGCGATCGGATTGTTGATTTCATGGGCAATGCCGGCACTGATCTCCCCGATCGCGGCAAGCTTCTCCGACATGACGAGCTGCCTGGTCGTGTTTTCCAGCTGCAGGGTGGCCTGGTGCAGTTGGTGGGCCCGCTCCTCGACACGGCGATTGAGCTCGTCGTTCCAGCGGCGCAATTGCGCATCGCGTTGTTGGAGCAAGTCGAGGAGATGGTCGAGGTGAAAAGCCACCTGGCCGATCTCGTCCTTCGTCTTCACATGACCGGTTCGCGCGGACAGGTCACCGCCTTCGACGCGGCTAATCGCGCCCGTCATCCGCTCCAAGGGCCTGAAAATGTTGGTTGCCCAGATCAGGAACAGGGGAACCGTAGCCGCCACCGCCACCAGGAACGCCCCGGCAATCGTCAGCAAGGTCTCATATTTGGCCTGTGTGAACGGTTTTTGCAGAAAACCCACATAGAGCATGCCGACCCGGCGGCCATAGCTGTCGATGATGGGCTCATAGGCGGAGATGAACCAGTCGCTGACGACGAAGGCGCTACCCCGCCATGTCCGCCCCTGACCGAGCACGGCGTTGCGAACGACTTCCGAAACGCGGGTTCCGATCGCCCGCCGCCCTTCGAACAACCCCACATTGGTGCTGATACGCACGTCCCCCAGGAACAAGGTAGCCGTACCCTGGCTTCCCTCGGGCAAGCCAGCCTCATGGTAGATCAGGTCGTTGATCGTATCGACGAAGGCTAGGTTCTGGTTGAGGAGCGTGCCGCCGACCAGGGCCGCCCGCCGACCATCCGGCAATGTCAAAGCGGTGGCCGACTGGAGCACCAGGCCGCGAGTTTCCTGGGAGAGCGTAGCGGCAGTACTGCCAATGGTGGGTACGATCTCGATGCGCGCGCGTGCGGCGAGATCGGGAGAGAAGGCACCAAGCTCTTCGGCCTCGAAAACATCGATAGCCGTCTTCGAATGCCCTTCGAGAGCCGACCGGACGATCGGCCAGCTCGAGCGCACGGAGGAAGACGCCGTGGCATAGGCACTCGTGAGGATCCTGCCGTCTTCGCCGACGATGTAGAGGAAATCAAACTGGCGTGCCTGTGCAGTCTCCTTGAGGAGCAAGGTAAACGCCGAACTTGGATAGTCGTTTTTCTGAAGGAGGTCGTGGAAACGTGCCGATTCACTCACCGAGGCCAGTCGAGAATCCGTGTTCTCGAGAATGCGGGCCAGATATTGATGGGCAATCGTCAAGTCGTCATTGACCTTGGAGATTGCCAGGGCATCGAACCGGGCATTCCAACGGTAGAGGCTGATACCCAACAGCAATGGCAAGATCACGAGCATGGGTACGAGCGCAATCGCCAGCAAGCGATAGCGCACCGATCTTCTTCTTCGTCCGGCCTTCGAGGCTTGGTCCCTAGACATTCCAGCTGACGCATTTGCGATCGATGGTCTTGCGCGAGATGCCGAGGCGGCGGGCAGCCTCCTCGCGATCGCCCTTGACCTCGCGCAGCACCGACAGGATGTGGCGCCGTTCCACCTCGGCCAGGCTCTGGCCGCCCCTGTCGTCATCGCCGTCACTGGCAATGCGTTCGATATCTTCCGGAAAACCGCCGAGGATCACGGTCCGCTCGATCAGGTTACGCAACTCCCGGATATTTCCCGGCCAATCATAGCGTGCGAGCGCAGCGCGCACCCTGTCGTCGATGGTGACGGGAGGCATGCCGAGCTGCTGGGCGAATTCGCGCATGAACAGAGCCGCGAGTTCCTGCACGTCGTCGCCGCGATCCTTCAGCAGCGGTAGATGGATCTGCATGACATTGATGCGGAAATAGAGATCGGCGCGAAAGCTGCCGGCCTCGACGCGCTTGGGAAGATCGGCATTGGTGGCAAAGATGAAGCGGGCGTCGAAGGGAACTTCGCGCTCCGAGCCGACCGGTCTGACACGTCGATCTTCCAGGACGCGCAGCAGCTTGGTCTGCAGCGAAAAGGGCAGGTCCCCGATTTCATCGAGGAACACGGTACCACCCTGCGCATGCATGAAAAGCCCTTCCCGAGCCCTGCCCGCCCCGGTGAAGGCCCCTTTCAAATGGCCGAACAGTTCGCTTTCGATCATGTCCGCCGGGATGGCAGCGCAATTGATCGGCACGAAAAGCTTGTCGGAGCGACCGGAAAGCAAATGAAGCGAGCGCGCCGCGACTTCCTTTCCGGTCCCCGACTTGCCGGTCAGCAGGACCGAAGTCGGCAAGGGCGCAACGCGTGCAATGGTCTGGCGCACATTCTGGATCGCCCTGGAGTCGCCGAGCAACTTGTTCCGCAGGAAGATCTGGTGGCCCGGCGATTTCAGTTCATGATGCAGAACGTCGTTCTCGCGCTGCAGCCTGATCCGGTCGAGACAGCGGGCGACCGCATTGAGAAGCTGGTTGGAGCGGAATGGCTTGAGCACGAAGTCGACGGCGCCGGCCCGCAAGGCACCGATCGCGGTGTCCAGATCGGCATAGGCCGTCATCAGGATGACATCGGCAAAGAACCCGACGGCACGCTGTTCGGCAAGCCAATCCAGGCCGTTCTGTCCCGGCATGATATTGTCGAGAATGACCACGTCGAAATGCTGCTGGTCGAGTTTCTGGGACGCCTGTTTGGTATCCGCAGCCTCGGCGATCAGCTTGCAGCGCGGCCCCAGGATCTTGACCAGGAAATTGCGCATGCCCGGCTCGTCGTCGACGACCAGGATCGAGGCCTGGGCGAGCCACGGCCCGAACTGTGGATCTGCGGCAGGGCCGGCAGCATCGCGAGCTGGATCCTCAGACATCAACACTCCTTCCCAACCTCACCCTGGCCAGACGCGGAGAACCGTCAGCCGCCCAGAAACGCCGGTGCCAAACTCTCTTCCACCATCTCCCGGGCCGCCTGAGGCGTCTGCTGGCTGCCGTCGATGTCGAGGCGGGTTGCTGCCTCGAACAGCAAGGCACGCACATCGTCCGGCGAAAGGATGCTTTTGGCCACGAGCTTGCGCACCAGGGCCTGCAGGATGAGGACATCGATCCCCTGCTCGGACGCGATTGGACTTTCACTCATTCCACTCTCCCCCTCTAGCTACGAACGCTCCTGTATATCCCCGCGCAGTTGCGCCAGAGCCTGACGCAGCCCATGAAGCTGATCCATCAGATGCAGGATGACGTCGATACCCTCGTCATTGGCTCCGATATCGTTCTTCAGCTCGTGGATCAGGCGTGCGCGGGCAATGTCGATTTCGGTGAATTGCACGCCAGTCGGGGTCGGTCGAGGAATAAGCCAGCGCTGCTCGAGCCACACTTCCAGCGTCTGCACCTGGATGCCGGAACTCGCCAGAAATTCCTGCTTGTTCATGCTCATGATGCTCTATCCTCACGGGGATTGAAGTCCTTGCCCTTGGCCCAGTTCGAAACAAAGGCTTCGAGTTCCGGATCGGGCGCTTTCGGCAGGACGATCTTCAGCTTGACGAACTGGTCGCCCTGCCCTCCGCCCCGGCGGGGCGCCCCCTTTCCCTTGAGACGCAGGGTCGTGCCAGTGTTCGACCCTTTCGGCACGGACATCGTCACGTCGCCGGTAGGGGTTGGAACACGCACGCGTCCTCCGAGCACGGCCTCCGACAGCGAAACCGGCAATTCCAGCGTGATGTCGTCGCCCTCGCGCGTGAAGCGCCGATCCGGCAGGACCTCCACTTCGATCAAGGCGTCGCCGGGACCGCCCGTACCGGCGCCCGGCGCTCCCTTGCCTTTCAGGCGCAGGGTCTGTCCATCCACCAGGCCGGGGGGAATCTTCACGTCGAGCGTGCCGCCATCCGGCAGGGTCAGGCGCTTGTTCGCCCCCATGACCGACTCGACGAACTCGATCGGCAGCCGATAGTGCAGATCCTGTCCGCGCCGGTTCGCGCGCGCCCGCTGGCCGCGCCTCAGCAGCTCGGCAAACGCATCTTCCCCGTCCATGAAGTCGGCGAAACCGGAAGTATCGGCGTAGGGATGGTCGTGATCGGCTTCTGTATATTCACGGTAGAAATGCTGCGGCGGGCGTTCCGCACCGCTCGCGTCGATCTCGCCATTGTCGAAGCGCTTGCGCTTGTCGGCGTCGCTGAGCAGGTCATAGGCGCCAGCGACTTCCTTGAACTTCTCCTCGGCGCTCTTGTCACCCGGATTGAGATCCGGATGCAGTTTCTTCGCAAGCTTGCGATAGGCGCTCTGGATCTCGGCCGAAGATGCCGTCGGGGCAACACCTAGAACCTCGTAAGGATTTCTCACAACCTACTCCGATAGCATTTCCACGGCGTTTTGCGGTTTGGCTCATAGGTTTCAAGGGGGCGCCCCATCGCGCCTCCGGTCGATGCTGAAAGCGTCGGGACCTCAACCCGGCGCAGGCCCTCGATGCTAGATCATTTTTCGCGGTCAGTCAGGAAGGCTCCGCGTCTCGGTCAAAATGCCTTTCGTGACAGGCTCTGCCGCCGGATCAGCTCGATCTCTTCGCATCATTGTCATCCACCTCGCTGAATTCGGCATCGACCACATCATCGCCGCCGGCACGAGAGCCCGTATCGGGCGACGCGCCCGGCTGCGCAGAGGCCGCCTCCGCCAGTTTCTGCGAGAGTTGCTGCAGGGTGCCCGTCTTTGCGGCGATAGCGGCCGCATCCTCGCCTTTCGCCGCCTCGCGCAGATCGGCCATGGCATTCTCGATCGCCCGGCGATCCGCCTCGGCCACCTTGCCACCATGCTCGGCAACCGCCTTCTCGGTCGCATGCAGAAGCGCTTCGGCGGTATTCCTCGCTTCCACCGTCTCCCTGCGCTTTTTGTCCTCGGCGGCATGGGCTTCGGCATCCTTGACCATCCGCTCGATGTCGGCTTCGGAGAGGCCACCGGACGCCTGGATCTGGATGCGCTGCTCCTTGCCGGTCCCCTTGTCCTTGGCGGAGACGTTGACGATGCCGTTGGCGTCGATGTCGAAGGTCACATCGATCTGGGGCACGCCACGCGGGGCCGGCGCGATACCCATCAGATCGAACTGGCCGAGCAATTTGTTGTCCGCCGCCATCTCACGCTCACCCTGAAAGACACGGATGGTGACGGCGTTCTGATTGTCCTCGGCGGTCGAGAACACCTGGCTCTTCTTGGCTGGAACGGTGGTGTTGCGTTCGATGAGGCGCGTGAACACACCGCCCAGCGTCTCCAGCCCGAGCGAGAGGGGGGTGACGTCGAGCAGCAGGACGTCCTTGACGTCGCCCTGCAGCACGCCCGCCTGGATTGCCGCCCCGACCGCAACCACCTCGTCTGGATTGACGCCCTTGTGCGGCTCCTTGTCGAAGATCTTGCGCACAATCTCCTGGATCTTCGGCATCCGGGTCATGCCGCCGACCAGCACGACCTCATCGATGTCCTTGGCCGCCAGTCCCGCATCCTTCAACGCATTGAGGCATGGCTCGATGGTTCGCTGCACGAGATCTTCGACCAGGGACTCGAATTTCGCCCGCGTCAGCTTGATCTGGAAATGCTTGGGACCGCTGGCATCGGCCGTGATGTAGGGCAGGTTGATTTCAGTCTGGGTGATGGTGGAGAGCTCGATCTTGGCCTTCTCCGCCGCCTCCTTCAATCGCTGCAGGGCCAGCTTGTCCTTTCTCAGGTCGATGCCCTGCTCGCGCTGGAATTCGTCGGCAAGGTAATTCACCAGGCGCATATCGAAGTCCTCGCCGCCGAGGAAGGTGTCGCCATTGGTCGACTTGACCTCGAAGACCCCGTCGCCGATGTCGAGGATGGAGATGTCGAACGTGCCGCCGCCCAGATCGTAGACCGCGATCTTGGCCTGCTTCTTCTTGTCGAGACCATAGGCAAGCGCCGCTGCCGTCGGCTCGTTGATGATGCGCAGAACCTCGAGGCCCGCAATCTTGCCGGCGTCCTTCGTCGCCTGCCGCTGCGCATCATTGAAATAGGCGGGAACCGTGATGACGGCCTGCGTGACCTTCTCACCGAGATTGGCTTCGGCGGTTTCCTTCATCTTCTGCAGGATGAACGCCGAGATCTGCGAAGGCGAATAGGCCTTGCCCTGGGCTTCCACCCAGGCATCACCATTGGCCGCCTTGACGATCTTGTAGGGGACGAGGGTCTTGTCCTTCTCGACGGTGGGGTCGTCGTAGCGTCGGCCGATCAACCGCTTGACCGCAAAGATCGTGTTGGTCGGGTTAGTCACCGCCTGCCGCCTGGCAGGCTGCCCGACGAGACGCTCGCCATCACCTGTAAACGCAACGATCGACGGTGTGGTCCTCGCACCCTCGGCATTCTCGATGATGCGCGTATTCTTGCCATCCATGACTGCAACGCATGAATTGGTCGTTCCCAGGTCAATTCCGATGATCGTAGCCATGAAGATGCTCCCTGTTACTTGATTGCTGGAATATGTGTTGCCGCTTTTGTTGTGATTGCCGCGGTCGAGATGTCTCAGGCGGAGGATTTGCTGCCCGACAGCGGGCAGTTCGCCTCTCTTCCGAGAGACGGCATTGGGCGTTTTGGCTCGCCCAGGACCAGCCCTGACCTGGCTGTTCCGGATGGCCATGCGGGCGGCCGGATATCGTCGAGTACGATGCCATGATGTCCCGTCTGTTTGTGGCGCTGCCGCCGAGCGCCGGCCTCGATGTGACAGCAACAGACGTGCCAGACTGGATACACAGCGATATCAAAGGCTTATGCGAGAGTTCCCGGTTGATCAGGACAACATGTCCGTGCAACCGCAGACAAAGTGTCCGCAGGCAGAGCCGGCTGAGCCAGAAACCGACAGGTTCGATGGCCGGCTATCGCTGCCAGTCGCGCCGTCAGGGCTGCCTTCCGACCCCGGATTCCGCGGGTTGCCTCGGCCCACCGCTGGAAACGCCGACCCTGGCCGGGCGCAAGGAGCGCGTTCCGATCGAATACCCGGCGCCGATGACCTTGCTGACGGTGCCGCTCGGCACCGAAGGATCGAGCACCTCGAACAGCGCTTCATGGAAATTGGGATCGAAGCGCTCTCCCAGGGGATCGAGCTTCCTGACGCCATGTCTTTCCAGGGAACGCAGCAGCTCCTTTTCCGTGAGCTCTACCCCTTCGATCAGCGTCCTGACCGCCTCGTCGCCTTCGCGGACTTGCGCCGGCACGTTGGCGATGGCGCGCTCGATATTGTCAGCCACCCCCAGCATGTCGCCGGCAAATTTCGCGACAGCATATTGGCGCGCATCATTCAGCTCACGCTCGGCACGGCGGCGCACATTCTCTGTTTCGGCCAGCGCCCGCAACAAGCGATCCTTCAACGCGGCATTGTCAGCCTCGAGCCTAGCGATGATCGCAGCGGCATCGTCGGCTGATCCGGCCGGAGATGGATCGGACTGCTCCGTCGCCTTCGCTGTCGGCCCCGGCGCATTTGTCGGCTCCGGTGCCCCATGAATGTCGTTCTCGGGTTTGGCTCTTCTGGTCATTTCGCCTCCCTGTCGGATGCTTTCAGATGAATGCCGCTATGCTGTAATCCCCGAAGGCAGAGACTTGTGGGCTGCGCGAGCCCATGCCTGATCGTCCAACGCCGATCCGGCTCGAGAAGATCCATCCCGGACTAGCGCAGAAGGCATAGCCGGATCGCGGCCGCCACCATCCCGAGCACGCCGATGCTGGCGGCCCAGATCACGACCATCCAGGCGAGCCGTTTCCAGAAGGGTGTTCTCGACGCCATCAATGATAGCCATGGATGCCGGCCTTGCCGCGAAATACCCAATAGGCCCAGCCGGTATAGACGAGGATGAGGGGGATGATGACGAGGGCCCCGACCAGCATGAAGGCCTGGCTCTCGGGCGGTGCCGCCGCCTCCCAGATCGTCACGGCGCGCGGCACCACATAGGGATAGATGCTGATCCCGAGCCCGATGAAGCCGAGCAGGAACAGTGCCAGGGCCATCAGGAAGGGCAACTGCTCCCGCTCGCGCCGCAGGCTCCAGAAGAAGGTCGCGGTGCAGATCGCCACGAGCAGGGGCACCTGGGCCGTGAGCAGCACGCCGGGCATGGCAAACCAGCGTCGCCAATAATCATAATGTAGGAACGGCGTTGCAGCGCTGACAGCGCCGAGCGCGAGGAGCGTGGCCAAGCCCAGCCAGAACGCCAGGCGGCGGGCATGGCGCTGGCTCGTCCCTTCCGTCTTCCAGATCAGCCAGCAGGCTCCCAGCAAGGCATAGCCGGTCACCACGGCCAGCCCCGTCAACAGGCTGAAGGGGCTCAGCCAATCGAGCCATCCGCCGGCATAGGCATTGTTCTCGACGTGGACGCCTTGCAGGATCGCACCGAGCGTCACGCCCTGTGCCGACGCCGCGACGAACGAGCCAAGACTGAAAGCCGCGTCCCATAACGGACGGTGGCGCGGATCGCGCCAGCGAAACTCGAAGGCGACGCCGCGAAAGACGAGCCCGAGCAGCATGGCGATGATCAGCGGATAGGTCGCCGGAAGGATGATGGCATAGGCAAGCGGGAAGGCCGCAAGCAGGCCGCCGCCGCCCATCACCAGCCAGGTCTCGTTGCCGTCCCACACCGGCGCGATCGAGTTCATCGCCTGGTCGCGCTCCTCGCCCACCGCAAAGGTGGGGAACAGGATGCCGATACCGAGGTCGAAACCGTCCATGACGACATAGGCCATCACAGCAAAGTCGATGACCGCCGCCCAGAAGATGGTGAGATCGATGCTGCCCATCACGGTCAATCCTTCGCCGGCACGGGAACGCCGACGCTTGCTGCGGGCGTGATACCGGCCGCGCGTTGCGGCAGGTTCGGTGGCTGGCTCTCGCTACGCCCGGGCGCCTTCTCCATCAGGCGCAGGAGATAATAGGTGCCGGCCCCGAACGCGCTGAAATAGACCAGCACGAAGGCGATGAGCGAGGCGGCAACGGCCGGCGCAGCGAGCGGCGAATGGGATTCGGCCGTTCGCAGCAAGCCATAGACCGTGAAGGGTTGCCGCCCGACTTCCGTCGTCACCCAGCCCGCAATCACGGCGACGAAGCCTGCCGGTCCCATGGCAACGGCTGCGCGATGCAGCCAGCGCCAGTCATAGAGCCTGCCCCGCATGCGTGCGAGCAGGCTCCACAGGCCGATGCCGAGCATGGCGAAGCCGAGCGCAACCATGATCCGGAACGACCAGAAGATGATCGGCGTGGGAGGCCATTGGTCTCGCGGAAAATCGGTGAGACCCGGAAGCGGTGCATAGGGATCGTGCTTGAGGATCAGCGAGCCGATATGCGGTATCGTCACTTCATAGCGCACCCGCCCCTCCACATTGTCCGGCAGGCCGAACAGCACAAGCGGTGCGCCATTAGGGCTGGGCTGGTAGTCGCCCTCCATGGCCAGCACCTTGGCAGGCTGATGCTCCAGTGTGTTCAGCCCGTGGGCGTCACCGGCCAGGATCTGGATGGGCGCCACGATCGCCGCCATCCACATGGCCATCGAGAACATCTTGCGCGCGCCGGCATTGCCGCCGTCCTTGAGCAGGTGCCAGGCGCCGACGCCTCCCACCACGAAGGCTGTGGTGAGATAGGCGGCGATCACGGTGTGGACCAAACGGTAGGGAAAGCTGGCCGTGAAGATGATCGCCAGCCAGGACCCCGCCGGTACGAACTGACCATTGGCATTGACGGCAAACCCTGCCGGCGTCTGCATCCAGCTGTTGACGGCGATGATCCAGGTCGCCGAGATCAGCGTGCCGAGCGCAACCATGCAGGTGGCAAAGAAATGCAACCCCTTGCCGACCTTGCTCATGCCGAACAGCATCACGCCGAGGAAGCCGGCCTCCAGGAAGAAGGCGGTCAGCACCTCATAAGCCATCAGCGGGCCGATGATCGGGCCCGCCTTGGTCGAGAAGACCGACCAGTTCGTGCCGAACTGGTAGGACATGACTAGGCCCGACACGACGCCCATGCCGAACACGACGGCGAAGATCTTCAGCCAATAGCGATAGAGATTGGCATAGACGCCCTTG
This sequence comes from Labrys sp. F242, assembly GCF_057813875.1. NCBI lineage: Bacteria > Pseudomonadati > Pseudomonadota > Alphaproteobacteria > Hyphomicrobiales > Xanthobacteraceae > Labrys > Labrys sp. F242. The sequence goes on along the minus strand of NZ_JBVASG010000007.1, from coordinate 96,272 downwards.
CCCGTCTTGAGCCACAGCCCTTCCAGCACCATCAGATAGCTCGCAAGCCCGATGGAAAACGCCGGAAAGATGAAGTGGAACGACACCGTGAAGGCGAACTGCGCACGCGCCAAGATCACCGCATCCAGTTGCCCTAGCAACGTCCCCTCCTCTCAAACAAGCCGAAAGATACCGTCCTCGGAATTGGCTGACGCCGGGGATCCTTTTCCCAATGATGCGGGACGGCCGAAGCGTTTTCCAGAAAAGTCGATAGACTTTTCGTTCAATAAAACGCGTTAAAAACAAAGAGTTAGAGCAAAGTTCGGTTCGGAGAAATCGCACTTTGCTCTAGGCCCCGACGACGCGCACCGGTATCGATTTGGCGGCCGGAGTCCCGCTGATCTTGTCGTAATATTCGAGGGGCAGCAGCGGATTGAGCTCAGGGTAATATCCCGCGACCGCCCCTCGGGGCATCGGATAGTCCAACACTGTCAGGCCCTCCACGCGACGCATGACGCCATCGTCGCTGATCGTTTCCAGCGCAATGCGGGAGCCTGCGTCCAGGCCTCGCGCTGCACGGTCCTCGGCATTCATGAACAGGATCATGCGGTCGTTGTAGACGCCGCGATAACGATCATTGTTGCTGTAGATGGTCGTATTGAACTGGTCGTGCGAACGGACCGTGGCCAGCCGCAACATCGACGGGTCAGCGACCGGCACGTTCACATCGAGACCAGGCAGCAGCAGAAAATTCGCCTTGCCATTCGGTGTTGGCCAGACAAGGCGCCGCGGTGGCACATCGAGATGAAAACCCTTGGGGTTCTTCACCTTTTCCGAGAAGCCGGCGTAGATGTCCGGATAGACCTCGGTGATCTTGTCACGAATGAGATTGTAGTCGTGGATGTAGCTCGCCCAGGCGACCTTGCTGTTGGGCAGGCTCGCCAGAGCCATCCGGCAGACGATCTCCACTTCCGGCAAGAGATGGGCGCTGGCGGGCGTCAGGACACCGCGCGAGGCGGTGACGTTCGACATGGAGTCTTCGATCGTCACGAACTGCTCGCCGGCCGCCGTATGGATCACCTCGGATCGAGAGATCACAGGCAGGATCAGCGCATCGCGTCCGTGAACGAGATGGCCTCGATTGAGCTTGGTGGCGATGCCGACCGTCAGGGCCAGTTTGCGCATCGCCGCATAGGATCTGTCGGTATCGGGGATGGCGCGAACGAAATTCCCGCCCATCCCGATGAAGACCTTGGCGGTACCTTTTTCCATCGCCTCCACGGACTCGACCGTGTGATGCCCGTGATGACGGGGCGGCTCGAAGCCGAACACATCGCGCACGCGGTCCAAGTACTCCTGTGAGGGTTTCTCGTCGATGCCGACGGTGCGGTCTCCCTGCACGTTCGAATGGCCGCGAATGGGTGAAATCCCCGCTCCCGGCTTGCCGAAATTACCCCGGAGCAGGAGCAGATTGACGACCTGCTGGAGCAGGCGCGATCCCTCCTGATGCTGGGTGAGGCCCATGCCGTAGCAGATCATGGTTGCGCGCGAACGAATGTAGATCTCGGCGCAGCGGCGTATCTGGTCCTCCTCCAGTCCGGAGATCGCCACGATGTCCGTCCACTCCTGCGCCATGACATCGGCGCGGATCGCCTCCAGGCCAACGGTATGCCGGTTGACGAAATCGGTATCGATGACGTTTTCGCCTTGCGCCTCGCGCTCGAAGATCACCTTCATCATGCCCTTGAACAGGGCCAGATCTCCCCCGATGCGGATATGGACGAATTCGCTCGCTATCGGCGTCGACCCGAATGTCGCCATTTGCACGACATCCTGCGGCTCGGTGAAGCGTATGAGCGCTCGTTCCGGCATCGGGTTGACGGCTACAATCGGCACGCCGCGTTTTCGGGCTTCGACCAGATTGGTCATCATGCGCGGCGAGTTGGTGCCGGTGTTCTGGCCGATGACGAAAATGGCTTCGGCATGCTCGAAGTCCTCCATCACCACCGTCCCTTTCCCGACCCCGATGGAGGCAGGCAGCCCACGGCTCGTCGGCTCATGGCACATGTTCGAACAGTCGGGAAAGTTGTTGGTGCCGAATTCCCGAACGAAGATGGAATACAGGAAGGCGGCCTCGTTGGGCGTGCGCCCCGATGTATAGAACTCCGCTTGGTGAGGGCTTTCAAGCGCTTTCAGGTGATGGCCGATCAGCGCAAAGGCAGCTTCCCAGTTACAGGGGACATATCGGTCGGAGGCCGCATCGTAGCGCATGGGTTCGGTCAGCCGGCCCTGCATTTCGAGCCAGTAATCCGACTGCTCCATGAGTTCCGACACGCTGTGCCTTTCGAAGAACTCCCGCGTGATCCTTCTTTTGGTCGCCTCGAAGGCCAGCGCCTTGGCGCCGTTCTCGCAGAATTCGAGAGTCTTCTTGTGGTCGGGATCGGGAAAGGCGCAACTGGGGCATTTGAAGCCGCCAGGCTGGTTCATGGCGAGCAACGCGCGCGACCCCTTGGTGATGACGCTCTGCTCCAGCAGTACCTTGGCAGTCGCTGCAGCAGCGCCCCAGCCCCCTGCCGGATGATGGTACGTCTTATATTGAGGCTTGTTGTCGGCCATGCTCGAAACCGCTCCGCAGAAACTGTCGAGCACGTAGTAAAACACTCTATCTATTTGAAATCTATAGACATTTTGTCCATTTCGCGCGGACAAAATGTCCAAGAAATCAGGGATCTTCGGCGCCAAGTCATTGATGTGTCGTCCGGCCGGGAAGTGGCATGAATGATGCTTTCAGAACGACCGCCCAAGATCAGGGGAGCCGCAGGCTTCGTTCGCTGCAATGGCCATTTCGACCGGGGCCATTTTCTCGAAAGCATCGCGCTGCTCGAGATCGACGGCATCTAGGCCTGCAGGTCGACGCCTGCGCAAAGAGGGGATCGCGATGACAGGGACGGCTGCATGATCTTGCGCTCAAAGCCCGGCTTCAAGGACATTCTATTCGCCGTCAACGGCTCCATCTTGCCACGCATAGCGCCCCGTCTCCTCGCAATCGCACTCATCAGCGTGCTGGCGATTTATGCAGCACAGGAGCATCCGGGCATCTTCGCGCGGATCAGCGCCATTCCCTTCACCCTGATCGGCATCGCCTTGTCGGTGTTCATGAGCTTTCGCAACAATGCCTGCTACGCCCGCTGGTGGGAGGGACGCAGACTCTGGGGCGAATTGATCATCGCCTGTCGATCCCTCGCGCGCCAGACATCCACACTGGAGGCGGATGACCGGCGCTTCCTGCTCCGGGGACTATGCGCTTTCTCCGCGGGGCTTGCCGCCCATCTGCGGGGTCAAGATGAGTTGAAGGCCATCACGCACTGGTTCGATATCGGCACCGCCTCAAACAATCCCAATCTGACAAATGCCGTCCTTGACCAGATTGGCAAATATTGCCTGACGCTCATGCATAGGGGGCGGATAGATCCAATTCACTACTCGGTCATCGAACAGCAGATCAGCGCCCTTACCGAGGTGCAGGGTGGGTGCGAGCGCATCGCCTACACACCAGTTCCTTTTGCGTATTCCTTGCTGCTGCACCGAACGGCTCTCGTCTTTTGTGTGACACTGCCATTCGCCCTCGCCGGTACGCTGGATTGGTGGGCATTACTTCCCGTTCTGCTCGTCGCCTACACCTTCTTCGGCCTTGACGCTCTCGGCCACCAACTCGAGGAACCGTTCGGCCTGGAGCCGAACGCATTGCCGCTAGATGCCTTGAAGCGGACGATCGAACGAGAAATGCTCGCACTCCTCGGAAATGATGACCTTCCCGCCGCGATCAAACCGCACCGAAACATACTCATGTAATATATCCCTTCAAGACGGCGTCGCCACGTTACCGTCGATGTACACCGAGAACGAATTGTGCACCTCCTCGTATCTTTTTAAGCGGCGGTGACGGCTTTACGCCGCGCCATGACAGGCAGACGATGAAGACGGGTGGCAAGGGCGGAGTGACAAGCCCAAGCGGGACGACGCGTTTGCAAACGGCGGAGAAGATGGTGACGAGCCGTTGCGGAACTGTGAGGACCGAAAATCTTGCATCGCCAGTTCTCATTTTCGCGGCGACAAACGCGAATTCTCGGCCCTGTTGTTGAGCTCCGGCAGCCGCAAAAACCGCCCAGGTGATCAAACCTGGACGGTAATTAATTTATGACAAAATTGGTTGCGGGGGACCGCAACCAAGCCTTGCTCCGCGGCACGCCACAGTGCTCGAATTCACGATTTACCTCGACATGCTACGATAGAGGCGATTAGCGATCTGCCCACCTCAAGGCTAACGCTCGTGGAGAAAGGTTGACTGGGCAGCTCTGTTTTGTTCAAGGCTTCGATTTGGAGATAGCCATGGACTATAGAACTGACGGGCAGGCGCTGAACGTAGCCATCATGGAGCACCCATGGATGGATTTCTATCTTGTGAGTCTTGACGAGACCGGCGCACTGGTCAGGGGCACGCTGGATATAACTTATGGCTACCATCTGCACATTGAGTTCATCGGCGTGGACTACATCGACTGCCCAATCAGTTGGAAGACCGACACGGGCAAGGAGGTCTTCTCTAAGCCTTCACCGGAGACGTTGCCGGACGAAGTGCGCCAGCGCCTATTTGACAACAATAATGGTGAGGTGTTCCGCTTCGCGGTAGATGGTTTTCACGGCCCTTGGTTTGCGCACATCGTGGCTAGAGAAATGCGGTTCAAAAGCTCCTTAGGACAAGCGTATTTGCCTTGGTAGGAATGACTTGATTGCCAGCTCTCGTAAGATGCAACAAAGTGCGCCCCGACGAATCGGAGCAGGCCATTGCCAAGAGCGTTTTCACATGACCCTTGACGACGCCCGAGCGAAGGCTTGGCGAAGGGACTACAATTCTGCTTCATAACACCCATCTGTCTATGTCGTTGACGGGAACACGTTTTGCTGATCGGGATGCGATCCCGTGGGGTATTTTGGGTTCTGTCGCGCGCGGTGCGCGACCTGTAGAGCATGTGGTTTGTCGAATTCGGATCGGCTGAAGATCCACGGACCATCCGGGAGGGGGTGAACGCCTTCGATCTCGCCGGCTTCAGCGGCGAGCCTAAGGGTCTTGGGTGCAACGCCGAGAAGGCGAGCTGCGTTGTTCAGGTTGAGCCATGGTTCGTTCCCGTCCGGCGCCGGCCGGAAGACAGGGATTCTATGGTGTGACCTGTCGTGTCCCGCGATTGCCATGGCCGGTCGTCAGGCCGTACCGGAAAAGGTTCGAACTTCTACATCGAGGGCCCCGTCGCTGCTACGAGCGCCCTCCAAACGCACAAACCGCCCAGGTGATCAAACCTGGACGGTAATTGATTTTATGACAGAATTGGTTGCGGGGGACCGCAACCAAGCCTTACGCCGTGGCACGCTATAGCCCCACAAAACTGCGATTTCACCCGACGGATTAGGATGTAAGCGATTAGCAGGTCGGATTCCGGTCTAAGGATACTCGCTGCTCCCTTGCTCAGGCATGACGCCCGCTGGCAGATTGAAGCCATCGGACAGTGACTTCACGAGGAAATCGATGAAGGCCCTGAGCTTGAACGGCTGGTAGCGGGTTGGCGGTAACATCGCGTGGATCGACATTTCGGGCGCATGATAATCCTCCAGCACCTCCTTGAGAGTGCCGTCGCGCAAGCAGGAGGCAACGATGAAGGTAGGAAGGAGCGCAATGCCGCGCCCTTCGAGGGCGATGTCGCGCAAGACCTCCCCATTGTTGCTGCACAAGCACCACGACACCGGTACCCAGTGATCACCGTCCTTGCCGGTGAGCTTCCACTGCGCGCCGGTTTCGAGATAGCCGTAGTGCAGGCAAGCATGGGCTCGCAAGTCCCTTGGATGCTCAGGAATGCCCTTCTCTTCCAGATAGGCCGGTGATGCGCATACGATCCGCGGGGCCGACGCGATTTCATGGGTCACGAGATTAGGCGGCGGCGAATCCGTCAAACGGATCGTGACGTCAAAGCCTTCCTGCACAGTATCCAGTTGCTGATCGCTCAGGACCAGCTGAATCTGGAGGTCCGGATGCTGGGCCATGAACTGGCCGATCAGCCGTCCCAGAAACATCGTCCCGAACGACATCGGCGCATTGACGCGCAACAGCCCCCGAGCCTCGACCTGGAACTGCGATAGCGAGGTTTCGGCATCTTCGATCTCGGCGAGGATGGCCAGGCATCGCTCGTAATAACGCAGCCCGACTTCGGTTGGCGCCGCACTCTGCGTGGTGCGATTGAGCAGTTGCACACCGAGCTCGATCTCGAGATCGATGACATATTTGCTGACGGCCGATCTGGAAAGGCGCAGCTCTCTCGCCGCTTCGCTGAAGCTGCCATGGTTCACGACCCTCGTGAACGCTTTCATGTTGGTCAGTTTGTCCAAGCGCGCCTCCGCAGGTTGCGACACCAGCCGCGCAGACCATCGGCGCTCAGTCGATGCCGTCAGCTTGTCGCCATGTCGTAGACAAATACGCCATACGATTTGATATTGTCAACGCATCGGAACGAACCTATCGTCCGCCGCGTGAGATGAAGATTGCATTCGCAAGGCGTCGCGGCACATGCGCCTGGGGTCAGAAGTATGATTTCTAATGATCTCAAGTAACGGTGACGTATTGCGCCGAATTATCTGAAATTTCTTCTACAAATTACACACCGACAATATCTCAGCGAACGCGATCAGCCGCGAATAACGGCTATTCTCGTACGCGCAGCCACTTCGTTTGATGAATGGAGAGAAACATGAGCAAAAACTACTCCATTGCAACGACGGGGGCCTCACTGGACAAGGCCAAAGCGGCTGTCATCCTCCTGCATGGGCGCGGTGCCGCCGCCGAGAGCATGTTCGGTCTGGCCGACATCTTCGAGCAGCCCGATATCGCCTATTTTGCGCCGCAGGCACCGGGCGGCACGTGGTATCCCCACTCATTCCTGGCCGCGCTCGATCGCAACGAACCCTATCTATCCAGTTCGCTCACCGAGGTCGGCAATGCCGTCTCATGGCTGCAGGACAAAAATCTGGATCCGGCCCAGATCGCGCTGCTCGGCTTTTCCCAAGGCGGTTGCCTGGCGCTGGAATTCTCGGCCCGCAACGCAAGCCGCTACGGTGCGGTCATCGGCCTGAGCGCAGGCCTCATCGGTCCCGACAAGACGCCCCGGGACTATGCCGGCTCGCTCGCAGATACGCCCGTCTTCCTGGGCTGCTCCGACATCGACCCGCACATCCCTGTCGAACGGGTGCGTGAAAGCAGCCGCGTGTTGTCGGCCCTCGGCGGCCAAGTCGTCGAGAGAATCTATCCAGGCATGGGTCACGAGATCAACGACGACGAAGTCGATCAGGTCCGTGCGCTTTTATCCGCCCTCGTCGCCGCGTCCTGATCCCGCGATTCATGGCACGCGACGCACGGCCGACCAACCAATCCCGAGCTTTTAACGGAGACTAGACATGAGCAAGCTTCACGAAGTTCTGACGCCTCAAAACAGCCAGGTCATTTTCATCGATCAGCAGCCGCAAATGGCGTTCGGCGTGCAATCGATCGACCGGCAAGTGCTGAAGAATAATGTTGTCGGCCTGGCCAAGGCCGCCAAGGCTTTCAAGATCCCGACGACGATCACGACGGTCGAGACCGAGTCCTTCTCCGGCAACACCTATCCCGAACTGCTCGCCGTGTTCCCCGAGAACAAACTCCTCGAGCGTTCGTCGATGAACTCCTGGGACGACCAGAACGTCCGCGATGCCCTGGCGAAGAACGCCGAGGATGGCCGCAAGAAGATCGTCTGCTCCGGCCTGTGGACCGAGGTCTGCAACATGACCTTCGCGCTCTCATGCATGCGTGACACCGACTATGAGATCTACATGGTTGCCGACGCCTCCGGCGCCACCTCCGCCGATGCCCAGAAATACGCCATGGATCGCCTGGTCCAGGCGGGTGTCGTGCCGGTGACCTGGCAGCAAGTCCTGTTGGAATGGCAGCGCGACTGGGCGCGCAGGGACACCTATGACGCGGTGATGAACATCGTGAAGGAGCATTCCGGTGCCTACGGCATGGGCGTCGATTACGCCTACACCATGGTCCACAAGGCGCCCGAGCGCGTGAAGCACGGCGATCGCATCGGCCCCAACCCCGCAAAGCAAGTCTGAACCACCCGCCCCTCCCGCTGCGAACCGCAATCCGGACGGTTCAGAGGGTCATGGGCGACGGTGCGCGCAGCACCGTCGCCCACAGGTTCATGCACGGCTCCGCTCTCAGGGAAGCTATCTGATGAAACTCTATCTCGTCTCTTTGGGCTCCGGCCTGTTGGTCGGTTTGATCTACAGCCTTCTGGATGTCCGCTCTCCCGCGCCTCCGGTCGTCGCGCTCGTTGGCCTCCTGGGCATTCTCGTGGGTGAACAGATCATCCCGGTCGGCAAGCAGGTGATCTCCGGCAAGGCCTTCGCCTCCGCCTGCGACAAGAGCCATGCCATCACCCATGTCTTCGGCCAGCTGCCGGGCCGCCACATCGCCCAGGCCTCCAAAACATCAAAGGAAAAGACCTGATGAAGACCACCCGTCGCGCCTTTCTCGGCGGGGTATCCGGCCTCGCGCTCCCGACGATCGTCTCGCGGGCCCGCGCCGGCGACAGCAATTCAAACGGAGATGCCGCCATGAATGCCGATACCGTCATCCACAACGCCAAGATCACCACGCTTGATCGGGCAAATCCGGTCGCGAGTGCCGTCGCCATCAAGGATGGCAAGTTTCTCGCGGTGGGCAGCGACAAGGACGTGCTCGCGCTGGCGGATGACAAGACGAAGAAAATCGACCTCAAGGGCCGGTGCCTGCTGCCCGGCCTGATCGACAACCATCTGCACATCATTCGTGGCGGGCTGAACTTCAACATGGAGTTGCGCTGGGACGGCGTTCGCTCTCTGGTCGACGCGATGGACATGCTGAAGCGCCAGGTCGCGGTGACACCCCCTCCGCAATGGGTCCGTGTCGTCGGCGGCTTCACCGAGCATCAATTCGCCGAAAAGCGCCTGCCGACGATCGAGGAGATCAATGCCGCCGCGCCCGACACGCCGGTCTTCCTGCTGCACCTCTACGATCGCGCCCTGCTCAATGCAGCGGCGGTGCGCGCGGTCGGCTATACCAAGGATACGCCGGAGCCGCCCGGCGGCGAAATCACCCGCGACGCCAACGGCAATCCGACCGGTCTCCTGCTCGCCAAGCCGAACGCCGCCATTCTCTACGCCACGCTGGCGAGGGGTCCAAAGCTCCCCTTCGACTATCAGGTCAACTCCACCCGCCACTTCATGCGTGAGCTCAACCGTCTCGGCGTGACCGGCGCTATCGACGCGGGCGGCGGGTTCCAGAACTATCCGGAAGATTATGCCGTCATCCAGAAGCTGTCGGACGACGGCCAGCTGACCGTCCGCCTCGCCTACAATCTGTTCACCCAGAAGCCGAAGCAGGAGAAGGAAGACTTCCTCAACTGGGCCTCCTCAGTAAAATACAAGCAGGGCGACGACTATTTCCGCCACAACGGCGCCGGCGAAATGCTGGTGTTCTCGGCTGCTGATTTCGAGGACTTCCGCCAGCCGCGGCCCGACATGCCGCCGGAGATGGAGGGCGAACTTGAGGAGGTCGTGCGCGTGCTGGCGCAGAACCGCTGGCCATGGCGCCTGCATGCGACCTATGACGAAACGATCTCGCGCTCGCTCGACGTGTTCGAGAAGGTCAACAGGGATATCCCGCTTCAGGGCTTGAACTGGTTCTTCGACCACGCCGAGACCATTTCCGAAAAGTCCATCGATCGCATCTCGGCGCTTGGCGGCGGCATCGCCGTCCAGCATCGCATGGCCTATCAGGGCGAATATTTCGTCGAACGCTATGGCGCCGGTGCGGCCGAGGCGACGCCGCCGGTCGCCCGCATGCTCGAAAAAGGCGTCAAGGTCTCGGCGGGTACGGACGCGACACGCGTTGCTTCCTACAACCCCTGGGTCTCGCTGAGTTGGATGATCACCGGCAAGACGGTCGGCGGCCTGCGCCTCTATCCGCAACGCAATTGCCTCGATCGCGAGACCGCGCTGCGGATGTGGACCGAAAACGTCACCTGGTTCTCCAACGATGAAGGCAAGAGGGGCCGCATCGAGAAGGGCCAGCTCGCCGATGCAATCGTGCCCAGCAAGGACTTCTTCGATTGCTCCGACGACGAAATCTCCTTCCTCACCTCGGACCTGACGATGGTGGGCGGCAGGATCGTCTACGGCGCCGGGGATTTCTCGAAGCTCGACGAGAACCCGGTCCCGCCGGCAATGCCCGACTGGTCGCCGGTGCGCAGCTTCAAGGGCTATGCGGCCTGGGGCGAACCGGAGGGAGCAGGCAAGAATTCTCTGCAGCGCATGGCGATCGCCTCGTGCGGATGTCAATCCTCCTGCGGCGTGCATGGTCACGACCACACCAGCGCCTGGGGATCCAAGCTGCCGATCTCCGACCTCAAGAGCTTCTGGGGAGCGCTTGGATGCTCCTGCTGGGCGGTGTGACGTGACTGCTTCGCCCAATGCCCCAACAACCGTCGTGGCCAGACTGGCCACGGCCGTGCGTCCGGTCTTCGGATCGGCCGCCATGCGAAGTCTTGCCTATCTCGGCCTGTGCGCGGCCTACATCCAGGGCCCTGTCACCAAGGCCCTCGATTTCGACGGCGCGATCGCGGAGATGACGCATTTCGGACTGTCGCCGGCACCACCATTCGCGGTGGCGGTGATCGCCTTCGAGCTCGTGGCCAGCGCGATGATCCTGTTCGGTCTCTGGCGCTGGCTCGCAGCCCTCGCCTTGGCAGGGTTCACGCTTATGGCAACTTTCGTTGCCCTGCGCTTCTGGGAGATCCCCGCCGGCCAGGGGCGAATGATGGCGATGAACGCCTTCTTCGAGCATCTCGGCCTCATCGGCGGGTTTGTTCTCGTGGCCATTGACGATCTGACCAGGACGAAAGACACCGCGCATGACGGGCAGCGTTAAGCCGGCGGCTGCCCTCGGTTCCAGCAGGTTCGCCTGATCGCCAGCGCAGTACACATGCGGGCCGTGCGGGCTGGCACGGTCCCAATTGGTCCGGCCGTGAGCCCTGATCGATCACTTGGCTCCTCACGCCTAAAGAAAGGAAGTTGCCCATGGCGCGTCTATCTTGTGTCGCACTTGCCTTGTGCGGTCTGACATTTGGTGGCGCCGCAATGGCGCAGGAGACCAATTCAAACGGTGTGGCCGACAAGGACCCCTTCGACGCGCTGAAGAACATCCCACTCTCCTCGGACGGCAGCGTCTATGTCGATTTCGGGGGACAGTTGCGGCTTCGCGCAGAGTCCTCGAACCATCCGGTTTTCGGCTTGGCCAAGCCCGAACACAACGACGTCCTGCTCATCCGCTCTTTGCTCTCAGCGGACTTTCATTTCGGGCCCTATTTCAGAGCCTTCGTCCAATTGGGCAGCGGGCAGGCCCCTTCCTGGAACGGCACGCCTCCGGCAACGCAGTTTGATCGCTTCGATCTCATGCAAGGCTATAGCGAGTTGACCCTCCCATCAGCCGCTGGGCGTTTCATGGTTCGGGCCGGACGGCAGGAGGTGAGCTTCGGCTCTTCGCGCCTCGTCTCCGTGCGCGAAAGCCCGAACATCCGCCGTGCGTTCGACGGTGTCCGCACTGCCTGGATTGCGTCACCGGACACGCGCATCGATGCCTTTCTCGTGCGCCCGGTTTCGCTGCTCCCCGGCGTGCTCGACGACAAATCGGACACCAGTCAGGCCTTCTGGGGCATCTATGCCACAAGTCCCGTTCCCGGAATCTCCCCTCTGAAGGTCGATCTCTACTACTTCGGCCTCGACCGCGACGACGCGAAGTTCGCCCGGGGCACCGCCAATGAACATCGGCACACTGTTGGCGCCCGTCTGTTCGGCAAAACCGACAATTTCGATTGGGATCTGGAAGGTGCCTACCAATTCGGCCGCTTCGGCACGGCCGATATCAGTGCCTGGACCGTCTCGGCCGAGCTCGGCTACACGTTCCAGGGCGCACCGTTCTCGCCTCGGATCGGTCTCAATGCCGATGTGATTAGTGGTGACCACAATTTGCGCGACGGCACGCTCGGAACCTTCAATCCGCTGTTCCCGAAGCTGCCTTATTTCTCCGAAGCAAATCTGGTTGGTCCAGCCAACCTCATCGACATCCAGCCCAATCTGACGTTGACCCTGGTGAAGAACGTCGTACTGGACGTCGGTTGGAATCCGCTCTGGAAGGAAGCGGCGGCCGATTCATTCTACGGACCGGCCATTACCCCGGTCGCGGCCACTGCCGGCGGTACCGGCCGGTATATGGGCCAGCAGGTTTCCACGGCCCTTACCTGGACACCAACCAAACACCTGACCTTCGGTGGCACCTATGTAAACTACACGCCCGGAAAGCGGATACGACAGGCGGGCGGAAAGTCCGGATCGTTCGCCGCGGCCTGGGCGGCGATATCGTTCTGATCCCGCAGAAGGCCACGACGAAGCAAAGCCCCTCCGATAAGCGCATGGGACGTTCCACAGCGTCGGAAAGAAGGAACCAACAATTGAAACAGGGCACATCACTCCTGCTCAGTCTTAACGGCGGTTATGTCGATACCGCCGGCTTCCTGGTGCTGCAGGGCCTCTTTACGGCGCATGTGACAGGCAACTTCGTGACGTTCGGCGCCACCCTCGTGAACGGCACGTCGGGGGCCTTCGCCAAACTTCTCGCCCTTCCGGTATTCTGTCTGACAATCCTGCTGACGCGGATGATCAGCCTTCGCTTCGGCGCATCGGGCCCCACGGCCTTGAAGACCTTGCTCGGCATCAAAGTCCTGCTGCTCGCTGTCGCCGCGGCTCTTGCATTGGCCTGGGGTCCGTTCCCCGATGGTGATACCTGGCGGGCCATCCTGACCGGCATGATTTTGGTCTGTGCAATGGCGATCCAGAACGCCTCCCATCGCGTTCATCTGCCGAAAATTCCTCCCTCGACGCTGATGACGGGCACGACCACGCAAATTATGCTGGACCTGGCCGATCTGCTGTCTGGAAGCGCGTCGCAGCAGCAGCGCTCGGAAATCCGAGGCCGGCTCAGGAAGATGGTGCCGGCCATGGCTGCTTTTGTAGCCGGTTGTGGCGCAGCCGCGCTCATCTTCATCCTGTTTGGCCTTCGCGTCTTCCTCCTCCCGCCGTTGATCGCGCTCGCGACCGTGCTCTCGATCCACCTCGATCCAGAGCCGGATATCGCCTGATGGCAATTCGTACCGACAGGGAATGCGCATCCTGGTCCCGTCGAGCTGCATCTCAAGAAAGAAAGGGGGATGTCAAAACATGCTGAAAACACTTCGTGGCAAAGGCAATGCGCTGGTCCTGGCGTTCGTCTCCGGATTTGCCGATGCATTGTTCTTCATTCATCTGGGCGGCCTCTTCGTCGGCCTGGTCACCGGCAATGTGATCCTCCTCGGACTGGGCCTGATCGGCCACGAAAAAGGCGGCCTGCACGGGCTCCAGATCCTGACCTTCCCACTCTTCATGCTAGGCGCCGGCCTGGCGGCGATCCTGGTCGCCTGGATCGGCCCGCTGGGCCGCGCCACCTCCTGTACCATCGTCCTCGCAGCCTGCGCGTTCGCGACCTCCGCTGCGCTCGCGATCACCCAGACCGGCGCTGATTCCGCCTGCGCGCTTTTCGCTGTCGTCGCGATGGGCATGCTGACGGCGATCGAGCGCCTCGATCCTAGGCTCGGGCCGCCATTTTCGCTGATGACAGGCAATATCGCCGGTCTAGCGGTCGCAGGTACACGCCGGCTCATCGGCTACAAGGAAAGACCCGAAGAGTGGGGGCAATCATTGACCTCGATCATCCTCGTCATCGGCTTTGTCGCCGGATGTGGTGCGGGCGCCTTCGCTCAAAAAACTGTCGGTGTCGCCGGGATGCTCCTGCCGACGCTTCTGCTGTTCCTGGTCGGGTTTCTCTATTCGCCGCAGAGCGGCCAGAAGCCGAGCTGACGCAATGGGTCGCCTCATCGGGCCACTCCTTGTCTCGATCGTGAGGTTCGGCATCCGCGCGACGGGCGGCCCTTGGCGTTTACGGCGATGATCTTTCAACTCACCCCCCGCGATCAACACGAGGCGAACCGCAGCTCGACCTCGCTGGAATTGATGTTTGACCTCGCGACCGCCGTGGCGGTTGCAGCCGCAGCCCATGGCCTGGCGCAAGAAGTCGGCAGCGGCCATGTTGCCGAGGGTGCCGTTCGATTTGCGAGCAGCTTCTTCATGGCCTGGCTCGCTTGGGCCAACTACACGTGGTTCGCTTCGGCCTACGACAACAAGACGACGGCGTTTCGTGTCCTGACGATGATCATCATGTTTGGATCGCTCACGCTCGCCGCCGGGATCCAGATCACTTACGGCGATCAGCCGCTTTGGCTCGCACTTGCCGGCTTTATCGTCATGCGGGTCGGCATGATCGTATTATGGCTGGGCGCCGCCAATGGCGATCGAACGGCCCGCACCATGGCCCTGCGCTATGCAGCGGGGATTGGCACGATGCAGCTCTATTGGATCACGGTGATCGTCATTCTTCCACCGCAGGGCTCTGTATACCCGCTTTTGTTTGTGCTGGGTGTTCTCGGCGAGTTGGCGGTGCCGGCATTCGCGGAGCGCCAGACCACCACGAGCTGGCACCACGGTCACATCGTCGATCGCTATAATATGTTCAATATTATCGTTCTCGGCGAGTGCTTCGCTGCGATCGCGAAAATCATCGCGGATTCCGGGACGCTGGACCTCGGACATTTCTGGCTGGCCGGCCTGTGCTCCGTCATCGCATTTTCCATGTGGGGCCTCTATTTCGACCGAAAAGAGCAGTTACTTCGCCGCAACCTCGGCTCCGTCCTCGTCTGGGCCTATGGCCACTACCTGCTTTTCGCGGCCGGCGCTGCAACGGCGGCAGGTTTTGCAGTCTTCCTGGCTCTCGCTACCAAGCGCGTCGAGGTTCCTGCGCAAATCGCTTCCTTCGCCATCGCCATTCCGATCGCGCTCTACCTCGGGTCGCTTTGGCTGGTGCGTGACCGCGCAATCCATCGTGGTGCCATGCAATGGCTTCTTGTCGTCGCAGCCGCTCTGATTCTGACGAGCGCCGCACTCGCTCCCCAGCCGGCGGAAATCATCGCAGCGCTCCTCGTGCTGGCAGTCGTCTGCCGGCAGCGCCTTGGCCCCCACAATGCCAACAAGACCGAACGACACGACTGAGAGCTCAATCGCAGATGCGATCAGCTGCAGATGTATCTGATCAGGCCCACGACAATTCGCGTTGGCTCGCGGCGCAGGCCATTTCGACTGGGCTCATGTCGGGACTGTAAGGCGGCAAATCGACCATTTGCGCACAGCGCTCGATTGCCTCGTGAATGTCCGAAACATTATGCGCTGGTAGTTTATCCAAGACTGCGACGCCACCGCGTCTGAGTGCGGGACATAGGCAAGGCTATTAATTCGACAGTCCTATGGTCCTGCTGAGCGCGTCGGTCTATTTTCGACCCCTGCAATACCAGCGGCATCCACTTGAATCGCGCGCTCCCCCAACGCAAAAACCGCCCAGGTGATCAGACCTGGACGGTTATCGATTTATGATAAAATTGGTTGCGGGGGCAGGATTTAATCATTACTTGCGATCATTGGACGTACGCCGCAACGTGCTAGAAATTCTGCTTGCCGATGGCCGTGGCGGACTATTTCGTACCGCGGCGTAGCTCACTCTTTTGCTGGCATTGTATGTGTCGATGCCCCTTTCCGACCAATTGCCCCAACTGTTTATCTACGATTGTTAGGCTCTTTCAAACGCCCGATGGAGGTACAAATTCAGATCAGCGTGCTGCAGCGAGCAATGACCTACACGGAGTGGCCTTATGCACACTGAAGATTTTCGTTCACTCTGGTCGGACGCCAACGACAAGATGCTGAATCATCAACCAATGCTTATGAGGTCGGATGCTTTTTCCGCGATCATTATAGCGACGCCATTCGTATTGCACGACACCAAGTTCGGTGCGATGGAGTTGTCGCAAACGCGCAAACCCTGAACCCCGTATACACGGAGTTCATCGCTGGTAACGGCATCGTCGCCTGTGCCCATCTTGCAAGTTCCCATTGGATGAAGCGCGCCATGCGCTTGCTGGAGAACGTATTGCAATATCTCCTTGTGCGAACCGCTGCCGCTAGGAGCAAATTCGCGGCGCAGATGCTTGGCGATCACGGGTTGCGACATGATTTTTCTACCGAATGCCACGCCCTCGCACATGACCCGCCGGTCATATTCATCTTGCAGATAATTCGGCTGGATGAGCGGAGGCGCAAAAGGATCGGCTGAGCGCAATGTGACGAAGCCCACAGATCGCCGGCGGGTTTGGCAAACATTGAGCGTGGCCCCGTTGCCCCCCGGTACATCATCAACGCCCTCTTCCACGCCGGCTCCGGGCATGAAGCAGCACTGGAGATCGGCGCGGTCCTCCGCCAGAGAGGATCGGAAGAATGCTCCGCCCTCGACGACGTTGGAGACGCATGGACCACGCCGAAAAAGGGCATATTCCAACCCTGCCCAAGCCTGCCAGTGCAGCTTTTTGTACTTGTCGTAGCTGAACGGACCATTGACCATCGTGGATGATCGAGACCTCGACATGGTCCTGAAGGTTCCCGGCCCGGGAGGCGCGCCCGAAGGGCGGGCGACCTGCGGTGGAGGCTCGGGACGCGCTCGTCGGCATCCTGTTCGTTCTTTACACGGCGATCCCCTGGGAACGCCTGCCGTTTGAGGTGGCGGGTTGTTCGGGCATGACGTGCTGGCGTCGGCTGCGAACCTGGCTGGATGCCGGGCTCTGGGACAAGATCCATCGGCACTGCTGGGGGACCGGCTGAACCTGGCTGGGCAGATCGACTGGTCACGCGCCAGCGTGGATGCGTCTTGCGTTCCCGCGAAAAGGGGGCGACGAGACGGGGCCGAACCCGACCGACCGCGGCAAGCCGGGCACCAAGCGCCACATCATGGTCGACGGTGCCGGCGTTCCTCTCGCCGTCGTCCTGACCGGAGCCAATCGCCACGACAGCATGGCCCTGACCGCCGTCGTCGATGCCGTCCGACCGGTTCGCCAGAAGCGAGGTCGCCCGCGCAGGCGCCCCGCCAAGCTCCATGCCGACAAGGCTTACGACTTCGATCGTTGCCGACGCGATTTGCGGAACCGATCCATCATACCGCGCATCGCCAGACGGGGCATCGAATGCAGCAGCCATCTCGGAAAGCACCGCTGGGTCGTCGAACGCACTTTCGCCTGGATCAACCGCTTCAGACGCCTCGTCGTCCGTTACGAACGACACGCCAACCTCTACAAGGCCTTCACCATCGCAGCCGCCATCATCGCCTTCAGAGCAAGGAAGAGGTTTTGTTAGGCGCTCTAAGCGGATTGCTAGCCGCGACTTTTGAACACTTCACCAACCACGGGCACGGCGGAGAAGGCATTGGGCCAGCCGGCATAGAAGGCCACCTGCGCAATCACTTCACCGGCCTCTTCGTGTGTCAGGCCATTGTCCATGGCCTTGTTGAGGTGGAAGGTAATTTGGGCAACATGCCCTGCCGCCATCAGGCTGCTGACCGTCACGAGGCTTCTGTCGCGCGGCGCGAGATCGGGGCGCAGCCAGAGTTTCAGGAACAGCACGTCCGCCGTGAATTGCACCAGTCCTGGCGAGATCGGCCCAGTGTTCCTTTCGACATTCGCCGCGCGCGTTGCCTCGGCGGCTTCGTCGAGCGGCAGGAGCTTCGGATTGGCCGGGGGAAGGTCATCCACGCTGATGCCGCGCTCACCAAAGACGTCCTTGACGATGGCGATCGTGGAGCTCGCATTGCCGAGCCCAGCATAGAAGGCGAGGTGCGTGACGATCTCCGAGATTTCCGCCGGCTTCAGCCCGCTATCGAGCGCGAGCCGCAGATAAAAGGGAAGATCGAGCGTCTGATTGCGGGTGATGAGCACCGACAACGTCACGATGCTGCGATCGCGCGGCGACAATTGCGGACGTTTCCACAGGCCGTCGAGAACGTCGCTCTGCATATAGGCTCGTAGCGCCGGAGCGACGGACAGAACATCGTCGGAGATGAACGTGGGTTCATTCGTCGCCAGATGGCGAGCGGCGGCTTGGCCCACCCCGCTGCTGGCGCCGGTGATGACAACGACCTTGTCCTTGATGTTACCGGTCATGACGGGTTCCTTTTCTGTTGTAGTTGATGTTGAGACTGCAGCCGCAGCGCGATCGGCACGGCGCAGAGCGCGAGCAGCGCGTTGATGAGAAAGATCGATCCGAGCCCGGCCATATTGGCAACGAGACCGAGCAACGGCGCGAGGATGCCGAGCGAGAGATCGATGAAGGCGGTGTAGACGCCCATCGCCAGCCCGCGGGACTCCGCCGGCGCCAGGGCGATCGCCTCCATGCCGAACCCCGGATAGACCAGCGCGTAGCCAAAGCCCGCGAGCGCTGCGCCAACGAAGGCGAGCCAGGCGAAGGGGGAAAACCAGATCATCGCCATGCCCACGCTGTGGATGACGACGAAGATCATCGCCGTGCGTGCGCCGCCAAGCCGGTCGGGGAGCGGGCCGAAGAAGACGCGCGCTACCATGAGGGCGGCGGCGAAAGCGGTGAAGGACAGCCAGGCCGGTTGCCAGCCGCGTTCAACGAATAGCAGGACGGCAAAAGCAGTCATCGTGCCATAGCCCAGGCCAGCAAATGCCATACCCATTCCCGGAAGCCAGACCGCCTTCAGAACTCGCGTGATGGCTTTCTCGCCCTGGGGAGCCGGCGTCCCGGCCGGAATAGGCACGACCAACATCAGCGTCACCGCCGCTCCGGCGAACGTCGCCAATCCGATCGAGGCAAATCCCCAGTTGGCGTAGAGAAAACTGCCGAGCGGTGCGCCCGCCGCCAGCGCCACGAACATCGCCGTGCCGATCCAGGCAATCATCTTCCCGGCATTACCGGGACCGGCGAGTGCCAGGCACCAACTCTGCGCACCGGTCATGATGAAGCTCTCAGCTCCGCCGAGTAGCGCACGGCCTATCAGCAGGATCGCGACCGAAAGAACGGGATCGCCGATCACGAGCAGGGAGAAGAGATAGAACAGCCCGGCGAGCGCCGCTATGACCAGTCCAGCCGTCACCGCATGTTTCGGCCCCTGCCGATCGGCGACAGTGCCCGACCACAGGCGCGAAATCAGGGAGGCGGCGAATTGCGCGCCGGAGACGAGGCCGACCATGAAAGGGCCGAAGCCAAGACGGTCGTGGATGTGCAGCGGCAAGGCCGGCAACGCCGCACCGGTCACCAGAAACACCGTGAACACGCAGGCCATCAAAGACAGCAGGGATCTGCCAGCCAGGGAGCCCGACCGTTGTGACATCATCATGGACATTTGCCTCTTCCCCGGGCGCGTGGCCCGTCAGAGTCCGGAGCGTTTCAACATCGCATCGGGGTATCGTGCCCCTTCGATCCTGATCGCCGCCGCTCCGGCTTCGATTTGTTTGAGGTCGTCATCCGTCAGCGTCACGGCCAGCGCGCCAAGATTTTCTTCGAACCGCTCGAGCTTGCGTGTGCCGAACAGCGGTACAATCCAGGGCTTTTTCGCCAGCAGCCAGGCCAGCGCGATCTGGGCCGGCGTTGCGTTGTGACGTTCTCCGACGATGCGGATCAGGTCGACCAGCGCCTGGTTGGCTTCGCGCGCCTCGGGCGCAAAGCGCGGGATCTGGGCGCGAAAGTCATTGGTGGCGAAGGTGGTGTCCACGTCGATCCTGCCGGTCAGGAAGCCTTTTCCGAGTGGGCTGAACGGGACGAGCCCTATACCGAGTTCTTCCAGCGTCGGGATGATCTCGGCTTCCAGCTCGCGGGTCCACAGCGAATATTCGCTCTGCAGCGCCGCAACCGGCTGGACGGCGTGGGCGCGGCGGATGGATTGTGCACCCGCTTCCGACAGCCCGAAGTACCGCACCTTGCCCTCGGCGATCAGATCCTTCACGACGCCGGCGACATCCTCCATCGGCACGCCGGGATCGACCCGGTGCTGATAGAGGAGATCGATATGGTCGGTGCGCAAGCGCCTGAGGCTTCCTTCGACCGCACTTCGGATCTGGGCCGGCTTGCTGTTGACCCCGCCACGATTCTCACCGGTGGTCTGGTCAATGTCCCAGCCGAATTTCGTAGCGATCTTCACCTGGTGGCGCACGCCGGCGAATGCTTCGCCGACCATGTCTTCGTTCGTCCAAGGGCCGTAGACTTCCGCGGTGTCGAAGAAATCCATGCCGAGATCGACCGCCTTGCGCAGCAGCTCGATCATCTCCAGTCGATCAGGGACATCGCGCACCTTGCCGTAGCCCATGGCACCAAGGGAAAGGGCGGAGACTTCGAGACCCTGGCCGAGTTTGCGCTTGTGCATAGGAGTATCCTCAGTCCTTCGGTGCAATCCTGACGGTGGCGGCGCGGGCGCGCTCGCCGATCATCGGTGCAAGGTACGGGCTCTTGGCGTATTTGCGGCGATAGGCTTCATCGACACGGTCATTGACGGCGCTGCCGATCGGCTCGAAGGAGACGTCCTTCGTCTTGCCGGCAGCGGTGATGCGGCCCGCCTTCTGGGTGATCGCCGCCTGGTACCAGCGCGATCTTTGACCGTTGTAGCCGCGAACATAGAGTTCGCCGTCCACGACCACGGACCAGATCCAGGTCAGCGTGCCGTAGGTTTTGCCGTCCTCGCGGAACGGCGCGATGTGCAGGTCGTCGCTGTCGGCAATCTTCTGCAGATCCTGCTGCTGCCATGACATGGCGAGCCTCCTATAGGTCGAGCAGTTCGCTCGCAACGGTGAGTTACGTCAGCCGCGGTATTGCTTGTCCGAGACCTTCTCGAGCCAATCGACAACCTTGCCGTCCTGCACCTCGTTGACGGCGATATGGGTCATGGCCGTTTCCGGCGCTGCGCCATGCCAGTGCTTCTCGCCGGCGGGGAACCAGACCACGTCGCCGGGCCGGATCTCCTCGATCGGGCCGCCCCAGCGCTGCACGCGCCCGAGGCCGGAGGTGACGATGAGCGTCTGCCCGAGCGGATGCGTGTGCCAAGCAGTGCGCGCGCCTGGTTCGAAGGTTACGTGCGCGCCCTGAACGCGCTCAGGCGCAATAGGATTGAGCAGCGGGTCGACGCGAACCACGCCGGTGAACCAGTCCGTCGAGCCCTTTACCGATGGGCGCGAGCCGGCACGGATGATCTCCATGGGACTTCTCCAATTCCTTGTTCGCAGCGTTCTGCCGGCGATTTCAGAATTGAATCTACTCGAAGTGGGATCATCGAATTAGGTGGTGTAATGTTCATGTGGTTTTGAGCAGGATTCACAAATGGCGCGAGATCGCATCAACGACATGATCGCCTTCCTGGCGGTCGCGCGGGAGCGCAGCTTCACCAGGGCCGGTGCCCAGCTCGGCGTAACGGCGTCGGCCCTCAGCCACACGATCAAGGGGCTGGAAGCGCAATTGGGTGTCAGGCTCCTGGCGCGCACGACCCGCAATGTCGCGCCGACGGAGGCAGGAGAGCGCCTGATGAAGGCGATCGGGCCGCATTTCGACCAGATCGATGCGGAGATCGAGGCGCTCGGCGAATTGCGCGACAAGCCGGCCGGCACCGTGCGCATCACCTGCAACGACTATGTGATCGACACCATCTTCCGGCCAAAGCTCGCGACCTTCCTGCGGGACTATCCCGACATCCATGTCGAGCTCGCGATCGACTATAGCTTCACCGACATCATCGAGCAGCGCTTCGATGCCGGCGTCAGGCTTGGCGAGGCCGTCAGCAAAGACATGATCGCGGTGCGGATCGGCCCTGACTGGCGTTTTGCCGTCGTCGGCTCGCCATCCTATTTCGAGCGGCGCTCACCGCCGCTGACCCCACAGGATCTCACCAACCATAGCTGCATAAATCTGCGTCTCAACAGCGCTGGCGGTCTCTATGCCTGGGAGTTCGAAAAGGACGGCCGGGAATTGCGCGTGCGGGTCGAGGGCCAGCTTACCTTCAACAGTGCAGTGTCCGTTCTCAATGCCGCGGTCGACGGCTTCGGTCTGGGCTTTGTGCCGGAGGACCTTGCCAGACCCCACATTGCCAATGGACGCCTTATCGATGTGCTGGCGGACTGGTGCCCCGAAATTCAAGGCTATCATCTCTATTATCCGAGCCGCCACCAGTCCTCGCCCGCTTTTGTGCGGTTGGTCGACGCGCTGAGGCACCGGAATTAGGCGATCATAGCCCAGAAAAATATGCGCCAACTGCATACGTTCGAGTGCCGCATATTGAATTGGCCCCACGTAGGTAGGCAACAGCACGCTGATGTTGCCGAATTTCAGCAAAAGGCCATATGCGCCAGGAAACCGGCGATAGCCATGAGAACGGCTGCCGAGCTGAGATCAATCATTGTTTCCATATGTTCACTTCCTCCTGGAATTATCGGCAGGCTCACGACGAGCGGATCAATTTCAGACGCGCAGCAGTGTCTTGATGGCGCGTCGCTCGTCCATGGCGCGGTAGCCCTCCGCGACATCCTCGAGCGGCAGCGTCAGGTCGAAGACCTCGCCGGGATTGATCTTGCGCTCCAGCACCAGATCCATCAGATGCGGCAGGAAGCGGCGCACAGGAGCGGGCCCTCCAAGCAGGCTTTTCTGGGCGAAGAACAGGCCCTGGCCGTCGAGCTGGACGCCATGCGGCACGCCGACGAAGCCGATATGGCCGCCGGGGCGTGCGCAGGCGATTGCCTGCATCATGGATTCCTGGGTGCCGACACATTCCAGCACCGACTCCGCACCAACGTTGTTTGTGAGTTCCTTGATCCGGGCGACGCCGGCATCGCCGCGCTCGGAGACGATATTGGTCGCGCCGAATTCGAGCGCGAGATCTTGCCGCGACTTGTGGCGGCTCATGGCGATGATGCGCTCCGCGCCCATCTGCTTGACCGCGAGCACGCCCATCAGTCCGACGGCGCCGTCGCCCACGACCACCGCCGTCGAGCCTGGCTCAACGCGCGCCGCGTCGGCCGCATACCATCCTGTGCCGAGCACATCCGAGGCCGCGAGCAGGCTCGGGATCAAGTCATCGGCCGGCATCTCCGCCGTGGCGACCAGCGTGCCGTCGGCGAGCGGCACCCGCGCATAGGGCGCCTGAGCATGGCTCATGAATCCGCGCTGTTCACATGACGACTGGAAGCCGTAGCGGCAATGCGGGCAGGTGTTGTCGGAGATGCAGAAGGAGCCGACGACGAACTGGCCGGGCTTCACGGTCCTTACTGCGCTGCCGACTTCGACGACCACGCCACAATATTCGTGGCCCATATGCATGGGCTCATTGACCGGCTGGAGCCCGCGATAGGGCCACAGATCCGAGCCGCAGATGCAAGACGCCGAGAGCTTGATGATGGCGTCCGTGGGATAGAGGATTTTGGGCTCCTCGACTTCCTCGCAGCGGATGTCGCCCGGGCTATGGAGGACTGTTCCGAACATGAAATGCTCCTTTCGAAAGATTGGGATCAGGAGATGCGTTCGATGCGGAGCGGGAATTTTCCGCGCGCCAGAAGCGGCTCGAAACCGCCGTCGATGCGGCCGAGGCGGATAAGACCGCTCGACCAGCGATAGCCAGCATAGAAAAAGGCGAGATTGCCCCAGGGTGCGTAGTAGCAAAGATCACCGGGACGCTCGTTGCCGAACGGGCCGCTGCCCTCCTCAGTGAGCTTGCGCGGCAGATAGCTGATCTTCTCGTTGTTCGCGTAGTTGTCGATCGAGAGATCAGCGAGCGGCAGCAGCGACGTGAAATCCCGCGCGGAAGGATTGTCCTCAAGCGTCGCCGACATAGCCTGGCTGTTGAACGAGATGCGGATTTTCATGGCGCCTGATCCTTGAGCATGTCCACGCGTCGTCGAGATAAGACCGAGCGGGGCAGCCGCGGCTGTCAGAAGAACGACCTGGAGCACCGCCCTCCGATCAATGGACCGGTCCATCATTGTAAACCCCACCGGCCATCATGGGCTGCGGCGGTTGCGGCAAGCGCCGAACCCAGCAGCAGGAGGACAGCGAGCACAAACGGGCTCCACCATCCCAAGCTGTCGAACAGCACCCCGCCCAACGCTGCGCCGAGGGTGATGGCGAGCTGAATGACGGCAACCTGCAAGCCGCCTCCGGCTTCTGCGTCGTCGTGCAAAGCTCGGCTGAGCCAGGTGCCCCAGCCGACCGGCGCGGCCGTCCCGAAGAAACCCCAACCGACCAGCAAGACCGTGACCGCCGCTGGCATCGATCCCAACGCGATCAACCCGGCAGCGAGCACCGCCATGACGAGCGGGATAGCGATGACGATGCTGTAAAGCCGCGTCTGGAGCGCTCGCCCAATCGCCCAGGTCCCCGCGACGCCCGCCAGCCCCATCAGCAGCAAGATTGCCGAGAGAGCGGAAACGCTGATGCCGGTCACGGTCTCGAGGAACGGGCGTAGATAGGTGAACAGAGCGAACTGGCCCATGAACAGCAGGAAGATCGCGGCCATGCCGAGTGCTACTTGCCGGTGCAGGAGCAGCCTGAAAACGTTGCCGGACGCCTTGCGCCCTTGCGGCGCCAGCGAGGGCATGCCGAGCCATTGCCAGACCAGCGCAAGCAGCGCCAAAGGCACCACGAGGAAGAAGGCGCCGCGCCAGCCCACATAATCGCCCAGCAGGCTTCCCAGAGGCGCCGATATGGTTGCCGCAATGGCGTTGCCAGCATTGATCATCGCCAGTCCCTTGGGCACGACATCTTCCGGCACGAGGCGCATGACGATCGCCGTGGACATCGACCAGAACCCGCCGATGGCGATGCCGAGCAGCGCGCGTCCGATCATCAACACCGCGTAATTGGGCGCGAAGGTCACGATCAAGCCGGAAACGACCAGCAAAAGCGAGAACGAGGTCAACACAAGCTTGCGGTCGAGCCGTCTCGTCAGGCCAGCAACGAACAGGCTGGTGACGACTGCGAAGATGCCAGAGATGGAGATCGCCTGCCCAGCCCGGCCTTCGCTGATGCCGAGGTCGGCGGCAATGGGCGTCAGCAGGCTGACGGGCATGAATTCGGAAGCGATGAGGACGGCGACACAAAGCGCCATTGAGAACACCGCACCCCAGGCAGCGGCCGGCTTGACCAGCGCGTCATGATAGGTTGTGTGCATGATTTCATCTTTCGTCGCGGCGCGGCTGCCCACGCAGCCGCCTGCTTTCGACCTGATGTAGCAGACAGTGATCGATCGGATTAGGCGCTATTAATCGCTTGGATTTATCGACAGGCCGCATAAATCCGCGGCTGCCGATCTGGGCGTATTCGCCTGACAAGCCTTCGCGCGGGGCGTCATCAAGAATCTCGGCCAACCCCTCGGCAGCGCGGGCTCAAGGAATTGACGCGCTTCACGCTACTGGTGGGAGTCCAGGAACTCGATGATGGTTCGGCGTTCGTCTGCGCTGTTGAAGCGCTGAGTCATGCGCGTGCCGCGAACCATTGCGGATGGGTTCGCGAGGAAGGTTTCCAGAGTCTCGGCGTTCCAGGTCATGTCGGAAGCCTTGAGGACCGGCGAGTAATTATACTCCTGCACACTACCGGCCTTGCGGCCGATTACCCCTTGCAGATGGGGACCGACGCCGTTGCGCGGCGTCGCAATCTGGTGGCAGGCACCGCATCGCTGCTGAAACAGCTTTTGCCCCTGGGACGGATTTTCCGCTTGCGCATAGGCGGCATTTGGACCCATGGCGATCGAAAGAGCCGCCATCGCGGCGATGACAATCTTGCTCAACCTTGCAATCCCTTAAAATCGATCTTGGACAATGGCAGGCTGCGAATGCGCCTGCCGACGAGCGCGGACACCGCGTTCACGACAGCGGGCGGCACTCCCGGAAGGCCCGGCTCGCCGATGCCGCCCATGGGCGCACCGCTCTCGACGATCCGCACATGCACGCGCGGCATGCGATCGGGCGTGAGGATGGAATAGCCATCGTAGTTTCTTGCTTGCGGCATCCCATCGACATAGACGACTTCCTCGAGCAAAGCCGAGGACAGCCCGAGGGTAACGGCCGAATGTACCTGGGCCTCGATGATGGCGGGATTGACGATGCTGCCGGGGTCGATGGCTACCCAGACATCGTGAACCACCACCTCGCCGTCCCGCAAAGACACTTCGGCGATGGTCGCGACCTCGCTCCCGAAGGGCGAAGCCATCGCGACACCGCGGGCGCGCCGCGTGCCGTCCTGTGCCGTGAAGGGGCCGCGGCGCCATCCTCCGGAGAGGTCTGCCACAGCCTCCAGCAACGTCCTGTGGCGAGGACTGTCCGCAAGCAGGCGTCGGCGCAAATCATAGGGGTCCTGCCTGCCGGCATCGGCCATTTCATCGAAGAAAGTCTCGTAGAAAAAGTCGTTCATCGAATGGCCGACCGAGCGCCAAAAGCCGATGATCGCGGGATCGTCGACATGGATCTGCGCCACGCGCCGGTTCGGGATCGCATAGAGCTTGCCGGCAATTCCCTCGACGGCGGAGCTGTCGACCTTGTCCGGCTGGCGGCCGAACCACCGCCCGGTCGGCCCTTCGCCCACTGCCACCGCCTGCAGAGCGACCGGTAGACCGTCTGCATCGAGGCCGGCGCGAAAGCGGGCGACCCCCATCGGTCGCAACGCATCGCGCAGGAATTCCTCCTCACGGCTCCAGATCAACTTGACGGGGCGGCCGGCCGCCTTTGCCAGCGCGATGGCTTGCGGGAACGGATTGGCCGTCTGGTAGAGAAAGTGCCTCCCGAAAAAGCCGCCCAGTATGGGCGAGTGGATGATGACCTTGTCCGGCGCGATGCCGGCCACTTTCGCCGCCTCGGCCTGGAACATTTCCGGTGCCTGGTTCGGAAGCCAAAGCTCAAGCGATCCGTCCTGGTTCCAGCGCGCGAGGGCGGATGGCGGCTCGAGCTGGCCATGGACCAGATAGGGTGCGTCATAGGTCGCTTCGACGATGCGCGCGGCCGAGCGCAGGCCCGTGGCGGCATCACCCGCCGCTTCGAAGGCAACCCCGTCGCCTGCCGTCGCCTTCAGCATGGCCTTTCGGGCTTCCGACGAGAAATCCGCCGGCATGGCGCGCAAGGTTCCAGGCGCGGGCTCGGTCCAGCTCACCTGCAGGGCTTCGACGGCACGGCGTGCCCGCCACCAGCTCGATGCGAGTACGGCGACGGCTCCTGCGAGCCGATGCACCGAGTGGACGCCGGGCATGGCCCGTACCTGTTCCTCGTTTGCGAACGCACCGGCCTCGCCGCCGAGCCGGGGGCTATGCTGAACGGCGGCGTGAAGCATGCCGTCGACCGCGAGATCGATGGCGTAGTGGGCCTTGCCCGTGGATTTGTCGCGCACATCCAGGCGCGCTACGGGCTTGCCGATCCAGCGAAATTCCGATCGGGTCCTGAGCGGCACGTTCCCGGGAACAGTCAGTTCCGCAGCCGCAGCCGCGATATCTCCATAGGCAAGCGCGCGACCGGATGCAGCATGCACCACGCGCCCAGGCTCGGTGGTCAGCGTGGAGAGCGGCACGCCAAACCGCGTGGCCGCGGCCTGGAGCAACATCTGGCGGGCGGAGGCGCCGAGCCTGCGCATCGTCTCGTAGCTCATGCGCACCGACATGCTGCCGCCGGTGAAACGGGCACCGCCCGTCAGCAGATAATCGGCGCCCGGCGGTGCGCCTTCCACCGCGAATTGCGCGGGCTCGACATCGAGTTCCTCGCCGACGATCTGTGCCATGGCGGTGAAGATGCCCTGCCCGCCCTCGATGAAGGCGCTGCGGAACAGGACCGTGCTGTCAGGGCGGATCTCCAGAAACGCATTCACCCTGGTCCCCGGCACGATGGGCGCTGCCGCCTGGGCACTGACGCGACCACCAGGCAGGATGATCCCAAGCACCAGCCCGGCGAGCGAACCACCGATGAAGGCACGCCGGGACAAATTCAGCGGCTTGTCGACCTCGCCGGTCGAGGAGGCAGTCTGAGGAGCGATGGCGTTCACGATGTCTTCCTCAGGCTTGCGCAGCCTGCCGGACGGCAGACGCAATGGCGTTGTAGGTTCCGCATCGGCACAGATTGACCATGACGCCCGCGATTTCCTCGTCCGTCGGATGAGCGCTGTGCTTCAGAAGCGCCGTCGCCGCCATGACTTGTCCCGATTGGCAGTAACCGCATTGCGGCACCTGGTTCGCCACCCAGGCGTCGACGACTCTTCGGCCAACGGGATCGTCGGTGATCGCTTCGATGGTCGTGATCTGGGCGTTGGCCACGCTTTCGACTGGGGTCACGCAGGATCGCGTTGCCTGCCCGTCGACGAGAACTGTACAGGCGCCGCATTGCGCCAGCCCGCAACCATATTTGGTGCCGGTCATGCCCAAGCCGTCGCGCAACGCCCATAGTAAGGGGGTATCCGGCTCGACGTTGATCTGACGCTTCGATCCGTTGATGGTCAGCTCCATGCCTGTCTCCTTCGGACTGCTCGGCAAGATGGCGATGCGGGACAGACGAGCGCCCCTCCTGCTCCAAGCTAGCAGCCGACGGCAACGCGCATTAGTTGGCTCAATTCGCTTGCATTAATCGATGGGTGCCATAAATCTTCAGGTGGCTTATGGAGAGCGTCGATGGCCAAGGAAGACTTCAGCAACCTGTTGTGGTTCCTGGCCGTGGCCGAAGAACGCAGCTTCACCAAGGCTGCTGCCAAACTCGGCATTGCCCAGTCGACGCTCAGCCACACCATCAAGCAGCTCGAAGATCGCATGGGGATCCGGCTGCTGACGCGGACGACCCGCAATGTCGCGCCAACCGAGGCAGGCGAGCGTTTGCGCCAGACTCTGGCCCCACGCGTGTCCGAGATCGAGACCGAGATCGCGGCGCTCATGGAATTCCGCGACAAGCCGGCTGGCAAGATCCGCATAACGTTGTCGGACCATGCTTTGAATTCACTGGTATGGCCGAAACTCCGGCCTGTGCTGGCGTCCTATCCCGATATCAAGCTCGAGTTCAGCGTCGACAATGGTCTGCGCAACATCATCGAGGACGGCTTCGACGCCGGTGTTCGGCTTGGAGAAAGCGTGGAGAAGGACATGATCGCCATCCGTATCGGACCGGACTGGCGGATGGTCGCCGTCGCATCGCCCCTCTACCTCGAGACGCATACTCCGCCAGCGCATCCCCAAGACCTGATCGGGCACAATTGCATCAACATGCGCCAAGCCACGGCCGGCGGTCTGTATGCCTGGGAGTTTGGAAAGGACGAGCAGGATCTGCGTGTCAGAGTGGATGGCCAGCTCACGTTCAGCACGTCATATGCCATGATCGATGCGGCCCTGAACGGCTTGGGTGTTGCCTTTTTGCCGGAAGACCTCGTCGAGTTCCATGTCGCGTCTGGAGACCTTGTCTTGTTGCTGGACGAATGGTCGCCGAAATTTGCGGGATACTACATTTACTACCCAAGCCGGCGCCAGAACCTGCTCGCATTCAAAGTCGTCGTGGACGCACTTCGGCATCGTGATGCTTGATCCATCCGATGGCCTTCGCCTGGGGCCATCGTATCTTGAGGTTGCGCTCACATCTGGTTTGCACAGAAAGCCCTCCCGACCTCTCACGCAAAGCCGAGGTAGAAAGTGGCCCGGCCGCGCCGGAGGACTCAGCAAAAAGCCATATGCGCCAACAAGCCCGCAATGCTCATAAGCACGACTGCTGAAGTGCAGTCCACCAGTTTCTAGGCTCGCAGTATCCAAAAGAGGGTTAAATGACACCGTAGGTAAGTTAGTCAGGTATCATTCATCAATTCTAGGATTTGACAAAGTCGTTGTTCTGACTTTGTTCGAGCGGTGAGCTACCACGATCCACTGCTTGGTCGAGATTGAGCGGAGCGCTGCCATCGCTGCATGGCCGCCTCTTGTCGCCCGCTGCCTATGGCCTGTCGGCCAACAACGCCAGAGGCGCGGTCGCGTCGGCTGCGGGCCGTGAAGCGCTCCGAACTTGATTTGAACTTGCCGATTAAGGGGATAGCCTGTCGTGGAGGAT
Source organism: Labrys sp. F242 (assembly GCF_057813875.1). NCBI lineage: Bacteria > Pseudomonadati > Pseudomonadota > Alphaproteobacteria > Hyphomicrobiales > Xanthobacteraceae > Labrys > Labrys sp. F242. The sequence goes on along the minus strand of NZ_JBVASG010000007.1, from coordinate 66,117 downwards.
CGTAGTTTAGAGTGGTCTGACGTGCTGCAGAGTGGTTGCGGGGGCAGGCAACCACCGATACCGACATTCGCTACAAGTGCCTGTCTAAAAACGATATATCTCAATTTCCTGCCACTCTTCGGCTTCGATCAGGACTATCCGAAATTTCGTGATAGCCTTCGAGAACCTTTCGCTGAACAAGACGGGCGTGCGCGCCTTCACGGCGGCATTTTCCACTCCTTTTTCGGATCACTTCAAGGTCAGAAAGGGCAGCTTCATCGCGGCCTATCATTCGGGAAGTGGCTCCTTGCCCGTCCATGCCTCCTCTCATCTCTGCTTATTTTGTCGAGATTATAGCGCAGACGAGTGATGAACCAATTGCCGCAAGAGGAGTATTATCGCACAGTTCGTAGCCGTACATTTTACAGCATTGTGACGTTGTCCATTCACGTCGACAAAAGGATTTGCATCCGCAAATTGGATGCGCGGAGCGGTCGCACGACATCATCTGTTTATGGCTGTGACGCGTAAGGACTTCAGTGATTTGCGTGAGAGTACACCTTCGCCGACACAGCAGCAGTTGCAGCGCGGCAGACGCCGTCAATCGACGTCTGCCCGCCTCCGATGGTGTGTCACCCGAGGTCGCGCGCGGCTCCGCGCCGGAAGACCGTCGGGAACCAATCTTCGCGCAGCTTTTCCCCAGCCGACATGCCGTGGCCGGGATAGGGGGGCGAGGTGCGCCCGGGCCGCTCGACATAGCGGACATCGTCTCCCACCAGCCGCAGGGAGAATGCCCTCCGGCGTGTCGCCGCTTCATTGCCGCGGGCACCGTGGAGCGTCATGTAGTTGAAAGCGACGGCATCGCCCGGCTCCATTTCCCATTCGCGAATGTCCATGCTCTCCGCATCGGGATCGGGCACGGGGATATAGGCATCGCTATCGGCGTAGAAATTTTCTTCCGAGAGCCAGCGCGTCGGCAATACTGGCTTGGCCCAGCGATGCGAGCCGGCGACGCAGCGCAGCGACGCTTCACGCACCGGATCCAGCGGCGACCAGAAGCTGACAGTCTGCCTTCCTTCGACGAAGTAGTAGGGGCCGTCCTGATGCCAGGGCGTCGGTTTGGACGTGCCCGGCTCCTTGACCAAGACGTGATCATGGAACAGTTGAACCGAATTCGCGCCCATCAGGTCGGCCGCGACCTCGCCAGCCGGCGAATGCCGGATTACCGCCTCGAATTCGGGGATGCGATTCCAATTGCAATAATCGTCAAAGAAGCGACCGGCGTCGCCGGGCTTGAGATTTTCAGCGGCATACTGGCTGGGCTCGGCCATGTTGCGGGCCACGCCAGCCTGCAGCGCCTCGACGTGATCCTTGAACAGCCCGCGTACCAGCACTACGCCGTCGCGCTGATAGGCCTCGACCTGTTCCGGTGCGATGAGCGGATGTGTCATTGTTTTCCTCCCGGCTTGACAGATCGAGCAAACACGCAATTATTTATAGTTTCAAATAATGAGTATCTAAATTACTCTTAGCTTCATGCTATATCTCACGCTTCGCCAGTTCGAGTATGTTTCGGCTGTGGCCCGTTCCGGCAGTCTCTCGGGTGCGGCCTCGCGGCTCAACGTATCGCAGCCCTCGCTTTCGGTCGCCATCACGCAGGTCGAACGGCGCCTGGCACGCAAGCTTTTCATCCGGCGCCGAGGCGCTCCGGTCGAGTTGACCGATTTCGGCCGGGATTATCTCGCCCAGGTCGAGGAGGTCATCTCTCTCGCCCGGCAATTGGATAACCCTGCGCACAGCCAACATGCGGCTGCCGGCCGCCTGACACTGGGGCTGTTCGAAGATCTGGCGCCACTACATATCGGCCGGCTTCTCAATGCCCTGCGCAGCAAATTGCCGGGCGCGGAGATCCGCTATCGCATCGCCGATTTCGAGACGCTCGCCCGCGACATGTTGCAGTCGCGCCTCGACATGGCCGTGACGTTCGACCTCGGTCTCGACGCAAGCTTCCTGCGCCGACCGCTCGCGTCCGTCCAGCCCCATGCTTTGATGCGCATCGACGACCCCCTGGCCGGCTTACAGGAAGTTAGCCTCCGGGACCTCGGCCAACGCGCGCTGATCCTCTTCGAAGAAGGTCTGTCGGTGCGGCACGTCCTGGGCCTCTTCCGGCGGATCGGTGCGGAGCCGGCCGTTCGCCACAGGGTGCAGGCACTTGAAGTCATGCGCAGCCTGGCCGCCCATGGCGAGGGGATCGGCATCACCTATGCGGGATCGAAAAACAGCTGTGCCTATGACGGGACTCCCCTGGCCAGTGTCCCGATTGCAGAGGACTTCGCCCGGGAGCCGGTCATCCTCGCCTGCCCGCTCGATGGTGCGAAGAGCGCGATCCGGAACCCCGCCTCGCAAGTCATTGTGGAAACGTTCAGCCACGGATGAGCCGGTCATTCCGTAACGCCCCTAGTAGCACTGCGGCACCGGACTTAATCTATAAATCGATATTCATGCCACAAGTTTCTATTATTACGTTATTTTTCCGGATCGGCATCCCTTCCCTATACGAGGTGTTAGCTTTGCACTTCGAACCGTTCGGGCAGGATCTTTCCCGGGTTCATGATGTTCTTCGGATCGATCGCCGCCTTGATGGCCGCCATCACATCCAGCGCCGGGCCCATCTCGCGTTCCATGTAGGAACGTTTGCCCTGCCCTACGCCATGTTCGCCCGTGCAGGTTCCTTCCATGGAAAGAGCCAGCTCGTTCAGCCAGCCGATATAGGATTTGGCGGCGGCCCGCTCTGCCGGATTCTCCGGATCCAGCACGATCAGATTGTGGAAATTGCCGTCGCCGACATGCCCCGCAATCGGGGCGAGCAGCCCCAGTGACTGGGCCTTCTCGGTCGCCGCGCCGATGCATTCGGCCAATCGCGATATCGGCACGCACACATCGGTGCTGATGCCCTTGGCGCCGGGCCGCAGGCCCAGGACTGCCCAGAACAGGTCGTGGCGCGCCTTCCACAGCAGCGTCCGTTCTTGCGCGTCGGTCGTCCAGTCCAGCGCGGTAGCGCCGTGCTCGTGCGCAATTTCGCCGAAACGCACCGACAATTCGGCGACCATGTCCGGCGTGCCGTGGAATTCAGCCAGCAGCAGCGGTGTCTCCGGCAGGCTCAGCTGCGAATAGACGTTGACCGCCTTGACTGTGGTTGCGTCCAACAGCTCGATCCGCGCAAAGGGCAGGCCGAATTGGAGGCCGCTGATGACGGCATTGCTGGCATCTTCGACGGTTGGGAAGGAGCAGCGAGCCGCCGACACCGCCTCCGGAATACCCCGCAACCGAACTGTCAACTCGGTGATGATGCCGAGCGTGCCTTCGGAACCAACCAGCAGCCTGGTGAGATCGTAGCCCGCCGCACTCTTGCGCGCCCTGTGGCCGGTGCGGATCACCCGGCCGTCCGGCATCACGGCCTCAAGCGACAAGACCGCGTCCTTCATTGTGCCATAGAGCACCGCGGTCGTGCCCGAAGCTCGGGTGGCGGCCATGCCGCCGAGCGTTGCATCGGCGCCTGGATCGAGAGGAAAGAACAGGCCGGTATCGCGCAGATATTCGTTCAGGCGGCTGCGTGTCACGCCCGGCTGGACCACGCAGTCCATGTCTTCCGCATTGACTGCAAGAATGCGGTTCATCCGCGTCAGGTCGACGGAAATTCCGCCCCTTGGCGCATTGAGCTGGCCTTCGAGCGAACTGCCCGCGCCGAAGGGGATAACCGGCACGCCGGCCTCGCCGCACAGACCGATGATATCTGCGACCTCCGCGGTGCTCTCGGCAAAGACCACGCCATCCGGCGGCTGGTTCTCGATCCAGGTGGTCGTGGAGCCGTGCTGAGCGCAAATGGCCGCTCCGGTCTGGAAACGATCCGCGAACCGCTCGCGCAGGGTTTGGGCGAACGCCTTGGGAAAGGTGCTTTCTCTCGACATGACACTCCGCTGATTTTGTAGTCCGCAACCCACGGGATGGTTCCGGAATGGACGAATACACCCACAGCCTCGGGCGTGGGGAGCATATTCTGTCACGGTCACGACGGTCGATAGGGCGGCCCGCCATAGCCGCAGCGGTGGATAGCATCAGGCAGGTCAGCGCTTCGCAGCGAACTATTCCCGGCGGCCTGCCGTTGTCCCTACCGATCGTCTCTCTTCCCCTTGCCCCCTCACCTCGACAGCCACGCGGCCGCCGCCGTCAGCAGGGCCTGGGTGGCGGCCGCCGTGGCTGTCGTGACGCGCACTCCCTCACCTCGAAAACAGCGCACCGAAATCCCGGCCGCGGACAGGTGAAGGGTCAGCGCTTCCGCTTCCGCGCCGACCGCCAGCCACACAAAATTGGCCTGCGAGCGCGCGACCTCGAAACCAAGGGCTGAAAGTCCCTTATACATGCGCCATCGCTGCTCGAGGCTGGCAGCTATTCGCGCCGCAACCACATCCTCCTCGCCAAGAGAGGCGAGCGCCGCCGCCTGCGCGGTAGCCGGCAGCGGGAATGGCGGCGCAACCGCGTTAACCGCGGCAACGATGCTTCGATCCGCCAGGCAATAGCCGACCCGCATGCCGGCAAGCCCCCAGGCTTTGGAAAATGTGCGCAACACGGCAAGGTTCTGATGTCGGGCCAGGCGGCGCGCGGGCGAGGCTGCAACGATATCCGCCTCGTCGGCATAATCGGCATAGGCCTCGTCGAGGATGATGAGCGTTTGGGCAGGTATGGCATCCAACAGAGCCTCCAACTCGGCCGGTGCCAGCACAGTGCCGGTTGGATTGTTGGGGTTACAGATGATCACCACCCGTGCCTCGGACCTGCAGGCCTGGAGGAGCGCTGCCGCGTTCAGCCGATGATTGCCATCAAGTGGCACCTCTACGAGGCGAGCGCCCGCACCACCGACAATGATCGGATAAGCCTCGTAGGAGCGCCAGGGCGTGATCACGCTGTCGCCAGGATCGCAATAGGCGCGGATGAGTTGGTCCAGCATGGTGACGGAGCCTGCCGACACCGCGACCATGTCGGCAGGCAAGCCATGTCGGCTTGCCAAAGCCTCCGCCAGCGTCTCGCCACGCAGGTCCGGATAGCGGTGCGCACCCGCCATGGCCCTTGTCACGGCGGCCTGGACGGCGGCGCTCGGTGGATCCGGCGCTTCGTTGGAGCCGAGCCGGTGCGCGAACGCGATGCCCGACCCGGCTCGGCCGCGCCCATAGCCGGGCAATTCCGTCAGCCGCGCGCTGGGCTTGGGCGCGCCAGCTCCCTGATCGCCGATTGCAAACATTGGCCCCAACATGTCGGCATCCAAGTTATATATAGTTGTATATGCAACTTGAATATCTTTCACATGTCGAGCCTCTGTCAAGGCAAACGAAGCCTCTTTGACGAAGTCGCGGAAGACCGAGCTCGTCAAGAAACCCAGCGGCCCCGTCGCGTCAGCGACCGACCGGCATTCGCCCTGCAAGGCTGAAGCGAGGACCCGGGTGCAGGAAGCGCGCGCTGGTGGCAATCATGCCGCGCGACCAGGTGCGGCGGCGCAGCAGGAGCAGCGGCTCGCCCTGCTTCATTTCGAGCAGCTTGCAGCTGAATTCATCGGCCAGGACGGCCTGAATGACATGTTCGACCTCCTCCAGGGGGGCCACGGCCATCAGGTGAACGTAAGGCGTTATTTTTGTGAAATCCTGCTCCAGATAATCCGGAGAAAACTGCGGGTTCACGTATCTGTCTTCAATTTGCAGTGGCCTTCCATTTTCCCTGTGGACCAGCAGAGAGTGAAATATCGTAGAACCGGGCACGACATTGAGCTCGGTAGCGAGATTGAGATCGCTATTGACCTCCTCCATCTTGACGACGTCTGTCGTATGTCGGTTCCCGCGCGCTTCGATCTCGGAATGTATGTTGCGCAATTCCAGGAAGGTGGATTGGCTTTGGCGGGCGGCGACAAAGGTACCGGCCCCCTGCCGTCGCACCAATACGCTCTCCGCGGCAAGGTCACGCATGGCCATATGAATGGTCATGCGCGAGGCGCCCAACTGTTCCGAAAGACGCGATTCGGACGGGACCTGATAGCCTTCCTGCCATTCGCCAGAATTGATTTTCGCCAGAATATGGTTGCGGACCTGCTGCCCCAGCGAGACCCCGATCTCGCCGTTGCCGCGGACCATATCCTTCAAGGCGCCATCTCTTTTCCTGTTCATATCGCCATGTGCCAATGCGTCTGAATCAAACACGTCTACATGTTAATATAAGCTGCCTGTGGCAGCGGTCGAGAACCAGCGATTTCCCCGAAGGTGCTTTCGACAGCCAGCTATTTCCAATAGTGTATATAGTTATATAAAAAAACGCATTGCTTGCCAGTCCCGATACGCTACCGCCCTGGAAAGGGCGTGACGGTCGAACCTCAACCGTCTCTTCGGTTTGCGCCATGGACGCGCGACAATCCACCTCGCAGGCGATCGTGGCGCGAAGGCGTCCTCTGCGGGTGTCCGAGAAAGAGAGCCTTGATTCTGCCCGCAAAAGCCTCTCCTCTATGGTCATATCGGCCGATATGTGCATCATGGGTAGGGTCAGAGCACCAGTTCGAACCTATCACCCCCCCGACGAAGCCCCCGAGCCCCCGAGCCCCCAGGGCGGATCGTGCTTGACAAAAACGGCTTCGTTAAGTTGTATAAGCTAGTATATACATCTAGCCGTCAGGGCCATCCAGAACCAAAAATCTGCGAGCTTCGAGACCACGTCAATGTGGCCCTCGCGATAAACAGGGGACTCAACGCATGGGCAATGAACGTCGTCGTCACGCTCAGTTCGCCTCGGCGACCGCAGCCGCATTGTTCCTGGCCGGAGCAATATTCGCGGGTGCGGCTCATGCCGACACTGCCATTTCAACCAAAGCGGATCCCAAAATCCAGGCCATGCTGCCGGCCAAACTGAAGGAAGCGGGCAAGATAAGGGTCGCCAGCAACGTCGAATATCCGCCGTTCGAATATTTCGACACCGACAACACCACCATCATCGGCCTCGACAAGGACCTTGCCGAAGCGATCGGGCAGAAGCTCGGTGTCAAGCTCGAGTTCCAGCATATGAGTTTCGACGCCATCATCCCGGCGCTGGCCGCCAGCCGCTACGACATGGCGATGTCGGCGATGACCGACACCGAGGAGCGACGCAGGAAGGTCGATTTTGTCGACTATTTTACCTCGGGTGGCGGCTTCCTGGTCAAGCAGGGCAACCCCAAGAAGATCCATAGCCTGGCCGACATCTGCGGCATCTCCGTCGCCATTGACAAGGGCACCACGGAAATCGACGATGCGAACAAGGCTTCGGACGACTGCGTGAAGGCCGGCAAGCCTGAAGTCAGCGCCAAGATCCTGCCCGGCACCAGCCAGATCGTCCTGGCCTTGCAGGCAGGCCGGGCCGACGTGGCCATGATCGACACCTCCGCCGGCGCCTACATTGCACAGCAGCACAAAGGCACCTTCGAGGTGCCGGGCACTTCCTATGCACCGCGTCACTACGGATTGGTGCTGCCCAAGGGCTCTGACGAACTGGCCAAGGCCCTCCAGGCCTCCGTGCAGGCTTTGATCGACGAAGGCACCTACGGCAAGATCCTGGCCAAGTGGGGCCAAGAGGTCGGTGCCATCGACAAGGCGTCGATCAACGACGGCCAATAAGGGATGGAGATCGCCACCCGGCAGCCGCAACTTCGGGAGCCAGCCATGTCGGTCAACGAGACCCGTTCGAAGGGAGCGAATGTCGATCCTACGATCGACCTGGTCATCAAGCCGGCCAGTCATCCCTGGCGCTGGGTGGCCATCGCCTTCGTTGCCCTTCTGGCGGCGATGTTGATGCATACGCTCTTCACCAACCCCCGGTTCGAATGGGCCGTAGTGGGCGAATATTTCACCTCTCAGACGATTTTGCTGGGCGTGCGGCGCACTCTCGAGCTGACGGTCATAGCCATGGTGATGGGCGTAACGTTGGGCGTGATGCTGGCCGTCATGCGCCTGTCGCCAAACCCCATCCTGTCGGGTGCATCATGGCTGTTCGTGTGGTTCTTCCGCGGAGCGCCGCTGCTGGTGCAACTGCTGGTCTGGTACAATCTGTCGGCCCTGTTTCCGCACATCTCGCTGGGCATCCCGTTCATCGGCCCAGACTTCGTCGAGCTGGATGCCAATATACTGATCACGCCCTATGTGGCGGCAATCCTCGGACTCGGCCTGAACGAAGCCGCCTACAGCGCGGAGATCATCCGCGCGGGCATCATTTCCATTGATCACGGCCAGACGGAAGCGGCCCAGTCCATCGGCATGTCGCGCGGGCGGCTGCTGCGGCGCGTGGTGCTGCCGCAGGCGATGCGCGTCATCATCCCACCGCTTGGCAATGACACCATCAACATGCTGAAGATGTCGGCCCTGGTCAGCATCATCGCCGTGCCCGAACTGCTCTTCGCCGCCCAAACGATCTATACGCGCACGTTCGAAACCATTCCGCTGCTGCTGGTGGCGGTCATCTGGTACCTGATCATCGTCTCGGTGATGAGCGGCATCCAGTATTACATCGAGCGCCACTATGCCCGCGGCAGCAGCCGCAACCTCCCCCCAACGCCTCTGCAAAGCATCGGTGCGTTCTTCGGGCTGTCGCGCAGCAGCCCGCTCGATCCTGGCGAGAAAGGGAGCGCGTCATGACCTTTCAACCAAAACCGCCGGCCCGGATCATGGTGCAGGCGACGGGCGTGCGCAAATCCTTCGGCGCCCTGGAGGTTCTCAAGGGGATCGACCTGTCCGTCTCGAACGGCCAGGTGATGTGCCTGCTCGGCCAGTCCGGTTCCGGTAAGAGCACCTTCCTGCGTTGCATCAACCATCTTGAGCGTATCGACAAGGGCCGTATCCGGGTGGATGGCGAGCTGATCGGCTACAAGGAGCACAAAGGCTACCTCCAGGAAATGCACGAGCATGAGATAGCGCGCCAGCGCATTCATATCGGCATGGTGTTCCAGCACTTCAATCTGTTCCCGCACATGACGGTTCTCCAGAACATCATGGAGGGACCGGTCGGGGTGAAACGGGAGCCGCGCGAGGAAGTGAGAGAACGCGCCCACGCCATCCTGAAGCGCGTCGGACTAGCTGAGAAGGTGAACGCCTATCCCCGCCAGTTGTCCGGCGGGCAGCAGCAGCGTGTCGCTATCGCACGCGCCCTCGCCATGCAGCCCAAACTTATCCTCTTCGACGAACCGACCAGCGCCCTGGACCCTGAACTGGTCTCCGATGTGCTGGACGTGATGCGCGATCTTGCCCAAAGCGGTATGACGATGATTGTGGTGACCCATGAGATCGCCTTCGCCCGCGAAGTGGCTGATCACATCGTCTTCATGGCAGGCGGCGAGATCATCGAGGAAGGAAAGCCGGCGAATGTACTGGGCAACCCTTCCCATCCACAGACACAAACCTTCCTCGCCAAGGTGCTTGTGTAGGGACGAGCAGAACAGGCGGTTCTGTCGCAGCGGCGATATGAAATCATGACAAGCCTGGATGCCCAGACTCAAAGTGCGCATGAACCCTCAACTTCTCAGAAATTCGAACGTGATTTCCGTGAGAAGGGACTCGGCGCATTGGGGCCTCTAGAGCGTCGGATCTGAAACTGGAATCGGCGATTCCCTTGGAGGGCAATTTGTGATTCACCGTTATTGGAGGTGGATCATGGGCAGGAGCTATTCTCAGGATCTTCGCGATCGGATTGTCAGCTTTGTTGAGAGCGGCCATTCGCGCCGAGCTGCGGCTCGTCATTTTGAAGTGAGCGAGAGCTTCGCTGTGAAGCTGCTGCAGCGTGTGGTTGCCTATGGATCAGGGGCACCCGCGCGTCAGGGGCGTCCTCCTGGTGGAGGTAAACTGGCTGGAGTTGCCGGTTTCCTGATCGGTGTTGTGGAAGCAAGACCCGACATCACCATGCCGGAACTGGCCGCACGGCTCGGAGAAGTCCACAATTTGCGGGCTGCTCCTGCTGTGCTGTCGCGCTTTTTGTGCGAGCTACGAATTTGAAATAGCTCGCCCCCAGAACCGGGTTTCGGTCGGGAGTTGTGGCTGATGCAAGCGGCCGGACTCATTCTGTTCGAGGATGTCGCCTGTCCGGTATCGCGATGGTTCACATGATGCGCAAAACACAGGCAAGATACGCCTACAATCCCACCCCTTTGATTTCCGAGCAGTTCGAAATCCTCGCCTCGTGACCGCAGGCGCGAATGACTCCGGCGTTGCTATCCTGAGTTTGCGACAGAAGCGTCGCCTTTGCCGCGGCAGGCTTCGACCTTGGCGGGCGCAAGAGGCTTTCCCTTGCGGATCTGGCCGCGTTGCCGCTTGTCATCCGCGAGCGCGGCTCCAAGACACGCAAGCGCCTGGAGGATGGGGCGGCTGATGCCGGCATAAAGCTAAAATATGCAATCGAGGCAGAGGGGCGGGAAGCGGTTCGCGAGATCGTGGCCTCGGGCGCCGGCCTCGGCTTTGTCTCTCAAGCCGAGTTCGGCAATGATAGCCGGCTTACGAGGATCCCGATCTCCGGCCCTCCGATGCTGATGGAAGAAGCGCTGGTCTGCCTGAGCGAGCGAAGCGAGGCAAAGGCCATTCGAGCTTTTTGGGGCATTGCGCGTGAGTTTGCGCACGTCGCATCAGCCGTCACGACGAAGTAAGTCTCACGCTTTCATTGTGTGTCGCGATAGTTGGTGAAGTACGGCGCCGAGAGACTGGAGCCTCGCCGCGGTCTGGAACGCCGGCGAGACCTTCAACGCGAATTTCAATTCTGGTCGCCAGCGCGGCGTTGGTCCCATGCCGTCGACCATCGGCTCGGATCGCCACCGCGGCAGCATGGTCGACGCCTTCCGGTCAATCGCCCAGGATGGCGTGAACGAATCGTCTCTTGGTCTTGAGCGTTCCTCTGTGAAGTTCAGGCCGGGTGCTGCAATTGGCTGAGCCCGCCGTCGACGACGAGGCACGCCGCGTTCATGAACGGGCACTCGTCGGAAATCATGAACACTGCGGCAAGTGCTATCTCGCGTGCCGAGGCGATGCGGCCGCTGGGATGGAGCGCCATCGTATTGGCACGCGCTGAGGCGGGATCGGGAAAACCATTCCAGTAGTCGATGGCCTTCTGTGTTTCGACATAGCCCGGGGCCAGTGCATTCACGCGAACGCCCTGCGCCGCATATTCGAGCGCCAGCGATTTCGTCAGTCCAAGCAGAGCGTGCTTGGCGACAGGATAGGGGAAGGTGTGCGGAATGATGGTGAAGCCATGGGTCGACGCGATGTTAAGGATTGCCCCGCCGCCGCTTGCGATCATCCCCGGCAATACCGCCTTGCTGCAGTTCCAAGCTCCCTTGACGTTGACATCAAAGTTAAGTGCCCATTGCTCCTCGCTCGCATCGAGCGGCGTGGAGAATACATTGACCCCGGCATTGTTGATCAGTGCATTGACCGAGCCGATCTGTTCATCCGCCTGTTTGACGGCAGCGGCGATCGCACTTTCGTCGCGAATATCAGCCGACACATGTCCAACCTGGCCCTGCGGGGCCGAGAGACTGGCGACGGCCGCGTTCAATAGTCCGCTGTCCCGGTCGACCAGGAACAGCTTTGCTCCCTCGGCGAGACATGCCTGGGCGATTGCCAGCCCGATACCCTGGGCGCTACCGGTCACAAGGATATGTTTGCCGGCCAAGCGCTCAGCCATGGGCTTCACTCCAATCGAAGACGGTCATTGCAAATCCCGCACGGAGACTGTCGCCGGGAGATAGCAACGCCAATCCCATCGGCTCGGTCTCGAAATGCTTCAGCGCATTGGGGCTGTGGCTCATCGGCTCCAGGCAGAAGAAGTCGCGCTTGCCGTTGGGCGCAAAGAGCATGTAGCGATCGAGCATGCTATCGGCGGCAATATCGACGCCGAGTTGACGCTCGGGCCATACGATGCGTGCGCTGCCATTCCAACCTTCGAAGCAATTGTTCAGCCAGCGATCGGGCAGTCGGCGTGCAGTAGAGAAATCGGCGTCGCTGACAAGGGCGCCTCTGGAGCCGGGTAGATGCGCATCTCGTTCCGTCCACCATGCGGTGGCCGGTGCAAGAAGGGTTGTCTGCGGTGTCAGCGGAAAGAAGGGATGAAAGCCGATGCCGAACGGCAGGTCGATCCTGCCTGTATTAGTTACCGACAGCTGCAGTTCAAATCGTGCGTCGGCGACGCGAAACCACTGCCGAGCCTGATAGGCATAGGGCGAGCCGAGGATTTCCGGCTTGCTGAACGCAAGTTCCACGCTATCGGCCCGGTGCTCCCTGACGTCCCATCTGGCCTGCCAGCCGTCGCCATGAATGTAGAGCGGATCATTCGTATTGCGGGCGAACGTGAAGGTTCGGCCGCGGTAGGAGAATGCATTGCCTTCGACGCGGTTTGCAATTGGCACCAGCGGAAAACAGGCAGAATCTTTTACGTCGAATGCGACCGCGCTTCGGCAGGGACGCAGGAACGGTACGCCCTCGACGGTATACGCGTCGACGACGGCGCCTCCGCAGGGGCTGATCCGAATTCGCAATCGCTTGCTGTCAAGGGGGATCCAAGCGGACATGCCTTTTTCCGACTCAGCGCCGCCCCAGGGCTGACGAGCGCAAATTGTCGAGCAACACGGCCAGGAGCAGGATCACGCCACGCACGATATACTGGTAGAAGGCCGGTATGTTGAGAAGATTCATCGCATTCTCGGCGATGCCCATGATGAGGACCCCGACGATCACGCCGGATATGGTGGCGCGGCCGCCAGCAAGCGAGACGCCACCGAGCACACAGGCCGAGATGACGGACAGTTCAAGCCCTACCGCGGAATTGGGTTGACCGGAGGTGATCCGCGAGGCCAACAGGATGCCCGCAATGGCGCAGATGCCCCCCTGTAACGCGAAGATCCAGATCCGCGTCATGTCGACATTGACCCCGGCCAGCCGCGATGCTTCGGGGTTGCCGCCGATGGCCAGCGTATTCTTGCCGAAAACGGTGCGGTTCAGCACGAAACCGAAGATGCAGAACAGGATGGCGAGCACCCAGATTGGTGTGGGGATGCCGACGAATTTCGAGAGCGCCAACTGGTAGAAATCCGGACTGTTGATGCCGACGGCGCGCCCGTCGGAAGCAATCAGGGCAAGGCCACGCACGATCTGCATCGTGGCCAGTGTCGTGATGAGCGCATTGATGTGGAATTTCGCAATGACGAAACCGTTGACGAAGCCCACGAAGGTACCGCAGGCGATTGCCGCTACAAGGCCGAGCAGGATCGACCCGGTCGCGTTCGATGCCATGACTGCCACCATGCCGGCAAAGGCGACGATCGAACCGACCGACAGGTCGAAGTCGCGTGCCGCCAGGCAGAACATCATGGTGCAGGCGACGATGCCGACCGTGACGACCGATTGCAGCAGGCCAAGCATGTTCCTGTCGGTGAGGAAGTTCGGCACGAATACCGATACGAGTGCGAAGGCGACGATGAAGATGACGACGAGACCCTGTTCGCCGAGCAGAATCTTATTCAACCGATCGGTCATGCAATATTGTCCTCAGGATGCGATCGCGTCAGGGGTTTTCTTGTCGGGAAGAGCGGCCGCCAGGATCATCCGCTCTGCAAAATTGCTGCGCGTGAGTTCGGCGCTGATGCGCCCGCCGCACATCACAAGGATGCGGTCGCAGATGCCCATCACTTCCGGCAGTTCCGACGACACCACGACGATCGCCATACCGCTTTCGGCAAGCTGGTAGAGCAATTCGTAAATCTCTGACTTCGCGCCCACATCGATGCCGCGCGTCGGTTCGTCGACGATCAGGACCTGGATTCCTTGCTCGGATAGCCAACGGCCCAGGATGACCTTTTGCTGATTGCCGCCTGAGAGGTTGACGATGTCCTGCTTGCGTGAGGGCGTACGCACCTTGAGTTTCTTGATGAACGTTTCGGCGGTTGCCGCTTCGCTCGCACGATCGAGCACCCCGAGGCGGCTGCGATGGCGGCGCGAGGAGATGTTGATGTTCTCTTCGATCGAGCGGCCCTGGATGATGCCATCATGCTTGCGGTCTTCCGAACACAACACGATGCCGGCCCGGATCACGCCGCGTGGATCGCTGGCATGGACCACCTTGCCGTTCACGGTGACCGTGCCGGTCGAGCGCGGGTCGGCTCCGAACACCAGTCGCATCAATTCCGAGCGCCCGGCCCCGACCAGGCCAAAGAAGCCGAGAATTTCACCGGCCTTGACCTGGAAGCTGGCCGGTGTCCTGAACCCGCTGCCGGAAAGGGCTTCGACCTTCAGGCGGGTGTCGCCCATTGCGCGCGGGCGAAAGCCCCAGATATCAGCGATCTCTCGGCCGACCATTTCGGCGACGATCTGGTCGCGCGTGACGTCTTTGAGCGAGGCATGGTGTGCCGCAAGCTTGCCATCGCGTAATACGGTCAGGCTGTCACAGAGCCGGAATACTTCGTCGAGCCGGTGCGACACATAGAGGATGACCTTGCCTTCACGGCGCAGGCGCTCGATCAAGGCAAACAGAATCTCGCTTTCGCGCGAGGAGAGTGACGAGGTTGGCTCATCCAGAGCGATGACCCGCGCATCGATCATGATCGCCTTGGCGATTTCGACCATCTGTCGTTCGCCGATCGACAATGACTTCACCTTGCGACGCACATCGATGTCGATGCCCGCCGCTCTCAGCTTCGCACCGACATCTTCGAACATCGTGCGGCCTGCGATGATGCCGGCGCGGGCAGGAAAACGGCCAAGACAGAGGTTTTCAGCCACCGTGAGTTCCGGAACGAGCTGCAGCTCCTGGTGAATGACGATGACACCATTGTCGAAGGCATCCCTGGTCGAGGCATAGGCCTGAACCCTGTCTTCGATGCGTATCTCGCCCTCGTCCGCATGCTGATCGCCGGAAAGAACCCTGATCAGGGTGGATTTTCCCGCGCCGTTCTCCCCCATCAACCCATGCACCGCGCCCTTGTCGACGCCGAAGGAGACGCCGGAAAGCGCGCGGACGCCGGGATAAGTCTTGGTGATGTGCGAGAATTGGAGAAAGGACACGGGCCAAGCCTCCTTGCCACTAAGGATTCGCCTATCAATAAGCGCTCAAACTGGCTCGACCTTTGTCATTGCCGGGGTTGACCCGGCAATCCACCCCCTTCAGGCATCGAAGACGGTGCCGCTGGATGCCCGGGTCAAGCCCGAGCATGACAAAAGTGGCGCTTCAGTTATTTCCAGACAATGCCTAACAACAGGCGGCACATTCATTCGCCGCCTGCCAATGCCTCGGTGCGGCTTACTCGATGCCGAGATCCTTGCGGACCTGCACGTAGGTGTCGCGTTTGGCAACGGCCCCCGATGTCAAGATCAGCTTCACCGGTTCCTTGTCGTTCTTGACCCACTCGTACATGTTGAGTGCCGTCTCGTAGCCGTGACGCTTCGGTGAGATGATCACCGAGCCGACGAATCCGGTCGCCGCAGGCTTCTTGAATTCGTTGATGGCCGAGTCCGCGCCGCCGATGCCGACAGCGATCACATTACCGGCCGGAATGCCCACGCTTTCCGACGCGCGCACTGCGCCCAGCGCCGCTTCGTCGTTCAGGCCGAACGCAACCCACTTCTTGATATCGGCATGGCTGTTCAGCACCGTGGTAGCAGCGTTCAGCGCAGCTTCGGTATCCGTCTTGGCTTGGGGCGCATCAAAGATGTTCGCGGCCTTGAAGCCGTTCGCCTTGAGGACCGAAATCGTTCCTTCGACACGGTCCACCGCAGTCGGCAACTGGTCATAGGAGACGCGGATCGCGCCAACTTCTTCGGGTTTCCATCCGCGTGCCTTCATCTCATCGACGATGGTCTGGCCGACGGCCTCGCCGATCTTGGTCGCCGAAATGCCCATATGTGGCACGGACTCGATTGGCTTGCCGTCGGCGCCCACCAGGCGGTCGTCTACGGTCATCAGCTTGAGATTGTTGGCTGCCGCCTTGGCGACGATGCCAGGGCCGAGCTTGACGTCGGGCGTGCAGACGATGAAGCCCTGGACGCCCTGGGCGCCGAGATTGTCGATTGCCGACATCAACTTCTCACCGTCCTCCGCGCCGATCTTGACGAGGGTGAAGCCCTTTTCCTTGGCGGCCTGATCGGCGAACTTCCACTCGTCCTGGAACCATGGCTCTTCCGGTTGCTTGACGATGAAGCCGATCTTGCTGTCCTGGGCATGGGCCGAGGCGATCGTCGTGACTGACAGCATGGCAAGCGCGCCCGCGACGAGCGCGGTCTTCAAAAGTCGCATCATTCCCTCCCCGCAATTGGCCGGGCGTTCAGCCCAAGCGCTCGTGTCTCTATTTGTTTTCATCATACCTGTCAATTGATCTGGTATGATAATTAAGATACATGCACTGATCAGTGGTCGCTGGTGCAAATCATCTGCATCCGTCAAGGTCGGGCCGGTCATACGCAAACAAGGAGGATGCGCCTTGGAGGAGAGGCTGGGGTGATTGAAGTGCCGAAGAGAGCGCAGAACGAAGGTGCCACGCGCCGCCCGCGCGTCATGCCGGATGTGACAAAGGCGATTGCCTCTGACATCTTTTCCGGGCGCTACCCCGCAGGATCATCCTTGCCGACCGAAAATGATCTCGGCGTTGAATACGGCGTGAGCCGTACCGTCATCCGTGAGGCCCTGAAAGTCCTGGCGGCCAAGGGGCTGGTGTTGTCGCGGCCCCGCATCGGCACCATCGTGTGCAACGAGGATGACTGGAACATCATCGACCCGCAGGTGCTTGCCTGGCATGCGCCGCATGCGCTGGACGACAAGCTTTTCGATGCAATCCTGGAGACGCGGCGCGCCATCGAGCCCCTGGTCGCCGAACTGGCCGCCACACGCGCAACGTTGCAGGAGGTTGCCGACCTCGAGGCGGCTTGGCGGGGGATGGCTAGTGCCGGTGAGGATCTCGTTGCGTTCTCGCGTTCCGACATTGCCTTCCACCAGATCGTCTACAGCGCCAGCCACAATCCAATCTTTCGGCAGATCGGCAGCTTGATCGATACGGCGCTCAAATTCTCGCTGGAGGCCACGGCGGTGATTTCTCTGGATCGGCGTACCGAGGCCGTGGCCGCACACCACGACGTCGTGGAGGCATTGCGCATGCGCGACGCCGAAGCGGCGCGCAGGGCGGCGAACAGAATTCTCGACCTGGCGGCACGCGACCTCGTCAGCGCCAAGAGACTCAAAAAAGACTGAGACAGGGCACCGTCCATGAAGATCACCTCGCTCACGACCTATGTCGTTCCGCCGCGCTGGCTGTTTCTAAAGATCGAGACCGATGCCGACGTTGTCGGCTGGGGCGAGCCGGTCGTCGAAGGCAGAGCACTGACTGTTGAGGCGGCGGTCAAAGAACTTGCAGACTACCTGGTCGGCAAGGATCCCCGCCTGATCGAGGACCACTGGACGGTGATGCATCGCGGCGGCTTCTACCGCGGCGGAGCGATCATGATGAGCGCCATCGCCGGTATCGATCAGGCACTGTGGGACATCAAGGGCAAAGCTCTCGGCGTGCCCGTGCATGAACTGCTCGGCGGCAAGCTGCGCGATAGGATCAAGGTCTATTCCTGGATAGGCGGCGACAGGCCGGCCGAGGTGGCGGCGGGCGCAAAGGACGTCGTGGCTCGCGGCTTCTCCGCGCTGAAGATGAATGGCACCGAGGAACTGCAGATCGTCGATGGTCATGACAAGATCGACGCCGCGGTCGAACGCGTCGCCATGGTGCGCGAGGCTGTCGGACCCGACATCGGTATCGCCGTGGATTTCCACGGTCGCGTGCATCGGCCGATGGCGCGCATTCTCGTCAAGGAGCTCGAACCCTATAGGTTGATGTTCATCGAGGAGCCGGTGCTCAGCGAAAACCGCGAGGCGCTCAGAGAGATCGCGGCGCTTGGTTCGATGCCAATCGCGCTGGGCGAACGTCTCTACAGCCGCTGGGACTTCAAATCCGTATTCGAGGAAGGCGTCGTCGACATCATCCAGCCGGATCTCTCTCATGCCGGCGGTATCACCGAATGCCGCAAGATCGCGGCGATGGCCGAAGCCTATGACGTCGCTGTTGCGCCGCATTGCCCGCTTGGCCCAATCGCCCTTGCCGCATGTCTGCAACTCGATGCGGTGAGCTACAATTGCTTCATCCAGGAGCAGAGCCTGGGCATCCACTACAACGCCGCCAACGACTTGCTCGACTACGCCGCCAACAAGGATGTCTTCCGCTACGAGGACGGCTATGTCGCCATTCCGGATGGTCCGGGCTTGGGCGTGGAGATCGACGAGGCCTATGTGAAGGAGCGCGCCAAGGAAGGGCATCGCTGGCGCAATCCGGTTTGGCGCCACAAGGACGGCTCGTTCGCCGAATGGTAAGCGCCTCCTGCAAAGATCGTTGGCGAACCGTCACGGTCTATTGAAATTCCGCTCATAAGTATCTGCGATCAGATCGCTGGCCGCCTTGCTCGCGGTTTCCGCGTCGCGCGTCTCGATGGCCACGGCTATCGCCTCGTGCAAGGCGAGCGCGTGGCGCATTCCTCCGAACTTCTGGAACGTCTTTGGCACGCTGATCGTCAGGGCGGCGCGGATGACCGACGCGACGGGCAGAAGGAAACGATTATGCGCCGCCTGGATGATTCCCAGATGGAAGGCGATGTCGGCGTCCATCGCCAGGCGCGGATTCTTGTGATCTTCCGCCATCGTGGTCAGCGCGATGCGGATCTGGGCGAGATCGTCTGCCGTTGCCCGTTGCGCCGCCAGTCCCGCGGCCAGCGGTTCAATGGCCGATCGGATCTCGAACAATTCCTGCGCCAACGCGTGCTCATCCTGGCCGCCATGCCAGGACATCACCATCGGGTCGAGAGTGTTCCAGAATTCGGCAGAACGGATCGTCGTTCCGATGCGTTGCTTGGCTTCCGTGAACCCCTTGCTGGACAATAGGGTCAGAGCCTCGCGTAGCGTTGTGCGGCTAACTTGCAATTGATCGAGAAGGTCACTTTCCTTGGGGAGCTTGTCTCCGGGGCGCAATTCGCCCTGAATGATGCGCCGCCCCAGACGTGCGGCGATCTGAGCCGGCAGCCCGCGTTCAGTGGCCGAAAACGGTTCCATGGCCTTGCTCTTTGCTGGTTCGTGCATGTCCGTCATGTCGCCAGCACCTTTCGCCTACGGGGTAAGAAATAACGCCCTAGCGCCTATTCCGGCAATTCGTTCAGCTGAGCCCGGAAGCGTTTCACCATGACAAGGCCGATCTCGGTGGGCCGCAAGGCCGGGGCGCGGTCATGGACGGGAATGCCCGCGCGAGCGCCGAACAGACGCTTGCCATAGCAGATCAGATTCTCGATTCCCTGCATGACGAAAACCGCCGCCGGTAGCATTTTTTCGTAGTGCATCGTCGCGCCGGCTTCGTCGCCGATGTGAAAAGCCCTATAAGCGCGCACCGCGTAGTCAATGCAGTCCGGCGCCAGGATCATGCCCTTGCAGCCGACACGCAGATTATCGATGAGTTCCAGGCCGCCGCGTCCGTTGAACACCGGCACGCGACCTTCGGTGCGTTCGATCAGGTTGGCGATGTCGACGACAGGCCCTTCGCCCTTGATCAGCCGGATGTTCGGGTGCTGCGAGACCAGATCTCGGATCTCGTCGGCGCTCAGCCCGCGCCCGAAGAAGGCTGGTGCATTCTGGATCGCCAACGGCAGGTCTGTCTTGTCCGCGACCCGGCCAAAAAAGCGGATATATTCCGCTGCGCCATACGATCCGCCCGCAGGGGGCTGCAGGATGACCCAGTCCGCGCCGACGCTTTCGGCATGGCGCACCTGCGCAATCTGCTCCGCGACCGACGAGCCGGAAATGGTGAAAGCGAGAGGTACGTGACCTGCCGTATCCTCTGCCGTCCAGTCCATCAACGTGCGCCGTTCGACTTCGCTCAGCTTCGAGACCTCCGTTGCCAGGCCGAGAGCGGCCATGCCGTGGACCCCGGATGCCAGGCAGATCTGGACTTGTTTGCGCATCGCCTGTCGGTCGAGTTTTTCTTGGCTGTCGAAGAGCGCGTAGAGAATGGCGTGGATGCCATGAAAATTGTCAGAAGCGAATTCAGTCATGAGCGATCTCAGTGGCTTTCGCGCGGAATGGCATAGCCGCGGCAGCCGACGAGGAAATCGAGGTCGGCACCCCGGTCCGCCTGCAACACGCGCTCGACATAGAGGCTTTGGTAACCGCCCTTCATTGCCGGCAATGGAGGCGTCCACTCGCTACGCCGCCGGGCAAGCTCGCCGTCCGACACCTCCAAATGCAGCTTGCGGGCCTCGACATCGAGTTCGATCATATCTCCCGACCTGACAAGCGCCAGTGGTCCGCCAACCGCGGCCTCCGGCGCCGCATGCAGCACGACGGTTCCGAAGGCAGTTCCCGACATGCGGGCGTCGGAGATGCGGATCATGTCGCGAATGCCCCTCCTGAGGAGCTTCTGCGGTAGCGCCATGTTGCCAACCTCGGCCATACCGGGATAGCCCTTCGGGCCGCAGTTCTTCAGAACCATGATGCAGGTTTCGTCGATGTCGAGCGCCGGGTCGTCGACACGCGCCTTGTAGTCGTCGATGTCCTCGAAGGCGACGGCGCGGCCGCGATGCTTCATCAGTTCGGGCGAAGCGGCGGATGGCTTGATGATGGCGCCACTCGGCGCCAGATTGCCGCGCAGGACCGCAATGCCGCCGTGAGGCATCAGCGCCTTGTCGCGCGGGCGGATCACGTCCGGGTTGTAGTTTCTGGCCTCGGCGATGTTCTCGCCCATGCTGCTGCCGGTCACCGTCAACACGTCGAGATCGAGCAGGTCGGCGATCTCCTTCATCACGGCGGGAATCCCGCCCGCGTAACAGAAATCCTCCATCAGGAAACGGCCGGATGGCATCAGGTCGAGAATGGTCGGGACATCACGGCCAAGGCGATCCCAGTCGTCCAGCGTCAATTCGGTGCCGATGCGGCCTGCAATCGACAGCAGATGCACCACGGCATTCGTCGAGCCGCCGATGGCGCCATTGACGCGAATGGCATTGGCGAATGCCGACTTGCCGAGGATTTTTGACAGGCGCAAATCCTCATTGACCATCTCGACAATACGCCTGCCGGTCATGCGCGCCAGCCGGTTGCGATGCGCATCGACCGCCGGATAGGCTGCGTTGCCCGGCAAGGCAATGCCAAGTGCCTCGACCATCGAGGCCATCGTCGAGGCCGTGCCCATGGTCATACAGTGGCCGGGCGAGCGCGACATGGCGCTTTCGGCGCTGCCGAACTCCTGAGTGCTCATGGTGCCGGCCCGCACGTCCTCGGAAAATTTCCAGACGTCGGTGCCGGAGCCTATCTCGCGGCCCTGGAAACGGCCGTTGAGCATCGGCCCGCCGGAAATGACGATCGACGGCAGATCGCAGGAGGCGGCGCCCATGACCAGCGACGGTGTGGTCTTGTCGCAACCGGCCATCAGCACAACGCCGTCCATCGGATTGCCGCGGATCGCCTCCTCGACATCCATCGATGCAAGATTGCGGAACAGCATCGCCGTCGGTCGCAAATTGGACTCGCCGCATGAGAAAACCGGGAACTCGAGCGGCAGGCCGCCGGCTTCCAGCACGCCGGCCTTGATGTGTTCGATCAACCCACGGAAATGCACGTGGCACGGCGTGAATTCGGAGAATGTATTGCAGATGCCGATAACCGGGCGGCCATCGAAGGCGTCATCCGGCAATCCATTGTTCTTCATCCAACTACGGTGGATGAAGGCGTCCTTGCCGATGCCGCCGAACCAGTGTTGCGAGCGCCTTTTCGTCACATCGTACTCCAAATCCCGGCAAGATCGCCCATCATTTCACTGCGCCCATCGTCAGTCCGCGGATCAGCTGTTTCTGGAAGACCAGCACGAAAGCCAGGACTGGTAGAAGAAGCACGATCGAGGCCGCCGACAACTCGCCCCAGCGGACCTGCTGATAGCCGACGAACGCATATAGGCCCAGCGGCACGGTGCGCACGTCGCTGCCGCCCAGCACGAGAGCGAACAGGAACTCATTCCAAGAAAAGAGGAACGCCAGAATCGACACGGCGGCAATGCCCGGCAACACAACCGGCAGGCAAATGTGACGAAACGCCTGGAAATAGGTGGCGCCGTCGATCGTGGCGGCTTCCTCCATCTCGCTGGGCAGATCCTCGAAAAAGCCCTTCATCAGCCAGACGACGATGGAAAGGTTGATGGCGACGTGCGCGATGATCAGCCCGATATGGGTGTTGATCAGACCGGTCCTCACATACATGACGAAGAACGGGATTAGCACCGCGACTGGCGGCGTCATCCGCGTCGTCAGGATCCAGAAGCCGTAGTCTGCATTGCCGCGGAACCGATAGCGCCCCAGTACATAGGCAGCGGGCAAGCCGATCAGCAGCGCCAGCGCTGTCGAGCCGAGCGCGACAATTGCGCTGTTCAGGAAATAGGCCCAGATCGCCGGGTCTGACAGTACCTTGGCATAGTTGTCGAGGATCGGAACGAACAGGAACTTCGGCTGCCGCGCCATGGCATCGACCTGTGCCTTCAGCGACATCATCACCAGCCAATAGACCGGAAACAGGCACCAGATAGCAAAGGCCCAAAGCAGCAGACGGCGTGCAAAAGCGGAGAGGTTTCGCGGGGCGTTCATAGCGCAGCCTTTGGCACGAACATGCGCATGCGCCGCAGGAAAAGCTGCGCCGCGACGATCGTCATCACAAGCATGACGATCGCGATGGCGGCGGCATAGCCCATCGACAGGAACTCGATACCCTGCTTGTAGGCGAACAGGTTCAAGGTGCGCGTGCTGACGCCTGGGCCACCACCGGTCAACACGAAGATAATGTCGAAGGTCTTGAAGGCGTCGATCGCCCGAAAAACGATGGCGACGCCAAGATAGGGCAGCAGTGCCGGCAAGGTGTGGTGGAAGAACACCTGCATCTCCGTTGCGCCATCCATGCGCGCAGCCTGCAAAGGCTCCTCGTCCATGGCCGCAAGACCGCCGGCCGCGATCAACAGAATGAACGGCGCCCACTGCCAGGTGTCGACCACCAGCAGCGAAGCCATTGCCATGCCAGGTGTGCCGAGCCAATCCTGCTGCGGCAGGCCAACCGACCGAAGCAGATAGTTGAACACACCGAGCGACGGATTGAGCATCATGCGGAAGGTGAAGACCGCGGCCACGGGCGTGATCGCCATCGGCAGCAGATAGATCGCCCGCAATAGAGGCACAGCCCTTGTCTCGTGATGCAGCAGCGTCGCGATGGCGACGCCCAGCACCAACTGGATCCCGACGGCGAGCACGGTGAAGACGGCGGTCGCCCGCAACGCCGTCCAGAACTCCTCTGACCGGAAGAGGTCGAGATAATTCTGCAGTCCGGCAAAGGCGAGCGCATCTGGCGTGACCAGAGAATAGGTGCTCAGGCTCATGGCCACCGAGACGACGAACGGAAAGAGGGTCAGCCCCAGCAACAACACGGTCGCCGGCGCCAGCATCAGACCGATGAAGCGAGCGCGTGCATCCATCTATTTTGCCCACCCACCTACCCGTGCCGCCGAAATGGCGCGGGCGAAAATCACTGCACACAAACGGAGCCAGGATCCTTCACGGCGATCCGAGCTCATGCGCCGAGCACCTGCTTGATCTTGCCGTCCGCATCCGCAAAGGCCTTCGCCGCATCGTTGCTGCCGGTAACGACTTCATTGACGGCGATGCCAACGGCATCGAGGATCTCAGCCGCCTTTGGATGAAACCAGGCGGCCTTGAAAAGGTCGCCATCAGCCGCCTGCAGATTCTTGAGCGCGGCATCCGCCGCCTGCGGGCCGAAACGGTCGCGGAAGGCCGAGGTCTGCCAAGCGGAACTGCGCGGCGTGGCCAGGCCGGCAGCGCCGGCCAGCGCGGAAGTCTGCTTGGATGTCGCCCACATCAAGAACAACCACGCTGCCTCTTTGTTGGCCGACCTGGCGTTGATGCCGGCCATCCAGTGCCACATGTTCGGTTTGGCGGGCTTGCCGGCCGGGGCCGGCAGCACGCCGAACAGGGTGTTGCCGGCGACGGTGCTCTTGGACTTGTCCTCGATATCGGTGGCGAAGTTTGATGAATCGCAGCCGATCGCCAGCGCCCCTTGCATGAAGTCGTTCAGGCATTCCATCCAGTGATAGCTGGAAATGCCGACCGGTCCAGCTTCGCGCAACAGTTTGCCATACATGTCCAGCCCAGCGATAGATTCTGGCAGCGCCAGTCCGGATTTGCCGTCCAGTGTCACGTAGGATCCGCCATAGGAGAAGACGAAGCCGGCCAGCGCCCAAGGGGCAGCGTCGCCCGTTGGTTTCGCCCGCATGGCGATACCGGCGACATCGTCGGTTTTAAGCGCCGTTGCCAGCTTCAACAGGTCGTCCATCGATGCCGGCGCAGTAAAACCCTTCTTATCAAGCATCGCCTTGTTCATGAACAGGGTCTGTGCCTCGGCGGTGATCGCAAGGCCGTAGGAGGCTCCGTCGCTCCACTTCTCGAACGAACGAGCCGACGAGAAGATATCGTCATCGTCGTACCAGGCGGCGTCGAAAAGCGCCGCATTCGAACGGAAGGCATCGATCGGCTCCAGCCATCTCGCCGAAATCGCCTGGCCGAGCGCCCAGATCATGAAGACATCGGGTGTAGCACTGCCGCCGCCAAGCTTGACCGGCATCGACGCGGTGAATTCCGTCTCCGACTGTTTGTCGGCCTTGACCTCGATTCCGGTCAAAGCAGTGAAGACTGGAATCAACGGGGTGAGCGCATTCATCCAGGGATGCTCGAGCCCGCCGAGAACGATCGCTTTGCCCTTCTCCTTCTGCCAGTCGATCTTGGCATTGGCGTAGAGCTTGACCAGTTCAGCCGTGTTTTCGGCCGCATGCAGCGGCGTGCCGCTGCGCAGGCCGATTACGCCGGCTGCAGCCAGTATCGATGTTGCCCTGAGGAACGATCGACGGTCGATCGACAGGTGCAGGCCTCCAACAGGCATTTTCAGATTGCTCATCACATCCTCCCTGGCACCCGGTTCTGCAATTTTCATCTCATGGCTTGAATAGTCATATTATCGGAGTTATTAGAGGTCAAGAACGGAAATCGGGAGAGAGCCTTTGGTCGACGTCGTGCTGTCCAAGGTGGAAAAGAGCTGGGGATCGGTGCGCGTCATCCAGAACCTCGACCTGCATGTCCGCGATGAGGAATTCCTGGTACTGCTCGGCCCTTCCGGCTGCGGCAAGACCACCACCATGCGCATAATCGCCGGACTGGAGACGGCGACGGCAGGCGATATCCGCATCGACGGTGAATCGGTCGTGAACAAACTGGCGCGTGAACGCGACATCGCCATGGTATTCCAGAATTACGGCCTCTATCCGCACATGAGCGTCGCCGATAATATCGGCTACCCCCTGAGGTTGCGCCGGGTCCCGGCGGAGGAGCGTGCGCGACGCGTCGGCGAGGCCGCGCGCAGGGTCCATCTTGAGAGCTTGCTCGACCGCAAGCCGCGGGCCCTTTCTGGCGGCCAGCGGCAGCGCGTCGCGCTGGCCAGGGCGATCGTGCGGACGCCGCGCCTGTTCATGCTGGACGAGCCGCTTTCCAATCTCGACGCCAAGCTGCGCGTATCGATGCGCGCTGAGCTCAAGCATCTTCACCACGATCTCAAAACGACGACGATCTACGTCACGCACGACCAGATCGAAGCGATGACACTGGCAACGCGCGTCGCCGTGATGCATGGCGGGCGCATCGTTCAACTCGACACGCCCGAGCGCATCTATAACGACCCGTCGGAGCTGTTCGTCGCAGCCTTCATCGGTTCGCCGCCAATGAACCTCTTGCGTGGCGACATGGTCAACGGCGTTTTCCAGTCCGGTACCATCCGGATCGATGGGCTGCCGGTTTCGCTCGGCGGCGACGTCACGCTCGGCATTCGCCCGGACGATGTGACCGTGGCGGGCAAGGCCGATGCCGACATCGAAGCATCGGTATTCGCGACCGAATTCGTCGGCCAGAACAGGCTGGTTTCAGTCAAGGCCGGTGACGATCTTTTCTGCGCCGTCACCGGCGCGGACCGCCAGATCACGATCGGCGAGACGGTGTTTCTGAGGCTCAACCGCGACCATATCTTCTTCTTCGACACCGCGACCGAAAAGCGTCTGCGCCCGGCCTGACGAAAGATGAGCAACGATTATGATTACATCATCGTCGGTGGCGGCAGTTCGGGTTGCGTCGCAGCCTGGCGCATGGTCAGCGAATTCGGTGCCAAGGTCTTGTTGCTGGAAGCCGGCGCTGATCGCATCAGCCCGATCATGCACATGCCTGCGGGATATATGAAATATCTGGCACGCGACACCTATCTCGACATGCACAAGATGGTGCCGCAGCCGCAGATCGGCGGACGCAGCACCATTGTGCCGCAAGCGCGTGTTCTCGGCGGAGGATCATCGGTCAACGCCATGGTCTATATGCGGGGCCAAAGCGGCGACTATGACAATTGGGCGCGCACGCTCGGCACCGGGCACGATTGGTCGTGGGACGACATGCTCGGGCATTTCAGGGCGCTGGAGAAGAATGATCACCTGGGAGCGCCTTTTCACGGCAACGAAGGCCGGTTGCATGTCTCGGCGCCATTCCATCGCGCGGCTTTGACCGACGCTTTCGTGGCCGCGGTCCAGAATGCCGGCGAGCCGTTCAATCCCGACTTCAACGCTGGCCGTCAACGCGGCGTCGGTTACATGCAGTCCACCATCGGACCTGACCGGCGACGCTGCAGTGCCGTCGATGCTTTCCTGTCGCAGGTGCTGGACGATCCCCGGTTCGAGTTGCGGACGCATGCCAAGGTTGACCGGGTGATTGTCGAAGGCGGTCGCGCGAAGGGCGTGGAGGTCCACCACAATGGCGAGCGCAAACGCATCCATGCGAATTCCGGCGTCATCCTCGCAGCCGGGACTTACGTCACGCCAAAGCTGCTGATGCTGTCGGGAATCGGTAATGCCAACCTGCTGCGCGGCCTTGGCATCGCCGTCGTCTGCGATCTGCCAGGTGTCGGTCAGAACCTTCAGGATCACTGCGAAGTGCCGGTGATCCATAGAAGCAACGGCCGTTACGGCTATTTCGGCGAGGATCGCGGCTGGCGCATGATCCGCAACGGGCTGCAATATCTGCTTTTCAGATCCGGCCCGGTCGCGACCATCGGCGTCGAGGCCTGCGCCTTCGTTAACCCCGACGACCCGCAGGCCGACGCGACATTGAAGATCTACTGCGTGCCGACCGTGTATGTCGACCGCGACGTCTCGGGCGTTGACGCTTGCGACGGGCTGACCATGACTTGCTGCCTGCTGCGCCCCCAGTCTCGCGGCAGCGTGAGCATTCGTTCCGCCGATCCTGATGATCCGCCTGTGATCGACGGCGGCTTCCTCCGCGATCCAACCGACATGGCAATGATGCTCAAAGGCATGAGAACCACGCGCGGCTTTGTTGCCCAGAAGCCATTGGCCGGCATGATCGCCGACGAGATTGTCCCCGGCAAGGAAGCCGTCAGCGACGAGGCGCTGCATGCCCATGCCAAGCGCATGGTCAAGACCAACTACCATCCGGTGGGAACCTGTAAGATGGGCGCCGAGGACGACCGCATGGCCGTCCTCGATCCGGCACTCACGGTGCGCGGGATCGGCGGCCTGCATGTGATCGACTGTTCGGTGATGCCGTCGATCGTCAGCGGCAACACCAACGCACCGGCAATGGCGATCGCGCACAAGGCCGCCGGTTTGATTTGTCACATGCACCAGAAAATCGCCTGACACCGGCGAATATCGAAAGGCTGGCCCTGGTTGTCGGCAAAGGAGGATCAATGACTGTCGACACCAATGTGGATGCAGTTCGACGCATTGACCTGCCACTGAGTTTTTCCTCCACATTTGATTAGAGTCCGGCCCTGATTGAAGGACGGACGAATGAAACGGAAGCGGTTCACGGAAGGGCGAACCTTCAGGGGTCAATCGCGTCTATAGGCTCTACCGGGAAGAAGGGCTGACGGTCCGCAAGCGCCGTGCCCGGCGATGAGCGGTGGGAATGCGAGCACCGATCCTGGTCGAGGCGAAGCCCAACGTGCGGTGGTCGCTGGACTTCGTACATGATCAGTTTGCCTGTGGGCAGCGCTTCCGGGTGCTGAACATCGTCGATGACGTGACGCGGGAATGCCTGGCTGCAATCCCCGACACTTCGATCTCCGGCCGTCGCGTTGCCCGTGAACTGACCGACCTGATCGCTCGGCGCGGTAAGCCGGGAATGATCGTTTCCGACCATGGCACGGAGCTCACCTCGAACGCTATCCTGGCCTAGTCGAAGGATCATCACGTCGAGTGGCACTACATCGCACCCGGCAAGCCGATGCAGAACGGCTACGTCGAGAGCTTCAACGGGCGAATGCACGACGAGCTCTTGAACGAGAGCCTGTTCTTCGACCTCAACCATGCCCGCAGCGTCATCGCTGAATGGGTCGGGGATTTCAACACCACGAGGCCGCACTCCTCACTTGGCTATCAGACCCCGGTGGCCTTCGCTGAGGTCCTCGCCGCAACCGGTTCGCCGGTTGCCAAATCCGCGCCTCACGGCGTAACAGAAACGGCCGAGGCTCTAATCGCCGCTGGACGAAAACTCAGTGGCAGGTCACATTCACTGGTTGAACAGGTTGCACAAGGAAGCCGCTGCCCCAAAGTCTAATCCATCACTTCGACCGGAGCATTCAATACGCCTGCACCGACTACCTTAAGCAGCTGGAGGATCACGCCATCCGCCCGAGCATGAGCGCGCCAGGCAGTCCCTACGACAACGCTCAGGCCGAAAGCTCCATGAAGACTTTGAAAAAGGAGGAAGTCGACTCCAAAAACTACCAGACAATCGAGGAGGCGCGCCGCAATATTGGCCCCTTCCTTGAGACCACCTACAATCGCCAGAGGCTCCACTCGGCCCTTGGCTACAAATCCCCGGTCGACTTCGAACGGCAGTTGAACCCACCCGCGTCAAACTCAAACAGTACGCCCCCTGTCACCCAAACTTTTTGTCTCACCAGAGGGGTACAATCCACAGGTTCGGCTCGCATCTCAGGGTGATTTTGCTTGCGCACTGGTGGATCGATCGTCTGCCGTGTCAATGGTCGCGGCCCCTTCATCAGAGGACGGATTGTCGATCTCAACCCAGCATCCGCTCAGGCCCTCGGATCGTCCAGCCTGGCCAAGGTTCACGTGAATGCGGAATAATTGGGTGTCAAAGAGACCCGGCTTTCCGGGGCTGGGGGTTTGAAGATTGGATCGCCGAGTCTCTTTGCACCGTGGTGGTGAACGCTCTCAACTTGAGCGAGAAAAATTAGACCAGACTTAGCATCTTGAACCGCCCCGGGTTTGTCGGAGGCCCCAATTCCTGAGAGGATGGGGCTATGACGAGCAAGACGACGAACAAGTTCTCGCCTGAGGTGCGCGCGCGGTGCGGATGGTGCTGGATCACGAAACCGAGCATCCGTCGCGCTGGGCGACGATCACGTCGATCGCGAGCAAAATCGGCTGCACGGCGCAGACGCTGAACGAGTGGGTGAAGAAGGCCGAGGTCGAGAGCGGTCGCAAGTCTGGGCTGACGACGGACATGGTGGCCAAGCTCAAGGCCTTCGAACGCGAGAATCGGGAGCTGCGGCAGGCGAACGAGATCCTGCGCAAGGCGTCGGGGTATTTTGCCCAGGCGGAGCTCGACCGCCGACGCCGGTCATGATCGCTTTCATCGACGATCACCGCAGGGCCTATGGGGTCGAGCCGATCTGCAAGGTGCTGCCGATCGCCCCGTCAACCTATCGTGAGTATGTCGCCAAACGGATCGATCCGGGGAAGCTGTCGGCTCGGGCGAAGCGGGACCTGGAGCTGAAGCCGCAGATCGAGCGTGTGTTCGGTGAGAACTTCGAGGTCTATGGCGCGCGCAAGGTCTGGCGGCAGATGTTGCGCGAGGGGTTCGACGTTGCCCGCTGCACGGTCGAACGCCTGATGGCCGACCTCGGCCTGCAAGGTGTCATTCGTGGCAAGCCGATCCGCACGACCATCCAGGACAAGGCCGCACCGTGCCCTCTGGACCATGTCAACCGGGTCTTCCATGCACCGGCGCCAAACCGGCTCTGGGTCTCGGACTTCACCTACGTCTCGGCCTGGTCGGGCTTCGTCTACGTCGCCTTCGTGATCGATGCCTATGCTCGGCGGATCGTCGGTTGGAGGGTGTCGCGGACAGCCCATGCGAGCTTCGTGCTCGATGCGTTTGAGCAGGCTGTGCACGAGCGCCGACCTGTGCACCGGGGTGGCCTCGTGCATCATTCCGACAGAGGTTCTCAATACGTCAGCATTCGATACACCGAGCGCCTCGCCGAGGCCGGTATCGAGCCCTCCGTCGGCAGTGTGGGCGACAGCTACGACAACGCTCTCGCCGAGACGATCAACGGCCTCTACAAAGCAGAGCTCATCCATCGGCGCGGACCATGGCGAAGCTTCGAGGCTGTGGAGTTCGCGACGCTGACCTGGGTCGACTGGTTCAACAACCGCCGCCTGCTGGAGCCTATCGGCAACATCCCGCCGGCCGAAGCCGAAGAACTCTACTACGCGATGCTGAGCGAACCAGCCATGGCAGCGTGACTCAAACAAAACGGCCTCCGGCAAACCAGGGGCGGTTCAGTATGAGCAAGGTGCCCAGGGTGTTCCAAAGTGCAAGGATAAAACGCGGGTATTCGACTTCTCGAACACGACATTGGAGCACGTCTATCCGCAGTCAGTAAAGGGAACTGACAAAGTCGCCGCTCTGGAAAAGGTCAAACACACCATTGGCAATCTGACGATCTTCGGCCCGAATGACAATGATGCCGCCGCCAATAAGTCTTATGCAGAGAAGCGCACCGTATTGAAAGCTTCAAATCTGAAACTCAATCGGGATATTGGCGCAAACACTAAGTGGACGGCTTCAACCGTCGATGCACGCACGAAATCACTCGTAAACATGGCCGTAAAGGTGTTTGTCCCGTAAGCGCCGTAACTAGCGGGCGCGACCGTATCGGGCGAACACTTTGTCGAACACAGCCGAACTGGATGCCAATCTCGGACGACGCACTCCTCTTCATTGAGCCAGGCGCTTTGCAGCAAGCAGGGGCCTTTCCTCTATTCGCCGAAATCCGGGTAGGTTAGCGTTCGCGCCTCGTTAATTCCATCTAGCGCGCTGCCGTGTAAGGGCAAACGAACATGCCTCACACGAGAATCTTCTTGTGATTTCAAATAGTTCCAGCCGACTTTCGGAAATCATTTTAGAGACCCAATGATGGTCACTTGCCCCGCGTCTGGGGCCTTCTGGATGTTGCGCGTTGAGAAACGTGCACTGGAAGGAAGCAGATATGACCATTTCAACGAAATACATCGGCCTTGATGTTCATCGGGATACGATATCGATTGCGGTTGCTGACGAAGGGAGCGACCGGGAGGTCCGGTTTTTTGGAACTGTTGCCAACTGCGGAAGGCGCTGACGAGCATCGGGAAAGACGGTGCGATGCTGAGGGTTTGCTATGAATCCGGTCCCTGCGGGTTCGCCATCTATCGCTTCTTGAAGAGGTTCGGGATCGATTGTGTTGTGATCTCGCCATCCTCCATGCCGCAACGGCCGAACGATCGGGTGAAGACCGACCGGCGCGATGCCCAGACGCTGGCCCGGCTTTTGCGCGCCGGCAAACTCGCACTCGCCGCCGTCTGGGTTCCGGACGAAGCGCATGAAGCGATCCGCGATGTGGTGCGGGCGCGTCGGCAGGTGAAGCAGGACATCGTGTCGGCAAAGAACACGCTGAAGAGCTTCCTGCTGCGGCACGACCGCCGCTTTCCGGGAAAGGCCATATGGGGCAAGGCGCACTGGCGCTGGCTGTCGGATCAGCTCTTTGCCTTTCCCCACCAGCAGTTCGTCTATGAGGAATACAAACGACGCATCCAGGAACTGGAGGAGCGCTGCCGGCGCCTGGAGCAGGTGCTTGCGGAAGCGGTCACGGACTGGCCGCTCTCGCCGATCGTCACAGCGCTTCAGTCGCTGCGCGGCATCAAGTTCATCGCGGCCGTGACGCTCGTCGCGGAGATCGGCGATCTGCATCGGTTCGACAGTCCGAAGCAGTTGATGGCCTGGCTGGGCCTCGTACCGCCCGAGCATTCCAGCGGAACGCGGACCAGGCGGGGTGAACTCACCCGGACCGGCAACGCCGCCGCCCGCACCATGTTGATCGAATCGGCGTGGCATTACCGCTACCCTGCACGAGAGGGACGAGCGTTGCGAGAACGCAATGCCGGACTGCCCGATCATATCCGGGCCATCGCCTGGAAGGCGCAGACCCGTCTGTGCGCAAAGTTCCGTCGTGCAGCAGTTTCTCGAAGACGCCGCTGAACCACCTCCTTTGCTACATCCCAACATGACGAAGCATTACCGGATCCAGGTCGAGCATCTCTATGCTGCGCTCAACGACGATTCCCAGGGACATATCGCATATGGCGGCCGAGCGGATCCGCTCGTTGATAAAGGAGATCGTGCTGACGCCAGAGAACGGCGAACTTCAGATCGACGTCCGCGGCGATCTGGCTGGGATCCTTGCCATATCCCTGGAACGCAAAAACCCCGACCGAGTAATTATCTCGATCGGGGTTTTTGATATGCGATTTGGTTGCGGGGGCCCGCAACGGCTTTCATCATAACATCACCAACCCTTTGATTTCGTTCAGGATTGACGAATTCGAGAATGCCAAACAGCTCACCGCGTAGCTCGGCATGGATCTCGCCGCGCTTCTCGCCCGGCGTGAGCACAATCTGACCGATGAGCGAGCGCAGAGCCTCAGCGGCCTGACGCCCACCCTCGTCATCGGCGAGCGCCTGCGTGAAGTGCTCCACCCGCTTGCGATAGAGATTGGCGATGTTGGGATGCAGGTCGGGAACATCGGTAGGAGCCTGAGCCAAGCGCTCAGTGATCTCGGCCTTCTGGCGCTCCAGGTCCTCCATCCTTGCTTTCATAGTCGGCTGGTAGAGGCCATCCTCGATCGCCGCCATGATGCCGGCGATGGCGCGCTCGATCTTGTCGAGCGCCTTGCGATCCTGCTCGCTCTGGGCGCGGCGCTCCTGGTTGAGCCGGTTGGTCTCCTGGGCATAGGCTTTCACCGCCTCCGCCACGGCATCACCCGAGACCAATCTTTCCTTCAAACCGGAAAGAACACGTTCCTCGATCTTCTCGCGGGTGATGGTACGACCATTGTCGCAGACGCCCCGGCGCTGATGGTTGAGGCAGCCAAAACGCTCTTTCGTGAACAGGCCATAGCGTCCGCCGCAGCAGCCGCAGGTGAGCAGGCCGGAAAGGAGAGACACTGGCCGCTTCATGGTGTGCAGCCTCTTAGCCCTGGCATTGCGGATGCCGATGGTCACCGCCTCGAACTTGCTGGCGATGACCTTTTGTCTTTCCTTCACGGCCAGCCAGAGCACGTCCTCGACGATCCTGAGATGCGGCACCTCGGTGCGGATCCACTTGGCGGGCGGGTTGATCCGCGAGACGCGCTTGCCGCTGGTCGGATCCTTGATGAAGCGCAGGCGGTTCCAGACCAGCACGCCTGTATAGAGTTCATTGTTGATGATGCCGGTGCCCCGGATCACATGGCCGCGCACGCTGGTGTCGCCCCAGTGCCGGCCAAGCGGGCCGGGAATGCCTTCCTTGTTGAGATCGACGGCAATGGCCTTCGGGCTCTTACCCGTGGCGAACTCCCGGAAGATGCGGCGGATGATCTTTGCTTCCTCCGGTACGATCCCGCGGTCACCGCGAATGGGCTCGCCTTCGGCATCGAGCTTCTTCACCACTCGATAGCCGTAGCACAGCCCTCCCCCCGCCTTGCCCTTCTCCACCCTGCCCCGCAGGCCTCGATGGGTTTTGAGGGCGAGGTCTTTCAGGAACAGGGCATTCATGGTGCCCTTGAGGCCGACATGCAGTTCGCTGATTTCCCCTTCGGCCAAGGTCACGATGGTGACGCCGGCGAATTTAAGGTGCTTGAACAGGGTGGCGACATCGGCCTGGTCGCGGCTGATGCGATCGAGCGCCTCGGCCAGCACGATCTCGAACTGGCCGCGCTGGGCGTCACGCACCAATTGCTGGATGCCCCGCCGCAAGATGGTGCTGGCGCCGGAGATCGCCGCATCCTGATAGGTCCCGGTCACGCTCCAGCCTTCGCGCGTCGCCTGCTCGCAGCACAGGCGGACCTGATCCTCGATGGAGGCATCCCTCTGGCTATCGGAGGAATAGCGGGCATAGAGCGCAACACGGGTCATGGCGGATCAACCTCTCTCTTTCACTGTGGGGGATCATCCTTCTTCCCCCTGCCCTCTTCCTTTCGGCGACCGGGCCGATTGTCGTTGGCCGCCTTGTGTTTCTCGAACGCTTCCCGGGCCAACTGCCGGCCAATCGAGCGTGCAATCTCAAGCACGATGCGATCCCGCTTGGCGGGGTCGCTGTCCTCGCCGGCACGGTGGGAGCCGCCGAGATCGGGATTGTCGTTGGATGGGGCCGAAGGTGCCGGCCCTGTCCTGGTTTCTTCTTCCATGGCGGTCGTTCCTGACAATGGATCGACCTGCCATCAGATGCCTTCAATGAACAAAGGAAAGCACGAAGTTCATGGCGTAGGGCCATGGCGTGCAATGACTTGCAAATTGCGGTTTTGCCTCATACGCCAGACCCGCCGGAAGCGAGGCTGGAGAGCCTTGATCTCGTTCATCCAGGCCTTCGCAAATCGACATGTCTGGCGCCAAGGCCGCTACGACGCCTTTTTCCTTCTGCCTTTGCTTGGAGCGGGAGGCGGTGGCGGCGGTGGTGCGGCCTTGGCTTTCTGACGGATTTGACCAAGCCCGAGTTCCTTGGCCAGCCGGGAACGCTGGGCCGAGTAATTGGGAGCAACCATGGGATAGTCGCTCGGCAGGCCCCATTTTTCCCGATACTGCACCGGTGTCAGGTCATAGGCAGTTCGAAGGTGCCGCGTCAGTGACTTGAATTTGCGACCATCGTCCAGACAGATCAGATAATCCGGGGTGATAGATTTCTTGATCGGGACGGCGGGCTTTAGCGGCGTATCGGCTTCGACCGGTTTGGGATTGTTCAGACCGGTGAGGCTTCCGTGCACCGTACGGATCAAATCCGCAAGGGAAGCGGTGGCAACCTGATTGTTGGCGACATAGGCTGAGACGATGTCGGCGGTCAGGTCGATCAGACTAGTGTCTTCCTCAAGCATGTTCAATCACTTTCTTGTTGTGGCGATGTCGAAGTGAATGACGTTTTTTCTTTATTAACGCAGCCTTGTGGACCCGATCGCTGCGCTGGCTAAGATTCTCAGGCAATTGCGGGCTTGTGTAAAGGTCTTTTATCCAATCATCCCAGTAATTTCCGTCGATATTCAGAACTTACTGGAATTCACCTCTATCACTCGCTCTTTGCGTGTAATTCAAGACAAACATCGGTGATCGGAGAACATTCGATTTACGTTCGACTGTTCCCGAACATCGACCGCTCTTCCTAAAGCAAGACAAGCTGCCTACAACCGTCGGCCAGAGCGCGCACCCGACGACGTTCCCGCCACTCGGCGAATTCCATGGTGACGATCTCGCACAAGGGAGCAACGCCGCGCCATTGATCGCGATAGATGCTGGCGTCGATGCCGATGCCGCAGTCCATCAACAAGCCAGTTCGCTGCTCGAACTCGACGCCCGGCCCTGAGGTCAGCCGCTCGAAGCATGGACGGGCGGAATAGCGAAACGACGTCGAGTTTTGCGGCAAGAGGAATACGCCATTGTCGGCGATCTGAGAGGCGATATCGATCACGGCGAACTCGAAGGATTTGAAGCCGCGACGATCGCCTGAGGTCATTCCCTTGCCGAAGGGCGGATTGGCAATCGCCCAGTCGAACATGGCTCCTTCAAGTTCATCCTTCCACCAGTTCCGCCAGTCGAGCACGTCGGCACAAATCCATCTGGCTTCCGGCAACAGCTTGCGGCCGATCTCGACGAAACGAGGATTGATCTCGACGCAGGTCAGTTCCACCTCACCCCGCCATTTGGCACGCTGCTGAACCCAGTAGGCGAGACCGCCGATGCCAGCACACAAGTCGATCACCCGGCCGCACCCCGGCTCAAGGGCAAAATCAGCTGCGAGGTCCGTGGGCGTGAAGAACACGCCAGCCGCCGCGACATTGTTCTCTGCCGCCGGATGCCAGTTCTCCAGGACGAAATCCTTCTCGTCCTCGCTCAGCACATCCTTCCTCAATACGGCTTCCGCCTCGGCGTGTGCTTTCATCTCGACTTTGCTTAACTTGCCCATCTTGCTGCCCTTCCCTGGATCGGCGAAGCAGGTGCCCGCCTGCTTCCCGAGCTCGTGCGGAACAGCGTGTGGGTGGGGGGCAAGCATGAACTGGGGAGGGGTTTCGCCCGCCCGCAGGGGGCCGCCTCTATCGGCGGCGAGATTGTCTGAGCGTAGCGAACAGAATTTCGGGGAGACCCCAGTTCATGCTTGCTGGGGAGGGAGAGCAGCGTTCTCCCTCCCCGCGCACTTCACAACGGGAGGCAGATGCTCGCGGCTCACGCAGCGCCACTCGCAATCCATGCAAATGCCGATATGGTTTAAGAAGATACTGAAGCGGCTATCCTCGCAGAATTATTGCTTAGGGCTCACCCCAGCGTGGAGATATTGGGAATGACTGCGGCTTCTTCGCGGAATCCGTCTGTTTCACAGAGTTCCCTAGATGAAATCCAGTCGCAGTTATTTCGAGGAATGACATGTGCAACGCACATAGTACGGACGTTCGAAATGATGGATAAGAAGAGCGCTACCTGCAGTGACCATGCAAGCCCTCCGGCGCACATCCGGCTTATCGCGCCTAATGACTAGTGTCGTGCGCACTGCCTCTTGCGGGGACCAACTCCCTCACGGCAATATTTGCTGGAGGTTTGAGTTATCAATCCTGTAGTCCAGAATTAATCCCGCGGCGACAGGGAGCGCAACGCACGCAGCTACGCCAGCTAAGCCGGTTAATGGCGTTGCAACGCAAAGCGCGCCTGCAGCAGCAGTAGTTGCCGAGACGGCAAAATGAGCCAAAGCTTTGAGCTGCTCCTCCTTACTCTCCGCAGTGAAAATACGATAGCCGCTATACCCGAGATCCACAGCGATTAGTATTATAGTGGCTCGGTTAAGCCACGGCTGAATGCGCTTCGCAACACTCACCGCCGTCGGGCCTAAACGACCATTCGCTACGCCTGATTTTTCTGCGACTAGCGCAAATTCACCCTTGGCGAGACGATTTCGCACAATCGAATTCTTCCCGGTTTGAAGCGAGGTCTTTACCTCCGCTAGGCTACCTGTGCGAACCAACTCTCTACCTCCGTCGACGGCCTCCCAAGCTACCGTTGGTATTCTTGAACGACTTCTTGCGGCCTGCCGGGCGGCCGCGCGAGCATCCGACAATTTCCGTGCTAGACGCTCCGCATCCGGCCCGCTCATAGGGCTTCCTGCGGCCTTCCACTCGTCGGTGATTGCCCGCACGTCTTGCAAGTATCCGTCTCTTACAAAGCTCAGCTCTCGAAACGCACTATGAAGCGGAATAACATCCTTCGGGATCTGCCGTCCCGGATTCTCAATAAGCCACTCAAAAACGCCCTGGGATTCCTGGACGTTCTCGCCAGGTACATAAAGCCCGCGGTCGATATTCGCCGGCGGAGTGATAAAATAACACTGATCTTCCGGACGCGTCGGGTAATTTGTTGACGCCGAGTTAGGAAAGCCCAGTGGAATTCGCAACGACATATTACACCAGCACGGTAATCGTTTCGTTAGTAGTTTGGTGCAGCATCAATGCGAGATTGCTTTCGTCTTCCGTAATCCACGGCTGTGCCGATTTAAATGTGAACTCCATCTTCTTGGCGGCCGACATTGCGTTTGAAACGTCGAGCTTTCCTTCCTGGGTACCATCCACATAAAGCAACCATCGGCCTTCCGTTGGAGCGGACTTGGTTGTGAATACGATAGACTTCAGATCGTCCGATCGTCTGATATTATCAACCTCATTGAACTTGCCTTGGCCCGCTCTCCTAGCCTGAGCCGTCTGCAACAGCGCGCCTGAAAGGGTAAGGGCAATTTGGGCATCCCGTCCGCGAACTTCTCGTTGTCTCATGGCCTCTGAGTACGGTTCGGTCCCCCTCATTGCTCCAACAACACAGTCGGCGAACAGCGCCGGGGTCGTAATTTCCAGCAACTCGAGATGTAGATCCTTGCCTGGTTTGGTGATGCCGGACAATTGCTTGACGAGTTCTTTCAGTCTTTTCGCAACTTCGCCTTCATCATTGGTCGGGCTTCCCGCGAGAGAAACGGTGGTCATCGGCTTTAAGATCGCTGCCGGGGATATGGATGTACCGATCGTATATTCGGCCAAAATCAAATGGTGGACTGATTGAATCCATTGGTCAAAATACCGAGCCAAGGATTTGAATTTGGTCATATCGCTTGCAACGAAGCTGGGCGAAGGCAAAATCAGGCCGCTTATCGCTTTATCAACTTCCGAGCGGTGATATACACTAGGCCACCTTAGAATAATTCCTTCAACCTTCGGAATTCCGGGTATCGAAACAAGCCGAAGATCTCTTACAATTGGCACCTGTGCGTAGATGTTCGACAAA
Organism: Labrys sp. F242; assembly: GCF_057813875.1. Classification (NCBI taxonomy): domain Bacteria; kingdom Pseudomonadati; phylum Pseudomonadota; class Alphaproteobacteria; order Hyphomicrobiales; family Xanthobacteraceae; genus Labrys; species Labrys sp. F242. Next base: position 27,316 of record NZ_JBVASG010000007.1, on the reverse strand, counting down.
TGATAAAGTAGAATGGAAAGTGCCCTGCCATCATTTATGTTTGTAAGCGTCATGCTGGTCTTTTCTACGCGCTGCTCCTCGATACGCGTAGTGCTTGAAGTTGATACTTCACGCCTCGCTTTATTACTTAACGAAGAAGCTGATTTGCTCCCCGATTTTGCAAGGGTTTTGTAGAAATCTTCTGCAGTTTTTGTCCAAGTCTGCCCTCCGGATGCTGAGCCACCGGCGGAGAAAATGTCGAAGAATGAGGCGCTTCCTTCTGCACTTGCGCTCCAGTTGGTCGACGTACTCATGTTCACGGTATTTTTGCTCTCGCGCTCCACTTCGGTCGCGAACTCAGAAGAAAAGCTTTGGTCGCTGTCCAAAACCTGCTCATCGGAGGTTTTCTCCTCCCGCGAACGCGAAACGGTCTGCTCGAGTGTGATGGTGCGCTCCTCGCCCGGCGCAAGAGCTACGCTCGTGGCTAACTCACCCAGCTTCGCCCCGGTCCATGAAAGTTCGAGTGCGGCTTCTTCGTCAATAAACAACTGAGGTAGTCGGCATGGCGTGATCCCAGGAAGGGGTCCTCGAATGACCATGTAAGCCGATTTCTGGCGCTTTTTTGTTATAGACTGTATATAAAGAGGGATCCAGATTGCGGTTGCTCTTCGAAAATAATCGTCCTTGTTACATTTATCAAGTACATCTTCAAGAAGTTCGCCATTGTTAGTCTTATACTCGTTTCCTTCCAGGTCAAAAAAATAACTTTTGACCCTAGACATCTGAAGTCTCGCCTCCGTGGCTGCTATCAATGCGTCATTTCCAGTTATCTTAAGATTAACTTCCTCCGTCAATGAAGATGCAGACTGGAGATAGTCGAGTGACACCTGGGTTAATCCATCATCGATGAACTTTGGGGACTGGGTCAAAGTTAGCGTTATTCGGTTGAACCCAATCTCGATGTTCGCGGTGTCCCGCGTCCTCTGCAAAAGCTCGCCTGCCTTCAAAACAATCGGAGAGCCTCCTGCTCCCGGCGTGACCGTCGTCCCGTCCTCAATTGCAAGGACGTAGCCCTTGTCTTTGGCAGCTTGCTGCAAATCGCGCAGTCGCCCTTGGACATCTTCTTTTGGGTCCGTCATTGCAAGATATTGTGAAAAAAGATCGCCAACAGCTTCCACGTCCAAACCTTTGCCGTCGGGAACAGAGAGGAGTTTGCTGGCAGATGCGGCCAATTCTGTCGCAAGCGTTCTTGCCGAGTTCAGTTGCCGATATCTCGTCAATATCTGATCGGCCGAAAGGTCCAAAACTTCGACTGAAGTAATCGTCTGAGAAATGCCGATCGCCTCGGCTTCGAGGCCGTTAGGCATACGAAATCTAAGGACGTCTTCCCAAAAAGAAGCGTACTTCGCGTCGGTCGAAAAGGATTGAAAATCGATTGTCTGCCCGGGCTTTGCATCTATGGCAAAACATCTCGTGAGCTCAACGGGTGGAGAATTCAGCGGCAAAAGGACGTTTGTACGCGGAAGTTGATCCGGGCCTAACCCGTAAGCGATAAACACGGTGTCCCTCGCGTCATCATGATCAACCGAAAAAAGCCTGGGGCCGGGCAAATCTCCTAATTCTGCAGCTGTTGGCGATTGCGTTGGATATCCCCATGACGTTTCAAACAGCTTGCGACAATACGAAAAATCGTCGTTAGGGTAACTATATGGCGGGCTATTGCCGGAGAGGATCGCTGCCCAATCGAATCTGACGGCACGAGATCGATAGAAGTTAAGCGATATTCCCTTCTTTGATTTTTCCGGCTCTAGCGTTATCCCCACATCGGCAGACTGCAGCGATCGAAAAATTGCGTCATTTTCATCAGCCATCGCACGCCCCCGCGTTCCGATTTAATAACAGCCTTGATCATCCTGTGGTATTTTAATGCTTTCTCAGTCCCCCTGCCATCAGCACTGACCATTGTAGGTCAAGGCAGTTCATCGAAAGGGAAACCTGCAGCCGCTTGCGTGACGTAGTCGTGACTGCCAAGGCCGCAATTGGGAGCCTTGGAGCCAACGCTCACGTCGGGTCGCAACTATTTCATTCCGCGAGTCACAATTAATTCGATCGATTCGTACCTGTTTCAAGAAATGGCAGAAACTCTACAAGTACCTTGGGTTGCAGGCTTTACACTTGTGGCTTGCAAAGACCGTATTACCACTAGGCAATCCGCTCCAAGTTGCCTACCGGAACGCAATCCAAGCGCGTGATGCGCTCGGTTGGACGGACATCGAACAAGGCTTTGGGCATGGCATCCAACATGAGCTCACTGTGCCCTGCATGGCGCCCCCCTGGTCACCGGTGATTTCCTTACGGAATGTCGTTGGCGAGCTCGCGCTCGATCCTATGAGCTTCCGGAACGCCGGCTCGGACCAACCGGGCAAGGGCGTCATCGATTCGCGGCCGGAGCGGATGGCTTGCTGAGCGAACCGACGGGTCAGATGACATCAGGACTTCGATCCACAGAGCCAGGCGCTTCCCCAAACCGACTTCGACCCATAAGCCTGTATTGTCAGGCTGGCGCCTGAGCCAAACAAGAGCGCTGCTGAGGAAGAAGCCGGCATGCCTGGGCGCGTGAGACACCTCGAGCAAATTCATTGTCAGGATCGCAGTGAACGGGACGGGGCCCGTCTCGATCAACTGGCTGAGTTTTGGGAGGAATGCGTCAACCTGGTCAACGGCCGTTGCAAACAGATAGCAATTGGATCCGCTAAACGGATTGTAGTGGTTGAAAAACAAGGCTGCGATTGCCGGACCAATCCGGCTCTCGACCATAAGCTCCAATCGCTCCTGTTCCCGGTGCCAATCATGGCTTTGCATCAGGCGATCGGCGAGGTGATCGCGAATTTGAACCGCTGTCTCGCGATTTAGTCCGTGACCATTGAAATAAAGATCGTCGATGCTTGGGACCAGCACCGGGACGATGTCGAAAACCGACCTGTCGGGAACGTCGATCAACCGGCTGACTTCGGTGACGGCATCCCCCGGACCCAGCTTCAAGAGGGCACGTGCGACCAGCCGATAGAAGACGTCGTTCCAACCATCGAAGCGGTTTTCAACGTCGGCGTGCCGTTCGAATTCGGATCCATTCGCCCTGGCTGTCCAATCTGCATAGGCGTTGACGAATACCAGCAGCCAGTCGCGATCTTCCGGATCAAAAGCACCCGTGAGCTGGCGAACCCACAGAGCCCCAGCCTGGCTATGAAATAGCTCTTCGGGCCCTGCTTGACGATCCGTTCGAGCTTCGATTGGCGCAGTTCCAATCCGAACCCCCGGTCGGGTGCGTATGGCGGGTGCCGGCAGGGCTGGCCAGATCGGCTCGCCGGTGTGGCCGTGCAACCAGGCGCGCTCGGCCGCGATGGCTGCTTCAACTCTCCTTCTATGTTGAGCCTGGTCAGTCGATTGGTCCTCTGGGCTATCCCCTCGGCGGAACGGCTTGATTTGGGCCGTCATTGCACATCTGAGGGCCGCTCGAAGGAGGCGCCGATCACGCTGACGGATGATGGCTAGACCGGCTCCAAACCCTTGCGCGGCTTCGCTGGTGTCACGACCAGCCAGATCCAGCAATGCATCTCGATCGGCGTCACTTTGTTTCCTTCGCCATAGGTGGATGAGACCGAGCGTGGCAATGCTGATCGGATTGTAACGAATTCCCTCGCACATGCTGGACGCAATATCGGGCGCCGTGGTGGCAAGTGCTGTCGCAAACGCCTGTCGTACCCAGTCCTCATGCTCGCCAAGGAACGGATCGGAGCCGTCCCGGGCGGTAATCATGGCGGCCGAGACGATCGCAATCATTCGAGAACGCAAAACGTCCTCAGCCACGTCGTTGTCGAGCGACTGCAAGCGTCTGGCATGAGCAACTGCACGTTCCACAAGCTCAGGATTGGAGTGATCCACATGCTCCAGGAGATTGCGAAGCGCCAAATCTATGCTGAAATCCAAGCTTTCAGCAGAGTGCCTGACTTGAAGATCTGCGATGTGCACCAGTTCATCGGGGGGCGGCACATAGATTCGCTCGCCATTCTCCGTGTGCCAGTTGGCTGGATCGATTGCGTTGAGCGCTCGCCGCACCATGAGCCGGGGCTCTACTAAGGTATCGCCCGGTTGGGGCTCTTCAAGCCGCTCGGCGGCCGCCTGAAGGAGCACGCGGAGCCCTGTACCATCGGCGTCCGTGCTGTGCGCGAATTCACCCAGGAGATTCTCCAGGGCTGCTCGTCGCGAAGGCCGCTCGCTGATATCGGCAAGGCGAATTGTTGCGCCAGGTTCCTTTGGCCCGACGGCACCAAAGTCCAACGGGTTCAAACCGGGCAGCCAATCGCGCGCAAAGCGAACATGATCCAAGGACAACAGCTCAGGAGAGCAGAGAAACGGCAAGGCCGCCGGCATTGTCTGCGGCCAGTGCGAGATCAGGATATCGACCGCCACCAGAAGAAAGGCGGCGGGCGTACCGTCCGGACCGAGGATATCGTCGATGATCTGAGCAAGCGGGTCGCCCCGCTCCATGCGCATATGTGACCAAGCCTCCAGCGCCATCAGCCCTGATTCGACCGCAAACAGGCAGCCAGAGCCACGCGACCAATCATAAGTGCGCTCCCACGGGAAGAAACGAGGCCCGGACGACAATACGAGGGTGACCCCGTCTTTGCCGGGCTCCTGTCCTGTGCCGATGCAGGAGACGGCGTGCTCGACCAGGCGTCGTATGAGCGCCAGGCCCTGTTGCGGGGCCGCATTGAGCAAATCCCAAAACGGGCCTTGTGCCGGCGAGCTCGGCAGGAAGTCAGAATCGAGATGGCTGAAAATAGTGTCGTGAGATCGCCGGTTGGCCGGATAATCCTTGGGTTTTGGGATGAGGCCGAGAATGGTGAGCTCTGCAAGTTCAACGGGCGCCGCCTGGGCCAGGGTACCTCTGAACTTCATGAGATTGCGGATCGTATAAGTGTTGTTCCGTCCTATTACGCCGAGCAGATAGCGCTGGGCCCGTTCAGGTACGCTGATCGCCATGAGAGCGAAGGCCCGCTGGACGTCCGCGGCTAGCTTTTCGAGCTCATGGTATCTGAAGTCCGCTTTAAAGCGTGGTTCAGGCTGGGCAAACAGGCGGTGCTCTCGAGCCCCCTCGATCTCGTCGAGCCAGTCCGCGAGTGAGCGTGCGATAAGCTGCGTGAGCTCGCCTCGCAGGAACGTCGACATCGAGAGATGTTGGAAAAGCTCGACGATGTCGGGCAAGGCCTGGATCGGGAGGTCGGCTTGTCGCTTGATGAGCCAACACGCCAAAGTGGCCCAGGACATGTTGGCCGGCCCATAGATGCCGGCGGGAATCGCGGGCAGCCCGCCCCCCTTTTCTGCCAACATGTCCGCAAGCGGACGCGCCTCGACCGCGATCGTAGTCCGGATCAATTCACGCAAAAGTGCCCCGTCCTGTTCAAAAAGCGAGGCAGCCGCCTGATCCAGGAGGGCGAAGCCATGCTCCGAACGAAGGATCGCCAACAACGACCATCGACGCCAAGACGGATGTGCGCCCGGCACGCTGACCCGATCCAGGTAGCTGACCCAGGACCGAGCGTCCGACGAACGCTCGAGCGAGAGCCGAGCTCCAAGCTCAACGCCCCGAACCAACGACGCCGCGGCAGTTTGGGAAAGAGGCAGGCGGTCCACCGCGGAGGGGTCACCGTGCAGGAGCCGGGCTATTGCCCACTCGCGCAGCACGTCATGTCGGAAAGTGACCCGGTCCAAGGCTAGCTCGCGCAGAGTTCCGCTCGAGACCAAGGATTCCACCGCGGCCGGCGGGGCTTGGGTCGTGAGGTAATCGACACCTCCAAGCGCACCCTCGGAGAGGTCGCTCAGAAGTCGCGCGCGCTCCCGGCGTCCGCTAGGTGCGCCGTCGGCCGTTGTCCACCAGCGCTCGAGAAGATCGACTTCGGACCGTAGATCTTCCGTGGGGCCCTGCACATCGAGCAACCGGGACAAGCGGAATAAGTTGCGGGCAATCGGCCGGGCGGGGTGATCGTCCGCTAGGAGCGCTCGCAGAGCCGGTTTGGCCTCTTTCAGTTCATCGAGCTCCTGCTCACCGATATCTTGGATGACGACAGGCGAGGCGCGGCCTAAGCGATCCAGCACATCAGACGGCAACCAATTTGGCTCATCCTTATCAAAGCCGGTTCTTACTGTGACGATGATCTGAAAATTCGGGATGTCGGCCGCAGTGCGTACCAGATCGACCACGGTCTTGCGCTTGCTGTCGTCATCGAAGAAATCGAGACTGTCCACGAACAAGACGGCACCGCCGTCGCTGGCAAGATCGGATAGAAAGGCCTTTGGGCTTGCATCCACGCCCAGCGCGGTCTTGAACGCCAGCCAGCCTCCGGGTGTCGTTCGTTCAGGTGAAAGCACAATGGCGTTGGCTTCGCGAAGGGTCTGTTGGACAAGCATCCCCAGGACCCCGGACTTCCCAACGCCGGGACCGCCCTGAATCTCGATATAGCGACCCATAGCTCTCGATTCACGGACAGCTTGCAGTTGGGCTGAGCGCGCCAGAGTTACGCCGGCGATATCACAGCGAAGATCGGCGGCGGTCAGGGAGGCGGCATCGGATAGCGTCTCTCTCGCCAAGCGGTTTCGAAGCGATCCGCGCACGCGGAAACTGTCGACATTCGTGAGCGTTTCGAGCAGGCGCCTGCGGTCCAGATCCCCTCCTGACGCAGCGGTTCGAATGGCGGTTTCGGTCAATGCTTTCCAAAAGCCGCTCGCTCGAGAGACCTCGTCAGGTTCCAGGACGCTGCGGGACCGTTCGATGGCCAGCTCGAGTGACTGTGAGCCCGGTGCATCATAGTCGAATGGCAGGATCTGAAAGCGTCGGAGGATCTGCCAGATCGTCTGATCATCATTGGCGCAGCCGAACTCCGCAAGATGGGCGCGGACGGTTGCCACGAAGCTCCGCATGTCGTCGTTGCATACGCCCTTACGGTCAATCCGTGCGATGAAGGTGGTTGGCGAGCTGATCTCTCGAGCCCATCGAAGAACGTCCTGGTAGGCGCCGGTGATCTTGAATGAGTTACGCTCGGTCGCGACGGCGAACTGATGGCGTTGATGGGAAAGATCAAGCCTGGCATAGGCCCGAGCCAGCTGCGCGACGACGTCTTTGAACACGGCGTCGCCCCGAGTGAACTTGATCGTTCGCTTGACCTGCACTTCAAGCGTCGCGGGCTCGCCAATACGCGTTATGCCCTGGATGACTACATCGTCGAGTGGATATCCTTCCCCTGCGCGTTGGAGTTCGACGCGCTCGATTGACATGCCCGGCAGTCCCCGAGGATCTGCGTCTGCGAGAAGAGTCAACAGGTAATGCGCGCCGACCTGCCCCTCGAACAGCGCACCAGTCGGCCCGCTCGCAGAAGGACTTGCCGCGGAGGACGTTCCGGCGGATGTACTATTGCACATACGAGTTCATGAGATGTGGGAGCTTCATTCACAGCTAGATATAGCGGATGGATTGCAAAATAACTAGTGGTATGCTGCCTATTTGGCTAGGCGATAAAGTTCACATCAGCGTCGAGATTTCAGGAAGTGATCAGCCATGGAATATATAAACAAGAATCTTGCCGCGATTACCGCTCTTGCGACATTTGGTGGCGGTTTTTTATCTCTGTATTTTATAGTTATTTATTTATCGAAATTTAGCTGGAGTCTTGTATGGCTAATAGAATATACAGATATAATTAAAATTGCAATTGTGCTTGTCAGCTTTGTAATAAGTTATGTATTGTTATTTTATTATTGGGTTATTATGTGTAGATGGATGAAAAAGAAAAACTTACACGTGATTATTGAACTAATTGTATATTCTATGCCCGTATTGAGTTATTTGATTTTAACGTTATTTATAAACTATATAACTGGTTCTAGGCTAAGCGACTATCAGATATCGGTCATCGTTTTGTTGATGTGGACGATATGGGTAGCACTGGACATTATAAACGCCCCTCCCAACATATCTGCGCTTTCGTCCCTTATTACACCGCAGATGGGGCTTCAAATTATACTTATTTTGACACATACAGCCAATGTCATGGCCCAATATACAAAGTATAATGACCATTTAAATTCCTATATTATCACAGAGGATCGTACTTATTATAATACAAGAATCATTATGCTGCTATCTCATCATACCATATTTTTGATTAACGATGATATTAGGGTAATAAAAACAGATTCGATCAGAGATATTGTGATGTATGGATGGAATAATAAGAAGGATATAGAAAAGCACTAATTAGACTAAATAAAAATCTCAATTCAAATCGTGCCTATTTCAAGAAAAAATAAATCAATGCCATCACATCTAGGTTTCATATTCTGGAAACGCCACGGTAAGCTGACGGCGCTCTTATTCAGCCGATAAAGTCTTTTTTCAAACGCACTCCGACGCCACCGCCGTTCTCTGGAATAAACTCTATTCCGGCGTTTTCCATTACACTTTGCAGATTGCCCACGGTCTGACTTTTTAGCTGCTCCCCCCGTTCGAAGCGGACCACCGTCTGAGTTGAGACATTTGCACGAGCGGCAAGCTCTCGGACGCCCCACCCCAACGCCGCTCGGGCCATCTTACACTGCGTTGAGTTCATCAAATTTCACAACAATGTAGTGATTTTCATTGATCATTGACGCAATGCTCTGGTACTCTGCCACTTGTGAACGGCGGCTGGATACGTGTGTCACCACGCATCCAGCCTAGCCACAATCTAAGCTGGTAAGGAGCTCGGATCATGGATGATTCCGACCATAGCACGACTTTGTCTTTCGTCACCCGGCGACGCCTGCTGATGGGTACGGCGTTTGCCACATTGGGCTTGCCATTCCAGAGCAAAGCGGTGGCTTTCGAAACGATGGCCGGCCCCTACAGCCCCGACCCCGCCCTATTGGCGTGGAAGGAGTGGAAGGCGGCGGCGCTCAGAACAGAAGCGCTATGCCACAAGCAGCAGCGGCTCGAGACGAAGCTTGTCCGAGAAATCGGCTTCCCCCGGACCGCACTTCGCCTGCCGGGAAGCGGTGAGACGCTGGAATTCTTCTCGCCGGAAGATATCGAGGCCGTTTGTGGCTCAGCCCCCGAGATGGCTCACCTGTGTACGAAGGCCAAGGCAGAGTTGGCCGAGCATCAGGTGCGCTGGGACGTGGTCGATGAGCAGATTGGCTACTCGGCCACCAAGCAGGCGGAGGTGGAAGCCGGCGAGCGCGAACAGGAACTCGTCGATGCCTTGACCGTCACGGCGGCCACCTCACTTGCCGGCATCGCGGGCAAGCTCGACATGATCTTTCACGAGGGCACTATCTGGGAGGACGACACCGAGTTTCCCCAGCCGCAGATCCGCTCGGCGCTGCGTGACTTGATCCGCATCGGGCAGGACATGGAGCCCAATACCTTCATGCCTGGAAGCGACCGTGAAGCCTCCCGCGCTCGCCGGCCTGGGTCTGGGGCATAGCCTGCCTGGGGGCGTGCGTCGCTTTCACCAGAACTCATCGAACTTGCCCTTCGGGCGCCATCCAACGGGATCGGCAACCCATCGGCTGATCTCGGATTCATGCCAACCCGCCCCGGTGATGCTGATCTTGATCCGGGGTGGGAAGGTCCCCTCGGCGATCTTGCGGTAGATCGTGGATCGGGACAGCCCGGTTCGCGACTGCACGGTTTTCATGCGAATGATGCGGTCTGGTTCACGCATGGGCGGGTTGCCTCCTGCTGGCTGTTTCTGACTGGTGTTGGGACTACACAGGACAGGTGGTCACGGGTGCGCAAGAGCGTTTTCCGCTTCGTCGTGCCGTGACGAGGAGACGGCGGCATAGCGGATGGGTCACATTCCGATATCCAGTCCCCGGCCCCTGCCGAGGCCGTGACTGAAGGCGAGTTCCACACCGAGGCGGCGGCCTGAGTCGAACCCGACATCGATGCCGAGTTCCCGCTTGCGATTGGCGAGAAGAGACTCCAATTGCGGATCGCGCTCCAGGCTCCTGGCCATGTCGCCCATGGCTGAGCGTGTGGCGTTGTAATGGGAGAAGTCGCCGGCCTGGTACTGGAGCTGGCTCGCCCGCTGAAGCTTCTGCCAGCGCTCGACGAAGCGGTCAGCGACCCGCTGCGGATCGGTGCGGATCTCGGTCTCGAGTTGGAGGGCCCGAATGGCGCGGCCGAGCCGGCCGCCGGCCGCCTCGCGGGCAAGGCTGGTATCCTTGAGATAGGCCGCCTCGGCATCGCGCCAGCCAAAAGGCCGTACGTTCTCGAAGACATCGCGTGCATCCTTCAGCTCGCGCCACTGCTCTGGGCTGGCCCTGTCGCCGATTTGCTGCTCGGCGAAGATGGCATTCACCGCACGAGCATGGCGCACCAGCGCCCTCGTGCGGACTTTGCGCAGTGCCTCCTCGGGATCTTCGGCAGCTTCCTTTTCGGGTACCGTGGGTTCGTGCTGTACCTTCGTCCTGGCTCTTCCTGCTTCCCGTTCCGGCCCTTGCCCTGCTTCTCTGCTGGGCGGGCCGTCCGGGGACGAGCGGAACCCATCGAGCAACTGGTCGATCCGATCGCGCAGTTTCTCCGGCATCACCTTGCGTACGATTTCGGCGACGCGCTCGCGGAAGCTGATGCCGCGCCGCTCGGCATAGTGCTGGGCCGGATCGCGTTGTTCGTAATCGGACGCCATGTCCTTGGATCGATCGCGCGACAGGGTTCGGACTAATCGGTCCCGATCGGCAAAATCGTCGCGGCCATAATGCAGTTCCATACCGTCACGGTGGCGCGACAGGGCGACATAACTGCCATGGGCATCCAGGCCTGGTGTTGCCAGCACATGGGTATGGTCCACCGTCATGCCCTGGGCCTTGTGGATGGTGGCGGCATAGCCATGGTCGATACGATCATAGTCCTTGAGATCGAAGGCGACGGATCGGCCATCGTCGGTGCGCACGATCATCGATTGCGGGCTGACTTCCTGGATCGTACCGAGCGTGCCGTTCTTCACGCCGAGGCTGCGTTCATTGCGCAGGAACATCACGCGGTCCCCACTGGCAAAGCTGCGCTCGCCGCGCTCGACCGTCACGTGCACATCAGCGCCGAGATCGCCGGCGGCATGCATGCGGTCGCGGGCCGCTTCGTTGAGGGATCGCACCTCGGCATTGGTGTGGGTGAGAATGATCCGACTGGCATCGGATGAGGCCCGCCGATCGCGATCCCAGCGCTCGATCAGATCCTCGCGGGCCTGCTCCCGTGTCGGGGCTGCATGCACCCTATCATGGGCGCTATAGGCGTGGATGGCTCCACCGGCCCAGCCGGTGGCCAGATCCCTCGTGGCATCCCTCTGCCAGTCTTCGCGCTGGCGGCGCACCTCGCCGATCTCGGCGCCACCATGACGATCATGGAGCGAGCGGAAGGCCGCGCCCGCCTCGATCGCCTGCAGTTGCTGCGGATCACCGACCAGTACGACTTTCGCGCCGGCGTCGGCTGCATGCGAGAGCACCCGTTCCAGCTGCCGCGTACCCACCATACCCGCTTCGTCGACCACCAGAACATCGCGGGAGGTGAGCAGATCCCTGCCCTGCCCCCAACCATGTTCCAGGCTGGCGATGGTGCGGGAGGCAATGCCCGATCCGCTTTCGAGATTTTCCGCCGCGATGCCGGACAAGGCAACGCCGCGGACTTCATAGCCCGCTGCGGCCCAAGCCTGCCGCGCCACGCCCAACATTGCGCTCTTGCCGGTGCCGGCATAGCCGACCACGATGCCGAGATCACGCCCATCGGTGATATGCGCCAGTGCGTCGGCCTGCTCGCTCGACAGAACGAGACCACGTTCTGCTGCGCGTGCCAGTGCCGCCTCACGATCCGCGTCATCGACCGCATGGCGCTCCCGTTCCACCATCAGTTCGGCAGCACGGTGCAGGCGCTGTTCGGCTTCGATCATCGAGCGAGTGGTGAAGCGGTCCTCGTCTTGTCCGTCCTGGCCGAGTTCGATGAGATCGGGCGAGCCGCGCATCGCCCCCATCACCTCATTGAACTGGTCGAGGCCGTCGCTGTGACGATGGGCGAACATCGCCATGTCGCGCTGCGTGAAGGTCGATTGCTGATGGGTGATCGCATTCAGCGCCACAGACGGATCGGCGATGATCCGCTCGCCATTGCCGCGCGCAGTCTCGCGGTGCATCTCGGCGCGATCAGCTTCGATCCCGACGCCGTCAATGCCTTGACCCTCGACGCCCAGATCCTGGCTGCCCTCGCGCTCGATGCGTTGCGCCGGGGCACCGATCTGGCTTTGCGGCTCCAAGGCGATGCCCTGGTCTTCCAGACTGCGATGATCGATACGGGCGTCGATGTCGAGTTCGGCCAGGCGCTCGTTGGCAAACTCGGCCCAGCGCTCGCGCCAGTGCTCGACCATTTCGGTGCGGTTCCAGTCCCGCACCTTCGGGCCGAAGCTGGCCTCGTCTCCGTTCACTTCCACTGAGCGCATGGTCAGCATGACATGGGCATGGGGCTTGGGCATGCCGTCCTCGCCCACATCCCAATGCACATTGAGATCGGCGATCATGCCCATGTCGACGAACTCGGCCTGGGCGAAGTCGCGGGCAAGCTCGATGCCTTGCGTCTGGCTCAACTCGCGCGGCAGGGCAAACTCGACCTCGCGGGCCAGTTGGGCATCCTTGCGGATCTCGAACGCCTCGACATCGTTCCACAGCCGCTCGCGACCGCTCCAGACCTCGGGGGCATTGTCCGGCAGCATGACCTCGGAATGCACGACGCCCCGTTTGGCCGAGAAGTCATGGCTGCGGTCGAGGCGCTCGTCGCGCAAGCGCGAGGCCGAGCGGTAGGCGGCGGAAGCCACCGCGCTGGAGCCGGCCTTGCGGCCGATGACCTTGACGTGCAGATGATAGATCGCCACCGATCAGAATGTGGCACAGTCGAGCTGACGTCGGAACGACGTATAAGCGCGCCCTCCCTCGAAAAAATCTCGGGAGCGACTAGCCGGTCCCAGCCAGTCTCGGCAACCCTGCAGCCTTTGGTCAGGGGCTCGACTATCATCGCTCCATCAACACTTTGGAGGACATGATGCGCAAACCGCGAAACTTCGATGCCGAACTGAAAGCCCTCGAAGACAAGGCACGCGAGCTCAAGACCCGCAAAGTGCAGCAGCTCGGTGAGCTGGTGATTGCCACCGGCGCAGACGCGCTCAGCGCCGAAGAACTCGCCGGCGCGTTGCTCCTTCTGACCGAGACGAAAGACGCCAGCAGGAGAGAGGTGTGCGCGAGGCGCGGCGCCATGTTTTTCCAGGGGCGAGCACGGCGATCTGTGCCGGCGGCTGATCGCGATACGAACAGCACTCCGACGCAACCAGATCGACCGCAACCGACATCAGGCGGCGCGGGCGCGGCATGACATGCGGACGTGGCAGGTCGAGCGCCGCAAGCGTACGCGGCATCTGATCGAACTCGGCGGTCTCGTCGTCAAAGCCGGGCTCATCGACCTGACCAATGACGATCGCGCCATGATCTACGGTGCTCTGCTCTGGATGGCCGACAAGCTCAAGAGCGAACAGGGCGAACAGGGCGAACAGGCGCGAGCGCTATGGACCACAAAAGGAAAGCAGGCCTTTGAAAATGATTGAAAATAAGCAACGCCAGCCCAGAGAGGTGCGTGCCGGCGAACTGGGCCGGCTCTTGCTGAAGAAATCGAGTGCAAACTTCGGTGGGTGATTTCGCTGTGAGGTGCGTTGAGATAATGGCAAATCGCTCGTTCAGCGTGACAGATAGCGCCCCGACCGATCAAAGTTTGGGGAGCCGAATTGGCCAAACGCATTCCACAGGAGGTCAAACAGCGGTCGCAATGCGATCTCTGGCCCGTTAGCGGCCTCAGCAGCATCGAGGGTAAGTTCAGGCAACGTGATCCGATCGGAGCGACATGGATAGGCAATGCCACCGCGCTCTTCATTAAGGTGTGCCGCAACACCACGTATGCCAATGAGGCTTATCAATACTGCATAAGGAGCTGGTATCGCACGTCTATGATACTCAGCGAGCACCCGACTAACGCCGGAGATTATTTCCTGCTCGACACCAGTCAGGGCGATCCTCGGTCGATCGTCCCTTGCACCAACATGGACCTCTGCGACGGCTTCCGCGATTCCGTTGCGGAATAATGTCGAAAATGCGCGAACCGATGCAAACCTCTCGTCAGGTCTCGAATAGCGCACCAAGCCGTCGAGCGAATACATCTGATTTCCACCACTTGCCCCGAGAGGACAGGGCCAGCTTGCTCCACCATGCGGATCGAACGAGAGTTGAATGTTGTCGGTGAACGCAGCCCGCGGCACGACATGCATGATCAGGCGCGTATCACCGTCCTTGCCGACAGCTAGAGGGCCTTCATTATTCGATAGGATAGCCAAGCGCTCAATTCGAAAATACCTGATCCGTTCCTCGACCTCGGAAGCAAAAAGAAAAGCTCGGCGCAATTCATTTACTGACATCGGATGCTTCCCATTCTCGTCCCGGATGAAAAAGCGATAATCCTTGGCGACGACTACACGATGCGGCGCGCTCCAACTCCGAGCAATCTTGATAATCAAAACGCCACGTTCGGCCTCAATAGCGAGCCATTTGATCCTGAACTCAAGGAGCGGTGGCTCGAACGACGTGCGAATAGATTCGGAAGCCGCGCGAACAAGCCCATCCGGATCGGATGAATTGACACCACATAGGTCAGACGCGATTCCATTCTTTTCATCAATCCCGATGATGAGATACCCGCCATATGTGTTGGCCATGGCCGAAATATCCGCGGCAAACTCGCGCTTGTCCTCCTCTTTGCGGCCGTAGTGATCGCGCTTGAATTCGAGTTGCCGTCCTTCTGGGATACCCTCGTCAACCAGAGCTCGAAGATCAGTCAAAGATATGTCATCAAATTCTTTTGCAAGCATCAAATCGCTCTCGAAATTTCATGTCCAGCATCAGGCAATCGAGGCCTCACAATAGCAACTGCGGCTCGCTCTGAGTCCTAATCCTCTATGCCTCTTCTAGAGCCCCGTTGTACGAAATTGCTATGATTTGCGTCCTTAGACGCCTGGTGCAGCTCTGACCAACGAGCGCTGAGACATAACCTCATGTTCAGTTTGAATCCCTCACATACCGCTACAGGGCCTTTTCGTCACGTCGTCACCTCTGCCTGCTCCCCGAACTGAATCAATTGGAGCGCGAGATTTCTGAGCGGCTGAAGGGCAGCAGCATCCGGGCTGTCATTGTTTGTCACGAGTTCGGATCGACGCTACCAATTGTACGCTTGAGACGCCGCTGCAGAGTTTTCGCTGACGGAATAGGATCCCAACCCTGTTTTGCGGCTTCTTCTTTCATTTGCCGATGGACGGAGGCAAAGGTGGGGCGATGACCTTGCCGGGAGCTGGCGACAAGAAATTCCCAAGCTCGCGGGTCACATTTTGCGATAGCAGTGCGACCTACATTTTGGGCTGCCAAAGCTGCGAGCTGTTCACCGGGTTTGGCGCTCCTCCACCTTCTCAACCAGTTATAGACAGTCGAGTGGCTTACGCCCATCTCGCGAGCAACCGTCTCAACCGCCGACTGGCGTGAGCCGGAAGATGTCAGAATATTTACGCGTTCAATGGCTGTGTACTTTCCTTCTGTTTTAGTTCGGCTCATATATTATCCCCAACTTCTTCAAACCAAGCGGTATTGTCAGACTGCTTTGTGCCTTGCAGCCTGAGGTTAGTGAGCCCACGGCATGAATTCACTGAGGCAGCTATTCAAATGGCTATTGACGATCGAAGCAATCGCCTTGATGAGATAAGAAGCCGGCTCGCGCCTCGTGAAGCTTATTTTCGACGCCGAATTGTATGCATGGGCTGACTGGTCGTCGATGCTGGACCCGGGCTCGTGGACCTGGCCGGCGATGATCGCGCCATGGTCTACGGTGCACTGCTCTGGGCGGCCGACAAACTCAAAAGCAATCAGAGTGAACAGGCACGAGCGCTGTGGGTCGCTAAGGGAAACCAGGCGTTTGAAAATGATTGAGGCACCAGAATCGTGTACGTGCGCTGCCCGTTCATTTTCCCGGACGATCGAGCAATGTCCGGCCACCATTTTGAAGCCAAGTTCATATGTTACAAGATTGGAATCCCGATGCCCTTTCCCAAAGGGTCGTGCGTTTTTGCGAGCTGAAGCTCGCTATTCATTTTCATCCGCAGGATCTCAGAAAGCTTGAGGCCTTCCTTCTGAGCCTGATCGCTCGCCGGTCATTTCTGCCGCTGCGAGGCAGGACATACGACTGGGGCAGGATTGCAGAGCGCAGCACCGTCCAAAGAGAGCAATTGGTCAGGAACAGAGATGCGGTCCGTCCAGTGCTTGACGCCATTGCAAGGGCTCTGCGCGTGACGTCCACCAAGGAAACAGTCCAATCTGCAACCGAACCGTCGAAATCCAAAAGGCTTCGCGGGAGCCCTCAAAAGGCTTCTGCGGAATCGGCATTCCAGACAGCGGAGCCGCCGGCACCTTCCCTCTCCGCACCATCATCACGCAGACGGGCCATTGCGATCGAGGATGCCACAGAATCCCAATCAAAACTGTCGCAGCCGAAACGACAGCGTGGAAGACCGCGTAAGGTTCCTTTGGTCGCCCAAGAGCCGGCGACGTCACCGAGTGCTGCGACGAAACCTGCCGATGTGCCAACTTCGTCTCGCAAACCAATCGTTCCGGCCATTGCTGCTCATAGAAGAAAGAAGTCAGGCCCGAAACTAAAGCCGATCGAGGAATTCCCGCGCGCACTCACGGACGATTGGGAGGATCCTGTTGACTTCGATGCGGCTTTGGCCCTTCACCTGCAGCGCCATGGCGAAAGCTATTGGCAGCTTTATCGGGCCGTTGTCAGGGCCGATGAGACCTTCGACAACAAGACACTGCTGAGCTGGGTGCAAGGAACGAAGGCACCACGTAGTGTGGAAAGTCTCGAAATCCTTGGCCGCATCGAGCGCCGCTATCGGCTGCCCGAAGGATATTTTCAGGCGAAGATCCCAAACCAGGCTCGTGCGGCCTCCGGTTTCAATCTCCACAATGTCAGCCCCGCCGAACGACGCAGGCTGGCCTGGCATCTGCCAGATAATTTCAACACCCTGCCGCTCTCGGAGCGAGAGAAGATTCTGGAATGGGTCCGACGGGTAATCATTAGCGGCTCGACGGATTATCGCCGGTTCCAGGCTGCTGCGATGAAACAACGATATGCCATCCGCTTTCCCGGCATTGCCTATGGTCGTTCGGAACCTTCGGAATCTTTCGATCACAGCGAGGGTATCGAAAATAGGCCGCCGGACACCGATCCAGATCTCCTTTCGGGCGTCATTGACGCACCGCCGCGCCTTGCCATGGAGATGGCGCAACTGGTGCGCTTCAAGACCTCGACGCTGACCGCCTTCGGCCTCCAGCGCAACGGCGTGTGGGGTGAAGAAACCACCTCCCAGAAGATCGAGCACCTCGGCCTGATGCTGGGCGCCCTCGCTGCTTCGCCCAAGGGCATTGTCAAAGGCTATGGCGTGCCACTTCAGCATCTCACACTCGGCCTTCTCGCTTTTCCAGCCGTTTGGGATTGGTACGTCCAATGGCGCGAACGTCGGCGTGGTTTCTACACGGCCTGGGAGGTCGACATGTTGCGCATCGCCCTCGCCCTGACACGTCAGGAAACCGGCTGGCTTCGGCAACATGCGCAACTTGTGCAGCGGGTTCAGCCGATCCCTGGCCTCGTATCGCAACAGGAAATCGAACGCGCCAAAGCGGATTGGGATGGCGCCTGCGACACATTCTTCAAACACGCGACAGGCCGCGCCAAGGAGATCCAGCGAATTGCACGTGTTCATCGCGACCCGTTCGAACCCATTATGCCCATCCTGGAAGCGCCGAGCCCTGTTGGGGAATATCGCAAGATCACTGACGAGATCCTGCAGAGGATGCCAGACGAGCGACGCTATCCGCGCGCGGCGGCCGAGGCCGTTCGCTCCTTTCTGATGTTGAGGCTCGGCCTGCATCTCGGATTGCGGCAGAAGAACCTGCGCCAATTGATGATCTGTCCACGCGGACAGTTTCCGCGCACGGAGCGGCAGCTCGAAGACCTGAAGCGCGGCGAGATCCGCTGGAGCGAGCGCGGCAACGGTTGGGAAGTCCTCATCCCATCGGTCGCCTTCAAGAATGCGAACTCATCGTATTTCGGGAGCAAGCCGTTCCGCTTAGTCCTGCCGAACCTCAGAGATCTCTACGATCACCTGGAAGCCTACGTGAACCGCCATCGCGCTGTCTTGCTCGCCGGCACCCAAGATCCCGGGACATTTTTCGTCAAGACCGTGAAAACGACGAGCAAGGATCCTGCCTATGACCAGAATACCTTCTATGAGGCCTGGCGGCTAACGATCCAACGGTATGGCGTGTACAATCCATACACGGGCCGCGGTGCGATCAAAGGCTTGCTCCCACACGGGCCGCACAATGTCCGCGACGTCCTTGCAACTCATATTCTGAAGCAAACTGGTTCATATGAGCAGGCGAGCTATGCCATTCAGGACACGCCGGAGATGGTCACGCAGCACTATGGGCGCTTTCTGCCACAAGATAAGGCAGCGCTCGCTGCGAGGATTCTCAATCAAGTCTGGGAAGCGGCGTGAAAGAAGGTTCTGTTTGGATAATAGCGCTGGACGTGCCAGGCGGGCCAAGGATGTCCATTGATCTCGCCTCCAATACCGAAAACTCGGCCTCCAGCGGACCTCTGCCATCATTGCCGTAGCCCGGATTACAAGTTCGAATCCTGTCTGGGACGACACTCATAACTAAACCATATTGTATCTTGCAGTGCGGTCCCGGCTAGGATGATGACGGGCACCACTAAGTCATTGTTTCGCCGTTAAAAGTTTATCTACTTTGAGCGGTGATCGATCGCAATTTTGACGCAAGGACTTTAGGCTGCACCCACAAGATTACAGCGTTCGATTCCGAAGAAACCATTTTCCGCCAGAAAGGCTCGCGTCGGCTTCATTAAGTCACGCTGGCCGGCGGCCGATATAAATGTGCTTTGATTTAGGCTTGCGAGCCCGAATAGGTGGTAGATTTTGTATTCAGAGCCGATCCCCTTGAGCTGGTCCGCCCGAACTAACTCGACGATAGCATTACGCTGAGACAATTTCGTCCCTGCAACCGTCGGCACCTGCTGATTCCAAACCTTTATTGGAACGTGTTCATAAGTAGGAATGTCGTCAATCGTGACATCGAGGCGCTCCATGAGCGCTTGTCCAATTGACAATATGTTTGGACGACAGAATTTCGATATCCTAAAGAATCGGTCTACATCCAAGCCGATATAGTCTGTTCTTATAGCAGTAATTGCCTTTGTTTTGCTAGGCTCTAAAGATGTGCTGGCGAGATTTAAGTTGTTATAGAAAGTAGCTGAGAGTTCATTTCGAGCTTCGATCGACGGAGTTCGCGCTTGTGCGATGGACAGCATTTGCTCATGAAGATAGTTGAAGCGAGCGACATTGAGCTCGGTAACATCAGTGAGAAGATCAAGGACTCCTTTCAGTGGCGGATCAAAATGAGCATTTTTTACATCTTTCATATCATCCTCTTCCTCGAAGTCCGCGACAGGCCTTGAGAATAAATTAATATCGCGCGACTTGGAGAATGATGCTGCGACAGCGTCCATCAGCGCCGTCGCTGCTTGCTTGAGAGCCTTATCGTCCGCCTCATCGACTTCATATACGTACCAGAATTCGTCACCGATCGTTTTTACAAGAAAGAGTCTATCCAAACGGATGCGGTCATCATTAGAGAGCAGATTGTAAAATGTTCTTTCAACAGAAAATAGTAAACGCAGATAATCTTTATATAGATTTTCGCGGTAATCGCTTTGGCCTTTGCTCAATGATATAATAGCTTCTTTAATTTCTGTTGAGCCACAAAGATCAATTGAAAGAGAGAGGAGTGCTTTCCCAGCCATTTCGTCACCTTATTTCGTCTGCAGTTTAAAGACCCGCAAATTGCTTTTTACCTTCACAGCATAGCTCAAGTCGTTGCACTATCGCACATTCTATAAGCGGGAGTTTCTGTGAAGCGAGCTTTGAGGGGCAGTTGGAAGAGCAGCGCACCACCCAAGGCACTGAAGGGCAGGTATCCTAATTCGTCGAGGCACCTATTCGAAGGCGGATTTGATGTTATCCGTTACGGCGAGGAAAAGTTGCTTGGCCTTCCACAACCCAAGCGAGGCGGGTGGCCCAGCGAGTTTCCTTAGCCCCGATCGGCTAGGGGCAAAGAGATAGGCGCCGCCTGTAGGCGTAATCCATGATCGCGCCGGCGCAGCAATAGCTACCGAACCATTCGGGCCGGCGATCGTCATACTCCGGTGGACGTCCCCCCTGCCAACAAGCAGATCGTCACCACGCGCTGGATTGAGCGCACTGTTCATCCAATGCTGGGTTAGAAACTCGAATTGATTCTTGATGGAAGACTGAAAGGCGATGAAGTTGAGTCCTCGATCAATCTCTTCAGGCGCTTCATCATAGCGCTTGCCGAAAGGAATTCCTCTTCGGATCATCCGCGGAATCTCGACAACGTCCTTTGGCCCCGCGCGCGGGTTCACTTTTCGGATATGTGCTCCGAAAGGACATGAGAGCGCATCGGGATCGTTCGCGAAATCGAAGCCGTTCTCGTGAGGTGATGTATTGGGATCAGTCGCCACTCCAACTGCTATCGGCGTGCCCGATGGCCAGCGGCCGACCAGCAGCGCGGCGAGATGATCTGGGGAGAGCGAGGGCCATTGTACGGCTGCGTGAGCGGCTTCCACGCAAAAAGACCGGAAGGCTAGAACATCTTGGCGCAGTCGACGCCAGACTAAGAGAGAGCCATTGTCGGTAACAGCGCGTGGGTCGACGGCGGCGGTGTAGGGACCTTCGCCCTCGGACTTTGGATAGCCGAAAATGAAGAAACCGGGACCCAGCCCGGCATCCGAATCGTAACCCAGCACAGAAGGCTGAGACACGCCGTCCCTGAACCCAAAATGCTCAGTATCGTTCATCAAACGCCTCGCGGTCTCGCGCCATGATAACGACAGGCTCGCGGCCGCTGCAGCTGCAACGAGTTGGTCTGCACGCACGGTGACGGCGGTTTCGTCATTGGCAGCAACGATGAGGAAGACGTCAACGGGGTTGATCGTGTTGCCGGCCTTCCACGATGTGGGATCCGTCTTGTCACCTAAGATGGACGGCGCCCGTCTGAGCATACCGCCATTGAAGGCGTCGTCGCGGATGAGGACATCAGGCGCGACGGCTTTCAAGAATGCTTGGCCGATGGCCACGAACAGCCATGTTCCAGCATCTTTTGGGACAGCTTTCATCATCGGACGCTTCGCCTGCACGTCTGATGCGACTGCTACCTCATCTGCGAGGGATGCGACCCACGAAGCGGCGGCGGCAAAATCGCCGGCGGTCACTTTGAGGGCTATCAACTCCTGGACGTCGGTGTTGAAGCCGCCAAGAACATTTCCTTGAATATCCCCTAGTTCCAGGGCTCGGTCGCTCATCGCAATTTTGGCGCTGCTGTCACTGTGTGAGGTAGAACAGCCGAAACTGCGGTTGCTGTGATCTTGCTTGAAAGCAGATCAGGAAAGGCCTGGTCGAATCCAGCTTCGCAAGTCCCATCACTGAGCTTCAACTGTTGACCGCCTTGCTTGCGGCAACACGTCGCAGAACAGTTGACGATCGGGCCGATTGCGGAACCGCCACGCTTCCAACGGGTGACGAACAGGTGCACAGACAGCAGTTCTGCAATCTGGCCGGCATACTCGACTGGATTTCCACCGACGAGGAGATCGCTGATCGTGAGCTTCTCACTTGCCGGGATTTCAAGATCTAGGTGCAATACACGGCTCTTGCTATTGTCCCAGAGGTCCTGACCGCGTCTCACTTTCCACCAATCACGTGGAACTTTCGTTGCGTTGTCAGGAAGCAGGAGGCCGGCCTCCTCGACTCCGGCAATATACAAGCCAACAGGGTCAGCAAGCGTATATCGGTAACTCCCAAGAACTTGAGCATACGCCTGCGCCGAAATCAGCGGATCGCTGTTTCTGTTGGGGTTGCCGCCTTCGTTGCAGCACAGCAACCGCTCGGGGTCCTTCCCGTCGAGGGTTACGCCTTTCGCATTTTTTCGGGCGATCGCTGATACGCCTGCGAGATTAACCTCCGCGCCGAGAGAATTCGCGCGGTGCGAAAGATGCACAATCCCTGGGTTTATATTGAAGCGGTTCCGCGGGTTGAACCCGCCGGGCTCCGCGACCGTTTCCAACCTACCGTCAGAATAGCGCCGGTAGACGCCGTCTGGCGTGCGCAGATCGTCGATCTTGAGAGATGCGAGGCCCGTGAACTCTTTGTATAAATCGAGAACGCGCTGTTCGTCGGCATCGAACAGGGCAGCATAGTAATCGTAGCCCTCGGCGACAAATGAGAGTTTCACGATCTTTCCGTCACGGTCGCGACGCACCGCCCATTCCAGATATTCATCTTGGCGGTCACGAACGGGAAGGTGGAGAACGCGGTCATGCCGATCAATGAAAACGCCAGGTCGATGGTCTTCATCGCCGAGGTGCTCCACCGCTCGATAGTTTCCCTCAGCATCAGTCTCTGTCGGGGGGAACTCCTTCCAAGGCGCCCTGCGTTGGACCGCACGGGGAAAGCCCCCCCAAGCCTGGACCGGGATTGTCTCAGCGCTCCCGGGCGGCACCGTCTCTGTGGGATCGACATAGGCAAGGCTATCCCGATTTGCGATAACCTCCTCCGGAGTGACTGAGTTTGGATCCTTATTCAGAGCGGAGCCAACGAGGATCTGGATAATCCCCTGGGTCTCCTTCAGCATCGCTGCATGCCAGCTCAAAGGATCGCGAAAATCTGTCACGCCCGCTGGCGCGCCGAAGACCCATTCGGACATATTTCCCCCAAAAGAACGAAAGCGCTGAAATTTATTTCTACTGTCGAGCCTGCGATAGCCTCCGTGACTTGCTCGTGAACTGTTCCGAGTATTGACCAGCAACGGATGTCGGAAGTCATCTTCAGCGTCGCATTTTCTTCCTCAAGTGCCCTCAGCCGCCGGGCCTCCGACACCTCCATGCCACCATACTTCTTGCGCCACGTGTAAAACGTCGCGTCCAAGATGCCGTGCTTGCGACATAGCTCAGACGCAGATAGCCCCGCCTGATGCTCCTTCAGGATGCCGATGATCTGTTCATCCGTGAACCTCGATCGTTTCATGGCCCGCCTCCTCTGTCAGGAAGCAGGCTAATGTCCGCCGTCAGCACCCATGGCACAGATTTGAGGTTGTGATTTAAGGAGGATCTGGGCTTCGTCGCAGTGACGAAGGAACGAAGATGAAGCCCAGATCCTCCTTGAAAAAATCGCCGGTAAAAGCCCCTGCCGAGCAGGTGGTGAAGGACATCCGGCGGCAGACCCGGCGCCATTTCTCGGCCGAGGACAAGATCCGCATTGTGCTGGAAGGCCTGCGTGGCGAGGACAGCATCGCCGAACTGTGCCGCAAGGAAGGCATCGCCCAGAGCCTCTATTACACCTGGTCGAAGGAGTTCATGGAGGCGGGCAAGCGCCGCCTGGCTGGTGACACCGCCCGGGCTGCGACCACCGGCGAGGTGCAGGATCTGCGCCGCGAAGCCCGCGCGCTGAAGGAATGCGTGGCGGACCTGACACTGGAAAACCGTCTGCTCAAAAAAAGCATGATCGCGGATGGGGGCGACGACGAATGAGGTATCCCGCATCCGAAAAGCTCGAGATCATCCGGATCGTCGAGCAGTCGCACCTGCCCACCAAGCGTACGCTGGACCAACTCGGCATCGCCCGGCGGACGTTCTACCGCTGGTATGATCGCTTCCTCGAAGGCGGGCCAGAGGCGCTGGAAGATCGGCCATCCGCGCCGAGCCGGGTGTGGAACCGCATCGGCGCCGATATCCAGGACCAGATCATCGAACTGGCGTTGGAAGAGACAGCCCTGAGCCCCCGCGAACTGGCCGTGCGGTTCACCGATGAGAAGCACTACTTCGTGTCGGAAGCCACGGTTTACCGCCTGTTGAAGGCCTATGACCTGATCACCAGCCCCGCCTATGTGGTGATCAAGGCCGCCGACCAGTTCCACACGAAGACCACCCGACCGAACGAGATGTGGCAGACCGATTTTACCTACTTCAAGATCATCGGGTGGGGCTGGATGTACCTGTCGACCGTGCTCGACGACTTCTCGCGCTACATCATCGCCTGGAAGCTGTGCACCACCATGCGGGCCGAAGATGTCACCGACACGCTGGACCTCGCTCTGGCGGCCTCGGGCTGCGACAGCGCCACTGTGCTGCACAAACCCAGGCTGCTCAGCGATAACGGCCCGAGTTACATCGCCGGCGAACTGGCGGAATACATCGAAGCCCAGAAGATGAGCCATGTACGCGGCGCCACGTGTCATCCGCAAACCCAGGGCAAGATCGAACGCTGGCACCAGACCCTGAAGAACCGCATCCTGCTGGAGAATTACTTCCTGCCCGGCGATCTCGAAGCCCAGATCGAGGCCTTCGTCGAGCACTACAACCACCAGCGCTACCACGAGAGCCTGGCCAACGTGACACCCGCCGACGCCTACTTCGGCAGGGCTCCGGCCATCATCCAACAGCGCGAAAGGATCAAGCGACAGACCATCAAATATCGGCGCTTGCAGCACCGCAAGCTCGCCGCTTAACATCAACCCCCAGACGAGGCCAGAACTCCGCTAATCTACGCCGCGAGTTGCGCCAAATGTTCTGACGACGGACAGCTTCTGACTTCCGGGCGAGGCCCTGAAGTCCTTCCTGATCTGCCAAACAGAGCCATTCTCATCATCCCGCGGCGGTGCCCAGCCGGCGCTGACCGCAATACGAGGTGCACCATGTCCATCCGTCACATCCTCCTTGCCGGCGCTTTGTCCGCCAGCCTCGCCGCTGGTGCCTTCACCACACCTGCTTTCGCCAGCAACGGCGTCTTCGACGCCCTCGACCCCTGCATCCAGGCGACCGACAACTTCCGGGATGCTCGGGAGAATCTGATGCGCCAGTTCGATGCGGCGGTTGCCGACGCGGATAACGCCGCCGTGCCGCAGTGGTATCGCAACGCCTGGCTCAAAGCGAAGAAGGCGGTGCTTCGCAACATGTTTGACGAAGCTCTTGCGCCGCCGCTGAAGGACAGCGGCGTCACTGATCTCGACGCGGCCTATGAAAATTGGTTCAAGAAGCAGCTGGACGCCATCGGTCCGGAGAAAGTCGATCAGATCCAGACGGCCAGCTTCCGGCAGGAACTGAAGGAAATCCGGATCGAGCAGCGGACCAAGGGCGAAGGCGAATTGAAGGCGGGCTCCGCCGAACTCAGCAAGTCCTGCAAAATGGATGTCGGCAATCAGGCCCTCCGGGGCGTGCTGACGGTGACCTTGGCACCAGTCGGCATGATTTCGAGAAATCTGGAAATCGCGAAACGGGAACGCGGCGCGATCGCCAAAGGCCTGGCCGCGACGACTGGCATCAGTGTTGACGCGATCAACGCGAACGGCGGCGTCTTCGGCGGCGGCCTGTCGGGCGGACCGAACAGCTTCTTCCGGAAAAATCTCGGCATTCGCTTCTGACATACGCGCGATTGCTCCGTTGGAAGGGACGAAGCCCGCTTCTGAAAGCTGCGTGGGCGCATCTTCCAACTAGCCATGCATCCCTCGCTCGTGCACACCACGAGCGAGGGCAATTCCTGTAGCTATTCGGGTCGATGTAGAGGTGTTTCTTGCCCAGAAGGCCGAAGCGCAGGATCTGAAGCTCCACGAAACGACACGCCGCCTGGGAACATGCGGCACGTCCATCCTCCTCGGCTGATAGAACTGCAGATGGCCGCCGCACTGGCAAAGGCGGAAGAAGCCGTTTCGCTTCGGTTCAGTACGTTGCCCTTCCGGGCGAGAGACTCTTGGGATTGCGATAGATTTCTGTCGTTTACAATCAGACAGCCGTTTGCGACGGTTGACTGCTAGTTGGCCGGATGTCGAATCCGACAAAGACGAGCGTCGCTGGACGATCCAGGGGATGCCAACAAATGGGACTGAAAATTGAGCCCTATGCGAAGCCCGTCCGCTGTTGACTTAACAGCCGCCAACAACCTGCCGCCGGGAGGCGATGCGCTCTTTAGAATTTTCTCCAGATTTGAATTTGCTCTGAAGGCGGCTCGCTATGTCGAAGTAGATCGAAAGGGCGCAGTGAATCCAGACTGGGAAAAGTTCGTAGGCGATCGACTGAAAGAAGCATTTCTGCAACGAGTGCGGTCGGAGAATCTAGCGCCCACACTAATTTCCAAGCCTCCAAGCAAGCAAGTGTTTGAGCAGGAATTGGACTGGCGGCCGGCTCCGCCCGTTCGGAGCGTTTCGGACCTGTTCGTCATGATCCGTCGAGTACGAAACAACTTGTTTCATGGCGGCAAATCAGGCGAACCTGATGCGGACCGGAATGTGCGGCTAATAGCTGAGGCAATTGTCGTTTTGCTCACTGCTCTAGAAGATTGCGACGAAGTTCGCGCTGTGTTTGAAAACCGCTATTGAGCGCGCTGCGATATAAGCCTGGATGCAAGAGCACGTCGCATTGAAAGGCGACCCTCAGCGATCAAGCAACTTCGAAGCTTTGCCGACAACCGATTGACGTTGGCTCGTGTGTACTGTGGCGCCGACATAGAAACGCACGATCATTTGCCTTCCAAAGTCTTGCTCGGCCCGCCTTATTCTGAAAATCTTTCGGTTGTGCCGGCTTGTGACCAGTGCAATCAAACGTTTTCCAGCCATGGAGAATATCTGGCCTGCCTACTTGAATGCGTTCAATATGGTTCAACGGTTCCGGAGGATCTAGCGCGGCCAAACATGCGCAGAATCTTAGCCGACAGACCCGCGCTTCGCGCACGAATTGAGCACGCGAGAAGAAGCGATTGTATTTGACTAGGCCAGTCTCAAAGCGAGGACTTTCCAGGGGACTAGTTCACCCCAACGACGGAGCTAGCGTGACAACACCGCATACAAACGCAAAACCGCCCTGATGCTCAGATCAGGACGGTTAGCGACTTATGATAAAACTGGTTGCGGGGGCAGGATTTGAACCTGCGGCCTTCAGGTTATGAGCCTGACGAGCTACCGGGCTGCTCCACCCCGCGGCAGGTAATTTACATGGTATTCGAGATTTTTGCTTTGCAGGCCTGGCAAC
>NZ_JBVASG010000006.1:0-399240 GCF_057813875.1 Labrys sp. F242 | reverse complement strand
ACTGGAAACATCACTTTTTTGCAGAACCGTCATGCAAGCTTTGCACCCCCGTAAAGCTTGACTCGAATCGTGTTTCTACGCTCGCGCGAGCGCGGTTATTTCACGCCGGAACGGCAGGGCGTCGCCGATATCGGGCTCGTCCAATTCGCGCGCAAAGCGATGTCCGGCATAGGTCGCCCAGGCGATCGGGCCCGGCGCCTCGGCATCGCCGATCACCTTGATGCTGCGGATGCCGCTATCGGCCCATTCGCCCTGCTGCGCCGTGAGAGCCTGCCACAGCCCGTCCTCCTGCTGGCGAGCGGTGACTAGCACGACCGCATCGGCCGCCAGCTCGGCTTCGGCCCCGGTATAGCTGCAGGCCGTGACCACGCCGCCGGCGCCGATGCGCGCCACCGTCCGGTTGAGCACGATCTCGACCCCGTGCTCGGCAAGCCTGCGATGAATGGCACCCTGCTCCAGCGTATTGCGGGTCCAATCGGAGACATAGGCGGAAGGGGTCACCAGCGTCACCCGCGCGCCCTGTCGCGACAGGAGTTCGGCGAGCACACCGCCCATGTAATAGTGATCGTCGTCGAACAGCACGACCCTGCCGGCAGGCAGCCTGCCCTCCATCACGTCATCGGGCGTGAAGACCGGCATCGCGACATCGATCGACATCGGCACGACATGGGCACGCGCCACGCCGTCCCGGCGCCAGGTCGAGCCGGTGGCGAGCGCGACATGTTCGAAACCGAATCCGAGAATGTCGTCGACCGACAGAAGACTGTCGAAATAGATATCGACATTCGGCATCTGGCTGAGCTGGTACTGGCGATAATCGCGCACGCGACCCCAGGCCGACAGGCCCGGCAATCTGCATTCCCGCGCCACGCGGCCGCCGAGTTCGGTGCCGGCCTCTGCAAGCACGACCTTGTAACCCCGCATCCCCAAGGCGCGCGCCGCCTCCAGCCCGGCCGGGCCCGCGCCGACGATCAGCACGCTCTCGCTGGCGCCCTTGGCCTGCATGCGCTCGGGATGCCAGCCCTTGCGCCATTCTTCCATGAAGGTGGGGTTCTGGGTGCAGCGCGAGATCGACATCGTCATGTCGCCGGTAACGCAGATGTTGCAGCCGATGCACTCGCGGATGTCCTCGATCCGGCCCTCCTCGATCTTCCTGGGCAGGAAGGGGTCGGCGATGGAAGGCCGGGCACAGCCGATGAAATCGAGCGTGCCGGACCTGATCATCCGCGCCATTACGTCCGGCGAAGTGAAGCGGCCGACACCGACGACGGGCTTGGAGGTCAGTTTCTTGATGCCGGCGACCAGGCTTTCCTGCGCCGCCTCCTCCTTGAAGCGCGAAGGGCCGGAGCAATCCTCCCAGGCGCCATGGGCGAGGTCCCACAGGTCGGGCAGGTCGGCATGCATCTCGATCATGTCGCGGACCTCGGCATTGCCGAAACCGAGCTCGCCGATCATCTCGTCGAGCGAGATGCGCAAGGTCAGGCCGCAGCTGTCGCCGATGGCATCGCGTCCCTCCTCGATCAACTCGCGCATCAGCCGAGAGCGGTTTTCCAGCGAGCCGCCATATTCGTCCGTTCTGTGATTGGTGGCCGTCGACAGGAAATGCTGGATGATGCCAAAGCCATGTGCGCCATAGAGGCAGACCAGATCGAAGCCCGCCTGCTTGGCCCGCCTGAAGGCGTTGCGGTGCCAGCGCCTGAGATCGCGGATATCCTGCCGATCCATGGCGCGGGCCTGGACCGGATCATTGGTGAAGGTACGAATCGGCAGGGCCGAGGGCCCGCGCGGAACTTCCTTGGTATAGAGATTGGGACCATTGATACCGGAATAGGCGAGCTGGATGCCAGCGAGGGCGCCATGCTCATGCATGGCGTCGGCCATCCTGGCCAAGGCGGGGATATCGGCATCGTCCCACAGACGCAATTCGATGAAAGGGGTGATCTCCGAGGTGTGATGCATCTCGGTCTGCTCGGTGAAGATGACGCCCCAGCCTCCTTCCGACTTGATCCGCCGCATTTCGGCGGCAGCAGACGGATCGCGATAGCCGCCGCCATTGCAATGGGGGACCTGGTAGAACCGATTCTTGGCCGTCACCGGGCCGATCTTCATCGGCTCGAACAGAATATCGTAGCGTGGATCGCGCATGAAATTCCCCAAAAGCGTTTTGCGATTTGACGGAGGCGGCAAGAATCGCAAAGACGCGTCGAAACAGAGAGCTGAAGCAAACGAGCGTTCAGCCATGAACACGCTTTGCTCCAGTTGGCCGCGATCACACCACCCGGCAGATGCGAGGGCCGCGATGCCTCCCAAGGCGCTTTGCCCTGGAACATCGTCGCTCAGTTTCGGGGAGCCCGCAGCGGCGGCAAATTAGAGTTTTCCGATGCAATGGATCAGCTGGGCCGAAGCAGGCCGTCGCAAGGCCCCCGGCCCCGCCGTCACCGCGCGCGCTGCTGAAGCGCCTGGCGCAGCATCACCGCGGCGGCCCCGAGCGTCTCCACAGGATGGGCCTTGCAATATTCACCGATCCAGCGGCGGATCGAGGTGCCGTCCTCGTCGATCAGCCAATCCTCCGCCCGCTCGGCCAGATTCGCCCCGCTCAAGAAACCGGCAACCCAGGCCGCATAGGCTGTGCCTTGGGTCGAATTGGCGCTCGCCGTCCATCGGTCACAGGTCACGTCCATATAGCCGACGGCCGAGCGTCTCACTTCCTGGGCCAGAGCCATGCCTGAATGCATCATGGCCGACAATGCGATCGCTCCAATGACACCTCGCATGCCGTCAGCCCGGAAGATTCGTGATGGCGGACATGGCGTGATCCTTTTCCAGCCGGGCCTGGAGGAAGGCGGTCAAATGCTGGTGCCCGTCCGCCTGATTTGCCACCGCGAAACGAGACTTTCGCAAAACGGCAAGTTTCGCCCGCAGTTGTCGGCGAACAGCCCTCAAGCTGTCAACCATCCCGCGCGACCGCTCCCGTGCCTGATCTCGCCACAGCTCAAAAGCAATCTCATGCCGGCGCATCCGATCGAATGTCTGCCCATCAAAACAAGGCCACGCCCTGCCGGAAGTGCTTTCCCCTTTTTCGGGGTTGCCATTCCCTTGTTCGCCTTGTGCACCGGGCACCCATCCATCCTTCATCCAGCACCATATCCGCTTCAATTCACGAAGCGGCCCCTGTTCCTTCTGCAATTGATGCGAAGGCCCCTCGATCATGATCGGGCCAACGCTTATCGACGACCGGGTCTATGCGCTAAAGGGCCTTTTCGGCTTTCCGATGACCAAGCAAGTCTCGACCCTGTACTGACTTATGCCGTCGATCACCGGGAAGTGTTCCACGAGGGCCCACCGCCCTTTCGCCAATGATGTGAAGCCGGATATGGGCGAAAACAAGGATCGGCAGGCAGACAGGCCGGCCCAGGCCCTGTTTGGGTCCCTTTCGGGACATGCCGGGAGGACGAAATGAAGCTGACAGGGCATCGTTTGTGACACCGAAACCCTGGCCCGCGCGGCAGATCTCATCGCGGGTAGCAGATCCCGGAGCCAGATCAGAGGGCGAGCCGGCCAAAAGGGCCGGCCACTATTTTGCGGATGGGACATCCCCATCCCCCTCATGGGCTTTCTCAGTAATAGGCCGTGCAAACCCGGTTGCCGTAGGAATCATAGCCGACCTGGGCGCATTGGCGCTGACCGCCGCCATAGCCGTCATAACCCGGCTCGGGCTCACGGCTCGGGGTGGTGGCCGCGCCGACGGCAGCGCCACCCGCCGCGCCGATGGCGCCGCCGATGAGGGCACCGCGCCCCTTGTTCTTCGAGACACCGGCGCCAATGGCCGCACCGGCCACGCCGCCCAGCACGCCGCCACCGACCGCCCGGTCGCCGGGATTGTCCGACGCACACCCAGCCACCGACATAGCGACGGCGCCCGCCAAAACTGTGATCAGAATTTTGTTCATAGATCGGTCTCCGTTTGCCAGATTACCGCTAAGTAATGATTCGGTCGCAATCATGGCGAGCGTATTGCATAGGTCTATTTTAACCCTGATCGGCGTTTGTCGATGGCTCCCGTCAATCTGATTTCTGACATTTCAATCGCCGCAAAATCGATCAACTTTCCCTGCGGCACGATCGACTATCGGTACCGTTACTCATTTGATGGAAAAACGTTATCTGAGCTCTTATCCTGCCTCGGAGGATCCCAAGGTCGCCGCAAGATCGCGCGTGAACTGACGTGCCACTTCGGTCGGTTCGGGCTGCACGCGCAAAGCGATATAAAATTGCGATCGCCAGACCAGGCCGGGCCCGTCGAGAGCCCGCATCTCGTCCCGTTCGACCCATTTGCGGGCGAAATGAACCGGCAGGAAACCGAGGAAGCAGCCGCTGCGGATCAGCACGGCCTGCGCCTCCATGTTCGAGACCGAAGCCGTGATCAGGGGATCCTGCAGGGCGGCGAGTTCGGCCCGATGCAAATAGGGGCGGACGGTCATCGGGTGGCGGGCGATCACGGCGGGCGTGATTTCGGCCGCATCGCCGGCAAAGAGCGGATGGGTGTGTCCGCAATAGAGGGCGTGTTCCTCCACATAGACGGGCGCGTAATCGATATTGGCCTGGCGGTTTGGAAAGGGGCCGATGGCGACATGGATGTCCCCGTTCTGCAGCCCCTTGCTCAGCGCCTCGGGCGTGCCAACCTCCAGGCTCAGCCGAACCTGCTGCTCGCGCTCGAAAAAACGCTGCACCGCCCGATGCACCGGCAGATCGGGATTATCGGCCTCGCTGTCGACGATACCCACCCGCAAATGGCCGGTGAGGATCTTGCGCAGCACGCCGAGATTGGCCTCGCAGGTCTCGAGCGACCCCAGCATACGCTTGGCTTCATGATAGACCGCCTCGCCCTTCGGAGTCAGCGAGAAGCCGCCGCGCCCACGCTGGCACAGCGTAAAGCCTAGAGCGAGTTCGAGATCCTTGAGATGGGTGGAGATCACCGACTGGCCCGCGCCTAGAACGGCCTGGGCCCCGCCAAAGCCGCCATGCTCCACCACCGCGCAAAAGGTGCGCAGGTTCCGCACCATGTAATCGCTGATCCGCATCGTCCTCGCACGCCGGCCAATGTTCGACAGGGGTAAATTACATCAAATTTTCCGATGTAAGAATTGGAAAGTTTCGAAATACGAATGTTTCCGGTTGCGGCATGGTCCCGGGCCAATCGTCCGGCCGCCATCACGCCCGCAGAAGGCAGCAACACCGACACCGGCCAGGACGACAGCTTGATGACCGAGATTCATCCAAGAGGGGAAACGTCCGCATGAGCAATCCGCACCCGGCCGCCGCGCCATCGGCCATATTGGAGGCCGGCCAGCAGCCGGCCGCATCGAACACGATCCTGCGCCGCGCCGCCTTTGCCAGCTTCATCGGCACTTTCGTCGAATGGTTCGACTACGCGGTCTACGGCTTCCTGGCGACGGTGATCGCCGTGGTGTTCTTCCCGGCGACCGACACGCGCAGCGCCCTGATGGCCACCTATGGCGTCTTCGCCCTGTCCTTCATCGTCCGCCCGATCGGCGGTGTGATCTGGGGCCATTTCGGCGACAAGTTCGGCCGTAAATCGACCCTGACGCTGTCGATCTTCATCATGTCGTCAGCCACCTTCGTCATCGCCTTTCTACCGTCCTACCAGACGGCCGGCCTGGCCGCACCGGTGCTGCTCCTGCTCACCCGCCTCGTGCAGGGCTTCGCCGCCTCGGGCGAATATGCCGGAGCCGCCTCGTTTCTCGCCGAGCACGCGCCGGACCGCAAGCGCGGCATCTATACCTGCCTGGTGCCGGCCGGCGAGGCGGCGGGCCTGCTTGCCGCCTCCCTCTTCGTCGCCCTGCTCCACGCGCTGCTGACCACCGAGCAATTGCAGGAATGGGGCTGGCGCCTGCCCTTTCTCTTGGCCCTGCCCTTCGGCTATGTCGGCGTCTTCATCCGCCGCCGGCTCGAGGAGACGCGACACTTCAAGTCCCTGGAGGCCGCCCATCACGTGCCGCCGGCACCGGTGCTCGAGCTCCTCGGCAAGCACCGCCGCCAGGTGCTGATCGCCTTCGGCGGCACACTGCTCAACGCCGTCGGCTTCTATCTCGTGCTCAGCTACATGCCGACCTATCTGGCGACCGAGCTCGGCATCAGCGAAACCGCCGCCTTTCTCGGCTCGACCATCGCGCTGACGGTCTATCTCGCCTCGATCTTCGTGATGGGCGCCCTGTCGGACCGCCTCGGCCGCAAGGCGGTCCTGATCGCCTGCTCGCTGCTCTTCGCCGTCCTCACCGTGCCACTGTTCATGGTGCTGTCATCCGTCGCCTTCACCGGCCTTGGCAGCGGCGGCTTCCTGGCCATTCTGGGCATCTGGTCCCTGTTCGGCGCGCTGCTCGCCATGAATGGCGGCACGCTGCCGACCCTGTTGTGCGAATTGTTCCCCACACGCGTGCGCTATTCGGGCTTCGCCCTCAGCTTCAACGCGGCGAACGCCCTGTTCGGCGGCACCGCTCCCCTGATCGCCACCTGGCTGATCGGGGCGAGCGGCAGCAAGCTCGCGCCTGCCTGGTTCCTGGTGGCCGCCGCCTTGGTGACCCTCGCCGCCATCGCCATGACGACGGCCGGCCGCGCCGGCTCCACCCTCGAGGACGATTAGAGGCAGCGCGGCGCAGTCCATCCCATCACCTGAACACTGCAAGGATCGATAATGAGCGAACACTCCTACGAAGCCGGGCGGCTGAACCTGCCCTTCGTCGGCATCTCCACCTTCGCAAAGCGCCCCTATATCGCCGATTGGCGCCACATCGACGCCGACGTCGCCATTCTCGGCGCCCCCTTCGACTTCGGCACCCAGTTCCGTGCCGGTGCGCGCTTCGGCCCCCGAGCGGTGCGCGAAGCCTCCACCCTATTCAGCTTCGGCCATGCCGGTGCCTATGACCACGAGGACGACCGCATTTATCTGCCCGCCTCGGTGAGGATGGTCGATATCGGCGATGCCGATATCGTTCACACCGACACGCAAAGGAGCCATGCCAACATCAAGGCTGGCGTCGGCGCCATCCTCGATGCGGGGGCACTTCCGGTGGTGATCGGCGGCGACCACTCCGTCAACATTCCCTGCATCGACGCCTTCGCGGGTCGCGGCGACATCCACATTCTCCAGATCGACGCCCATCTCGACTTCGTCGACGAGCGCCACGGCGTGCGCTACGGCCATGGCAATCCCATGCGCCGTGCCGCCGAGAAGGCCTATGTCAGCGGCCTCACCCAGGTCGGCATCCGCAACGTCTCTTCCACCGCCAAGGAGGGCTATGACGACGCCCGCCGCATGGGCTCGGACATCTTGTCGGTGCGCCAGATGCGTGCGCTCGGCGCCAAGGGCGTGATCGATCGGATCCCGGCGGGCGCGCGCGTCTATGTCACCCTCGACATTGACGGCTTCTGCCCCTCCATCGCCCCGGGAACCGGCACGCCTTCGCATGGCGGCTTCCTCTATTACGAGGTGCTGGAAATGCTGCAGGCGCTGGCGCGCCGCAACGAGGTGGTGGGGATGGATCTGGTCGAAGTCGCACCCGATTACGACCATACCGGGGGCACCGCGATCCTGGCGGCACAGATCCTGCTGAATTTCCTCGGCTTCGTGTTCGAGGCTCGCATGGCCAAGGCCGCAGCCTGACGTCCGCCGCCATCGGCCGTTACAGCACGAAGCTCACCGGCCCCCCGCTCTCGGGATGGGGTATCACGCCCATCTCGATGCCATAGATGGACTTGAGGCAGGCGGGCGTCATGATTTCGGCAGGCGTGCCGCGGGCGATCAGGCGGCCGCCATGCAGCGCGACCAACTCGTCGCAATAGCGCGCGGCCATGTTGACGTCGTGCAGCACCACGATGACGCCGATGCCACGCTCCCGCGACAGGCGCTGGACCAGGGCCAGCACATCGACCTGATGGGCGATGTCCAGCGCCGAGATCGGCTCGTCAAGCAGGAGGCAGCGCGTATCCTGCGCCATCAGCATGGACAGCCAGACACGCTGGCGCTCACCCCCCGACAGCGTATCGACGAGGCGGTCGGCGAAGGGGCCGACATCGGCCAGCTTCATGGCCTCGGCGACCTTCTCGGAGTCGGTCTTGCCGAAGCGCCCGAACGGTCCGTGCCAGGGATAGCGCCCGAGGGCGACGAGTTCCTTGGACAGCAGGCTGGTCGCCGGCGGAATATGCTGCGGCAGATAGGCGACCTGGCGCGCAAAGGCCCGCTCGCCCCAGTCGGAGAGCGGTGTCCCGCCAAACCGCACGGAACCCGAGGTCGGCGCCTGCTGGCGCGCCAGAATCTTGACCAAAGTCGACTTGCCCGAGCCGTTATGGCCGACCAGCCCGATCACCCGGCCCGGTGCCAGCGACAGGGTCAGAGGTTGCAACAGGACCCGGCCCGGAATGGCGAAGCTGACGTCTTCGAGCGCGAATAGATCCGCGTCGGCAGGAGCCGGTATCGGAGCGGGCATAGTGTCACGGGAAACGGTCATATGCATCGGCATCATCACTTGAAAATAATGGCTACATTCACAGGTCTCGAGCCACCGGGTGGAGGCCCCACCGTGCCTAGCCTGGCAATAGCGCTAATTGCCTTGGCATCGAGGACAGGATCTCCACTCGATTTGATCACCCGACCCGAAGACGCCTGACCGCTGGCGCTGACGGAGAAACTCACACCAACTGTGCCTCTTTTGCTGTTCCCCATCGAGTTCGCAATTCGTCCAATTTTGGCGTTCACGGCGCGCCTCCAGGCGGCGAGCTCGTCGCCCGTTGCCGAACCCTGCTGGCGCGGGGCCGTAGCCTGAACCGCCTGCTGACGCGGCGCGACGACGGCAGGCCTGGGCTGCACGACCGGACGCTGCCGTTCCGGCTCCTTGCGGGGCGCGGGCTTCTTCTCTTTCTTCGGCTTGGGCTGTGGCTTGCGCGCGGCCGGCAAGATCACCTCCGCCTTGTCCTTCGATGGCAGATCGGGCACCACCTCCGGTACAGGCTCCGGCGGCGTGATGGGTTCGATCGGTTCCGCGGGCGTTGGCTCGGGCTCGGGAGGGGCCTGTTCTGGCACTTGCTGAGGTTGCACCGGCGTGGGCTCGACCTGCTGCGTTTGAGGCTGCGCCGGCTCAGGTTCGACCGGCTGGACCGTCTCCGTCTGCGTCTCCTGCGTTGGCTCGGGCTGGGCCTCGGCCAATGTCTCCTGGGGTGGCGCTTCAGGCAAGGTGGTGGGCGGCGCCAGATCGAACTCGATGGCCGGCTCGGGATTGCCGGCGGGAGGCGGCCCGATCGGGTGCCAGTCGCGGGCTACCCAGATGCCAGCGCTATGCACGAGCAGCATCACGGCCGCCGCTGCCGTCCACAAGGCGACGTTGGGCAGGGACAAGGCCTTGCTGGCCAACCTGGTGAAACGCGCCTGCTCGTTCATTGCGGAGGCACGGCGACCGTATTCGTGGCCTGGCCGGTATCTTCGAGACCGACCAGGGCGATCTTGAGATAGCCGGCATTGCGCAGGAGATTCATCACACTCATGATGTCGCGATAGGCGACACCCCCGTCGGCGCGCAGGAAGACACGCTGCTCGCGGTCCGCCCCTGTGAGCTGGTCGATGGCAGGCTGAATCTGCTCGCGCGGCACACTGTTTTCACCGAGTGCCAGGCTCAGATCCTTCTTCACGGTGAGGAAGACCGGCTTGTCCGGGCGCGGCTGCACCTTGGCGTTGGAGACGGGCAGGTCGACGGCGACATCGACGGTGGAGAGCGGCGCCGCCACCATGAAGATGATCAGCAGCACCAGGATGACGTCGATGAACGGCGTGACATTGATGTCGGAAACTTCCGACAGGTCGCCGTCTTGTGGATCCTTGAGGGAGACACCCATGCCGTCAGCCCGCCGTCTGCGTCCGCGCGGATGCCAGCGCTCGGACCGGGGCAGCATTGCCATCCCGCTCCAAACGCTCCAGATCGCGCGAGACATGCTGCAGCACCTCGCCCGAGGCGTCCGAAAGCAAGGCACGGTAGCCGGCAATGGCGCGGGCGAAGACGTTGTAGATGATCACGGCCGGAATGGCGGCGACAAGACCGATGGCGGTGGCGAGCAAGGCTTCGGCAATACCGGGGGCCACCACCGCCAGGTTGGTGGTGTGCGACTGCGAGATGCCGATGAAGGAGTTCATGATACCCCAGACCGTGCCGAACAGGCCCACGAACGGAGCTGTTGCGCCGATAGTGGCGAGCAGGCCGGTGCCGCGCGTCATCGAACGGCCGGCGCGCGCCTCGATGCGGGCGAGTGCGATCGCCAGGCGCTCCTTGATGCCCTCGGCCGGCAAATCGTCCGAGCGCAACAATTCGCGGTTGGCGGCCGTCACGAGGTCGGCGACAGCGCCCTTCCCGGACTGGCGGGCGCCGATGGACTGGGACGCGGCCTCCAGGCTCTCGGCGGTTTCGAGCAAACGTGCCGCCGCCTGCGCCCGGCGCTTGGCCGCGAGCAGCTCGATGCCCTTGGCAAGCCAGATCGTCCAGGTCACCAGCGAGGCGAAGGCAAGCCCGATCATCACGCCTTTCACCACGATATCGGCCTGCATGAACATGCCCCAGGGCGACAGGTCATGCGGCAGGATGCTGGCCGCGGCGGCGACTGGATCGCCGGCCGGCGGGGGCGCATCCTGGGCGAAGGCCCGAACCGGCGCCATCAGGGCGAGCAAAACCATGGCCATAAGCGGCCCGTTGCGGCGAAAATTTACCATGTGTAGCTGGCCTTCAGAGTTGCGACGCGGCCCGCGCCGTAGTTGCAGCTATAGATGCCGGAGCAGCCCGCGACGTAACGCTTGTCAAAGACGTTGTTCACGTTCAGGGCAAAGTCCCATGCCTTGTATTTGTAGTGCATGCCGAGATCGACGAGGGTGACGGCCGGCACCTTGTAGAGGTTCTGGTTGTCGGCATAGGACGAGCCGATATAGCGAATGCCGCCCTGCAAGCCGAGATTCTGCAGCAGCCCCTCCTGGAAGGTGTAGTCGGCCCACAGCGAGGCAGTGGTTTCCGGCACCACGTTCGGCCGTTTTCCGACCACGGTTGCATCCGTGTCCTTCTCGATGCGGATCTGCGAGGCGCTGAAAGCAGCCGTCATCTTGAGGGCATCGGTGACATTGGCCTGCACCTCGACTTCGACGCCGCGCGAGCGCACCTCGCCGAGCTGGTTGCTGAAGAAGGGATGCGCCGTATCCGGCGTCACCACATTCTGCTTGGTGAGGTCGTAATAAGCCGCGGTGATCAGGCCGTCGAAGAAGGTCGGTCGATATTTCACGCCGGCTTCATATTGGACGCCGGTCTCCGCCTTGAAGGGACTGCCCGCAAAATTCGATCCGATCACCGGGTTGAAGCCGCGGGCAACCGAGACATAGGGCGTGATGCCGTTGGCGAAGGCGTAGGAAAGGCCGGCGCGGCCGCTGAAGGCACCCTCGACGCCATTGAAATTGGCGTTGCCGACCGAGGCGGTGCTATCAGTCCAGACTCGGTCATAGCGCCCGTTCAGGGTCAGCAGCCAATTGTCGGCGAAACTGATCTGGTCCTGCAGATAGGCGCCGAGCTGGTGCATGGTATATTTCTGGCGCAGATAGGGCGTTTCCACCCCGCCCTGCGGCGTGCCATAGACCGGATTGGTGGCGCTCAGGGGAGTGGTGATGAAGGTCCCCTGCATCTGGTTGATGCCGTAATATTTGTAGTCGAGCCCAAACAGCAGGTCATGTGCCAGAGGCCCGGTGTCGAACCGTCCTTCGAGCCGGTTGTCGGCCGAGAAGTTGTTGACCGTGGTATGGTGCCCAAAGCCGAGGCGATGCAGCTGGTTGTCATCGGACACCGGCACGGGCGAGGGTATCCACGGCGTCGGGGAACCGGGAACCTCATAGCCATAGGGGTAGGCATAGCGCTCGCGCGTATCGAGATAGGCGTAGCGCACGTTCTGGCTAAAGGTCCACGCATCGTTGAAATCATGCTTGAACTCGTAACCGATCATCGCCTGCGAACGACGATACAGGTCGTCCGAGGGTTCGGCGGAATAGAAATCGCGAGGGATGCGCCCGAAGCGCGTCGGCTTCACCGTGCCGTAATAGGGCAGGAAGCCGCCCGTATGGTCGAGATCCATATTGGTGTAGTTGGCCAGCAGTGTGAGGCTGGTCGCATCATTGGGCTTGTAGGTCAGGGCCGGGGCGATGAAGCCCTGGAATCCCTTGGCCTTGTCGGTTTCATAACGCCCGCCCGCGATCCGGCCCGTCAGGCGATAGGTCCACACGCCGGCCTCGTCGATCTTGCCGCCGAAATCGAAGCCCGTGCTGGCCTGGCCCCAGCTGTTGATGCCCGCCTCGATCCGGTGCAGCGGCTCATCGGTCGGCCGCTTGGAGACAAGGTTGAGAATACCGCCGAGATTGCCCCCGCCATAGAGCGTCGAGGAAGGGCCACGCAGCACTTCCACACGCTCCAGAGCGTAGGGGTCGACATAAAAACTGCCAAAGGCATATTGGTAGAGCGGTAGGCCGTCGAGGAAGATGCCGGTCTGGCTGGCGTCGAAACCGCGGATGAACACCCAGTTGGTGCGGGGGTCGTAGCCATAGGGCGCGCCGGTCACGCCGGGGGTGTAGTAGAAGACCTCATCGAGCTTCTGGGGCTGCCGGGCCTCCAGCTGGTCGCGGCCGATCACGGTCACCGATTGCGGAATCTTTTCGATCGGCGTGTCGGTCTTGGAGCCGGCCGTGGTCTTCTTCGCGACATAGCCCGTCACCGGCCCCGTGCCGGTTCCGCCGCTGACGACGACGGGATCGAGCGCGATCGTTCCACCATTGCTCCCCACCTGTGCCCACGCGGCCGTCGCCGCGGCCAGCATCAACAGGCCCGATGCCGTCCCCATGGACAGCCTGACGCAAACTCCAACCCGCCGGTTCATCACCTCTGCCATCCCATGAAAAATAATATCGCGCAGCGTCAACCGCCCGCAACGCCATTGCGCAGACGTTTAGACCAACGGACTTTGCCATGTAAACAAACTTATAATAGCATTACTCAGATATATATTCATTTATACTTGTTATTGATTGCACAAATTATAAAAATTCTAAACTGCACGAATGATGAAATGTTCTTTGTTGCAATGGATATACTTCAGGTGCCATAAGCCACCGCGATCAAAATTGAGTTCCTTTCATTGCGATGGACGCTCTCGTCCGATCACGGTTCGCCAATACATCAGTTCCTTCTGCGCGCGGAGGCGCCGTGAAATCGCTTGCCGCCTTTCAGCGGACGGCCCTGCGCCTCGGTGTCGCCATCCTCACAAGCCTGGTGTTCGCCGGGGGAGTTGCACGGGCCCAATCTGCCTCATGCCCCGAGCGCCTCGTGGTCCTGGACTGGACGGCGACAGCCATGGTGAGGTCATTGGGCATCAATCCCATCGGCGTGGGCGATGCCGATCTCTATCGCATCTGGGTGGGTGAACCGGCTCTGCCGCGGGGAACGCCGGATGTCGGCCTTCGCGATACACCCAGCCTGGAGACCATCGCAGCCCTCAAGCCGGACCTCATCATCGTCAGCCCGCTCGGCGCTGCCGCGCGCCCCTCGCTGCAACGCATCGCACCGACCCGGGAGGTGGCCGTCTACTCCGGAACGGGCGATCCCCTTCGCCATGCCGAAGCCGAGCTCGAAGCGCTGGCCAAGATAGTGGGGCGGGAGGCACAGGGGCGGGCTGTCATCACGCAGGCCGAAACCGAGTTTGCGAGCATGCGCCAACGTCTCACGGGTACGGCCATGCCCCGCCTGCTCGTCATCCAGTTTCTCGACAAGCGCTTCGTGCGCATCTACGGCCCCGCCAGCCTGTTCGGTGGTGCGCTGCAACGGCTCGGCCTCACCAATGCCTGGAGCGCGCCGACCAATGGCTGGGGCTTTGCCCTGGTGGGCGTGGAGAGGCTCGCCGCCTTTGCCGATGCCGAGATCGTGGTGGTCGATCCATTGCCCTCCGAAGCAAGCCTCGCGCCCAATACGGACAGCCTGTGGGGCAATCTGCCTGCGGTAAGGCAGGGCCGCGTAAAGCGTCTCGCCGCGACCTGGCCCTTCGGCGATCTCACGGCAGCGCAGCGCTTTGCCCATCTTCTGGTCGATGCCTTCAGCAAAAACAGCGCGGCGGATGGCGGCAATGCCCGGTTCTGACGCGCGCCGCCCCCTGTTTGCCTACGCGGTCCTGGGCCTGCTGGCCGTCATGCTGACCGCCTGGTGCTGGACGACGCAATTGCCGGCCCTGCAATGGTGGGGCGCCGCGCTCCATCCCCGGCTCGACGATCCGCAGCAGCTCGTCTTTCATTTCTCCGCCCTGCCCCGCGCACTCACCGCGCTGCTGGCCGGTGCGGGGCTGGGCCTGGCCGGCCTCCTGCTGCAACAGACCCTGCGCAATCCGCTGGCCTCGCCCACCACGCTGGGCCTGGAAGCCGGTTCGCAGCTCGCCTTGACCGTCGTCCTCGTCGCGGCCCCCGGCCTGCTCGTGCTCGGACGCCCGACGATCGCCCTGGCCGGCACGCTGCTGGCCCTGGGCTTCGTGATGGTTTGTGCGGCGCGTAACCACTTCTCGTCCGTCGCCCTGGTGCTGGCCGGCCTGGTGGCGGGCTTGTTCTGCGGTGCCCTCACCATCGCGTTGCGCCTTCTCAACCAGGAATATGTCGCCATCCTCTTCCTGTGGGGCGGCGGCTCGCTGGCGCAGCAGGACTGGATGGCGCCGGCGGCGCTCGCGCCCGCCATCGGCCTGCTCTATCTCCTGGCCGCTCTGTTGGGCCGCCCCTTCGAACTGCTCGCCCTGGATGAGGAAAATGCCCGTGCCCTGGGCGTACCGCTCAGCCTGGTGCGCGGCGCCGGCCTCCTCATCGCCGCCCTGCTCACGGCCGTGATCACGGCCCATGTCGGGGTGATCGGCTTCGTCGGGCTGGCGGCACCGCAGATCGCACGCCTGTCGGGGGCCCGCCGTTTCACCGCCCGGCTGATCCTG
This sequence comes from Labrys sp. F242, assembly GCF_057813875.1. Classification (NCBI taxonomy): domain Bacteria; kingdom Pseudomonadati; phylum Pseudomonadota; class Alphaproteobacteria; order Hyphomicrobiales; family Xanthobacteraceae; genus Labrys; species Labrys sp. F242. The sequence continues at coordinate 384,204 of NZ_JBVASG010000006.1, read as the reverse complement.
GCGCCGTTGACCGGTGCCCTGCTTGTGCTGGCTGTCGACGCCATCGTCGGACTGCTGGAAGCCGCAGGCATCATCGACCTGCCAACGGGCGCGGCAACTGCCCTGCTGGGCGCACCGCTGCTGCTCTGGCTTCTACCTCGGTTGCGCCGCACCGAGCCGCCCTCCACGCAACGTTCCCTGGCTACGGGCACACACGATCGGACCCGGCTCCTGCCCTTGCTTGCTGTCCTGCTCGTCCTTGCCGCGATCGGCGCCCTGCTGATCGGCCATGGCAGCGCCGGTTGGCGGCTGATCTCGCCCGCCGACTTCGCCCTGGTCGAGCCCTGGCGGGCTCCACGCGCCGCGATCGCCGCGCTGGCCGGCGCCATGCTCGCCACCGCGGGCCTGCTGCTGCAGCGGATATCGGGCAATCCGCTGGCCGCGCCCGAGGTTCTCGGTATCGGTACCGGCGTTGCCTTCGGCATGGCCCTTGCGATGATGCTCGGCCAGACGACCGGCTTGGCGGCTCAAACGGCTGCCGGTGCAGCCGGCGGCTTCCTCGCGCTCTTCCTGGTGCTGATGGTCGGCCGGCGCAGCGGCTTTGCCCCCGACCAGGTCCTGCTCACCGGCCTCGCCCTCTCAGCGCTGCTCGACGTCATCATCGTCGCCTTTCTCGCTCTGGGCGATCCCCGTGCGCCGCAAGTCCTCGCCTGGATGGCCGGATCGACCTATTATGCCGATTGGCCCAAAGTGCTGACGACAGCGGCCTTTGCCGCCCTGCTGCTGCCGGCCGCCCTGGCGCTGACGCGATGGCTCGACATCGTGCCGATGGGTCCTGTCACGGCCAGGGCTCTCGGACTGCCGGTCCACACCAGCCGGCTGTCGATACTGGGCATGGCCGCGCTGCTGACTTCGGTCGCGGTCATGGCCACGGGTCCGCTCACCTTCGTCGGCCTGGCCGGGCCCCATATGGCGCGCCTGCTCGGCTTGCGCCGGGCCTGGTCGCAAATCCTCGGTTCAGTGCTGATCGGTGCGCTGGTCATGGTCGTCGCCGATGCCCTGGCGCGCACAGTGATCGCGCCCCGTGAATTGCCGACTGGCATCGTGGCGGCCCTGATCGGGCTGCCCTATCTGATCTGGCAGCTCGGGCGCAGGGCTCATTGAAGGGTTGAAGGCGATGAACATCCCAATGGTGGCGATGGCCCCTCCCGGGCACGAGGTGTATATGCTGCCAAAGCATTTTGCGATTTGACGGAACCACCTAGAATTGCAAAGACGCTCGGGCCAATCCGTTGGATTGGCTTGGAAACAAAGAGCCGGAGCAAAGTACGTTCAGCTAGGAATGCACTTTGCTCTGGCTGCTTGATCTGTTCTTGCCTTGCGAGGAGAGCCCCGGCGGCCTTCTCGACGTCCATTCATTCGTTGTTGCTTGATCACCATGGCCTTACTGAAACGCTTTGCCGCCTATTATTTGCCCCATCGCGGCCTGTTCCTGCTGGACTTTTCCTGCGCGATCGCTTCCGGCTTGTTCGAACTCGGCTTTCCCGTCGCGATCAAGATCTTCATCGATACGCTGCTGCCATCCGGCCAGTGGCATCTGATCACCCTGGCCTGTGTCGGCCTTCTGGCCGTCTACATCGTCAATACCGGCCTGATGGCAATCGTGACCTATTGGGGCCACATGCTCGGCATCAACATCGAGACCGAGCTGCGGCGCAAGGCGTTCGACCATCTGCAGAAGCTGTCCTTCGGGTTCTTCGACAACAACAAGACCGGCCATCTCGTCGCGCGGCTCACCAAGGATCTCGAGGAGATCGGCGAGATCGCCCATCACGGGCCGGAGGACCTGTTCATCGCGGTGATGACGCTGGCCGGCGCTTTCCTCCTGATGTTCTCTCTGCATGTCGAGCTCACCCTCATCACGGCCATGGTCGTGCCCGTGACGGCCTGGGTGACGCTACGCTATGGCGGCCGCATGACCAAGAACTGGGGTGCTCTCTACGACAGCGTGGGCAGCTTCAACACCCGCATCGAAGAAAATGTCGGCGGCATCCGGGTGGTGCAGGCTTTCGCTAATGAGGACCACGAGCGGGCCCTGTTCTCGCGCGACAATCACGATTATCGCCGCACCAAGCTGCAGGCCTATTGGCTGATGGCCGCCTCCAACTCGCTGAGCTATCTGAGCATGCGGCTCACCCAGCTCGCCGTGATGATCGCCGGCAGCTATTTCGTGCTGACCGGCCAGCTCAGCCATGGCGGCTTCGTCGGCTTCCTCCTGATGATCGGCGTGTTCTTCCGTCCCATCGAGAAGATCAATGCGGTGATCGAGACCTATCCCAAGGGCATTGCCGGCTTCCGCCGCTATCTCGACTTTCTCGACACCCGGCCTGATATCACCGACCGCCCCGATGCCCGGCCGGCCCCGCTGCTCACCGGCGCCATCCGTTACGAAAAGGTCGGCTTCGGCTACACACCCGACCGGCAGATCCTCTCCCATCTCGATTTGTCGATCGCGGCCGGCGAGACGGTGGCCTTCGTCGGGCCGTCGGGCGCCGGCAAGACCACGATCTGCTCGCTCCTGCCCCGCTTCTACGATGTCACCCAGGGCGCCATCACCATCGACGACATCGACATCCGCGACCTGACGCTACGCTCCCTGCGCAGCCAGATCGGCATCGTGCAGCAGGACGTCTTCCTGTTCGGGGGCACCATCCGCGAGAACATTGCCTATGGCCGCCTTGAAGCGGGTGAGGACGAGATCCTCGAGGCAGCCCGCCGCGCCCGCCTCGACGGCGTGATCGCCGCGCTGCCCAAGGGCCTCGACACCCTCATCGGCGAACGCGGCGTCAAACTGTCGGGTGGCCAGAAGCAGCGCCTCGCCATTGCCCGCATGTTCCTGAAGAACCCGCCGATCCTGATCCTCGACGAGGCAACCTCGGCGCTCGATACCGAAACGGAGCTCGCCATCCAGCAGGCTCTCGCCGAGCTTTCGAAGGGGCGCACGACCCTGGTGATCGCGCATCGCCTGGCGACGATCAAGAATGCCGATCGCATCCTCGTCGTGGACGGCGGGGGCATCGTCGAACAGGGACGCCATAGCGATCTGCTCGACAAGTCCGGAATCTATGGGCGGCTGCACCGGGCGCAATTTGCCTGAAGCAGCCTTTGCGTCCCTGCGATTTGCCGCAATCGACGGAAATCGCAAGGACGCGCCAGAACGGCGAACCAAAGCAAACAAACGTTTCCGTCTAAATGCGTGTTTCTGCAGGCCGACATGGCCGAGTACCAGCGGGATGAGCGCCCGCCATCGTGCTCGCACCAGAAAACAGTGTAAAATTACTATATTTTTCGATATTTTCTTAATAAATACTAATTCTTATCTTTATGTCATTCTAACAATTTGTACAAATTAGAATAGATATAAATCATTTTCATTGAGTAGCGCTGATTTTCTGGATAATGCTTGGCCACTTGCCCGGTCATTGCCGCCTGCCCACAGAATTCGCCCCATGAACAGCCGCAGCCACGACATCGAAACTCTTTATGCCGCGGAGCGGCCTCGCCTGGAGCGGACGCTCCGGCGCAAAGTCAGGAGCCGGGATGCGGCGCTCGATCTCATCCAGGACATGTTCCTGCGGATCTGGGAGCGCACCAGCGACACGACCGGCAACGCTTCAGCCTTCCTGACCCGTTGCGCACGGAATGCGGCGATCGATCATTTGAGGTCGGAATCCAGGCGCGAGCGGCTGCAGGAAGACACGCTGTCGACCCAGTATGCGGCCTCCCCCGCAACGCCGTTCGAAATCCTGTCGGCCCGCCAGAACCTGCAATCCCTTCAGGATACGATCGCGGCGCTTCCCCGGCAGACACGGCACATTTTCCTGCTGAACCGTATTCACGGGCATAGTTTCGTGGAGATCGCCGCGACCCTGGGCATATCGGAGCGCACGGTGGCAAAGCACATGGCGCGGGCGCTCGCCGCATGCACCGCAACCGATGGCGCATCCGCGCAAGGAGCCTGAGGCCACCGACCACCCATCCCCCCAAAGACGCTCGTCCCCGGCGAACGTGCCGGCGGGCATCGTGTGGCAGGCACGCCCGGCGCAGTCGGGTTATAGTGCGCCGATTCTCTATCGCACGGTGCCATAGACGAAAAAGCGGTTTTCGAGGCCACAGATCATGGCGCCCCCCCAATCCTCCCCAGCGGATGTCGAACAGGAGGCCAGAGACTGGTTCGTTCGACGCCTCGGCGGGTTGTCGCGGGCCGAGCAGGCAGAATTCGAGAGGTGGCTTGGCGCCAATCCCGCTCATGCCGACGCCCTTCGCAGGATGGAGCAAGTCTGGAGCGCCGCCGAGCAGCCCGCTCGCCAACTTGCCACTCGCGAAAATGAAGCGCTCGCGCCCTATCTTCACGCCGTCGACAGAAGTCGGCGCCAGCACCGCAACTTCCGGCGGCTATCGGCGGCGACCCTGGTGCTGGCCCTCGGCCTGGGCGGCGTCCTCTGGCTGCAGAACCCCCATTTGCTGCAGAAACTGATGGCCGATCACAGTACCGGCCGTGGCGAACGGCGCACCGTCACGCTGTCCGATGGCTCGAAAGTGCTTCTCGACGCCGACAGTGCGCTCGACGAAGCTTTCGACAAGACCGAAAGGCAGGTGAAGCTCGTGCGCGGCACCGCTTCCTTCGACGTCGCGCCCGGCAAGGCTCCTTTCGTCGTGCGCGTGCCGGACGGCGACATCAGGGACATCGGCACCCGGTTCGACGTCAATCTCGGGGACGACGGCACTGTCGTGACGCTCGAGAGCGGCAAGGTGGCCGTCAAGGCCGAGCATCTCGGTGAAGCCCTGCTGGACGCGCCGGGCCAGCGCCTTCGTTTCGACAGGCAAGGGCTTGGAGAGATCGAACAGGTCGATCTCAAGGATGCGCTGGCCTGGCGCAAGGGACGCTATGTCTTCTATCGGGCCAGGCTGTCCGAAGTCATCGAGGAAATCGCGCGTTATCGCCAGGGAAGGATCGTCGTCACCGGTGCGGGCCTGGGCGACCAACTCGTCACCGGCAGCTTCAGCCTGGCCGACACGGACGCGGCGCTGCAGTCCCTGCAGACCAGCGTCGGCTTCCGGATGACTACCCTTCCCGGCGGCCTCGTCGTGTTCATCCGGCCGTAAGGACGTGGCCTGCTATTGCAACGACAAGTGCACCGAAGTCTGATTTGCGCCCATCAAGTTTCCGGCATATACATGGCATATGCATGAGGATCCTGGTATGGCGCATCCGCTCACCTCACCACCGTCGAAGCAGGTCAAACTCTTTCGCAACAACCGCAGCCAGGCTGTACGGATCCCGGCTGAGTTCGCGCTGCCCGGGGATCGCGTGCGGATCACCCGCGATGGCGACAGGCTGATTCTCGAGCCGGTCCCGACAGATGGCAATGACCTGCTGACATTGCTCTCTGGCTGGGTCAAAGAGCCGCCTTTGGGCAAGGAGGACGACTTTCCCGATGTGGACAAGGGCTTGTTGCCCCTCAAGGATATCGAGCTTTGAGCAATGCGCGCTACATGCTCGACACCAATATCGTATCCGATCTCATTCGCCATCCGGATGGGAAAGCCGCCCGGCACATCGCCGGGATCGGTGATCACGGCCTCGCCGTCAGTATCATAACCGCCTGCGAGCTGCGGTTTGGAGCCGTCAAGCGCGGCTCGGGTAGGTTGCAGGAACGTGTCGAAGCCATCCTGCAACGATTGACGATCCTGGCCTTCGATGTGCCGGCCGACGGTAAATATGCCGATATTCGAGCCGCCCTCGAACGGGCAGGCACCCCGATTGGTCCCAATGATTTGTTGATCGCCGCCCATGCCTCCGCGGCGGGAATACCTCTGGTCACGGCCAATATCGACGAGTTCGCACGCATTCCCGACCTCGTCCTTGAGGATTGGTTGGCGTAGCGCACCTTAATAGAAGCGACGCCTGTCCCGATCGACTTCGGTTCCAGATCTCCTGCGGCAACAAAAATCTTCGCCAAGGGGTTCAGTGAGCCCCTCCCTCGAACGTGAAGACCATGGAGGCTGGTAATCCGCAGGTGCCGAGACCGCGGTTTGCCGGTGATCGATGATCGAGGGGACAGGTTGCGATGAGTAGGCATGGCGTGAGGCGTGTGGCCGGGAGTATGGCGGCCGCCATGCTGTTGGCTGCGACGGCGGCAAGCGTGGGAGTGTCCACGGCTCGGGCTGAACAGCCCGCGGGACAGCGTTTCAGCTTCAACATTCCGGCGCGGCCGATCCCCCAGGCACTGAACGAGATCGGGCGCATCTCGGGTCTTTCCGTGGTCTTCCGCGAGAACAATCCCATCAGAGCGCTCGGTCGCCCGGTTCGCGGTTCGCTGACGGTGCAGCAGGCGCTTGCCAGGCTGCTGGCGGGGTCCGGCCTGAACTATCGCTTCAGCAATGCCACCACCGTCACCGTCCTTTCCGCCGACATCACCGCAAGCATCGGCGGGGCCGAGAACGCCAATGCCATCGAACTCGATCCGGTGACCGTCTACGGCCAATCAGCCTGGGCCCCGGTGCAGGGCTATGTCGCCCGCCAGAGCGCGTCGGGCACCAAGACCGATACGCCGATCATCGAGACGCCCCAGTCCATCACCGTCGTGACAAAGGACCAGATGGTGGACCAGAAGGTCACCTCCCTTTCCGACGTCCTGACTTACACCCCGGGAGTCGGCATGCAGTCGCAGGCCTTCAGCCGGATGACGGATGACGTCATGCTGCGCGGCTTCGATGTCGCGACCGGCAATGGCGGCATGCTGCGTGACGGCATGAAGCTGCAGTCCAATGTCTATGACAGCTCCCAGGAGCCCTACGGCCTGGAGAGGGTCGAGGTCTTGCGCGGCGCCTCCTCGGTGCTCTACGGCCAATTGGCGCCGGGCGGGGTCATCAACGCCATCTCCAAACGCCCAACGCCGACGCCCCTGCACGAGATCAATCTCGAATATGGCAGCTATGACCGCAAGCAGGCGTCCTTCGATTTCTCCGATGCCCTGACTGCCGACGGAACCCTGCGCTACCGCCTGACTGGCCTGGTCCGGGACGCCGATACCTGGGTCAAGCACATACCGGACGACAAGGTCTATATCGCGCCCGCCATCACCTGGCAGCCGAACGAAGCGACGTCCGTGACGCTGCTGGCGAGCTACCAGCACGTGAATACGCGCTTCATCACGCCGCTCTACTGGAGCGATGTCGCGACCGGTCGCATCCCGCGCAAGCTGTTCCTGGGTGAGGAATCCTTCGATCGTTTCGTCGGCGATGCCTATACGATCGGCTATGCCTTCGAGCATCGTTTCGACGAGACGCTGAAGCTGCGCCAGAATGCCCGCTACTACTATTCCGACGTGCGCTGGGACTACATGCAGGCAGGTCTCCTGCCGGTTACCAACGGCCAGCTCGCGCGGCGGGCCAGCGCCCGAACCGAGCGCTCCTACGGTATTACCGCCGATACCTCGATCGAAAAGAGCTTCGAGACCGGCCCGCTCAGCCACACGCTCCTGGCCGGCTTCGACTATTACCGCCGCAGCTACGACTCGCACCGCTATCGCGGCTCGATCGTCCCGCTCAATATCGACAACCCCGTCTATTCCGGTTACCCGGTCATCAACTATGCCGTCGATCGCGGCAGCGACAATCTCAGCGACCAGTTCGGCATCTATCTGCAGGACCAGATTCGTCTGGGCAACCTGACCGTATTGCTCGGCGGGCGCCATGACTGGAGCCGTGCAACGGTTCTGAACTACCAGACCGGCGCCAAGACGAACCAGGACGACAGCGCCTTCACCGGCCGCGCCGGGCTGGTCTACCGCTTCGACAACGGCATCGCGCCCTATGTCAGCGTCAGCCAGTCCTTCGCACCGCAACTCGGCCTGGATTCACGCAGCGGCACGGTGCTCAAGCCCAACAAGGGCCTGCAATATGAGGCGGGCGTGCGCTACCAGCCGCAGGATAGCAACCTGCTGCTCAGCGCCGCCGTCTACGAGCTCACCCAGCAGAATGTCAGCAGCTTCGACGCTTTCGGCGATGTCTACCAGGTCGGCAAGGTCCGCTCGCGTGGCATCGAGCTGGAAGCCCATTCCTCCTTCGGCAATCTCGACCTCGTCGCCAGCTACGCCTTCACCGACAGCAAGACCCTGCAGAGCGCGGTTCCTTCCACGGTGGGCCGTCCTGTGGACTTGGTGCCCCGGCATTCCGCGGCGTTATGGGCAAGCTACAAGTTCGACGATCTCGGCGTGCGAGGGCTGAAGATCGGCGGCGGGCTGCGCTATGTCGGGGAAACCTATATCGCCGACAGCATCGATGTATTGGGAACGCCGACCCACGTGCCGGACTATCTGCTGGTCGATGCCATGGCGAGCTACGATCTCGGCGTGATCGACAAGAAGCTCGACGGCGCCAGCCTGACGGTCAATGCCCGCAATCTGTTCAACAAGAAGTTCTACACCTGCGCCGGCTCGACGGGGTGCCGCTATGGAGAACCGCTGACGGCAACCGCGACGCTGTCCTATAAATGGTAGCGCTATCGCCAGGGCAGGCGGCCGTGCGGCGCGACCTACTGTGCGCTGTTCTGGCTCTCCCTTTCATCGCCCTGATGGGAACTCCGGCACGTGCGGCGAGCCCGCCTCGCCTGGTCGCGCTGGATCTGCTGGCGACCGAGCTTCTCGTCTCGCTCGGCATCAGCCCCGTGGCGGTGGCCAATGTTGCCCTGTATCGCAGGCTCGTCGCACAGCCGGTGCTGGCCGAGGAAGTTCTGGACCTCGGCCCCCTGCTGGAGCCCAACGCCGAGCTTCTGCAGGCGATCCGGCCTGATGCCATCGTGCTGGCCGCCTGGCAGGCCGGCCCGCTGCGCCGCCTGCGGGAGATCGCGCCGCTGTTTCCCCTCGATGCGGCTTCGGCCGGCAAGTCCGGTGTCGGCCAGGCGATCGAATTGCTCGGCCGGCTGGCGGAACTGACCGGCCGGACGGAAGCCGCACAAGCGCTGACATCGCAGCTGGAAACGGTCTTCGCCGATGCACGCGCAGCCCTCGCCGGGCGGACCCGGCGTTCCCTTTACGTCGGCCGCTTTGCCCAGGACGGCCGCACGGTCGCTCTGTTCGGGGGAACCGGACTGATCGGCGACAGCCTGTCCCGGCTCGGCCTGATCAATGCCTGGCGGGGCCGGGTGAACGGATCGGGCGTGATCTCGGTGGGTATCGACCAGTTGGCGGGCGATCCCGAGGCCCGGATCGTGCATTTCGATCGCGGCGAGGAAACCAGCAATGCCCTGGCCCGGCTTGCCGACAATCCGCTCTGGCGAGCACTGCCCGCCGTCAAGATGAACAGGGTGACGATGATGCCGGTGATCTACCCCAATGGCGGCGTCGCCTCGGCGATGCGCTTCGCACGCCAGCTCGCGGAGAGCCTGCCGCGTGATGCCTGAGTCCCGACAAGCCGCCGGCGGCCATGGCAGGATCTTCGGCTGGAGCTTCGCCAGCTGCGCTCTCATCGGCCTGGCAGGGGCCCTGTTCCTGCTCAACCTCGCCCGCCTCGTTCCGCCCGCAGGTTGGCCGGCCCTGCTGGCCGGCAGCGACGACCTGCGCTCGATCATGGCCCGGGATGGGCTGCTGCCCCGTTTTTGCGTCGGTCTCCTCAGCGGCGGCGCGCTGGGACTGGCCAGCGTGGTTCTCCAGCAGGTGCTTCGCAATCCGCTCGCCGAGCCGGGAACATTGGGGATCTTTGCCGGGGCAAAATGCGCTATCGCCGCCGCCATCATCTGGGCTCCCGGCCTGTTGTCCCTGGGTTGGGACCTGCCGGCGCTCGCCGGTGGCATCGGCGTGGCCGCCATCGTGCTGCTGTTCTCGGCCCGATCCAATTTTGCACCGGCTACGGTCACTCTGGTGGGGCTGATCGCCTCGCTCTCCTTCGGCGCTTTCGGCACCATGCTGGTGCTCACCCATTTCGATGCGCTGGGCGATCTCTACATCTGGGAGGCCGGTTCGCTCATCCAGAACGGCTGGGGGCCCTTGCTGGCCCTGGCACCGAAGCTCGGCCTGGTGTCGCTGGCGGTCCTGCTTCTCCTGTCTCCTCTCTCGGTCATGCAGATCGAAGGTGCGGAGCGGCTGGGCGTGCGCACATCGCTGGTCAGGGGGGCGACCCTTTTCGCCGCTGTCGGCCTGAGCGCGCTGGTCGCGAGCGCGGTCGGCCTGATCAGCTTCCTCGGTCTTGCCGGTGCAGCCATCGCGCGCAGCGCCGGCGCCAGGCGGCTGACCACCCGCATGATTGCCGCGCCCCTGATTGCCGCCGGACTGCTGGCCTTGACGGACCAGGCCCTGCTGGCGCTGACAGGCGGCATCGAGATTCCAGCCGGCATTGCCGCCATGCTCCTCAGTATTCCCCTGCTGCTCTGGATGTTGCAACGCGCGCCGGCAGCAAGAAGCGCTCTTGCCATGGTGACCGTGCCGATACGTTTGCAGGTCGGCACCGGCCCGGCCTTTACGGGCCTAGGTGCGGCTCTTGTTCTGAGTTTCGCCCTCGCCGCCATGCTCGGCCCCGGGCCTGACGGCTGGCAATTCGCCCATGGCAAGCTGCTCACCGACCTGTCGATCTGGCGGCTGCCGCGCATCACGGCCGCCTGCTGCGCCGGCGCCATGCTCGCCATGGCGGGCTCCCTGCTCCAGCGCCTGACCCGTAACGAGATGGCAAGCCCGGAACTCCTCGGCATTTCGTCGGGAACCGCCCTGATGCTTCTGGTGGCAACCTTGTTCCTGCCGAGCCTCGACCGCTATGGCACGGCCGCGCTTTCCTGCCTGGCCTGCCTCGCCATTCTGGCCTGCGTGCTCTGGCTGGGCCGGCGCTCGGCCTTCGCCCCCGACCATCTTCTGCTGATCGGAGCGGGCCTCGGCGCATTGCTGGCCTCGCTGCTATCGATCCTGCTCGTCATCGGCGACCCCCGTATCCTGCGGGTGATCGGCTGGCTGTCGGGCTCGACCTATTCGGTCGATGCCGCCGAGGCGCGCGCTATCGCCCTGGCAACGGCCCTCGCCTTGTTGTTGCCTTTGCCCCTGGTGCGCTGGATCGGCCTTATGCCGCTGGGCGAGCCGGTCGGCCGCTCGCTCGGCGTGCCTATCGCCGGTGCGCGCCTCGCCATCCTGCTGGTCGTATCCATTCTCACCGGCATCGCCACCCTGTTCGTGGGGCCGTTGAGCTTCGTCGGCCTGATGGCGCCCCATATGGCGCGACTTCTGGGAACCAGGACCGCATTGGCGGAAATCTACGGCTCGGCTCTCATCGGCGCCGTCCTGATGGTCCTCGCTGACTGGGTGGGCCGTACCATCGCCTTTCCCTGGCAGATCCCGGCCGGGCTGATCGCCACCGGCCTCGGCGGCGCCTATTTCATCATGGCGGCCTGGAAGCGGTGACCACCACGCTCGCCACCATCTTCCGGGGACCGCTCGCCTTCCTCGCCGACAATCTGGCGCTTGGCGACGACGCCCGCCCCTTCGTTCCCGCGGCCGCACTGGTCGAGGGAGAGGGGCTGTTGCCGCTGCTGGCCCGATTCGCCGGGAACTACGACAGGCCGGAGCCGATCGCCGTAGCGACGCTCTGGTCGAAATGGCACTTTTCGATCCTGATCCCGCCTGTCTTGGCCGCGAATATCATCGCCGACTGGAGCCTGCCGATCGGAATCGGCGAGATCGGCGTGATCACCTCCGAAGACGGCCGGACCGCCGCCCTGCGCCTGCCGGATGCGGGAGACCGTCTTGCCCCGCACACGATCCGCGAGCGCTTCGCAGAGCTGGTCGATGGCCATCTCACCCCGATGATCGCGGCGATCTCGCGGGCGAGCGCCCTGCCCCGGAAGGTCTTGTGGAGCAATGCCGGAACCATCGTCGAGCACAGCCTGGGCGAGCTCGAGACATTCTTGGGAACGGATCATCGAGGGTTGTCCCAGGCCCGCACCCTGCTGGCGACACGGCGATGGGAAGACGGTGCGAGCAATCCGCTGTTCGAGCCCGTCCGCTACAGCGCCGAAAAGGGGCGCAGGCGCCGGATCTGCTGCCTGCGCTATCGCATGGACGGCCTCAAGCTGTGCAAGACCTGCCCACTTTACTGAGGGCTGCTCAGGCAGCAGCCGCCCGTGCCGCCGCGACGAAGGCCGCGACCTTGGCCGGATCCTTGCGAAAGCCGCCCGAGGCCAGCGGGCTGTTGGTGTGGGTGAGCGAATCCACCGCCCAGGGACGCACGGCGCGAATGGCCTCCCCGACATTGTCCGGGCCGAGGCCGCCGGCCAGGATGACGGGAAGCTTGCTGCGCACGACGATCTCACGGCTGAGCGACCAGTCATGCGTCACGCCGGCCGCGCCGATGCCGCCGATATGGGCGGCCACCGAATCGAGGATGAAGATATCCGACACCGGCTCGAAGGCAGCGGCATGGTCGAGCGCCTCGGGGCCCGTCATCGGGATCGCCTGCAGTATCTTCAGCCCCGGATGGCGCGGGAGAAGCTCGCTCCGCAACACCTTCACCACCTCGGGCGTGACCTTGGCGATATCGCCGCACAGATGCAGCACGTCCGGCCTGACGGCATCGACCATGGCGGCGATCGCTTGCGGGTCGGCCTCCACCGACAAAGCGACGCGCGTCGCCTTGCCCGCGAGGGCATCGACGATCTCGCGCGCCGCCTCATTGCTGATTTCCCCGGGAAGGCCGCGATTGGAGGGCGTCACGCCCAGGCAATCGACACCGAGCGCAGCCAGCTCGAGCGCCTCGGCGGCGGTCTGCATCGTATAGATCTGTACTTTCATGATTGGCCTTGTTCAGATGGATTTGGGGAGGATGGCATTGACCATGCGCTCCTCGTTGAGCTGGGCCGTGTCGGGCGCACGCGCGACCAAAGCGGCATAAAGGGCATCAACCAGCGTCAGCTGCGCGATCTGTGCGGCCATCGGCTCGCTGCGCAGTTCATGGGAGACGCTGACCAGCACGACATCGGCAAGGCGCGCCAGGGGCGAACGCCGGTTGCCGGTGATGCACAGGGTGGAGGCGCCCTGCGTCCTGGCTTCCTGCAGGAGGAGCACGGGATCGTTGGTGATGCCGGAATAGGAAATGGCCACGGCAAGGTCCCCCGGCCCGAGCAGGGAGGCGTGCATGAGCTGGAGCTGCGAATCGACCGGTGCGTCGCAGCGCAGGCCCAGGCGAAAGCAGCGCTGATAGAGGGCCTGGGCCACGATGCCGGAACCGCCGATGCCGCCAATCAGGATATGGCGGGCGCCGGAGACGAGATCGAGAGCGCGAGCGAAGTCGCCCTGGTCGAGCATCGACAGGGTGTCGCTGATGGCCTGGATGTTCGCATTGAAGACCCGGCTGGCCCAGCCGAGGTCGCCATCGGTTCCGGCTGCGCCCTCATCGGGCCTGGCTATCGAACGCTCGCCCGTATCCCGGACCAAAGCGAGCTTGAGATCGGTGAAGCCGGCAAAGCCCGCGGTACGGCACATGCGCAGGACCGTGGTATCGCTGACCTCGACGGTCTGGGCGATGGCCGACATGGATTGGCGTATCGCCAGATCGATATGGTCGAGGACCCACAGCGCCACCCGCCGTTCCGATTCCGACAGTGCGGGCAGCGCGCTACGCAGCCGGCTCATTGCCTGCCCCCCAGCCGCGCTCTTGGCTTGATCGATCATGCCTGCCTCGAATCTTGCACTCGCCGTCCAGCTCCTAGCACAGCTTTGTTTGTGGTACTACTGTAGACATGTTCATTTCAATGTGGCACCACTGCAATTAATCGAACCGAGCATTCGGAACCGGTGGGGAAGGATTGAAGACATGCGTTTTCGCGCACTCGCACTTGGCGTTGCCGCGTCCTTGGCGATGAGCCTGTCGGCGCTGGCGGGCGAGCTGACCTTCTGGCACGCCTATTCGGGGCAGAAGGACAAGGTCGACTTCATTACCTACGCCCTGGACGAATTCGCCAAGGCCCATCCCGACATCAAGCTCAACGTGGTGGCGGCCGAGCAGTCGGCCTACAAGACCAAGCTCAACACCGCCATGGCCTCCGGCAACCCGCCGGACGTGTTCTACACCCTGCCCGGCGGCTTCCTCGGCGCCTTCGTGGCCGGTCACCAGATGTATGCGCTCGACGCCGATCTCGCCAAGGATGGCTGGGGCGAGAGCTTCCTGCCGACGGCCCTGGCGCAGACCAGCATCGGCGGCCACGCCTATGCCGTGCCGATCGACATCGATGCCGCCGTGTTCTGGTACAACAAGGCTCTGTTCGCCGAGAAAGGCTGGGCGGTTCCGACCAGCTACGACGAATTCCTGGCCCTGTGCGAGAAGATCAAGGCCGACGGCCTCGTGCCGATGGCGCTGGGCAACAAGGATTCCTGGCCGGCCACCTTCTGGTTCCAATATCTCGAAATGCGCCTGAAGGGGTCGGGCCTGGTTTCCGACATCGTGGCGGGCAAGGCCGACGCCGATCTCGGTCCGGAGGCCACCGAGGCCTTGACCCGCATCGCCAGCCTGTCCTCCAGGGGCTATTTCCCCGTCGGCTTCAACGGCATGAGCGACCAGGAAGCCAATATGCTCTTCCTCAATGGCCAGGCCGCGATGATGCTCAACGGCACCTGGCAGATCGGCGCCTCCGCCGACGCGCCTGAGGGCTTCGAGCTCGGCTTCTTCCCCTTCCCGACGGTGGCCGGCGGCAAGGGCAATCCCGGCGACGTGCTGGGCGGCGTCGCGGCGGCCTTCGGCATCGCCGAAAAGACCGCCAACAAGAAGGACGCGGTCACGCTGCTGCGCTTCCTCACCTCGCCGGCGGTGATGACCAAATATGTCGAGCTGCGCAAGACCATGGTCACCGTCAAGGGCGCCACCACGCAGGCGGCCGCGGGACCGGTGCTCTATGCCATCAGCAATGATCTGATGAGCAAGGCCGGCAAGCTCGATCCCTTCTACGATACCGCCATGCCGCCCAAGGGAACCGATGCCTACTACACCTCGCTCCAGGGCGTGCTCGACGGTTCGGTCGCGCCGGCCGATGCCGCCAAGCGCGTGGAAGAAGCCCTGAAGGCGAAATAAGACGCGCCTTCCGGGAAGGAGAGAGCATTTCATGGCAGCGCAGGAAGCAGGAAAGGACCCGTCGGCAGGCCGCGACGCGCGTTACGCGTTCGCCTTCCTGTTGCCGACGCTCATCCTGGTCGGCCTCTTCGTCGCCTATCCCGTGCTGCATTCGGGCGTGCTGTCCTTCTACCAGTGGAACGGCTCGGCCGCCCCCGTCTTTGTCGGCCTCGACAATTTCGTCCGCCTGGCCGGTGACGGCTTCTTCTGGGCGGCTCTCGCCCGAAACCTCGCCGTCGCCGTCTCGGCCATCGTCCTGCAGGTGCTGCTCGCCCTCGCCATCGCCTATTGCCTGGTGCGTGTCGTCGGCGCAGCCGGGCGCTTCTTCCTGTTTCTCTATCTCGTCCCGGTGATCGTCAGCGAAGTGTGCATCGGCCTTCTCTGGCGCTTCATCTACAATCCCTATTTCGGGCTGCTCAATGCCGGGCTGAAGGCCGTCGGTCTCGGCAGCCTCGCCTCGGGCTGGCTCGGCCAGTCCTCAACCGCCTTCGCCGCCGTGGTGGCGGTGATGAGCTTCACCTATCTCGGGCTCTACGTGCTCCTGTTCGTGGCGGCGATCCGCAACGTGCCCGAAAGCGTGTTCGAGGCGGCCGAGCTCGACGGGGCCGGCCATTGGCGCTCCTTCGTCTCGGTCACCGTGCCCATGGTGTGGGACACGGTGCGAGCCAATGTCCTGCTCTGCATCATCGGCTCGCTGAAGACCTTCTCCCTGGTCTTCGTGTTGACCAATGGCGGTCCCAACCACGCCAGCGAAGTGGTCTCCACCTATCTCTACAAGGTCGGCTTCAACGCCTTCGAGATGGGCTATGCCGCGACCATCGGCTTTGCCCAGATGCTGCTGACCGCCATCGGCGCCTTCATCATCTTCCGCTCGCTGCGCAGCAGCGCCACCGGCAGGGAGGCGTGAGCATGTCGGCCCTGTCCCGCTGGAGCCCGACGCGCCTCGGCGTCCTCGCCTTCCTGTCGCTCCATGTGGCGATCGTGGTGTCTCCCTTCGCCTGGATGGCCTACAGCACGCTCAAGACCAACAAGGAATTCATGCGCTCGGTGTGGTCGCTGCCGTCAGCCCCGAGCCTCGACGCCTTCGCCCAAGCCTGGAGTAATGGTGCGCTCGGCACCTATTCCCTGAACTCGCTGATCGTGATGGCCGGTTCGACCCTGCTGGCCGTCGCAGCCGCCACGGCCGGCGGCTATGGGCTCGCCGTCTACCGCCCGCGCTGGCTGGCCGGCGTCGAGGCCGGATTGATGGTCGCCATGGCGATTCCCGCTTATGTCGCGCTCGTGCCGCTGGTGGTGGTGCTTCGCACCATGGGCCTGCTCGACACCCATCTCGGCGTGATCCTGCCGACGGCGGCCTTCAACGTGCCGGTGACGCTGTTCATCATGCGCGCCTTCTTCGTCACCCTGCCGCGCGAACTGATGGACGCGGCACGTATCGACGGCTGCAGCGAATTCGGCATTTTCTGGCGCATCGCGGTCCCGCTCGCCCGGCCGGCCATGTTCACCGCCGTGATCGTCAACATGATCTGGGTGTGGAACGACTTCCTCTTCCCGCTCGTCTTCATCAACACGCCGGCGAGGAAGACGCTGCCGGTCGGCCTGGCCGATTTCGTCGGCGAGCACATCACCAACTATCCGGTGATGTTGGCCGCCATCTTCATCGCCGCCCTCGCCCCGCTCGTCCTCTTCGTCCTGTTCGAACGCCAGATCACCGCCGCCCTGACCGGTGGCGCCGTCAAGGAATGACACCTCAAGGAGTGCCCGCATGTCGTCCAAAGAGCTCGATTTCGCCAGCCGCGCCGTGTTCTATGCGCCCGAGCCGGAATCGCAATCGATCAGCTATCCCATCTACATGTCGGCCAATTTCCAATATGCCGGCGACATCTACGACCAGATCGTAGCCGGCGCGCGCAAGGATGTGAACATCTACAGCCGCTGCGGCAATCCCACCGAATACAAGCTCGAGGAACATCTGGCGCAGTTGACCGGGGCCGATGCCTGCCTTGCCACGGCCTCGGGCATGGCCGCGATCTCGCACGCGCTGTTCGGCATCCTCAAGGCAGGCGACCACATCGTCACCGACCTGACCACCTATTCCAGCACGCACGAATTCTTCGACCATCGCATCGGCGATTTCGGCATCACCGTGAGCTTCGTCGACACCACCGACCCCACCCAGGTCGAGCGCGCCTTTACCGACAAGACCAAGGTGCTCTATTTCGAGGCGCTCGCGAACCCGACCATGAAGGTGCCCCCGATGCGCAAGCTGGTGGAACTCGCCCATAGTCGCGGCATCGCGGTGATCTGCGACAACACCTTCGCTAGCCCCGCCGTATGCCAGCCGCACGCCTTCGGTGTCGACGTGGTGGTGGAGAGTGCCACCAAATTCATCGGGGGCCACAACGACGCCGTCGGCGGCATCATCACGCTCAAATCCGAGATCCTGCCCAAGGATTGGCTGGAGGACGTACGCTGGAACACGCTCAACAAGCTGGGCGCACCACTCTCGCCCTTCAATGCCTGGCTGCTGCTGCGCGGCGCCCAGACCCTGGCGCTTCGGCTCGAAAAGCAGTGCGCCAACGCCGCCGCCCTCGCCCGCTATCTGGAAGGGCATGACAAGGTCAAGCGCGTGTTCTATCCGGGCCTGCCCTCGCACCCCAACCACGCCACGGCCAAGGAGCAGCTGCGCAATTTCGGCGCGATGCTGTCCTTCCAGGTGGAGAGCGAGGAGCACGGGGTGCGCCTGCTCAAGCGGCTGAAGCTGTGCTCCTTCGCCGCCAGCCTCGGCGGCCTGCGCACCACCACGCAGATGCCGGGCACCATGGCCTTCCTCGACATCCCCTCGCAGGAACGCCAGGCCATGGGCATCGTCGACGGCCTCGTGCGCTTCTCGGTGGGGATCGAGCATGCCGACGACATCATCGCCGACGTCGCCCAGGCCATCGACCAGATGTACATCGTCTAGAATAGCCTCGCCCCAGCCTATGAGTGCCCAAGGAGAGATCGTGCCGGCAGTGGCAGTCCTCGGCGACATCAATGTCGACCTGACGCTCCAGGTCCCCACCTATCCGCCGGAGGGCGGCGAGGGCATCGCCGAGCGCCAGAGCCATGGCCTGGGCGGCTCTGCCACCAATACCGCGCGGATCCTTGCGGGCCTCGGCTTGCCGGTGCACTTCATCGGCAAGACCGGCAAGGACAGCTGGGGCGACTGGTGCCTCGGTGCGATGAGGCAGGCCGGCGTCGAGACAGGATGGGTGCGGCGGGACGAGGCGGAACCCACGCAGCTCAACGTTGTGGTGGTCAGCGCAAGCGGCGAGCGCACCATGTTCGCCTATCGGGGCGCCAATGTGCGGTTGAGGGCGGACGAGGTCGATCCGGCCGCCCTGGCCGGCACGGCTCTCCTGCACCTGTCGGGCTATGCCTTGCTGCAGGCGCCGCAGCGCGAGGCCGCCCTTTGCGCGGTCGCGCAAGCGGCGTCTGCGGGTATTCCAGTCAGCCTCGACATCCCCGCCGGCATTACCGGCACCATCAAGGAAATGGTGCTTGCCCTTCTGCCCACCATCGACACGCTGTTCCTCGGCGAGGCTGATGCCCGTCTGCTCGGCGCCTCCACCGATGGGCCAGCTCTCGATCGGGTCGCCAGAAACCTCATCGAGGCGGGTGCCAGGAATGTCGTGATCAAGCGCGGCGCCTGGGGGTCGCTCCTCCATAGCCGGCAACACAAATTCGTCTCGCCGGCCGCCAGGATCGAGGCCGTCGACACCACTGGTGCCGGCGATGCTTTCGCCGCCGGCTATCTCTTCGGCATCGTCAACGACTTGTCACCGGCGGGCGCCAGCGTCCTTGCCAATGCCGCCGGTGCCATCGCGGCCACGACCCCCGGTTCCGGTGCTGACGCCGTCGATCGCCAAACCCTGTTGGCGATGATCGGGAGCATGGGCATCGAGTCCTCGCAGGCCGGCAGGATCGCGGCACTTCTGCGTGCCGCACCCGTTAGGCCGGATTGACCGGCTTCAGTCCCCGTCATCCGGGATGTTCAGGACATGGCCGCAAGCCTTGCAATGCACCGCATCCGTCTCATGCCGCGAGAGCCCGCATTGGGGGCAGCTGAAATTCACCTTGTGCGGCCGCACGATCGCCTGGGCAAGGCGCACGAACAGCGACACGCCGATGATCATGGCGACGATGGAGGTGAGCTTGCCGAGATTGCCGGGCAAGGTGATGTCGCCAAAGCCCGTCGTCGTCACCGTGGCGACGGTGAAGTACAGGGCCTGGACATAGCCATCGAAGCCGTTGCCGTAGAACATGGTGTAAACGAAGCTGGAGATCAGGAACAGGAACACCGTGAGATCGATCGCGGCGCGCAACGTGTCTTCCATCTGCCGGTAGCCCGACTTGCGCAGTGCCAGCGTGAACAGATTGCTCTTGCTCAGCGACCAGATGCGCAGCACGCGCAGGAACAGGTTGGAGAAGAATGCGGGTACCAAGAAGGTGGCGAGAATGGCGACATCGATCCAGGTCATCGGCCGCAGCGCCCATTTCTTCAGGCTGGGCGCAACGAGGGCGCTAGCGGCGAGTTCGAGCACGATGATCGCCGCGACGATGGCATTGATGGCCGTATGCCAGGTCTCGTTCTTCATGCTCGGCCCGGCGATGAAGAAGACGAGAATGCCGACATCGATGACGAAGCGCAGGATCTGGAAGCAGACGGCCCGCCGGCTTGAGCCGAAATAGAGCCCCCGGAGCGTATGGCGGACCTCAGCAAGCGCGATCATGCCACTTTTCCTCTCGACCACGGGCCTCCTTATCCAACCGGATATTGTGCGGGATTCGGACGGAGCCAAAGCGCGTTTGGGCGGAAACGCTGCCCTACCCTAACGTCGCGCTTCGCCGAGTCCCTACGATTCTTGTTCATCCGCGCCGTTTACTCACAAGGTTGCGCAAGCTCGCCATCCCCTTCGGTACACACGCTCTCGCACCGCGCCATCGCAAGATGCGCTCGCGCGATAAGCTGCCGGTAACATCTTGACGAGGTCGGAAGTGGATGCAACCATAGTCCCTAAATAAGATATATATTCCATTATAATGAATTCCGGGGAGGATCCATGAAGCGTGCGTTCAGTCTGGCCGTGGCTCTTGCTGCGCTGTTATTGCCGGCAATCGGCCCGGCGGTGGCGGGGCCTGAGAAAGGCGGTGTCATCGACGTCGCCACCATCGGCGAACCGCCGACGCTCGACCCGATGGCGAGCGCCACCGACATCGTCGGCATGGTCGGCCAGCACATCTTCGAAACCCTGTTCACCTTCGATCGCAACTGGAACGTCACGCCGCTGCTGGCCGAAGCGCTGCCCACGGTGAGCCCGGATGGCAAGATCTATGAGATCAAGCTGCGCCAGGGCATCGCCTTCCACGACGGCAGCGCGATGGATTCGGCCGACGTCGTCGCCTCCCTCAAGCGCTGGCTGACGGTTGCCTCCCGCGGCCAGCAGGTCGCTCCGCTGGTCGTCGATATCGCTGCCGCCGACCCGCTGACGGTCCGCATCACGCTCAAGCAGCCCTATTCGCCACTGCCCGCTTTGCTCGCCTTCAACAATTCGGCCGCCGTGATCCTGCCATCCGAGGACCAGGACACGCCGCTCAAGCAGGTCATCGGCACCGGCCCCTACAAGCTCAAGGAGCGCAAGCCCGATCAATATATCCAGCTCGTGCGCTTCGGGGGCTACCGCTCGCGTGACGGCGAACCCGATGGTTATGGCGGGGCACGCAAGCAATATCTCGACGAGATCCGCTTCGTACCGGTTCCCGATCCCAATACCCGCATCGAAGGCGCGGTCTCCGGCCAATTCGGCTATGCGGACTCGCTGCCCGTCGAGCAATTCGACAAGATCAAGTCGGGCAAGTCGGAGCCGGTGCTGCTCGAACATTTCGGGTGGCCGATGATCCGCATGAACGCCAAGCAGGGCGTCCTTGCCGACATGCGCGTGCGCAAGGCGGTGCAGCTCGCGCTCAGCGAAAGTGACATGCTGGCAGCCGCCTTCGGCGACACCAAATTCTATGCCGTCGATGGTGCCATGTATCCGGAAGGCTATCCCTGGCGCACGGATGCTGGCGTCGAAGGCAACTATGATATCGCCGACGCCGAAAAGGCCAAGGCCGAACTGAAAAAGGCGGGCCTCGGCGAGGAGGTGCCGCTGCGCATCCTCACCAGCCGCCAATATGAGTTCCACTACAAGATGGCGCAGGTTGCCGCCGAATATCTCAAGCTCGCCGGCTTCAAGGTGAAGATGGATGTCGTCGACTGGGCAACACTGGTCCAGCAGATCCAGAACCCGGCATCCTGGGACATCTTCATCACCCACAGCCCCTTCCTGCCCGAACCCGCTTTGATCAACATCCTGGCGCCGGCCTCGGTCGGCTGGTGGGATACGCCCGACAGCCGGGCGGCGGTCGATGCCCTCAACGCCACCTCCGATCCAGCCGAGCGGGTCAAGCACTGGCAGCGCGTGCAGGAGCTGATCATGACCGAAGCCCCGATCGTCAAGATCGGCGACTTCAACGCCCTCTCGGCCAAGTCGCCCAAGCTGAAGGGTTTCGAGCCCTCGCCCTGGCCGGCCTTCTGGAACGTCTATCTCGAGAAATGAGTCGCCTGCGGCGGCGCTGCCGTCGAGGTCGCGCAGCACCGCCCTGTAAGAAGGCCACGGCATGCTGACATCTCACGCTTTCCAGATAAAGCAGCGACCGATGGGGAAGGGTGGCACTACCACGCCAATGATGGCTGGATTTGTACCACCCTCCCCCACCCGACCTCGCTTCGCTCGCCCACCCTCCCCGAAGCCGGGGAGGGATTCGCGCGCTCCAGCCGGCTTGGTCGAGATGTGTGCATGTCGTAGCGCAAACAGGGTGAGTAGCTGCTGCGACGCAAGTCACCGTCGGGATGACAGTGTTTTCAATGCCCAAAGCCACTTTGCCAGAAAGTCGCATGCCATGACCACCTCTTCCCTTGCCCCGGCCGCCGTCGCCGAGATCGATGCCCTCTTCGCGCCCTGGGCCAGCGAGACCTCGCCGGGCTTCATGGCGGCGGTGACGCTCGGGGGCGTCGTTGTCTATCAGCGCTGCAGCGGCATGGCCGACCTTGCCCATGGCATCGCGTTGTCGCCGACCTCGGTCGTGCGCATCGCTTCCCAGAGCAAGCAGTTCACCGTGCTGCTGACCTTGATGATGGAAGCCGAGGGCAAGCTCTCCCTCAGCGATGACGTCCGCGACCACTGCCCCTGGTTGCCCGCCTATGAGCAGCCGATCACCTTGAGGCATCTGGCTGCCAATACCAGCGGCCTGCGCGACATTCTCGACACCATGATCCTGGCCGGCATTCCGATCCTGGCCCCCTCCTCGCGCGCCACCGCACGCGCCATCGTCGCCCGCCAGAAGGGTCTCAACTTCCCGCCCGATACGGACCTGCTCTACTCCAACTCCAATTTCCTGCTGCTGTCGGAAATCCTCGAACAGGTCTCGGGCTTGTCGTTCAACGATCTCCTGCGTGAGCGCATCACCGGCCCGCTCGGCATGCACGACACCAGGCTGATGCTGCGCGACGACGAGATCTATCCACGCCTCGTCACCCATCATCGCCGCGGCCCGGACGGCGCCTGGCTCAAGGCCGCCTGGGGCATCGCCATCGGCGGCGAGGGCGGGCTGGTGTCGAGCCTCGAGGACATGCTGGCCTGGCAGGCCAATCTCGCCCGGCCGAAGGTCGGCGACGCCGCGATGATCGCCCGCATGGAAGCGCCCGGCGCCGTGATCAACGGCATCGCCTCCCCCTACGGCCTCGGCCTCGTCACCAGCCTTCACCACGGGCTTCGCTGCATCGGGCATAGCGGCTGGATCGCCGGTTCGCGCTCGGAATCGATCCGCATTCCCGAGCGCGACCTCGGCATCGTCCTCCTCGCCAATCACGACGAGTTCTCGCCCTATGCCCTCACCCGGCGCATCGCCGACATCGTCCTCGGCCTGGAGGCCGGGCCGCCCCTGTCTCCCGCGGCGATCGCAATGCTCAACGAGCGCGCGGGCACCTATCGGGAGGACGGCACCAGCGCTCTCATCCGTATCGCCAGCGAGAGCGGCACGCCCAGCCTGGTGTCCAGCATGGGGGCAGCAGAGCTCGAGGAGGTGGCGCAAGGCCGCTTCCGCCCCCGGGCGGGGCTGGCGCCCTATGATCTCCTGGTTCAGGCAGATGGCAGCATCGAGACCGAAAAATTCGGACGCCGCCGCCGGTTCAGGCTCGTCGAGACTCCACCAGACCGGAGCGTCCTGCCTGCGGGACGCTATCGCGACGAGACGAGCGGGCTGGAGGCGAGTTTCCATCGCACCGCCGACGGCCCTGGCCTGCGCCTGTCCTCGCCTTTCGGGGCGCTCGATCT
This sequence comes from Labrys sp. F242, assembly GCF_057813875.1. Lineage (NCBI taxonomy): Bacteria > Pseudomonadati > Pseudomonadota > Alphaproteobacteria > Hyphomicrobiales > Xanthobacteraceae > Labrys > Labrys sp. F242. The sequence goes on along the minus strand of NZ_JBVASG010000006.1, from coordinate 360,667 downwards.
CGGCCTGGAACCCTGCGACCACGATCTCTTCCTCACCCATCCGGCCAGCCGGGAGACGCATGACGCCTGGCGGGCGGCGCCGTGGGAACTGCCCTGGCTGTTCAGCGTTCGCTGCCTAGCGGACGCCATCATCCTCAATTCCGACCGCAGCGCCGACATCGTGCTTCACCGCCTGGCCAATGCCTGAACCGCCCCCTGCAGAGGCCCGCCAAGACGAAGCGACTTGACCAAACACGGCATCGAGGGCATAGTGATACATAAATAAGTTATAGATTACATAGTAATGTAACAAAGGGACGCAATATGGGACGCTTGGCACGACTGTCTGCCCTGCTTGCACTGACATTGCTTCCGGCCGCCGGACCGGCATGGGCGGAATCCACCAAAGGTGGCGTCATCGATGTCGCCACCGTCGGTGAACCGCCTACGCTCGACCCGATGGCTTCGACCGCCGACCTCGTCGGCATCGTTTCCCAGCATATCTTCGAAACGCTCTTCACCTTCGACAAGGACTGGGGCGTGACCCCGCTGCTCGCCGCCGAGATGCCGAAAATCTCGGCCGACGGGTTGACCTACACCATTCCCTTGCGCACCGGCATCAAGTTCCATGACGGCTCGGTGATGACCTCCGCCGATGTCGTCGCCTCGCTGCAACGATGGACGAAGATCGCCACGCGCGGCAAGCAGACGGCCGAGATGATCGCCGCCATCGACGCAACCGACGATCAAACCGTCAAGATCACGCTCAAGAAACCCTATGCACCGCTGCTCGCTTTGCTCGCCTTCAACAATGCCGCGGCGATCATCATTCCGGCCAAGAATGCCGGGCAGGATCCCCTGACCAGCTTCATCGGTACCGGACCCTACAAGCTCAAGGAGCGCAAGCCCGACCAGTTCATCCAGCTCGCGCGCTTCGACGAGTATGCGTCCCGCCCGGGCGAGCCCAACGGCTATGGCGGCGCACGCAAGCAATATCTCGACGAGATCCGCTTCGTGCCGGTCCCCGATCCCAATACCCGCGTCGAGGGCGCCGCATCAGGCCAGTTCGCCTATGTCGACTCCCTGCCTGTCGAGGCTTTCGACAAGATCTCCAAGGGCAAGACCGCCCCTGTCCTGCTGAAACCCTTCGGCTGGCCGGTCCTCTTCATGAACAACAAGGAGGGCCTCGCGTCCGACATCCGCATCCGCAAGGCGATCCAGGCAGCGCTCTCCCCACAGGACATGATGCTGGCCGCCTTCGGCTCGGAGGAATTCTTCTCGGTCGACGGCGCCCTCTATCCCAAGGACTATCAGTGGCATACCGAAGAGGGAACTGAGCCCTACAAGCCGGAGGGTGACGTCGAGGCGGCGACCGCCTTGCTGAAGGAGGCGGGCTATGACGGCTCCAAGCCTCTGCGCATCCTGACCAGCCGCCAATACGAGTTCCACTACAAGCTGGCACAGGTCGCCGCCGAATATCTCAAGGCGGCCGGCTTCAAGGTCGAGCTCGACGTGGTGGAATGGGCGACGCTGACGAAGAACCGCACCGATCCCAAATTGTGGGACATCTACATCACCCACAGCCCCTTCCTGCCCGAACCGTCGCTGACCGGCTTCATGTCGGACAGCTCGCCCGGTTGGTGGGTCTCGGACAAGAAGCACGAGGCACTGGGCGCCTTCAACGCCGAGTCCGATACCGCCAAGCGGCTGGCCCTGTGGCCGGCCGTCCAGAAGGCCTTCTATGACGAGGCGCCAGCCTACAAGGTCGGCAATTTCAACGCCCTTGCCGCCCAAGCCCCCAACCTGAAGGGCGTCACGCCGGCGCCCTGGCCCTACTTCTGGAACGCCTATCTGGAAGGCAAGTAAGCCCCCTGCGCCCCCTGAAACGACCAGTGCCTGTATGGGCTGACATAGCCTCCTTTTCTCTCCCGGGGAGGCTTGAGAGCGGGCACCAGCCGTCACCGGCGGTGCCCGCGATCCCGCTCACATCGCCTCGTCACGCTCTCCGGCCTCGAACAACGCAAGGCTCCATCGATGCTGCGCACGATTCTCCACCGCCTTCTCGGCATGATCATCGTGATGGCCCTCGTCGTGACGATCGTGTTCATCATCGTCCGGGTCACGCCGGGCGACCCGGCCGCCATGATGCTGGGCCCCGACGCGTCCGAGGCCGACATCGCTGCCTTGCGCACCAAGCTCGGCCTGGACGGCCCGATCATCACCCAGTTCGCCTATTACGTGCTCGGCCTCATGCAGGGTGATTTCGGCCAGTCGATCTTCCTCAACCAGCCGGTGACGCAGGCTCTCGCCGCCCGCGCCGAGCCGACCTTCTTCCTCACGCTGTTCTCGCTGCTGATTGCCAGCGCCATAGCCCTGCCGGTCGGCATTCTCTCGGCCTATTGGCGCGGCTCGCTGTTCGACCAGGCGGCGACCATGCTCGCCATGTTCGCCGCCAGCGTGCCGAGCTTCTGGCTCGGCCTCGTCCTCATGCAGATCTTCGCGGTGAAGCTCGGCTGGTTCGACACGTCCGGCTATGGCGGACCAGGCGCCTCCTTCGGCGAGCGCCTCAATCATCTGGTGCTGCCGGCGGTGGCACTGGGCGTGGTCAGTTCGGCCCTGATCACCCGTTTCACCCGCGCCTCGATGCTCGACGTGCTTTCGGACGACTATGTCCGCACGGCCCGTTCCAAGGGCATGAGCGAATGGCGCGTGGTGATCAGGCATGCCTTCAAGAATGCGCTGATCCCGATCCTCACCGTCATCGGCCTGACCGCGGCGCTGCTGATCTCCGGCGCCGTGGTGACCGAAACCGTGTTCGGCGTGCCGGGTATCGGCAATCTCGTGGTCTCCGCCGTGCTCCGGCGCGACTACCCCGTGATCCAAGGCGCGCTGCTGGTGATTGCCGGGCTCTATGTCCTCGTCAATTTCGGCATCGACATGCTCTATCTGCTCATCGATCCGAGGGTGCGCTACTAATGGCTGCCATCACCTCCTACTACCAGGCAGGGCCCGGCCTGCTGTCGCGCCTGATCAGACGGCCGACCGCGTTCATCGGTCTCGCCGTTCTTGCCATCATCGCCCTGGCCGCGATCCTCGCGCCGCTGATCGCGCCTTATTCGCCGACCAAACTCTCGGTCGCCAATCGCCTGAAGGGACCGAGCCTCGCCCATCTGTTCGGCACTGACGATCTCGGCCGCGACATCTTCGCCCGCATGCTCTATGCGGCCCAGACCTCCCTGTCCGTCGGCCTCGCCGTGGTGGTGCTGGCCTCGTTGATCGGCATTGCGCTCGGCCTCACCGCGGGCTTCTTCCGGGAGGCCGATACCCCCCTCTCGCGCGTGATCGACGCGATGATGGCCTTCCCCGACATCCTCCTGGCGATCGCACTGGTCGCCGCCCTGGGTGCCTCGGCCATCAACGTCATCATCGCGCTCGGCATCGTCTATGCCCCGCGCCTCGCCCGCGTGGTGCGCGCCTCCACTCTGGTGATCCGGGAACTGCCCTATGTCGAGGCCGCCCGCGCTCTCGGCGTGCCGACCTGGAAGATCCTGCTGCGCCACGTGCTGCGCAACGTCACCTCGCCGCTGCTGGTGCAGGGCACCTTCATCTTCGCCAATGCCATCCTCGCCGAAGCGGGCCTATCCTTTCTCGGCGTCGGCATTTCGCCCGACACGCCCACCTGGGGCACCATGATCAGCGTCGGGCGCCAATTCATGGACAAGGCAGGCTGGCTGATGTGGTTCCCCGGGGCCGCCATCGTCGTCACCGTGCTGTCACTGCAACTGGTCGGCGACGGCCTGCGCGATCTCCTCGATCCGCGCCTGGCAAAGGATATCTGAGCCATGATCGGCAACCGTTTCCCTCAGGCCGACCGGCCGCTGCTCATCAAGGGTGCCAGGACCATCGGCTTCACCGCCGCCCCGTCCGGCACGCCCCTCGACATCCTGGTCGACCGCGAGGGTCGCATCGCCGAGGCCGCTGCCTCGATCGCGGCCGGCGACGACGTTCGCGTCATCGATGCCGAAGGTCGCTTCCTGTCACCGGGCTGGACTGACCTTCACGTCCACGTCTGGTATGGCGGCACCGACATTTCGCTCAAGCCCGAGCAATGCGGTGCCGCGCGCGGCGTCACCACCATGGTCGATGCGGGCTCGGCCGGAGAGGCCAATTTCCACGGCTTGCGCGAGTTCATCATCGAGCCGGCGCGCGAGAACGTCTACGCCTTCCTCAATCTCGGCTCGATCGGCCTGGTCGCCTGCAACCGGGTCAGTGAACTCATGGACATCCGCTCCATCGATTTCGAGCGGATCATCGCCACCGTCGAGCAGAACCGCGACGTCATCGTCGGCCTGAAGGTGCGCGCCAGCCACGTCATCACCGGCGGCTGGGACCTCACCCCCGTCAAGCTCGCCAAGAAGCTCGGCCGCATTCTCAAGCTGCCGCTGATGGTGCATGTCGGCGAGCCGCCGCCGCTCTATGACGACGTCCTCGGCCTCTTGACCGAAGGCGACATCGTCACCCATTGCTTCAACGGCAAGGCCGGCAGCTCGATCCTGGAGGACGAGGACCTCTATCGCCTCGCCGAAGAGGCGGCGGAGCGCGGCATCGTGCTCGATGTCGGCCATGGCGGCGCCTCCTTCTCCTTCGACGTGGCCAAGGCAGCCCTGGCGCGCGGCCTGCCGCCCCGGACCATCTCCACGGACCTGCACAACCGCTCGCTGGACGGGGCGGTGTGGGACATGGCCACCACCATGTCGAAGCTCCTCTCGCTCGGCATGAAGCTGGAGGAGGTGGTTACCGCCGTGACCACAGCGCCGCGCCGGGCCATCGGCCTCAAGGCGGACGGGTTGCTGGACAAGGGCCAGCCGGCCGAATTCACGCTGTTCGATGTCGTCGACGCCGATCTCACCGTCAAGGACTCGCAGGGCGCGCTCAGCCGGCTCACCCAGGTGTTCGAGCCGCGCCAGGTCGTCCTGGGCGCGGAGGTCGTTGCCGCCCAGCGCTATGTCCCGGCCCAGGCACCGACGGCCGGCAAGCACGCCTGCCCTCATTGCGGATGGCAGTCATGACAGGTTCGACCGCGCCCGACACCATCCTGTCCGTCCAGGACCTGCGCACCTGGTTCGTCAACAAGCGCTTCACCGCCAAGGCGGTGGATGGGGTGACCTTCGATCTCAAGCGCGGCGAGACGCTTGCCGTGGTGGGTGAATCCGGCTCCGGCAAATCCGTCACCAGCCTGTCGATCATGGGCCTGCTCTCCAGGCCCGGCATCATCGCCGGCGGCAAGATCCTGTTCCGCGATCGCGCCGGCGGCGTGCACGACCTCGCCGCCTTTAAGCCCCGCCAGTTTCGCCGCATGCGCGGCCGGGAGATCGCCATGATCTTCCAGGAGCCGATGACCAGCCTCAATCCGCTCTACACGGTGGGCGACCAGATCGGCGAGATGATCGCGCTGCACGAGCCGGTCAACCGCCGGGAGGCCCGCCGCCGGGCGCTCGCCATGCTCAAGCATGTCGAGATACCGGATGCCGCCTCGCGCCTCGACGACTACCCCCACCAGATGTCCGGCGGCATGCGCCAGCGCGTGATGATCGCCATGGCCCTGTCCTGCAACCCATCTTTGCTGATCGCCGACGAGCCGACCACCGCCCTCGACGTCACCATCCAGGCCCAGATCCTCGATCTGCTGCGCCGCCTCCAGGCCGAATTCGGCATGTCCATCCTGTTCATCACCCATAATCTCGGCGTGGTCGCCGAGATCGCCCATAATGTGGTGGTGATGTATGGCGGCCGGGTGGTCGAGCAGGCGCCCGTCATCGATCTCTTCGCCCATCAGCGCCACCCCTATACCAGGGGCCTGCTCGCCTGCACGCCGAACGCGGCGCGCGACATCGATGCCAGCGGCGAGCGCCGGGCCCTGCATTCGATCCCGGGCAATGTGCCTGCGATCACCGCTTTGCCACCGGGTTGCGCCTTCGGACCGCGCTGTTCCCTGGCGCTCGAGGCTTGCAGCGCCGCCATTCCCGACTTGGTCGCTACCGGAGCAGCCAGCTTCTCGCGTTGCATCCGGAGCGCCGAGCTATGACCACAGCCCCCTCTCTCCAGGCCGCGGCCGACACGCCCCTGCTCAGCGTGCAGAACCTCACCAAGCATTTCCCGGCTCGCAATGGGCGCATCGTCCATGCGGTCGAGGACGTCAGCTTCGACGTCAAGCGCGGCGCGACGGTGGGCCTGGTCGGCGAATCCGGCTCGGGCAAGACCACCGCCGGCCGCTCGGTGCTGCGCCTGGTCGAGCCGACCTCCGGCAAGGCGATCTTCGACGGCGTCGACCTGTTCGGCCTCAGCGCCAGAGAAATGCTGGCCTATCGACGCCGGCTGCAGATCGTCTTCCAGGATCCCTTTTCCAGCCTCAATCCGCGCATGCGCATATCAGCCATCATCGGCGAGGCGCTCGATACCTGCGGCTATCCCCGCGGCAAGGCACGCGCCGACCGCGTCGCCGAACTGCTCAGCCTGGTCGGCCTGCCGCCCGAATATGCCACGCGCTTTCCGCATGAATTCTCCGGCGGCCAGCGCCAGCGCATCGGCATTGCCAGGGCCATCGCGGTCGAGCCCGAATTCATCGTGGCCGACGAGCCCGTCTCGGCCCTCGACGTCTCCGTCCAGGCCCAGGTCCTCAACCTGCTCGGCGATCTGAAAAAGAAGCTCAGCCTGACCATGCTGTTCATCGCCCATGACCTCTCGGTCGTCGAATATCTGTGCGACGAAGTGGTGGTGATGTATCTCGGCCGTGTCATGGAACGGGGCCCGAGCCGGCAGGTCTATGCCGCTCCCCGCCATCCCTATACCAAGGCGCTGCTGGCGACCGCGCCGGTGCCCGACCCCACGCGCCAGCGCATACGCGTGCCGCTGCAGGGCGACATCCCCAGCCCGATCGCGCCACCCTCGGGCTGCGTGTTCCGCACCCGCTGCCCATCCGCCGCGCCGGCCTGCGCCGCCACCATTCCGCCGGTCGAGCATATCGGCGGCGGGCACCACGTCGCCTGCATCCGCCAAACCGAGCTTTTCGCATGACGACGGCGCTTTGCGCATGATTGGAGTATTTCAATGACCATTTCCGAGACCGTTCCGCGCCAGCAGGCCTCGCCCTATGAGCGGCTGGCAGCGCTCGGAATCACGCTTCCGATCGCGCCCACGCCGATTGCCAATTTCGTCACCCATGTGCAGGAGGGCAAGCTGCTGTTCCTGTCGGGCCAGGGCCCGAACGATGCCCAGGGCCGCTCCCATACCGGCAAGGTCGGCGCCGAAGTATCGGTCGAGGAAGCCTATCGGCACGCCCGCCTGACCGGCATCAACCTGATTGCCGTCATGCAGGACGCGCTGGGCGATCTTTCGCGGGTGCGGCGGGTCGTCAAGCTCTTCGGCATGGTGAACGCCGCGCCTGATTTCGCCGAGCATCCGGCCGTGATCAATGGCTGCTCGGACCTGTTCATCGAAATCTTCGGCGACAGCGGCATCCATGCCCGTTCGGCGGTCGGCCAGGGTTCGCTGCCCGGCCAGATCACCGTCGAGATCGAAGCCATCGTGGCGATCGACTGAACCATTTCCATTTTCGCCTTTCGGAGCCCAAACCCATGCCCGCCAACGACATTCGCAGCCGCCTCGGCCTGAGGCCCGTCATCAACGCATCGGGAACCATGACATCGCTCGGCGCCTCCATCGTGGTGCCGCCCGCCGTGGAAGCGGTCTCGGCGATCCTGAGCGAGTTCGTCGAACTCGGAGACCTTCATCGCAAGGCGAGCGCCGTGATCGCCAACCTGACCGGTGCGGAAGCGGGCTTCATCACCGCCTCTTGCTCGGCGGCCATCAGCCTCGCCGTTGCCGCCGCCATGACCGGCGCCGACCTTGCCGCCATCGAACGCCTGCCCGACACCACCGGCCTGAAGAACGAGGTGATCATCCAGTCAGGCCACATGGTCAGCTATGGGGCGCCCATCGAGCAGGCGATCCGCCTCGCCGGGGCCAAGGTCGTGCCCATCGGCCAGGCCACCAGCGCTTCGGCCTATCATTTGGCCGGCGCCATCACCGATCGCACGGCTGCGGCCGTCTATGTCGTCTCCCATCATGTGGTCGACTATGCGCAGATCCCGCTCAGGGTCTTCGCCAAGGTCGCCCATGAGCGCGGCATTCCCGTCATCGTCGACGCGGCCTCCGAATATGATCTTCAGGGCTTCCTGGCCGACGGCGCCGATCTCGTCCTCTATTCCGGCCATAAATTTCTCGGCGGGCCGACCTCCGGCATCGTGGCCGGCCCAAAGGAGCTGGTGCGCAACGTCTATCTGCAGAACCGTGGCATCGGCCGCGGCATGAAGGTGGGCAAGGAAGGCATCGTCGGCACGCTGGCTGCCCTACAGGCCTGGAAGACCCGCGATCATGACGGCATCCGCGCCCGCGAACGCAAGGCTCTCGATTGCTGGGTGAAGGCTCTCGACGGGAAGCAGGGTGTGAAGGTCGTGATCGTCCCCGATCCGACCCACAATCCGCTCGATCGGCTGCAGGTCTTCGTCGACCCGCAGGAAGCCCGCATCACCGCCTGGGACCTTGCCGACCGCCTTGCCGCGGGCGAGCGCCCGGTGATCGTGCGCGACCACGAGGTCGAGCATGGCTATTTCTTCCTCGATCCCTGCAACCTGCATCCGGGCGAAGAGGAGATCGTGGCGGCGCGCCTCGCCGAGGAACTCGAACAGGCTCGCAAATCCAATATCCCGATCGCCACACCGTTCGATGATCGCCTGCTGGCCCGGGAAGCCGCGATCCTGCATTGGCCCGATTGACGCCATGATGGGTTCGCTAGAGGAGGAAGCGGCTCGGACTTTGTCATACCCGGGCCTGTCCCGGATATCCAGGCGCCGCCACGGACCGCCGGAAGAACTGGATTGCCGGGTCAAGCCCGGCAATGACAAGCGGCACGCTGCCTTCCACGAACGAGGCGAATTGCCGATTGAGGCTACCTTGTTCGACGCCGCCGCGGCAGCGTAGAATGACACGTGATGGAAAGCTCGGAATCCCATGTCCACGACAGCCCTTGAGCGTGACGATGTCAATGAAGGCGGTGCCACCCGGCGCCGCTCGCGCACCAGCGGCATCGACCGCGCCTTGCAGATTCTCGACTATCTGCAGAAGGTCGAGCGTCCGGCCACCGCCTATGAGATCGCGCGCGACATCGGCGCTCCCCTGTCGACGATCTATGTCATCGTCGACGACCTGGTGGAGAAGGAGATGCTCGATCGCCAGGATGGCGGCCTGCTCTGGCTCGGGCCCCGCCTCTATCACTATGGCCTGACCTATGCGCGCACGCTCGACCTCCTGAACGTGGCGGAGCAGGAGATGCACGAACTCGCCCACAGTTCGGGCGAGACCATCCAGATCTGCGGGCGGGACGGCGACCACATGGTCGTGCTGGCCATGGAAGAGGGCAAGGACCATTTCCAGGTGACTTCGCGCGTCGGCACGCGCAGCCCCCTGAACTGGACGGCGTCCGGCCGCATCCTGGTCGGCCATCTGCCGGAAGCGGAGCGGCGCGAGATCTTCGCGCGCTCGGCGATCGCCTCGCCGACCGGCCGCGCCGAGACGGACCAGAATGTGCTGGCGAAGATAGCTGCCGAAGCCCTGGAGCAGGGCCTTTCGATCCAGGCCGGCGACTCCGATTTTGCCGTCGCCTGCATCGCCGCTCCGATCCGCGACAATCAGGGCGCCTGCCGCGCCACGATCTCGATCGTGGTGCCGGACAGGAAGCTCGAGCAAAAGGATCCCGACCTGATCGCTCTGGTCAAGGCCAGCGCGCGGCGCATCGAAAGCCGGCTGGGCTGGCAAGCTCGGCGCTGAATAAGACAATTGCGATTGGAAACGATCGTTTCCAATCGTCATCGCCACCCTCCGCCTCCAGGGGGGCGCCAGCGATCCTCCTTCGTCCTGCGGTCGGCTATCGGCAAAAATCTACCGCCGAGGAGCTGGGTGCGGATTGCGTGCAATCACCATGGCTGCGGGACAACCGAGCCTGTCACTAGGCCGCCCGGTTTTTCGACGCTATCAGCATCTCGGCCTCGAGCAGCGCGAATTCGACCATGAGATCGGTGACCGAGAGTTCTGGATGCCTGTCCATGAATTGCTGGGCGCGCAACTGCATGGCGTCCCTGCCGAGGATCATCGCGGCTTCCAGCGGTGAAATCGAGGCGCTATCGTCCTTGGCCCCGGCAAGCTCCTCGACATCGCCATTGGCGACGTGCTCCTGCCATTGAGCCTCTGTCATCTGCCCCGAGAGATAGCAGTCCCGCAGCAATTCGGGGTCCAGCTTTGGCGGCTTCCGCATCGTAAAATACCCAATATTCTACAATATCCCAGGTGGCTGCATCTTGGGCAGGTCGACGGCGGGATGTGTCGCACCTGTTGAAATAGTAATACAATCACCTTCTATGTAATTTTCACTCCGTAGCAAAGAAATTGCGGAAAGTCAGATTAACTCGCCTGGCGGGCAATGGCTGCGCCCGCGTGCGGATGGCGCCATGCCATATCCGGGGACAGCCGGAGCCCCCTTGGCATCTGACAGGAAGCAGCAGGACGCGCAAAGAAGCGCCGAAACAAGACGTTAGGGCAAAATGTCTCAAGCCAGAAAGCGCCGGAACCAGGCGATCGTGCGATCCCAGGCAAGCTTGGCCGCCGCCTCGTCGTAGCGGGGGGTGGAGTCGTTGTGGAAGCCGTGGTTCACGCCCGGATAGATATGGGCCTCATAGGTCTTGCCGCCGGCCTTGAGCGCAGCCTCATAGGCCGGCCAGCCCTCGTTGATACGGGTATCCAGTTCCGCATAATGGATCAGCAAAGGCGCCTTGATGCGCGACACGTCCTCGGCCTTGGGTTGCCGCCCATAGAAGGGCACTGCGGCGGCAAGCTCGGGATAGGCCACGGCCGTGGCATTGGCGACCCCGCCGCCATAGCAAAAGCCGGTCATGCCGACCTTGCCGGTCCCCGAACTGTGCTTCATCAGGAACTCGGTCGCCGCGAAGAAGTCGTTCATCAGCTTTTCCGGATCGACCTTGGCCTGCAGGTCCCGGCCCTTGTCGTCATTGCCGGGATAGCCGCCGACCGAAGTCAAGCCATCGGGTGCCAGGGCGACGAATCCGGCCTTGGCCACGCGCCGCGCCACATCCTCGATATAGGGATTGAGGCCCCTGTTCTCGTGGACGACGACCACGCCGGGGACGGGGCCGGTCGCCTTGGCCGGGCGCACGAAATAGCCACGGACTTCGCCATTCCCCTTGGGTGAGGAATAGGTGATGTACTCGGCCACGATGTCCGGATCGGTGAACTGCACCTGCTGCGCATAGGCGTAATTGGGGCTGAGAGAGGCAAGAATGGCTGCTGCCGTGAGGCCACCCACGGCGAATTTGCCGGCCCGATCGAGGAACTCGCGCTTGGAGATCTTGCCATGCGCATAGAAGTCGTAGAGTTCGAGCAATTCCTGAGGGAAATCCTTGGCCGTCATTCGGGTCATCGATCGTCCCTCCCTTCTCGTTCCCAGGCGGAAGCCTACATGATCTTCGGAAGAGCGGTCTTCACAATGGCGAGATTTTCGGCTTCCGCAGGCGCCAGATCGCGAAGAGCATGAATATCATCCCGCACCGCGTTGAACGCCCGCCCTTGAGCCACAAAGCCCCCCGAGTAAGGAGGCCTCAACAATATGTTTTTACGAACGCGTTGGATGATTTGGCTCGAAGCGTTCCGGATCTGAAACGCCAGACTGCTCAAAGTTCCGTCGTGCTTGGGTAAGCGACAAGGAGCCGTTAGGGCCTCCACGAACCTCGTCGGCGTCATGATCGTCCTGGCCATCATCCTCCCAGTGACAGACTGGGCAAACCTCATAGCCACCGCGCTCACCTAGCGTCCGGTAACGACAACAAGGACACCGGGAGGAACCAGGGCCCAAGGGTCCGACAGGGTGTTGAGAAGTCATTTGCGAAGGCTGCATGCCTGCCGCAACACTGTCAACATGGCTTCGGTACGCCCCCGAATGGCGGCCTTCCACTACAGGGGGAAAAAAGCCCGAGAGGGCCTGCGGGCTAAGAGTCCGCAACCGTCCCACATATCGCGGCGCGCATCCGTTTCGGCTGGTCCACCGGCCCCCCCGTCACAAGCGCTGCTGGATACGCCGGGCGATATCGAACAACCGGCGTTCGAGCAAGACCGGCGTCTCGCAGACATAGGTCAGGGAACGGCCGCGCTCCTCGAAGATGCGCTTGTCCCATTTGAGTTGGGTCTCGAGAACATCTGTTTCCTTGCTGCCAACCGCGCTGGGGGAATCCTTGGCGGCGCCGATCTTGTCGCTCTCGTCGCGGATGCGGTCGGCGAGCTTGTTCTGGCCGCGCGCATAGCGGCCGATACCGCCCAGGATCTTGTCGCGCTCCTCGTTGACCAGTTCGAGCACGCCGGCGAACAGGCGGGTCAGGCGGGCGTCCTTCTCCGCGCCCGCCTGCTGCACGAAGCCGTCGAGCAGGCCGTCGACCTCCTCGATCGGCGTCCGGCGCGAAGCGAGCTTCTGCGCCAGCGCGGCCGTGTCGAAATCCTTGGTCCAGTCGCCGGCGGCCGCGATGTCCGGCCCGCTCCAGACCACGCCGGCGCTGAGCGTGCCGACCTTGCGCTGGATGCAGGGCCAATCCGGATCGGGCTGGGGCTGCTGGGCCTGCACGGCGTGACCCCAATCCAGGCCACCGGCCAGCATTACCACGACGATGGCCGGCCGAAGGGTTCGAACCATGGACCTGCCAGATATCGGGGGCCTGCCAGATCTCATGATGCTTCTCCTTTGGGGCCGCCGCGGCGCACCATCAGGCCACGGGCCGGGTCATAGGCGATGAGCGCAGCGGCAAAGAACGCGACCGTGGTGCCTGTAACCACCGCCAGCGCGACCGGCTCGAGCCGGCCATAAAGGGCAAAGCGCACCAGCTCGACCCCATGGGTGAACGGATTGGCAAGGCAGGTCAGATAGAGCCCCTCGCTCGCCTCGCGGATGCGCCACAGGGGGTACAGTGCCGAGGAAGCAAAGAACATCGGGAAGATCACGAAATTCATCACGCTGGCGAAATTCTCGAGCTGGCGGATCAGCGAAGACAGGAAGAGGCCGATCGAACCGAGCATCAGGCCGGTCAGGATCAGAGCCGGCAAGGCCAGGACATAGCCCTGCACCGGCGCATCGACATCCCACCAGGCCGCGATCGCCAGGAAGACATAGACCTGCAGCACCGACACCAGCACGCTGGCCATGAGCTTGGCGGCCAGCAGCGACCAGCGCGGGAACGGGCTGGTGAGCAGCACCCGCATCGAGCCGACTTCGCGGTCATAGACCATCGAAAGCGAGGACTGCATGCCGTAGAAGAGCTGGATCATCACCGCCAGCCCCGGCACGACATAAGTCTCGTAGAGCACATAGGTCTCGTAGGGCGGCTGGATCGAGACGCCGAGCACGCTGCGAAAGCCGGCTGCGAAGATGAAGAGCCAGATCAGCGGGCGTACCAGCGCCGAGAGGAAACGTTCCTTCTGGTTGACGAAGCGCAGCATCTCCCGATGCGCTATGCCGCCGAGGCAGACGAGATAGCCCGAAAAATTCAACCGCGAGGAGAGTGCCGCATCCGACATCAGGCTGCCTCCTTGTCCGTCAGGCGGCGGAAAGTCTCCGCTAGGCTGGCGCCGCTGCGGGCCGCGAGCACGGCCGCCTTGCCCTCGGCGACGATCCGTCCTTGATGCAGCACATAGACGTCGTCATTCTCGGCGATCTCCTCGAAGATGTGGGTGGCCCACAGCACTGCGATGCCGTCCTCGACCACCAGGCGCCGCACGGTGGCGACGATGTCGGCCCGGGCCTGGAGATCGAGGCCGACGGTCGGCTCGTCCAGGAGCAGGAGGCGCGGCCTGTGCACCAGAGCGCGGGCGATCTCCACCCGACGGGCCTGGCCGCCGGAAAGCGTACGCACCTTCTCGTCGGCCCGCTCGGCCAAGCCGACGCGCTGCAGAAGCGCCAGGATGTGCTCGCGCATCGCCCGCCCGCCGAGGCCGTGCAAGGCCGCGTGATAGGCAAGGTTCTGGCGCACCGTCAGATCGGAATCGAGCGTGCGGGCCTGGAAGACGACGCCGAGTTCGGCCAGGGCCCGCGACGGCTTGAGGCGCAGATCCTGTCCATAGACCTCGACGCTGCCGGAGCGGTTCTGATAGAGCCGCGTCACGATCGAGAACAAGGTCGTCTTGCCGGCACCGTTCGGTCCCAGCAAGGCAACGAAGCGCCCTGCCAGCACCTCGAGCGAGACATCGACCAGTGCTTCGCGTTTGCCGAAATGATGGCCGACGGCCGAGACCGAGAGCGCCGGCTTGTCCGAATGAACCATCATGGTCGATCCCCGTCGCGCCGAAAGGGCGACAGGATACACCAAGGCCGGGCAACCGCTGCAGCCATCACTTGCCTTTGAGCTTTGCCTTGAGCTCGAGCAGGCCGGCCAGATAGATATCCGCGACCGCCTTGCGGGCGGCCTGTCCCGTCACGCCCTTGGGATCGAAGGTGGACGACCAGGTGATGGCGATCTTGCCGGGCTCGTCGTCCTCTTCCACCTTCAGCGTGGAGACGTAATTCTCGATCGGCAGGGGACTTTCGAGAATGGCATAGGTATAGGACGTGTCCTTGTCGTCCCATTTGACCAGCTTTTCGACGAATCTGGCGCCGTCCTTGGTGGTGAGCGTGCGGATCTTGGCGCCGTCTTTTTCCGAAAGCTCGCAGGAAGCGATGGCCGGATGCCAGGTCTTGATGCCACAGAAATCGCCGATCAGGGCCCAGGCCTTGGCCGGCGTGCCCTTGCCCTCGACACGATTGGAGTTCTTTTCCGCAAGGGCCGGGCTGCAGGCAAGGCCCAGTACCGTCAGGGTACCGACGAGAGTCGCGATACGCATGGTCTTCCTCCCAAGATCTTCCAATTGCTTCATCTGGCTGATTGAATCGTGGCGTGGCATCAGTTCGGCGAGACCACCACACCCCATGGCGCTTCACCGACCGGAATGGTCTTGATCACCTTCTGGCTTGCGACGTCGATCACCGACACGTCGTTGGAATTGCCGTTGGTAGCGTAGAGGTATTTTTCGTCCGGCGTGAAGGCGAGCTGCCAGACGCGCTGGCCGACCAGCAGATATTTTTCAACCTCAAGCGTCTCGCCATTGATCACCGCAACGCGGTTGGCCGGCCCGAGCGCCACGAAGGCGGTCTTGCCGTCCTTGGTGACGCGGACGCCGACTGGCTGGATCGTCTCGGCGGTGACACCGGGGACCTGGAACTCGATCCTCTTGAGGATCTTGCGTGTCGCCGGCTCGATCACGGTGACCGTGCCGCCGACCTCGGCGCTGACCCAGACCTTGGAATTGTCCTTGTTGAACTCGGCAAAACGGGGGCGCGAATCCACCAGCACGCTGTCAATAACTTGGAAGCTCGAGGTGTCGATGAAATGGGCCATGTTGGTGGTCTCGGAGGTATTCACCAGCATCTTGCCATCGGGGCTGATGCCCATGCCCTCCGGCTCCACGCCGACGGGCACGGTGGCGAGCACCTTGTTCTGCTGCACGTCCACCACCGTCACCAGTGCATCGTCCTCATTGGCGATATAAAGGGGATTGCCCGAAGGATGCAGGATGAAGAGTTCGGGATCGGGGCCGGATTGCAAGGTGCGGGCCACCTTCATCGTCGCCGTGTCGATCACCTCGACGCCGTCATCGTCGCTGGCGCACAGATAGAGGGACTTGCCGTCATTGGAGATGGTGATGCCCCGTGGGCGCCGGCCGGTCGGCACGGTCTGCTTCACGGTCTGGGTCTCGGAATCGATCACGGTGATCGAATTGCCCTTCTCGTTGGAGACATAGACCGTATAGGCCTGCGCCGTCCCGGCCAGAAGGGTCGTCGCAAGCCCCAGCAAAACGGCCTTGACGATATACGGCATGGTCCGGCTCCTCTTTAGGCGGGCTCCCGCCAAGCATTCGTGGCAATCGGTGTTCATGGCAAATGGCACTGGCTCTCGGGCTGATCGACGCCAAGCGTGTCAAGCACGCTGCGCTGGTGCAGATAGCCGGGTTGCGGCGAGACCGAGACGATCGCCATGGGCTGGGCGATCAGCACCGGCTGGCGCAGCTGATGGTCCCAGCCTCGAAAATTCACCGGCACGCCCTTAAAGGCAGCCAGCTGGAATTTCGGATCGACGAGGAAGGTAGAGATCGTGGCTGGATCCGCGGATTTGGTGCGTGTGGCCGCTTCCCCGACGGCGCGCACCGCCACCCAGGCCTGATAGTCGATCGGCCGCATGGTCCGTTTGGCGCGCTTGAAGAAGCGGCTCTGCAATTGCGCAGAGCCCCAGGCATCCTGGGCGCGGTGCCAGGACGCGGCGATCAGCCCTTGCGTGCCGGCAATGACCTTGGGGTCCCAGGTGCGATAGGCCAGATAATCGCCGAAATCGGCCTCCTCATCGGCCACCACCATGATGTCGTAATCCGTGCCGCGGCTGAACACCAGGGCGTCCGATTGGGTGATGCTGTCGCTGCGGGCGCGTGCGAGCGGGCCGAACGTCCAGGCTTTCTCGGCGGCGAGAGTAAGGCCGAATTTCTTGGCCGATTGCCTGAGGGCGTCGGCATAGAGCTTGTCGGCCTCTGTTGGCCCATAGGTAAGGAAAAGCTTCATCCAGCGCTTGGTCGCCAGATACTGCACCAGTGCGTCCGTCACCATGGCCCGGCTCGGCGGGACGTGGAACACATTGGCGCGGCAATCGGCGCCACGCAGCCGATCGTCCTGCGCAGCGGCATTGAACACCAGGACCGGACGCCCCTTGAGGGCATCGGCAACTGCCAGCAGTTCGTCCGCCGGAAGAGCGACGACGAGATATTTGGCTCCCCCGTCGGCCAGCTTCACGGCTGCCTCCACCGGCGACTGGCCCTTGTCGAGCACGGCCTGGTCCAGCACGTAGCGCTGGCCGGAAAAGCGGCCCGTGGTGTTGTTGTCGTCGATGGCGAGCCCGGCGCCGGCAGCAGCCTCGTCTTCCGGCGTGGGATCGAGTTCGTAGAGAGCGGGCGGCGGCGCCTTGTGGGTGATGACGCCGATATGGATTTCGAGCGGTTCGGCGGCCCTTGCCGTGTCGCAACCCAGCACAGACACAAAGGCAAGCAGCAGCGCCGCCATCAGGCCGGACAGGCTTTTTGATCTCGCAGCCGGTAACACATTTCGCTCCCGAACGCGCAGGCCTCTGCGTGCCTGAACATCGGAAAGCTTACGCACTGCAATTGAAGAACGTCAACTTAATATACCTAAGGAAATTATAAGCTGAATACAGTCTGTACTGGCTTTCATGTTCATGGCAATTTTCACCGCAACGTGAAATGATATGCTTTCATAGAATATTCTTATTTGTGAAGGGACCACTGTGCTTGATTGGATGTCCCTGATTGTAGGAACGCACCAGCGCAGCCTGAAGTATTGGATCGGAAGGCGTCGCGGCCAGCTGCGGCAGACAGGCACGGCAATACTTGTCCTGCTGGCAACGGCTGCCGTCTTCCCTTCGCAGGGTCGGGCCGGAGGGGCCGACAAGGCTCTGCTCACTCTGCCCTTCGGCTATCTCGACACCTCCGGCGAGGCATCCGACCAGAAGACAGCCCACGCAGACCGGCTGAAGGCAATGTCGGACCATCTGACCAGCCGCCTGCAGGCAGGTGGTTTTTATCGTATCGTTGCGGCAACGCCAGGAATCATCGCCTGTACCGGCAACGATCAGGATTGCCTGCTGAGCGAAGCGCGCAAGGCCGGTGCGGGTCTCATCCTGACCGGCGCCGTGCACAAGACCAGCACCCTGATCTCGGCGATCTGGGTCGGTGTTTTCGATGCCAAGGACGGCAAGCGCATCTTCTTCCGGCAGATCAGCTTCCGAGGCGATACGAACGAGGCTTGGCAGCACGCCACGGATTTCGTTCTGGGCCAGTTGCAGGAGGAGGCACGGCGGCCGCGATAAATCTCGCACGGTTGCCGCCGAACGCCCATGGGGGCATTGTAGAGGACAAAAGGGAGGGTTGCGCATCGTGAGCCGTTTGCTCGTCAGCGTCATCGACAGCGCCGAGGCCCGATTGGCCCATTCGCAAGGCGCCGATTTCATCGACGCCAAGGATCCTGAGGCCGGTGCGTTGGGCGCCCTTCCTCTTGAGACCATCCGCGCTATCCGCGCCTGCCTGCCGGCCGATGCCGTCACCAGTGCCGTCGCCGGGGATGACGAGGATATCGGGCAACTTGCCGACAGCGCCCTCGCGATCGCGGCAACCGGGGTCAGCTTCATCAAGCTGGGCCTGGGCAGAGCAACGGCTTGCCCCCCTGCCGTCGCCGAGCTCGGTCGGCTGCTTGGCGGACGGGGGCGCTTCATCGCGGTGCTGTTCGCCGACGAAGATCCACCCCTGTCACTGACGGCATCTCTCCATGAAGCCGGTTTCGCCGGAGTCATGCTGGATACGCGGCAGAAGAAAGGCATCCGCCTGCCCGACCTGCTGACGGCGGACCAGATCGCCTCCTTCGTGGCGGGCTGTCACCGGCTCGGCCTGATGTGCGGGCTTGCCGGCTCCCTGCGCGTCGAGGACGTCGAGCCGCTCGCCGCCCTCGGCCCCGACTATCTCGGCTTTCGCGGCGGGCTCTGCCTGGCGGGCGATCGCCGAGGCCAGCTAGATCCTCTGGCCATCGGCCGCGCCGCCAGTCGCCTTCAGGCTATCCGGCATGGCGAGCAGGCCGCATGAGCCTGACCGTGGTCAAGATCGGTGGCAGCCTGTGCGGATCGGCCCGCCTCGACCGACTGCTCGAACAACTCGCCGGCGAAACGAGGGCACCGCTCGTGCTGGTTGCCGGCGGTGGCCCCTTTGCCGATGCGGTGCGCCAGGTGCAGGCCGCCATGCCCTTCGACGACGTCCTCGCTCATCGCCTCGCGCTCGACGCCATGACACATCTGGCCGAGATATTGGCAACCCGGCATCCGCGCCTGACAGCGGTCGGGGACAGGGCCGGAGTCACCGCCGCCCTCCGGCAGGGCAAGCTCCCGATCTGGCATCCTGCCGAGCTGCGCGCGGGGCATCCGGACATCACCGAGAGCTGGGAGGTGACGTCGGACAGCCTGGCTGCCTGGCTGGCTGCCGAACTGGGCGCCGACAGGCTCGTCCTGCTCAAGTCCATCGACGCGTCAGCAGATTCGACACCCGCAGCCCTGGCGGCGGCCGATGTCGTCGACGCCCATTTTCCCCGCTACGCGGCCCGGTTTGCCGGCTCCATCATGGTGGCAGGTCCTTCCAGCGACGACAGGCTTGCCGCGCTATTCTCCATTCCCTGCGAGGCCTCATGAGCCGGCGTTCACCGCAGCCACGCCTTGCCTGGGCCCTCACCGGTTCCGGCCATTACTTCACCGAATGCCTGGAACTGATCCGCGAGGTGGGTGACTGCGATCTCTTCGTCACCCGGGCCGCGGCCGAGGTGATCCGCATGTATCGCAAGCAGTTCGACGCGCTGCCCAAGGGCACGCGGCTGATCAAGGACACCACGGCGAGCGCCGCCCCGGTCGGCGCCTTCTACCATGGCGACTACCATACGCTGGTGGTGGCGCCGGCGACCTCGAACACCGTGGCCAAATGTGTTTTCGGCATTTCCGATACACTCGCCACCAATGTCTATGCGCAGGCCGGCAAATGCCGCATTCCCTCGATCGTGTTTGCCTGCGACACCGCACCTGAAATGGAGACGCAGGCTCCCTCCGGCATGGTCAAGGTCTATCCAAGGCGCATCGACCTCGACAATGTCGAAAGGCTCAAGGAGTTCGAGGCGACGACGGTGGTCGAAACCTATGAGAGCCTGCGCCAGGCTGTGCTGGAAAGGCTGAAATGCGTGAACACCTCGCCCTGATCACCGGCCATCTCAGCCGTGTCAGGCTCGAGCGCACGCTGACCGCACTGGGTCCGGCTTCCTTCGACTGGACGATCCTCGATGCCGGAGTCAAGGTCGCCGCCCTGATGACGGAGGAGATCATCCGCCGGCGCATCACCCTGCCCGAGGGCATCACCCGCGTACTGCTGCCCGGCCGCTGCCGGGCCGATCTTGCGGCCCTCTCCGCCCATTTCGGGCTTCCCGTGGACCGCGGCCCCGACGAGATCGCCGACCTGCCGGCTTTTCTCGGCCGGGGCGGCCATCCGCCCGATCTTTCGCGCCACGACGTCACCATCTTTTCCGAGATCGTCGAGGCCTCGCAGCTTTCGCCCGGGCAATTGCTGGAACGCGCGCGCGCCATGGCGGCCAAGGGCGCCGACATCATCGATCTCGGCGCGCTTCCCGATACGCCCTTCCCGCATCTCGAAGACAGCATAAGATTGCTCAAGCAGCATGGCTTCAAGGTCAGCGTCGACAGTGCTTCGCCCACCGAACTCAGGCGCGGCGCCGAGGCCGGCGCCGATTTCCTGCTGAGCCTCAACGAGCACACGCTCGATCTCGCTTTGGGGACGCAGGCGATCCCGGTGCTGGTGCCGGTGGAGCCCAGCGATCTCGCCTCGCTGCTGCGGGCGGTCGAGCGCATGGAACAGGCCGGCCAACCCTATATCGCCGATCCCGTACTCGATCCCATCCATTTCGGCTTTGCGGCTTCCCTTGCGCGCTATGTCGAGTTCCGACGCCTGAAGCCGCAAGCCGAGATCCTGATGGGGACCGGCAATCTGACCGAGCTGACCGAAGCCGACAGCCTGGGCCTGACCGCCTTGCTGATGGGGATCTGCTCGGAGCTCGCCATCCGCCAGGTGTTGGTGGTCCAGGTGAGCGCCCACACCCGCCGCACGCTGCAGGAGCACGACGCCGCGCGTCGGGTGATGTTCGCGGCCAAGGCCGACGGATCCCTGCCCAAGGGCTATGGCTCGGCCCTGCTCGCCTTGCACGACAAGCGGCCGGTGGTGAGCTCCCCGGAGCAGGTACAGCAGAATGCGCAGGCCGTGCGCGATGCCAATTTCCGCATCGAAGTCAGTGATGACGGCATCCACACCTATAACCGCGCCATCCATGCCCACGGCACGGAGGCCCTGCCCTTCTATCCGCAGCTCGGCGTCACCGACGATGCGGCCCACGCCTTCTATCTCGGCACGGAACTGGCCAAGGCCGAGACCGCCTGGCGGCTCGGCAAGCGTTACGCCCAGGACGAGCCGCTCGACTTCGGCTGCGCCGCAGACAGGCCGAGCGAGGACGCCACCGGCTTCAAGGCACCGGGTCATACGCTGGCCGGCCGCAAGGAAAAATAACGATGCCGCGCATTCTCGAAACCATCGTGACCACGCTCAATGCCGATGGCAGCGCGCATCTGGTGCCCTTCGGCCTGATCGAGGACGGCGAACATTATGTCGTCGCCCCCTTCCGCCCCTCGCCGACCATCGCCAATCTGGAGCGCCATCCTTTCCTCGCCGCCGCCGCTCCGGTCGACATCAGGGTGATCGCCGGCTGCGTTACCGGCCGGCGCGAGTGGACGACCTGCCCCTGCGAGCGGATCGAGGGCGTGAGGCTGGCCGAGGCCTTCGCCCATATGGAGCTCGCAGTCGAGGAGGTGGTTGCCGACGAGGTCAGGCCGCGCTTTCGCTGCCGCGTCGTCCACCAGGCCGTGCATCAACCCTTCCGCGGTTACAACCGGGCCCAGGCGGCCGTGCTGGAAGCCGCCATCCTGTCGACGAGGCTGCATATGCTCAGCCCCGACAAGATCCGCACAGAGATGGATTATCTGCGCATCGCCATCAGCAAGACGGCCGGCCAAGCCGAACTGGAAGCCTGGCAGTGGATCGAGGCAAAGATCCTCGCCGGGCTGAAACCGGCTGGCTCGTCCGGCTGAGGTGCGGTCCCCCGGACCCAGACTGGCTCTGTCATCCCCGGCGAGCCACATCGTGGCGAGGGAAGGGGATCCAGGGCCCGCGCGTGGAGTCTTTCAGCTTCTGGATCCCCTTCCTTCGCTTCGCTCGCCGGGGATGACAGTCTGTTCGGCCGCGAGCAGTGCGAGCGACACTGCCGGCGCGCAGGAGGAGGCCCAGTAGCTCTTCGATCCGTCAGAGCTCGGCACCAGATCGGCAAGATCGTGATAGGCCAGGCCCATGCGGGTCGCCAGCGCCTGCGCCACGAAGCGGCCAACCCCGCAACCCACCAGAGGCGGGCGCGCCTCCCCTTTTCGGCGCGACAGGATGCGGGCGGCGGCGTCGTGCAGGCGGCGCAGCTGCAGCTCGGCGAAATGGGCTGCAAGCTCGCTCCAGACATGATCGGGCGCATCGCCCGCATCCTGGCCGACGACGCGTGCCAGCCGGGTGCGCGTGGAGGCGAGGCTCTTGTCGCGGCCATCAGCCGTGTCGTGCTGGTCGGCCTCCTCGGGCAAGGTGCCGAGCAGGCGATGGACATCGGCAATGGTGGCGAAATGCTCGGCGACCAGCGTGACATCCTGCCCCTGGAAGGGCAGTCTGTCGGCGAGCGACATCAGGGGCGTGCGCACCACGCCAGCATAGACCAGCTCGCCCGACGCCAGCCTCTCGGCGTCGGTGTAGCCAAGACCCGCAACACTCCCTTCCTCGATCGGGATGAGGTCAGAGGTGGTGGATCCGATATCGACCAGCAGGGCATTCGGCAGGCGGGAGGCGACGAAGGCGGCCGTCGCGTGCCAGTTGGCCGAGGCAACATCCACCGCATGAGCAACCGCGCGATGGGGCGACAGGAAGCCCGTCCGTCCACCATAGATGGCGATCTCGCCCTGGCAATGACGGGTCGCCCAGTCGGTCAGGGCGGCAACGCCGGTAGCGCGGTCGTCGAACAATGCGCTGAGCTCGCCGGTCATGGTCACGGCATGCCGACGTGCTTGCCGCGCCCAAGCCGGCAAGGCAGCAAAGGCTCTGTCAAGCACTGCAAGCCCCTGCCTGAGCTGGTAGGGTGCCTGCGTCACCGCCAGCAGCCGGCCCTGTGCCACGGCGGCGACCTTGACGTGCACGCCGCCGAGGTCCCAGCCCAGCACCAGATCACCCCCGGCGATCTCGGGATCATGATGCCCCGTCGAGTCCATAGCTGTCGCTTCCACCGTTCACGGCATCGTGCCACAAAGACGGCACGTCACCGATAGAGTTATCATCATGCCCGCACCGGATCGACAGGACGAAAGCCATGCCGCCCGGCGGGAAAGCTCGGGTGTCGAGATCGTGCCGGTGATCGATCTCCGGTACGGATCGGTGGTGCGGGCCAAGGCAGGCGATCGCGCCCATTACCAGCCGATCGTCACGCCGCTCAGCCCCACGGCAGATCCGGTCGATGTCGCCGCCGGCCTGCTCGCTGCCGCACCGGCCCGCCATCTCTATGTCGCCGATCTCGACGGTATCGAGGGACGCGGGCGCGATGTCGCCAGTCTCGGACGCCTCGCCAGCGCCTTTCCGGCGGTGCGTCTGTGGGTCGACTCGGGCATTGCCACCCGCTCCGAAGCGGAGGCCTTCCTGGCAGAGGGGCTCGGCCTTCCGGTACTCGGCTCGGAGAGCCAGACTGACGACGAGCTCGTGCGGGACTTGGCCGATCATGCCGTGCTGTCCCTGGATTTTCGCGGCGAGGACTATGTCGGCCCGGCCGCGATCCTCGCCACGCCGTCGATCTGGCCGGAGCGGGTGATCGTCATGACGCTGGGGCGCGTGGGTATGGGTAGCGGACCCGATCTCGAACGGCTGTCCGCGCTTCGCCGGCGAGCTCCCACCCGTTGCGGGCTCTATGCCGCAGGCGGTCTTCGGGACGGGCGTGATCTTGCCGCCCTCTCGAAGATCGGCGTGTCCGGCATTCTCGTCGCCTCGGCCCTGCATGACGGGCGCCTCTGAAACAAAAACTCAGGTCTCGCCGGAGGAAACAGGTTCCCTCCGGCGAAATTTCAGCGTCCGAGAAAGATGGCGGCCAGCCGCTGAAGCAGGCCTGCAGGCATGGGCGCAGGCGGCTCCTGCCCAGGGCTGTCCCCTATCTAAGCGGCGAAGGGGTGCTTGACCTCTTCGCGCTTGCTGGTGGCTTCCGCCGCGCTCGGCCAGCCGGTAACCGCCCGCTCGATCGCCTGCTTGGTCGCTTCGTAATTGTATTTCTGGATCTTGGCGTCGTCGTCCGCCAGCCAATGGATGAAGACACCCACGCTGATGAAGATGTCGTCGGCCTCGTCGGCGGGAATGGTACCGTCGGCGACGCTGTCCTGTACCGCGCGCGCCACGGCGTGCTGAGCCGGGCCGAACATCTGCACGGCCTGCTTGGCGCCCTTGATGGTCACCTTGTTGAACAGCAAGGTGTTGGGCTTGCATTGCAGGTTTGGGGCGATCACCGCGAGAAGCGAGGTGAAGCCATCCTTGTTGTTGGTGAGGGCATTGCAGAACGCCGTCTCCGCGGCCGAGCCGCGAGGACCCATGATCAGGTCGATATGAGCGACTTCATTGCCGTCGCCGACAAGGGATTCACCGATCAAAACCTTGTTGATCTTTGCCATATTCGATAGTCCTCCCTGCGAGAACAAAGGCCCCGATCCCTGGGAACGGCGGCCGGGCCATCTATCCTTGTTTGCAGCGTTCGGCACGGCGCCGAACCGGTTGGCCAGATAGCTTTGTGAGCGTAACCGCGCATTCCGTTACCAGCAAGCATCCGTTCAGTTGCCAGCGGCCGGAAGGCGCATGATCGCGGCGGCAAACAATGTCGCCACGGTGAAATCGGCGGAAGTTCCGGGGTTTAGATCTCCTTTCTTCAATTCGGCATCGAATGCCAGCAAGGTTGCGAGAGAGGTGGGACCTGACAGCCCTGCCTCGACTATCCGGGCAGCATGCGCCCTGACGGTTTCAGCCTGGTCGCGACCCCCCCGGCGCTCGATATGGGTGTCGGGGAAACGCGACAGAAAGGTCATGTGAACGGCCGTGGCGCACCAGGATCGTTCGAGGCCAGCAGCATGAGCCACCTCGAGCGCCGGCAAGCCCGTCTCGAAGACATCCTCGAAATCCGTGACATAGGCGCGGGCAATGCGGTCGCGTTCGGCGGCCTCATTCATCGCCTCGCGCAAAGTCACGGTCGGCGGCTCGCGGACATCGTGGCGGTCGGCGTTTCCAAGACCGCCGGGCGAAGCCAGGCGGATCGCCTCGAAGGCATCGGCGGCATCGTTTGTGTCGAGAGCGCGCAGGATCGAGGCCAGGCTGGTGCGCAGCGGCCCCTGCAGCTCGGCCGCTGCGGCAAGCGGCGCGCAGAGCAGCACGATACCGAGATTGGTGTTCCAGCCGATGGCCTCATGCGTCGCTCGGATCGCACCGAGGATACGCGCCCCGACGCCGGCACCGGATCGCCCGATCGACGGCGCGGAGGTTCGCGCGCTCGCCTCGAAATCGGCGACCTTGGTCTCCCCGGTATCGGCAAAGACATGCACATTGCCGGGCTTCAAGGCCTGGAGTTCGGCCAGGCAGGCGTCCTCATAGGCACTGGCGAGATCGAGGCCATGCTGATGATAATTCATGACACCGCCACCATGGCGGGACGGCGGGCGGCATAGACGGCCTTCAAGAAGGCGCGGACGATGGCCTGGCTGATATCGACGTCGACAATGCTCTGCAGGCCGGACCAGGACGGCATGCTGTTGACCTCGAGCAGCAGGAAGCGACCCTGATCATCCTCGATGAGGTCGACGCCGCAGAAGGACACGTCCACCGCCTGGGCTGCTCTCAGCGCAAGGTCCTCTGCTTCTTCCGGCATCTGCCAGCGCGAGGGACGCCCGCCCTGATGGACATTGGTAATCCAGCCATCACCCTCGCGCGCCATGGCCGCCACCACGCGGCCATCGCAGACAAAGACGCGGTAATCCCGCCACCCCTCGACGTTCCGGCGTACGAAGCGCTGCAGATAATAGACCCGCGCCACCTCCTCGGGCTGCGGAAGATCTTCCGGCACACTGATGAGGCGCAAGCCCTCACCCTGCGAACCGAACAGAGGCTTGAGTACCAGCGGCACGTTCGGCCTGGCCTCGCGCCGCACGGTGTCGGCTGCCGCCTCCCGGCTCGACACCACGAACGTATCCGGGGTCGGCAAGCCCGCCCTGGCGATCAGCAGGCTGGTCATCGACTTGTCGACGCAGCGCTCGATGGCCCGCGGGTCGTTCCACACCACCACCCCTGCGGCAACCAGGGCATGCAGCACCCCGAGCCGCAAGGTGGTCGCCTCGAAGGTGCCGCCCGAAATGGTGCGCAGCAAGACCCCGTCGGGCAGTTCTCCGTCGAAGCCGGGCAGGCGCAGCGGCTCGCCCCCGCCCGTGACCACAGCCACGTCGGCCAGGGAAAACAGCACCGGCTCGATGCCGCAGGCGCGCAGGGCGCCAAGCAGGCGCCCGCGGTGCCATTCGCCGTTGTCGGCGGCGAGACCGATACGCAATCCGCGTCCGACGGGATATTCGACCGGGTTCAATTCGACATGTCCTGCCAAGAGTTCCTGCGAGGTTGGGTTCCGAGCGGGTGGCCAGGTGATCTTACGAGAAGGAGGCGTCCACGAGATCCGGCATCAGATAACCTCCGCGAAAGGTCTCGCCATTCTCGAGCGCAGTGACGATGACTTCCGCCGGGCTGAACAGATGCGGGTCGATGGCATAGAAATCTCCCTTGAAGCGGCTGAATATCTCGGCGAAGGGCTTGCCGTGATCGCGGGAGGCCGGGCTCGGCAACGCCTCGGCCAGGGACTTGGCGGCCTGGGCAGGGCCGGACACGAACAGATGCACGCGCCCGCCATAGATGATGGCATCATTGGTGCGTCCCATGGCGCGCACGAAATCCGGCGTGGGTGGCGCCAAAGGCGCCGTGCCCAGCCCATCGACGATGTCGGTGAGCGGAAAGCCGAGGCTGTGGGCCTTGTGCAGGGCGACCTCGAGCACCCGGCTGACGACCTGGGTCGCCCCGGCCAGGCTTTGGGTCGGCGCATAGATGAAGGTCAGGGCGTCGGGCGCCAGCCGCGTCGCCTCCGCGACATTGCGCACCACGGCCTCCGGCGGCGGCGAGGCCGTTTCCAGGATCAGGACGGCGCTGTCGGCCTCGTCGCTGTAGCCCAGTTCCACGAAGAGTGGCTCCACCCGCGCCGCGGCACGCCCCGGCCCCGATCCCAGGGCAAAATAGGCTTCCTTGCCGGCTCCGGCGCGCAGACTCCAGCCGGCATATTGACAGCCGAGGCAGGCCAATACCGGATTGGTCGTCTGCACATTGACGGAAAAGGGCCAGCGCTCGACCGGTCCGGTGGGCGCGATCGTCACCCGGCCGAGGCCCGCCAGGCAGATCTCGGCAATCCGGCGGCCGGCTTCGATGGAACCGGGGACATCGGCACCGGCATCGATGAAGCGACACCCGCCTGGCCCCACGCCAACCGTCAGCCGCAGGCCCGCGGCATCGGCGACGAGATTGTCGACCAGCGGTCTAGCCAGCGCATTGACGCTCGGGAGCTGCGGGAAAATCGTCACGCGGGAACTCTCTCTTGTTGAACGAGACGTGCAATTTCAGATGCCCGCGCGTCGAGCAGGTTGCGGACGGTGGCGATATCCAGTCCCGTGGCGGCTACCGTGCAGATCGGCGCGCCAGCCCTGATCGCACTGCCGCGCTCCGGCCGGTCCATCACGAAAGCGGGCCAGGCAACGTCAGGCACCTCGGCGATGGTGCTGTCGGCATAGACGATCATGGTGCCGGCGGCCTCCTCGGGAGGCGCCTCGGCCTCGCCCAGTTCGCCCATGCTCGCGCGGCAATGACGTTCGAATAGCGGCGTCGGGCGCCGATCGAGACAGTCAAGGGTGGCGCCCGGCCGCGGATTGATCTCCAGGAGCCACCAGCGGTCCGGCGCCACCAGCAGGTCGGCGCTGGCGAGACCCCGCAACCCGGTGGCGGCCACGATCCGGCCTATCGCGACCTCGATCTCCCGATCGACCGCAGCCGGTCCGCCCGGTTCGATCGCGCCGCCATAACGCCAGCCAGCGCCCCGGCCCGGCGAAGGCCATTGGCGCGTGAGGGCGACCGTCCGTGCCTGGCGGCCATCGGCGAGGAAAGCGATGGAAACCGGCTCCCCCTCCACCGCCCGCTGCAGATAATTCCCAGGCGCCAGCCTGTTCACGCGAGCCTTGCGGATGTGCCCCCCGCCCGAGCCGCCACGACGCTTGGACAGCCATCCCACGGATGACGCCACGGGCTCCAGCCGGATCTGGGGATGGCCGATGCCGAGCTCTGCCAGCATGCGCGCAAAGCCCGCGGGATTCTTCAACTGTGCCACCGTTTGAGCGCTGGCACCGATCAGGCCGAAACGCTCGTCGATGGCCTGGATCAAGGCGGGGCTCGCCTCGAAACCACTGCCCAGCACGACACCGAAAGGCGAATCGGCGCTGGCAAGAGCCAATTCCTCCAGCGCATCGAGAACGGCGGCTCCGGCAACCCCCACACCGAACCGGCCTCGGACCTGGCGATAGCCGGCAGCCAAGGTTCTCGTGTCACTGTCACCGAAGAGGTCGACGACCAGCGGCCTGTAGCCCGCGCGACGGGCGGCGGCGGCAAGGCCGCGGCCCGATTGTGCGGCGATCAGGACGCAGGCGCCCTCACCCTGCGATCTCGAGGGCAAGCTTGTAAGCATCGCGAAAATCCAGGCTGATCGGCTTGTCAGTCGCCAGGAGGCGGCTGAAAAGGCCGAGTTCGGTCTTGTATTTGACGTTTCCGATGGCAAGTGCGCCGACCGCCAGCGCCTTTGCATTTCCGAAGGGTTCGCCATTGGCCATGACACCAACACCCTCCACCCCCGCCGGCGGGACGGCATTGACGTCGGCCGCGACCAGCAGCCCCGGCACGGAATCGAGATCGGCGGCGGAAAGGATGTTGACGCCGGCGGGTCCGCTGGACAGGACGATTTCGGCACCTGCGACCGCCGCCCGACGAGCCTCGGGCGTGCTGCCATCGGCATAGCCGATATCGACGCCGAAGCGCTGCTTGATGCCGGCGGCAATATCGGCGACGCGCTTGGTACCGTCATGGCCCGCCAGCACCGCCTGGGCACCCTCGAGCGCGACCAGCACGCCGGCGCAATAGGCAACGACACCGGTGCCGCCGAAGATCACGACCTTGCGCCCGGCCAATTCGCCACCATGCTTGTCCCTGAGCACGGCCTTGACCTTGGCGACCATGGCGGCACCGGTGGTGAAGGAGCCTGCGGGGTCTGTGAACAGGTTGAGGGCAAAGGGCGGCACGAAAGCCTTTTTCGCGGCATCGAGCATGTCGAGGGCAAGGGCGCCATTCTTGCCGCCGATGAAGATCGACGTGCGGCTGCCATCGCCCGGCGCCCGTGAGAAAATGGCGTCCTGCACCAGCGGCCGGATCTCCTCCAGCGTCACGCCAGTATAGGGAATGACGACATCGAACCCCGCATCGACAGCCATGTTGATGTCGAAGGGGCTCATATGCTTGAGCGGCGAGAGCATATGCAGGATCGATCGGGCCATCAGGACGCAAGCCTCCTCTTGAGCGTGGTGTCTCGGTTGACCCCCGTGTGCTCAATCCTAACTTGGGCACCCTGGTTACGGCCGCGCACGATATCCAGATGGATGCCGGGTGGCAGTCCGTCCGCCTTGAGAGCGGCAACCAATCTGCGGGCCTCGCCCTCGGAGCCGATGATGGCAAAGCCTGTCGGGCCCCAGGAACTCTGGCCGATGCCGGCTACGCCGCGCTGCTCGCAAGCCGTCAACACCTTGGTGACGGAAGGACTGGTGAAGCGACCGCCTTGCGCCGACGCGAAATGATCACCCACCACGCGCTGCAATTCGGCCACGCCGGCCCCAAAGGCCTCGACATCCCGGTCCGCCACGGCCGGCAGGATGCGCATCAGGGCGAGCCGGCACAAATGAGCGGCCGCCTCCGCTGGAAAGGGCGGCAATTGCCGGAAGGCGCTGACCTCTGCTTCGCCATGCAGGCCATGGGTGGACGTGTCGAAGATCAACAGCACCCGCCAGGCATCGGGAAAAGGCAGGCGGGCAAGAATCGGAGGCGCTCGATCGTCCTCGCCGCGTCCGCCGTCGAGAATGAGGCCGCCCCGCTCGAACGTGGCCAGGCCGGCTGAAGAACGATTGCCCCTGTCGAGTGCCTCTGCGGCATCGCGCGCCCGAAAGGGCCGCCCTCGCAACCGGGCGAGGCCCGCCGCCACCGCCAGGGCGATCTGCGTACCCGAACCGAGGCCGGCATGGGGGATGATACTGTGACGCAGCCGGAAATGGCCGCGCGGCTCCACATTGAGATGGAGTGCGGCCGCCTCGGCATAGCGCAATACCCTCTCGGCCTCCTCGCCCTCGGCAATCAAGCGCTCGGCGTCCGACACCATCAGGTCCACCGCAGGCCGGCTCACCGCGAGGCCGAGACTGCCGAAGCGGCGGCCGAGGCCCCCGTTCAGATCGAGAAAACCGAGATGAAGCCGGGCACAGGCCTTCACGCGGATCGATGCGGGATTTGCCGGTGAGGCGGTTTCAAATCCGGGTAAGGTCGTTCCCTTGTGCTGATACATCGGCTCGGCCTCCCCAATAGGAAAATATCATAACAAATAAACATCGTTGGCAACGCAGCGATTTCTTAGAAATAGTCCATATTATTCTTATAAATTTGCCAGAGAGCGCTGAGGTACTTGGCCGAACGCTGAGGTGGTTGTTAGCTATAGCGAAAATGAAAGGCAGGAGACGGCATTCGGATGCGAGCCTGGATCGAAGGCCAGCCAGTTGATCAGCACGAGGCCGTCGCCGCGGCGGCGAGGATTCTGCGCGAGGCTCGCACTCCCCTCATCGGCGGACTGGCCGGAGATGTCGACGCGGTACGCGCCGCCTATCGGCTCGCCTTCCATATCGGTGCTTCCCTCGATTGCGCGGGCTCGGACGCGCTGTATGCCGATCTCGGCGCGCTCGCCGCTCACGGCGCCATGACCACGACCTGGGCCGAAGCGCGCAACCGCGCCGACCTGCTCCTGATAGTGGGGCGCAAGGTCGGCGCCCATCCCCTGCTCGCCGAACTCGTGGTGGCTCCCGCGCCCCTGGCCGGTGTCGTCAAGCGCGACGTCGTCGGCCTGGACGTCGAGCAAGCAAACCTGCCGGGGCAGCTCGCCTTGCTGCGCGCGCTGGCGGCCGGCCACCTGCCATCCGGTTCCGAGACGACGGCGCTGGAGGCCGTCGCCGACAGGGCGAAAGCTGCCCGTTTCGGGGTCGCCGTCTATGATCCCCAGGAACTGGGCGAACCAGCCGTCGGCATGCTGCAAGGCTTGATCAAGGATCTCAATGACAAGACCCGCTTTTCCAGCCTGCCGCTCGGGGTGCCGGCCGCGGCGCGGCTAGCCCTGTCGGTGGGCAGCTGGACGACCGGCGACGCGCCGCGCGTCGGGCTGGGACGCGGCTATCCAGAGCACGATCCCTGGCGCTTCGACGCGCGACGCCTGATGGCGGACGGTGAGGCTGATGCGGTCTTATGGCTCGATGCCCTGGCCAATACCGAAGCGGCGCCGACAAACCTTCCATGCATCGCGCTCTCGGGACGCCCCGATGGAGCGCAGGCCCGCATCGTGATCGAGGTCGACGTTCCAGGAGAGGCCGGCGCGGCCGTCTGCTTCGACGAGCGCCGCGCCACCCTCACCGCCATCGGAACCGGGACCGCCTCGCGAAACGCCGGCGCGGCCGAGATCCTCGACGCCATCCAGGCCGCGATCGGCGAGAAGGGGCAGGCATCATGCTGACACGCATCGCAGGCGGCCGTATCGTTGATCCCGCTTCCGGCCGAGACGGCAAGGCGGATCTGTGGATCCAGGACGAGCGCATCGTCGAAAAGCCGGTACAGGCCGTCGCCGACACCGTGATCGACGCGCGCGGCTGCGTGGTGATGGCTGGGGGCATCGACGTCCATTCGCATATTGCCGGCGGCAACGTGACCCTGGCACGCTTGCTGCTGCCCGAACTCCATGTCAGCGAAACCGCCGGCGACCCGGCTTTGCCCTTTTCGACGGCCCGCTGGTCGGCCTTCGAGACCGGACGCCTCTACGCGCGCATGGGATATACGACGGTGATCGAGCCGGCACTGGCGCCCAGCGCCGCACTGGCAACCCATCTCGAGCTCGACGACATTCCCCTCATCGACCGTGGCGCCCTCAGCGTGCTCGGCAATGATGATCAGTTGCTCTCCTTGCTCCGGCGCAAGGAGGGCGCCCAGGCGGTGCGCGACTTGACGGCGTTGACGCTGGCGACGTCGCGCGGGCTCGGGGTGAAGGTCATCAATGCCGGCGGGGCGGCCGCCTTCAAGCAGAATGTCCGCGCCTTCGGGCTCGACGACGAGGTGCCGAGCTATGGCCTGACCTCGCGCCAGATCCTCCTGGCCCTGCTCGACGCGACCATGGCCATCGGCGTGCCGCACCCGCTGCATGTCCACTGCAGCAATCTCGGCCTGCCCGGCGCCGTCGATACGCTGGTCGCCACCATGCAGGCCGCGGAAGGCCGGCCCATCCATTTCGCCCACGCCCAGTTCTATAGCTATGCCCGGCACGAGAGCGGCGGGATCGCCTCCGCCGCCGCCGAGGTCTGCGAGGCCCTGGCGGCAAATCCCAACGCGACCATCGATGTCGGCCAGGTGGTGTTCGGCCAGACCTGTACGATATCGCTCGACATTCTCCGGCAATTCTCCAGCCGCAAGGCCGGCCGGCCGCGCAAATGGATCCTGGTCGATGGCGACGCCGAGGGCGGCGGCATCGTGCCCTACCGCTATCGCCGAAACTCGGACATCAATGCCCTGCAGTTCGCCATCGGCCTCGAACTTTTCCTGCTTTCGCCGGATCCCTGGCGTGTGCTGCTCACCACCGACCATCCCAATGGTGGCCCGTTCACCGCCTATCCCCGCCTCATTCATCTGCTCATGGACAAGGCGGAGCGGGACCGGACCCTGGCGAGCCTGCCGGATATCGTGCGTGAGCGCAGCGGCCTTGCCGCGATCGAGCGCGAATACACCCTGACGGAGGTGGCAATCATGACCCGCGCCGCCC
Source organism: Labrys sp. F242 (assembly GCF_057813875.1). Lineage (NCBI taxonomy): Bacteria > Pseudomonadati > Pseudomonadota > Alphaproteobacteria > Hyphomicrobiales > Xanthobacteraceae > Labrys > Labrys sp. F242. The sequence continues at coordinate 327,567 of NZ_JBVASG010000006.1, read as the reverse complement.
CGGCACGCCTGCTCGGGCTGGCGGATCGCGGCCATCTCAAGCCCGGCGCACGGGCGGACGTAGCTGTCTACCGCGAGGATGCCGACCGCACTGCCATGTTCGCCTCGGCCGAGCTCGTGCTCAAGGACGGCGCGGTTGTGGTGCGCAAAGGCGAGCCGCTGGGATGGCGCGCCGGCCGCACCCTGACGCTGGCGCCACAGTTCGACCCGGCCATGCAGCGTCACGCCGATCGCTATCTCGAGGAGCGCTTCGGTGCCGGCCTGGAAAGCTTTGCCGTACCTCTGGAGGCCTTCGGCGAAAGAAACGTTTTCGAGGTCGAGCCATGTCTGACCTAACACTCAGCTCTGACCCAACACTCAGCTCCGAACTGACGCTCAACGGCATCGCCATCGACGATACCTTTGCCGAAGCCTTCGGCATGGCCGCGACGGCAATCGTGTTGACGGCCGATACGCCGCGCTGGGCCGAGATTGCGGCAGCGAGCCTGACGGGCTTCGCCACTTCGGTGATCGGCTGCGGCATCGAGGCCGGCATCGACCGCAGCCTCTCGCCGGAGGAGACTCCGGACGGCAGGCCGGGCCTGCGCGTTCTTTTGTTCGGCTTCGACGCCGACGGGCTCGGAAAGCAGCTCGCGCGGCGTGTCGGCCAATGCGTGCTGACCAGCCCCGGCTCGGCCTGCTATGCCGGCTCCGAGGGCGCGCGGCGTCTCAAGCTGGGCGCCAATATCCGCTATTTCGGCGATGGCTACGAGACGGCCAAGCGTGTCGGTGGCCATCGCTATTGGCGGGTGCCGGTGATGGACGGCGAATTCGTCTGCGAACACGATACCGGCCTCGTCGAGGGCGCAGTCGGTGGCGGCAATCTCTTGTTCCTCGGCCGCGACCAGGCAGGCACGCTGGCGGTGGCCGAGGCCGCGGCCAAGGCAGCATCGGCGGTATCGGACGTGATCCTGCCTTTTCCCGGCGGTATCGTGCGCTCCGGCTCCAAGGTCGGCGGGCGCACCAAGGGCATGATGGCCTCGACCAACGATCCCTATTGTCCGACGCTGAAGGGCCGCAGTCGCGCGGCCCTGGCGCCCGAAATCGGAGCGGTGCTCGAAATCGTCATCGACGGATTTTCGGCCGAGGCCGTGCGGGCCTCGATGCGAGAGGGCCTGCATGCGGCCGTCCAAGTAGGCCCGCAGAACGGCCTGGTGCGTGTCACCGCCGGCAATTACGGCGGCAAGCTCGGCAAATATCACTTTCATCTGCGCGAGTTGCTGACATGAGTGCCCTCATTTTTCGCCTGCGCGAAGCCCCGCCCGAACGCCTCGACCTGTCGGGCCTGGTGCCGCATCGCATCGGTGCGCTTTCCATCGCGGAGATCGAGAGACTGCCGATCGGCACCTCGCGGCGGGGCGTCGCCGTGGCCGATATCTTCGCCGTCGAGGAAGGCGAACGCACCGATATTCGCTTCCACGGCGGATCGACGCGATTCGACCTTGTGGGTGCCGGCCTCGAATCCGGCCGCCTCGTGGTGGAAGGCGATGTCGGCCAGCGACTCGGCCAGGCGATGCGGGGCGGCACGATCGAGATCTCCGGCAATTCCGGCCCGTTTGCCGCAAGCGCCGCGACGGCAGGACTTGTCCGCATCGCCGGCCACGCCGGTGAACGTGCCGGCGGTGCCACCCATGGCGCGATGCATGGCCTTGACGGCGCCACCCTCGTGATCGAAGGCGACGCGGGCGACAGGCTGGGCGAGCGCATGCGGCGAGGACTGATTCTCGTCGGTGGACGAGCGGGCGATTACGCCGGCTCGGGCCTGATAGCCGGGACTATCGTGGCCCAAGGCGTTGGCGACAATCCCGGTTATGGCATGCGGCGCGGCACCATCATCGCCGCCACGCATGGCGTCCTGCTGCCGAGCTTCGTGCCAACGGGCCGGCACCGCCTCGTGGTCGCCCAACTGCTTCGCCGCGCCGTGGCGGCAATCAGGCCTCAATCGGCCGAGATCATCTGCGAGCAAGCCGAGCGCCTGGCCGGCGACCTTGCCACCCTCGGCAAGGGCGAAATCCTGATGCCGGCGTCATGAGCCGGCCCGATGAAGCCCAGGACCTTGCCGCTACCTCCCCGGAGGTAGGCCGCATGTGCAGCTTGATTGAAACCCCGAACGAGAACACGCTTATTGTCTCCATCTGCACGAGAGGCATCCCAAGAGGCAAGCGATGTGGATTCTCATGACAGTCTGCCTGATGGGCGCGCCCGACAACTGCCGCGAGGAGCGCATCAGCTGGTCCATGGAAACACGCGACAGCATGGCCTGCCTGCTGCATGCACAGGAAACCATCGCCCAGTGGCAATCCACGCATCGCCAATGGAAAGTACGCAACTGGCGCTGTGTCACCAAGCGCGACCTGTCCACCGACATCTGAAAACAGGGTACTGCCGCAAAACGCTCCAGGACTTTGGGCCCCGCAGCCTTGCGTCGGTGCCTCGGCTGGGCAAGTGTGCATACGCAACCGACTGCAAATGGTCGGAACATTCTGGTTCATGGCGGCATGGGATCGATCCGAGGCTCCCTCTCCTTCCTGATCGCCGGTGCCGCCATGCTGACCTTGCTGGCGGCGGCCGGTCTGTTGTTCGCGGTGCGCACCTCCGATTTCGCCGTCGAGCGGCTCACCGTGTCGCAGCGCCGGCTCGACCTGCTTGCCGAGGCCTCTGGACGCCTCACCGACTATGCCTTCGCCGCCATCGACAGCGCCCAGGCCGCGGCGCCGAGCCGCCTGCGCCTGACCGCCTTGAAGAGCCAGATCGACACCGTGCTGAATTCGGCCGGTGCCGATCCCTGGCAGGGCGAAGCCGTGCCCGGCCGCACCGAGCCGCCGGAGCGCATGCTGGCTCTGCTGCGTGCGGATGTTGCCGGCCTGGATGCAGCTATCGCCGGCGGACTCGAGCAGGTGGATGCGGCCGCGCGCAGCGATACCATTCGCGGAGCCCTCAACGGCTTCGGCCTGAGCGCCGGCCCGAGGCTGTCCGCTCTGGTGGAGGCCGAGCGCCAAGCTGTCAAGCTGGCACGCGAGGATATCGCCCGTACTTCGCAGCGCCTCACCATTGCTGCCATTGCTGCCGCGATCCTGGCCATTCTCATCGCGATCCTGCTGCACCAGCGGATCACCCGACCGCTGCTGCGGCGTATCAGCGCCATCGACGATGCCGCCATCGCCATCGGCCGCGGCAAGCTCGATATCAGGCTCGCCATCGGGGCCCGCGACGAGCTCGGCCTGCTGGTGGCCCGTTTCAACCGCATGGCGGCCTCGCTGGCCCGGCGCGAAGATAGATTGTCGCTGGACAGAGCCGCGCTCGAACGCACCGTGGCCGAGCGAACGGCCGATCTCACCACCGCCAATGAGAGGCTGGCCGGCATCGACCGCTCGCGCCGGCGTTTCTTTGCCGATGTCAGCCATGAGCTGCGCACGCCGTTGACCGTGGTCCTGGGCGAATGCGACATCGCCCTGCGCGCGCCCTCCATTGCCCCCGAAGAAGTCCGCACCACCTTCGCCATCATCCGCCAGCGCGCCTTCCGCCTGCATCGGCGGGTCGAGGACATGTTGCGCGTCGCCCGCTCGGAAAGCGGCGAGATCACCCTCGATTTCCGCCGCATCGACCTGGCGCGCCTGCTGGCAGACGCCGTCGAGAGCTATGCACCCGTGGCGCGGCGCCACCAGCTTGAGATTGCGCTCGCTCTCCCCGAGGCACCAGGCGACATCGTCGCGGATGGCGACTGGATCCGCCAGGTGGTCGAAGGACTGATCGACAATGCGGTCCGCCATGCCAAGGGGGCCACGCGCATAGAAGTGCGCCTGGAGGATGCATCCGACGCCGCCAGCATCTTCGTCAGCGACGATGGCTGCGGCATCCCGGCCCAGGCACGCGAGCAGATGTTCGAGCGTTTCGTCAGCCGCGACGGCGGTGCCGCCTCAGGCTTCGGCATCGGCCTCGCTTTGGCCCAGTGGGTTATCACGCGACATCATGGCAGCATCGTTATAGCATCGGATCCAAAGATCGAGCGCGGCACGCGGGTGGCGATCACACTGCCCCGAGCCGCCGAGGGGAATACGCACACAGGATTTACATCATGAATGTATTGCTCGTCGAAGACGATGTTGACATCGGTTCGATGCTCAGCCGCGGCCTGAAGGTGGAAGGGTTCGACGTCACCACGGTGGAGCGGGCGGACCAGGCCCTCGACACCGCCCGGGATATCAATCCCTGCGCGGTGGTGCTCGACATGATTCTACCCGACGGCTCGGGGCTCGACGTTTGCCGCGCCTTGCGCGAGACCGGTTATACTGGGCCGATCCTGTTTGTCAGCGCCAAGGACGAGGTGCAGGACAGGGTGGACGGCCTCACGGCCGGAGCGGACGATTACATCGTCAAGCCCTTCCAGTTCGACGAACTGGTGGCGCGGCTTCGCACCCACCTGCTGCATCGCTCCGGCACCGCGGAAGAGCATGAGCGCCTGATCGTCGGACGTCTCGTGCTCGACCACGAGACGCGGCAGGCCCATTATGGCACCGTACATGTGCGCCTGACCCAGCGTGAGGCTGAACTGCTCGCCTTGCTGATGCAAAGCGCCAACCATCCCGTCTCACGCGGCGAGATCTTCGACCGCCTCTGGGCCACGCAAGGCGGCGTCTCGCTCAATGTCGTCGACGTCTATGTCGGCTATCTCCGGACCAAATTCGCCGATATCACCCGCGTCGGCGGCCCCTTGATCGGCACGGTACGCGGCCGCGGTTTCATGCTCGACATGGCCGGCAACCGCTCGGGACGCTGACGAGGCAGCACGGGCGGGCGAGGGGATTTTAAGAGCGCGACGTGCAGCCGCTCCGCCGGAGGCGACTGCCGAGCCCGGAGGGCGATGACATGGATCTATTTTTCGGTGACATTGCCCTTTGCATCGACGGCGACGCCGGCCTCGCCATAAATACCTCGCTCAATTAGAGCCATTGCGTTCGAATCCGTCTCGGCCTGCCAAAATTTGACGACACCCGCCAGAGCCATTTTTGCCGCATCGCTCTGCGCGGGCGGGCAAGCCCGTCCGGCGCTGTTGGCTGCTTCCTTCGATCGGGCGGCGGCGATCATATCGTCAATGTCGAGATCGACCCCGGTGCAGCGAGCCATGGTTGCGAATGTGCCGTATACCCGGGCGATGCCGCGATAGGCTTGTTCCGCAAAATCCCGCTTCCCGCATCGCTCGATGAATGCCGTGAAAATGACGGCCTCCTGGATATTGAGGCTGGTGGTCGGCAAAATACAGCTCTTGCCCTCCCGAGCGGGATGGGAGCCCAATTCCCCACAAATGGAAAAAAGAATGCGTTGTTGTATGGCCTGCGATACTTGGCAAATTGGAGCCGCCATCGTGTAGCTCGGCAAGATCGCCAAGATGATTGCAGCAGCAATAGCACTCCCAAAATGGCGCATGTCTCACCTAAGGTTTTCGACACCAAAGTAGCTTGGACATTATTCGAGTCCGATACCACATATTTGGATATGATGTCGCTGTCTCCAACAGATCGAATCCATTCCCGTGCGGGAGGCGGCATGGCCAAAAACCGGCTGGATGCCAGCGCCCCAGGGAGCGCCGATCACAATGCTGCCCGCTCCTACTCTCTTCAAACGAGGCCCGTGCAATCCCACGCCTATTTTCACTTGCGGTATTGATGGAAGACGTGGATAGTGTTGTTGGTAGTGATCTTGGCAACCTCCAAGATTAATACTTATAAATTCCTTATGAAAAAGCTCACAACCCAAGCAACGGAGGAATTGGAATGCGCTGGACCAAACCTGAAATCATCGAGTTTTGCGTGGGAATGGAAGTGACGGGCTATATGTCCGACGAGGATCTGCCGCCGGAATTCTGAACTGAACCGGCGACAGTAACGGAACCGGAGCCATGCAAGCAGACTTGCATGCCGTCGTTCTGGGGGCGGCAGCCGGAGGTGGCGTTCCGCAATGGAATTGCGGCTGTCCGGTTTGCCGTCTGGCCTGGGCTGGCGACAATCGGGTCCGGCCCCGCACCCAGTCGAGCATCGCCGTTTCGGCGAATGGGGCAGACTGGCTCTTGCTGAATGCCTCGCCCGATATCCGCCAGCAGATCCTGGCGGTGCCCGCGCTCCAGCCCAAGGAATTTCCGCGCCATTCGCCGATTGCAGCGGTCCTGTTGACCAATGGCGATGTCGACCATGTCGCCGGCCTGCTGGGGCTGCGCGAACGCCAGGCCTTCACGCTCTACGGCACGGCCGAAACGCTGGACAGCTTGGCCGACAACCGGGTGTTCGACGTGCTGGCGCGCGATGTCGTGCGGCGCCAGGCCGTGCTACCCGGCCAGGGCTTCGAAGCCGTGCCGGGCCTGACCGTGACGTTGGTGCCGGTCCCGGGAAAATTGCCGCTCTGGCGCGAGGATGAGCCGATGCGTCTGGGTGAGGAAAGCGAAGCGACGGTCGGGGCGATCCTGGCGAGCGGCTCCAGGCGGATCGCCTACATACCGGGCTGCGCCGCCGTGCCACCCTGGCTGCGCGAAACCATCGCCGATGCCGATCTGTTGTTGTTCGACGGCACCCTCTGGGAGGACGATGAGATGATCCGGCATGGCGTGGGCACCAAGACGGGGCGACGCATGGGCCATATGCCGATAGCCGGCCCCGATGGTTCGATGGCTGCCCTCGCCGGCCTGCAGGTGCGACAGCGGGTCTTCATCCATCTCAACAATACCAACCCGGTGCTGGTGGAAGGCTCGCCCGAACGGCGAGCGGTCGAGACAGCCGGCTGGCAGGTCGCCCATGACGGCATGGTGTTTCGCCTATGACCAAGCTCCTTTCGCCCTCCGCCTTGGAAGCCGCGCTGCGCGACATCGGCCATCGGCGCTATCACAATCTCCATCCTTTCCACGCCGCCCTGCATGGCGGGCGCCTCAGCCGGGACCAGGTGCGCGCCTGGGCCCTCAACCGCTACTTCTACCAGGCCATGATCCCGGTGAAGGACGCCACCCTCCTCGCCCGCATGCAGGAGGCGGCCCTGCGCCGGATCTGGCGCCAGCGCATCGTCGACCATGACGGCACCTCCGACGGCGATGGCGGGCTGGAGCGCTGGTTGAAACTGACCGACAGCCTCGACTTCCCGCGCGACTATGTGGTCTCTACCCGCGGCCTGCTGCCGGCGACGCGCTTTGCCGTGCAGGCCTATGTCGATTTCGTGCGCGACCGTTCGCTGCTGGAGGCAATCGCCTCCTCCCTGACCGAGATGTTCGCGCCCACCATCATCTCCGAGCGCATCGCCGGCATGCTGGCCAGTTACGACTTCATCTCGCCCCAGGCTCTCGCCTATTTCGACAAGCGCCTGTCGCAAGCGCCTCGCGATGCCGATTTCGCGCTCGACTACGTCAAGCAGCACGCCACCACCATCGAGCTGCAACAAGCCGTCCTGGCTGCCCTCGCCTTCAAATGCGATGTGCTGTGGGCGCAGCTCGATGCGCTGCAGCATGCCTATGTGACGCCCGGCCTACCGCCGCCCGGCGCCTGGATTCCGGGCATGGAGCTGGCGTCATGAGTGCGCTCTCGCCCCAGGACGTGCCGCGCCTGCCGCGCGGCGTCAGGCTTCGCTTCGACACGGTCCGCGACAAGCACATGCTGCTGGCACCCGAACGCGCCTTCGGCCTCGATGCGGTGGCGGCGAGCGTAGTGGAACTGGTGGACGGGCAGCGCAACGTCGGCGAAATCTGCGATCTGCTCGCCGAGCGCTATGGCGAGGCGCGCGAGGTGATCGAGGGTGACGTCATCGCCATGCTCGACGACCTTCTCATCAAGCGGGTGATCGAGCGATGACGAGCGGCGCCCGCATTCCCAATCCCATCGGCCTGTTGGCCGAACTCACGCATCGCTGCCCGCTGCGCTGTCCCTACTGCTCGAACCCGCTCGAACTCGATCACCGCGCGCAGGAATTGGACACGGCGACATGGAAGCGCGTGTTCGGCGAAGCAGCCGCGCTGGGCGTGCTGCATGTGCACCTGTCTGGCGGCGAGCCGACCACCCGGCCCGACATCGTGGAACTGACGGCCCATTGCGCCGAGCTCGGCCTCTACACCAACCTGATCACGGCCGGCGTCGGGGCAGCGGATAGCCGGCTCGACGCCCTGGCCGAGGCCGGCCTCGATCATGTGCAGCTCTCCATCCAGGCGGCCGCGGCCGAGACAGCCGAGCGCATTGGCGGCCTTGCCGGTGCGCACGCCAGGAAACGGGAATTCGCCCGGCACGTGGTGGCGCTAGATCTGCCGCTGACGGTAAATGCGGTCGTTCACCGCGCCAATATTGGCGAGGTCGGCGACATCATTGATCTCGCCGTCGAGATGCAGGCCAAGCGCGTCGAAATCGCTCACACCCAATATTATGGCTGGGCCCAGCGCAATCGTGCCGCCCTGATGCCGACACGCGCGCAGGCAGACGCCTCGATCGCTTTGGTGGAGGAGGCGCGCGAGCGGCTGAAGGGTCGCATCGTCATCGACCTCGTCGTGCCCGACTATTATTCTGCCTATCCCAAGCCATGCAGCGGCGGCTGGGCGCGGCGCACCTTCAATGTGACGCCCTCCGGCAAGGTCCTGCCCTGCCATGCCGCCGAAACCATCCCCCATCTCGAGTTCTGGTCGGTTCGCGAGCACACGCTGGCGGAAACCTGGCAGTCCTCGCCGGCCTTCAATGCCTATCGCGGCACCGATTGGATGCCCGATCCCTGCCGCAGCTGCGAACGGCGGGAGCGCGACTGGGGCGGCTGCCGCTGCCAGGCCCTCGCGCTGACCGGCGATGCCGGCGCAACCGATCCAGCCTGCCACAAATCGCCCTGGCACGACCGCATGCAGGCCCTGGCCGCATCCGAGTCGGCCGTTTCCTCGCCACCGGCCTATGACTACCGCGTCATGACGGCTGCGCCGAGCCACGCGGAGGGACAACCGGCATGAACAGCTATTTCCATCGCAGCCCGAGGCGACCATGCCTGGTGGGCTTGATCTTCCTCGCCCTCGCCGGCATGGCCCATGCCGCCCCCGCGATACCGGATGCCGCCACCTTGCTGTTCGAGGAACCTCAGCTCGACAAGACCAGTGCCAACCAGGTGCTGACCTACGCCTATCATCGCAAGAGTGCCGACGACAAACTTTATGGGGCCTCTTTCGAGGACACGATCCGCCTCACCCTCGACAAGGGTGAGACACCGCAAACCCGCACGGTGAAAGTCCAGCTGTTCAGCGGCGCCAACCGGCGCGCCGCCGGGCCTTTCGAGAACATGAGCGGCAACCCGGTGCTGAGCCTCTTCCTGGAGCATCACATCGGCGTGCTCGCCGAAAGCTACCGGGCCAATCCGCGCTATTTCAAGACGGCAATCCGTGTTGCCCTGCGCGACAAGGCCGAGGTCAAGCCCGCAGAAATTCCGTTCGAGGGCCGCGCCCTCCCCGGCTGGCGCGTCACGATCCAGCCCTTCAGCGACGATCCGAACAAGGCCCGGCTCAACGGATTGGACACGCTACGCTACGAATTCCTGGTGGCGAGGGATCTGCCGGGCGAGATCGCCCGTATCGAGGTCTCGGCACCGGGAAAGAACAGCCCGCTGCTTGACGAAGGGATTTCCTATGAGGCCAAGCCCGACTGACACACTTCTGGCACTCCTTGTGCTGGCAGCCGCAGCTGCTCCCGCTTTTGGCGCGGAGGTCGAGAACGACTATCCGACCAACGCACGGGTCGACTATGTGATTGGCTGCATGGCCGCCAATGGCGAGAGCCGGGAGGCCATGGAGCGCTGCACCTGCTCGATCGACGTGATCGCCTCCATCCTGCCCTATGACGGCTATGAGAAGGCCGAAACCATCCTGGCCATGCGGCAGGGCGTCGGCCAGCAATCCGCCATCTTCCGCAGCACCAAGCAGTTCGACGATGTCGTCGCCAATCTCAGGCGCACCCAGGCCGAGGCCGAGATCCGCTGCTTCAAATAGAACTGTATGCGAGTTCAGCCGTTCAACGTCGGATAATCCCAATCATGCTGAAGATGGCTTCGGGCCCGTGCGAGGGTCTCGGCATGATCATGCTTGAACGGAGCGACGAGCTGTTTCTCGAGGCTACCCAGAAGCCTGTGAAGGACTACGCATTCGGCGGTGCTTTCAAAACATGAGCCCGCCGGCGTGGCGCCGGTCTTCGGATCGCACCAGCGCGAAAGAAGCTCGAACAAGACGACGGCCTCGTTCGCATCGAGACCGATTTCAAGATGATCCTGCGTCTCGACGTTGCCGGCCATTGTTTGATCACATCACGTGTTTCGGTGACGCTTCTTCTAAGACCAGGTCGCAGGGAAAGCTACTCGATGTAGGATCGCAGGCATCCTGCCCATAGGCGCTGACTTTGCGAGTGGAGGCGCCTGAAACGAGGTGTGCCGATCTCCAGATCGGCATCTTCCTGCCGGCAAGCACCGCGCTTCCAAGATGGTCGATCTGGAGATCGACCCACCAGATAAGCACCAATCGCCGCAAAGTCAGCGCCTATGGGCATACTGCCTCTTCTTCCTGTCTGCCTACCAGCGCCTCGCTTCAGCTGCCCCCGTCAGCCGGAAAGGCCCGCTTGAACTCGTTGCCTTCGGTGTCCTTGACGTCGACGGTGACGGCCTGACCATTCTTCTCATAGCTGAAGCGAAAAGTGGGATCCTCGCTGAGCGAGATGCCGCCCTCCATGGAAAAGACCGGCTTGTTGCCCTGGGCAACCGCAAGGGTCTGCACGAACCAGGCTGGTGTGTAGAGCCGCGTCACCTGGTCCATCTGCATGCCGGAATAATTGGGATGGCGGATCTGGACCTGGGCTTCCTGGCTGCCCGTGCTCGTAAAGTCGCGGAAGCGCATCTTGCCCAGATTGGCCTTGGCCTCGGCCGGGTCCTTCCCCGCCGGGGCAGAGCAGCCGCCCGCCGCCTTCACGAAGACCTTGGTCATGTGCAGCTTTCCGTCGCTGGTCTCGCTGACCGCCCGGACATAGGAATAGGAATTGACGCGGATGCGCGTCGACAGGCCGAATTGCCGCCTGCCTTCTGCGAGCTTGAAGACAGCCACCAATGGCGAGGGGTTCTCGTCAACCACCAGCGTGATTGCCTTGACCGTACGGGCATCGCCGGGTGGCAGGTTGATATGCACCTCGATCGGCACGAGCGCCGCATCCTCGGCCCTGGCGGGCGCACCGAGCGTCACAGTCGGCTCGGCATCTATGCCCTGCTGGCCGAAAATGTCCGTACGGATGGAATCCCAGGTCGCTTCGCTCGGCGTATCGCCCGCCTCAGCCACGCCCGGACCGGCAAGAAGAAGAATGGCGGCCAAGCATGCACCGCCGAGGACCTGCCGGCGCGAAGGCACCGGTCCGGCAAGAGTCTGGATAGAAGACATCATGCTTCTCCCTTCCTGATGAACAAGACGACCAAGGACGTCTTCTGGTTCCGCCCCGGCCTGCAGCATCACCGATCAGGGCCTCGGCTTGGCCACCTCCATGGCCAGGCCTGCGGCCTTCCAGCCGTCAACGCCATCGCCGTACCAATAGATGCGGCCATAGCCGTAGCTCAGCGCCCGCTTGGCGGCGTTCCACGACATCCAGCAATCCTTCTTGCAGAAGAATACCAGCGCCTGCTCGTGGCGCCCCTGGCTCAGCTCCGCGAGGCTGCGCTTGAAATACTCTTCCGTCGGTGCCGCCAGGGCTCCGCGACCAACTTCCGGCAACCAGACCGCGCCCGCTATGGTTTCATGCGGCGGGTCCCGCCAAACCGTGCCGGCTGGGAGCTCCGCCGGCTTGGGCGGGTGCGGCAGGACATCGACGAAGATGGCCTCTCGCGTTTTCCAGAGCGCCTCGGCCCGCCCAGTGTCCAGCACGGTTGCGCCGGCAAGAGTTGCCGGCGTCGGCGCCTTGTAGTCATCGAGACGGTAGCCATTTGGCTCGGGAGGGGAGCCTGCATGCACGGGTTGCGCCAAAAACGCGAGGACCAGAATGACGGCACTGCGCACTGTCATTCGGGTCATCACATCACTCCTGCATCTGCCCGGCGGCGAGATTGGGCCGCTCCGCCGGCAGGCTTTCGATGGAAACCCTGGGCACACCATAGTCGTCAAGCACCTGTTCGATGTCCTTTTGGCGTTTGCGGATAGCGGCGTTGAGCGTGTGCTTCCACTGCGTCTCGTTCGCCCGGATGCCGAAGGTGATGCGATAGGCCAGCAGGGGCCGCTCGCTCTCCTGCACGAGGGGAATGACCTTGAGCGGCACGCTGGCCTTGCCGGCGTAATAACCGGCGATCGGCCCCCACAGCAGGGCGCCATCAGTCGTCCCCGCGACGAGATCGTCGATCGCTTCCTTGCCCGCCGCATTATCCTGCTGATCCAGGGTCAGCCCGTAGCTCTTGGCCTTGTCGACCAGGCCAAGCCGCTGGAGGTGATCGACGGGCGGCGTCCCGGCGATGATGCCAAATCTGCGTCCTTTGAGGGCGGCATCCTCCAACTTGGTGACACCGGCAAGGGGTCCGGCCGCCTTGACCACGAGGACATAGGTCGATGCGTAATAGGGGTTGGTATGCTGCGTCAGATCGGAGCCCGATGCTGCCCCGATGACGACGTCGCACAGACCCGTGCCTAACGTGTTGCGCACGAAGCCCATGCCCTGCTGCAGCCAGTAATACCGCACCGGCCGCTGCAACTCCCTGGCCACGATCTCGGCGATGCGGTTCTCGAACCCTTCCTGGCGGCGGTTCGAGAACGGCATGTTGGCCGGATCCGAGCATACGCGCAGATTGGCTTTGTCGACGAGTTCGGGCACCTGCTGGGCGCTGGCAGGATTCAAGCCGAACGCCAACCCGGCCAGGGCAAGTCCTGGCACGAGAAGCTGGCTGAACTCAATTCGCCATGCAGGCCGTTTCGGCATCCTTGGCACTCTGCGGCTTGGGGTCGTGTTTTTCGGGACGGACGCGCGCGAGTGCACCGTCGCTGCGCGCTCGCAGATAGACATAGATGTCATCAAGATAGCACATCACGTTCCGGTTCGTGCCGAAAGTGGGCATCACCTTCTGGCTTGACGTGCTGACATCCTTGCGGCCCTGCACCACGACGGTGGTGAACTGCTCATAGTTCATTTTTTTCAGGGAATCGGTGAGAGCCGGCGCATAGGTCGAACCCGCTCCGTCCGGGCCGTGGCACACCGTGCATTCGGAATGATAGCGCCGGTAACCGGAGAAAGTATACCAATCCACATTGCCATCTGCAGTAACGTTATAGGTTGGTGCACCCTCGGCATCGCTATATTTGCCATCCTCGCTGCTTGCCGGCTTGGCAGGATCGGCGAAGGCCGACGTCGCTGCAAAAAGGCTCAACGCCAGCGCCGTCAAGCCGAAGAGCGCGCTACGTTGAAGGGGGGCGGCGGGGCGGTTCCCGGTTTGTAATTTGATTGGATTGGCTTGGACAAGCAATCGTCTGTCTCCCACTCAGGGCGCAGGCCACCATTTCGCGGGCCGAACGGCACCGAAAACAGGCAGGCTCTGCTTTTGTCTGGCGAGGAGGCTGGAGGAAAGACGAAGCTTCCTCCAGCCTCAACTGGATGATCGACTAGAGTGTTTTGCGATTTGTCGACATCGACGAGAATCGCAAAGACGCCTCGAAGCAGCGAGCCAGAGCAAACACGCGTTCACGCTTGAACGCGCTTTGCTCTGGGTGGCCTCATCCACTCATGGCAGTGCGAACACCGTCAGCTGTCCGCCGAGCGCCGTGTAGCTGTTGAGGGCTGCATAGCCGCCAACGGCGCCCAGACCCGCATTCGGATCGGTCAGGCCTGCCGCCAGGCCGATACCGGCCCAGCCACCGACACCCGAGAGCACTGCGACATATTGCTTGCCCTTGTGGGTGTAGGTCATCACGTTGCCGATGATGCCGGAGGGGGTCTTGAACTTGTAGAGTTCCTTGCCCGTCTTGGCATCGATGGCCTTCAGATAGCCTTCCAGCGTGCCGTAGAACACGACGCCACCGGCGGTTGCGAGCGGTCCGGACCACACCGAGAACTGCTCGGGCAGCGACCACACGATCTTGCCCTTGGCAGCGTCCCAGGCGATGAAGTTGCCCATGCCGCCATGGCTGTTGGGGGCCGGATACATCGACAGAGTGGCGCCGACATAAGGCTGGCCCGGGGTGTAGCTCACCTTGAACGGCTCATAATCCATGCAGACATGGTTGGTCGGCACGTAGAAGAGACCGGTCTTGGGGGAATAGGCCATCGGCTGCTGGTCCTTGGAGCCGAGAGCGGCAGGGCATACGCCCTTGGTGTTGACGTCTTCGCCATTCTGTTCGGTCGAATATTTGGCCACGACCAGCGGACGACCATAGGTCTTGCTGTTCTTGTCCATGTCGACCTTGGTGGCCCAGTTCACCACCGGGTCATACTTTTCGGCGACCAGCAGCTCGCCCGTCTCGCGGTCGAGGGTGTAGCCGAAGCCGTTGCGGTCCAGATGGACCAGGGCCTTGCGCTCCTTGCCGTCGATCTTGAGATCAACCAGCGGAACTTCGTTGACGCCGTCATAGTCCCATTCGTCATGGGGCGTCATCTGATAGACCCACTTGGCCATGCCGGTGTCGGCGTCACGGGCGAAGATGGTCATCGACCACTTGTTGTCGCCGGGGCGCTGCTTGGGGTTCCAGGTCGAGGGATTGCCCGAACCATAATACACCAGGTTCAGCTTGGGATCATAGGAATACCAGCCCCAGGTGCAGCCACCGCCGGTTTTCCATTGGTCGCCTTGCCAGGTCTTGATGCTGGAATCCTTGCCGATCGGCTTGCCGAGCTCGGTGGTCTTTTCCGGGTCGACCAGCATTTCATCGTCCGGGCCCATGGAATAGGCGCGCCAGGCTTGCTTGCCGGTTTTCAGGTCATAGGCGGTGAGATGGCAACGCACGCCGAATTCACCACCGGAAATGCCGACGAGGAGCTTGTCCTTGACGGGCATGACGGTCGCCGTATTGGTTTCGCCCTTCTTGGGGTCGCCATTGACGACGGACCAGACCACCTTGCCGGTCTTGGCGTCGAGCGCCACCACCGTGGTGTCGGCCTGATGCAGGAACACCTTGCCGTCGGCATAAGCCAGACCGCGATTGACGGTGTCACAGCACATCACGGGAATGACGTTGGGATCCTGTTTGGGATCGTAACGCCAGATGATCTTGCCTTCATTGTTGAGATCGAGGGCGAAGACCGTGTTGGGAAAAGGCGTATGGACATACATGATGTCGCCGACCACGAGCGGGGCCCCTTCATGGCCGCGCAGGACGCCCGTCGAGAAGGTCCAGGAGACCTGGAGCTTTTTGACGTTTTCCGAGGTTATCTGGTCGAGCTTCGAATATCGCGTGTTCGCATAATCGCCGGTCTGCAGTACCCACTGGTTGGGGTCCTGCGTCAGTTTCTGGACTTCATCATTGGCGTAGGCCTGCGCGCCAAAAAACAGCGAGCAGACCACGCCCAGCCACGCTATCAGTATTTTCATTGGGCTTCCTCCGAGTGGCCACACGCATGCCGTCCCGCCGGACCACATGCCGAACTTGATTGTCGTTCTTCTAGCCTTGGGGATACCTCGTCTCTTCGACAGCGTGTCACAGCCGGCGGTTTCGCCTCGGAGCCATAGGCATAAGCCGCTGGCTTTCGAATCGACACTGCGATCCCCATCACGGTGCCGTTGGAAGTCGAAGATGCGTTACCTTATGCAACGGGTTCAGTTCGTGCAAGATTTGACTGACATACCACTAGATTTATTTTTACCTTATTATGATGCACCGCATCATCTTCTGCGTGCAGCGCAAAATAACGATGGTACTATACGGTGCCCCAGCAGGTTGCCGCCTATTCCCATTCCAGTTCGCGATAGGCGCTTGTCGCATTCCGAACATTGAAGTCGTCGAACAACTTCCAGTTGCCGCGTTCCGACTGCGCCGCCTCCTTCACGGCCTGCTGCAAGGGCTTGCCCTGAGCAATCATGGTGCGCAAATCGTCCCGCAAGCGCTCGAGGTAGCGAACCATGGCGTCGGCCGCGCCCGGCCAGGCCATCGCCGCCGGCCCGTGCCCCGGCACGACGCGCGCGGCCTGCCGCGATCGCAGTGTACCGATCACGGCAAGCCAGCCATTGAGACTGCCGTCGAGGGCCGGTACATGGCCCGAAAAAAGCAGGTCCCCGAGAAACCAAGTGCCGGTCTTCTCGTCCATCACGGTGAGATCGGTGTTGGTATGCGCGGTCGGCCATGCCTCGAGCAGGAGGCGCCGCCCGCCGAGATCCAGCGCGAGACGATCCTTCACCAGCAAAGTGGGAGGGATCGCCTCGGTCCCGGCAAAGGCGGTCTCACCGATCAGCCTGCGGGTCGCCGAAAGATAGGTGTCGGCGCGCGCTGCCAGAGCCTCCGGCAGATTGGCATGACCGACGATCACCGCGCCGGGCAGACGGAATGCGGCATTGCCGAGCAGATGGTCAGGGTGAACGTGGGTATCGATGACATAGCGGATGGGCTTATCGGTGCGGGCACGAATGGCCGCCAGCAAGGCAACACCCGCCTGCTTCGAACCACCGGTATCGATGACCGCGACCGCTTCGCCGCCAACGACGAAGCCGGCATTGCCGATGGCATCGCTATTGCCCGGCGCGGCAAGTTCATGCGGCGCGGCAAAGACGAAGACACCCTCCGCCACCTCGGTCACCGGCAAGGGCGGCGGCGTTTGCGCGAGGGCCGCGCTCGTCGCGAACACAAAGTAAATTGCCAACAAAAAGACCTGTACGACGAGCCGGCGCATCACCTCATAGTCTCCCACATCAGGCGCCGCGGCTGGGGACCGCGGACGACACGCCTTATTATAAGGGCATCACAGGCCGAAGCGGCGGGCAAATTCGCGATGCCGCTCCTCGATCCAGGCCGAATGGCGGTCCTCGCGCGCCTCGCCGATCACCACCTCATGCAGGATGCGGGTGGGGCGGTGGCTCAGAAACAGCAGCCGGTCAGCGAGCCCGATCGCCTCGCGCACATTATGGGTGACCATCAGGACCGTGATGCGATGATGGGCGACTGCCGCCAGCAGGCCGGCTCGCAGGTCGGCGGCGGCCTTGTCGTCGAGCGATACGAAGGGCTCGTCCAGCACCAGCAATTGCGGTTCCAGCGCCAGAGCCCGGGCCAACGAAACACGGCGCTGCAGGCCGAGCGACAGCGTATGCGGATAATGGCTGCGCCACTCCAAAAGGCCGAGCCGCCCGAACAGGTCGTCGAGACTACGCCGGCGCTGCGCCGGCGGCAGGGCAATCCGGATGTTCTGCTCCACCGTCCGCCAGGGCAGCAGGCGCGGTTCCTGAAAGGTCACACCAACAGTCAGTGTCTCGATTTCCGGCTCCACCCTGCCCTCGAAGCTACGGTCAAGGCCGAGCAGGATCTTCAAGGCCGTGGTCTTGCCGCAGCCGGAGGGGCCGATCAGGCAGGCGAACTCGCCGAATGCCAGCGACAGGCCGAAATCCCTGACGGCCTCCACCGCCCTGCCGCGATCATCGCGGTAGACCTTGCTGGCGATATGCACGTCAAGCAAGGGCGGGACGCCAGCGTTGGGCATGCTTTTCCAGGGGCTGCAGCAGGAGGAACTCGATGGCAAGCATGACGCAGGTGAAGGCAAGAGCATAGCCCAGCACTGCCGTGACATCGGAAAGCTGGAAATAGAGCGAAATGGCGTAGCCCACGCCGGAGGAACGGCCGAGCAATTCGACCAACAGCACGATCTTCCAGACCAGCGACAGGCCGGAGCGCGCCGCGGCCGCGACATAGGGCGCCAGTTGCGGCAGCAGAACATGGCGCAGCCAAGTTACGGCCGAGAACCGATAGACCCGGCTCATCTCCTCCAGATCACGATCGAGCGCCCGCGTCCCCTCGCGCAGCACCACGATGACATTGGGGATCTTGTTGAGGGCCACCGCCGTCACCGCAGCGGCCTCCGTCAAGCCGAGCCAGATGTAGCACAGCACCGCGATCACCAGGGCCGGCATGTTGAGCAGCACCAGCAGCCAGACGTCGAAAGCCGCATTGGCCCGGCGCCAGCGGCCGAGAGCGACGCCGATGATACTGCCGATCAGCATGGCCACGCCAAAGGCGGCGGCTACCCGCCACAGCGTGATGCCGACATTGGCGATGAGGTCTCCGCGCTGCGTCTCAGCGACGATGAAGGCGAACACCGCGCCCGGCGAGGGCAGCAGCGGCCCGTTCGCCATCCTGGCAGCGACCTCCCAGATCACGAGCAAGGCGAGCAGCGAGACCAGCCGGGCCACAACGCCCGCCAGACGCCCCAGACCCGATGCCGTCAGCGCCCCGTCCAATAGAGCCCCTCCGGAAGAGCGGCGGTCTTGCCGACCAGTTTCTCGCCACCGAGCTTGGCCAGCATGGCATAGAGCTTGGCGGCATCGGCGCGCTCCTCCTCGACGGAACGGCTGGGAATGCCGGCGATGAAAGTCCGCTTCAGGACACCGTAGGTTGCCTCGTCATCGGCCTGCATCAAGGGTCGAAGCTGTGTCCATAGCGCCTCCTGGCTGGCCAGCGCCTGCTTGGCCTGCCGCGATATGCGGGCAAAGGCCGAGATCTTCTCATCGGCCTGTGCATCGCCACGCTTGAAGACATAGCCGACGAAGGAAAGCGGCCCCTCGACGCCGAAGGATCTTGCGACCTCGTCGGCACCGATCAGGCGCTTGTAGCCCTTGG
Organism: Labrys sp. F242; assembly: GCF_057813875.1. NCBI lineage: Bacteria > Pseudomonadati > Pseudomonadota > Alphaproteobacteria > Hyphomicrobiales > Xanthobacteraceae > Labrys > Labrys sp. F242. Next base: position 308,787 of record NZ_JBVASG010000006.1, on the reverse strand, counting down.
CCTCGAGCCGCGCGCAGAAGTTCCAGTAGAGCAGGGCAGCATCGAGTTCCCCTTGTTCCAGCTTCATGCTCAGCAAGGGGGGCGCCCCGAACACCGGCATGGCCGCCTTGGCAAGATCGAGACTGGCCTGATGCTGCGCGTAGGCCTGCAGCATGATCCAGCTCTTGTCGAGCGCTCCGCCGGCCACACCGATGCGCTTGCCGGCAAGATCGGCCACGGTGGCAATCGTCGAGTTCGGCGCCCGCATCACCGCGCCCTCCGATGCCGAGAAAGGCAGGAAGACGATATCGCGCCCCTCGCCGCGCATGCGCGCCGCCCAGAGCAGATCCGACACGATGCTGTCGACGGCATCGCCCAGAAAAGCGATCCGCGACGCATCGTTTGAGGCAAGCTTGAGCGGATCGATCGCCAGACCCGCGGCCTTGTCCAGGCCGAGCGCTCGGATGGCGGCGAGTTCCCATTCGACGGTGCCGAAGGACAGGACACCGAGGCGCAGCGGCGGCAATTGCGCCTGGGCCGTGCCGATGCCGCCTAGAAAACTCGCGCCCAGCCCTGCACCCGCAAGCGCGAAAAATTGTCGCCGCTTCATCATTACCATAACCCGGAACCGGAGCGGGTCATCATGGGCCCATCCCCATCATATTGCTTCTGAAAAGACCGCTGCTGCCGAACCGGGAGCGACCTGATTGCACCCGCCCGCAAGCACGTATCCTCCCTGTGCAGATAATATCTATTCTTGACAAGCAGTGTGGTCATCATTCTTCATGCTGTCCAGTCACTTTACGTTGCGCCTAGACTGATTCACAACGCAGCACGACACATGAAGAATAAAATAAGCAGAAATTAAGCTTAATCTTCAATGACCTTGGATGAACGGTCGAAAGGGAAAGAAAATGCGACAGGTCGCCGTTGGAATTCTTGCCTCTATCCTGATATCGAGTGCCGCCTTCGCGCAAGATGCGGCGCTCGGTGAAAAAGTCTTCATCAAGTGTAAAGTCTGCCATCAGGTTGGAGAAACTGCCAAGAACGCCGTCGGCCCCGAGTTGAACGGAGTAATCGGCCGCAAATCGGGATCCATTGACAGTTATACCTATTCTCCGGCAATGAAGAGCGCCGGCCTGACCTGGGCCGAGGACACTCTCTCAGAATATCTTAAGAACCCAAAACAGAAGGTGCCCGGCAACAAGATGGCCTTTGTCGGCCTGTCGAAGCCGGACGACATCGCCAATGTCATCGCCTTTCTCAAGCAGTTCGATGCCAGCGGCAAGAAGGCACCTTGAGGGCCCCGATGCCCGTTCCGCACCGATACTGAAACCGGTGGCAAGCGGGATCGGGCCATGACCCTCCCGCCGGCCGCGCAGTACCCGTCATTCGGCGGCCACGAATTCCGTTTTCGAATCATGGCCCAGTCCCAGCACCAGCAGGGCCGAGACGAGCGGCAGGAGCGATAGCGCCAGCAGCCCCATGGCGGTGCCTCCCGTCTGGTCCTTGAACCAGCCGATCAGATAGGGTCCGCCAAAGCCGGCGAGATTGCCGATCGAATTGATCAATGCGATGCCGGCCGCAGCCGATGCCCCGCTCAGAAAGGCTGTCGGCAAGGTCCAGAACAGGGAGAAGGTGCAGAACACGCCGATGGCCGCCACCGTCAGCGCGATCATGGTCAGGACGGGATCGGTGAGCGTGCTGGCCGCGGCCAGGGACAAGGCGATCAGGAAGAGTGGCAGAGCGACATGCCAGACCCGTTCGCGGACGCGGTCCGAGTGCTGCGCCCACAGGATCATGGCAACCGAGCCGAACACATAGGGGATCGCCGTCACGAAGCCGGTCTGGATATTACTGAGGCCGAAGGCCTTCACGATCTGCGGCAGCCAAAACTGCATGCCATAGAGCGCCCCGACGAAGCCGAAATAGACCAGGCTCAACACGAGAACCTTGGGCGAGGCCAAGGCCTGGCGCAGGCCCAGATGATGGGCGGCCTGCTTGGCGGCCTCTTCCCGTTCCAGGCGGTCGGAGAGCCACCTTTTCTGCTCTGGACTGAGCCAGCCGGCGGCCGCTGGCCGGTCGGTGAGATAAAACCAGGTCACGATGCCCAGAAGGGCCGCCGGAATACCTTCGAGGATGAAGAGCCATTGCCAGCCTTTCAGGCCGCCGATGCCGTCCATGCCGAGCAGATAGCCGGAAATCGGTGCGCCGATCATGGTCGATACCGGCACGGCGACGGCGAAGGCCGCGAGAATGCGGGCGCGATATTTGGCCGGGTACCAATAGGTCAGATAGAGGATGATGCCCGGAAAGAAGCCGGCCTCCGCCACGCCGAGCAGGAAACGCAACACGTAAAAACTCACCGGTCCTGCGACCAACGCCATCAGCGCGGAGATGATGCCCCAGCTGATCATGATGCGGGCGATCCACCGGCTTGCGCCGACCTTGTGCAGGATGACGTTGCTGGGCACTTCGAAGAGGAAATAGCCGATGAAGAAGATGCCGGCGCCCCAGCTGAACACCAAAGGCGAGAATTTCAGCTCGTCATTCATGGTCAAGGCGGCAAAGCCGAGATTGACGCGGTCGAGATAGGCCAGGAGATAGGCCAGCATCAGGAACGGCAGCAGCTGCCAGGACACGGCCCGCACGGTCGACGCTTCCAGCGCACTCCCCTCTTGTTCCGACATGACGCTCATCGGCCTTTCCTTCCCATTACCGCCGAGCGGTCTTTACGGCCATCCTGAACAGCGGATGGCAACGTGCCGCTCTTTCCATCGCAGACCTACCACCCGTCTCGCGACACCGCGAGACAATGTGGGCGCAACGCCTCACTATCCTTCCTGTCGGATACGATAGGCGCAGCGCCGGGCACCATGGACGATGTGCTCGGTTCGCTCCACCGAGCATTGCGGCCCCAGCATTTCGCGGAAAATCGCGAGTTCCGAGCGGCAGAAGCCCTGGCAGGCCGTGGCAGCCGCGCAGATGGGACAATGGTTTTCGATGAGGATCCAGCCCGCGCCATCCTCGGCGGGGCGCTGCTCGGCCATATAGCCCTCGCGCGTGCGAATCTCGGCGAGCGCGGCAATACGGGCCTCGGGGCCCTCGACCGGGCCAAGCTCGGCCCGGTAGGCCGCGCGCATCTCGTCCTCGCGCGCAGCGATCAGGCGTTCGAGCGCCTCGGGTCCGAGCAGGTCGCGGACATTGCGCAGCAAATTCACCGTCAGCTCGGCATGGGTGTCGGGGAAGCGGCCATGTCCCTGCGCCGTCAGGCGCCAGAACTGGGAGGGCCGGCCGACGCCCCTGGCGACAGATTCGGTCTCGACCAGGCCTTCGGCGGCGAGCTTCATCAATTGCTGGCGGGCGTTCTCGCCGGTCGTGCCGATCGCCTGGCCGAGCTCGGCCGCCGTCTGCTGTCCCCTTGTCTTCAGGAGAAGCAACAGGCGATCGGGTCCCGAGCGCGCTTGCGGGCTCGAATTTTCCAGCTCAGGCGTCGACATGGTCCTCTGCGGGTTATATTCAAAGCGTCAGCTTGCTTTATATGAACTCGGGCAACGGGATGCAATCTCGCCGATGGTTCAGGGCCCGTTTCCACCCTCTTGAATTCCGGGAACCCGGCCTCCACTCTCGCAACATGGCTGAGCATGATGAAGAGGGAGCGAATGCCGCTTCGCCCCCCGCCGATCCGGCAACCGCGCGGGACGTCCACCTCGCCTACAAGGTGGACATCGTCGTGATCGGCGCCGGCCAGGCCGGGCTGTCGAGCGCCTATCATCTGCACGAGCTCGGCCTGCCGGCGGGGCGCGGTTTTCTGGTGCTCGACAAGGCGCCCGCACCGGGCGGGGCCTGGCAATATCGCTGGCCGTCCTTGACGCTGAGCACCGTCAACCGCGTGCACGACCTGCCCGGCATGGCCTTTGCCGAAATCATCGATCCCGGCCTCACCGAGGTGCCGGCGGCGCAAGCGGTGCCGCGCTATTACGAAGCCTATGAGCGCAAATTCGAGCTGCCCGTCTATCGTCCGGTGACGGTCAAGGTCGTCTGCGAGCGCGGCGGCCGCTTCCGGGTCGAGACGGACCGGGAGACCTTTTCGGCCCGCGGCCTCATCAACGCGACCGGCACCTGGGAGACGCCCTATATTCCCGACACTCCCGGCCGGGATCGCTTCAGCGGGCGGCAACTCCACACCCGCGACTACCAGACCGCCGAAGCCTTCGCCGGCCAGCGCGTCCTGGTGGTCGGCGGCGGCATCTCGGCCGTGCAGATCCTCGACGAGATCTCGCGCGTGACCGAGACGATCTGGGTGACCCGACGCGAGCCGCAATTCCGCGAGCGCCCCTTCACGCCCGAGGACGGACGGGCGGCCGTCGCCATCGTCGAGGACCGGGTGCGGCGCGGCCTCATCCCCGGCTCCATCGTCTCGGTCACCGGCCTGCCTCTCACCCCGGCCCTGAGGGCCGCGCGCGAGCGGGGCGTGCTGGCGCGCCGGCCGATGTTCAGCGCGATCACGCAGGACGGCGTGCGCTGGGCCGATGGCAGCGAGGAAAAGGTCGACGTCATCCTGTGGTGCACCGGCTTTCGCTCGTCGCTCGACCATCTGGCGCCGCTGCAGATCCGCGAGGACGATGGCGGCATCGTGATGACCGGCCGCCTGGCGACGCAGGTCGCCCGGGACCCACGCATCCATCTCGTTGGCTACGGTCCCTCGGCCTCGACCATCGGCGCCAATCGCGCCGGCGCCGCGGCGGCCCAGGAGCTGACGGCGACATTGGGGATCGGCGGTATAAGCCCCAATCCCTTACCCTCCCCTGGAGGGGGAGGGTCGGCCTGAAAGGCCGGGGTGGGGTGCAGAAACACGGATCGTGACCATAGAAACAGGTCTTTTTCCGAAGAAGTCACCCCACCCCGAGGCTTCGCCTCGACCCTCCCCTGCAGGGGAGGGTAAGGCAGGTCGCAGTCTCACCCGGTCTTCAGCGCATCCGTGTCGATCGGCAGGGTGCGTACGCGCTTGCCGGTCGCGGCGAAGACGGCGTTGGCGACGGCCGGGCCGACGGCGACGGTCGCCGTCTCCCCGATGCCGCCAGGGGCCTCGGCGCTCTTGACCAGATGGGTTTCCACCACCGGCACCTCGTCGATGCGCATGGGCAGATAGGTGTCGAAATTGCCCTGCTCTACCCGGCCGTCCTTCAAGGTGATGGCGCCGTGCAGCGCCGCGGTGAGGCCGAAGATCGCGCCACCCTCGACCTGCGCGGCGATGGTGTCCGGGTTGACCTGCAGGCCGCAATCGACGGCGCAGGTGAGGCGATGCACCTTGAGCGAGCCGTCGGCGGCCGTCTCGACTTCGGCCACCATCGACATGAAGCTGCCGAAGGCGAACTGCACGGAGACGCCGCGCCCGCGCCCCTTGGGCAGGGGCTTGCCCCAGCCCGCCTTCTCGGCCGCCAGCGTGAGCACGCCGAGCGCCCGCGGGTTGTTGGCGAGCAGTTCCTTGCGATAGGCGACCGGGTCCGCCTTGGCGGCAGCGGCGAGTTCGTCCATGAAGCTCTCGACCACGAAGACGTTGTGCGTCGGCCCGACGCCGCGCCACCAGGAAGTCGAGATGCCCGGCGGTTCGACCCGGACATAGTCGACATGGATGTTGGGCAGGGCATAGGGCGGTTCGGCCGCCGCCTCCACCGCATCGGAATCGATGCCGTCCTTGAAGGCCGGCGGGAAGTAGCGCGCCAGGATCGAGGAGCCGGCGATGCGATGGGTCCAGGCCACCGGCTTGCCTGAGGCATCGAGCCCCGCCGACATCCGGTCGAAATAGTAGGGCCGGTACATGTCGTGCTGGATGTCTTCCTCGCGGCTCCAGATCACCTTCACAGGCCCGTCGACCTGCTGCGCCACCTTGACGGCGCGCGCCACGCCATCGGCCTCCAGCCGGCGCCCGAAGCCGCCGCCGATGAGGTGGTTGTAGACCTTGACCTTGTCCTTGGGCAGGCCGGTGATCTCGGCCGCGACCGCCTGCGCCATGGTGGGCACCTGCGTGCCGACCCAGACATCGCAGCCATCCTTGCGGACATGCACGGTGCAGTTCATCGGCTCCATGGCGGCATGGGCGAGGAAGGGCACCTGGTAGATGGCTTCGAGCTTTTTGGCGGCGCCGGCGAGCGCCTTGGCGGTGTCGCCCTCGTTGCGGGCCACCGCGCCCGGCTGCTTGGAGGCCTCGGTGAGCTGGCTGACGATCCCGGCGCTGTCGACCTTGGCGTTCGGCCCGTCGTCCCAGGTGATGTTGGCGGCGGCGAGGCCCTTCTTGGCCGCACCCATATGGTCGGCGACCACGGCGACGGCATCGTCGGTCTTGACCACCTGGCGCACGCCCTTGACGGCCAGCACCGCCTTGTCGTCCACGGATTTGGGCTTGCCGCCGAACACCGGCGAAATGGCGATGGCGGCGACCTTCATGCCCGGCAGCTTGACGTCGATGCCGAACTCGGCCTTGCCGACCACCTTGTCCGGCGTATCCAGCCGCTTGGCCGGCGTGCCCAGCAGCTTGAAATCCTTGGGGTCCTTGAGGGTGATGCTCTCGGGCTTGGGCACCGGCATGGTCGCGGCGTCGTCGGCGAGCTCGCCATAGCCGAGCGTCGCATTGCTGGCGGGATTGAGCACGGCGCCGTCGCGGGCCGTCAGCTTGGCCGCGTCGACGTTCCAGCGCTTGGCGGCGGCGGCGACCAGCATGGTGCGGGCGGCCGCGCCGGCCTGCCGCAAAGGCAGCCAGAAGGCGCGTATGGTGGTGGAGCCACCCGTCGCCTGGCTGCCGAGCAGGGCATTGCCATAGAGCTTGTCGTCGGGCGGGGAATGTTCGAGCTTGACCTGGTGGAGGCCGACCTCCAGCTCCTCGGCCAGCAGCATGGCCTGGGCGGTATAGACGCCCTGGCCCATCTCGACCATCGGCATCACCAGCGTGACCAGGCCCTGCCTGTCGATGCGGATGAAGGCATTGGGCGCGAAGTCCTTGGCTTCGGCCGCGGCGACCGGCGATCCGGCCAGCGGCGGCAAAGCGAGCGTGAGAACGAAGCCGCCGCCGATGGCGGCTCCCGCCTTCAGGAAGGCGCGGCGATCGAGGTGTGAACGTGTATCGGTACCGTCGGGCATGATCCCTTCCCTCCTCAAGCAGCGGCGTGATGGATGGCGGCGCGGATACGCTGATAGGTGCCGCAGCGGCAGACATTGCCGGACATGGCGGCATCGATGTCCTCGTCGCTCGGCTTGGGCGTGGCGGCGAGCAGGGCCGCGGCCGACATCAGCTGGCCGGACTGGCAATAGCCGCACTGCACCACTTCGAGATCGAGCCAGGCCTTCTGCAAGGCCTTGCCCTGCGCGGTCTGCCCGATCGCCTCGATGGTGGTGACGGCGCTCTCGCCGACGCTTTCCAGCGGCGTGACGCAGGAGCGCGTCGCCGTGCCGTCGACATGCACGGTGCAGGCACCGCACAAGGCGGCACCGCAGCCGAACTTGGTGCCGGTCATGCCCAAAATGTCACGCAGCACCCATAACAGCGGCGTGTCGCCATCGGCATCGATGGTGTGAGCGGTTCCGTTGATCTTGATGGTATAGGCCATGGCAGTCTCCCGCGAGTCGGAAGGGCATATCCCCTCCTTGGAGCCATTCCAGACAATCAGCCTAGGCCTGTCGGGGCAAGGGTTCAATCGATCACAAGCCGGTGTGGGCTTTGGGGCACCCGCATGGCGGGTAGATAGGCCCGACACCTCCCGCAGTCAGGGAGCGCAACCTTGCCCAGTAGCGCACAACCAGCCTTCTCCACGAAGTGGTCTTTGCGTTTCTGAAAGAAATGCATGGGGTGGCCCGGCGAAGCCGGGTCGGATGGGGTGTGGTGTGCAGCGCGATGCCCTACGACAACTGGCACAACGGTCGTGCCAATCCCTCGATCCGAGTTGCGCTGCCCGCCACACCCCATCCGTCATTGCTTCGCAATGACACCTTCCCCACTTTGTGGAGAAGGCTGGTTGCGCCTTGTTCTGTTGGGGCACCGAGGCGACCGCGACAGTCCGCTGCCCCGCCTCACACACTGCTCAGCAGCAGGCTCGTCTCGCTGTTCGACACCCCGTCGATCAGCCGGACCTCGCGCAGCACGCGGTCGAATTCGGCCAGGCTCGCGGCGCGGATGTTGGCGACCAGGTCCCAATTGCCGTTGGTGGTGTGCAGCGTGTGCACCTCCGGCAAGCCGCGCAGCTTGCGGATGACCTGCGTGGTCGACTTGCCAACCACCTCGATCATCATCACCGCATGCACGGCGTTCATGTCGTAATCCTCGCGGACGCGGGCGGTGAAGCCGAGCAGCGTGCCAGTCTCGATCAGGCGGTCGAGCCGGTTCTGCACGGTGCCGCGCGCCACGCCCAGGGCATCGGCGAGCTTGGAAAGGGAGGCCCGGCCATCGGTGCGCAGATGCGCGATGATGCCGCGGTCGAGCGCATCGGGAATATATTTGACCGTTTCGGCGTCCCGGCCCGTCACTGACATTTTTCTCAACCCGACCTAGCAATCTGTATAATCCGTTGACGGATTTAACACAGGATTGCGATTTCGGTGAACATTCGTACGGCCTACAACTAGAAACAACAGTGACCGTTCCGGGATCCTTCGATGACCGCTCCCCTGCCCTCCGAGAAGGCGATGGTGCCTTTCGTCAGCGTCGACAACATGATGCGCCTCGTCCACCATCTCGGCATCGAGCGGGTGCTGGCCGAATTGACCGACCTGATCGAGGAGGATTTCGGCCGCTGGGAGAGCTTCGACAAGACCCCGCGCGTCGCCAGCCATTCGCGGGACGGCGTGATCGAGCTGATGCCGACTTCGGACGGCACCATCTACGGCTTCAAATATGTCAACGGGCATCCCAAGAACACCGCCGAGGGCCTGCAGACCGTCACCGCCTTCGGCCTGCTCGCCGATGTCGCCACCGGCTATCCCGTGCTGCTGACCGAGATGACGCTGCTGACGGCGCTGCGCACTGCGGCGACCTCGGCCATGGCCGCCCGCCACCTCGCCCCCAAAGGCGGTAAGGTGATGGCGATGATCGGCAATGGCGCCCAGGCCGAGTTCCAGGCCCTCGCCATGAAGGCGGTGTGCGGCATCGACACTGTCAGGCTCTACGACATCGATCCCAAGGCGACGCAGAAGACCGCCCGCAACCTTCAGGGCAGCGGCCTCACCGTCATCCCCTGCACCTCCTCGCAGCAGGCGATCGAGGGCGCCGCCATCGTCACCACCTGCACCGCCGACAAGCAGTTCGCCACCATCCTCACCGACAACATGGTCGGCCCCGGCATCCACATCAACGCCATCGGCGGCGACTGCCCCGGCAAGACCGAGCTGCACAAGGACATCCTCCTGCGCGCCGACTGCTTCGTGGAATATCCGCCGCAGACCTGGATCGAGGGCGAGATCCAGCAGATGGAGCGCTCCTACCCGATCACCGAGCTCTGGCAGGTCGTCACCGGCCAGGTGCCGGGCCGGCGCGACGAGCGCCAGATCACTTTGTTCGACAGCGTGGGCTTCGCCATCGAGGACTTCTCGGCCCTGCGCTACCTGCGCGCCCAGATCGTCGGCACCGATTTCTACCAGGAGCTCGACATGATCGCCGATCCCGACGACCCGCGCGACCTCTTCGGCATGCTGCAGCGCGCCCGCTGAGGCGCCGCGACCCCACCCTCCCCCTCCAGGGGAGGGTGCAGACTCACGCCCCCTTCCGGAGCCCCCCATGTCCAAGCGCCCTGCCTTCTCGGTCCAGGCCCCCTCCGCCGTGGTGATGGTTCGCCCGCACCACTTCACCGTCAACACCGAGACGGCCGCCGACAATCATTTCCAGGTCGCGGGCAGCGGAGGGGAAGACCTCGCCCCGCTCGCTCATGCCGAGATCACCAGGGCGGCCGAGACGCTGGCGGCCGACGGCGTCACCGTGCATCTCTTCGAGGACGAAAGCCGGACAACCCCGGATTCGGTGTTTCCCAACAACTGGTTCTCCACCCATGCCGGCGGCCATGTCGCCCTCTATCCGATGAAGGCGCCGAGCCGGCGGCGCGAGCGCCGGGCCGACGTCATCGAGATGCTGAAGACCGATTACCGCGTGCAGGAGGTCATCGACTATTCGGGCCTCGAGCCCGACGGCCTGTTCCTGGAAGGCACCGGCGCCATGGTGCTCGACCATATCGACAGGGTGGCCTATGCCGTGCGCTCCGACCGCACCGACCCGATCGCCCTCGAGCGCTTCTGCACCCATTTCAACTTCGAGCCGATGGCCTTCGACGCCCGCGACGACAAGGGAGCCGCGATCTACCACACCAATGTCTTGATGTGCGTCGCCACCGATTTCGTGCTGATCGGCCTCGACATGATCGTCGACGCCGCCCGCAAGGCCGAGATCATCGCCCGCCTCGAACGCTCCGGCCGCGACGTGCTGGCGCTGAGCAACCGCCAGATCGAGAACTTTGCCGGCAACGCAATCGAATTGCAGGGCAAGGACAGCCGCCTCCTCGCCCTCTCGACCACGGCGCTGGCAGCCCTGACGCCTGAGCAGCGCGGGATCATCGAGCAAAGCGCCATTTGCGTCGCCCTCGACATCCCCACCATCGAACGCGCGGGGGGATCCGTGCGGTGCACGCTGGCGGGGGTGCATCTCACGCCGAGGGGCTGAGGGAAGGAAGCGAGGAGCTCGCTTTGTATTGCTATCAATTGCATTTGGGAGAGGCTTGCCAATCTATTTGAAGCTTACCTCAATGAAGCCATTTTAATTACAGACGGAACTTAGCAGGTAACCCCTTTACGCGACCTTGCATCAACAACTGCCTGATCTTCATGCCGATCGTAGAAATCCACTCCGACGCATCTTGAGATGCTCGAGTCAATGTGAATTTAATTCACGATAAAATTACTAAAAAATATAGATCTTACTATTGATTATTATTTTCTATATAGCGAATCGACACAATGTTACCCTAACATTTCGACGTTATGGCAAATCGCATTGTAATTATACGAACTGAATGTAATGATAAAAAACGGATAAGCTCCCAGATTTAATCAATTAGGTTGCCACTCAAAGGTATAGATTCTAAGATCGCATCCAGAATGGCTCCGTTTCGAGCTTCACGGACAGGCATATCAGTCGTACCATTGCAATGCGTCATAGTGATCGCCCAATCTCTCATCCTGACGACGACGTATTGGGGCGATCTGATTTCGCACTCGCGCTCGCCCGATCGATTGACCAACTAAGCGTGGCAAAAGACGGGTTCGTCATCGGTCTCATTGGGGCCTGGGGAGCAGGTAAATCCAGCGTCGCTGAGCTAACCGTTCGCTACTTAAAGCATAGCGACATGATCCGGGCCGACGAGGGGAATACACCGAGCCTTCAAGAACTAGAAGAAATGTCCCGCAAATTTTCTCGGGTCGAACCAATTACGGAATCACTAATAGCCAACAACCTCGATGTTGATTTGTGGGATCGCAATCACCGTGACCGCGAATTCCTTAAGGCATGCGGCTCCAAAGAAGACGCAACTTTGGCGCTCAAATACTGGTACCTAAAGCGCACCGTCGAAAATGACCCCAGGAACATTATTGTTCGCTTTTCCCCATGGCTATTCCCAGGAAGGGCCGAACTAGCCAGTGCACTAATCAGCGATTTGGCACGTGCGATTGGAGAAAAGCTAGGAGATGAAGTTCGCGAGGCATTCGCGTCTGTGCTGAGTCGCCTTACCCAGGCAGTTCCATTGGCAGGCGCAGCCACGGACATGGTGACTGGGGGAGTTTTCGGTAGTCTCTTTTCTACCGGCGTTGATCTTTCCGACAAGCTTGCCAAACGGCTTACCACTGGGCCGACGCTAGAAAGCGTTCGCGATCGGCTACGGCAAACATTGCGGAACCTCGGCACGAAAAAGATAGTCGTCGTGGTAGACGACCTCGACCGATTAACTCCAATAGAAGCGGTCGAAATGGTATCGCTTCTTAAAGGCCTCGGCGACCTACCCAACGTGATCTATTTGCTCTGCTACGATGAGGAGAGACTTTCTCGCTTGATTACCACGGCGTTGCAGGTTAGTGGAAATGAGTATCTTCAAAAGATCGTTCAGTATTCCATTCATCTTCCGCCACTTGACGCCGCTGACATTTCTAATCTTCTGAATGTCGACCTGCGGGAAATTATTCCGACCTTGCATGCGGAGGAGCAACATAGGCTTCGAATCGCGTGGTTTCTGGTGCTAAGGCACTATTTACGAACTCCTCGTGACGTCCGCAGACTAATGAACGCGTTTTCGGTTGCTAGCGCCGGGCTCGGCGATCACACGGACCCAGTCGATCTCCTTATCTTGGAGACAATCCGAATTTACGAACCGTCGATTTACAATTGGGTCCGCGAGAACCTAGATCAACTTGTGGAGCGTTAGGTGTCTGTACAGGATATATTAAAAGACCAGCTATTGACCTTGATGGGAAATGCCAAAAATAGCGAGGCCGCAAGCGCCGCTGTTTCAATGCTATTTCCAAAATTAAAAAAGCTGCTCAGCACAGACCTGCTTGATACCGGTGACAAAGAAGGAGAAGGGCGCGGCCGTAAAATCAGGCAAGCTGATTTCGCACCCGTTTATTTTCGCTTGACGCCCGACACTGGTCTTTGGAGTAAATCTCAGCTAGAGCAGCTGAAGAATAGCGAACCGGAAATCGTCTTTGATGTATTCCGCGCTCATATTCGAGCAAAAAACGCATCAGAAAAACAAAAAATTCGACGTATCATTCTTGATTTTTTGGAAGAAGTGATAAAGACTGAAAACAACCGCAAAAAATGGTTGGTTGCATTGCTGAATAATGCCTCTATTTTACTTGAAAATGAAAATTGGAAGACCGCAAATATTTTTGATTATTCAAATGACGACTTGACTCGGATAATGCTGACGCAGGTCATGGTGACTCTGAACGTAGATGAGCGCGCCACACTTCTAAAGAATGCGATATTTGAGGCAAGTGATATTTCCCTGCTTTGCGAGCTTATGCGCTCTATCTCGGGAGATACGCAAGCCGATGGAGCAGCCTACCGCCCCGATAGCCTCGGTACAGCAACTCAAGAGCTGCGTGATGCCCTCTTGAATCGACTAAGGCAGATGGCCATTGACGGCGCCTTGCACAAGCAGGCCCAGCTCGGTGATATTCTCTGGTATTGGTGGGGCACCGGGAATGAAAACGAGGTTCGAGAATATACCGATCGCCTGATGGAGACCGAAGATGGTCTCCGCATTCTACTAGATATACCAATCAGTTATGTGAGGTCAACAGCTGGAAATTACGAGCATATAAATCAAGCCTCTTGGAACATGATCGTTGATCTTAAGAGATTAGAGAAATTTGCTTTACTATTGAGGGAATCGCAGCGTGAAAACGACAGAATTGTCGCCGACCGGTTCTTACACGCGCTTAATAAAGGTCGCACCTCTGATTTCAACATACGGGATTAAGGCATAGTATCAGGAATAATACATCTGACTGATATCTTTGGAATTACGGTGACAGTGCAGTTAATTGAAGACAGAAGATCGCGAAGGGTCAGATGCCGCCGACAGCTCTCCGGCATCCATCTTACCCTTCTCAAGCAACGTCGCGCCTTTGCTTGATCATTACGGATAACACCAAGCCAGTAACGATAAAAGCCGCGCCCCAGATGTCGTAGTCGTGCAGGCTTTCCCCGAGCAGGAGATAGGCGAGCAGGGCCACGAAGACGGTCTGCAGGTAAAGCAGCATGCTGGCACGGCCGGCGCCGAGCGCCTCGACGCTGCGATTGTAGAGATAATACATCAGCACGCCGCCCGGCCCGGCCAGATAGGCGAGCGCCGGCAGGCCATTGACGCGCAAGGCCCAGTCGCCGCGCGCTCAGTTCCCACAGATAGAAGGGCAAGGGCGGCAAGGGAGCCGGCGCCAAGCAGGACCACCACCTTGGGCAGCAGGGGGATGCCGAATTTCGAGCGGCGCAGCAGCACGGCGTAGAGGCCCCAGCAGAAGGTGCTGCCGACGATCCGCAATTCGCCGGCACTGAACTGCAGCCCCTTGAGCGCGCCGAGATCGCCATGAGCGACGATGACCAGCATGCCGGCCAAAGGCTATGAACGGCGGCACTTCGTACGAACAGCCGCCGGCTCCTCACCGGCGGCCCCCCCTCGTCCCTCACGCCCTCTGCCGCGCAATCACCCCCAGCGCCGTGGTGATCACCCTGGCAAACGTCAGCGCGCCGATCCCATCCACATCCCGCTCGGGCATGAATTCCACGAAGTCCATCGCCTCGATGCGGCCGCGGCGGGCGGCGCCCTTGATGAGGTCGACGAGCTGGTAGTAGGTGAGGCCCCCCGGGGCGCGGCCGATGACGCCGGGCACCAGGGCCGGGTCGAGGGCGTCGGCGTCGATGCAGATGACGATGCGGCTGCCTTCGGGGATGAGGTCGAGCGCGGCCTCGACGCCCTGGCGGTGCAGGTCATGGGCCGGCACGAATGTCACGCCCCAGGCCAGCGCATCCTCATAGTCGCTGGTCGCGGCCGAGCCGATGCCGCGGGCGCCGACCTGGATGATGCGCTCGATATGGGGCATTTCCGACGCCCGGCGCATGGTGGAGGAGAGGCCGAGGCGCTCGTCCATATGCACCTCGCGCCAGTCGATATGGGCATCGATCTGCAGGATGGTGTAGCGGGCGCCCGCCTCCGCCCCCAGGGCTTCGAGCATGGGGATGGGGATGGAATCATCGCCCCCCAGGACGATCGGCACCGCCCCGCGGGCGCGGATGGCCTTGACGGCAGCGGCGATGGCGGCGCGGTTGGCGGCGCCGTCGCTCTCGTCATAGGGCAGGTTGCCGCAATCGACGGCGCGCAGGCGCGGCTCCGGGAAGACCTTGCCGCCATTGTCGAAATCATGGCGGTCGACATTGGCGGTGAAGGCGGCGGTGGCGCGGCGCAGGGCGTCGGGCGCGTTGCGGCAATAGGCGCCGACGGAGCGATAGGGCGTGGCGCAGGGCGCGCCGATCAGGGCGATCGGGGCGGTGAGCGTCGCAAGGTCGCGGCATTCCTCCAGGCCGAGGAAGGTGAGGGTATCGGCCGCCGCGCCGAACAGCGCGCCGAGATCGGCTTTCTGGTTCATGATGGGGATCCTCTATGCGGGCCGCCCGCGGGCGGCATCGGGTTGGAAAAGCGGGGGATGGCCGGCGGCGAACCTCAGGACGGGCGGACGTCGAGGTAGCCGGCCCAGCGGCGCTCGACGAGACGGAAGGCGCCGACCAGGACGAAGGTCAAAGTGAGGTAGACGATCGCGGCCGCGACATAGGGCTCGAACTGGATGTAGTAGTTCAGCGTGATCATGCGGGCGACGCCGGTGGTCTCCAGCAAAGTGACGGTGCTGGCGAGCGAGGTGGCGTGCAGCATCATGATGGTCTCGTTGCCGTAGAGCGGCAGCGCCCGGGTCAGCATCGCCGGCACCAGGATGCGCCGCGCCCGCGTCCAGCCGGACATGCCATAGGCGGTGGCGGCCTCCACCTCGCCGGGCGGGATGTGGCGCAGCGCCCCGGCGAAGATCTCGGTGGTGTAGGCTGTGGTGTTGAGCACGAAGGCGATCAGCACGCAGACGAGCGGGCTGGAGAGCCAGGGCCAGAGCAGGCTGGCGCGCACGAGCTCGAACTGGGCGAGGCCGAAATAGATTAGGAAGAGCTGCACCAGAAGCGGCGTGCCGCGGAACACCAGCGTATAGGCGAAGACGAGGTGGCGGATCAGCCGGTTGGCGCTGTTGCGCGCGAAGGAGAGCGGGATGGCGAGGCAGAAGGAGATCGCCAGGGACGCGACGGTGAGGGTCAGCGTCAGCTGGGCGCCCTCGGCATAGAGGCCGAGATTTTCGGCAATGACGTCCCAGTTCATGGCGCCAGCTTCCTTGTGCCGAGTTCGTAGCGCCGCGCCAGCCAGGCCAGCACCAGCATGGAGAGGATGGTGATGGCGAGATAGAAGCCGCCGGCGACCAGGTAGAAGGTGAAGGGCTTGCCGGTGGCCTCGGCCGCCCCCTTGGCGCGGAACATCACGTCCTGCAGGCCGATGAGGGAGACCAGCGCCGTCGCCTTGACCAGCACCAGCCAGTTGTTGGTGAAGCCGGGCAGCGCCAGGCGGATCATCTGCGGCAGCACGATGCGGGTGAAGGTGCGGGTGCGGCTGAGGCCATAGGCCTGCGCCGCCTCGATCTGGCCGCGGGGGATGTTGAGAAGCGCGCTCTTGAAGGTCTCGGTCATGTAGGCGCCGAAGATCAGCCCGAGCGTGGCGATGCCGGCGCCCAGCGGGGAGAACTCGGCATGGATGTCGAAGCCGAGCCATTCGCCGAGCTGATCGATGAAAGAGGGCAGGCTGTAGAAGACCAGCAGCATCATCACCAGATCGGGGATGCCGCGCACCACGAAGGTGTAGATCCCCGCGAGCGCCGCCAGCGTCCTATGGCGCGAGACCTTGCACAGGGCCGCGCCGAGGCCGAGGAGGACGGCCACCACCAGCGAGGCGAAGGCAAGCAGCAGGGTGATCGCCCCTGCCGCCAGGATCGTGCGGACGAAATCGAGGACCATCTCCGGTCATTCGCCGAAATGTTTGGCGTCCAGCGCCTTGAGCTTGCCGTTGTCCCTGAGGATGGCGAGGCCCTTGTTGATCTCGGCCACCAGCGCGGTGTTCTTCTTGCCGATGGCGATGGCGACGCCCTCGCCGAACTCCTTGGCGTCCTTGCCGGTGAGCTGCGGGCCGACCAGCTCGTACTCCTTGCCGGCGTCCGACTTCAGGAAGCTGGCGCTGATCTGGGCCTGGTAGCTGATATGGAGCTCGGCTCGGCCGGCGGTCAGCTCCAGATAGGGCGCGCTGCCGGTGTCGTAGCGCTTGATGGTGGCCTTGGGGAAATGGCTGGTGACATAGGCGTCCATCGGCGTTCCCGTCTGCACCGCGATGGTCTTGCCGGCCATGCCCTCGGGCGTGAACTCGTAGGAAGAGCCCTTCTTGGCCACGAAGCGGAAGATCGGGTGGTTGTAGATGTCGGAGAAGGCGATCACCTTGCGGCGCTTCTCGGTGACGGTGAGCTGGGAGATCAGCGCATCATATTTGCCGTCGATCAGGCCGGGGATCATGCCGTCCCAGGCGGCGTTGAAGATGTCGCAATCGAGCTTGGCGGCCTCGCAGATCGCCTGCATCAGCTCGACGTCGTAGCCGACCAGCTTGCCGTTGGCATCGATCGATTCGAAGGGCGGGAAGGTGGCGTCGGTGGCGATCTTGATCTTGTCGGCGGCCTGGGCGCTGAGGGCCTGGGCGCCGGAGGCGGCAAGGCCGAGCAGGAGGGCGGCGATGGCGTTTCTGAAGCGAATGCTCATGATGGGTCTCTCGGGATGGGATTTGTCGTTGTGGAAGCCGGTTTCCACCGGCCTTGGTGGGGTCGATTTACCCTCCCCTGAAGGTGGAGGGTCGAGGCGAAGCCTCGGGGTGGGGTGAAAATGTGGAGGTCGTCATGATGGAAACCACTTTGTTTTTTGCCGAAGATCACCCCACCCCGGCCTTTTCAGGCCGGCACCAGGCACTTCAAAGAGGAAGTGCCGATACCTCCAGGGGAGGGTGAAGCGATGGCTAGTGCTGCAAACGCCCGGCAAGGAATTGCCGCAGCCTGTCGCTGCGGGCATCGGTGAAAACGGCTTCGGGCCGGCCCTCTTCCTCGATGGCGCCGTTGTGCAGGAACACGACGCGGCTGGAGGCATGGCGCGCAAAGCCCATCTCATGCGTCACCACGATCATGGTGCGGCCCTCCTCGGCGAGGGCCTGCATGACCTTGAGCACCTCGCTCACCAGCTCCGGATCGAGCGCCGAGGTCGGCTCGTCGAACAGCATCACGTCGGGGTTCATGCTGAGCGCCCGGGCGATCGCCACGCGCTGCTGCTGGCCGCCGGAGAGATGGGCGGGATAGCGCTGCAGCACCTCCTGGCCGAGGCCGACCTTGGCGAGATTGGCCCTGGCCCGCTCGGTCGCTTCCGCCTTGGAGACGCCCAGCACGCTGATCGGCGCCTCGATGACATTGTCGATCACGCTCATATGCGACCACAGGCAGAAATTCTGGAACACCATGGCGAGGCGGCTGCGCATGCGCTGAAGCTGTCTCTTGTCGGTCGCCCTGAGGAAGCCGTCGCCATCCCTGGCCGTCTTCAGCGCCTCGCCGTCGATGACGATGCTGCCGGCGGTGGGGCGCTCGAGGAAATTGATGCAGCGCAGGAAGGTGCTCTTGCCCGAGCCGCTGGCTCCGATGATGCTGATGACGTCACCGGCCGCGGCCTGGAGCGACACGCCCTTGAGGACCTCGACCTTGCCATAGGATTTGCGGATGCCGTCCACGGCCAGCTTGTGCATGCTTCTTCCCAATCCGGCCGCGTTCGTCCGCCACCAAGACCCCTCTCCTGCGCCGGGCTTGTCCGCCCATCGCGACGATGCTCATAAAATCAGAAGGCCGGTTTGGGGCAATTGATATTTGATCATCAAATAGATGACGCCATTTCATCTATTGTGCATTTCCAATGCATATTGCCTGCGAAGGAGGCATCGCCTGGCGGCGTATTCGGTCAATTCCTGAACTAGTCTCAACTGTACACCATCCAGTCAACCGATCTGCCAGGCGGCGGCATCCTTGCCGAAGCGCGCCAGCAGCCAGCGCAGGAAGAGCCGCACGCCCGAGCGCTGCAGGCCGGCATGGGTGGAGACCACATACCAGCCGCCGAAGGCGTCGATGGCGGTGGAAAAGGGTCGCAGCAGCGTGCCGTTCCTGACGTCCGCGCCCGAGAGCGTGTCGCTCGCCAGGGCGACGCCGGTACCGTTGATGGCGAGGTCGATCGCCATGCCGAGATCGCTGCAATAGAGATGGCGGCTATAGGGCCCGAAGTCGCGCTCGCCGGCCTCGGAGAGCCAGCGCCGCCATTCCGAGCCATCGTCCCAGTGCAGCAGGATGGCGCTGCGCAGCTCCACCGGGCTGGTGATGCGCCGGCCGATGCGCTGGAACAAGGTCGGGCTGCAGACGGGCATGATGCTGACATGGGCAAGCTGTGCCGACCATTTGTCGTCCCAGCCGCCGGCGCCGAAGACGATGCCGATATCGGCATCCACCAGCTCGTGGATGCGGTGGTTCTCGGTGAGCTTGATATGGCATTCGACGGCGAGATGGTCCTGGCAAAAATCGGCGAGGTTCTTGGCGAGCCAGCCGCTGGCGAACATCGGCGGGCAGGCGATGCCGATGCGCCCGCCATCCTGGTCCGCCTCGGACAGGCGCAGCGCGGTGTTGGTGATGTCCTGCAGCGCGGCCGAGACCGTCTTGGCGAAGACACGGCCGGCATCGGTGAGCACCACCCCGCGCCCGGCCTTGTGGAAGAGCGGATAGCCCAGCACCTCCTCCAGCCGGCGCAGCTGGTGGCTGACGGCGCTGTCGGTCAGGGCAAGCTCCCCGGCGGCTTTGGTCAGGCTTTCATGCCGCGCAGCCGCCTCGAAGGTGCGCAGCACGCCGAGCGGCAGGTTACGCATCGCCGCGCCCCGTCATGACGCCAGCCTGGCCTTCATCCTCCACCTCGGATCTCCCAAAATATGGATGGCGGCCGGGATATCACCTAGGATGGCGCCATGTCCTCCCCCGATGCGATTCGTATTGCAGCCGCCGTCATCGTCCGTCCCGACGGTATGACACTCCTGGTCAGAAAACGAGGGACATCGGCCTTCATGCAGCCGGGCGGCAAGATCGAGCCCGACGAGCAGCCCCGGCAGGCCCTGTGCCGCGAGCTCGCCGAGGAGATCGGCCTTGCGGTCGATCCGGCGCGCCCTGTCTATCTCGGCCGGTTCGAAGCCCCGGCTGCGCATGAGGACAACCGGATGGTCGAGGCCGAGATCTTCCGCCTCGACATCGCCGAGCCGGTCGCCGCCACCGCCGAGATCGAGGAAATCGCCTGGGTCGACCCCAGCGCACCTGGCCCGCTGCCCCTCGCCGCCCTGACGCGCGACCATGTGCTGGCCCTCGCGACGGCGCGCGGTGCGGGCTAGCCTTCTGCCGAATCCGTCTCAGCTCTCACGCCGGCCGGCAAAGGCCAGCAGCAAGGCAAGGAAGATCAGGACCCCGGCACCGACCTGCTGCCAATAGAAATTCCAGCCGATCAGCAGGAGGCCGTTGGAGACGAAGCCGAACAGCAGAACGCCGAGGATCGTGCCGGGAATGCTGGCGCGCCGGTTACGGCTGAGCGAAGTGCCGATGAAGGCCGCGCCGATGGCGTTGAGCAGATAGGCATTGCCCGAATAGGGCACATAGGCGTTGACGTTGGACGACAGCAGGATGCCGGTCACGGCGGCGACGGCGCCGGAGAGGATATAGACGATCGCCAGGATCCGCCGCACCGGCAGGCCGGAATAGCGCGCGACCTCCTCCTGCGTGCCGACGGCCAGGACAGTGCGGCCGAAACTCGATTTCTCCAGGAGGAGCCAGGCGCCGAGCGCCAGCACCGCGACGAGAAGCAGCGAGACCGGCACCCCGAGGAGGGTGCCATGGCCGATGAAGGCGAGCGCGGGCGGTATGCTGCCGGCCGGCACATAGACGGGATTGCCGCCGTCGGTAGTGAGCTGCTGGAGGCTGTGGCCGATGAACAGCGTGCCCAGCGTCGCCAGGAAGGGCGTGATCGACAGCCGCGCGATCAGGAAGGCGTTGAAGAGCCCGGTGCCGATGCCCGCGCCGACGCCATAGAGGCAGGCGAGCGCCACAGGCTGGCCCGAGGAGACCGCCGAGACGAAGGCGAGGCTGCCGAGATCAACCGCCGTGCCCACCGACAGATCCGTGCCGCCCGAGGCCACCGTCAAGGTCATGGCGATGGCGACGATGGCCGTCAGGGCGACATTGTTGACAAGCACGCCGGTGATGTTTCCAAGCGTCAGGAAGCCCGGCGCCAGCACGGAGAAGACGGCTACGACCAGCACGAGCGCCAGCGGAATGCCGAAGCGCAGCAGTTCGGATGCCGGCCGGATGCGCGGCCCTTCGGCTCCAACGGCGCTCATGACGCCCTCCTGCGTGCGAGATTGGCGGTGGCGGCGACGACGGCCAGGATCAGCACGCCCTCGATGCCATTGACCCAATAGGTCGAGACATGGAGGAGCTGGAACCCGTTGGTGAGCGCGCCCAGGAAGACGGCGGCGAGCAGCGTGCCTGCCACGGTTGGCAGCAGCCGGCGCGAAAACATGAAGCCTAGAAAGGCGGTTGCCACCACCGGCAGCAGCATGTCGCCCGAGCCTCCGGTCGCGCCATTGAGGAAGGCGACCGAAACCACGCCAGCCAGCCCGCCCAGCAGCCCGCTGGCGATATAGGACAGCGCGACATAGCGATGGATGGCGATGCCGGCGGCCTTGGCCGCCTCGCGATGCCCGCCCACCGCATAGGCGCGCAGGCCGAAGGGCGTGAGATGCAGCAGCACGGCCAGCAGCGCGCACAGGGCAAGGAGCAACCAGCCGAGCACGGGAATGTCGAGCGGGCCGGCCAGGCCGAGCCAGTCGATCAGCGGCGAGGTGGCGGGAATGGTGGTGTTCTCGGTCACCACCAGTTCGAGCCCGGCGCAGACATTCATGGCGGCCAGGGTCGCCAGCAGAGGCAGGATCCGCAGCCAGACCACGGCAAGCGCGTTGACCAGGCCGACGAGGAGGCCGACGCCGAGCGCGGCCGCCACGCAGGTCGTGTCAGAGAAGCCGGCCTGGTTGAGCAGGGCAAAGACGGCGGCCGAAAGCCCGAGCGTGCCGGCAAGGGAGAGGTCGATGCCGCCGGCGATCACATCCGAACCGCCGGTGATCAGCACCAGCGTCAGGCCAAAGCCCAAGATGCCCAGCACCGCCGATTGCGACAGGATGAGGCCGATATTGGCGGGCGAGACGAAGGAGGGCACGTTGACAGCGAAGAAGGCCATCACAGCCAGGAAGAACAGCAGCCCGCCGGCCCGGACCAGGCGCGCGCCGGCGCCTCCCGCCAGATCACGCCAGCTCGCACCGGCCCTGGATTCATGAGGCTTGGGGTAGATCGAGGCCGATGTCGCGGATGCAACCGCTTCCAGGGTTTCATGCGGCATGGCTGGCTCCTTCCCCGGGATCGGCGCCCGTCAGGGCCGCGGCCAGCAGCTGGTCGGACGAGGTGGCCGCGGTCTCGTAGGTGCCGACCACGGCGCCGCGATGCATCACCAGGACGCGGTCGCACACGCCCAGGAGCTCGTCGAGATCGGCAGAGAGCAGCAGGATGCCCGCCCCCTCCTCCGCCAGCTCGGCGATAAGGCGATAGATCTCGGCCTTGGCCGCGACGTCGACCCCGACCGTCGGCTCGTCAAGCACATAGATGTCGGAGCGACGGGCCAGCCATTTGGCGATCACCACCTTCTGCTGGTTGCCGCCGCTGAGGGTGCGCACGGCTGCGTCCTGGCCGCTGGCCTTGATCTTGAGCGCCTCGATCAGCTTCGACAGTTTCGAACGCTCGCCGGAGCGGTCGAGCCAGCCCAGGCGCGTGATCTGGCCGAGGCTGGCAAGTGTGGCGTTCTCGCGGATGGAGAGGCCGAGCGCCACGCCCTGGGCCCTGCGGTCCTCCGGCACCAGAGCGAGACCCGCCTGCGCCGCCGCCACGGGGCTGGAGAGGCGCCGCACACGTCCATCGACCTCGATGGTGCCCGCCCGCGCCGGCCGCAGTCCGAACAAGGCCTGGACGAGTTCCTTAGCTCCCGAGCCGAGCAGCCCGGTCAGCCCGATCACCTCGCCGCGATGCACCGTCAGGGACACATTGGCAAAGGCCGGCGGCGCACCGAGGCCGGCAAGGGACAGCACGGGCTTGCCGCGTTCAGCGCGATGCTTGGGGAACAGGTCCTTGACGTCGCGATCGACCATCAGGCGGGTAATCTCACTGATGGTCGTGCGCGAGGGCTCGAGATGGGCGACATCCCGGCCGTTGCGCATAATGGTCACGACATCGCAGATGCGTTCGATCTCGGCCAGGTAATGCGAGATGTAGATGCTGGTCAGGCCGTGCGCCTTCAGTTGCGCGATGGCGGCGAACAGGCTCTCGACCTCGCGCTTGGCCAGCGCCGCCGTGGGCTCGTCGAAGATGATCAGGCGGGGCTTGGCCAGCAGCGCACGCGTGATCTGAACGATCTGCTGCTGCGCCGTCGACAGGTCGCGGATGAGTGCGCCGCGAGGCAACGTGATGCCGAAGAAATGCCGCAGGGCCTCGTCCGCGCGGCGCTGCAGGCTCGGCTGCCAAACGCCGAGGCGCGACCCCACGGTTTCGCGCCCCAGGAACAGCGCTTCGCCGACCGTCGCGGTCGGCACCAGCAGCCGGTCCTGGTGGATGAAGGCGATGCCGAGTTGCTCGGCCTTCTGGGGCGAGAGATGATCGAGCGGCCGGCCCTCGAATTCGATGCTGCCGGCTTCCGGGCTGACGAGACCGGCCAAAGCCTTGATCAGGGTCGACTTGCCGGCGCCGTTCTGCCCGACCAGGCCGTGGACGGTGCCGGGCGCGACCACGAGTGAAGCGTCATCGAGGGCCCGGGTCGGTCCGAAGGTCTTGACGAGGCCGCGCATGGCCAGAACGGGAGATATGGATGTCATGGCGTCGATCACCGGCCAGCTCAGCCCTTGCTCAGAGGAATGCGGCACGGGACCGGCCACGAGGAAGAGCCACCCCATCCGGGCTTGCGGATGGGGTGGCTGGGCAGGATGGTGTCAACGAGGGCACCCTGCGGGGTTGGTCGGATGCGGGTCGATCAGGTAATGGCGATCAAGCCTGGCCGAGCTGCTTTTGCACCTCGGCGGCGTTCTTCTTGTTGGCGATGACGGCCGGCAGGAAAGTCTGCGAGGGCAGCGTGGTATCGCCGTTGAGATAGCGGGCGAGGTTCAAGACCGCCTGGCGGCCGATGACCGAGGGCTGCTGGGCCGCCACCGCACCGGCCGGCGCCTTGGGATCCTTGACCAGCGCCAGCACCTCGGGGGTGCCGTCGACGCCATAGGTGAGGATCTCGCTGCGCCCTGCGGCGATCAGGGCCTGGGTGGCGCCGAGCTGGGGAATGTCCCAGGCCGACCAGATCGCCGAGATCGACCCCTTGTCCGGATATTTGCTGAGCAGGGCGGTGATCTGCGCATAGGCGTCCTGCACCGTGTTGGGGATGACGTCGCGCAACTCGGGCTGGATGATCTTCACCTCGGGATAATATTTGAGGACGTTGCGCAGCTGGGTGTAGCGGATCTCGCAGACAGGAACGCCCGAAAAGCCGTTGAAGACGACGACATTGCCCTTGCCGCCGATATCGGAGACCAGCTGCAAGGCGAGCTGGGCACCCAGGGAGAAATTGTCCGAGGTCGCCGTGTTGATGACGTTGGTCGAGGGCAGGTCGACTGAAAAGACCGGGATGCCGGCCTGGCGCAGCTTCTTCAGCCAGGGGTCGACGACCGAGAGGGTGCCGAGCGTCTGGATCACCGCATCCGGCTTTTGCGTCACCAACGTCTGCAGCTGGCTGACCAGCGTCTTGTCGTTGCGCCCGGCATCGAGCCCGATCGGCGTACCGCCGAGTTCCTTCACGGTCTCGACCTGGGCCTGATAGGCCTTCAGGTCGAAGAAATGGTCGGTACCCGCGACGCTGATCGCGATGGTCTTACCCTTGAGGGAGGGCAATCCCGCTTCAGGCTTGGCCGCTTCCGGTTTGGCGGCATCGTCGGCCCGGGCAGTGCCGCCCAAGGCTGCGGCGGCAGCCAGGGCCGAGCCCATTTTCAGAAGCGAGCGGCGCCCGAGCGGCGTGGAGGAAGTCGTCATCGTGTCGGTCCAGCTTTGATCTCAGCCCGTCTGTCGAGGCCTGGTCAGAGCACACACGTTTGCCGATTATATGTCAACTAAATTTATAGACTTAATATATTGAAATCATCGAGCGCTTCCCAAGCCGACCGTGAGGATGCCCATCGGCCGCTCATCCGGCTGCCGCCAGCGGGTCGCGCAGCCTGGTGATGGCATCGACCAGGAAGTTGCAGGCCACGAAGATCGCCGCGGTGAAGATGGTGGTGCCGATCACCACGGGAAAATCCCCGTCCAGCGCGGCATTGATCGCCAGCCTGCCGACACCGTCGAGGCCGAAGATCTGCTCGGTCACGATCGCCCCGCCCATGATCACCGCCAGTTCCAGCCCGGCCAGGGTGATGATGGGATTGAGGGCGGCCTTGAGCGCATGGCCGACCTGGACGCGCCATTCGCTCAGGCCCTTGGCCCGGGCCGTGCGAATATAGTCCGCTCCCAATACGTCCAGCATGGCCGCCCGCACCACACGTTGGAAGATGCCGATCTCCGCGATCGCCAACGTCAGCCAGGGCAAGGCCAGATGACGAGCCCATTCGAAGGGATTGTCGAAGAAGGGCACGTAGCCGCTGCTCGGGAACCAGTCGATGCCCACGGTCGAGAGCTGGTAGAACAGGAAGAAGGACAACAACATCCCGCTCAGGAAGGTGGGAACCGACAGCCCGACATAGGCGATGGCCGCCAGAGCATGGTCGAGCAGGGAGCCGGGCCGCCGCGCCGCCAGGATCCCCAGCACCAGCGAGACCGCCATCCAGATCACCAGCGCTCCCAAAGCGAGCGAGAAGGTCACGGGCACCTTGTCGAGGATCAGCTCGGTGACGCCCGTCTGTTTGCGGAAGGAATAGCCCAGACCCGGCGGCCAGTGCGCGAGCCCCATCGCCGCCCCCTGGATGTCCGGACCGCGATAGAGATATTGCCAGAGCTGGACATGCCAGGGCTCGTCGAGGCGCAGCGCATGGGCGACTGCATCGATCGCCTGCTGATTGGCATTGCGCGGCGCCAGCATCACCGCCGGATTCTGGTAGGCGAGGCGTGTGATGAAGAAGGCGATGACGAGGACGATCACCAAGGTGGTGACCGCCCTGAAGGCCAGGCCGAGAATGAAGCGCAGCATGATCCGTCTCTCAGCGCCGATGGGGATCGAGGATGTTGCGCAGGCCCGCACTCAGCGTGTTGAAGCCCACCACCGTCAGGAAAAGGGCGATGCTTGGCCCGAGCAGGAACCAGGGCTGCAGCTGGTAGAGCGAGGAGCGTTGCGCATCCGCGATCATGTTGCCCCAGCTCGCCGTCGGAGCCTGGATGCCGACCCCCAGGAAGGACAGAGTCGCCTCCGCCACGATGTTGTTGGGCAGTTGCACGGCCCAATAGACCAGGGCGACCGGCGCGACATTGGGCAGGATCTCCCGGATCAAGATACGCCGGCGGCTCGCGCCGAGCGTCTGCGCCGCCTGCACGAAGGGACTGTGCCGAAGCGAGAGCACCAGCCCCCGCGTCAGGCGGGCGAAATAGGTCCAGGAGAACAGGGCGATGATCAGCACCACCACCAGCAGGGGATCGGCGATCGGCTGGCCGCTGGCGCCGCGGTTGAGCGCCAGCAGGCTGAGCGCCGTCACCACGAACGGAAAGGACAAGGCCACGTCGATGCCCTGCGAGATCACCCGGTCCGCCAGCCCGCCGAAATAGCCGGCGATCAGGCCGATCGAGGTTCCCACCACCATGGCGAGCGTCGTGGCGGGGATGGAAACCAGCAGGGAAACGCGCGCGCCATAGAGCGTGCGGACCAGGACATCGCGGCCATCGCCGTCGGCGCCGAGCGGAAAGGCCCAGCTCGGCCCGATCGGCAAACCATCCTCCGACAGGGCGATGTCGCTGAACTGCTCCGTCGGTCCGTGGCCGAGCCAGAGCGCCACCAGGGGTGCCAGCAGCGCCGCAGCCACCACCGCGAGCACCAACAGCCCGCCGAAGCGCACGGATGGCTCCGCCAGCACCGCCCATAGGCCGTTAGGCGGCCGCCTCAGTTCAAGGCGGGAGGAAACCTGCTCGGGGCCCTCGGTAAAAGTCCGGGTCGCCTCAACCATGCAGGACCAGCCTTTCATGCCGGTTGAGATCCCTCGCCTTCTGCCCCGGAATGGCTGCGATGAGCGCCTGCGTATAGGTCTGCCCGGGACGCCGGAAGACCTGCGCGGTCGCCCCCTCCTCCACGATGCGGCCGGCCTGCAGCACCAGCACGCGATCGCACAGATCGGCCACCACGCCCAGATCATGGGAAATGAACAGGATGGAGACGCCGAGCCGGCTTCTGAGGGAGCGCAGCAGCGCGATGATCCTGGCCTGGGTGGTGATGTCGAGGGCCGATACCGGTTCGTCGGCCACGATCACGCGCGGCTCCAGTGCCACCGCGCGGGCGATCGCGATGCGCTGGCGCTGCCCGCCGGAAAGCTGGGCGGGATAGCGATCGAGCACGTCTTGGGGCAGCTCGACCACCTCGACGAGGTCGCGGATGCGCGAGCGAATCTGCGGTGCGGACAGATCCGTGTTGATGATGAAGGGCTCCGCCAGGATGGCACTGATCCGTCGCCTCGGATTGAGGCTGCCATAGGGATCCTGGAAAACCATCTGGATGGCGGAACGTTGCTGCCTGGTGAGGGTCATGGCGCCGGCGTGGGCATAGACGCTGTCGCCGAGCCTGACCTGGCCTTCGTCCGGCCTGTCCAGTCCGACGACGATCCGGCCGATGGTCGACTTGCCCGAACCGGACTCGCCGACCACCCCCAGGATCTCTCCCTCGCGCAGGGCAAAGGAAACGCGATCGAGCGCCTGCAGCGTGCCTTCGGCCTTGCCGCCCCGGCGGAAGCGTCGGGAAATCCCCTCCACCGTCAACAGGGGAGCGGTCTCGACCGGCACCGCGGAGCCAAGGGCCAGGCCGTGGCGCGCCGCTCCCAGCAGCAGCCTGGTATAGGGCTCCTTCGGTGCACCATAGATGCGCGCCGCCGGCCCCTGCTCCACCACGCTTCCCCTGCGCATCACCACCACGTCGTCGGCGATATCGTTGACGACGCCGAGATCATGGCTGACGAAGATCAGGGCCATACCATGGCGCTCCTGCAATTGCCGCAGGAGCGTGAGGATGGCGGCCTGCACCGTCACGTCGAGCGCCGTCGTCGGCTCGTCGGCGATCAGCAAGTCCGGGCCGAGCGCGATCGCCATGGCGATCATCACGCGCTGGCGCATGCCGCCGGAGAACTGATGAGGGTAGTCGTCGATGCGCCGGGCGGGATCGCGAATGCCGACCTCGTCGAGCAGATCGAGGATGCGCGTGCGCAGGGCCGACCGCCCCACGCGCTGATGAGCCGTGATCGCCTCGCCGATCTGGCTTCCGATCGTCTTGAGCGGATGCAGATTGGAGAGCGGATCCTGGAAGACGAAGCCGATCTGCGCGCCTCGCAGGCGACGCAACCGGCCCGCCGACAGGCCGAGAAGCTCGGTGCCGCGATGGCGCGCACTGCCCGTCACCACCGCCGAGGGCGGCAGCAGGCCGGTGGCCCCCAGCAGCGACACGCTCTTGCCGGAGCCGGATTCGCCGACGATGGCCAGGGTCTTGCCGGCCTCGACGCCGAAGGAGACGCCGCGCACCACTTCCATGCGATGCCGGCGCGTTCCAAAGCTCACATCCAGATTGTCGACCGCGAAAATCGCCATGGCCGCCTCTCCTGCCCCCTGTCGCTACTTACGCAGGGCAATGTTGGTGATGTCGGCATGCACGGCGAGCGATGACCAGTTCCACAGCGCAATGCGATCGGAGGTGATGGCGACCTTGCGCTTCTCGAACAGGGGGATCCAGGGCAGGTCGGCGGAAACGAGGCGATCGGCCTTGGCCCAGATCGGGCCTGGATCATCGGAAGGGAAGGCCTCGGCCGCCAGCTGGTTGAGCTCCTTGTTGGAATAGCAGACCGCATGGGTATTGCCGGTGCCGCAGGGCGAGGCATCCGAATTCAGCCAGCCTCCAAGCAGCATGCGCGTGCTCGGCCCCTGCCAGTCGGGTGCGAAGGCTGCCCCCAGGAAGACATCCCAATGACTCTTGGGGTCCTGGATGTAGGACCGGTATTGCGAACTCGGCACCGGGATGAGGTTGAGGGTAAAGCCGGCCGCAGCCAGGTCTTCCTTGAGCGTCACCGCGATGGCCTGGGTCTGCGCCGTGGTCTGGTACACAGCATCCAGCGTCACGCCGTCGGGATAGCCGGCCTTGGCCAGCAGTTCCTTGGCCCTGGCCGGATCGCCCGCGCTCTTCGGGGTGGCGTAGGGATCGAAGGGCTCGTAGCCCAGGATGGTCGAGGTGATGATCTGGCCGAGCGGGAGAGCGGCGATCGAGCCGCCCTGACGCTGGACGAGATGGGCCTTGTTCACCGCATAGGCCAGGGCCTGGCGCACTTCGAGCTTGCGCAGGGCGGTGGCGCCGGGGCCGGTGGCTTCCGGCCGGGCGTTGAAGGTGATGAAATTGGCCGAGCCGCTGTTGGATGCATGCAGATAGGGGCTCTTCTGCGCCTGATACTGCCGGATCGCGGCCAAAGGCGGCACGTCGAGATAGAGCGACAGGTCGGCTTCACCGGCACGGATCTTCTGCACCACGGCGTCTTCGGTATTGGTGGTGAAGTCGACGACGATCTCATCGACATAGGCCTTGCGGGCTGGATCGGCGGCATGATTGTAGTTGGCCACCTTCTTGAGCACGAGCTTCTGGCCCTGGTCGTAGGCTGCGACGTAGTAGGGACCACTCGAGGGCAGGTTCTTCCTGAACTCCAGCGAATCCGGGAAATATTTGGAGGCGATTTCCGGCGGCAGCGGGGTGACGAAGTTCATCGACAGGATGTTGAGGAAATCATAGTTCTTGGAGTCCGAGCGCAGCACCAGCGTCCTGTCGTCGGGCGCGGAGACACCGGCGATGTCATGCGTGTCGGTGAAGGCCTTGGTGGCGGCGAGATCGCCCGTCGGCACCTTGGCGAACTGCTTGCAGTAGTCGGCGAAGCCGGAAAAGGCGAGATTGAAATAGTTGATGGCTGCGACCTGCTTGTTGGGATCGCAGAAGCGCTTGATGCCGTAGACGAAATCGCCCGCCGTGATCTTGCGCGTGGTCGAGCCGGAGTAGCTGATGCCATCGCGAAGATGGAAAGTGTAGGTCTTACCGTCGGGGCTGACGTCCCAGGACTCGGCAAGGTCAGGCACCAGCTTGGTGTCGTCCTTGATGTCGCCGGGTGCGCCCGGATAGGTCACGAGCTGGCGTGTCACCGCGCGCAGGATCTCCCAGGAATCGGTGCTGTAGCCGGTCAAGGGATCGAAGGCGTCGAGATCGGGGTCGAGCGAGGCGATGCGCAGCGTCCCGCCATACGGAACGTCGTCAGCCGCCTGTGCAGCGCCGAGAGCGAGGCCGCCCGTCAGCAGCAGGGCGGCCGTAAAGCGCGACGCGGAGCCGAGCAGCCTAGAACGAGCGAAATGCCGGGATTTCATAGTCTGTTTCCTGATGTATCGAAGAAAGGACGAAGGCCGCTTCGCCATGGCGAAAGGCCTAAAAGACGGTGCCGGCATGGGGCTGCGCCGACGTGGCGAACAAGGCATCGAGCGTGGACAGCACCGCCTCGCTCTCGGCCTTGACCCGGCCGGCCCTGGCGAGTTGCCACCAGCGCGTGCCGCCGAGATAGGTCGTTGCCAAGGCGGCGATGTCGAGCTCGGCCTGCGCCGGAGCGTCTGTCGGCACCGCACCCTGCGCCGAGAGGCGGAACCGGCCATTGTTCTCGGCGAAAAGGGGGTCGCTGACGGCGAGCACCACCTCGCCTTCACCGCCATAGCGGCGCGTTTCCAGCGCCAGGCGCACATCGAGAAGACGCAGCCAGGTTTCGTCGCGCTGGCCGGTCACACGCGCCTGCCGATGGTTTTCGAACAGCCATGGCAGGGCGTCATCCACCGGCCGGCCGGGGAAGAGGATGCGATGCACCAGATCGACACTGAGAAGATGGGCGACCAGTGCGCCATAGGCGGCATCGTCGGCCACGACCAGATCGTCCACGACCAGGGTGCGATCCGAACCGGCGAACCACTCGTCGAGGCCGATCGGGTGATAACGCACATAGCCGCTCTCCCGTCCTTCCTCCCCGACCACCACGACATAGGCCGGCGCCTTGGACAGGTCCTGGCGCAAGCGCTGGAAGTGCCACCAGCCGCGCCAGCGGGCGATGGTGCCGGCCCGCTCAGTGCCGGCCTGGGCATGGATGACGGGCAGCAGGGACCAAGCCTCGTCCGGGTCGACGAACCGCACCGGCCCGCCACGCGGCACCTCGGGGCGCAGACGCGCTCCTTCGGCGGCGAGGTCGAAACTGACCTGCGAACTGGCGATGCCATAGCCGAAATGGGCGTAGATGCGCGCATCCGAGGCCCGCAGCGTGGCGACGGCATCGCCGCGCGAACGCGCCTCCGCCAATTGCCTTTCAAGGAGGGCCGTTCCGATGCCCCGCCTGGTATGGGTTGGCAGCACGCCGACATGGGTGACGGCGGCATGGGCGAGGCGTCCGCCACCCGGCACCGTCAGGGTGCTGGCATAGGAATTGACCGTACCCACCAGCGTGCCTGATGCGAAGGCGCCGAGCGCGCGGCCGGGCTCATAGATGTCGGCGACGAAGTCGGCATCGATCGGCCCGAAATTCGGTAGCCCCACCATGGCGGTGCGGAACAGCCGGGCGGCCTGGATCAGCTCCGAAGTGCCTTCCAGAATCCTAACCCGGGCCGGTGCCGGGCTCGGCGCCCTGACGGCCGGGAGGTCTACGGCGTGCAGCGACATGGCGCTCAGGCCTTCGCCGGCGGGGTGAAGACGCGAGGCTTCGGCAGCGTCTGGTTGAGCGCGAATTCGCCGATTTCGCGCAGGCGGTAGGACACCGGGTCATGCACCGTATGGGTGCGTACATTGCGCCAATAGATGTCGAGACCGTATTTGTTGGCTGTCGAGCGGGCGCCCGTCGCCTCATAGATATCGGCGGTGACCTCAAGCGAGACCTTGGTGGCGATGACCTTGGCCTGGTCGATCAGAAGGGCAAGCTCGCCCCACGCTTGCGCCGTCAGCGCCGGGCCGGCCAGCAGTGCCGGCTGATAGAGGGCCGCGGCCTTGTCCGCCAAGGCCACGCCGGCGGCGATGCCCGCCGACAGGCGCCCGAAGAGCTGGAGATGGTAGGGATCCTCGGTAGCCCTTTCCAGCCCCGACTCGGGCCAGGGCCGGCCATGGCTGCGCACATAGGCGGCCGCAGCCTTGAGCGCTCCCTCGGCAATGCCAAGATAGAAATTGACGAAGATCAGCTGGCTGAACAGCACGCGCAGCCCGTCGCGCTGCTCGACATCGCCGACATAGTGGTCGAGACCCGACAGGAGGTCCGCTTCGGTCGCCTCCACTCGATCGAAGATCACCGAGCCGCTGGCGGTGAGACGCTGGCCCAGATTGTCCCAATCGCCCTCGAAGCTGATGCCCTTGCGCGAGGGCGGGACCTGGAAATGCACCCGCTTCTCGCCGTCCCACACGGTGACCGTGAGGATCTGCGCGATCGAGGCGCCGGTGGCGAAGGTGCGCCGGCCGCTGATCAGATAACCGTTCGCGGTCTTCTCCAGTTCGGCCTTGGGATCGCGCGGATTGCTGACGCCGCCCTGGAACCAGCCCTCCTCGGCAACGCCGCGAGCCGTGCCCTGCCATTGTTCGGGCGTGCCGAGGATGTAGCTCCACACCCCGTTGGAATAGTGATAGGCGATCAGTTGCCCGATCGAGCCGTCCGCCGCAGAGATGATACGGCTGATCTCGAGCGCCTGCGCGAGATTGGCGCCGGCGCCACCCAGGGCTCGCGGCACGGCAAGGCCGAGAAGGCCAGCCTTACGCAGGAGCCCGATTTCCTCGAACGGATCCTGGTTGGCGCGGTCGCGTTCGAGCGCACTGGCCGCGAGTTCGGCGGCGACATGTTCGGCGCGGCTGCGCCACTCCACGAACTCCGCCTCCGAAAGGCCGGCATAGATCTCGATGGCGGCATCCCTGCGCGTATCGCGCAGGGCGCTCACGGTTGCGTCATAGGCCACTTTGTCTCGTCCTTGTTCAAAACTGTCGGCAAATGGGGGTCACTCGGCCGCGGTCGCGGCCGGCACGTCCCGCGTGGGGACAAAACGGGTGAAGTCGCGGAAGGAGGCGCCGCGATGGTCCTCGCGCAGTCGGCGCTGGCCATCGCCCTGGAAGCGTTCGCGCAGGGTCACCGGCGTCGCCGGCCGCTCGCGGATGCGGCCGCGCTGCCGAAGCTCGGGCACGACGAAGCGGATGAAATCCTCGAAGGAGCCGGGGCTGATGGCATAGGCAAGGTTGAAGCCGTCGATGCCGGTCTCGTCGGCAAGGCGCTCAAGCGCGTCGGCAACCTTCTTGGGCCCACCGACCAGGGTGGGATGGATGCCGCCAACGCCGATATAGTCGGCGACATCGCCCACGGTCCAGCGCCGGTCGGCATCGATGCTGGTGAGGCTGGACAAAGCCGAGCGGCCGGCATTGGTCTCGATATATTCGATGGGATGATCGAGGGGATATTGCGACCAGTCGACCCCGGTCCAGGCCGAGAACAAAGCGAGCGCCGCCTCCACGCTGGTGTAGGAGAGATAGTCGCGATATTTCGCCTCGGCTTCCTCGTCGGTTTCAGCCGTCACCACGCTGATGGCGGTGATGAACTTGATGGCGTCGGGCGCCCTGCCGAGCTCGACGGCGCGCGAGCGGATCTGCTCGATACGCCGGCGGATCGAAGGCGAATTGGTACCGCCCAGGAAGACGACTTCGGCATTCTGCGCCGCGAATTCGCGCCCGCGCGTCGAGGTGCCGGCCTGGTAGAGCAGGGGCGTGCGCTGGGGGCTCGGCTCGGACAGATGCGCGTCCGGCACGGTGAAATAGGTGCCGCGATGATGGATGGCATGGACCTTGGAAGGATCGGTATAGATCCCCCGCTTGCGATCGCGGATGACCGCATCCTCCTCCCACGACCCTTCCCACAGCTTGTAGGCAACGTCGACGAACTCCTGGGCGCGGTCATAGCGCTCGTCATGATCGATCTGGCGTTCGAGGCCGAGATTGCGCGCGGCCGACTCCAGCACGGAGGTGACGACATTCCAGGCGATGCGCCCCTTGGTGAGGTGGTCGAGCGTGGTGAACTTACGCGCCAGCAGATAGGGCTGCTCATAGGTGGTCGACACCGTGATGCCGAAGCCCAGATGCCGGGTTGCCGCCGCCATGGCCGAGACCAGCAGCAGAGGATCGTTGACCGGGGATTGGGCGGCGGTGCGCAGCGAGGCATCGGGCGTGCCGGCATAGACGTCCAGGTGTCCGAGCGCATCGGCCAAGAACAGCCCGTCGAAGCCGCCTTCCTCGAGCAATTTAGCGAGGCCGATCCAGTAATCGATGCTGGTATAGGTGTCGGCCCGGTCGTCGGGATGGCGCCACAGGCCCGCCGAGACGTGGCCGACGACGGCCATGCCGAAGCCATTGAGCAGAAAGGGTTTCTTGGCAGCAATCGGCGGTGATGAAACGGACATCGTTCAAACCATTCACGAATAATAGGTGGGTGGAGGAACCGTCCCGTTGAGGGCGTAGTCGCCCACTTCCAGGACCTTGTAGTGCACGGGATCGTGCAGCGAGTGGGTGCGCACATTGCGCCAGTAGCGATCGAAGGAGAGCGCCCTGGTGGTGGCCCGCGCGCCCATCAGCTCGAACAGGCGGGAGGTGACCTCCAGCGCCACCTCGGTCGAGTGCACCTTCGACTGGTAGGCGATGGCGGCGACCTCGCCTCTCTCCTGCTCGGTCAGAGCGCTCCCGCGTTCCACCGCGCGCTGGGCCGCCTCACCCGCCGCATCCGACAGGGCGATGGCCGAGGCCAGCGCGACGGAGAGCCGGCCGAAGCGCTCGACCACCAGCGTGTCCTCGCTAGCCTTGGCGACCGGGGAGGAAAGCCAGGGCCGCGACCGGGTCTGGATATAGTCTCGCGCCTCCTCGAAGGCGCCGAGCCCCGTGCCGAGATAGAGTTCGCCGAAGGCGAGCTGGATGATGGGCACATGCAGGGTCTCGGCCGGCGTCTGCGGGGCGTCCTCGCGGCGATGCGCGACGAGGTCGTCCAGGCTCACCGCGACATTGTCGAAACTGGCGCTGCCGGAGACGGTCAGGCGCTGACCCATATTGTCCCAGTCATGGCCGAAGCTCAGGCCCGGCGCGGGATTGGGCACCACGAACTGGCCGATATGGCCGCCGGCATCGCCCCCGCCGATCTCCGTCCCCGGCGCGAAGCGCACCCAGACATGCAGGGTGTCGGCCACCGCCGCACCGCTGGCAAAGGGCTTGGAACCGTTGAGCACGAAGCCCGTGCCTTGCGGCGTCGCGCTGATGAGCGGCTCATAGGCGGCCTGGGCCACGCCGCCATGGAACCAGCCCTGCCGGAGGAAGCCCTCCGCGCGCCGGGCAAACAGCGCCTGGTTCGCGCCATTCCGGCCCAGGGCCGTGCCGAACAGATGGTAGGTAGCGATCTGGGCGATGGAGGTGTCGCCCTTGGCCAGGATGCGGATGATCTGCAGCACCTGCCGGGTGCTGGCACCGCCCCCGCCAACCGCTTCTGGCAGGAAGATCGTCAGCAGTCCGGCCTTGCGCAGCAAATCGATCTCCGCCACCGGATCGGCACCGGCGGCATCGCGCGCCGCCCCCGTCCGCTGCAGTTCCGCCGCGACCTGCTCGGCCGCCTCGACCCATAGCCGAAACCGCTCCTCCCTGCTCAGGCCTGCCGGCGTTCCATCGGCGCTCATGACCGGGCCTCCGCCGTCTGGGCTGCCGGAAAGGCGAAGCGGGCGGCGGGATGGTCGAGCGGCACCCGTGGCGAATCGGTGCCGAACAGGCGGCTGCGCAGCGCCCCGGTCCGGCGTTCGCGCAGGCGCCCGCGCCGGTCGAGCTCAGGCACGACATGCTGCGCGAAATCGCGGAAGCTACCGGGATTGACGATATGGATGAGATTGATGCCGTCGGTATCGGTCTCGGCGAGCCAGGCGTCGAGATCGTCGGCGACCCGGGCCGGCCCGCCCACCAGCGCCTTCACCCGCCCGAAGCCGCCATCGGGCAGGAAAGCCTCGCGCAAGGTCCAGCGCCGCCCGGAAGCCGGGTCGTCGAACATGCGCAGCAGGGAGCGGTTGGCGTTGGTGTCCCGATAGCGCAGCGGCTCGTCGAGGGGGTGACCGGCAAAATCGATGCCGGTGCTCGCCGAATAATGGGTGATGGCGCCTTCCAGGCTGTAATGGCGGCGATAATCGTCGAACTTCGTGCGGGCCGTTTCGTCATCCCCTGCCGTGACCACGGCAAGAGCGCTGATGAAGCGGATGGCTCCCGGCGCCCGGCCCGCCTCGCGGGCCAGTTCCTTGATGCTGGCGACATTGCGCCGGATGCCGGCGGCGTCGGCCCCGGCGACAAAGACCACCTCGGCATGGCGCGCCGCGAAAGCCTGTCCGCGCGGCGAGCCGCCGGCCTGGAAGATCACTGGCACGCGCTGGGGGCTGGGCTCGGAAAGATGCGGGCCGGGAACGGTGTAATAAGGGCCGCGATGGCCGATGCCATGCACCTTGGAGGGATCGCTATAGAGCCCTTCGGGGTGGTCCGCGCTGCCGCGGTCGCGCAGGACGGCATCGTCCTCCCACGAGCCCTGCCAGAGCTTGTAGGCCACTTCGAGGAATTCGTCGGCGCGGTCATAGCGCTCGTCGTGAGGGTATTGGGCCTCCAGCCCCAGATTGCGCGCGGCACTGTCGAGCTGGGAGGTCACCACGTTCCAGGCGATGCGCCCACGGGTGACATGATCCAGCGTGGTGAATTTGCGGGCGAGCAGATAGGGCTTTTCGTAGCTCGTCGAGACGGTGATGCCGAAACCGAGATCGCGCGTGGCCGCCGCCAGGGCCGAAACCAGGAGCAGGGGGTCGCCGAGGGGAGATTGCGTGCCGGTTCGCAGCGAGGCCTCGGCGCTGCCGCCATGCACGTCGAGCAATCCCAGCGCATCGGCGATGAACAGATTGTCGAAGCGACCCTCGTCGAGGATCCGGGCGAGCTCGATCCAATAATCGAGATCGGTATAACGGTACGTCTCATCCTCGGGGTGTTGCCACAGCCCGTAATTGACATGGGAAACCGAGTTCATGGTGAACCCGTTCAAAATGATCGGTTCGGCGGACACGACGTACGTCATCCATTTCTTGAGCAAAGCGCGTTCATGACTGAACGCTTTTTGCTCTAACTCATTGTTTCGACGCGTCTTTGCGGTTCTTGGTGAGCCCGTCGAATCGCAAAACGCTTTGGGGGAAGTTTGGTTCGCCGGGATGGCCGCGCCTGCTGTCGCCGCAGGCTGCGTCCGGCAATCGATGGAGGTATGATTACGCATCAATTACATATTGTCTATATATTTTGTATTCTTTTTATTGACGACGGCGCTTGACCCGCCCTAGCATGGGTTCAAGCCGGAAAACCCGCCTGAATCAGGCGGCAGATCGCGGTGCTTCAATCAATCTGAGGTAGAATCCATGAGCTTTCGACCGCTCCATGATCGCGTGGTTCTGCGTCGCCTGGAAGGCGACGAGAAAACCAAGGGCGGCATCATCATACCTGACACCGCCAAGGAAAAGCCCCAGGAGGGCGAGGTGGTCGCCGTCGGCCCCGGTGCGCGCGACGAGAGCGGCAAGCTTCAGCCGCTGGACGTGAAGGCCGGCAACCGCGTGCTGTTCGGCAAATGGTCCGGCACGGAAGTCAAGATCGACGGCCAGGACCTGCTCATCCTCAAGGAAGCGGACATCCTCGGCATCATTGCCTGACGTCCCCTCCCCCTTTTCACAGTCAGACAGGCCCGGAGCGCTTTCGTCACCGCCCGGCCCGAAGGAATTCAACCATGGCAGCAAAAGACGTCAAATTCTCCTCCGATGCCCGCGAGCGCCTGCTGCGCGGCGTCGACATCCTGGCCAATGCCGTCAAGGTCACGCTCGGCCCGAAAGGCCGCAATGTCGTGATCGAAAAATCGTTCGGCGCGCCGCGAATCACCAAGGACGGCGTCACCGTCGCCAAGGAGATCGAGCTCGAGGACAAGTTCGAGAACCTGGGCGCCCAGCTCCTGCGCGAAGTCGCCTCCAAGACCAATGATCTTGCCGGCGACGGCACCACCACCGCCACGGTCCTCGCCCAGGCCATCGTGCGCGAAGGCGCCAAGGCGGTGGCGGCCGGCTTCAACCCCCTCGATCTCAAGCGCGGCATCGACCTCGCCGTTACTGCCGCGATCAAGGATATCGAAAAGCGCGCCAAGAAGGTCAAGTCGTCCGAGGAAGTGGCCCAGGTCGGCACCATCTCGGCCAATGGCGACAGCTCGATCGGCGCCATCATCGCCACCGCCGTCGACAAGGTCGGCAATGAGGGTGTGATCACCGTCGAGGAAGCCAAGAGCCTGGAGACCGAGCTCGACGTCGTCGAGGGCCTGCAGTTCGACCGCGGCTATCTCTCCCCCTATTTCGTCACCAATGCCGAGAAGCTGGTGGTGGAGTTCGAGGACCCCTACATCCTCATCCACGAAAAGAAGCTTTCTTCGCTCCAGCCCTTGCTGCCCGTGCTCGAAGCAGTGGTGCAGACCGGCAAGCCCCTGCTGATCATCGCCGAGGACGTCGAGGGAGAGGCGCTCGCCACCCTGGTGGTCAACAAGCTGCGCGGCGGGCTGAAGGTCGCCGCCGTCAAGGCGCCGGGCTTCGGTGATCGCCGCAAGGCCATCTTGGAGGACATCGCCGTCCTCACCGCCGGGGAGACGATCTCGGAGGATCTCGGCATCAAGCTCGAAAACGTCACGCTCTCCCAGCTCGGCCGCGCCAAGCGCGTGCGCATCGAGAAGGAGAACACCACCGTCGTCGACGGCGCCGGCAAGAAGAAGGACATCAGCGCCCGCGTTGCCCAGATCAAGGCGCAGATCGAGGAGACCACCTCCGACTATGACCGCGAGAAGCTGCAGGAGCGCCTGGCCAAGATCGCCGGCGGCGTCGCGGTGATCCGCGTCGGCGGTTCGACCGAGGTCGAGGTCAAGGAGAAGAAGGACCGGGTCGACGATGCGCTCAACGCCACCCGCGCTGCCGTCGCCGAAGGCATCGTGCCCGGCGGCGGGGTTGCGCTGCTGCGGGCCAAGACCGCCGTTGCCGAGCTCAAAAGCGAGAACGCCGACGTCCAGTCCGGTATCAACATCGTCCTGAAGGCCCTGGAAGCGCCGATTCGCCAGATCGTCGAGAATGCCGGCGTCGAGGGCTCGATCGTGGTCGGCAAGATCACCGAGAACAAGTCGGCGACCTTCGGCTTCAACGCCCAGACCGAGACCTTCGTCGATCTCCTGGAGGCCGGCATCGTCGATCCGGCCAAGGTGGTGCGCACCGCCCTGCAGGATGCCGCCTCGATCGCCTCTCTGATCGTCACCACCGAGGCCCTGGTGACCGAGCTGCCCCGGGAAAAACCGCCGGTCGGCCCGCCGGGCGGCGGCATCGGCGACTTCTGACGCCGACATCAGGCAGGCGGATCGCCCCCGGCCTTCCGCCTGCCGCGACGCACCGTTGCCCGGCGCGTCCGCTCCTCTGACTGGAATGAATGGAAGATTACGATGCGGTTCGTTTCCCTGGGCCTCAGGCTGAGCCTCGCCGGCGCCCTGTTCGCCCTCGTTCATGGCGCGGCCCTCGCCGACGACGCCGGCAAATATGGCGGCACGCTGATCGTCGCCCAGAACGCCGAGATCACCAATCTCGATCCAGGCCGGGAAGGCGGCTGGGAGACCTTTCGCATCGCCCGTCACGTCCACGAGGCGCTGGTGACCGAGGACCTGTCGAAATCCGGCGCTGAGGTGAAGGTGCCGCCCCTGAAGGCGGCCCTCGCCGAATCCTGGGAGATCTCGCCGGACGGGCGGGTCTACACCTTCCATTTGCGCCGCGGGGTCAAGTTCCATGACGGCACCGATTTCAATGCCGAGGCCGTAGCCTTCAACATCCGCCGCGGCTGGGATCCGAAATTCGAGTTCTACGACAAGATCAGCGCCGCCAACCTCGCCTATACCTATTCCTCGCTCAGCCGGATCGACACGCCCGACGACCACACCGTCGTCCTCACCTTCGCCGAGCCGTTCAGTCCCTTCCTGCGGATGCTCGCCCAGGGCAGCGGCGGCTCGGGCGGCATTGCCAGCCCCACGGCCATCCGCAAATACGGCAATGACGGCTATGCCGAGCATCCCGTCGGCACCGGCCCTTATCGCTTCGTCGAACGGGTCCGCGGCCAGAAGGTCGAGATCGAGCGCTTCGACGGCTATTGGGGCGACAAGCCCTTCCTCGACCGCATCATCTTCCGGCCGATCATTGACGGCAATGCCCGTGTCGCCGCGCTGGAGACCGGCGAGGTCGA
Organism: Labrys sp. F242; assembly: GCF_057813875.1. Classification (NCBI taxonomy): domain Bacteria; kingdom Pseudomonadati; phylum Pseudomonadota; class Alphaproteobacteria; order Hyphomicrobiales; family Xanthobacteraceae; genus Labrys; species Labrys sp. F242. The sequence goes on along the minus strand of NZ_JBVASG010000006.1, from coordinate 268,436 downwards.
CATCATCTCCTGGCCGCCGCGCGACAGCGTGGCCAAGCTGAAGGCGGAGGGCTTCAGCGTCGACAATGTCGACCTGCCTTCGGTCTATTACTACACCTTCAACACCGCCAACGAGACCTTCAAGGATCCGCGCGTGCGCCAGGCGCTCGCTTTGTCGATCGACCGGGCCGGGCTGGCGCGCGACCTGCTCAAGGATACGGCCGGGCCTGCCTATGGCATCCTGAACCCGGGGAGCGATGCCTTCGACCCCTCCTTCCGCGACTATCCGCACGATGTGGAGAAAGCCAAGCAGCTGCTGGCCGAAGCCGGCCACCCCGACGGTGTCAGCGGCCTCCTGGAGATCTATGCCGGCGGCGAGCCGGTGGCCGAATGGATCCAGCGCGACGCGGCCAAGGCCGGCATCAAGCTCGAGATCCGCTCCTATGACTGGAACAGCTTCCTGGCCCGCAACAAGAAGAGCGGCCCCGAGGTTGCCCTGACCTCGATGGAATGGGGTTTTCTCACGCCCTATTGGCTTTACATCGTCGCCCACAGCCAGAGCAGCGGCAATACGGGCAACTACAACAATCCGGCGTTCGACAAGGCGGTCCATGAGGCGATCACCGCCGTCAAGGCCGAGGACATCAGGGACAAATGGCGCGAAGCCAACCGGATCCTGGCCGCCGATGTCGGCAAGCTGCCGATCTATTACGAGCGCACCCATTATGCCGTGGGCAAGAATGTCGGCGGCTTCGCCACCCCCGCCCAGGATTGGTACGATCTCAGCCATGTCTGGCTGAAGGAAAAGCAATAGGCCGGGGGTGCTGGGATGATCGCCCTCATCGCACGCCGCGCAGTCGCCTCGCTCGCCATTCTGGTGCTGGTGACCTTCCTCGTCTTCCTGGTGGTCTATTTCAGCCCGGGAGACCCGGTGGCGATCATGCTCGGCCGCGACGCCTCGGGCGAGACCGCCGACCAGATCCGCCGCGATCTCGGCCTCGACAGACCCTTCCTCGTCCAGTATGGCGCCTGGCTGTGGGGCCTGCTGGGCGGCCATTTCGGCACATCGATCACCATGCATGTGCCGGTGCTCGACATCCTTGTCCCCGCCTATGTCAACACTTTCATCCTGGCCCTGGCGAGCCTGGTGATCGCGCTGACTGTCGGCGTCCTGCTCGGCGTGCTCTCCGGCCTGCGGGCCGGGGGCTGGTTCGACCGGCTGGCGGCCGCAATCAGCGAGGGCCTCGCGGCGACGCCGGTGTTCTGGCTCGGAATCATGCTGATCTGGCTGGTCTCCAAGCAGCTGCGCTGGCTGCCTTCATCGGGCATGTACAATCTCAGGGGCTCCCATTCCCTGGCCGATCTTCTCGCCCATCTCGTCCTGCCGGCCTTCTCGGCCGCCGTGCTCGCCATCGCCATCATCATGCGCCTGACGCGCGCCAGCGTCATCGACGCGCTCAATGCCGATTATGCCAGGATGTTCGCCTCGGCCGGCATGTCGACGCCGAGGCTGCTGTTCACCCAGATCGCCCGCAATATCCTGGCGCCGATCGTCAGCATCGGCGGGCTGCAATTCGGCACGCTGTTCGGCGGCGTCATCTTCGTGGAGACGGTGTTCGCCTGGCCCGGCCTCAGCGCCCAGCTCTACAACGCCATCACCGCCCATGACATCCCGGTCATCCAGACCGGCGTCCTGATGATTGCCGCGACCTTCATCGTGATCAACCTGATCGTCGACCTCGCCCTGGTCTGGCTCAATCCGCGAGCAAGAGCCTGATGTCGCTCTCCCAAGCCTCGAATTCCCTCGGGCCATCCCCCACCGACGCGCCCATACGGCGACGCTGGATCAATCGCGGCGTCATCGGCCTTGCGATCATCGTCGCGGTGGTCGGCCTGGCAGCCCTGGCGCCCCTGATCTCGCCTTATGATCCCGACATCGGCGAAGGCGCCCTCCGGCTCGCACCGCCCGGCACGCCGGGCCATTTGCTCGGGCTCGACGGCCAGGGGCGCGACATCCTCTCCCGCCTGATCTGGGGCGCGCGCCTGTCCCTGATCGCCAGCATCGTCCCGGTCGCCATCGCCTTCATCGTCAGCCTTGGCCTTGGCCTCGCCGCCGGCTTCGCGCGCAAGCCTCTGGGCGAGGTGATCATGCGCGGCATCGACGTGCTCTTCGCCTTTCCGATGATCCTGTTTGCGATCGCCATCGCCGCCATGCTCGGCCCGGGCCTCACCACCATCATCGCCACCATCGCGCTGTCGCTGGTTCCCTATATGACGCGCGTGGTCTATTTCGCGGTGCTGGCGGAAACCGGGCGCGAATATCTGGATGCGGCGCGCCTGCTCGGCGCCGGCCGGACGGCCATCCTGTTCGGCGAGCTCCTGCCCAACGTGCTCTCGCCCGCCATCATCTACGCCACCACGCTGATCGGGCCGATGATCGGCTTTTCCTCCGGCCTCAGCTTTCTCGGACTCGGCATCCAGCCACCCTCGGCCGATTGGGGGCGGATGACCGTGGATGGCGTCGGCGTGTTCGCCGAGGGCGCGCCGCATGTGGTGATTGTCCCCGGCGTCGCCATCATCGTCGTCTCGCTGGCCTTCAACTGGCTCGGCAGTGGCCTGCGGAACTGGCTGGATCCTCATCACCACGCGTAATCGCACTCGTTGAAGGAGCGGCCATGTCGATCATTGCCCCCATTGCGCATCACAAGGTTCAAGCGTCGCCAGGCCCTTCGGATCTTTTGCGCCTCGCAGATCTGCACGTCACCATCACCACACCCCGCCGCACCATCAAGGCCGTCAGGGGCGTCGACCTCAATCTCCAGGCCGGCGAGATTCTCGCCCTCGTCGGCGAGTCCGGCTCGGGAAAGACCATGACGGCGGCCTCCATCGTCGGCCTGCTGCCGCGTCCTGCCGCCCGGATTACGCAAGGGCGCATCCTCTTCCAGGGCCGGGATCTGCTCGCTGCCGGCACGCGCGACCGCCAGCGCATCCTGCGCCAGGACATCGCCTTCATCGTCCAGAGCTCGCTGACCTCCCTGAACCCGACATCCACCATCGGCCGGCAGCTTGCCGACATGATCGCCTTCCGCAACGGGTTAGGCCGCAGCGAGGCCCGCCGCGAAGCTGTGCGCTGGCTTGGCGAAGTCGGCATCGAAGCGGCCGAACGCGTCATGGCCTCCTATCCGCACAGGCTGAGCGGCGGCATGCGCCAGCGCGTGCTGATCGCCATGGCGATCAACAGCCGCCCCAAGCTCATCATCGCCGACGAGCCGACGACGGCGCTCGACACAGCCACCCAAAAGCAGATCCTGGCCTTGCTGTCGCGGATCCGCGACAGCTATGGCACCGCCATCCTGCTGATCACCCATGATTTCGGCGTGGTGTCGTTCCTGAGCGACCGCATCGCGGTCATGCAGCAGGGACGCATCGTCGAGACCGGGCAGACCGCGCGGGTGCTTGCGGCACCTCAACATCCCTACACGGCGACACTGATTGACGCGGTGCCACGCCTGGACCATCCCCTGCCCCGCCCCATGCCCAGCGTGATGAGCGAGCAGGATCGGCCGGCCATCCTGGCCCGCGCAGCCGGACGATAAGCGATGGCGGCACCTCCCCTCCTCCAGGTCCGCGGCCTCACCCGCCGCTATAGCGTGCGCACCGGCCTGTTCGGCCCGCGGCACGAAGTCGTCGCCGTCGAGGATGTCGATTTCGCGATCGAACGCGGCGAGATCGTCGGCATCATCGGCGCCTCCGGTTCGGGCAAGTCGACGATCGGGCGCCTGCTGACCGGCCTCGACCAGCCCGACGGTGGCGAGATCCTGTTCGGCGGCGCCAGGATCGACAGGCTGTCCGACCAGGCGCGCCGACCCCTGCGCCGCCGTCTCCAGCTCGTGCTGCAGGATGCGTCCTCGGCCCTCAATCCGCGCCGACGCGTCGGCGTCCAGATTGCAACGCCGATGCTGCGGCTGGGCATCGCCGCCGACCGTGAGGACGCACGCGAGCGCACCTCCCGGCTCCTGCGCTTGGTGGGACTGAGCCCCGACGCGGCCGAGCGCTACCCGCATGAATTCTCCGGCGGCCAGCGCCAGCGCATCAACATCGCCCGCTCGCTCGGCGTCGAGGCCGAATGCCTGATTCTGGACGAGCCGACCTCCGCCCTCGACGTCTCCGTGCAGGCCCAGATTCTGGCGCTGCTGCTTGACCTCAAGCAGCAGCTCGGCCTGACCTATGTGTTCATCAGCCACAATCTGGCGGTGGTGCAGTCCTTCTGCGACCGCATCCTGGTGCTCGACAAGGGGCGCCTGGTGGAAAACCTGCCGTCCGGCACTATCACCAGGCAAGCCAGGGAGCCGGCCACCCGCCGCCTGCTGGAGGCAAACCTCTCCCTGTCCGGTTGAGGAGAATCCCGCGCGTCAGGCCATCCGGTGCAGCGACACGCTGGTCTTCGGGCCGTTCTTGATGGTCTGAAACACCACGCAATAGCGCTCGGTCAGCTTCAGCAACTGGTCAAGCCGTTCTTGCGGCGCCTCGGTGTCGACGTCGAAGCGAAGCCGGATCTCGGCAAAGCCGACCGGCGCCTCCCTGTCGACGCCCAGCGTGCCGCGAAAATCGAGGTCTCCCTCGGCGCTGACCTGGCCGGCCTTGAGAGGCAGGTCGATCGCCGTCGCCACCGATTTCAGCGTCACGCCGGCACAGGCCACCAGGGCTTCCAGCAGCATGTCGCCGGAGCACAGTTCCAGCCCGGATCCGCCAGTCGCCGGATGCAGGCCGGCGGTCGCCAGCGCCCGCCCGGTTTCAACCTTGCAGGCAATGCCCTCGCCATCGATCGAGCCCTTGGCTTTCAGGGTGATCAGCGCCGTCGTCGGGTCGGCGCGATAGCGCTCCTTGATCGGCGCCTGCATGGCGCGCAGTTCAGTCGAATCCATCTGTCCCTCCCGGACCATCACGATGTCGCGTTGGCGCGGACTATAGGCGCCGCACACCGCCTGGCAAATGCCTCTACCGTCCCCTGGGGTTCATCCCTGCAAGCCAGGCACCTTGCGATCCGCGCGATTTTGTCTGATGAAATTAAGTCAGCCTTCACCGACCCGATTGCAGAGCAGCCGGCGATCGCATTTGCCCGATGGCGAGAGGAGCACCATGTCGCGCCCGATTTTCGACCTCACCGGCCGCCGCGCCATCGTCACCGGTGCCAGCCGAGGTATCGGCCAGACCATCGCCGTGTCCCTGGCCGAGGCGGGCGCCGATGTCGCCGTGACGGCACGCCGGCTGGAGAATCTCGAAAGCACCCGCCAACTCGTCGAGGCAACGGGGCGCCGCTGCGTCGCCCTGGCCCAGGATGTCGCAGATGTCGAAGACTGCAACGCCGTGATCGGCCAGGCGGCCGAGACACTCGGCGGCCTCGACATCCTGGTCAACAATGCCGGCGTCGAGACCGTGCGCCCATCCTTGGACGTCGACGAGGCCTTGTGGGACAGCATCGTCTCGACCAACCTCAAGGGCGCCTTCTTCTGCTCGCAGGCAGCCGGCCGGATCATGGCCGGAGCTGATGGTGGGGGCCAAGGCGGAGCTATCGTCAATCTGTGCTCCCTCACCTCCTTCGTCGGCATTCCCACCGCGGTTCCCTACGGCGCCTCCAAATCCGGCCTGCTCGGGGTCACCCGCGCCCTCGCGGCCGAATGGGCTGTTCACCACATCCGGGTGAACGCGATCGCGCCCGGCTATTTCCGCACGGCCATGACCGAGGTGTTCTACCAGGACAAGGCGTGGCAGGGGCAGATGCTGGCGAAGATCCCGCAACGGCGCTTCGGCGAGCAGGCGGATATAGCGGGCGTCGCGGTGTTCCTGTGTTCGGATGCCGCGGCCTATGTCACCGGCCATTGCATCCCGGTCGATGGCGGCTATCTCGCCTCCATCTGATTCCGGGAGCAAGGCGCGTTCACGGGCGAACGCTTGCCCATTTTAACGTCGCGTTTCGACACGTCTTTGCGATTCAGGTGATTGCGTCTCATCGCAAAGCGCTTTGATCGCTTCAGCTTCGATCTTCATGCACTGCACAATAATTAGTCACAATAGCGGTGCGGGCAAGAATTGCGCAGACAGCGTTGACCGTATTTGTATGTAGCTGTATAGACAGCTTCGTGCTGCCATGAATTCGGCCTGCGGGACCGAACGCGGCAACCCGGGAAGACAGGGGAACGAAATGGAATCTGCGCCCCTCGGCAGCCGCCTGTCTGGCGGAGCGAGCTCCTTTGCCGTGTCCGTGAAGGACGTCGCCATGGTCTTTGGCGATGTCCATGCGGTCAAAAGCGCATCCTTCGACCTGCCCAAGGGAAAATTCCTCACCATTCTCGGCCCGTCCGGCTCGGGCAAGACCACGCTTTTGCGCATGGTGGCCGGCTTCGACGCGCCGACCCGCGGCGAGATCTTCATCAACGGCCGGCCCGTCAGCGCCGTGCCGGCGCATAAGCGGGCCATCGGCATGGTGTTCCAGAGGCTGGCGCTGTTCCCCCACATGACAGCCGCCGAAAACGTCGCCTTTCCCCTCAAGATGCGCCGCCACGATGCCCGCGGCATCGCCACCAAGGTGGAGCGCTATCTTGAGCTCGTGCGCCTCGGCGGCTATGGCGCGCGCCGCATCAACGAGTTGTCGGGCGGCCAGCAGCAACGCGTGGCGATCGCCCGCGCTTTGGTGTTCGAGCCCGACCTCCTGCTGCTCGATGAGCCGCTGGCCGCCCTCGATCGCAAGCTGCGCGAGGAAATGCAGCTGGAGTTCCGCCGTATCCAGAAGGAGCTCGGGGTGACGACGATCAACGTCACCCACGACCAGCGCGAGGCCCTGGTGGTCTCCGACGAGATCATCGTGATGAATGGCGGCCAGATCCAGCAGAAGGCCCGCCCGCTTGACGCCTACCGGACGCCGGCCAACGCCTTCGTCGCCAATTTCATCGGCGTCACCAATTTCATCGAGGGCGTCGCCGGTGCCGCGACAGCCTCCACCCTGGCCTTCACCAGTGCGGGTCGCAGCCTGGTCGGCGTAGCAGCCAATCCCGCCGAACCGCCGGCTCCCGGACAGGCCTGCCAGGGCGCGGTCAGGGCCGAGCAGGTCCGGATCGCGCCGAGCGCGGCGAAGCTGCAGGGCCTCGAGACCATCGTGGACGGCGTGGTCGAGGATTCCATCTTCGAGGGCGAGCGCATCGTCTACGAAATACGGGTTCCGGCTCTCGACGGCGCACTGCTGCGGGTCTTCGATCACGATCCCATCGCGCATCAGCAATTCGACCCGGGCGAGGCCGTCAGCCTGGGATGGAATGCCAAGGATATGCATGTCTTCAAGAAGTGACGCCAAGTCCAAGAAGTGACCCGAGAAGGTCCGATCCAGAGGAGAACCAGTGATGTCACAAGATCAGTTCCTGTCGGTTGAGATCCGCCGGCGCACTTTGCTCGCCTCCCTGCTGGCGGCGGGCGCGACGGCCGCGTTGGGCACGGGCCGGGCCATGGCCGCCGAGCCCGAAAAGCCCTCCGAAATCATCGTGCGCGCCTGGGGCGGCAGCTGGGTCGACGCCCTGAAGGCGGGTGTCTCGGACAGCTTCACCAAGAAGACCGGCATCGCCGTGCGCCACGATTTGACCGAGGACAACGAAATCCAGCCCAAGCTGTGGGCAGCCGTGGCCCAGAAGCGTACCCCGCCGATCCATGTGAACTGGGACACCACCACCAATGCCACCAAATCGGCGCTGCGCGGCGTGACCGAGGATCTTTCCGACCTGCCCAACCTCAAGAACACCACCGAGCTTGCCAAGCCCGTCGGCCTCGACGGCTATCCGATCGTCAACACCTATGGCTATGTCTATGTGCTGGCCTATCGGCCATCGGCCTTCCCCAACGGAGCGCCCAAATCCTGGAAGGATCTGCTCGATCCCAAGCTGAAGCGCCGCATCGCGCTCTACAATGACGGCATCGGCTTCCATTTCCCTGCCCAGATCGCCGGCGGCGGCAAGCTGGAGGATATTCCGGCCAACATGCAGGCGGCCTGGGACTTCATCGCCAAGGTGAAGGAGCAGCAGCCCTTGCTGGGCGAGGATCCCGATTTCACCACCTGGTTCCAGAAGGGCGAGATCGACGCGGCCTGCACCATTTCCACCAATGCGCGCGAGGCCAAGAAGAACGGCATCGACCTCGCCTGGGTGGTGCCGGAGGAAGGCGCCAAGTTCGACACGGACGGGCTGTGGATTCCCAAAGGCCTGCCGGAGAACGAGCTCTATTGGGCCAAGCAGTACATCAACCACGCCTTGACCAAGGACGCCCAGCAGATCTGGCTCGACGGCCTGGGCCTGCCGGGCGTGGTACCCGGTCTCACCCCGCCGGCCGATCTCGTCAACAACCCCGCCTATCCGACCAAGGAAGAGGATTTCAAGCACCTCATCCGCATCTCGTCGCGGACCCAGGTAGAGAACGAGAGCAAGTGGTTCGCCAAGTTCAAGGAAATCATGCAGGGGTGAGACAAACCAGCCTTCTCCCCTCGCGGGATCTGGCACTTCCCATGGAAGTGCCTTAGGTCCCGGCAGGGGGATGAGGGGTGTTGGCAGATACCTTGCAAGGTTGCGTATCTCCCCTCATCCGACCTCGCTACGCTCGGCCACCTTCTCCCATAAGGGGAGAAGGCAGATTCCATCGAGGACCGACAGGATGCGCTCTTCGCGTGCCGCCTATCCCCTGACCTGGCGCATCATGGATGCGCTCGAGCGCCTGGCTGCCCTGGTGTGGCCGTCGAGCTTCAAGGCCGGGCTGCCCTATCTGATGCTGCTGCCCGCGCTCGTATTGGTCGGCCTCCTCGTGCTCGGCCTGATCCAGATGGGCGATGCCAGCCTGCGCGTCCTCGACACCAGCACCTTCCTGATGTCGGAGAACTACACGCTCGCCAACTACCAGCGCGTGGTGAGCGAAAGCTTCTTCACCGCCGTGGCCGGGCGCAGCCTGATGGGCGCCGTCATCGTGACGACAGCCACGCTGATCCTGGCCTTCCCCTATGCCTATCTGATGGTGCGCACGCCGTCCTCCGGCTTGCGCAAGTTCCTTCTGGTCGCGCTGTTCCTACCCTTCTTCATCGGCCAGGTGGTGCGCGCCTATGGCTGGCTGATCATTCTGGGCAATCAGGGCATGGTCAACGAGGCCCTCGGCCTGGTCGGCGTGGCGCCCATGCGCCTGCTCTACAACTATCCCGCCGTCCTCTTCGGCCTGGTCCAATACATGTTGCCCTTCGCCGTGCTGATGCTGGCGCCGGCCCTGACGGCGATACCGGCGGAACTGGAAGCCGCTGCCAGTTCACTCGGCGCGGGCTGGGTGCGGACCTTCCGCCATATCGTCCTGCCCCTCGCCCGTCCGGGCCTCGTCGGCGCCGGCCTCGTCGTCGTCACCCTCTCGCTGACCGATTTCGCGGTGCCCGCCATCCTGGGCGGCGGCACGCAGGACTTCATCGCCAACGCCATCTACGACCAGTTCTTCCGCACCTCCGACCAGGGCCTGGGCGCCACGCTCTCGCTGATGCTGGTGGCGGTCGGTTCCATTCTCGTCGGCGTGGTGTTCATGCTGTTCGGCGCCGGCACTCTGGCGATGAGCGGAGAACGCAAATGACCGGCAGCACCAGCAAGTCCATCGTGATCTGGGGCTTCGTGATCGCAGCGCTGGTGATGCTGTCGGCGCCGACCATCGTGGTGCTGGGTGCCTCCTTCACCGCGGGCAACATCATCACCTTCCCGCCCGAGGGCTTCTCCTTGCGCTGGTACGGTGCCATCGCCCAGGCAACCGATCTGCGCCAGGCCTTTGTGCGCTCGCTGATCGTGGCGACGATCTGCACCCTCATCGCGGTACCCGTCGGCACGCTGGCCGGCATCGCGCTCGCCAAATACAGGATCCGCTTCGAGCGCTCGATCCAGGTCTATCTGCTCCTGCCCTTCACCATCCCGCTGATCGGCTCGGGCATCGGCATGATGCTGGTCTTCGGCAATCTCGGCGTGCTCGGCCGGCTCTGGCCCGTCGGCATCGCCTGCTGCGTGATCAACCTGCCCTTCATGATCTGGGCGGTCACGGCCAGCGCCAGCAATCTCAGCCCGGACCTGGAACTGGCTGCGGCCAATTGCGGTGCGCCGCCTTTGCAGCGCTTCATCTACATCACTTTGCCCGCGGTGCTGCCGGGGATCATCACCGGTTCGCTCCTGATGTTCATCCTCGCCCTCAACGAGTTCCTGGTCAGCCTGCTGCTGGTGGATGCGCGTTCCGTCACGCTGCCGGTGCAGATCTACAACTCCATCCGCTCCATCATCACGCCGGACCTCGCCGCCATTTCCGTCGTCTTCATCGCCTGCGCCGGCCTCGCCATCGCGCTGCTCGATCGGCTCGTCGGCCTCGACATCTTCCTCAAATCCAAATGACGTCAAAGGCCGCCAGCGGCCGCGTATCCAGGACAGAACGATGACCTCAGCCCGCTTCTACGACTATGCCAGCCTCAGCGCGGAGGAGAAGGCCGCCCTGTTGCGCCGTTCGGAAACGGACATTTCCAAATTCATCGAGAAGGTCGCGCCGATCCTCGAGGCGGTCAGGACCGAGGGCGATGCCGCGCTGGCCCGCTTCGGCCGGGAACTGGACAGGGCCGAGGTGAGCGAGGCCAACCTCAAGGTCATGCCGGCCGAATTCGATGCCGCCTTCAAGCAGGTCGATGGCGACGTCATCCAGGCGATCACCTTCGGCATCGACAATATCCGCCGCTTCCATGAGGAGCAGAAGCCCGAGGCCATGTGGCTGAAGGAAATCCGGCCGGGCGCCTATGCCGGCGACCGCTTCACCCCGATCCAGTCGGTCGCCCTCTATGTGCCGCGCGGCAAGGGTTCCTTCCCATCCGTGACCATGATGACCTCGGTTCCGGCCGTGGTCGCCGGCGTTCCCAACCTTGCCATCGTCACGCCGCCGGCGCCCGACGGCTCGGTCGATGCGGCCACGCTGGTCGCCGCGAGGCTCGCGGGAGTGGAGACCGTCTACAAGGTCGGCGGCGCACAGGCGGTCGCGGCCGTCGCCTATGGCACCGAGACCGTCAAGCCGGCCCTCAAGATCGTCGGCCCCGGCAGCCCCTGGGTCGTTGCCGCCAAGCGCCTATTGTCGGGCGTCATCGATACCGGCCTGCCGGCCGGTCCCTCCGAGGTGATGATCCTAGCCGATGACACCGTGCATGGCGGCCTCGCCGCACTCGATTTGCTGATCGAGGCCGAGCACGGGCCGGATTCCTCGGCCTATCTGGTCACCCATAGCCGCCGGGTTGCCGAAGAGGCGCTCGCCGCGCTGCCCGAGCATTGGGCCCGCATGACCGAGCAGCGCGTCACCTTCTCCAAGGCCGTGCTGACGGGCAGCACCGGCGGCGTGGTGCTGACCTCCTCGATCGAGGAGAGCTACCAGTTCGTCAATGACTATGCGCCCGAGCACCTGGAAATCCTGTCCGAGGAGCCCTTCATCCATCTCGGCCACATCACCGAGGCCGCCGAGATCCTGATGGGGACGCACACGCCGGTCAGCATCGCCAATTTCTCGCTCGGGCCGAATGCCGTACTCCCGACCAGCCGCTGGGCCCGCACCTACGGTCCGCTTTCGGTGACCGATTTCGTCAAGCGTTCTTCGATCGGCTATGTCACCGCGCCGGCCTATGCCGAATTCGCCCGCCACTCCCACAAGCTGGCGCTCTATGAGGGCTTTTCCTCCCATGCCAATGCCGTCTCGCCGATCCGCGAGGCCTATCTGAAGAAGAAGGGCGGCTGAGCGATGAAGGCCGTCCGGCTGTACGATGTCAGGGACCTGCGCGTCGAGGCGGTGGAAGCCCCCTCTTCGCCGCCGCCCGGCCATGTCAATCTCGCAGTCAGGGCCGCCGGCATCTGCGGCTCGGACCTGCACAATTATCGGACCGGCCAATGGATCACCCGCCGCCCCTCGGTTGCAGGCCACGAGTTCTGCGGCCGTGTGACGGCGATCGGTGAGGGTGTGAGCGGGTTTGCGGTCGGTGATGTCGTCGTCGCAGATTCGAGATTCTGGTGTGGCAACTGCCCCGCTTGTGTCGACGGACGCCACAATGTCTGCGAGAATCTCGGCTTCGTCGGCGAGGCCTGCGACGGGGGCTTTGCGGATGCCGTGCAATTGCCGGCCCGGTTGCTCGTGCCGCATGCGCCTTCGCTGCCGCCGCGGATCGCCGCCATGGCCGAGCCGCTGGCAGTGGCGCTGCACGCGGTACGGCGCCTCGCCGCATCGCGCGGCGAGCCGGTCCTCGTGGTCGGCTGCGGCACGATCGGGGGATTGTGCGCCCTGCTGCTCGCCCATCTGCACGATGGCCCCATTCTGCTCAGCGAATCCAACGCCGCGCGCGCCGACTTGGTGTCCGCCCTGAGCGGAGGCAGGCGGGTCGACCTGGCGGCCGACGACATCGCCGCTGCGCTTGGGGAGCGGCGACTGCGTCATGCCATCGATGCGACGGGACATGCCGGGGCAATCGCCACGACGCTCGGCCTCCTCTCCGGCGCGGGGGCTCTCTGCCTGGTCGGCATCGGCCACGGCAGGCTGGACCTCGACCCCACCCAGCTGGTCGAACGCGAGATCGCCTTGATCGGCTGCCACGCCTTCGCCGACGACGAGCTTGTGCAGGCCACCTCGCTGCTGGGTCAGTTGCAAGGGGCGCTGGAACAACTCTGCGAAGTCCTGCCAGCCCTGGACGAGATCCCGGCGGCCTATGAGCGTTTGCTGGCCGGTCCAAGCGCGAAACTGAAAACCATCGTCCAGTTCACGGATTAGCAGGCCTTATTTTCCCGATTGCATGACCCGACAGGCTTTCTCGACACCCCCAAGCAGGAGACAGGACCATGGACGTTCTTTCCGACTCCGCCTCTCCCCTCTACGAGAAGGTCAAGGACTTCGTCCTCGGCAACATCACCAGCGGCAAATGGGGGCGCCATGCGCGGCTGCCTTCGGAGCACGACCTCGTCGCAGCTCTCGGCGTCTCGCGCATGACCGTGCACCGGGCCTTGCGCGAGCTGACGGTGCAGGGGCATTTGCGCCGCATTCCTGGAGTCGGCACCTTCGTGGCGCCGCCTAAACCGCAATCGACGCTCATCGAGATCAGCAATATCGCCACCGAGATCAAGGCGCGCGGCAGCCGCCATCGCGCCGAGGTCGTCACGCTCGAACGCATATCGCAGCCCACGCCCGAACTGATGATCGCCTTCGAATTCGAGGCGATCAAGCCGGTCGACCACTCGATCGTCATCCATTTCGAGAACGGCGTGCCGGTGCAGCTCGAGGAGCGCTACGTCAACACCGATCTGGTCAGCGGCTATCTCGACCAGGACTACACGGTTGCGGCGACCTACGAATATCTGCAGCAATCGACGCCGCTCACCGAGGTGGAGCATCTGATCAGCGCCTTGCCGGCGGGGGAGGAAACCGCGCGCCTGCTCCATATCCGCCCCGGCGACAGCTGCCTCGTGCTGCACCGCAAGACCTTCTCGGGGCCGGTTGTCGCGACCGTGAACACCTTCACCTATGTCGGCAGCCGCTATTCGCTGGGCAGCCGTTACCTTCATACAGGAGCAAAGCGTGTTCATGACTGAACGCCTGCTCGCTGTTCCTCGACACCCTCGATCCCATCACGGCGTAATTCCATGCAATTGGTGAACGTGCACGACTATCGGGAGGCGGCCCGCCGCCGCCTCCCGAAGATCTTCTTCGACTATATCGATGGCGGATCCTTCGAGGAGGATACGCTTCGGGCCAATCGCGACGATTTTGCCCGGCTGACGCTTCGCCAGAACGTACTGGTGGAGCCGCATGAGCAGGACCTCTCCACGCATTATCTCGGCATGCGCTATCCCCTGCCCTTCATGCTGGGGCCGGTCGGCTTCCTCGGCCTTTATGCCGGCAAAGGCGAGGAGAAGGCGGCCCTGGCGGCGCATGAGGCGGGGATCGCGCTCTGCCTTTCCAACTTCTCCATCGCCTCGCTCGCCGATGTCAGGCGAGCGAGCAAGGGCGTGCTCCACTTCCAGCTCTATATGCTCGACGACCGCTCGCTTTGTGAGGAGTTCCTGGAAGGAGCCCGCGCCGCCGGCGCCGACACGCTGTTCGTGACCGTCGACACCGCGATCACCAGCATCCGGGAACGCGACGTCCGCAACGGCTTCCGTTCGCTGACGCGGGTGACGCCGGGGCTTTTCCTTGGCCTCGCCCGCAAGCCGGGCTGGCTTCTCGACGTGGCCGCGGGCGGCATGCCCAGCGTCCGGGCGATCGAGCACCGGCGCGAATTTGGGCGCGGCGCGCTCGAACAGGCCGCCAATCTCTCGCGTCACATCGACAAGACGGTGTCGTGGAAGGACATGGCCTGGCTGCGCGAGCGTTGGCAGGGCAGGCTGGTCGTCAAGGGCGTTCTCGCCCCCGAGGATGCTGAGCGGGCCAAGGCGATCGGCCTGGACGGCGTGGTGATCTCCAACCATGGCGGACGCCAGCTCGACGGCGCATCGAGTACCATCGCGGCCCTGCCCGCCATCCGCCGGGCTGTTGGTCCCGACTTCTGCCTGATGCTCGATGGCGGCATTCGCCGCGGCGCCGACATCATCAAGGCCATCGGGCTCGGCGCCGACGGTGTCATGCTGGGCCGGGCCTATACCTATGGCCTCGCCGCCGCGGGTCAGGCCGGGGTCGCCGACGTGATCGACATCCTCACCCGGGAAGTCTCGATCACGCTGGCGCTAATGGGCATCGCTTCGATCGACGAACTGAAGTCGCTCGGCACGAAGGCCGTCATTCCGGCTGATTGCCCGTAATGTGCTGCATCACTCCGTGGAGAAGGCAAGTCGCGCCTTAATCGTCGCGATCTGAGTTATGTGTATTCCACCCTCACGGCTCGGCCCTGTCCACCGGGCGCGCCAGGAGCTTGTCGATGCGGCGGTCGTCCATGTCGATGATCTCGAACACCCAGCCGCCATAATCGAACTGCTCGCCGACATCCGGCAGGTGGCCGAGCTGCGAGAGCGCAAAGCCGGCAATGGTGTGGAAGTCGCGGTCCTGCGGCCGCGTATGCAGTTGCAGCCGGTCGAATGCGGCATAGGCCGGCATCATGCCGTCGATCAGCAGGGAGCCGTCCTGACGCTCGACGATATCGGGCTCTTCCCCCTCGACCTCGGGCATGTCGCCCGCCATCGCCTCGAGCAGGTCCGTCTGGGTGACGATGCCTTCGAGGCCACCATATTCGTCGACGATGAGGGCAAGCCTGATCGGGGTCCGCTTGAACTGGTCGAGCACCCGGAAGATCGGCATGGCCTCATGCACGATGATCGGCTGGCGGATGGCGGCAAGCGGATCGAGCCTCTCGCCATCCAGTACCCGGTCGAGCAGGTCCTGCTTGACGATCATGCCAAGCGGCTCGTCGATATTGCCGCGCCCCACCAGGAGATGGTCGTGACGACATTCGCGGATGATGCGCAGAGTCTCCTTGGGATCGTCGTCGATATCGACCCAGTCGATCTCGCGCCGTGGGGTCATGATATCGCTGATGCGGCGCCCGCCGATGCTGAGCACGCGCACCATCACCTCCTCCTGGGCATCCTGCAGGATGCCGGCATCCTGGCTGGCCCGGACCAGCAATTTGAGTTCCTCTGGCGAATGCAGCGATTCCTCTCCGGAACCGGGCTGCAATCCACACGCCCGCAGCACCAAATTGCCGAGGCCGTTCAGCATGAGGATGGCCGGACGCAGCAGGAACAGGAACAATCCCAGCGGCCTGATGATCCATAGCGCGGTTCCCTCGCTACGCTGCAGGGCCAGGCTCTTGGGCGCGAGCTCGCCCAGGACGATGTGGAGAGCCGTAATGATCACGAAGGCGATGGCGACGGCAATGGCGTGCGCGCCGACGGTGGCGATCCCACCAGGCAGCCAGCCGAGCAGCGGTTCGATGAGGTGGGCAAGTGCCGGCTCGCCGATCCAGCCCAGGGCCAGGGACGAGATGGTGATGCCGAGCTGGGTTGCCGCCAGATTGGCGTCGAGATTGTCGATGGCGCGCAACAGCGGCCGGGCATTCGTCCGCCCCGCCGCGGCAAGTTCGGCCACCCTGCTGCGGCGAACCGCGACGAGCGAGAATTCGGCCGCCACGAAAAACCCGTTGGCGGCGACGAGAGCGAAGACGGCTAGTACCCTCAACAAATCCATGACGAGAGCACCGTCGTCGGAACCGGACATCATCTCCCCTTCCGCGCCACAGGCGCGGTCCTTTCACAAAACGATCTCTCCTAGCATCGCCGCTCTGAAGCCGGGAGGCAAACCGCTCCTCGTCAAGGCTGTGCGAAACCCCGTGGAAAGGAGTAGTCACCCGCCGCCATGCGCCTGGAAATCCAGCCCCCTCTGGATGACAGCAGATCGCGCCCGCTGCCGGCAGCTTCGTTGTTGACTTAAACAATCTCCATGATAACTTTTGGAATGTTATGAAAAAATATGAGAGAAAAATACCAACACCCGGAGGAAAATAGCCTGGCCCGCTAGCAATCGCTGCCAAAACTCGCCTGTCTTGCCCGAATTTGGATGAAGCTTGCGCATTTTTTCAATGCTGCAACACGGGGACTCTTGTCTTCGCGCCAGGGACGGGCCGACCATCGACTTTGCAGCGCATTGAGATGTCGAACACGACACCAGAAGGAGGAGGAAACCATGCGAGCTCTCAAGACACTGTGCCTTGGCGCGGTGGCGGCGTTCATCGCCGGCCTGCCGGCGCAGGCCGAAACCAAGCTCACCATCGCCACCGTCAACAACAACGACATGGTGGTGATGCAGAAGCTGTCGAAGGATTTCGAAGCCAAGAATCCCGACATCAAGCTGAATTGGGTGGTGCTGGAAGAAAACACCCTGCGCCAGCGCCTGACCACCGATATCGCCACCAAGGGCGGCCAGTATGACGTCATGACCATCGGCCTGTTCGAAGCGCCAATGTGGGGCGAGCGCAACTGGCTGACGGCGTTCGATGCCGTGCCCGCCGACTACAAACTCGACGACGTGCTCAAATCGGTACGCGACGGTCTGTCCTATGACGGCAAACTCTACGCCTTGCCCTTCTATGCCGAAAGCCAGATGACCTTCTATCGCAAGGATCTGTTCGACAAGGCCGGCCTGACCATGCCCGAGCAGCCGACCTGGAAGGATATCGATGGCTTTGCCGCCAAGATCCATGATCCCGATCACGGCGTCTATGGCATCTGCCTGCGCGGCAAGCCCGGCTGGGGCGAGAATATCGGCCAGATCACGCCGGTCGCCAATTCCTATGGCGCACGCTGGTTCGACATGGAGTGGAAGCCTCAATTCGATACGCCGGCCTGGAAGGAAGGCCTGACTGCCTATGTCGATCTTTTGAAGAAATATGGCCCGCCGGGCGCCGCCTCCAATGGCTACAATGAGAATCTTGCTTTGTTCGCCAGCGGCAAATGCGGCATGTGGGTCGACGCCACCGTCTCGGCCGGCTTCCTCAACGATCCCAAGCAGAGCAGCGTTGTCGGTAAGCTCGGCTATGCCCACCCGCCCTATGGCAAGTTCAACAAGGGCAACCACTATCTGTGGTCCTGGGCGCTGGCGGTGCCGGCTTCCTCCAAAGCACCCGATGCGGCCAAGAAGTTCATCTACTGGGCCACTTCGCCCGACTACATCAAGCTGGTCGCCGATTATTCGGGCATCGTCACCGTGCCGCCCGGCACGCGCCAATCGACCTATGACAATGCCGATTACATCAAGGCCGCCCCCTTCGCCAAGCTGACGCTGGACACCATCCAGACCGCCAACATGACGGACGCCACCCAGGAGAAGGTGCCCTATCGCGGCATCTCCTTCGTCGGCATTCCCGAGTTCCAGAGCATCGGCACCGCGGTCGGCCAGGAGTTCGCCGCCGTGATCGCCGGCAAGAAGACGGTCGACCAGGGCCTGGCGGCGGCCCAGTCGCTGACCCAGCGCGCCATGCGCCAGGCCGGCTATCCGAAGAAATAGGCCGAAACAAGCTTGCCGGGCGAACCGCCCGGCAATCCCTCAAGATGCGTTTTCTCTCCCGGAACGCATCTTCGGCGGCGCGATCCCGATCCTGCCTCAATCGGGATCGCGTCGCTAATCCCCGGAGAAAGGCGGGCGAGCAAGGGCTTTTGCCCGTCCCACCGCCCAGTTTCGTCGCGTTATTGCGTTTCCGGACCACAGACCGGATCGCCAAACGCGCCAGGATCGATCCGAAAGGAGCTCCATGGCCGTCGCCCTGTTCGCTCGCCACCGCGGCGTCGGCGTCGATACGCGTCCCCTGCTGGCGCCATCCGTCCTGTTGCTGTTCTTCTGGATGATCGTGCCGCTGGCACTGACGGTCTATCTGTCGTTCCAGCGCTATAATCTGAACTATCTCGACCAGTCCGGTTTTGCAGGCCTCGACAATTACCGCTATCTGCTCGAGGATCCGGGGCTGACGAATGCCATCCTCAACACCGTCATCCTGGTGGTGAGCGTGCTGGCGATTACGGTGGTGGTCGGCGTCCTCGGCGCCATCCTGCTTGATCAGCCGGTATTCGGCCGCGGACTGGCGCGCCTTTTGTGCATCGCGCCCTTCTTCATCATGCCCACGGTCGGCGCCCTGGTGTGGAAGAATCTGCTGATGCATCCGGTGAACGGGTTGTTCGCTTGGATCTCACGTTCCCTGGGCCTGCCGGTCATCGACTGGTTCAGCGACTATCCATTGCTATCGGTGATCATCATCGTGGCCTGGCAATGGATCCCGTTCGCCCTCCTGATCCTGCTGACCTCGCTGCAATCGCTCGACCGCGAGCAGATCGAGGCCGCCCGCATGGACGGCGCCAACGGGCTGCGGCTGTTTGCGCATATCATGCTGCCGCATCTCTACCGGGCCATCACCATCGTGGTGATGATCGAGACCATCTTCCTGCTCTCGATCTTCGCCGAGATCCTGGTCACCACCGCCGGCGGCCCGGGTGACGCCTCCACCACCCTGCCCTATCTGATCTACAAGACCGCCCTTCTCGATTCCGACATCGGCGGCGCCTCGGCCGGCGGCATGCTCGCCGTGGTTCTCGCCAACCTCGTCGCCATTTTCCTCATGCGCACGATTTCGCGCACGCTGGAGGATTGATCGATGGCCGTCACACTCACCCGTCGCGTCATCGTCAGCGTGCTGTGCTGGCTGTTCACTCTGGTGCTGTTCTTTCCCATCCTGTGGATGATACTCACCGCCTTCAAGACCGAGCAACAGGCCATCGCCACGCCCCCGATCCTGTTCTTCCAGCCGAGCCTGCACAATTTCGAGGAGATCCTGGAGAGCGCCGACTATCTCCACTTCTTCGCCAACAGCGTGATCATCTCGGTCGGCTCGACAGTGCTCGGCATCCTCATCGGCCTGCCGGCGGCCTACGCCCTCGCCTTCTTCCCGGGCCCCCGCGCCAAGGATCTGATGATGTGGATGCTGTCCACCAAGATGATGCCGGCGGTGGGCGTGCTCGTGCCGATCTATCTCCTGTTTCAGTGGGCGGGATTGCTGGACTCGCTCGCGGGGCTGACCGGCCTCTACACGCTGATCAACCTGCCGATCGTCGTATGGATGCTCTTCACCTTCTTTCGCGACGTGCCCAAGGAGATCCTGGAAGCGGCGCGCATGGACGGCGCCGGCCCTCTCAAGCAATTCGTGTGGATGCTGCTGCCAATGACCATGCCCGGCATCGCCTCCACGGCGCTGCTGGCCATCATCCTGTCCTGGAACGAGGCGTTCTGGAGCATCAACCTCACGGTGACGCAGGCCACGCCGCTCACCGCCTTCATCGCCCGCTTCTCGAGCCCCGAGGGCCTGTTCTGGGCCAAGCTTTCCGCCGCTTCGCTGATGGCGATCGGCCCCATCCTGATCTTCGGCTGGCTCACGCAGCGCCAGCTCGTCCGAGGTCTCACCTTCGGCGCCGTCAAGTGACGGCGCTACCACTCAAGTATTTTCCTGATCGAGAAGTCGATAGATTTCTCGATCAGGAAAAACACGTCGAAACAAAGAGTTCGCGAGAAGGTCGATTGGAAGAAATCGCCCCTTCTCTCGTCTGGAGGATATTGCAGCGATGTATTTGAAGAAATTCGACCTATCCGGCCAGTCGGCCTTCATCACCGGCGGCGGCCGCGGCATTGGGCTCGCCAGCGCCGAGGCCTTGCTGGAGGCCGGCGCCAAGGTGGTGATCTCTGATCTCGACCCGGCCGTGCTCGCCAGTGGCCGGGAGGCGCTGACCGCCAAGGGCTGGACCGTCGATGCCGTCGAGCTCGACGTCACCGATGCCGATGCTGTCGG
This sequence comes from Labrys sp. F242, assembly GCF_057813875.1. NCBI lineage: Bacteria > Pseudomonadati > Pseudomonadota > Alphaproteobacteria > Hyphomicrobiales > Xanthobacteraceae > Labrys > Labrys sp. F242. The sequence goes on along the minus strand of NZ_JBVASG010000006.1, from coordinate 248,095 downwards.
CAGGGCCGCGCGCGAGGCCAATGAACGCCATGGCGGCGTCGACATCCTGATCGCCAATGCCGGCATCGCCTGGCCAGATACCGGCGGCGAGGACATGACCGACGAGGTCTGGCGCAAGGTGATCGATGTCGACCTCAACGGCTGCTACTGGAGTTGCCGCGAATTCGGGCGGGCGATGCTGCAGCGTGGCAAGGGCTCCATCGTTACGCTGGGCTCGATGTCCGGCCTCATCTCCAACAAGCCCCAGCGCCAAGTCCACTACAATGCCGCCAAGGCCGGCGTGCACCACATGACCAAATCGCTGGCCGGCGAATGGGCGCCCCACGGCGTACGCGTCAATGCCGTGGCGCCGACCTATGTCGACACGCCGATGTCGCGCGGCGGCTTCGACAAGCCGGATCTGTTCCCGGTGTGGATGGAGATGACGCCGATGAAGCGCGTGGCGCGCGCCGACGAGATCGCTTCGGCCATCCTGTTCCTGGCCAGCGACGCCGCGAGTGCCATGACGGGTGCCGTCGTCGTCGTCGATTGCGGCTACACCATCTGGTAGCCGCTCTCGCGTCCATCGGGAGTGCAGTTCCCCCGCTCCCGGTGGACGCGATACCCCCTGTTTCTGGAAGACCCTCGTCTCCGCCGTCAGGCCTTGCCTGCGACCAGCTTCACGCCGATGCGGTCGGCCAGCCCTGTCAGCTCGGTGAGGGCTTCGCCCGAGCCGAGAAGGACACGCTGCCCACCCACTGGAGCCAGGACATCGTCGGGAAGGCGATCGCCGAACAGGACGAGGGCGAGGGCGCGGTCGTCCTGCCGGGAAATCCAGCACAGGCCCTGCGCCTCGGGAAGAGCCGCATGGAAGGCCGCGGCCCAGGCACGCGTGCCGGGATAGCGGTCCTTTTCCGTATCGATGAGCTGGGTCCGGCGTACCCCGAGGCGGCGCAAGGCCGTCGCGCTGAGATCGACGAGCAGGAGATCCTGCCGTGGCTCGAGCCGGGAATGCACCTGGCCGGCAAGCCTGGCCTTGTCGAGCGTCTTCAGGCGCGCGGTGAAGGGAACGTCGTGGAAGACGGTCTCCATGGCGGCGCAGTCGAAGGAGGTGCCGCCATAAAGGGTGGGGATCGGCGCACCCTCCTCGTTCTTGATCGGGCTGAAGCGGGCATTGCCGGCAAGGCCGGGATTGAACTGGGCCGGCCCATATCTGTTGACGTGAATCCGGTGGATGACCTGGCCCTTGGGCCAGGTCATCAGTGTCGTCTTGGCGGCAAGCTGTGATGGCGGTGCGGGTGTCAGCGGGCGTGCCTTGGCAAGCCTCAGCGCGCCCCTAGCCATGCAGCACGCCCTCCATTTCGTCGCGGGCCGCCGCGATGACCCGGTCGGGCTCCCTCAGCAGCAGGTCCTGGGGACGCTCCCCGCCCAGATAGCTGTTGTCGGAGCCGAACCAATAGGCCGCCCCCCAGCCATCCTTGGCCTGGCCGAAGATCTTCAGCACCTCGCCCAGCGGCCTGGCCGGCCGATAGCCGGTCGAGGGGTCCAGGCCGTAGCCGGGGAAATAGTCGATACCCTGATGGCGGATGGCGAAGATCTGCCCGTCCTTCTTCCACTTGTTAGGCTGGGCACTGGGATTGGTCGCGCTGAACCCCGCCACCTCCGCAACTTGGGCAGCAGTGAGCCATTCGCCATCTTCCAGCACGGCCTTGCGCGCCTCGGCCGTCATCCTGGCCTCGGCCAGCATATGCTGGGGCAACGGCACCTGGGGCACCAGGGCCTCGATGATCGACTGGAGGGCGGCCTTCTCGCGCCGGGCCATGATTGCGCCAACGAGCGGGGCGATGCTCTCGAACGTATGGGCGAGCACCTTCACCGCCGGAGAACTGACCTGGTCCAGCGTCACGGCGATGACCTGCGTCCCCTTGGCGCCGAGATGGCCGAGGCCGTCGCGCACCTCTTCCGGGGTCCCCGTGATGGTGGTGATCCCCGACAATGCCTTGAGTGCCTGGGCGGTCGTCATGTCGTCAGCTCCAAATCCGAATTATCATGGTTATCTATATAGCATGATAACCCATCTCATCAAGGAGACTCCGTCCAAGCAGCGGCCTTGCCCCGTCGGCATGCCACGGTTTTCCCAAAGCAGCGTTTCGGAAAATGCGAATTCCCGTCTTTGCGGCGGATCGCTAACCTTCGAGCGTCGAAGCAGGGCCGCTTCCGGGAATTTGCCCAATGACATGGACACAGCCTATCCAGCATGAGCAATGGCAGCCGGCAGGCCACGGCGGCTTGCGCCACGTCGCCGATTGCCTGCCCGCTGGAGACCCCGACCGCGGCGCCGTGCTGCTGCTCGGCAATTTCGACGGCTTCCATCGCGGCCACCAGGCCTTGCTCGATGCCGCCGAGATCATTGCCGGCGGGGACCTGCCGATCGCCGTGATGTCCTGCGAGCCCCATCCGCGCAGTTTCTTCTGCGCGGCGGATTCTCCCTTTCGCCTGACCACCCCTGCGACGAAGGCCCGTCGCTTTGGCGCCCTGGGGCTCGACTACGTCTTCTCGCCGACCTTCGATGCAGCCTTCGCCTCGCTGACACCGGCGGAATTTGCCCACAGGATCCTCAAGCAGGCTCTCGGCATCAGCCACGTCGTTGCAGGCGACGACTTCCGCTTCGGCCGGTCGCGAGCCGGCGATGCCGACCTGCTCACCCATCTCGGCAGGTCCCTCGGCTTCGGCGTGACCTGCGTCCCGGAAGTCTCGGCCAATGCCCAGCGCTGCTCGTCCAGCCAGGTTCGCGCCTTCCTACGGGCTGGCGACCTCCGGGCGGCCAATGCCCTGCTCGGCACGCCCTGGCTGGCCGAAATCGTCCCATCAGGCTCCCAGCTTACCCTTTCCCCCCTGCTCTGCCGGCCGCCCGCCGGCTTCTATCTGTGCAGAACCGACAGCGGCATCCGGCGTCTTCATCTGGCCGCCGATGGAGCGATCGCCTCGGATCGAGGCGCGGCGCTGGCACCGGGCCTCCTCCGCTTCCTCGATCGGCTGGCCTGACTGGCGCCGGCCGCCACCGAAATCCCTGCCCCAACGAAACTGGACCGTCATGGCCGTCGAACACCTTGCCCGCACCACCTATGCGACATTGCCCTGGAAGAACGGGCGCGGGGAAACCGACGAGATCTATCTTTCGCCGCCAGCCGGCTCGCGCGACGATTTCGAGGTGAGGATCAGCAGCGCTCCGATCATCGAGGACGGCGCCTTCTCGAGCTTTCCCGGTGCGGAGCGGGTGATCACCCTGATCGAGGGCGAGGAATTGGAGCTCGACTTCGGGCACTCCAGGCATCGGCTCCTGCCCTTGGCGCCATTCCGCTTCGATACCGGCCTTGCCCCCATCGGCAGGCCGGTCAAAGGGCCCGTGCGGGTCTTCAACGTCATGGCCAGCCGCCAGCGCTGGCGCCACGTCGCGCAGAAGGTGCTGGCCGCCCCTAGCGACTATGAAATACCGCCCGACGATCTCGTCATCGTCTTCGCTGCCAGCGGGACATGGAGCCTGAAGCCCGTCACGCAAGCCCCCCTCCAACTGGCGACACGCGATACGGCGTTGCTGAGCGCAGAAGGACCGGCATGCCTTGCAGCCCAGAACGGCCGTGAGGCACGCGCCATTGTCCTGCAGATGAGGTCCATGGCGATTTGATATGATTCAGGCGATCGCCATCGCCCGCTTGTGCTCGGCGACCTCGGCCAGCAGCCAGTCCTGAAACAGGCTGGCGCCCTGCTTGTTGCCCACGCTGCGGCGCCGAAAGAGATAGATGCCGGCCGGATAGACATGGCGGGCGGGGAACGGGGCGACCAGCCGGCCCTGCTCCAGCAAATCCTGCGCCATCATGGTGTCGGCAAGGGCAATGCCGACGCCGTTGATGGTTTCACGCATGATCAGCGTGCAATCATCCATGATGGTGCCGGATTTAGGCGGGCTGTAGGCCACGCCTTCCTGCTCGAACCAGCGCATCCATCGCGTGGTTTCGCATTCGTGTATCAGATGATGATGAATGAGATCCGCCGGCGAGCGCAGCGGCAGCGGGCCCTCCAGCAGTGACGGGGCGCAAACCGGCGTCAGCACCAGCGGGATCAGCAGCGTCAAGGCGGGACCGGCCTTGTAGTCGAACTCGTCGACGATGGCCAAGTCGAAATTGGCGCGCTTGCCCGAGGTCATCACCTCCAGATCCACGGAGGGATGCTCGCGGCGAAAGCCCGGCAGCCGGTCGGCCAGCCACAGATTGAGCACCGGGGGCACGCATAGCACCCGCACGCGATGCGCCTTGCCCTGGCGTGGGCCGTCGTGAAAGCTGACATCGTCCGTGGCCCGCCAGATCGCCTCGAAGGCCTCCGACAGGCAGCGCGCATAATAGGACCCCCGCGTCGTCAGGGTGACCTGGCGAAACCCGCGCTCGAACAGTTCCTGGCCCAGCGTGGTCTCGAGGGTGCGGATGTGGCGGCTGATGGCGGAGGGGGTCAGATGCAGCTCTTCCGCCGCTTCCTTGAGGCTGCCGAGACGCGCGGCGGCCTCGAAAGCGCGCATGCCATTGAGTGAGGGGAGTGCCATGCGCCGATGATGAATTGTCAGATGAGTTTTTGTCAACCGATGTGGTCGAAATTGGCGTTTGATCGCCTGCCGTCTTCAAGGATACCGAAGAAGGACCAAGTCGTCACGACAAAGCGACCACAGGGGACATCGGCACCGCACCGTCGCCAAAGGCGGTCGCGGCTCTGCGCATGGGCCAGAACTTCGGATCGAACGGCAAGGGCCGTACGCCGGAGCGAGGATATGCGCCAGGAGACAGTCCCCGCGCGTGTCGCTGCAATATAGGGAGTCCTCCGTCCGATGCCGCAATCTCCAGTGCCTGTGTTCGAGCCGGCAGACGGGATCTCCTCCGCAGCCGCCACCATCGTGGTCCTGCAGCCTGCCGGGCAGGAACTCGGCCCTCGGGCAGCGGCCTTGGACGCCGAAATGGGCGGCCTTCTATCCCGGGTCTGCTCCGATCCGATCTCCCTCGCCGCATCCGGCACCTGCACCGACATCATCGCACCGCTCGCGGTATCGGCCCGGCGGGTGATCGTGCTGGCGCTGGGTCAGGCCGGGGCGCTCAATGCCCTGTCCCTGGCGCGAGCCGGCGGCGCGCTTGCCGCGCATCTGGAAAGCAAGGGCATCGGCGAGGCGACGCTCGTCCTCGATCCCATCACCGAAGCCAGCCTGTCCGGGGCGGAAATCCTGGCGCGCGTCGCGCTCGGCGTCCGGCTGCGCCGCTACCGCTTCGACCTGCGCAACACGCGTCCAGTGGCGCAGGCGGATCAAGCCTGGCGGCTGGAGCTTGTCGGCGCCGGCAAGACCGAACTCACGGCGGCGCTGACCCGCGCCAATGCCATCGCCGATGGCGTCGACTATGCCCGCACCCTGGTCAACCTGCCGCCGAACCATCTTCATCCCGACAGTTTCGCCGATCATCTGGAGGCCTTGCGCCAGGCCGGTATCGAGGTCGAGATTCTCGATGCGGCCCGGCTGCAGGAGCTCGGCATGAACGCGCTCCTGGCCGTCGGTTCCGGCTCGGCCCGCGCGCCGCGGGTGGCCGTGCTGCGCTATCGCGGCAAGGGCTCGGGCGAACAGCCCCTCGCCTTCGTCGGCAAGGGCGTCTGCTTCGATTCCGGCGGCCTTTGCATCAAGGGTGGCGCGCAGATGTTCGACATGAAGGCCGATATGGGCGGCGCGGCCGCGGTGATCGGCCTCCTGCTGGCGCTTGCCCGGCAGGGCAGCCCCGTCCATGCCGTGGGCGTGCTCGGCATCGCCGAGAACCTGCCTTCGGGCACCGCACTCAAGCCGCGCGAGATCATCACGACGGCCTCGGGCCAGACCGTAGAGATCTTCGATACGGATGCGGAGGGGCGCCTGCTCCTGGCCGACTGCCTCCATTATGCCGCCTCGCGCTTCGAGCCCTCGGTGATCGTCGACTTGGCTACCCTGACCTATTCGGTGATGCGGGGCCTGGGGTCGGTCTTCGCCGGCCTGTTCAGCACCGATGACGCCATCGCCTCCCAGATGATCGCAGCCGGAGAAACGGTCGGCGAACGGTTCTGGCAATTGCCGCTCGACCGCGCCTATGACGAGGGATTGTACTCGCCCTTCGCCGACCTCAGGCACCATGCCAAGGACATGGAAGACGGCGACGCGCCCTATGCAGCCGCCTTCCTGCGCCATTTCACGCAGGACCGCCCCTGGGTCCATCTCGACATCGCCGGCAAGGAACTGGCCGAGAGCGACCGTCCCTTGGGCCGGCAGGGCGCCACGGCCTTCGGCGTGCAGATGCTGGAAGAATGGGTCCATAACCAGAATGGGAAACACAATGTCGCTTGAGATCACCAGCCGGGACGGCCGGGCTAGCTTCCAGGGCTACGAGACCTGGTATCGGGTCAGCGGCGAGCTCGGGAGCGCCAAGGCCCCGGTGGTGATCCTGCATGGCGGACCGGGCGTCGCCCACAATTATGTCGATGCTTACAAGCTGCTCGCCCGCGACGGACGCGCCGTCATCCACTACGACCAGTTGGGTTGCGGCAATTCCACCCTGTTGCCGGAGAAAGGCGCCGATTTCTGGACGCCAGCGCTCTTCATCGACGAGCTCGAGAACCTGGTCGACCATCTCGGCATTCGTGCCGGCTTCCATGTGCTCGGCCAGAGCTGGGGTGGCATGCTGGGTGCCGAATATGCCGTGATCAGGCCTGAGGGTCTGAAGTCGCTGACCATCGCCAATTCACCGGCGTCGATGAAATTGTGGGTGGAGGAAGCCAACCGCCTGCGCGCCGACCTGCCCCTCGACATACAGGAAACGCTGACCCGGCACGAAGAGGCCGGCACGACGGAGGATGCGGAGTATCATGAGGCGACCATGGTCTTCTATGAGCGCCATGTCTGCCGTGTCGTGCCCTTCCCGCCCGAGGTGGCGGCAAGCTTCGCCCAGGTGGCACGCAATCCTACCGTCTACAATGTGATGAACGGCCCCAACGAGTTTCATGTCATCGGCACGTTGAAGAGCTGGAGCGTCATCGACCGCCTGCCCGCCGTCGAGGTGCCCACGCTGATCCTCTCCGGACGCCATGACGAAGCCACCCCCGCGACCGTGCAGCCCTACAAGGACGGCATCAAGGGATCGCGCTGGGAAATATTCGAGCATTCCAGCCACATGCCGCATGTGGAAGAACAAGAAAGATGCATGCGGGTGGTCGGGGACTTCCTGGATCAACACGACAGTTGAACTGTCAAGAAGAGGGGATCGACAATGAAGAGACTGCTTTTGGCTGTTACAGCCACGGCCTTGCTGGCCGGCTCCTGGCTGGCGCCGGCACAGGCCGAATATCTCAAGGAACATCGCGGCGGCACCATCCGCCTGCTGGCCCGCTCCGCAGCCGGAACCCTCGATCCGCATATCAACTACACCGACCAGGGCTGGCAGATGTACCAGCCTGTTTATGACGGGCTCGTCATCTTCCGCAAGGCGGAAGGCAAGGACGGCTTCGAGGTCGTGCCGGATCTGGCCGAGGCCCTGCCCGCGGTCAGCAATGAGGGCAAGACCTTCGCCTTCAAGCTGCGCAAGGGCATCAAGTTCTCGAACGGACAGGATCTCGGCGTGAAGGATGTCGTCGCCTCCTTCCAGCGCATCTTCAAGATTTCCGGCCCGACCTCCGGCACCTTCTATGCCGGCATCGTCGGGGCCGACAAATGCCTGGCCGATACCAAGAGCTGCACGCTGGAAGGCGGCATCGTCGCCGACGAGGCCGCCGGCACGATCACCATCAATCTCACCAAGCCGGATGCCGAGCTCCTCTACAAGCTCGCTCTGCCGCATGTGGTGATCCTGCCTGCGGATACGCCGGCCGAAGACATGGGCTCCCGGCCCATCCCCAGCACCGGCCCCTACATGATCTCGGCTTTCGACCCCAACAAGGGCATGACGCTCTCGCGCAATCCCCATTTCAAGCAATGGAGCGAGCAGGCCCAGCCGGACGGCTATCCCGACGCGGTGCAGTATGATTTCGGCCTGTCCGAGGAAGCCGCCGTCACCGCGATCCAGAACGGGGAAGCGGACTGGATGTTCGATCCGCTGCCGAGTGATCGTCTCGGCGAACTCGGCACCAAATTCAAGGATCAGCTCCATATCTCGCCGCTTTCGGCATGGTGGTACGCCCCGCTCAACACCCGCTTGGCTCCCTTCGACAATGAGAAAGCCCGCCAGGCCGTGGCCTTTGCGATCGACCGCAACACACTGGTCAAGCTGTTCGGCGGCAAGGTGCTGGCCACGCCGGTCTGCCAGGTCCTGCCGCCGGATTTCCCCGGCCATGAAGACTATTGCCCCTTCACCAAGAATCCCGGCGCCAAATGGTCGGCCACCGATCTCGACAAGGCCAAACAGCTCGTCGAGGAATCCGGCACCAAGGGCCAGAAGGTCACCATCATCGTCGAGGACACTGCCATTTCGCGCTCCATCGGCGTCTATCTGCAGAGCGTGCTGACCAGCATCGGCTATGTCGCGGACGTCAAGCCGATCTCGACCAACATCCAGTTCACCTACATCCAGAACACCAACAACAAGGTGCAGATGTCGGTCAGCCAATGGTACAAGGATTATCCGGCGGCTTCGGACTTCCTGAACATCCTGTTCGGCTGCGCCTCCTTCCGTGAGGGCTCGGACGCCTCGATCAACATCTCCGGTTTCTGCGACAAGGAGATCGACGCCAAGATGCAGAAGGCGCTGGACCTGGGTGTCACCGACCAGAAGGCTGCCGACAAGATGTGGGCCGAGATCGACAGGCAGATCACCGACAAGGCGCCGGCCGTCGGACTCTTCACGCCCAAGCGCCTCGACTTCGTCAGCAAGCGCGTCGGCAATTTCAAGTTCAACCCGCAGTTCAACTGGATGGTCACGCAGGCCTGGGTTCAGTGACACACTTCGAGGAAACCTCCGTGGCGAATGACGTCGTCGCCATGCCACGCCGATCGCGAGGGCCCTGGGCCCTCGCTTTCGTGAAGCTGAGACGCAACAAGGCGGCCATGGCATCCCTGGGGCTGTTCCTGCTGATCGTGGCTGCCTGTCTCAGCGCACCGCTCTATGCGCGCTGGGCCGGGGTCGATCCGTTCGCCTCCACGCTCGACGCCGTCATTCAGATCGATGGCGCCGAGGTACCGGTGATGGAGCAGTCGACAGAGGGGCTCGGGCTCGGCTACACGCCGCTCGGCCCGACCTGGCGGCTCGGCAATTATTTCCTCGGCGCCGACAGCCAGGGGCGCGACGTCATGGCCCGGATGCTCTATGGCGGCCTCTCTTCGCTGATGATCGCGGGGGCCGCCACCATCTTCACGCTGATCTTCGGCACGGCCGCGGGCCTGATCGCCGGCTATTTCGGCGGCATCGTCGACACGATCCTGTCGCGCTTCCTCGACGTCCTCTGGGCGTTTCCGATCTATCTGCTGGCAATTTCACTTTCCATCGTCACCATCGCGCAGGGCATTTCGATCGGGCCGATCGTGATCGAATCCGGCAGTCTGTGGCTGCCGATCATCATCATCGGTATCGTCTATGTGCCCTATGTGGCGCGCCCCATTCGCGGGCAGGTGCTGTCGCTGCGCAAAAGTGAATTCGTGCTCGCCGCCATCAATCTGGGCGTGCCGGGACGGCGTATCCTGTGGCGTGACATCCTGCCCAACATCACCACCACCCTGATCGTCTTCGTGCCGCTGATGATGGCGCTGAACATGCTGACCGAATCGGCACTGTCCTTCCTGTCGATCGGCGTGCAGCCGCCCGCCGCGAGCTGGGGCACCATCATCCAGGACGGGCAGGCGCTGCTCTATACGCGCCCCATGGTGGCGCTGGCGCCGGGCATCGCGATCGCCCTTTCGGTGATGGCGCTCAACGTCTTCGGCGATGGCCTGCGCGACGCGCTCGACCCGCGTTCCAAAGTTCGACTGGGGCGCGACTGATGATCTATGCCATCCTGCGCCGCTTCGGCCAGATGCTGTTCGTGATGTTCGGCATCTCGGTCATCGTCTTCCTGATCTTCTTCGCCACACCCGGTGCCGATCCGGCGGCTCGCATCGCCGGCCGCAACGCCTCGCCCGAGGTGCTGGAGGCCGTGCGCCACAATTTCGGCTTCGACCAGCCGCTCTATGTCCAGTACGGCCTGATGATGAAGAAGATCTTCGTCACCGGCGACCTGACCTCCTTCGTCAATCGCGGCTGGAAGGTGGTGCCGGCGGTGCTGGACTCCATCCCGGTCACGCTCTCGCTGGTGTTCGGGGCGGCGATCCTGTGGGTCGTGGTCTCCGTCATCATCGGCATGATCGCCGCCGCCACACGTGACAGCTGGATCGACAGGCTCCTGATGGCGGCGGGGTTGATCGGCATTTCCATGCCGGTCTACTGGCTGGGCGAGGTGATGAACCTGATCACCCAGAGCCGCTATCACGACACCTGGCTGTTCGGCTGGGTGCCGCCGCTCGGCTACAAGAACTTCTTCGACGATCCCAAGGGCTGGTTCCTCACTTTGGTCATCCCCTGGGTCACGCTCGCCGTGCTCTATATCGGCATCTACGGGCGCGTGCTGCGGGCGGCGATCATCGAATCCCTGCAGGAGGACTATATCCGCACGGCTCGCGCCAAGGGCCTGTCGGAAACGCGCATCCTGCTGCGCCATGCGCTCAGGACCTCGCTGATTGCCTTCATCACCCTGTTCGGACTCGATTTCGGCGCGCTGGTGGGAGGCTCCGCTTTGCTGACGGAAGTGGTGTTCGGCCTGCATGGCATCGGCAAGCTCACCTATGACGCCTTGCAGAACCTCGATTTGCCGATGATCATGGCAACCGTGATGTATGCGTCCATGTTCGTGGTCGTGGCCAACGCCGTGGTCGATTTCGTCTATATCCTTCTCGATCCGCGCGTGAGGACGTCATGATGCTGTCCGTACGCGATCTTCGGGTTTCCTTCCGCACCGATGACGGCCTGGTGCGCGCCATCGACGGGGTTTCCTTCGACCTCGCCGAAGGCGAGATCCTCGGCGTCGTCGGCGAATCCGGCTCCGGCAAGACCGTGTCGCTGCTGGCGGTGATGGGCCTGATCACCGATCCCAACGCGAGGATCGAAGGCTCGATCCGCTACAAGGGCCGCGAACTGGTGGGCCTGCCCGCGCGCGAACTCCGGCGCCTGCGCGGCAACGAGATCGCCATGATCTTCCAGGATCCGATGACGGCGCTGACGCCGGTCTACACCATCGGCTGGCAGATCGCCGAGCAGATCCAGGCGCATCGCAAAATCAGCAAGGCCAAGGCGCTCGAGCGCGTGGAGGAATTGCTGGCGGAGGTGAACTTCCCCAATCCGCGCGAGGCGATGTCGCGCTATCCCCACCAGCTTTCCGGCGGCATGCGCCAGCGGGCTGTGATTGCCATGGCTTTGTCCTGCGACCCGGCCCTGCTGGTGGCGGACGAGCCCACCACGGCGCTCGACGTTACCGTGCAGGCCGGCATCCTCGATCTCGTGCGCAAGCTGCGCTCGACCCATAATTCGGCCGTCGTCTTCATCACGCACGACATGGGCGTGGTCTCCGAGCTCGCCGACCGGGTCATGGTCATGTATGCGGGACGGGTGGTGGAGCGCGGCAGCCGGGCGGAATTGTTCTCCGATCCGCGGCACCCCTATACGCGGGCGCTCCTGGGTTCGATCCCGCCTTTGACCGGCGAGAAGCCGCGCCGCCTGCCGGCCATTCCCGGCTCACCGCCTTCGCTGCTCAGGCTGCCTGAGGGCTGCGCCTTCGGTCCGCGCTGCCCGGCGCGCTACGAACCCTGCCTGATGGACAAGCCCAGCCTCGGCAGCGGCACCCACGCCGCCGCCTGCTTCCGGGTGGCGCAAGCATGAGCGGACAGATGATCGAAAAAAATCGGCCGATCCTCGAAACGCGCGCGCTCGGCAAGCGCTTCTCGATCGGCAGCCGCTTTTCCGCCGAGGGCAAGCGCACAGTCCATGCGGTCGACAATGTTTCCCTGACGGTGGGACACGGGGAAACCGTCGGGCTCGTCGGCGAATCGGGCTGCGGCAAGTCCACGCTGGCTCGCTGCCTGGTCCGGCTCTACGACATCTCCGAGGGACAGCTCATCTTCGAAGGCGAAGACATTACCGGCACGTCGCTGGCCAAGCTCAGGCCGCTGAGGCGCCGGCTGCAGATGGTGTTCCAGGATCCATCGGCTTCGCTCAACCCGCGGCGGCGCGTCGGCGATCTGGTGGCGGAGCCGCTGCGCATCCACACCAAACTGTCGTCGGCGCAGATCGCCAAGCGCGTGGCTGAGCTGTTCGATCTCGTCGGGCTGCTGCCGGATCACGTCATGCGCTATCCGCACGAGTTCTCCGGCGGCCAGCGCCAGCGCGTCGGCATTGCCCGCGCCATCGCGCTCAATCCGGACCTGGTGGTTCTGGACGAGCCGGTCTCGGCCCTCGACGTCTCGGTGCAGGCACAGATCGTCAACCTGCTCGCCGACCTGCAGGAGAAGCTGAACCTCACCTATATCTTCATCGCCCATGACCTCTCTGTCGTCCGCCAGGTCTCGACCCGCATCGCGGTGATGTATCTGGGTTCCATCGTCGAGGAAGGTCCGGCCGAAGAGGTGTTCGCCACGCCGGCCCATCCCTACAGCCAGGCCCTGATTTCGGCGGTTCCCATCGTGGAGACCACGCCGAGCGGAACGCGCAAGCGCATCATCCTCACCGGCGATGTGCCAAGCCCGCTCAACCCGCCGCCGGGCTGCCGCTTCCACCCCAGATGCCCGGTCGCCCAGGACCTGTGCCGTTCGGAGCGCCCGCAGATGCGGGACTACAGCCCCGGTCGCAAGGTCGCGTGCCATTTCCCGATCGCGTCTTAAAGCAAGATGCACAAGGATTTGTGCTGCCCTCAGCCAAAACGGGCGATGGCGAAGTCGACGAAAGAGCGCAGCTTCGGGGTGATGCGGCGGTCCGGAGCATAGAGGATGTTCATGACCCGAGATGGGGGCTCGTAGCCCTCCAGCAGCCGGATCAAGCGTCCGGCTTCGATGTCGCTCCGCACCAGGGACGCCGGCTGGAGCATGATGCCGAGGCCGGCCAATGCGGCCGTGAGCAGGGCCTGGCCATTATTGGCTAGGAAGCGATAGGACAGCTCGACCGTCTCCAAGCCTTCGGGACCGGCAAAACGCCATTGGTCACGCGTATTTCCATGCATGAAGCCGAGGCTCTCATGCTTGTCGAGGTCGGCCGGCTTTTCGGGATGGCCATGCGCCGCAAGATAGGCCGGCGCCGCGCAGACGGTGAACGTCATGGGCCGCAGTGGCCGGGCTATCAGGCTCGAATCGGCAAGAGGGCCGACGCGGAACACGGCGTCATACCCTTCGTCGATGAGGTCGACGACGCGATCGGACAGTGTGAGCTCGACATCGACTTCGGGATGGGCAGCCAGATAGTCCGGCAGGGCATTGGCGAGTTCATGCGCGCCGAAGGTCACCGGGGCGTTCACCCGGATCTGACCGCGCGGGGTGCCGCGTGTCTCGGCAGCCAGCACTTCGGCCGCCTCGACCTCGGCCAGGATGGTGCGAACCCGCTCGTAATAGCTGCGCCCGATCTCGGTGACGCTTTGGCGCCGGGTCGTGCGGTTGATCAGCTTGACGCCGAGGTGATCCTCCAGCAGGCGCACATGCTTGCCCACCATCTGCGAGGACATCGACAGCGCGTTGCCGGCCGCCGAGAAGGACCCCGCCTCCACGGCCTTGGCGAACACGCCCATGCTGGTGAAGCGGTCCATTAATTTGAAATCATTCGTTTCAAGTCTAGCGATCGACTCCCCATTTATCACAAAATGAAGTGAGATCATAAAGGACGGCGATACCGCAATACCGTCCACTCAGGAGATACCGTTCATGTCCGTCCAACGCAGAGTCGTCGTCAGCGAATATGGCGCGCCCACCGTGATGAAGCTCGAGACGCGGGATCTGCCCGCGCCCGGCGCCGCCGAGGTTCAGGTCAGGCACACGGCGATCGGCTTCAATTTTATCGACATCTACCAGCGCAAGGGTATCTATCCGCTGCAATTGCCGAGCGGGCTCGGCTTCGAGGCTGCCGGCATGGTGGAGGCGGTCGGCCCCGGCGTCAGCGACCTCAAGGCCGGCGACAGGGTTGCTTATATCAATGCGGGCCTGGGTGCCTATGCGGATCGGCGCAATGTCCCGGCCGACAAGCTGGCGATCCTGCCTCCCTCGGTCAGCGACCAGGCGGCCGCGACCTTGTTCTTCAAAGGCATGACGGCGCAATATCTGCTGCGCAAGACTTACGCAGTCCAGCCGGGCGATCTCCTGCTGGTCCACTCGGCTGCCGGGGGTGTCGGCCAGATCCTCACGCGATGGGCGACGGCACTGGGGGCGACCGTCATCGGTACCACCGGCTCGCCCAGCAAGCGCGAGGCCGCGCTCGCCGCCGGATGCAAGGCGGTGATCGATCTCAACGACCCCGCCTGGCCCGAGGCCTTCCTCCAGGCGACCGGCGGCCGCAAGGCCCGCGTGGTCTATGACGCCGTCGGCAAGGATACGCTGATCAAATCGCTCGACTGCGCCGCCCCCTTCGGGCTGGTGGTCTCTTATGGCGCGGCCTCCGGCCCGGCCCCCGCTATCGACCTCGACCTTCTCAACAAGAAGGGCGGTCTGTTCATCACCCGCCCGTCGATCTTCGCCCACAATGCCGACAGCGCCAGCTTCCGCGCCAACGCGGCCGATTTCTTCGATGCAGTCGCCAAGGGGCATGTGAGCGTGGATATCGGGCAACGCTTCTCGCTCGATGCGATCGCCATGGCGCATGAAGCCGCCGAGGCCCGCCAGGTCGTCGGGGCCATCCTGATCACGCCGTAGGAAGGCAACGTTTTAAAATGACGGTAGAGTGAGATGATCAATCCAGCAGGTAAGCACGATGCTTGTGCCGCCTCTCCCCGTTTACGGATATCGTCCATTCCTTTTGGAATGGACCGGGATAGAGCTAAGGGACAGCAGCAAGCGTTCAATCTGTAAGGTCGCGCAGCCCCTCATCCTTCCTTCTCCCCGAAAACGGGGCGAAGGACCACCGGCGTCGCGCCTTTCGTCCTATCTCACCGCTTTGCAAAACGCTTCGCGCACAGATCGGCGAAATGCCGGGCCGCAGGCGAAAGCTCGCGCTCGGCACGATGGGCCAGCACGATGCGGTTCTCGCGGTGCTTGCCGGTCAGAGGGCGGGTCACCAGATTGAGCCCGTCATAGCTCATGTCCGAGGCCGGCTTGGTCGCCAGGATCGAATAGCCCAGGCCATGGGCCACCATGCCGCGCACCATCTCGAAGGAGATCGAGCGATAGGCGATCAGCGGCTTGATGCCGGCGTCTTCCAGAATGCCGGTGAAATAGTCCCGGCTGGGCGGGGCATCGAGCAGGATCATCGGCTCGGCGGCGAGATCCTCGGGCGCCACCTCGCTCTGATGGCAGAGCGGATGATTGGCTGAGAGCAGGACATAGGGTGTCAACTCGCCCAAGGATAGCTTTTCGAACTCGCCGCCCAGGTCGAAATCATAAAGCAGCGCCAGTTCGCTCTCGCCCGCCAGCAGGCTTTCGCGCAGGCGCCGATGATCGCCTTCGATCAGCTTGACGCCGATGCCGCCCATCTCGCGGATAAGCGAGGGCATGAGATAGGGCCCGAACGTGTGGAAACAGCCAATCACCAACCGGGCTGTCTCGCCCGCCAGCCCCGCGCGCAGCGAACTCGCCCCTTCGATCCGGTTCGACGAACCATAGGAACGATTGGCATAGATCAGCGGCGAACCGTGGCGGGAGAGATGGATATCGCGCACTTCGCACAAGAAGATGTGGTGCGTGCCGACCTTCTCGCTCGATAAGAGCTTGCAGTCGAACGCCACCAAGGGATCGGCGATGCGCGGCGCGCCGGTCGATGCGGTCACCCATTCGGTGCATTCGAACTTGTCGCCGATCTCGTCGCGAAAACGGCCAGCGAAGACATCCGAGATATAGGACTGGTCGTCCCGCAGGACGTTGACGCACAAAACGCCGTTCTCGACGATCTTGGCCGCCGCCGGGCTGAGATGGTGGACGCAGACCAGCATGGTGGGCAGATCCGTATCCGCCGAGACGGAGGCCATGGCCGAGACGGTCACCCCTGCCCGGCCGGCCGGCCCGTCGGTGGAGACCACGTTCACGGTGCAGGCGGCCTGGCTCATGCCGCCGAGGAATTTCTCGCGCACCTTTGGATCGATCTCCACGCCCATCCGCGCTCTCCTGTTGGTCTTGAAGCCGGTGTCACCCCGGCCTTCCGCCGATCGATCCTTCCGGAAATCGTCGGCGCTGGAAAATATGGAATTCCGCTGCACGGGTTCGGAAAAGCCGCAGCACGACGATCCGGACTGGTCAAAGCCGATCTAGAGATAAAGGTGATGTACCGTGTCGTTGGCGAGCAGGTCCTTGCTGGTACCGCTCGCTGCGATCTGGCCGCGCACCAGCAGATAGCCGCGATCGGCGATCGACAGCGCGGTCTCGGCATTCTGCTCGACCAGCAATACGGTCTTGCCCTGGTCGCGGATGCGCCCGACGATGTCGAAATATTCGTCGATGAGCTTCGGCGATAGGCCGAGCGAGGGCTCGTCCATCACAACCAGCTGCGGATCGCCGATCAAGGCGCGGGCCAGGGCCACCATGGCCTGCTCGCCGCCCGACATCGTCCCCGCTCCCTGCGTCAACCTCTCGCGAATGCGTGGAAACAGGCCGGCCATCGCCTCCAGCCTGTCCCCGAACGGTACCCGGCATCTGGCAGCGTCGAAGGCGAGCTTGAGATTCTCGCGCACATTGAGGGTCGGGAAGAGTCGGCGCCCTTCGGGGACGAAGCCGACTCCCAGCGACGCCAGCCTTTCGGTGCCAACCGCGGCCACGTCCTTGCCCAGGATGCCGATCGAGCCCGTGTCGAGCTTGAGGAGGCCGCAGATGGCATTGAAGGTCGTGCTCTTGCCGGCACCGTTCGGCCCGAGCAGGCAGACGAGCTCACCCCTGTTCACCTGAAGCGAGACATTGCGGAGCATGGGCACCGGCCCATAGCTGGTCGAGACGGATTTGAGTTCAAGCATGACCGGCCTTGTGTCCGAGATAAGCCTGCTGGACGCGCGGCAGCTGCCGCACCTCCTGGAAGTCGCCGTCGGCGATCTTCCGGCCGTAATCGATGACGGCAACCCGGTCGGGCAGCGCCCTGACCAGACGCATGTCGTGTTCGATGATCAGGAAGGACAGGCCGGCTCGCCGGTCCATCACGGAGCGGATGCTTGCCATCAAGGCATCGGTGTCGCGATCGTCCATGCCCGAGGAAGGCTCGTCGAGCAGGATCACCTTCGGGTCGGAAGCAAGCGCTCGGGCAATTTCCAGGCGGCGGCGGTCGGCCTGGGGCAGCGTGCCTGCCAAGGTATGGCGCCGTTCGTAGAGGTCGGGCGAGATGGAGCGGATCAATTCGCCCGCGCGCTCGGCAGCCTCGTCGAGTTCGGCGCGTGCCTTGCCCGGACGCAGCAGCGCCGTGAGCACGCCTGTGCGGGTGCGGCAATGCATGCCGATCACCACATTGTCGACCAGCGTCAGGTCGTTGAACAGCCGGCTCGACTGGAAGGTACGGGTGATGCCGGCGGCTGCGATGCGGTGGGCGGGGTTGCCGGTAATGTCGCGTCCTTCCAGCGCCACCGTGCCCTTGGAGGGCCGGTAGATGCCGGTGATGACGTTGAACAGGGTGGACTTGCCCGCCCCGTTCGGCCCGATGATGCACAGGATCTCCGAGCGATCGAGCCGGAGGTCGACCCCGTCCACCGCCGTCAGCCCGCCGAATTTGATGGTCAGGTCCCGGGTCTCCAGAAGCGTCTGGTTTATGACCGGCTCCCTCATGGCTGGCCCCCATAGTTGCGCACGCGCTGCGGGAAGAGGCCCTGGGGCCGCAGGATCAGGAAGGCGATCACGATGATGCTGACGAAGAGCAGGCGGTAGTCGGAGAACACCCTGAGCTTTTCAGGCAGCAGCGTCAGCAGGAAGGCACCGATGATCACGCCGAGCGTGTTGTCCATGCCGCCCACGATCACCATGGTCATGATGGTGACCGACACCACGAAGGTGAAATTGTCGGGCGAAATGTAGCTCACATAGAAGGCGTAGACGGTGCCGGCGAAGGCGGCGAGGAAGGCATCGACGCCGAAGGCCAGGATCTTGTACCAGACCACGTTGATGCCCTGGCAGCGCGCCGCGAGCGGGTCGGCCCTCAAGGCATTCCAGGCCAGGCCCACCCGGCTGTGGTGGAGGCGTCCCGCCGAGAGGATGGCAAGACCCACCAGCGCCGCCGAAAGATAGTAGAAATTGGCCTGGCTCGGCAGCTTGTAGCCGAAGACATAGAGGGGCTTGATGAAGGAATGCCCGAAGAAGGTCGGCGCGGGAATGCCGACCAGGCCGTTGGGCCCTCCTGTCCACGACAGGTTGTTGAGCAATTGCTGGACGACGATGCCGAAGGCGATGGTTACTAAGGCAAGGTAGCTTTCCTTGGTCCGCATGGAGGGGAAGCCGAGCGCAAAGCCGAACAAGGTCGCCACCACCGCCGAGATCGGCAGGGTCAGCCAGAAGGAAATGCCGAAATTGATCGCCAGCAGCGCCGAAGTATAGGCACCAATGCCATAGGAGGCGCCCGTTGCGAAGTTCGGAATATTGGCGCTGCCGAGCTGGAAATTGAGGGCGAGCGCCAGCACCGAATAAAGCTGGGCCACGATGAGCAGATGCAGCGCGTAGCTGCTGCCCTGCATGAAGAAGGGAAACGCCAGGACGATGGCGATGCCGAGGACGGTGGCGCTGGTGCGATAGCGCCGGAAGGCCACGATGATATGCTCCTCGATCTGCGGCCTGAGCTGCAGGGCGGCGAAGCCGGCCCCGAGCAAGGCCAACAGGGCGACGATGATCGAGGTCCGTTCGGCCAGGAGCAAGGTGCCGAGCAGAACGGCCCCGATGAGTTCGACGCCGAGAACGGTAGCCAAGGCGCCGAAGGAAGTGCCGGCGCGCGCCTGCGATAGATTATGCGTGGTGGCGGCCATGGCTCACACCTTCTCGAAGACAGGCTTGCCGAGCAGGCCCGAGGGTTTGAACACCAGCACGCAGATCACCAGGACGAAAATGCACACCAGGCGATAGGAGGCTCCATCCGCCAGCAAAGCCTGCGCCAGCATCTCGATGCCGGCGATCAGGAGACTGCCGAGGATGGCGCCCTGCATCGAGCCGAGGCCCCCGATCACGGCCGCCGAAAAGCCGATCAGGCCGAGCTGGATGCCGAAATCGAAGCGCACCACGCCGGCATGGCTGGCATAGAACAGGCCACCGATAGCGCCGACCGCCGAGGCGAGCAGGAAGGTGGCGGCGAACATCCGGCTCGGATTGATCGCCATCAGGCGCGCCGTGTTGCGGTCTTCGGCGACGGCCCGGATGCGCATGCCAAGCGGCGTATGCCGCATCAGGGCAAACAGGACCGCCACCATCGCGATGCAGAGGACAATCACGGTGAGGCTGAAGGCCGGTACTGTCAGGCCAAAGAGCGAGATTTCGCCCGTCACCAAAGCGGGAAACGGCTTGGGGTTGCTGCCTTGCGGATAGAAAGTGCGGATCAGCTCGCGCACCACGGTGCCGAGCGCCACGGTGGCGACCAGGGCCATCATGGCCGGGGCGTTGCGAAAGCGGCGGATCACCAGCCAGTCGAGCAGCACGCCGAGCAGGCCGACAAAGGCGATCGCGATCAGGCAGGCAATCAGGGCGGCCGGCACAGTATCGAAGCCCAGCATGCCGCCGGTCAGGATCTGGATCATCGCCAGGGCGACGAAGGGCGCGGTGATCGAGACGTCACCATGCGAGAAATGGATGACATTGAGCACGCCGAACAGCAGGCTGAACCCCAAGGCCACCAAGGCATAGATACTGGCCAGCACCAGCCAGTTGAGCAGATATTGCGCGAGCAGCGCATCCATAGAATTCCCCTCCCGCCTCGTTTGCCGAGTGTCCGGTCTTCTTTTCTAGGCATAGGCGGGGCAGCGATGAAAGCCGGCGCTGCTTAGGCATTTCTGAGGCAGTGCTTCAAAAATTGCGACTTCTCGCTTTCGCAAAAACTTCGCACCCTTGCCTTCGTCCTCGGACAAAGCCGACCGGCCACGGACTCTCAAACAAGAAGACAAGTCCAGGCATCCCACCCGTGGTCCGGCGTACCATCGAGCAAGGGAATAGACATGACCATCTTCAACGCACGCCGGCGCCGCCTTCTCGGCAGTGTGCTGCTGGCGACCGCCATGGCGTCACTGCCGACGCTGGCCTTCGCCAAGGACACCATCAAGCTCGGCTTCCTCGGCCCGCTCAGCGGTGGCAACGCGCCCCAGGGCCTGGGCGCCCGCAATGGCTTCCTGCTCGCCATCAAGCAGGCCAATGAGGGCAATTATCCCTATACGGTCGAAGGCGTGGCGCTCGATGATGCGTCCGACCCGCAGACCGGCGTGTCGGCCGCCATGAAGCTGGCTAACGATTCAGCGGTGGTGGCGGCCACGGGCCATTGGAACAGCCCTGTGGCGCTCGCCACCATCCCGGTCTTCCATCGTTTCGAGATGCCGATGATCGTGTGGGGCGCCATCGGCCCGAAGATCACCGAGCAGAACCTGGCCGAGATCACCCGCGTCACGCCCACGCTCGTGGCCGAGAACAAGCCGCTGGCGGACTGGGCCTTCAAGACGCTGGGCGCCAAGAAGATCGCCATCGTGGCCGATACCTCCGACTATGGCGTCTCCAATGCCGATGTCTTCAAGAAGTTCTTCGGCGATGCCGGCGGCCAGACCTCCTCGACCGACCTGCTGCCTGTTGGCACCACGGATTTTCGCACCATCCTCACCCGCATCAAGGGCGAGGCGCCGGATGCCATCTACTTCGGCGGCGTCATCACCGAGGCCGGCATCCTGCGCAAGCAGATGGCCGAACTCGGCCTGACCACGCCGATGATCGGCATCTCCGGCTTCTACGACCCCGAATTCATCGCGGTTGCCGGCAAGGCCGCCGAGGGCACCATGGTGAGCTATCCGGCTTCCCAGTCGAACCCTGCCCTGACCAAGATGGAGGTCGACTACAAGGCCCAGAACTACGCCGAGGCGCCCAGCCCTTACACCAAATATGCCTATGAGGCGACGCAGATCCTCCTGAAGGTGATCGCCGACAACGGCATCGAGGACAAGGCCAAGTTGGCGCAGGCCATCCGCTCGATCAAGCATGACGGCGTGCTGGGAACTACCTCGTTCGACGATCACGGCCAGACCCAGATCCCGGTCGAGATCGAGATCAAGGTCGTCAAGGACGGCGCCTGGACCACCAAGACCAATTAACCGGCTGTCGCTCACCGGTGTCGGCCGCAATGGCCGGCACCACCAACCTGCCGCATCACGGGGCGAGCCCTGCCTGCCCTGATCGACGGTTCGCGCCTTCAACGAGGCGCCCAAGCAAAGCGGGCCTCACCCGCCGCACACCTCGCGACATGCCTTCATGTCGCAGAAAACTTCGAAGGAAAGACGATGCTCAGAACGGGGCAGCAATACAGGGATTCGATCCGGGACGGCCGGCGTATCTGGATCAATGGCGAGCGCGTCAAAGACGTCACCGCCCACCCCCAATTCAAGCCGCTGGTCGACATCCGCGCGCGCATCTACGACCTCGCGCATGAGGACGCCACCCGCGACATCCTCAGCTATGAGGAAAACGGCGAGCGCTATTCCATCGGCCTCAAGCTGCCCCACAGCCAAAGCGATTGGCACGCCAAACGCCTGGCTACCGACACCATCCTGGAGGATGTCGGCGGGGTCGTCACCCGCGTCGGCGACGAGACGGCCGGCGAGATGTGGTCGCTCTATGACGGCCAGGACATCCTGAACGAGGTCGACCCGCGCTTCTCCGTCAATATCCGCAACCACATCCAGCGCGTCGTCGACCGGGACCCCTTCCACGTCTCGGCCAACACCGATCCCAAGGGCGACCGTTCCAAGCGGCCACAGGACCAGGATCCGGACATGCTTCTGCATGTCGTCAAGGAGACCGATGCCGGCATCGTGGTGCGCGGGGCCAAATACGAGACCGCGGCAGCCTATGCCAACCAGGCCTTCACCAAGCCGACCATCGCCAATTGGGGCAATTCGGAACTGTCCGACTATGCCGTCGGCTTCGTATGCGACTTCTCTTCCCCCAATCTGAGCTTCATCGCCCGCACCGGCTTTGCCGGCCGGGCCCCGGCCGAGGACTATCCGCTCGCCAATCGCTTCGATGAGGTCGACTGCCTCGTCATCTACGACAATGTGCTGATCCCCTGGGAAAACGTGCTGTTCTACCAGCACACCAAGGCGGCCGCCTTCATCCGCGCCACGCTGCATCGCTATTCGGCCTTCGCCTTCGTGCAGCGCAATCTCAAGCTCGCCGACATGCTGATCGGCGCGGCCCTGTGGAACGTGCGCCAGACCGGCCTGGAAAACCAGCAGGCGGTCCAGGAAAAGCTGGCGACGCTCGCCTGCTACCGCGAGGGCATCAACGCACATCTGACCGCCTCGATCACCAATGCCGAAAAGAGCCCGGGCGGCCTGATGATGCCCAACCAGTCCCTCTTGATGACGGGGCGCGTGCATGCCTGCTCGCAGCTCCACCACATGATGCACATCGCCCGCGAGCTCTGCGGCGGCCAGATCTGCGTCACGCCCGATGCCGCCAGCTTCGCCGACGAGGAAGCCGGCGTCTGGCTGAAGAAGTACTACACGCTCAACGAGAACTGGGACAGCAACGACCGGCGCAAGCTGCTGGCTTTTGCCCGCGACCTGCTGAACTCCGACTATGCCGGCCACCGTCTCACCTTCCAGCTCTTCGCCCAGTCGCCACCCTTCGCCCATCTCGGTGCCGTCTACCGCAATTTCGACTGGAACGACGCCCTGCGCTTCACCAAGAAATCTGCCGGCCTGTCGGACCGCATCCTCACCGCCCAGCGCTAATTCGGCACCCGGAGTACCCAATCATGATCCACAAGCGTCTTCGTCCCTTCAACACCAAGGACACTTATCCCGAGCAGAAGCTCAACACCGATCTCAGCCAGGGCGTGGTCGCCCGCGGCACCATGGTGTTCCTGCGCGGCCAGGTCTCCCAGGACCTCGACACCCGCGAGAGCCTGCATGTCGGCGATCCCCGGGCCCAGGCCCGCAAGTCCATGGAAAACATCAAGATGCTGCTGGAGGAGGCCGGCAGCGAAATGGCCCATATCTGCCGCATCGTGGTGTATCTGACCGATATCCGCTATCGCGAGGCCGTTTATTTGGAGATGGGCGAGTGGTTCAAGGGCGTCCATCCCTGCTCCACCGGCCTTGTGGTGCCTGCCCTGGCGCGGCCGGAATGGGTGGTCGAGATCGAGGTGACGGCCGTCATCCCCGACGCCGCCTGAGGGAGAGCCCGATGACCTTCTCGATCTCGGCACACTGCGCCCGGACCGGCATGTTCGGCATTGCCGTGTCCTCCTCCTCGCCCTGTGTCGCCGCCCGCTGCGCCCATGCGCGGGCCGGCGTCGGCGTCGTCGCCACGCAGAACATCACCGATCCCCGGCTCGGGCCGAAGGGCCTCGATCTGATGGCGGAGGGACTGTCGGCTGCGGAGGCGCTCGAGCGGCTCAAGGCGAATGCGCCGCATCTCGAGTTTCGCCAGCTCGCTTTGGTCGACAGCCAAGGCCGTACCGCCTCCTTCTCGGGCAGCCGAACGCTCGGTACCCATCGGGTGGTCGAAGGTTCCGGGGTCGCCGCGGCCGGCAACCTGTTATCGTCGCCGGAGGTGCCGGTCGCCATGGTCGCCGCTTTCAATGAGATGGCAGAGCATTCGCTCGGCGATCGCCTGATCGGCGCGATGCGCGCCGCCGTGAAGGCAGGCGGCGAGGAAGGGCCGGTGCATTCGATCGGCATGCTGCTGGTGCGGGACGTCGCCTGGCCGGTCGCCGACCTCAGGGTCGACTGGAGCGAGGGCGATCCGATCGAAGACCTCGACCAGCTTTGGCAGCGCTGGAAGGGTGAGATGGAAGCCTATGTCTCGCGGGCCCTCGACCCGAGCCGGGCGCCGAGCTATGGCGTACCGGGCGATCTCTGACCGGGCATGATGATCGGGGCTCGGTCCACAGGACCGGGCCTCCTGCATTTGGCGATGACAGCATGGCAGCCGAACCGACGACTCTGGACATTCTCGCGCGCCTGATCGGTTTTGCGACCCTCAGCCGGCGACCCAACCGCGACCTGATCGGCTATGTGACCGGCCTGCTCGACGGGGCCGGCGTCGGCTGGGACCTCGTCGAGAGCCCGGACGGCACCCGGGCCAATCTGTTCGCGACCATCGGTCCCGCCACCGGCGGCGGGGTCGTCCTCTCCGGCCATACCGACGTGGTGCCGGTCGAAGGCCAGGCCTGGAGCACGGATCCTTTCAGGCTGCATGAACAAGACGACCGCTATTACGGGCGCGGCACCGCCGACATGAAGGGTTTCGTGGCGGCCGCCCTCGCCGCTGCCCTCTATGCGGCCAGGCGGGATCTCAAAACGCCGCTTCATCTTGCCTTTTCCTATGACGAGGAAATCGGCTGCGTCGGCGTGCGCAGCCTGATCGAGCGGCTGGCGACCAGCCCGATCCGCCCTGCTTTGTGCATCGTCGGCGAGCCGACCGGCATGCGCATTGCGACCGGGCACAAGGGCAAAGTGGCTTTGCGAGCCTGCTGCACCGGCCGCGCCGGCCATTCGGCCCTGGCGCCGACGGCGCTCAACGCCCTGCATCTGGCCGCGGATTTTCTCGGCAGGCTGCGGGCGCGACAGCGCGACCTCGCCGAGACCGGCAGGCGCGACGATCAGTATGAAATCCCCTACACCACCCTCCATGCCGGGCGCATGAGCGGGGGCCAGGCCCTCAACATCGTCCCCGAATGCTGCGAGATCGAATTCGAGATCCGCAATGTCGCTGGCGATGACCCCCAGGCCATCATCGCCAATCTGAAGGGCGACGCCGAGGCGATCGTCGCCCCCCTGCGTCCCGCCTTTCCGGAAGCGGCCATCGCGATCGACGAGGTCAATGCCTATCCAGGGCTGGAAACTCCCATGGATTCACCGGTGGTGGCACTGCTGCGCCTGATCACGCAAAGCCGGGAGCCAGCCTTCAAGGTGGCCTTCGGCACGGAGGGGGGGCTGTTCCAGGACAGGCTCGGCCTGGCGACGGCGGTGTGCGGCCCCGGCTTCATGACACAAGGCCACAAGCCGGACGAATATGTCAGCGCCGATCAACTCGGCCGTTGCGATGCCATGCTCGCCGCGCTGGTTGATCGCCTTGCCGTCGGTCTCTGATCCCAGTCCAGTTTCCGGAGCAGCATGCGAGCGGAGCGGGATCAACGGCTATCGCCTCCCCTTCCGAGCGGCCAGTTGCCGCTTTGACCTGCCGCGCCGGACAGGGAATTTTGTCAGGCAGTATAATCGCGATCCAGGACCTGCAGAACTGGTGTCCATGCCATTGCAGGCCGCGTGAGGAGCAACCCATGCGTTTTACCTTGCGACAGTTGAGCTATTTCGTCGCCGCCGGCGAGACCGGCAGCGTCACCCGGGCGGCAGAGCTGGTGAACATCTCCCAGCCCTCGGTATCGGCGGCGATCTCGCATCTGGAGACCGAATTGGGCGTGCAGATCTTCGTGCGCCAGCATGCCCAGGGCCTGTCGCTGACCACGCCGGGCAAACGCCTGCTCAGGGCTGCCAAAGAGTCCTTGCGCGCCGCCTATGAACTCTACGATGTTGCCAATGCCGCAGGCTCGATCGTGTCGGGCCCCATCAATGTCGGCTCGTTCCGCACCTTCTCCTCCCTGATCATGCCCGAGCTCTGGAGCGGCTTCGTGTCGAAATATCCTGACGCGCAAATGGTGGTGACGGAGGGAAGTGAGGCCGAGTTGCTGGAGGGCCTGCGCTCGGCCCGGATCGACATCGCGCTGACCTATCAGCTCAACCTGACGCCGGATATGAGCTTCCAGCCTTTGGCGGAGATGCCCTCCTATGTGCTGCTGGCAGCCGACCACCGTTTTGCCTCACGCTCGAGCGTGAGGCTGGAGGAACTGGCGGACGAACCCTTCATCCTGCTCGACCTTCCCCTCAGCCGCCAATATTTCCTGTCGATGTTCGAGCAGCGCAGCATCACCCCGCGGATCGTTGCCGAGACGGCCAGCCCCTCGACCCTGCGGTCCTATGTCGGTGCGGGCCTCGGCTTTTCCATGCTGACGGTGCGGCCGGTGAATATGATGGCGGAAAATGGCCGCCCCCTCGCCTATATCGAACTTGAAGGCAATACGGCCCCGATGGTGATGGGGCTGGCCTGCCTCAAGGACATGCGACGTCCGCGCATCGTCGACGCCTTCGAAGCCCATTGCCGCGAGGTCATCACGGTCGATCATATTCCGGGCATGCGCGGAACCGATTCAGGGCCGTCCCATGTTATAGCCGACTGAAGCGTTTTGCGATTTGACGGAATCACCTAGAATCGCAAAGACGCGTCTAAATGCGACGTTGGAGCAGACGAGCGTTCAATCATGAACGCGCTTATCTCTGGGTGTAATCGATCCTGATTCTCCGCCGACGCCTGTCCGGCTCGTCCCGAAACGACTGGATGCAATCTTGTGCATGGGAGATGGCATGAACGAGCCAAGACCTGCCAACGAGCCAAGACTCATTCTCTACGAACTCGCCGGATCCGACCCGCAGCTTCGCTTCAGCCCGCATTGCTGGAAGATCCGCATGGCCCTGGCCCATAAGGGTCTTCAGGCCGACCGGCGGCCATGGCGTTTCACCGACAAGGAGGCCATTGCCTTTTCTGGTCAGGGGCTGGTGCCCGTCCTCATCGACGGCGCCCATGTCGTCTCCGATTCCTGGCGTATCGCACTTCACCTCGAAGAGCGCTTTGCCAACAGCCCTGCCCTCTTCGGCGCGCCGCAAGCAGCTACCGTGACGCGTTTCGTCAATAGCTGGGCCGATACGGCCTTGCTGCCCGCTGTCTCCCGCCTGATCCTGCTCGACATCTACAATGTCCTCGACCAGAAAGACCGGGATTATTTCCGCGCGACCCGGGAACAGCGGTTCGGAAAGACCTTGGAGCAGGTCGTCCAGGACCAGCAGGTCCATCTCGAACGGCTGCGTCACACGCTCACGCCCCTGCGCCATTTACTAGGCGGACAGGCCTATCTCGGGGGCAAGCAGCCCAATTATGCCGACTATTGCGTCTTCGGCATGTTCATGTGGGCCCGCTGCACCAGTGCTATCGAGTTCCTGGCGGCTGACGATACGATCTACGCCTGGCGCGAGCGCCTGCTCGACCTCTTCGACGGCCTCGCGCGCCAGGCTCCTCACCACAAGGCCAATCCGGAGTTGCCCAATGCCTGACCTGCCAGTTCCGGCGGACTACGACTTCATGACCACAGACAAGCTGCGCTATGGTGATACGGACCGGCAGGCCCATGTGAACAATGCGGTCTTTGCCACCTTCCTGGAAACAGGCCGGGTCGAGCTTCTTCATGATCTTGCCTCCCCCGTGGCGGACGCCGAAAGCTCCTTCGTGCTGGCCCGTGTCGTCATCGACTTCCGGGCCGAGGTGCTGTGGCCCGGTACGGTGGAAATCGGAACGAAGGTCAGCACTATCGGCCGCAGTTCGATCACGCTCGATCAGGCGGTGTTCCAGAATGGGGTCTGTGTCGCTCAGGGACAAAGTGTCGTGGTGCTCATCGATAACAGTACCCGTCGCTCGCGCCCTCTTTCTGAAGATGCCGTCAAACGCCTGCAAGAGCTGGGTACTCCTCGGTCTCGATCGTTTTAGGGAACTCAGGCACTTTGCGGTTGCAGCCGATAAATGGCTGCTGACCACGCCTAGATGATCGCCCAGGCCCGATAGCGCCCTCGTCCGGTGATCTCTCGCACGCCCAGTTCCGCGATGAGATCCTGGGCCGCTCGTGGCGTGATATCGAGCCGCTTGGCAATGAGCTGTGCCGAGGCGAGCGGGGTTGTCAGCATCAGCTCGATCAAGGCCGGCAATTTCGAGGTGGAGCGGCGGCCGGCCAAATGGCGTTCGAGCTGGTGCCGAGCCAGGATCCAGCGGTCGTGATCCTTCAGTCCTTGTTCAGCGGCGGCCGCAATGGCTTCAATGAATGTCAGGAGGCGCGGCCCGGTGCCACGAGCAAATCGGGTCTCGCGCGGTAAAGCGCGCAATCCCACGCACAGGCAGGGCAGATGGGCGCGAGCCTTGTCCCGGGCCCGGAGGATCGCAGCCGCCAACACGCGCCCCAGCCAAGCCGCGGACTGCAAGGGTTCGATGTTCTCCCAGGCGATGATCGCCGCCGCCGCGGCCAGTACCGGCGGCAGATTGTCCAGGCGCTGGATATCGTCGCGCCATTCCTCGAGGCGGGCTTCCTCGTTCCAGTCGGCATCATCGATGTCCGGTTTGCGATTGGAGGGCGATGCGGCCTCTCCGGCCAGCACTGCCGCTGATCGAGAGACGATGGCATCGATTGCAGCGAGCTCGGCGGCCCAGGCCTGGTCTGCTGCCGATTCATCGGGCTCGACGAACGCAGGGTCCCTTTCCCGATGCTTTTGGTCGCCGGGTTCCCAAGAAGTGGGGGCCGATCCGCTTTGGGTGGGCAACTCCCTGCCTAAAAGACCCGCCAGCCCTTCCTGCGTGAGAGCCCAATCGGCAGGTGCGGAAGCAATGCGTCGTCGGGCCCGTAACACGGTGTGGGCACGCGTCAGCTCATGGGTCGGCGTGCGAGCGTCCATCGCGGCGTCATGCAGTACGAGGTCCTCGAGATGAACCAGTTCGCCATCGAGCCACAGGCTGCCGGCCGCGTCATAGAAGTGGGTGCGCGCGATCCAGCCTTCCCGGATGGAGCTGGTGCGTAACCTTTCATCAAGCCGTGCGAGCCTGTCCTCGGCGATCGCGAGCGGGACCGCGATTTCGCTCCAGGGCAACTTGTCGAGCTCTATACCAGCTATTTTCAAAGGCCTGATAACCCTAATGAAAAATCAAATAACGGAACCTAACACAGCTCTAGCTTCCGCCACATCGGGAAGCGTAATTTTCAGCCTTCGTCACTCAAGGGGCGTCGATTCCAACCTTGCCGATATTTAACACCATCCGGCCTTGAACCGAGAGTTGCCCTTCTCCATATCCGAATAGTCGGGA
The DNA here is from genome assembly GCF_057813875.1 of Labrys sp. F242. Taxonomy (NCBI): domain Bacteria; kingdom Pseudomonadati; phylum Pseudomonadota; class Alphaproteobacteria; order Hyphomicrobiales; family Xanthobacteraceae; genus Labrys; species Labrys sp. F242. The sequence continues at coordinate 218,772 of NZ_JBVASG010000006.1, read as the reverse complement.
ACGCGTCCCCAATCTTCCCCGGTGGGTCGATGGGTTCCCGGGGTTTCCTCCCAAGAGAAACTTCTTGGATGCCTATCCAAGCAACGGCCGGTTTTCCGGCCGTTTTTTTTTGGAGTTGACATCGTCAGTCCCGTTGAGATTTTGGCACCCATCTAGGCCCCTGGCTTTTGTGGTTCACGTGTGTGGATTTGCGCCATCAGGATGGGCCCGAGCGATAATTGTCCGGCTTCGGCCTTGCGAGTGAGGCTGCGCAAATAGCCACCGGCTGAGTTGATGTTGGCGGCTCTCTGCACAATGCAGGCGATGATGACGGCCGCCTGTGCCTCGCCCATCACGGTTTGCGCCTCCTCCCAGGCGCTCGGACTGATACGCAGGATGGAGCGGGCCAAGGTTGTGGCGCTGAGGAAATCACGCCAATTGGCGATACCGTTGCGGGTATAATCGAGGATGCTGGGACAGGCTTGCAGGACAGTACCGAGCGTGTAGCTGCTACCGAGCGCTGCGGTGCGGCTTGCAGGTGTCGGTTCCGCATCGAGCCTAGCTGGGGTTACCGGTTCAGAATCAAGAAGGGATTCTGGATTTGATTTCTGTATGTGGCGCTCATTGCTGGACTCAATGGTGCTCACTTGTGCAGTTTTGATCTGTAATTCCAATCGGTTGAGGATGTCGTCGGCGAGCGTGGAGAGCTGGTCTGCCAGCATTTCGAGCTGTTCGAGCGTGGCGCGCCGCGGCATGCCTTCGATGAGATCGCGATAGAGGGCGTGCAGGTCGAGCCAGATTTGGCTCTGCTCCTCCGCTGGGTTCTCCGCCATGAGTTCGCGCTGTGCAACGGCAATCATCTTGGAGATGTCGCGCCGGCAGATGGTAATGCGTTCGCGTGCGAGTTTGAGGGATCGGGCGGCGTCCTCCACCTGTGTGGCGAGCCGAATGAACTCGTCGGCGCGGGCGAGCAGCGGGGCGAGGTCGAACCCATAGGCGAGTTCGATGCTGCCACCGCGGCCTCGGCGGGCATAGCGTTTGCCGTTGGGGCTGTCGCGCCGGATGATCAGGCCGGCTTCGACGAGGATGGCGAGATGGCGCCTCAGCGTCGAGGCTGGCATGCCGTGCGCACGGCGGCTGAGCTGTTCGTTGGAAGGAAAGACGATGATGGCCTCACCCGAGAGCGTGGTTTCGGGATGGAAGGTCAGCAGCGCATTGAGCACGGCCAGTGCGCGCTCGGAGATACCGAGACGCGCCCGTGCCGTGCACAGTGCCTGGTAGATTTCCCACTTCGGAAATGCGCGCGTTGTAGGGCGCGTCTTGGCGATCGCCTGGCTTGCAATCTGGGCAAGCGACAGCGTTCGCCGCCCAAAGGGCGACGTTGCACGATGAGTCTGCACTCTCTTTCACCTTATCCAGGCAAAAGAAATCCGCTCGTCGAAGTACGACGCCTGAAACGCTTGACAGTGATTCGCGGAAATGAGATTCTCTGTTTGCTTACGACAGAAAAGGCTTCCGCGCGGCGACGCTCGGGGGCTTTTTTCTTTTGCGGGGTTAATCTCCTGCTTGGTTGCGTTGTTTCGCTTCCCTGAAGGCTTCGTAAAGCGCCTCCAGATTCGACGAAAGGTAGTGGCCGAACTCGCCCGCATCCTTCGATTTGAGCGATAGGCTGAAAGCCTTGCCGGTGTTTCGGTAGCTGGCTGCCACGCGTTTGTCCTGCGGGGACCAATTGCCGACCGATTGTGGTGTCGGTGCTGATCGGGCTGGCTTGCGTGCATGCTGAAGATGCGTCAGCAGCCAGTTGAAACGGGCAGGCGTATCGAGATGGCGAAAGTCCTCGGAAGCGAGAAGTTCTTCGGCCTGGCTGATGGCACCAGGCCGAAGAAGGAGCTTCTTGAGATCTTCCCAGCGATCGCGGCCGATCGTCTTGGCGGCCCCGATTGCTTCGATGATTGACGAAGGCACGATTTCGGCCACGGATAGCATGCGCGACAGCAGCGTATCGTCGACGGTAAGGGCCGATTTGACCGTGTCCTTGCTTTGCCCCATGGCCAGCAGCCTGGCGGCGAACAACGCCTTCTCGATGAAGGACAAATCGGCTCTGCGGGTGTTTTCCTGGCCCTGCGCGATGATATGGGCGATTTCCTCGACATTCTTGACCACAGCACGCACGCTGATGCCGAGTTCCCGCGCTGCGCGCGCCCGCCGATGGCCAAAGACGATCATATAGCGCCCGTCGCTGTCCGGGTGGGGGCGGACAAGGATGGGCTGAAGCTGCCCCTCCTTTTCGATTCCCTGGCGGAACAGGGCGAACTCCTCTTCATCATCCTCGATGCGATCGGAGACGAAGGAGGCGTCGAGAAGATGGGGATCGAGCGCCACGATGGTTTCGCCGGCGGTGAGGCGCTTGGCGCTCTCGGCCAGTTCCTCGATCGACAGCATCATGGAGCGCGATGCGCCGCGTGTAGCGTAGTCGGAACGCGTTTCATGCGCCGTTCGATCCGCAGCGGGGCCGGTAATGCTCGCTAGAAGATTCTTGCGTGCCAAAGCGCCCTCCCCTGCTTTCGCTCAACATGTTGAAAATATGCGATTTTTTGCCGATCTGCACGGCTGTCAAAAATCAGGTTCATCGCCGACCCCATGCCTTGTGGACCAGAGTGGTGATCTCCTCATTCACGGCATTGAGAGCCTCGATCGCACGGTCATAGGTCGATCGGATGAATTGGGAGCGGTCGACCTCGTACAAGGTCTGATTGGTGATGCCGGCATCCGAAATCGCCGTGGATTTCAGCATCGGACTTTTCAGCATCTGCAGGGGAAACAGGGCCTGCATGAAGCCGACCATCTGGGTCTGCGGACCGTCTATGGGTTCGAAACGCGTAACCAAATACCGGAACCATTGCAGGCGCACTTCCGCCCCCGCCTTGCTGATCGAGCGCAGCACGCCGCCCAGCATCAGCAGGAACTGGCTCATCGACATGACGTCGAGCATCTGGGGGTGAATGGTGATCAGCACCGAGGTCGATGCCGTCAGCGCCGTCAAGGTAAGATAACCGAGCTGTGGCGGACAATCGATCACGACGACGTCGTAGCGGTCCTCTACCTCCTTCAGCGCGTTGGTGATGCGCGTGAAGAACAGGCGCCCGTCCGGTGAAGCACGGTTTGAGGCGGCAAGCGGCGTGTCGTACTCGTACTCCTGCAGCTCCAGATTGGCCGGCACGATGTCGAGGCCGGGGAAATTGGTCGGTCGGATTACCTGCGTGATCGGCTTCCTCTGGTCATCGTAACGAAGAGCCTCATAGAGCGAGAGGTTCTTGTCGAGCTCGGGCTGGATGCCATGCAGGGCCGAAAGCGATGCCTGCGGATCGAGGTCGATAGCCAGCACCCGGTGCCCGGTGAGAGCCAGATGCTGGGCGAGGTGGGCGGCTGTGGTGGTCTTGCCGCTACCGCCCTTGAAGTTTACCACGGAGATGATCTGAAGCTTTTCGCCGGCCCGGCGATGGGGGACATACTTCTTGAAGTCCGCGCGGCCATGCCGGTCGAGATATTGCCGCAATTCCAGCATCTGCTCGGCCGTATAGCTGCGCCGGCCGGAGCTGGAAGTGGTCGGGATCGGGCCCTTGCCTTCTAGATGCAGCTTCTTGACGTTGGATTGGGTAACGCCGAGGAAATAGGCGACCTCCGCCAGCGAAAAGGAGCGCAGGCTCTTCATCGCATTTGGCGGATAGTGTTCGACCCGAAGCATGTTGAGCTTGTCCGAGATCAATTCCCCCTGCTGGAGAATGGTCTCGTGAAAGCTGAACGCCTCCAGGTCCTGGTTAGAAATCGACATGTTCATCGACTACGATTCTCGGAATAACGCTTTTTCGCGTGAAACAACATTTCAAGCGGGAATTATGCCCGATTCTCGCGCAGCGGCAATGAATTTTAGGTTAATGAAAGGTTAACGCCGAAATAGTGTCTCGAATCACTTTCGGCATCGCCCGTTTTGATTCTAACTTTTTGTATTATCGCTTATTTTTCGCGGTTTGCACGGCTGTCAAAACGGGGGCTAGGCCGGGGAAGAAAAATAAAAGATTTGCGCCACTGCCTATTGACGGGAATCGAAGTCTGACTCCTAGGGATTCTATCCTCTGCAAGGCAAATATCTCGAAATGAGTGGGCGCCTTGTGCTTGCCTCAGCCAAAGTCGTTTTGCCGAGAGGCTTTCGACCGCGGGAACTATGATTCCACGATCTGCAGCAAGCACGACCATCGATCGACTGCAGGCGACAAGGTTCGCTCGCGAACTCTCTTTTCTGAGACGCGAGGGAGTGGGCGGGGCAGGGAAGGGGCGAGGGCAGCCGATAGCCGCAATGCCAATCTCGGACTGGAGGTTGGAAGGGAGGCGTCCAGGACCCTCTGTCGAGTAAGGTACGCCCCGCTGAAAGGGCCCGGCTGGTCGATCGCTGATGGTCGCAATATGCAGGCGAGCTTGGCAGCCCGAGCGTGTGTGGTTGCAGAAGCGTCGGCTTGGCTCTCGGAAAATGGTGAGGGGAGCTGCAGAGAACGATATCGATGCTGGATGTTCCGGAACAGACTGATTCCGTCGCCTCCAGACCTCCTGCCATGCGTTACAGTTTCCGCCCTCCTTCAAGTCCTCGCTTAGGCCAGGGGGCGCCAAACTTGCTCAAGGGCGATCGTCCAGGACCGCAGCGATGATGGCCTCCGGCGCGTCCTCCTGAACGAGATGGCCGGCCCGGGGCACGGGGATGAGGGTGCCACCCGTCAGGCGGTCAGCGAGCTTGCGTCCCTGAGCGATGGGAATCCAGGCGTCATCCTCTCCCCACAGGATACGCGTGGGAAAATCCGGACGCCGATAATGCGTCTCGACTTCCTCGATATAGCGTTGGCTCATCTGCGCGATCTGACGATAGAAGGCGCTTTGGCCGATGTCGCCTAGCCAGGGGTCCCGATAGACCGACAGCACTTCCTCGCTGAGTGGCCGTGCGACGGCGTTGCCGATATAGGCCGAGAGGAGGGCGTGGTGGGCATAGGCCGGCAGCCCTGCAAAGGCGGCTTCATGGCGGCCGACATGCATGACGAAGGGAGATCCTTGCGGAGCGATCGCGACGGGATTGATGAGGGTCAGATCGGAATAGGCGACGCCGTCGATAAAATGGGCACGCAGCGCGGTGGCGCCGCCGAAATCATGCGCAAGCATCTGGGGCCGTTCGAGGCCCCACTCGCGCAGCATGGCACCGAGAAGGCGGTTCTGCATGCCGAGCGAGACATCCTTGTCAGGCATATCGGATTGGCCGTAGCCGAGCAGGTCATAGAAAAATACGCGCCGCTTCCTTGCGAGCCAGGGCGCGATACGGCGCCAGACCTGCGAGGAAAAGGGCGTGCCGTGCACCATCACCAGCGGTCGCCCATCGCCCAGCATGCCCCAGGCGATCTGATTGCCTTCGAAGCTGAAACGGTTCGCGAGCTTGAGCATGGCGTCCTCCGGATAACCATTTTTGATATTATTATAGGTTACGCTGGATTTTTCCGGGCGCAACCCCTAAACTGTAATTAATGGTTATTTCTGAGTCTCAGAGCCGATATGCCGAAGGGTGGAGCGAGGCCGATTATGTCGGCGGCCACCCTGCGCTCGATTTCATCAACACCGTCGCCGACACCGGCAAGACCCGCCTGAGCGACAAGATCGGCAACTGGGATGCCGTGCGGAAGTGGGCTGGTGGGGCAGGCCTGTTGTCGAGGCCGGAACTTGCTGCTTTTTTCCAGGACGCGTCGCTCGACGATGATGACGAACTGGCCAGGCTGCATCGGTTCCGGGAGCAGGCTTATGAAGCGATACTCCGCCTTGTCGATCAGACGGATACCGGTTCCCAGAGCGTGATCGACTTGGAGCGTTCGATCCGCGATGCCATGGGGCGAGGCGCTTTTTCAGGGGAGGGGCGGCAATTTCGCTGGCAGCCGGACGCCCGCAGCCCTCAGCGCTGGCTGGATGCCGTCGCCTTACGCTTCGAGGAGTTCTTGCGCAGTGAGGACGTCACGCGCCTGCGCCAATGCACTCGCTGCACCTGGTTCTTCGTCGATCGCGGGCGGGGTGCCGGCCGGCGCTGGTGCGACATGCGCACTTGTGGCAATCGCGCCAAGGCCGAAGCTTTTCGCTGCCGATGACAAGAACTTTATCCATGATAATTAGCCAGCTATTATATGCTGCTGAAGTTACGCCAACGTTGGATTCGTGGGGTTGTGATCCGATCGGCGAGTTTTTTCTCTGCGTCGCGATTTCGGCGGTGCCTATCAAAAAAGGCCCGGACGAAGCCGGGCCCTCTTCATCGTTGACTGAAGATAAAGCTTTAGAACACGCGCTTCAAACGAATGCCCACCTGCCAGACATTGTAGTCCTTCACAGGAGCTGTATTCGTTCCGGTTGAAACTCCCGACCAATTGTCGAATTTTCCATGAGTGTAGGCAACCTCGGCGGCTGCCGTCAGACCCTTGACGATCGTGTAAGTGAGGTTACCGGCGAGGGTGTATTCCTTTAGGGAAGATGATGCATCCGTCGTAAGCAAATCATCATACTTGGTGTCAATATACGCTCCAACCAGATTGGCATTCAGGACAGGCGTGATATTGCCACCAAGTTCAGCGGTGACGGACCAGCCCTTGCCAGAACGGATATTGGCATTGGAGTTCAAGAAGTAATCACTGTTGGCATACCAGGTGTTACCTGCGCCGAGATAATCCAGGGCACCGTCGGCATACTGACCTTCAACAATGAAATGACCACCGTCAATGAACGGGAGCTTGATCAAAGCCGTTCCACCGGCTGCCCAGCCATATTTGCTCTTATTTGGCGAGGCAATCGGAGCGCCGGTCGTATCAAAAAGCTGAGCCGAACGGAATTGATGGCCGGCTGCCTGAACAGCCAGAGAGCCCCAGTTCTGATCCCAGCGCAACTGGCCGACAACGTCCGGAACCTGCTGGCCGCCTTGTGCCGCATAGTAGGTGTTCGTTGTGGCAAAGCCGTTTACACGATGGTCGCGACCATCTTCGATCGACAGTGTGGCGCTGAAGCCGCCGCCGAACTGGGCGGTGTAGGCAAGCAGGTTGACGGTGTTGACTTCGGTGTAATAGGGCGCCCAGATCGTATCGCCATATTCGTTGTCGTAGAAGCCGAAGAAGGAATGGGCATAGCCGGCCGTCAAGCCACCAAACTGGATAAAGGCTTTGTCGATGGTGAAGGTGTTGCCGTTATACCCACCGCTTGCCCGGCCCTGCTTCGAGATGGGGTGCGAGTCAGCATCGATCTGGAAATAGGAACGCAGCATACCCCAATCGGTCTGGGTGCGGGCGTCGAACCAGATACGCGCCTCGGTGTTGAAGGCCGACCGATTATCGTTGCGGCTGAAATTTTTGCCGCCGAAGGCACGATAGTCGGCGCGGATCTCGCCGCCGATCTTCAGGCAGGTGTCGGTGCCGGGGATATAGAAGAAGCCCGGGCCGAAGGCCGTGCAGACCTTCACATATTCGACGGCCTCGCCCTTGGTCATGGGCAGATCGGCGGCTTGGGCGGCGCCGATGACAGCGATGCCGGCGATGGTTCCTAGAAGCAGAGATTTGGTCGTCATGCGACTCCCCCGTTGAGGTTGTTACCGGGAGTGAGCTTGCGACACTTCCTGAGTCACCGCAAAAGGAATCCAAGCCATATGGTAGTTGATGTAGCCTTTTTGGATGTTTGTGTAACAAAAAGGCCACAATTTAATCAGTGTTCGAGCAAGAAACTAAGAAGATATCTTTAAAATTACAACCAAAACTTAGAAATAAAACTACAAAAAACGACCTCTGGTTGTGTTATAGTCAAAGATAATTACACGCGATATCTATCCAATTACGAATTAATACAACCTCGTGCTTGTGGTGCCACGCCGAGTGATTCCCTAATATCGTCTTGGGTTCGCGAGACCCTGAGCTATTGGAGCCCGGCCGGGAATTGACCTCCCCGGTCGGGTTTCGCTTTGGGCGAGGAATTCAGGGGCCAGGCGGAGCGCAACAGAGCCAGGGGCGCTGAGCCAATGTTCCTGCTACCGGTTACAGGAGGCGAGTCCCCTTGTTATCGGCGACAAATGCAACGCATGACTTGTCGGTGCATACAGGAGGTCCGGGACAGAAGTCTCAGGCCGATCCCCGGCGCGCCCGTCGCCAATGTGCTTGTGGGAGCTGCCGCGTCCTTCGCTCTATCGCGAGGCAGGCGGCCATTGCCGCCCGATGGCTGCCAGGCCGGAGATCAGAGCGTCGAGATTCTTGCCTCCGCCGGCGATCTTCTGATCGGATTTGTAACAGGTGTATTCGACCCGCTCGTCTTCGAAGACGTCGATCTCCAGGCGGTTTTCCTCGATCGTCACCGTCAGGGTGACGGAATCAGAACCCAGACGATCCATCATGAACCAGAGGCGATGCCGCTCCAGTGTTCGCAGCAATGAATAGAGCTTGTGGGGCATGGGCGCTTCTGGCCTGTGTGGCGGGGGGTAATCGCTGGGGCAGACCCGCTGCATCCGGCTTTCCATCCCGGGCAATGGCGAATGAACAGTACGGGATGAGCCGGCTAGCGAGCTTGATCGGCGGTCGCAGGCGCTTCCATGAACGCATGGGGCCGAGCAGGTGGGAACTGGAGATCATTCGTTCTCGCCACGACTTCGGCGCGGCTGCGCGCCTTCAGCCTGCGCAGGATGTTGCGGACGTGTACTCTCACGGTGAATTCGCTCATCTGCAGCTCGTGGGCGATGTCCTTGTTGGACGAGCCCTTGCGCAATTCGTGGATGATTTCGAGTTGCCTCGGCGTCACTAGCGCCTGCCAAGATTGCTCCTGCACCTCAGGATCACGTGTACCGGCTTTCCTTCGACCCGCTTCCAGAAGAGGAGTGAACAATCCCCCTCGACGGACGAGGCGGACGGCAAAGATGACGTTGTCGATCGTCGATTCGGAGGGGACGACACCCTTTGCGCCCTGCTTGAGAAGAGCGATCAGCATGGCCTGGGTGGTGACGTCGGCGAGCACGAGAATGCGGGCTGCAGGTGCCGTCTCCAATATTGCTCCGATGTCTCGGCCGATCGCGGTGATGCTGAGTGGATGCTCCGAGGCAATCAAGAGAATATCGGTGGCACGAACGGCAGCTGCCGCCCAGGCCTCGACATCCTTGAAGCCTTCCGCCGCAAGGGCTGTTTCCGACCCCACGAGGCAGCGCATCAGAGCCGTGCGGTTGAGGCCGCAGCCGCCGATCAGATCAATAGAGATCGGAGGTATGTTGGTGTGTGTTCGAGCAGATGCTCGTCCGGTGACACCATATGAATAGAAGGTGCGTTCAGCCTGCAGGGCTTGCAAGCAACGTCCTTCATCCACGCGAACCCCGATTAGAATCTCTGTCGGCGATAAGGTCATGCGGGCCTTGAAACCATCTTGGTGCTTCCTCCGGCAAATCAGTCCGAAAGTGCGGCTCGCCCCCCAAGCCAAATCATCTCATTCGAGGATTGCGCTCCCTCCGTCATCTCATCAAATTTATGCCAGCTTCTTTTACTGAATGTTTCTGTCGCTCCTATACGTTGGTATTATAGCGGTCTGCGAGATCTGAGCTCTGGGGAGCTTGCAATGGCCGGCGCCGCCTTCATCGTCGATCTTCTGGTCGGCTCGTTCCAGGGATGCGTAGCCTCGTCTGTGGCGACGAGAATATCGGTATCATCATGCCGTAATGGGACGGGCGGCCAAGAAATCGCCTTGCGGTGGGCAGTGCCATCAGCGCGGCGAATGTCTCTCAATATCCAATTCCAGCAGATCATGGTGCGCTGACACATCAGGTGCGGATCGTGGACAGGCGAGCGTATCGAAATCCCGTCACACTTGTAACTCGCGGCGTTTCGAAATCCGGCGCTAGCCTTGTCGCCATCGACGCAATCAGCGAAGGCGAGAACGATGATCAACGACAGCACCGGAGATCGGCTCGGAGCCCCCGAAATAGTCGATCGCGATATATTCCAGGCAAAGCTGGAGGCGTTGCAGGTCCGGGAAAAGGCCCATACCAGGGAGGGGGACGCCATTGCCGCTGCCCGCCGACGGCTGCCCATGGTCAAGATGGATGGCGCACTCCCTCTCATCGGCGACCAGGGGACAGTGACCTTGCTGGATGCCTTCGAGGGGCGCCGCATGCTCATCGCCTATTACTTCATGTGGCATACCGGCCACCCCGCGCCGGAGCAATGCGAAGGCTGTACCTGGGTCACATCGCAAATCCGCGAACTGTCCTATGTGCATTCGCGCGATGTCACTTATGCCACCTTCTGCCAGGGCCCCTATGCAGAAAGCGCCCGTTACCGGGACTTCATGGGCTGGCAAATGCCCTGGTATTCGGCGCCTCGCACCTCGCTCGATGCGCTCCTGGTCGGGCGCCGGCTAGGCCTGATGTATATCGGCTGTTATCTGCGGCAGGGATCGGATGTCTTCGAGACCTATTGGACGACGCGGCGAGGCGTCGAGGCGATGGACAACAATTACCGGCTGCTCGACCTGACTGTCTACGGGCGGCAGGAGGCATGGGAGGATTCGCCGGCCGGATGGCCGCGCCGCCTCGAAGGGGTTGAAAGGGTACGTGTCGATGGACGCCCTACGGCCCAATGGTCCCGTCTCAAGGCCGGCCATTCAGACGATCTGGGATCCGCAGGGCACTGAGGCGCGCCCTCTCGCTGGTTTGGCAAAACCCCTTTGGGGCGGTTCGGGTAGGATTCCGCCTATCCTATGGGGCGCCCGAGGCTCTGAAAGTGTAGGGGGCGTCCAACGCCCTCAGGCTCATGAATCTATCCCGACAGGTGTTGTGGGCAGGACCCCCCTCAACCGATCATCACCCTCGAAAGCAATCGGCAGGCTCAGGACCCGCCGCACATTTCGGGAGGATTTAGATGGCCGGCTTCACCCAGCTTTTCGTTCCAGGACCGACCAATGTCCCGGAAATCGTCCGCCAGGCGATGAACATGCCGATGGAGGACATGCGCGCCCCGGACTACCCGGCCTTCACCCGCGGCCTGTTCACCGACCTGATGAAGGTGTTCCGCAACGAGACCGGCCGCGTCTTCATTTTCCCCTCTTCAGGCACGGGTGCCTGGGAATCGGCGATTACCAACACGCTGAGCCCCGGTGACCGCGTGTTGATGTCGCGCTTCGGCCAGTTCTCGCATCTGTGGGTGGATATGGCCGAACGCTTCGGGCTCGACGTCGACGTGGTCGATGTCGAATGGGGCACAGGCTGTCCGGTGGAGATCTATGCCGAGCGGCTTCTCCAGGACAAGGAACACCGCATCAAGGCTGTTTTCGTCACCCACAATGAAACCGCCACCGGTGTGACCAGCGATGTCGCCGGCGTGCGCGCCGCGCTTAACGCCGCCAGGCATCCGGCCCTGCTCTTTGTCGACGGCGTCTCCTCGATCGGTTCGATCGATTTTCGCCAGGAGGAATGGGGCGTCGATTGTGCCGTCTCGGGTTCGCAGAAGGGCTTCATGCTGCCGCCGGGCCTCGGCTTTCTGTCGGTCAGCCAGAAGGCGCTCGCAGCGGCCAAGGCAGCCGGGCACAAGCGCTGCTATTTCTCTTTCGAGGACCAGATCCGTGCCAATGACACCGGCTATTTCCCCTACACGCCGGCCGTGCAGCTGCTGCGCGGGCTTCGCGCCGCTCTCGATCTTCTCCAGGAGGAAGGCCTCGACAATGTCTTCGAGCGTCATAACCGACTGGCCACCGGCGTGCGCAAGGCGGTAGAGGCCTGGGGGCTGAAGCTCTGCGCCAAGGAAGCCAAATGGAACTCCGATACGGTGAGCGCGGTGCTAGTGCCCGAAGGGATCGACAGTGCCGAGATCGTGCGGCGGGCTCATTATGGCTACCAGACTTCCCTGGGCGTCGGCCTCAACAAGGTTGCCGGCAAAGTGTTTCGGATCGGGCATCTCGGCTGGGTCAACGACGTGATGATGTGCGGTGCGATCTCGGCGGCCGAAATGGCATTGCGCGATTGCGGCGTGAAGGTCCAGCCCGGTTCCGGTGTCGGCGCGGCCCTCGAGCATTATCGCCTGTCGGCTCAGCCCAGCCTGGCCAAGGCGGCCTGAGGCCCAACCTTACCCTCCTCTTGATGGGGAGGGTCGACACGCAGTCTCGGGGTGGGGTGACCCTTTCGCAGGAATTGGTCGCTCCTCTCGTCAGGACCTGAGTTCGTTCACCCCACCCCGGCCTTTCAGGCCGACCCTCCCCATCGAGGGGAGGGTAAAGGGGCCGCCGCCATCCCAAGGGACACCCATCATGAGCCATACCATCCATCACCTGCGAAAACTGCGCCTGCAGCGCAGCGAACTCGCGGTACCGGGTTCCAATCCGGAGATGATCCGCAAGGCCGCCGATGGCGGGGCGGACTATATCTTCCTCGATATCGAGGACGCAGTTGCACCGCCCGATAAGGAACGGGCGCGCAAGAATATCATCGAGGCGCTCAACGAGATCGACTGGCGCGCGCGCGGCAAGACCATCTCGGTACGCATCAACGGGCTCGATACCCATTACATGTATCGCGACGTCGTCGACGTGATGGAGCAGGCGGGCGACCGGCTCGACACCATCCTGGTGCCCAAGGTCGGCGTGCCCGCCGATCTCTACATGGTCGAGGCCATGGTCAACCAGATCGAGACGGCCAAGGGCTTCAAGACCCGTGTTGGCCTGGAGGGCTTGATCGAAACGGCGCTCGGCATGGCCAATGTCGAGGCGATCGCCGCTTATGGCGGAAGGCTCGAGGCGCTGCATTTCGGGGTGGCCGACTATGCTGCGAGCTGCAAGGCGCGAACGGTCTCGATCGGTGGCCTCAACCCGGATTACCCCGGTGACCAGTGGCATGCGGCCCTGTCGCGCATGACGGTGGCCTGCCGCGCCTATGGCCTGCGCGCCATCGATGGTCCGTTCGGCGATTTCTCCGATCCGGAAGCCTATGTCGCGGCGGCCAGGCGCGCTGCAGCACTCGGCATCGAGGGCAAGTGGGCGATCCACCCCACGCAAATCGCGCTCGCCAATGAGGTGTTCTCGCCGCCCGAAAAGGAAGTGAACCGTGCCCGCCGTATCATCGAGATGCTCCGGGAGGCCGAGGAGCAGGGCAAGGGTGCCGCTGCGCTCGACGGCAAGATGATCGATGCCGCGTCCGAACGCATGGCTCGCAATGTCCTGGTCATGCACGAGGCCATCCAACAGTCGACCCAGCCGCGCGCCGGCCTGCCCAACTGACGAGGTTACCGACATGGATATCCATGAATACCAGGCCAAGGAACTGCTCTCACGCTATTCGGTGCAGATCCCGCGCGGCGGTCTTGCCTACAGCCCCGAGCAGGCGACCTATCGCGCCAGCGAGATCGGCGGCGACAAATGGGTGGTCAAGGCCCAGATCCATTCCGGCGCCCGCGGCAAGGCCGGCGGCATCCGCATCTGCAAGTCCGACACCGAGGTGTCTGATGCTGCCGAGGCCATGCTCGGCCGCAAGCTGGTCACCCACCAGACCGGCCCGAAGGGCAAGCTCGTCTCGCGCCTCTATGTCGAGGAAACCGTCGACATCCGCCAGGAACTTTATCTGGGCATCGTGCTCGATCGCAAATCCGAGCGCGTGATGATCGTGGCGTCCGCCTCCGGCGGCATGGAGATCGAGGAAATCGCTGAAAAGCAGCCTGACTCCATCATCCGCGCCATCGTCGACCCTGGGGCGGGCATGCAGCAGTTTCAAGCCCGCGAGATCGCCTTCGGCCTCGGGCTGGAGAACAATTTGATCGGCAAGGCGGTGGATACGCTGCTCGGCTGCTATCGCGTTTTCCGCGACTACGACGCTTCCATGCTGGAGATCAACCCGCTGGTCGTCACCCGCGACGGGCATCTGATCGCCCTCGATGCCAAGATGTCCTTCGACGAGAACGCTTTGTTCCGCCGCGCCGAGATTTCGGAACTGCGCGACAAGTCGCAGGAAGACCCGCGCGAGACCTTCGCCTCCGACCGCGGCCTGTCCTATGTCGGGCTCGACGGCAATATCGGCTGCATCATCAATGGTGCGGGCTTGGCCATGGCGACCATGGACATGATCAAGATCGCGGGCGGCGAGCCGGCGAACTTCCTCGACATTGGCGGCGGCGCCTCGCCCGAGCGTGTCGCCAAGGCGTTCCGCGCCGTGCTTGCCGACAAGAATGTCGAGACCATCCTGGTCAACATCTTCGCCGGCATCAACCGCTGCGACTGGGTGGCCGAGGGTGTGGTGAAGGCGATGCGCGAGGTCGGCGTGAACGTGCCTTTGGTGGTGCGCCTCGCCGGTACCAATGTCGAAGAGGGGCGGCGCATCCTCGCCGAGTCCGGCGAGAAGGTGATCGTGGCCGACACCCTGGCGGAAGCGGCCGAAAAATCGGTCGAGGCGATGCAGGCCTTTTCCAAATCCAAGAAGCATTGAGGGGGAAGCGAAATGGCAGTTCTGTTGAACCGCAAAACGCGTGTCATCGTCCAGGGCTTGACCGGCAAGATCGGCTCCTTCCACGCCCAGGACATGAAGCGCTATGGCACCAATGTCGTCGGCGGCGTCACCCCCGGCAAGGGCGGGCAGGACCATCACGGCATTCCGGTGTTCAACACGGTCAAGGGCGCCGTGCGGGAGACGGGCGCGGAGGCCTCGATCGTGTTCGTGCCGCCGCCCTTTGCTGCCGATTCCATCATGGAAGCCGCCGATGCCGGCCTGAAGTTCTGCGTCTGCATCACCGACGGCATTCCCTCCCAGGACATGATGCGGGTGAAGCGCTATATGCGCCGCTTCCGCTATGAGGACCGCATGCGTCTGATCGGCCCGAACTGTGCCGGCGTGATCACGCCCGGCCAGGCACTGATGGGCATCATGCCCGGCAATATCTATCTGCCGGGTCGCGTGGGCATCGTCGGCCGCTCGGGCACGCTCGGCTACGAGGCGGCCTCGCAGATGAAGGCTCTGGGCATCGGCGTTTCCACCAGCGTGGGCATCGGCGGCGATCCCATCAACGGTTCGTCCTTCAAGGATATCCTGAAGTTGTTCGAGGAAGATCCGGATACCGACGCCGTGGTGATGATCGGCGAGATCGGCGGACCGCAGGAAGCGGAAGCCGCCGAATGGGCCAAGCATCATATGCGCAAGCCGCTGATCGCCTATATCGCCGGCCTGTCGGCGCCCAAGGGCAAGCGCATGGGCCATGCCGGCGCCATCATCTCCGCCTTCGGCGAGTCGGCCCAGGAAAAGGTCGAGATCCTGCGCGAGGCCGGTGTCGCGATCGTGCCGACGCCGGCAGCCTTTGGACCAGTCGTGGCAAGCGTGCTGGAGAACAGGAAAGCGGCCTGAACAGGTTCCAGAGCGCTTTGCGATGAGGCGGGATCGCCAAGAATCGCAAAGGCGCGTCGGAACGAGAAGCTGGAGCAAACAAGCGGTCAGACATGAACGCGCTTTGCTCCTGGGGACGCGTGGCCGTGGCCGTCTCGGCGACCGCGCGTGCCCCGGTGCCATCTTGTTTCGATTGCGGGCCGCTTCGAGGCCGTCATGGCGAGCAGGGTGAGGTCTGATTATACTTTGCTGGCTTATTAATTGCTCTGGGCCGCCCATCCTCGTCGAATCGAGGGTGTCGTAAGGGGGAAGCGTGATGAAACCTCGGATACTCGTGACGCGGCGTTGGCCCGCCTCGGTCGAACGGATTCTGGCCGATAGGTTCGACACGACGTTCAATCGGGACGACACGCCGCTGAGCCCATCGCAATTGAGCGATGCGCTTGGCCAGTTCGATGCCGTGCTGCCCACGGTCAGCGACAGGCTGCCCGCTTCGGTCTTTCCCGAGGTGGACGTGCGCACCAGGCTCCTGGCCAATTTCGGAGTCGGCTTCAGCCATATCGACATCGACGTGGCGCGCGCCCGCGGCGTGACCGTGACCAATACGCCGGGCGTGCTCACCGACTGCACCGCCGACATCGCCCTCAGCCTGCTGCTCGCCGTGGCGCGCCGGGCCGGGGAGGGGGAGCGCCAATTGCGCGCCGGCCAATGGACGGGCTGGTGCCCTACCCACATGATCGGCGCCAAGGTGAGCGGCAAGACGATCGGCATCATCGGTATGGGCCGGATCGGCAAGGCAGCGGCCAGGCGCGCCCATTTCGGTTTCGACATGAAGGTCGTCTTCTACAACCGCTCGAAAGTCGACGACGAGGCTGTCAGCGCCATGGGCGCACGGCAGCTGGCAAGCGTCGAGGAGGTGCTGGCCGAGGCGGATTTCGTCTCCCTGCATTGCCCCGGCGGCGCCGAGAACCGGCATCTCATCAATGCGGCCCGGTTGCGGGCGATGAAGCCGAGCGCCTTCCTGATCAACACCGCGCGCGGCGACGTCGTCGACCAGCAGGCCCTGGTCGACGCGCTCGAAAGCGGGACGATCGCGGGCGCGGGCCTCGACGTCTATGACGGCGAACCGGCCGTTCCTGCCGCGCTGATGCGCCTGGAAAATGTAGTTCTGCTGCCGCATCTGGGCAGCGCCACGGAGGAAACCCGGGTCGCGATGGGCATGCGGGCAGTCGACAATCTCACCGCCTTTTTCGATGGCAGGGCGGTACTCGACAAGGTTGCCTGAAGCAGGGAGTTTTAGGAAAAGCGCGGCCTGCGGTTTGACGAACGGCATTGGTATTCCCGGCTCTCGCGAGCCGGGAATTTTCGTTTTGGCCTGATTGATCGCAGCAAGCGATCGATGTCCCCGAAGAACCGCCGATTCCTTCGTTCGAGCATGCTTGGCGGCTGGCCCAATTGCTGTAGTGTCTCGCCATCCGGATGCACATTGCGCCAAAAGGAAATGGATGATGACTGCCCTGCTGCCGACCGTGGACCCCGATGGTCTCCTCGAATATTCGGTCGTGTTCACCGATCGCGCGCTCAACCACATGTCGCAGGTCTTCCAGGGTGTGATGCGGGACATCTCGCAAACATTGCGCCGGGTCTACAACACGGAAGAAGGTGGGGGCGTGGCCCTGGTGCCCGGTGGTGGCACCTATGCGATGGAGGCGGTCGCGCGCCAGCTCGCCCACGGCAAGAAGGTGCTGGTCATCCGCAATGGCTGGTTCTCCTATCGCTGGACGCAGATATTCGATATGGGCGCCATCCCTGCCGAGAGCATCGTGCTGAAGGCGCGGCAGACGCAATCGGAATCTGGGGCACGCCAGCAACCCTTCCAGCCCGTGCCGATCGAGGAGGCCGTGGCCGTCATCGAGGCCGAGCGTCCGAATCTCGTCTTCGCGCCGCATGTGGAAACCGCCTCCGGCATCATGCTTCCCGACGGGTACATGAAGGCAATTGCTGACGCGGCTCACAAGGTCGGGGCGCTTTTTGTCCTCGATTGCATCGCTTCTGGCTGTGTCTGGGTCGATATGAAAGCGGTCGGCGTCGACGTGCTGATCTCGGCGCCACAGAAGGGGTGGAGCGCTTCTCCCTGCAGCGGCATCGTCATGCTGAGCGAAGCCGCCAAAGCCGAGGTGAAGGCCAGCACCAGCTCTTCCTTCGCCTGCGACCTCAAGAAGTGGCTGGAGATCATGGAAGCCTATGAGAAGGGTGGCCATGCCTACCATGCCACCTTGCCGACCGATGCTCTGCGCGGCTTCCGCGACACTGTGCTGGAAACCGAGGCGAGAGGCTTCGAAAAGGTGAAGGCGGCCCAGCTCGAACTCGGCGCTCGGGTGCGGCAGCTCTTCGCCCAACGCGGTTTTGCCAGTGTTGCCGCGTCGGGTTTCGGGGCACCTGGCGTCGTCGTCTGCTACACCGACGATCCTGGCATCAAGTCCGGTGCCAAGTTCGTTGCCGTCGGCGTGCAGGCGGCAGCCGGGGTACCGCTGATGTGCGATGAGCCCGCTGACTTCCAGACCTTCCGTATCGGCCTTTTCGGCCTCGACAAGCTCGCTGATATCGACCGCACGGTGGGCAATCTCGAACGGGCTCTGGGCGAGGTCGTGGGCACGGCGAACGTGCGGTAGTTGCAAAGCCGAGCAGCGCAAGCTTTTCCTGCAAACAATGAGACAAGAGGGGAGGGATCGTCATGACGATGGAATTGGATGGCGGCATCACGCCGCACGGCGAGGGGTATGAGCAGGTCGAATGGAACATTCTTGGCCAGCGGTATTTTCCGAAGGCCGATTGCGGGTCGGCCTTCGCCTTCGAGACGAATTCCGAACCCGGCCAATTCGTGCCGGTCCATGTCCACCCGACACAGGAGGAATTCATCTTTCTGCTGGAAGGCCAACTGGAGCTGAAACTCGACGGAAAATGGCTGACGGCGAAATCCGGCGACCTGGTGCGCCTGCCCCGCGGCATCCCGCATGGCTATTTCAACAAGTCGGACCAGCCCGCTCGAGCGCTTTTCTGGGTGTCTCCTGCCGGCCGGCTGCGTGACCTGTTCAAGACTTTGCACAACATGTCCGATGTCGAAGCGGTCATACGCGCTTCCGCTGAACACGACGTCGACTTCCTGCCTCCAGAGGCCAACGACTGAGCGTTGGCCATTCCGGAAAGCAGGAGCGGGGTGTCGCAAGTGCCCGCTGTCCGGGTGCGGGCCTGAAAGCGAGAGAGAGATGCAATACCGGGTGGTCGACTGGACCTGGGCCTACGACAACGCCGCGAACATCCCCAAGAGCGAAGCGTGGCCGAACGCCTGGGTGGAGCCAGCCCGGGTGGCTCGCGACGCGCTGGTTGCTGACGACCGTGCACGGCTGGAGCTCACCTATGGCAGCGATCTCCGCCAACGCCTCGACCTGTTCTATCCGAAAGGGAGCCCGGCGGGCCTGGTCGTCTTCGTCCATGGCGGATTTTGGATGGCACTCGACAAGAGCTTCTGGTCGCATCTTGCAGGGGGACCGCTGGCGCACGGATATGCGGTGGCGATACCCAGCTACCCGCTTGCTCCGAATGTGCGCATCTCCGACATTACGAGGTTTATCGGTCAGGCCATCGGCGCTGCCGCCAGCATCGTCCCCGGACCGATCCGTCTGGTCGGTCATTCCGCCGGCGGCCAACTGGTGACGCGCATGATCAGCCAGACGACGCCCCTCCCGGACGAGTTGCATGGCCGGATCGCTGGGACGCTCTCTGTATCCGGCCTGCACGATCTTCGGCCGCTGATGAATATCGCGCGCAATGCGACGCTGAAGATCGACATGACCGAGGCGAAAAGCGAGAGCCCGGCCTTGCTCGAGCCATTGCCCGGAAGCCGGCTGATCTGCTGGGCCGGTGCGCGGGAAACGTCCGAATTCCTCCGGCAGAACGCGCTGCTCGGCAATATCTGGCGGGGACTCGGCGTCGAGACGGATGTCGTCGAAGAACCGGACCGCCACCATTTCAACATCCTGGATGGGTTGGCGGACCCCGACCACGCGATGACACGCGCCCTGTTTTCCCTATGAAACGCGCGGCCCGGCCTGCAGTTGCGCACCCAGGCGCCGAAGCGACGCGTGGCGGCAAGGCCGAAGAAAGACCGATCGGATGCAACGCGATGCAATCAGATCCGGGGGATGAATTCCGTCCTTGACCGACCGGCGGTCGCGAAAACGATACGACGCCCTCGGAGCGGATTTTTTGTCTAAGGACAAACTATGTTGCGATTTGCGGACAAAGATTGGTTCATTGCGGACAACCAATGGGGGAATGAAACGGCTCCGGCACCCTGAAATCGAAGAATGAACTGGAATGAAAAAATGTTTCACTGTATGAATATGAGAGGCGGAAGGAACTGGATCGTCGTCGTGGCTTGAAACGCCCCGAAACACAGAAGGCCCAAAACAGAAGACGTCGGATCAGAGGTGGCGCGCGCCGCAAATCGGGGGGCATATGAACGCCGAGGGGAAACGCCAGCGTCAGGGCATCGAGGTCGATAGGATGCGGGGAGCTCCGGAAGGCCTGTTCAGGGTGCTGATCGCCGAGCGCAACCCACTGGTGGTGGCTGCCCTCGGCGACATGATCAAGAATGATGTGCGCTTCGAGCTGGTCGGCAGCATGCAGTCCGGTGAGGCTTTTCTCGCGGCTGCGGCCGAGCCAAAATTCGACGTGGCCGTCCTTGGCTGGAAGCTCTCCGACATGAACGGCGCCGAGGTGCTGGAAGAACTGCGTCAGCGCAGCTTGCATGTGCGTGTCGTCATGTTCTCGAACGACCACGACGTCGCCATTCTCAAGCAATGCGTGCGCCTGGGTGTGCAAGGCTATTGCTATCAGTTCGACGATCCCGCCATCTTGTTCGACACGCTGGTGGCGGTCGCCCATGGCCGGATCTGCATCCCTTATCTGGACGTGTCGAAGATCAATGACACGCCACTCTCGCGCCTGACGACCCGCGAGCGCGAACTGCTTGCCGTGCTGGCGGATGGCTGGACCAATCTGCAGATCGCCGCACGCACGGGGATCTCGGAAAACACGGTCAAATATCACCTCAAAAATCTCTACGACAAGCTCGAGGTGCGCAATCGCGCCATGGCGGTCGCGCTCTACGCCACCGAGAAGAGCAGAGGGCCGCAAGCCAATTCCTGAAGCGAGGGCGGCGCTTGGCTCGCTGGGGTCCCAGTTCCGCATGCTCGACTGCGATCGCAAGGGCTCGCGTCATCGGCCTGTCATGCCGGCAGGGCAGAAGGCCGCCCGTGTGAGGAGAGCGACGTAATGACCATCGAACTTTGGCCCTTTCTGGTTCTACCCCTTGCCGGGCTCGTGGCGGGGGCGGGCATTGTTCGCTTCGTCATGGGGCCGGAATGGATCGAATGCCTGCGCGAACGCCGCTAAGGGGTTTTGCTCAAGGGCCATCGCGGCCTCGCAGAGCCATTATTTGCTTCTGTCCAGTTCAGCTGTGCTGTTGAAGCCCGGGCTGTGCATCACATCGAGAATGGACGATCGAAACATCCATCGTGGCTCGCTGTCGATCTCGCCCAAAGGAGCCCGCAAGATCGCGCGGGCATCCGGATGAGGGCGGTCCAAGGCCTTCGATGAAGAGGCGCTGCCCAGTCAGCTATCGCATTTCCATGCGTCCCCTCGGGAGCTTGCACGTCGGGGCCTCCTTCGCTCGCGCGCATGAAAGAAGCCGCGGCAATGGCTCTACCCTATTGTGGCAATGGCTCCTGCCCCGCCCGGTGACACCATGTAAAAACCCGCTCGTGAGGTCTTGAGCAAAGCACGTTCACAACTGAACGCTTGTTTGCTCTAACTCTTTGTTTCGACGCGTCTTTGCGATTCTGGGTGATTCCGTCTAATCGCAAGACGCTCTGGGAGACGGTGCGTGGCGGATTTCGATTTCATTGTTGTCGGGGCAGGATCTGCCGGTTGCCTGCTTGCCAATCGTCTGACCGCCACGGGTGAATTCAGCGTGTTGCTCCTGGAGGCTGGCGGACGCGATCAACGGTTCATGATCCGCATGCCGATCGGCTATGGCCACAGCTTCTACAATCCGAAGGTGAACTGGAAGTTCGAGACCGGGCCGCAGGAAGCCCTGGCGGGACGCACGAGCTATTGGCCGCGCGGAAAGGTTCTGGGCGGCTCGTCTTCCATCAACGCCATGGTCTATGTCCGCGGCCAGCGAAACGATTTCGAGGATTGGAAAAGCTCCGGCAATCCCGGATGGGGCTGGGACGATGTCCTGCCCCATTTCAAATCGATCGAGACGTTCGAACGGGGAGGCGATGCCTGGCGCGGTGGATCGGGCGAACTTGATGTCACGGACATGACGCCATCCGTGCACCCGCTTTGCCAGGATTGGCTTCAGGCCGCGGAGCAGGCCGGCTTTGCCCGGACACCGGACTATAACGGCCTGAACCAGGAAGGTGTCTCGGTCTACCAGATCACCACCAGGAAGGGCTTTCGTGCGTCATCCGCAACGGCATTCCTGCATCCGGTTGCCAGGCGCTCCAATCTGAAGATCGTCACCGGCGCCTTTGCCACCCGCATCCTGTTCGACGGCCTGCAGGCGAGCGGGGTCGAATATCAGTGCGACGGACAAAAGCATGCCGTTCGGGCCCGGCGCGAGATCATCCTGGCGGCCGGCGCGGTGCACTCGCCCATCCTGCTGCAGCATTCGGGGGTCGGCCCTGGGGACCTGCTCAGGAAATTCGACAAGGCTGTCGTGAAGGACATCGCCGCGGTCGGGCAGAACCTGCAGGATCACCTCGGCATCGACTATCTCTATCGCTCGCGCAAGCCAACGCTCAATTCCCTGCTGCGTCCGTGGTGGGGCAGGGCGATGCTCGGCGCACGCTACCTTCTGTTTCGCGACGGACCGCTATCGCTCAGCGTCAACCAGGCTGGCGGTTTCGTCAAATCCAGGCCAGATGCCAGGCGGGTGGACATGCAGCTCTACTTTTCGCCAGTCAGCTACAGCAAGCCGACGCCAGGCGTGCGGCGATTGACCCTGCCTGATCCGTTTCCCGGCTTCTTCATCGGGGTCCAGCCCTGCAGGCCCGAGAGCCGTGGCTCCATTGCCATCGGGTCGCCCGACCCAATGGCTGCGCCTGTCATCGAGCCGAACTATCTGTCGACGGCCGGCGATATCGAGGAGATGCTGGCAGGCGTGCGCCTCATCCGGACGATTGCCGAACAGCCCGCCATGCGCGCCGTCATCCTCGATGAGATG
Source organism: Labrys sp. F242 (assembly GCF_057813875.1). Taxonomy (NCBI): domain Bacteria; kingdom Pseudomonadati; phylum Pseudomonadota; class Alphaproteobacteria; order Hyphomicrobiales; family Xanthobacteraceae; genus Labrys; species Labrys sp. F242. Next base: position 196,126 of record NZ_JBVASG010000006.1, on the reverse strand, counting down.
AAGCCTGGCCCGAACATCCGCAACGAAGCTGATCTGGTCGCGGATATTCGCGCCCGCTCAGGCAGCGTCTTTCACGCCTCCTGCACCTGCCGCATGGGGCCGGACGACGGAACCAATGTCGTGGACGATCGCTTGCGTGTGCATGGGTTGCAGGGGCTGCGTGTGGTCGACGCTTCCATTTTCCCGAATGTCACCTCGGGCAATATCAATGCGCCGACCATGATGGTGGCCGAAAAGGCGGCGGGAATGATTCTCCGGGACAATGGCTAAGGCATCTTCCCGGGAACTTAAAAATGCTCAGGGGCGCTGCTTTGCCAGGACGCCGGCGAGCGTCTCCACGCCCTTGCGAATGGTGCGCTCGTCGATGGCGCTCACGCCGAGCACCAGCCCGCGATGGATATGCGCCTGGTCGAGGCAGAACCGGCTGATGGGGGAGACCTGGAGACCGGCTGCGTCTGCGTCCGCCGCGACAGTCTCGTCATTCATGAACGGGGCTGCAAAGCGACCGACCGCGTGAAATCCGGCAACCGAGCGGTTCGTGTGCAACAGCCCCCCGAGATATCCTTCGGCCGCTTCGTGGAAGACGGCATGGCGAGCGGCATAGATCTCCCGCATGCGGCGCAAATGGGTGGCAAAATGGCCTTCGTCGATGAAGGCGGCCAGAACCGCCTGGATGCTCGATGGCACGCCTTGCAGGAACGCGCCGCAGATGCGCTGGAAGATCGGCACCAACGGTTTGGGCACGATGTAGAAGCCCAGACGCAATGCCGGAAACATCGTCTTGGAAAACGTCCCGACATAGATGACGCGTTCGCCGGTATCGCCGCTTTTCAGGGTGGGGAGGGGGCGGCCATCGTAGCGAAACTCCCCATCATAATCGTCTTCGATGATCCAGGCATTGTTCTGGTTGGCTGCCGCCAGCAATTGCGCTCGCCGTGCGAGGCTCATCTCCGCCCCCGTGGGATGCTGGTGCGACGGGGTGACAAAGGCAAGACGGAAGTCGGGCGCCAGAGTGAGCCCCGCCTCCACGGAGAGCCCTTCCTGGTCGACGGGAACGGGCACGATCGAGGCGCCGCAGGCAACCAGGCTGTTGCGGGCGCCGATGGCGCCGGGATTTTCGAACCAGACACGGTCGCCCGGATTGAGAAGGACGCGGCCGATCAGATCGAAGGCCTGCTGGGCGCCGTTGACGATGAAGATCTGGTCGACGTCACAGGAAAGGCCGCGATTGGCGCGGAGGTGCTCGGCAATCGCCAGACGCAGGCGCGGATGGCCGTTGGCGTCGGAATAACCCATCACCTCTTCGCGGGGCTCGCGCCAATGCTTGGCAGTCAGGCGGGCCCAGACCGCCATCGGAAATGCCGCATAATCCGGCAGGCCTGTCACAAAGGCGCGGATGTGATGCGGATGGGACAGTCTCTGGAAGAAGCGCGGCGAGGCATCGGCAATGATGTCGGCGAGCTTGGCGGAGACGGGGCCAGGAGAATGCACCACCAGGGCCTGTTCCGGCTTTCTGGTTTCGGCAAGCTCCGAAACATAGGAGCCCGACCCAGTTCGCGAAACGATCAGCCCCTCCGAGGTCAGGCGTTCGAACACCGTCATCGCGGTGGTGCGCGAGATCCCCAACTCCCTTGCCAGCGTGCGGCTCGACGGCAGTCGCTTGCCGGCGGGCAGATGGCTCGCCGCAATCAGCTGGCGTATCGCATGATAGACTTGGGTGGTGATGGATTTGTCCAGAGAACGGTCGACGGCGATCGAAAACAGCAATTCGCCCGAAGACCGCTTGACCATTGACCATGTTTCCCGACGGTTGGAGCGCAAGGCCGCGGCACACCGCGACAAATGCCGGCAGCCGCGCTCGCTTTTTCTTACGGCTTCCTAGAGCAAAACGCGTTCAAGCGTGAACGCTTGTTTGCTCTAACTCTTTGTTTCCAAGCCAATCTAAAGGATTGGCTAGAGCGTCTTTGCGATTCGAGGTGATTCCGCCTAATCGCAAAACGCTTAAGCACAGGCTCCAGCGGTTTCGCTTCGGCCCCGGTGAACATTTGGTTCACCGATCCGCCATAACCGGCTTTCAGGTTTTTCGAAAGTGGACCTTATGACCCACGGACCGGTTTGATAGGTCAGTCTCGATCGCATTGGCTGGCATTTTCAGGAAGAGCGGACTTGAAGATCAAACGCATCGAGACATTCTCCACCCAATATGTCGGCTTCGTCCGCATCACGGCCGAGGACGGAACCCAAGGGCTCGGCCAGGTTTCGACCTATCATTCCGACATCACCTCGACCGTATTGCACCGACAGGTTGCTCCCTATGTGCTCGGCGTCGACTTCGACGATATCGATGCGCTGACCGACAGGGTGATCGAGCGCGAGCACAAATTTCCTGGCTCCTACATGAAGCGGGCCCTTGGCGGATTGGACACTGCGATCTGGGACCTGCGCGGAAAGGCGGCCGGATTGCCCGTCGTCAGCCTGCTCGGTGGGACACCGGGGAAATTGCGTGCCTATGCCTCCTCGATGAAACGCGACATCACCCCGGCCGCGGAAGCCGAACGTTTCAAGCGCCTGCGGGACCAATTCGGCTTCGACGCCTTCAAGTTCCGCATCGCCGCCGAATATGGCCATGACGTCGACGAATGGCCGGGACGTACCGAGGAGATCGTTCCGACCATCCGCAAGGCGCTCGGCGACAAGGTGTCCCTGCTGGTCGACGCCAACAGCGGCTTCTCGCCCAAGCGGGCGATCGAAGTCGGGTCCCTGCTCAGGGACAATGGCATCGAGCATTTCGAGGAACCCTGCCTCTATTGGGAGCTCGAGCAGACCAAGGAAGTCACTGACGCGCTCGACATCGCCGTGACCGGCGGCGAGCAGGATTGCGAGATCCCGACCTGGCGGCACATGATCGAGATGCGGGCCGTCGATGTCGTGCAACCCGATATCCTCTATCTCGGCGGCATCAGCCGCACCCTGCGCGTCTGCGCCATGGCGAGAGCCGCAGGATTGCCGGTGACGCCCCATAGCGCCAATCTCGGGCTGGTGACGCTGTTCACCATGCATTTGCTGCGTGCCATCGAGGGGGCGGGCAAATATCTGGAGTTTTCGATCGAGGGGCCGGACTACTATCCCTGGCAGGAAGGACTTTTCGTCAAATCGCCCTATGCGGTCGAGGATGGCATGGTCACGGTTTCGAACGAACCGGGCTGGGGCGTGGAAATCGATCCCGAATGGCTTGCCCGATCGAGCTACCAGGTCAGCGAGGTGGCATGATGACCAACGCATTCGCAACTGTTGCGGCGGAACTCGAACCGCTGCCGTCCCAGCACTTCGTTCATGGCGGTTGGCGCCAGTCGGCCTCCGGACAGGCGATAGAGACCTTCGATCCCGGCCGAGCGGAGCCGCATGCGCGATTTGCTGCCGGAACGGCCGAGGACGTCGCCGAAGCGGTTTCCTCCGCCAGGCAGGCCCAGCATGGCGAATGGGGCAGGGCGACGCCGGCCGAGCGCGGGCGTGTGCTGATGCGTGCGGCAGAGCTGATCCGCGAGAACATCGAGCGCCTGGCTGTTGCCGAAGTGCTGGACAGCGGCAAGACCCTCGCCGAAGCCCGCGGCGACGTGCGCGGCTCCGCGCGGGCCTTCGAATATTATGCCGGCGCCGCCGACAAGCATGAGGGCAAGGCCTATCCGCTCGGGCCGAACTACACCTCCTATTCGATCGAGGAGCCGGTCGGCGTCACCGCGCATATCGTGCCCTGGAACTACCCGCTGTCGACCACCTGCCGCTCGATCGCGCCGGCCCTGGCCGCTGGCTGCACCGCCGTGGTGAAGCCGGCGGAACAGACGCCGATGACGGCGCTGCTGCTGGCCGAGATCCTGGTCCTGGCTGGACTGCCCGATGGGGCCTGCAACGTCGTGACCGGCACCGGCATCGCGGCTGGCGCCCCGCTGGTTTCGCATCCTGATATCAGGCACGTCACCTTTACCGGCTCGACCGTCACTGGCATTAATGTGATGAAGGCGGCAGCCCAGAACATCGCCTCCGTCACGCTCGAGCTCGGTGGCAAGTCGCCCAATATCGTCCTGGCCGACGCCGATATCGATCTGGCGCTCGACAATGTCGTCGGCGCGATCTTCGAGAATGCCGGGCAGATCTGCTCGGCCGGTTCACGGCTGGTCATCGAGCGCTCGATCCATGCCCAGTTCATCGAAAGGCTCGTCGAACGCGCCCGTCGCCTCAGGATCGGCCACGGCCTGACCGAGGGGGTCGATTTCGGCGCGATCAATTCGGCCGAGCATCTGGGCAAGGTGGCCTCCTATGTCGAGGGAGCCAAGGCAAGAGGGCTCGAGATCGTCACCGGCGGCAAGGTGACCGTGGATCCGGCGACCGGCAAGGGCTGGTTCTTCGAGCCGACCATCGTGGACGGCGCAGACTGGGACGATCCCATCGTCCAGGAGGAGATCTTCGGGCCGGTGCTGGCTGTGCAGATCGTCGATGGCGTCGAGCAGGCCATCGCAGCGGCCAATTGTACCCAATATGCACTGGTTGCCGGCCTGTTTACCCGCGATCTGGCCAAGGCGCATCGCATCGCCCGCGATGTCGATGCCGGCCAGGTGTTCGTCAACGAGTATTTCGCAGGCGGCATCGAAACGCCTTTCGGCGGCAACCGCCGATCGGGTATCGGCCGGGAAAAAGGCCTGCTTGCGCTCTCCGCCTATACCAGGACCAAGACGGTGACGCTTCGGATCTGATCGCCATGGCATTTTCCGACTGTTCAGATCGGAAAATGCGTCTGTTTCCTTGGGATTTTGACCGGAATTCGAGCCGTATCGATCGAATTCCGTTCTAAGCCGGCAAGCGGCCTCATCATTGATCGAGAGTGGACCTTATGTGCCGCAACCAAGCCTTTCATAGTCTTGCCGGGAGGCAGGCTGACGGGTCGATCGGCCGCTGACAAATCTGGAGGGAGTTGTGATCTTGAAGAAACTTATCGCCGCGCTTGTCGGCGCCACCGCCGCCATGGTCGTTTCGAACATTGCCAGCGCCGAAACCCTTCGAATTCTGACATGGGGCGGCTATGCGCCCGACAATGTCATCCAGCTGTTCGAGAAGGAATATCCCGACATTGATGTCGAGGTGACGCTTTCCAACAATGAGGAAATCATCGCCAAGCTGCGCGCGACCGGCGGGGCCGGTTTCGACCTTGCCCAGCCGAGCCATGATCGCATCTTTGCGGCGCAGCAGGAATACAACATCTACAAGCCTCTCGATCTGTCGAAGATCGATACCGCCGCCATGCAGGACAATCTGCTCGAAGCGGTGAAGACCAACGCCACGATCGACGGCAAGGTCTATGCCGTTCCCCATCAATGGGGCACTTCCGGCCTGGTGGTCGACGCCTCGAAAGCTGCTGGCATCAAGGGCTGGGGCGACCTCTGCGATCCGCAGTACAAGGGGCGGACGTCGATGCGGCTGAGGCGCACGATCCTGCTCGGCATGGCCTTTTCACTCGGCAAGGATCCGTTCGCGCTCTATGGCGACAAGGCCGCCTACCAGAAGATGCTGGATGAGGTGACCGAGAAGATGATCGCCTGCAAGAGCAATGTGAAGACCTACTGGAATGGTGGCGACGATCTGTCGACGCTGTTGCTGTCGGGCGAGGTGGTTGCGTCGGAAGCCTGGGATTCGACCGCCTTCAAGCTCTACGGCCAGAACAAGAACCTGGACTATGTGCCGCCGCAGACTGGGGCCCTGGCCTGGATCGACACCTTTGCCATTCCGCGCAAGGGCAAGGCTGATGAAGCCGCCTATAAGTGGATCAACTTCGTCCTGCGTCCCGACATCGTCAAGCTGATGTCGGACTCGACAGGCGCGATCTCGGCGGTCAAGGGCGGTGTCGATCTCCTGCCGGATGACAAGAAGGCAGCCGTGAAGGTGGCCTTTGACGACAAGGCGCTGGCCAATCTCAAGTTCTTCGCCAATATCCCGGCGGGGCTCGAGGATCTGGAAGGCAAGGCGCTGGAACGCATCAAGGCGGCCGCCTCCAACTGAGACGCACCCACAATGAAGAGGTCCGCATGGGCTAGTGCCCTGCGGACCGGCAATTCAGCCCAAACCGACGAGCTTCCATGCACGATCTTGAATGCGAGAGCCTGACCAAGAAGTTCGGCCGGTATGTTGCGGTCAACGATGTTTCGTTCGAGGTGCCCCGCGGCTCGTTCTTTTCGATCCTGGGGCCGTCCGGCTGCGGCAAGACCACGCTCATGCGCATGATCGCCGGGTTCGAAGCGCCGTCAAATGGCGACATTCGCATCAAGGGCAAGTCGGTTCTCTCGGCGCCGCCGAACAGGCGCAGCGTCAAGATGGTCTTCCAGCATCTGGCCTTGTTCCCGATGATGAATGTCGGCGAAAACATTGCCTATGGCCTGCGCTGCCGCGGCGAGAACAAGGCCGACATCGCGCGCAAGGTGGGGTCGGTGCTGGAGCGCATCGGCCTGCCGGGTGTAGCCGAAAAGCAGGTCTCGCAATTGTCCGGCGGCCAGAAGCAGCGCATCGCCATCGCGCGCTGCATGGTGCTGGAACCCGATGTCCTGCTGCTCGACGAGCCGCTCGGCGCGCTCGACCTCAAGCTGCGCGAACGGATGAAGATCGAACTGAAGCAGTTGCAAAACCAGTTCAACACCACCTTCCTCTACATCACGCACGACCAGTCCGAAGCCCTGGTGATGTCCGACAACGTGGCCGTGATGAATGCCGGCCGCTTCGAGCAGATTGGTTCGCCGCAAGAGCTCTACAACAATCCAAAAACGGGTTTCGTTGCAGGCTTCGTCGGCGATGCCAATCGCTGGCCCGGCCGAGTGACGGCCTTCAGCAATGGCCAGGCCCGTGTCGAGCTCGACGATGGCGGCGAGGTCATCGCCATGGCGCGAGACGACAAGGTGGCTGCCGGCGCGAAGGTCGAGGTCTTCGTTCGTCCCGAGACCATCGCCCTGGGCGAATCTCGGGATGGCAACCGGCTCCCTGGCACGGTCGACAGCCTGTTGTTCAACGGCGCCAACAGCCGCGTGCTGGTGCGGCTGGCGGGAGGCAGCCTGGTTGAAGTCGGCCATGCCGTCATGGACGGTTCCTCACCGGTCAAGCCCGGCGACAAGGCCGACATTTCCTGGCGGAGAGATCACTGCCTCTGCTTCAGCCAGGCGGGGTAGACGTGATGCCCCGTTCCGACGCCGGCAAATTGTCACTGATCCTGTTGTTCACGCCGTTTGCCCTGTGGATGGTGCTGCTCATCGTCCTGCCACAGCTCGGCATCGGCTATCTATCGCTGCGCGAGAAGCTGGGCCCGGGCGAATATAGCTTCGGTTTCGCCAATTACACCGACTTCCTGCGCGAGCCGGTCTACTGGAACACCCTGTTGCGGACCGCCTGGATGTCGATCCTGGTGACGGCCCTGGCTTTGGTCGTCGGCTTTCCGGTCGCCTATTACATCGCCAAGATCGCCAGACAGCGCTCACGCGCCGCCCTGTTCCTGATGTGCCTGATCCCGCTCTGGGTCAGTGACCTCGTACGCGCCTTCGGCTGGATCGTGCTCCTGCGCGAGACCGGCCTGATCTCCGTCCTGTTGCAGCATACGGGTCTGGCCAGCGGCCCGATCGAATTGCTCTACAACGACATCACCGTGGTGATCGGACTGGTCTATACGGTCGTGCTGTTCATGATCGTTCCCCTGGTCTCGACCTTGGACGGCATGGACAACTCGTTGATCGAGGCCGGCTACAATCTGGGCGGCAGCCGCTTCACCGTATTTCGCCGCATCGTCGTGCCCTATGCCATGCCGGGCATCGTCGCCGGCTGCATCATCGTCTTCATGCTGACGGCGGGAAGCTATCTGACCCCGATCCTGCTCGGCGGCAAGAACAGCATGTGGTTCACCGAGCAGATCTACGAGCAGTTCGTGACCCGCTACAATTGGGAATCCGGCGCCACGTTCGGCGTGCTTCTCCTGGTCTTCACCTCGCTGGTCGTCTGGCTGGGGCTTCGCCTGACCGGACAGAGCCTGGCTTCCACCGTGGCGAAAGATTGAACCCATGAACGTCGCCGCGCCGCAATCTCTCTTCCTGCGCTGGATCTATGGCGGCTATATGCTCGCCTTTTTCCTCTACCTCGCCGCGCCATTGGCCGCAGCAGCCATCTTTGCCTTCAACGATTCGATTTTTCCGGCGCTTCCCTGGAAAGGGTTCACGCTGGAGTGGTTCTTCGGCACAAGCGGGCCGAAGCTAGGCATGTTCCACGATCGCCGGCTCATGGAAGGCCTGTGGAATTCACTTTATATTGGACTGGCCGTCTCGGCTTTGTCGGTCGTGGTCGGCACCTGCAATGCCTTCTTGTTCGAGCGCAAGCAGTTCCCGGGCAAAAGCCTGCTCTATGTGCTGATGATCGTGCCGCTGGTCATTCCAGGCGTGATCCTCGGCATCTCCATCCTGGTATTTGCGAGTGCGATCGCCAATGGCCTGGAGGATGCGCTTGGCCTGGAGTGGGATTTCCTCCGGCCGGGCACCTTCCTTGTCATACTGGGCCAGTTTTCCTTTCTGGTCACCATCACTTCGCTGGTGATTGCGGCGCGCCTGCGCAAATTCGATCAGGCCCTGGAGGAGGCGGCGCTCAATCTGGGGGCATCGCGCCTGCGGGTGCTTCGCACCGTCACCTTGCCCTATCTGGCGCCAGCTTTGTTCTCTGCCTTCGTCGTGGCCTTTCTCGTCTCTTTCGAGAACTTCAACACGACCTTGATGCTGGTGGGATCCGATGCGCCGCTGACGATCACCATGTATGATCGCATGGTGAAGGTGGGCTCGACGCCGGTCTTGAATGCCGTCTCCGCCTTCCTGATGGTTGGATCAGGCGTGCTGGCGCTGCTCAGCATTCTCGTGCAGCGAGGCAAGGAACCGAAAGGTTAAGCGAGCCGCGCCACGGTCCAAAGTGGATACCCAAACTTTCGGGAATGGCGCTGGCCGCCATCCCACCCTTCTTCCTTGATGGTTTTCTCATCGGGGAGGGGAAAAATGTTCATACGCCGGGTTTCAAAACTGGTGATGGCCACGCTCGCGGCGACGACCATTTCGGTCGCCGGGGCCCAGGCGGAGAAATTGCGTATCCTGACATGGGGCGGCTATGCTCCGGATGAAGTGATCTCGCTGTTCGAAAAGGAATATCCCGACATCGAAGTCGAGGTGACCTTGTCCAACAACGAGGAAATGATCGCCAAGCTCCGCGCTACCGGCGGATCGGGCTTCGATCTCGTCCAGCCCGGGTTCAACCGGGTCGCCGCCGCGCAGGCCGAATACAACATCTACAAGCCGATCGACCTGTCGAAAGTAAATGTCGACGCACTCGATCCGATGCTGCTGGACAAGGTCAAGGCCGATGCCGCCCTCAAGGGAGAGGTCTATTCCGTGCCGTTCGACTGGGGCACGTCCGGCCTGATGGTCGACAAGACCAAGGCCGCGGAAGTCCGCGACTGGCTCGACCTGTGCGACCCGAAATTCAAGGGCCGCACCTCGATGCGGCTCAAGCGCACCATTCTGGTCGGCACCGCTTTTGCGCTCGGCAAGGACCCTTTCGCAGCCTATTCCGATCTCGATGCCTACAGGAAGATTCTCGATGAGGTCGCCGACAAGGTCATTGCCTGCAAGCCCAATCTCAAGGCCTATTGGCAGGGTGGGGACGACCTCTCGGCCCTGATGCTCTCTGGCGAAGTGGTCGCGGCCGAAACCTGGGACTCCACGGCCTTCAAGCTGGTCACCCACAATCCCAATATCGTTTATGTGCCGCCGAAATCGGGGGCGCTCGGATGGATCGATACCTTCTCGCTTCCGCGCAAGGGAAAGGCTGACGAGGCCGCTTACAAGTGGATAAACTTCGTCTATCGCCCGGATATCGTGAAGAAGCTCTCGGCTTCCACGGGGTCGATCATCGCCGTGAAAGACGGGATCGATCTGCTGCCGGACAATGTCAGGGCCTCCGTGAAGGCCTCGTTCACCAAGCAGGATCTTGCCAATATCCGTTTTGCCGCCCCGATCCAGCCGGGGGTGGAAGATCTTGAAGGCAAGGCGCTCGAGCGCATCAAGGCGGCGAACTGAAAGCCAGGCCGGCGTTCAGGTTGAACCGCCGATCTGCACCGCCACCGGGAACAGATGTTCGCGCGTGGCGGGCGGGTTGCCGTGCAGGGTATCGAGCACGATCTCGCCGGCCTTGGCGCCCATGGCATAGGCCGGTGAGGAGACGGTGGTGAGTACCGGATCGGTATATTGCCAGGCGTCGAAGGCGTTGAAACCGCTGACAAGGATATCATCCGGCACGCGCAGGCCACGGCCCGCCAGCCATTTCAGGGCCGCGATGCCGATCTGGTCGTTGCCGCCCATCACGGCCGAAGGCCAGCCGGAGGCGGCGGTCTCCTCCGCCAGCGCCTGGTGGGTGGCCGCAAAGCCGCCGTCACCGCAGATGACGACCTTGTACGCTTCGGCGCGGCCGGCATCGGTCATGGCAGCCCGCGCACCCGCGACGCGCTGTTCGATCGCCGGCCAGGAGACCTCCGGTGCGAGGAAGACGATCCGTTCGGCGCCGCGCTCGAGCATATGCTCGGCCAATGCCCTGGCGCCGCCGAAATCGTCCTGGCGGATGGAGTGCAATAAGGGCTTGTCAGGAGCCGGTTCCTGGAACACCACCACGGGCTGATCGAGCGCCGCAAAGCGGGCGATCAGCTTACGGCGCGATGCCTGCGGGCCCGACAGAAACACGCAGAGCGCATCCGTCTCATGCCGCTTCATCAGAGCGGCTTCCTGCAACTGCTCAGCTGACATGCCCTGGACGACCAGGCCGTAGTCGCGCTGGTTGAGATAGTTGCTGAGGCCGGCGATCAGATAGGTGATGAAAGGATCGGCCAGGAAGGTCGGCGATTCATCGATCACCACCACGCCTATCGAGAAGCGCTTGGCAAGCTTGAGGCTGCGGCCGCTGGCATGGGGGCGATAGCCGATCTCGCGGATAGCCCGCTCCACGGTCGCCCGGGTCTCCTTTGTCATCGAGCCGAACCGCTCGTTGACCACGTTCGACACGGTCATCGAGGAGACGTTGGCGGCGCGCGCTACATCGGCCACCGTGGGCCGGCGCCCGGGCCTGTGGAAGCTCTGGCCTCCCGATTGTCGCGCCTCGCCAGGGGCCTTGGGATCGTCAGTCAAGAAACATCACTCATATGCCGGATCAATCGTGGGGGCGCCGCCAGCCCGCCGGTGAATCGCCAATGCCTGCTCAGGAAGGCCGAGAATAGCCGCGAGTCAATCCGCTGGCAGGACTTGTGCGCTGACTTCGATCATCACGAAGAGGGTGTATCGCTCGAACGCGCCCCGGATTTGCGCGCCATGATCGGGAATCCGCAGGATCGGGGCTGATTGGAACCTGCTTGCCGACGTCGCGGCGCCCCAGCGATCGCCATGGGTGGGATCGCCGGCTTCAGTTCCGTCGACGGCAGCCCAAGATATTTATTAGCCGGCAAAATTAACTTGCGGCGCTTCATTCCGAAACCAAACGACCAGCGAGTTTCGTCAGGCCTGAAGGCGTCCCGTGCCGAGAAAACGGGTGAAGATCTCGGCCTGGCTGGAAATGCCGAGTTTCTCATAGAGGTTGCGCCGGTGGACCTTGACCGTCTCCGGCGAGATGCCGAGATGGATGGCAATGCCCTTGTTGCTCTGGCCTGAAAGCAGCAGCAAGGCGACCTGGATTTCACGCTCCGTCAGGTGGGGGCCGTCATGGGCGCGCAAGCGCTGCTCCAGATCGGCAGTCGAGGAGATGTCCGGCCTGTCGGCCGGCACCTGGGTGTCTGCGAGGGCGCTGCGCGCGGCCATGCCGATCAGCGGCAGCACCCAATGACTCATCAACGAGAGCAGGCCGTAATCCTGTTCGGAAAAGCGTTGTTCCGATCCCAGCGAGAGGGACAAGACCCCACGACGTTCTTCTCTTTTTCCGAACGGCATGAGGAACTGCAATTCATCTTCGACAACATTGTACCGGAAATAGTCACGGAAATAGGCGGACGACCGAAATTGCGGGCTGGTGATCTCGTCAAGCCGATAGATCCCTGGCGAGAAGCCCCCCAAGGCGAAGCGATAGAAGGGGTCATCGGTGAAATAGCGGCGCAGATAGCTGCCGAACAGCTCGTCGACGACATTGTCGAGGTCGCCCTCATGCACGAGCAGGGGTGAATGGGCCTTGCGGAAGATCAGCACCACCCAGGAATCGAAACGCACGCTCTCGCGCAGGAAGGCGGCGAATCGCGGCCAGAAGGTTTCGCTCTCCACCTGCTCCAGGAGATGGCCGAAACGCTGATGAAAAGACAAATCTTGCGTGGTGAATCGCATAGTCTACCCACTTCAGGGTATCGCTTGAGCCGGGAAATACCCTGGTTGTGGCATGGTATTCCACCGAGAGCTCGATCATCCTCCCCCGGAAACTACAACCAGCTCATAAGCTTGGCCATAGCAAGAAAACAAGGGGGAACCATGCACGCCCCGTCGGGTCTCGGGAAAAGCGCCTTCATGTCGGAAGGCCCGTTTGCTCCAATACTTTGTTTCAACGCGCCTTTGCAATTTCAGGTCACTCGGCCCAGGCGCAAGGCGTCTTAGACCCCTCCTGTTCTCGTCGAGCCGAAAAAGACAGGTTGGCTGGCTGGGGTAGCCGTCGGCCGCCGAGATGGAGCCGCTCACCATCACCGCTGATTGCATTGCCGCCGGCAGGGGCCGGCCATGCACGATTGCGCCTGCGACGGCACGCTCATTCTCACTGGAGAGGAACCTCATGGCACAGAATACGAAACGGCTCCTTGCGAAACGCCTCTTGGGTGCGGCAGGCGCGATTGCCCTGGCATTCAGCCTCGGCACGGCCCTCGCCGCCGAAAAGCCCCGCGCTCGCGATCTCGGCATTCCTTTCAACGGTACGCCCGGATCGAACAACGCCATCACCGATGTCGCGGGTGTAACCGTCGGCTATTCCACCATCATCGAGGGCCATGGCAAGCTCGAGGTCGGCAAGGGGCCGGTCCGCACCGGCGTGACGGCAATCCTGCCGCGCGGCAAGAAATTTGATCCTGTCTACGCCGGCTGGTACTCCCTCAACGGCAACGGCGAGATGACCGGAACGACCTGGGTCGAGGAAAGCGGCTTCCTCGAAGGCCCCGTCATGATCACCAATACCCACAGCGTCGGCGTGGTGCGTGACGCGGTGATCTCCTGGTCCGCCGAGAACAAGCTCGTTGCCCCGCTGCTGCGCGACCTTTATTGGGTCCTGCCCGTGGTCGCCGAGACCTGGGACGGCATCCTCAACGACATCAACGGCATGCATGTGAAGAAAGAGCATGTCTATGCCGCGCTGGATTCGGCGAAATCCGGGCCGATTGCCGAAGGCAATGTCGGCGGCGGTACGGGCATGAACCTGTTCCGCTTCAAGGGCGGCACGGGTACCTCCTCGCGCAAATTGTCCAAGGAAGACGGCGGCTATACGCTCGGTGTGCTGGTACAGGGCAATTTCGGATCCCGTCCGGATCTGACCATTGCGGGCGTGCCGGTCGGCAAGGAAATCACCGACCTGATGCCCGACGTGTCCTGGCAGCGCAAGGAATCGGACGGGTCGATCATCGTCGTCGTCGCCACCGATGCATCGCTGCTGCCCAATCAGCTCAAGCGGCTGGCGCGCCGCGTGCCGGTCGGCATCGGCAGGACCGGCGGTTTCGGCAGCAATGGCGACGGCGATATCTTCATCGCCTTCTCCACTGCGAACTCTGGTGCCTTCTCACGAGAAAAGATAAACACAGTCGAGACGATGTCCAACGACAAGATGGACCCGTTGATGCGTGCAACTGTAGAGGCAACCGAGGAGGCGATCATCAATGCCATGATCGCGGCGGAAACCATGAAGGGGCGCGACGACAATGTCTCCTTCGCCATTCCGCATGATCGTCTCAGAGATATCCTGAAGAAATACAATCGAATCACGAATTGATCGAACGAAACGGGTATTTTTCCATGAGAAAATCTTTACTGATCGGAGCAGTATTTGCAGCCTCCCTGGCCCTGGGTGCCAGCGCGCAGGCGCAGGTCAAGCTTGGCGTGGCTGGTCCGATGACCGGCCCCAACGCCGCCATCGGCGCCCAATTCAAGAACGGCGTCGACATGGCGGTCAAGGATATCAATGCCGCCGGAGGCGTACAGGGCCAGCAATTGTCGGTTGCCATCGGCGACGATGCCTCCGATCCCAAGCAGGGTGTGTCGGTCGCCAACAAATTCGTCGGCGACGGCGTGACCTGGGTGGTGGGTCACTATAATTCCGGCGTGACCACGCCGGCTTCCAATGTCTATGCCGACAATGGCGTCATCGAAATCACCCCCGGTTCCACGGCTGAAGTGGTGACTGAACGCGGCCTGTGGAACATCTTCCGCACCTGCGGCCGCGACGACCAGCAGGCCAAGGTCTGGTCAGATTACGCGCTGGCCAACTACAAGGGCAAGAAGATCGCCATCGTCCACGACAAGACGACCTATGGCCAGGGGCTGGCTGACGTCGCCAAGAAGAATCTCAATGCCGCCGGTGTCAAGGAAGCGGTGTTCGAGGGCATCAATGTCGGGGAGAAAGATTATTCGGCGATCGCGACCAAGCTGAAATCCGCCGGTGTCGACCTTCTGATCTATGGCGGGCTCTATACCGAAGCAGCCCTCATCCTCAAGCAGCTGCGCGATCAGGGCTCCAACACCGTGATGCTCACCGGTGACGGCGTCGCTTCCGGCGAATTCGCCACCATCGGCGGTGATTCCGTGCTCGGCACGCTGATGACCTTCCAGCCGAGGCCGGAAGAAGACCCGGCCAATGCGGGCCTGGTCAAGAAGTTCGAGGCGACCGGCTTCAGGCCGGAAACCTACACGCTCTATGCCTACGCCTCCGTGCAGATCCTCAAGCAGGCGGCCGATGAAGCCAAGTCGGTCGATCCGCAGAAGATCGCCGAGGTCATGCATTCGGGCAAGGCCTTCAAGACCGTGCTGGGCGAACTCTCCTATGACAAGAAAGGCGACCTGACCAAGGCAGGCTATGTCCTCTACACCTGGAAAAAGGGTGCGGACGGCAAGCTCGACTACACGCGGTGATGGTGGGCCGGTCTTTTGATCGGCCTTTCCGCCATGGCCCGTGCCGCTCCTGCGAATGGCGCGGGCGAGCAGCTTCCCAGGCTGCAGCAGGAAGGATCAACTGCCGACGGGATCGACGACGGATGGTGGTCCGAAGGCAGTCTCGATGATCGCGCCGGCCGCAAGGCATAGATCTTCGCGAAAGCGCGGCGCGACCAATTGAACCCCGGTTGGGGTCCGCCCGTTCAATCCGGTAAAGACCGAGAGCCCCGGTAAGCCGAGGAAGGGCACGCCGATCTGCGGGATCTGAGCGTTCCAGACCCGTTCGAACGCGGTCCGGCCTTTGAGGTCCAGATCATCCTCAAAGGGTAGATCGGCCGATGCCGGCAGCAGCACCATCGGATAGGTCTCCATGAAGAGCTGCCACTGCCGGATCAGGGTGGCGCGCCTGGTCAGCGCCTGGGAAAAGGAGGCAAGGGTCGTGGAGCGTCCAAGCGCCTGGTGACCCTGCAAAACGGCGAGCGCCCCCGGATCGTCCTCCTTTTCGGCGGCGGCCAGCTTGGCTTCGTAGCCTTCGCCGATCCAGAGCCGGATCTGCAACTCAGCTGCTTCGCGCAGCGGCGGCAGATCCTCGACTTCGTCGACGATCCAGCCGGCCGCCTCCAGATACCGGGCGGCCTCGCGCAACTTGACGCGGATCGGCTCGCAGGTGCCGATCTTACCCGGATCGAGACAAAGGGCGACGCGCCTTGCCACTTCCGGTCCCCTCAGGGGCACGGGCGTCCACCATGGATCTCGCGCGTCCCGGCGCGACAGCACTCTGAGCGCGAGCTCGAGGTCGTCGATCGAGCGGGCCAACGGCCCGGATACCGCCGTGATCTGGCCGCCGATATCGCGCTCGGGGGACGAGGAATTATAGGCCGCCACACGTCCGGGCGAGGGGCGCAAGCCGTGAACGCCGCAGGCATAGGCGGGATAGCGGATCGAGCCGGCGATATCCGTGCCATGGGCGATATGGCCGATGCCGCTCGCGACCGCTGCGGCCGCACCACCGGACGAGCCGCCTGGCGTCAGCGTGGGATCATGCGGGTTCTTCGTATGGCCGTGCAGGCGATTGTTCGTGAACCATCGATAGGAAAAAGCGGGTGTGTTGGTGCGACCGAGAAGGATCGCCCCGGCCTCGATCAGGCTATCGACCACGGGGCTGTTATCCGTCGCCAGCAGATCCTGCTGCAAGGTCACGCCGTTGGTGGTGGCATATCCCTTCTGGTCGACATTGACCTTGACGGTAACCGGAACGCCCGCGAGCACTCCGGTTTCTTCGCCGCGGGCAATGGCGGCGTCTATCCGGCTGGCCTGGACCAGGACGTCTTCAGGCCGCATGTCGACCACGGCATTGATCGATGGGTTGACGGCAGACAGCCGCTCAAGTGCCGCCATCGCGACGTCGTGCGCAGACACCTGCCGGGATTTGATGAGCGCGGCGATTTTCATCGCGTCCAAGCGCCAGAGTTCATTCATCGCGGTTTTCCGATTCCCTCAATCATGGCATGAACGCACAAAGAGTGTCGGCTCGATGCGCGTGGAGCAAGAGGATCATGGCATCTCGCGCCGGCAGCGGGCGAGTGCGCTTCACGCGATCCGTGAAGTCGCCTCCACGATCGTGTGGATAGGTCGCAGCGCCATTCGGACGGTCAGCTTCAATCACCATGAGGATCCTGGATTGAACAAGTCACCTATCGGATTGAACCAGGCAATGGCGCGGCTGTTGCCAGTGCTGTTTGTGAGCCTGTTCTTGGCGGCTCAGACAAGCTCTTTTGCCGCCGAGATCACGCCCCTGGCTGAAAAGGTCAGCCAGCGTCTCTCCTACATGAAGGACGTTGCTGGGTATAAAGCGCAAAATCATCTGCCGATAGAAGATCTGGCGCAGGAGGCCAAGGTGCTCGAGAGCGCCAAGTCGGAGGCTGCGAAGCTGGGACTGGATCCCGTCACGGTGGAACCCTTTATCATTGCCCAGATCAACGCTGCCAAGGCTGTCGAATATCGCTATCTGGCAGATTGGCTTGCGCAGCCGGAGGCGGGATGGCAACCGCGTCCGCTCGACACGGTGCGTCAGGACATTGCCCGGTTGAGCAAGGAGATTCTGCAACAGGTGGCGCAAGACCTCAAGAACGGGCCGTTCACGCCGAGTGAACGAGCCAGCTTCTTCAAGGTCGTTCACGAGCCCAATCTGAAGGAATCGGACAGGCAGCAACTGTTCAGTACGTTGCTGGCGATAAGGTTGGCGAAGTAGGTCGCAGGGCAAGGTCGCAGAACTTCGTGCAGCGGCGTTAGAGCACCGTGTCGAAAAGGGGCCGCCCGATTTTCGGCAAAAATGATGCTGCTACAACAACCGGCGGCATCGGGCCGATGCCGCAATTCCGCCCGATGCGGCAGAAAGCGCCCGCGATTTCCGCGAAATCGCGGTGAGCACGACGCCCCCCGGCGCGAACGCTCGGGCTCAGGCCGGTTGACGCCAATGGCGGTTCGACTGCCATCTCGGTTTGAAATGCTGACACCAATTGCCGGCACTCGGCGTCCAGTTATTGGGCAGTCGGCCGGCGCGGGCGCAATCGGTGGCACTGTAGGGGATGCCGCGCTCCGTCGCGCAGGCGCTCAGTCCGATTGCCAGGCTGGCGGCCATCGTGGCCAGAATCAGTTTCGTGCGCATGGAAAGTCCTTCATTTTCGCGACGCATCGGAGAACCTGAACCGGACGCCGGGGGTCGTCAAGTCAGCCCGAGCCGATGAGCGAGCCGCCTCCGGACCGCCGTCCTTGATTGGACTATACCGCGTGGGATTGCGTACGCGTCTCGAAGAAATAGTTGCTCGGAAATCTCTGGCGTATCGCCTGATAAAGCTTCAGGTCATGGGTCAGTCGAGGGCCGAGACGCTCTGCGACCTCGTTCTTGTCGAGCGCCGCCATCTCATCCGACGCCGGTGTGACATTGTCGACATGATGCGGCAGCTCCTTGCCGAGGTAGAAGCTGATTGCCTCCAGGCTTTGCCTGTAATTTTCGACCGTACCGATATAGGCAAAGTCATTGTTGACGTTTTTCAGGGCTGTCTCGAACTGCGCTGGACCCACTTTCTGTTGGTCTGCATACCCGGCCAGATATCGCGTGATGTAATTATCGAATGTCACGTCGTCGACATTGTCGAATGCATCGAAGATCGACGAGCATGTGACGATCCGCGTATCCCCGACGACATACTTCATGTAGAGGTAACATGAGATGGCGTGGTCGATCGGATCTCTCACGATGGAGACATATTGGTGGGCCCGGCCGGAATGTCTGTGAAGCCCATACATATAATGACCGAATACGATGTCGACATCATCAAGGGCGCCGTTGGTGAAGGTGGCGAACTGCTCTTCATGCAGGCATGGGTACTGGTGATAGACCTGCAGTAGTTGGATATCCGGGTCGCTTTGCAGGGCACGCCGCGTGCTGGTTCCCGCCGTCTTGGGGATATGCATGAAATAGATGGCTGGCCGCGCCGAATTGGGGCGTGGGTCATAGCGATGATAACGGCGCTGAACGACGTTGCCATTGACCGCAACCTCGACCAGAATCGTGCCGAGTTCACCGATCAAATGTTTACGGGGTTCGAAATAGACATTCCAGCCGAGTGCATGCGGGCGGTTGGTTGCAACGGGAACGTCAGGCCGCTCGCAGGTATCGACATAACCGAGCTGCTGCCGATTGACGAAGACCGAAAATGAATCAATCGGCTGATCTGACGACACCCATCCCTCGACTCGGGCAATTCTGTCGCGCAGCGGATTTTTGTATTCCGTATCGATATAGGCAATCGCAGAACAATTATCCGTCATTGTTTCCATCTGGATCGTGTTTGGCCAACTCAACCTATGAAAGCCCTATTTTGGCCATATTCTCTACATGGTTGCTCCATTCATGCAAAGGAGAAAAGAAAAAACATTCGTCCTTTCCATAGATTCCAGATGCTGTACTTGCGGACTCGTCTGCGCGTGCTGTCGCATGCAAGAACAACAATGGACGAGTTTGGCGCAGAGGATGGATTTGACCGGTCGCCGGGACGGAATTGGCCTGAAGATCTATCTTGTTGAAATTCAATGAGAAATTCTTAGCGAAAAACGCCGGGAAGAATGTTCTCGCAAAGACCCCGGCATTTTTGACGGGTAGACTTGTGAGCGTGTTGCCGTAAGATCCTACCCAAGCTAGCAGAGGCGCCAAGGCTAGCGACTGCGTTGCGGGGTTGTGGGTGTTCTTCTGCCGGGCGGTGCTTCACGTAGCATCCAAGCGTAGATTTCACCTGTGAGAACTCGACGTTGATGAATTCAGGATCGGAGGAATTGAGTTGCAGGCTCATTCCTCCGTTTTCTTTTGTAGATCCTGTTCTAGCCAGGTGTACCGGACTGCTTGATGCACCGGCCGCGTTCAGCTCCTTCGCCATTCGCCATTTCGTTTTTCCGCCTGCGCGGCGCGGATTCGCTCGCACCGACCGTCATGTCCTCCAATCCTTGCAAGCGGTGCGGCGGGGGTGCATTGGCAAAACGGGTCGTATATTTCCTGGTTGAGGCGGCAAAGCTCCCCCGCAATAGAGTAAGGCGCGCTCCAAGTTGCCAGATCCGTTCTTTGCTTTGCCAATTCAGGCATGAAAAACCCCGCCACGTTGCCGTGGCGGGGGATGTAGCGCTGCGGAAGGGCCCAGCTTAATGGGAGGGTGTATCCCCCGACGCATGGGCCTTGCCGCCGAAGCGGGCCTTCACCCATTCGCGCAAGCCCTGGAAGAAGACGTAGAGCATCGGGATCAGGAAGATGCCGAGGATCGAGGCGCCCAGCATGCCGGCGAACACGGCGGTGCCGACGGCGCGGCGGCTGACCATGGCGGCGCCGGTGGCGATCACCAGCGGCACCAGGCCGAGGATGAAGGCGATCGATGTCATCATCACCGCACGGAACCGCATCTTGGCCCCGAGAATGGCGGCATCCCGGATCGGCAGGCCCGCTTCGCGCTGCTCCTTGGCGAACTCAACGATCAGAATGCCGTTCTTGGCGGCGAGCGCGATCAGCACCACCAGACCGATCTGGGCGTAGACGTCGAGGGAGAGCGTGGCGACGGGCATGCCCGTTATGGAGCCGACCCAGGCCAGGAATTGCGGGATGAACAGAATGCCGAGGAAGGAGGTGAACACCGCCACCACCACCGAGAGCAACACCGGTATCGGAATCACCCAGCTCTCATAGAGAGCCACCAGGAAGAGGAAGGCGAACAGCACGGCGAGGCCGAGGATGATGCCCGTCTGGCCGGAGGCCTGGCTTTCCTGGTAGGAGGTGCCGGTCCACTCGAAACCGTATCCGGGTGGCAGGGTCTTGGCCGAGACCTCGGCCATCGCCGTCATGGCATCGCCCGAGGAAATGCCGGGCTTGGGTGAACCGTTGACGCTCACGGCGCGATAATTGTTGTAGCGCGCGATCGTCTGCGGCCCGAGTTGGGTCGAGATCGAGGTGATGGAGCGCAGTGGCACCATCTCGTTCTTGTTGTTGCGGATATAAATCTTCCACAACGCCTCGGTATCGTTGCGATCACCGATCTCGCCCTGGATGTTGACCTGCCAGGTGCGGCCGTAAAGGTTGAAGTCGTTGATATAGGCCGAGCCCAGTGTCGCCTGCAATGTGGCGAACACGTCCGACATCTGCAGGCCCAGGGCCTGCGCCTTGTCGCGATCGATATCGAGGAAGATCGAGGGATTGTTCGCGCTGAAGGTGGTGAACACGCGCGACAATTTCGGATCCTGGTTTGCGGCCGCGATCAGGCCTTGCGCGACGCCGGCCATGGCTACCGGCTCGGCACCTTCCAGATTCTCCAGCATGTACTGGAAGCCGCCGGTGGTGGAGAGGCCGATGATCGGGGGCACGTTGAGCGCGAGCACCTGGGCGGTGTTGATCGCCTGCGTCGCGCCGAAGACCTTGCCAATCGCCGTTTGAGCCGAGTCCGTCGCCTTCTTGCGATCCTCGAACGGCTTCAGGCGCGCCACCATGAAGGCGCTGTTCGACTGGGCGGCGCCGTCAAGGAAGGAGAAGCCGACGATCGCCAGATTGTCCTGGATCTGCGGCATCTGCTTGAGGATGCCTTCGACCTGCTCCACCACGGCGGTAGTCCGGTTGACCGAGGCGCCGTCCGGCAATTGCAGAACGATGAAGAAGGCGCCCTGGTCTTCCTCCGGCACGAAGCCGGTCGGCGTCTTCTGCGAGAGGACATAGGTGCCCACCGCAAAGGCGGCGACGGCGACCAGGCTAAGCACGGAGACGCGCACCAGCCTCGTCACCACGGCGGCGTAGCCGTCGCGGACATTGTCGATCCGCCGCATCACCCAGGCCATGATGCCGCGCTTCTTGCTGTGGCGCAGGAAGACGGCGCACAGAGCGGGCGACAGCGTCAGGGCGTTGAGGGCCGAGATCAGCATGGCGGCCGAGATGGTGACGGCGAACTGGCGGAAGAGCTCTCCCGTCAAGCCCGGGATGAAGGCGATCGGCACGAACACCGACAGCAGCACCAGGGTGATCGCGATGATCGGCGCGGTGATCTGGCTCATCGCCTTCTTCGTGGCGGCGACCGGCGACAGGTCCGGCTCTTCCTCCATCACGCGTTCGACGTTCTCGACCACGACGATGGCGTCGTCGACGACGATGCCGATGGCGAGCACCAGGGCCAGCAGCGACACCGTGTTGGCCGAATAGCCGAGCGCCAGCATGACGGCGAAGGTGCCGACCAGACTGACGGGCACGGCGATGGCCGGAATGATGGTGGCCCGCAGGCTGCCCAGGAACAGGAAGACGACGATCACCACCAGGATGAAGGCCTCGATCAGCGTCCGGATCACCTCGCCGATGGTGTCGGAGACGAAGGTCGAGGTGTCATAGACGATGGTGGAGGACAGCCCCTTGGGAAAGTTCTTTTGAACCTCCGCGAGAGTCTTCTGGATTTCCTTGGAGGTCGCGACGGCATTGGCGCCAGGCGACAGATAGATGGCGACGGCGACGGCCGGCTTGCCATTGAGGCGAGCGGTCTGATCGAGATTCTGGGCTCCCATCTCGACGCGAGCGACGTCGCGCACGCGCAGCACGGAGCCGTCGGGATTGGCGCGCACCACGATATTGCCGAACTGCTCGGGCGTGGCCAGGCGTCCCTGAGTCTGCAGATTGAGCTGCAATTGCTGGTCCGCGGCTGCAGGCTGGGCGCCGATGCGCCCGACCGGCGCCTGGACGTTCTGCGCCTGGATCGCGCTAGCGATATCGGAGGGCTGCAGCCCCAGATTGGTCATGCGCTGGGTATCGAACCAGATCCGCATGGAGTAGTTCTGGCGGCTGAACAAGCTGGCCTGGCCGACGCCGGGCGTGCGCGACAGCCGGTCGAGCACGTTGATCGCCAGATAATTGGTGATGAAAAGCGGATCGAGCTTGGGATCGTCCGACGAGAACATGACGAACTGCAGGATCGAGGACGAGCGCTTCTGCACCGTCACGCCCTGGGTTCGCACCGTATCCGGCAGCTTGGCGAGCGCCGCCTGCACGCGGTTGTTGACGTTCACCGTGTCGATGTCGGGATCCGAGCCGAGCGCGAAGGAGACGGTGAGGCCGTAGCTGCCGTCATTGCCGCTGTTCGACTGCATGTACAGCATCTTGTCGACGCCGATGATCTGCGCTTCCAGCGGCTGGGCCACGGAGGATTCGACCACGGCGGCCGAGGCGCCCGGATAGGTCGCGCTGACCGAGACCTGCGGCGGCACCAGGTCGGGATATTGGGCGACGGGCAGGAAGCCCATGGCGAGCGCGCCCGCCAGCGTGATGACGATGGCGATGACGACGGCAAGACGCGGCCGGTCGATGAAGACGGATGAAAACATCTTACTTGGCCGCCCCATTGTTGGAGGCGGGGGCCGGCGAGGGGGCGACCTTGATGCCGGGACGGACCTTCTGGATGCCGTCCACGATCACCTTCTCGCCCTCGTTGAGGCCGGCCGAGACCATGGCGGTTGCCGGCGTTGTCTGGCCGAGCTGAACGCGCCGTTGCTCGACGGCGTTGTCGGGACCGACGACATAGACATAGCTGCCCTGCTGGTCGGTCAGTACGGCACCGCGCGGGATGCCGAGAACCTGGATCGGCTCGACGCCCTCGAGCAGGACGGTGACGAACTCGCCGTCGATCAGCGGCCGGCGGTTGATTTCGCCGGGTTGGGCGCCGGCGATGGTCGGGTTGGCGATCTCGCCGCGAAGGGTCACCGTGTCGGTGCCGTTGGCAATGGTCGGGTCGACATAATTGAGCTTGCCGTCCTGCTCATAGGTCGATCCGTCGGGCAGCTTCAGCTTGATGCGCACGGCGGCAAAACCACCGCGGCTACCGTAATATTTCGACATTTCCAGGAATTGCGGCGACGGGACCGGGAAGGTGACATACATCGGATCCTGGCTGACGATGGTGGCGAGGGTTCCGGTGGTCGGCCCGACGATATTGCCGGTGGTGACGGCGTAGCGCCCGATCTTGCCGTCGATCGGCGAGGCGATGGTGGTGTAGTCGAGATTGATCTGCGAGGTGCGCAACTGGGCGTTGGCCCCCAGGATCTGGGCTTCGAGGGCCTGCTGCGAGGCGATCGCCGTGTCGACCGTCGATTGCTGGCCAGCAGGCGTCTTGAGCAGCGCCTGGGCGCGCTCGGTCGTCAGCTTCGCGTTGCGAAGCTGCGCCTCATATTGGGCGATCAGGGCCTTGTTGACGTCGAGGGCGGCCTGGTAGGGCGGCTGTTCCAGCCGGAAGAGAACCTCGCCCTTCTTGACCTCGCGTCCTTCGGTGAAGGGGGTTTCCTCGAGCTGGGCGGTGACGCGCGCCACCACGCTGACGCGATTGATCGCCTCGACGCGGCCGATGAATTGCTGTGTCTGGGTGATCGGCATCTTGGCGGCAACGATGAATCCCACAGCGGGAGGGCCCGCATTGGGCATCTGCGCCGCGGCCGGCGAGACGAGCACAGGCACCATGGCGGTCGAGCCAAGCAAAGCCGCGAGGGCGAATATTGGCAGCTGATGACGCTGGGCGACTCGATTGGAAGGAAGAAAACGCCGAATAATTGCTGCTATCATCACGCGCCCTATCGCAAGATGCCAGCCGCTGCGGCGCTTGGCATCCCCATCCGAGCGATGTGGCGCCACGAGACCAACTGGATCAAAATAAAAAAACAAAAACAATTTAGTAGAATGAACTGCCTTTTTGGAAGCTCCATTATGGCAGATCAATGGCCGCTGCGGCACAAACCGGTCAGCCAGTGCCGCTCCTGCCTGAAATGGGACATTTTTGCAACAGCACAGGCGCGCTTTCGAGGAGAATGCGTCCAAGCCTCAACGCTTCTTCGCTCCAGTTCTATGGTTCGGGGCGTCTTCGCGATTCTTGAGGCCGACAAAATCGCAAAATGGCGAGAGTCCCGCATGGCTTTCAAAAAACGGGACAGGGCGGCAGAATCTTCCTACAGACGCTCGACAATAGAAAAGGAAGCGTCAGTCCTGCAGGGGCCGACGACGCAAGGGGGAATGCATGAGTGACTTTGCCGGCAAGTCCGTGATCGTAACCGGTGGCAGCCTCGGCATGGGGCTGGCCTGCGCCACGCGCTTTGCGCAGGGTGGAGCCGACGTGCTCATCGTGGCCAATGACAAGGCATCCATCGAAGCGGCGCTCCCGGACCTCGGTTCAAGGGCCCGTGGCTTCACAGGCGATGTACGCAAGGCGGCGGACATGGAGGCAGCCGCGGCCGAGGCGGCCAGCGCCTTCGGCGGCGTCGACATCCTGGTGTGCTGCGCCGGCATCCAGCGCTACGGTACGGTGGTCGAGACGCCGGAGGAGGTCTGGGACGCCGTGCTCGATGTCAATCTGAAGGGCATCTATCTGGCAGCCAAATACGCCATTCCCGCAATGCGCCGGCGCGGTGGCGGCGCGATCGTGGCGATCTCATCGGTACAGGCCTTCGCTTCACAGACCTCCGTCGCCGCCTACACCGCCAGCAAAGGCGGCATCAACGCCCTGGTGCGGGCGATGGCGCTCGACCATGCCGGCGAGAACATCACCGTCAACAGCGTCTGCCCGGCTTCTGTCGACACGCCGATGCTGCGCTGGGCCGCCGATCTCCACAAGGGCGATTCGACCGCGGAAGCCACGCTTGCCGCCTGGGGCAGGGGTCACCCGATCGGACGCATCGGCCAGCCCTGGGAGATCGCCGAGGCCGTCGCATTCCTGGCCAGCGACAAGGCGCGCTTCATCACAGGCAGCGATTTCAAGATCGATGGCGGCGTGATGGCCAAGCTCGGCATTGTCTTGCCGGAATGAGGCGTGGGAGTGCGCGGGACCGGCGCACTCAACTCGCCGATTTATGGAGGTATCGGGATATTGAGGCCGAGACCGGGTTATTTCACCACGGTCTCGCCGCCGGCCATCTTGGGCGCTGGTTCGCCGCTGGCGGCGCTCGGCATGGCGGGGCTCACGGCCACCAGGGGCGGAGCGGTCACCGGGGTGAACTTCGAATCCACGAATTCGAGGGCGTCCTCGATGGTCTTGCGCCACAGCGACCAGGTGTGGTCGCCATCGGTGACGCGGAATTCGATGTTGAGCTTGTCGGCCATCAGCGTCTCGTAGAGCGCCATGGATCCGCGCCAGAAATTGAGGCCGTCATGGTCACCGACGGTAAGGTAGATCGCCGGCAGTTCGCTACCGGCCTCGATCTGGCGGGCGAGCAAGGTGAAGACATTGGCGTCATTGAAGCGCCTGGCATCGAAGGGCGTACCGAAAGCGCCGCCGAAATGGGCGCCCTCCGGCGGCAGGTCGGGCCCGCCGACCACGGTCGCCTGATCGATGCGCTTGAAATAGCTGCCGCTCGCTCCCGGCCA
The DNA here is from genome assembly GCF_057813875.1 of Labrys sp. F242. NCBI lineage: Bacteria > Pseudomonadati > Pseudomonadota > Alphaproteobacteria > Hyphomicrobiales > Xanthobacteraceae > Labrys > Labrys sp. F242. The sequence goes on along the minus strand of NZ_JBVASG010000006.1, from coordinate 170,020 downwards.
TGCCGTCATGGTCTGGGAGGTCGGAATGTTCTGCCACAGAGCGCCGGACAGGCTGGCAACCGCGACATAGCGATCCGGCCGCTTGAAGGCGAAGCGCAGCGCGCCGAAGCCGCCCATGGAAATGCCGGCAATGGCACGGGACTTGCGGGTGCAATGGGGCGCGAAGCGCTTCTCGAAAGCGGTCGGCAACTCGTTGAGGAGCGCGGTTTCGTAGTTGCCCGGGCCCTTCACATCGGCGGAATCGACATACCAGCTATTGCCGGCGGACGGCATCACGACCAGCATCGGGTTGATCCGCCCGCTTTTGATCAGGCGATCGAGCGTGGCCTTGATTGTGGCGAGAGAGGACCAGTCGCGATTGTTCGCATCGCGCCCATGGAGGAGATAGAGCACTGGCCAACCCGTTTCCGGGGCCGGGAGGTCCGGCCGATAGACCGACACGGTCAAAGGCCTGCCCAAGGCCTTGCTGGGAAAGGACATTTCCTCGAGCGTGCTGGCCTGTGCACCGTGACTGCCGCCCGCCAGTCCGGCCAGGAGGCCGAGGCAAAGCGCCGCGGCCAAGCGGAGTTTCCCGATACTGCCCATTCGCGGGCAGTATCGGGAAACTCCGCAAGCGTTTGAGATCCTGCGGAGAACAGAAAAGACACGTGCGGATTCCGGCCAAGCCATGCGCATTTCAAGCTCGTATTGTGTCCGTGCGACAAGCGAATTCGTCGAAAGCCGGCAATCGCTGGACACATCCGTTGCATCGTTGCCGCTGAAAGACGGGATCAATGCCGGAACAGGCCGCGCGCTGAGGCTGCTTGACGGAGCGCTTATGCCGACAAGCTGTGTCACAAATTGGGAAACAATCACAAAATTCCAATCAAAAGCGGTTTGACGTCAATTTTGTCGACCGGCGTGGCGATGATGCAACACGCCAGGCAGCTTTTCTGGCAATTTTTCTGGCAACTTTTTTGCTCCCAGCTCGTTCATCCCCCGTACAGGATGAGACCGCCACTATGCCCCAAGCTCCAGGACTCAGTTGAGCGAGGCGCTGAAAGAAGGGTACCAAAGTGTTGGTGGCCGGTCGCGGCAATCCGAGCGCGTCGCGGCGAGACGACTTGATGGAAGTGGAAGGCGCGTGTCATGAACATTCAATCCAGCCCCTCCCAACTGGTGAAGACGATCCGCCCCTATCTGCTCACGGCCTTTCTGTTCGTGCCGTGTTATTTCCTGCAGGCCTATCTGGGCTGGCATAGCTATTCATATTTCGTGTTTCTACCTGCGGTTGTACTTGCTGAGGTCTTGTTCGGCTTCGGGATCGGCCTGTTCGCCATCCTGCTGACGGCTACCGTCGTCACCTTCCTGTTCATCCAGCCCTTCTATACGTTGTGGCTGGCGCCCGCCCAGCTTCCGGCGCTGGCCTTGTTTGCCCTCACCGCAATCCTGATCTTCGGTGCCTGCGAGGCGGTGCGCCTGCTGATCGACTATGTCGCCGATCGCCGGCAAAACCCGCCGCGCCCGGTCGCTGCCAGCCCGGCGGTGAAGCCCAATCAGCGCGCCATCTCCGTCGATATGTGGCGCGGCTTCGTGCTGTGCACGATCTTCATCAACCACATGCCCGGCAACCTCTTCGAGGTCATCACCTCGCGTAATTTCGGCTTGTCTGATTCGGCTGAGGCCTTTGTCTTCATGTCCGGTGTCGCCATGGCGCTGGCCTATGGCCGCAAGTTCAACGCCGGCAAGGAGGCCGACGTCTCCCTGGCGCTCGGCAAGCGCGCCCTGAAGCTCTATGGCGTCCATGTCCTGATGACGCTGGCCGGCATCGCGATCTTCTCAGCCGGTGCGCTGCATTGGCGGATGCCCGATCTCATGGCGATGCATGGACGTGACCTCTATACCCAGGATGCCAGCACCTTCCTGCTCGGCACGCTCTCGCTTGGCCACCAGATCGGCTATTTCAATATCCTGCCGCTCTATATCGCCCTGATCGCCCTGGTGCCCGCCCTGTTCTATCTGGCGCGGCTGCATATTGGCGTGATGCTGGCCGCCTCGGCTCTGCTCTACGGCCTGGCCCGCTATTATGGCTGGAACCTGCCGTCCTGGCCGATCGCCGGTGGCTGGTTCTTCAATCCTTTCACCTGGCAGTTCATGATGGCGATCGGCATCGCCGTCGGCCTGCTGCTGCAGCAGGGCCGGCTTGCGATCTCCAAGCCGCTGTTCGCCCTTGGCGGCCTGATCGTCTTCGCAGGTGCCTTCGTGGTCACCAACGGCTTCGGCCTGTCTTTCGGCGTGCGTGAGGCTGTTTATGGCTGGCTTGACCTGGACAAGACCAATCTCGGCCTCGGCCGCCTCGTGCACTTCCTGGGCATGGCCAGCTTCATTTACGGATTGGGCATCTCGCCGAAACTCGCTTCATTGCGGGTGATGCAGCCTCTGATCATGCTGGGACGCCATAGCCTGCTGGTGTTCTTCCTGCTCTCGCTATTGGCCGGGGCGGGCCAGGTGGTGCTGATGACGGGCCACGATTCGCTGTGGATCCAGATCGCCCTCGTCTGTGGCGGCATCGCCTTCCTGTGCGCCGCCGCCAAGTTCAGCGAGGCCGAGAAGGCGGCCGGCGGCCCGGTGATGGTGCGGGGCTGAACCAGCCCCCACCTCAGCTCAGCAGGGGCAGGATGGCACGAACCCTGGCATCGCGCAGATAGAGGCCGCCCCACATCAGCACGCCGAGATAGACCCCGAACAGAAGGTGGCTGAAGATCGGCGTGCCCGCCCTGAGATTGGTGGCGATGGCGCCGCCGAGAAGCCCGGTCAGCAGTACCGCTCCCAGGATCGAGGTGCGCGGAATGGCGTAGAGCACCGTGGCGGCGAGGGTGATCACGCCGATGGTGCGGGCATGCTCGGGCGGATAGCCCAGGCCCTGCATGGTGTCGATCACCACCTGCAAGGGCGCCAGCTTGATGGCGCCGTCGAAGATGAGGAAAAGCACCACCAGGGTGCTGAGCACGATGCCCGTCCAATAGGCACCCCTGGAGATGGAGGCAGTCTGGCTCGACATGATCGGTCCTCTGTGTTGGCGGGGGCGGGATATCCGCCCGTTGCCACAAGGACGTCGATCAGAGCGGGGAGCCGACAAGACGGCCGAAAAATTTGAGAGCGGGGTGTTACGGGCTTGTCCACGCTGGCCGGCAGGCAGCGGGTGAGCGGCCGATTGGAACTCCATGCCTTTTCCGTTGCATAAATCGGCTGCGAGAGTATGTGCCTGCGCTGAATTCTTGCGACGATGAGGCTTCGGACCGGTATGCGGTTATGGCGATTGGCGCGGCGCCCTTTCCTGGCTCTCGATGGCAGCGGCGCGGAGCGCCATGGCGCCCGTTGGACCTCCCCGGGGCGGCCGGTGGTCAATTTCGCTTCGGAGGCGGCTCTCGCGGTCCTCATCGTCTTGCGCTATCTGCCGCGTGATCTTGAAGGAATTGATCAGGATTATCTGCTGGGCTGGACCGAGACCGACGAAGAACCGGAGACGATCCCCTTTACGCCGGATCCGATCGAAAAGCGGGCGAGAGGCGATGACTGGCTGTCCTCCAGCCGCTCCCTGCTTGCCTCGGTGCCATCAGCCGTCCTGCCGGAAGCCAGGCTGATCTTGATGAATCCGAGACATCCCAGGGCGAGTTCGATCGCGCCCTTGACCGTGCGCCCCTTCAGTTTCGAGCAATGCCTCAGCCTGTCTGCGCTGCCTGCGTAGCATCAGTGGAACGCCTGTGACCGGGCCGCGCAGGCCGTCATCTTCAGCTTTCTGCATCAAACTGCATGGCAGGGCCTGGGCAATGTTTCGGGCCATGTCCTAGAGTGCGCCCGGGCCGAACCAAGCGAGCAACCAGATGCGCCTCGGGCAATGCTGCAATTTTCACGACTTTCGTCGCATGGCCAAGCAGCGTCTGCCGGGGCCGATCTTCGATTACATCGACGGCGGTGCCGATGACGAAGTGACCTATCGGCGCAATACGGCCGCCTTCGAGGCCTGCGACCTGCTGCCGAACGTGCTGCGCGGGGTGGCCGAGGTGGACATGTCGGTCGAGGTCATGGGGCAGAAGCTGGCCATGCCGGTCTATTGTTCGCCGACTGCTCTCCAGCGCCTCTTTCACCACCAGGGCGAGCGGGCCGTCGCGGCCGCGGCGGGAAAATACGGTACGATGTTCGGGGTATCCTCGCTCGGCACGGTCAGCTTGGAAGAAGCGCGGCGGATCAGCGATGGGCCGCAAATCTATCAGTTCTATTTCCACAGGGACCGAGGCCTTAATCGCGATATGATGGCGCGCGCCAAAAGCGCGGGCGTGCAGGCGATGATGCTGACGGTCGACAGCATCACGGGCGGCAATCGCGAGCGTGACAAGCGGACGGGCTTTGCCATTCCCTTCAGGCTCACACTTGCCGGCATGCTGCAATTCGCGATCAAGCCGGCCTGGGCGGTCAACTACCTCACCCATGAACGCTTCCAGCTGCCTCAGCTGCAAGAGCACCTCAAGCTGGACGACGGAGCGCTGTCGATCAGCCGTTATTTCACCGAAATGCTCGACCCCTCCATGTCCTGGGATGACGTCGTCGAGATGATCACGCATTGGAACGGGCCGTTCTGCCTGAAGGGCATCATGTCGGTCGAAGATGCCCGGCGCGCGGCCGAGATCGGTTGCAGCGCGATCGTGCTGTCCAATCACGGCGGTCGCCAGCTCGATGGCTCGCGTAGCGCCTTCGACCAGCTGGCGGAGATCGTCGATGCGGTGGGCGACCGGATCGACGTCATCATGGATGGCGGCGTGCAACGCGGGACGCATGTCCTCAAGGCCTTGTCTCTGGGAGCGAAGGCCGTCGGGCTGGGCCGCTACTACCTTTTCCCGCTTGCCGCCGGCGGGCAGCCCGCCGTCGAACGCGCCCTGGAGCTGATGCGGATCGAGATCGAGCGTGGCATGAAATTGATGGGCTGCACCTCCGTCGCGCAGCTCACGCGCCAGAACATTCGCCTGCGTTCCTGAACCTGTCCCACGCGAAGGACTGCCCGACGCGTGTCGCCGCGGCCAGTTTCTCGCGCAGATCGTTGGGATTTTTCAAACCCACAATACGGTCCGGCAATCGCAACCTATGCCAGTCCGTCTCACAGTTTGAGCGTCACCCTGGTGTTCAGGAGTTGACTGCGCCTGGCGCTCGAGCCCAGCTTGATCTCGAAGTCGCCGGCTTCCAGAACCGGCTGCAGGTCCTTGCCGGGGAAGGCGAGGTCCCTGGCTGCCAAGGTGATGGTGACGGTGCCGCTCTGGCCGGGATCGAGGCTGATCCTGGCGAAGCCCCTCAGCTCCAGCAACGGCCGGGACAGGCTCGCCACCAGGTCATGCGTGAACAGGAACACGGTCTCCCAGGCGGCGCGTTTGCCGGTGTTCGTAACCGTGGCGCTGACCTCGATGGTATCGTCGGGGCCGAATATCGTTTTGCTCACTTTCAGGCCGGACAGGCTGAAGGCGCCATAGGTGAGGCCATGGCCGAAGGGAAAGGCCGGCGCATTGGGGGCGTCGATATATTTGGAGGTGTAGTGGTCGTTCGGGTTGAAGGGGCGTCCGGTCGGATATTGCTCGTAGTAGAGCGGCGCCTGTCCGACCGTGTCGGGCCAGCTTATCGGCAGGCGGCCGGAGGGCGATTCCTGCCCCATCAGGAGGTCGCCGATGGCCGGGCCTGCCTGCTCGCCGGGAAACCAGGCCATCAGCACGGCCGAGGCCTTGGGGAAGAGCCAGGGCAAGGTGAGCGGCCGGCCGGCGAAGAGCACGACGATCACCTTCTTGCCGAGCGCCAGGATGGCCTCGGCGAGTTCGCGCTGCTTGCCCGGAAGCTCCGGATGGGCGCGGCTGGCGGCTTCCCCGCTCATCGGTGCCGCCTCGCCCAGGCATAGCACCACGGTATCGGCGAGGCGCGCCGCCTCCACCGCGGTGGCGATGCCGGAGGTGTCGTCTGAGTTGATCTTCACGCCCTCGGCATGCACCACGACAGTGGCGACCTTGCCGAGGCTGGTGCGCAGGGTGATGCTGTCCTCGGCGACCGATGCGCCGCCCCAGGGGCCGCGCATGTCGGCCTGGGCGTCGGTGAGGGGGCCGATCAGTGCGATGCGCTCGGTGCGCGTGAGCGGCAGCGCTTCGTTGTAATTGGTGAGCAGGACGCAGGATTTGCGCGCCGCGTCACGGGCGACTTCATGATGGTCGATCTTGCCGGCCATGGCGGCCAGTGGAGCCGTGCCGCGCCGATAAGGCTGATCGAACAGGCCGAGCCGCTCCTTGAGGCCGAGGACGCGCCGCACGCTGGCGTCGATCTCTTCCATGGTGATGAGGCCCGATGACAGCGCCTCGGGCAGGTGCTTGCGATAGGCGTTGGAGACCATGTCGATGTCGACACCCGCCCGCAGGGAGAGAGCAGCGGCCTCGGCCAGGTTGCCGGCCACACCATGGTTCATCAGTTCGGCCACAGCGTTGTAGTCGCTGATGATGACGCCGTCGAAGCCCAGCTTGTCGCGCAGCCAGCCCTTGAGCAGCGGCTCATGCGCCGTCATCGGCATGCCGGCCAGGCTGTTGAAGGCTGGCATGATTGCCGCAACGCCCGCCTTCACGGCGGCCACGAAGGGCGGCAGATAGATCTCATGCAAGGCGCGGTCGGAAACATCGACCGAAGCATATTCACGCCCGGCCACCGGCGCGCCATAGGCGCAGAAATGCTTGGCGGTGGCGGCGATCGAACCGACGGCCGAGAGATCCGAGCCTTGGAAACCCTTGATCTTGGCGATCGCCATTTCGGCGTTGAGCCAGGAATCCTCGCCTGCGCTTTCGACGATGCGGCCCCAGCGCAGGTCCCTGGAGACATCGATCATCGGAGCGAAGGTCAAGGCGAGGCCATCATTCCAGGCCTCCACCGCCGCGATGCGCGCCGTACGGGCCCAGGCGGCCTGATCGAACATGGCGGCCTCAGCCAGCGGCACCGGAAACGCCGTCTTGTGGCCGTGGATGACGTCGAAGCCGAGCAGCAGCGGAATGCCGAGGCGCGATTCCTCCACGGCGATGCGCTGGACCTCGTTGACGTGATCGACGCCGACCATGTTGAGAAGATTGCCGATATCGCCGGAGCGGATGGCATCGGGCGAGTCCCCACCGAGCAACGGGCCGGTCACCGCATAGCCCGAGGCAACCATATTGAGCTGGCCGAGTTTTTCTCGCAGCGTCATCTTGGACAGCAGGGTCTCGATGCGGCTCATCACAACTCCTCGTTCGGCAGGCTTTTGCTGATCGCGGGATCGGCGGGGCCGATGAGCAAATCAGCTTCTGCTCCTTGCTTAACGCCTCGCGGCTTCTGTTCAATCCCTACCTTGGTTAGCATCGCCAGAGATATTGCGATTTGGCGGAAGCGCCAGTAACCGCAAAGACGATCTGGCCAATCGGTTGGATTGGCGTGGAAACAAAGAGTTGGAGCAAAATGCCGTTTCCGATTAACGCATTTTGCTCCGAGAATCGGAGAGAGCAGATGAGTGTGATCACGGACCTGGATCGCTGGATCGAGCGGCAATATCCCATTGCCGTCAGGAACATGCAGCTTGCAATCTCCGCCACGGCCACTGTGAAGGAACGGCCGGGCTTCGGCCAAAGCATCACGCCGAAAAGAGGGTCGGTGGTGGCATCGCCCGTGCCGGCCTCCTACGATCCGGATCCCGATTATTTCTTCCACTGGTATCGCGACTCGGCCGTGGTGATCGACGCGCTGCGACAGATCGACCCCCGCTGGCTCGACAGCGAGACGGCAGCGGCCCATTTCTGTGATTTCGTGGATTTCAGCCTGGGTCTCGATGATATCCGCACCGATCCGGGCAGGGCGCTGCAACCCGGCTGGCGCGACCGCGTCAGTCCGGATTTCGAGCAGTTCCTGCGCGACGACGCCGATCTCGCCGCGCATACGGTGCGGGGCGAGACGCGGGTCAATCCGGACGGCCGCCTCGACATTTCACGCTGGAACCGTCCGCAATATGACGGCATCGCAGCCCGAGTGCTGACGGTGCTGCGCTGGAGCAACCACCGTGGTTTCGGCGTTCGGCACGATGCGAACATCGCAACCTTGCTGGACGAGGATATCCGCTTCGTCCTCGCCCATTGGCGTGAGCCGAGCTACGACATCTGGGAGGAAGAAAAGGCGCATCACTACTACACGCTGCGCATCGAGGCGGCGGCACTGGAGGAGGGGGCCTCCTGGCTGGCGGCGCAGGGCGATGCCGGGGCCGCGCAGCGCGCCCGGGCGGATGCCGCCGAGATCCAGGGCCGTCTCCACCATTTCTGGCAACCCGAGGAGGGGTTCTACCGTTCGCGCCTGACCGAGGACGGCAAGCCGACACCGAAGGACCTCGATATCGCCGTCATCCTCGCTTCTATCCATGCCGGCGGTGCCCTGCCCACCCATTCGCCGCACGATGCCCGGATGGAAGCGACGCTGGATCGCCTCGATGCGATCTTCGAAGAGGAGTATGCGATCAACCGTGGCCGGCCGGAAGGGCGCGGCATTGCCCTCGGCCGTTACCGGGGCGACGAATATTACTCCGGCGGGGCCTACTATTTCTCGACGCAGGCGGCAGCCGAATTCTGCTATCTGCGCGCGGCCGCCCTGCGGGCGGAGGACCCACAAGCAGCCGATCGCCTGAAGGCGCGGGGAGATGCCTATCTGGAGACCATCCGTGCCTTCACGCCCGATGACGGCGAAATGTCCGAGCAGTTCGACCGGGTGACCGGCGAGCATACCTCGGCCAAGCATCTGGCCTGGAGCTATGCCGGCTTCATCACGGCGGTGGAGGCAAGGCGGAAGGCTGGGTGAGCGCTGGAGCAAATGCGATTTCCCTGAATCACATTTTGCTATAACTATTTGTTTTGACACGTTTTCTTAATCGAAAAGTCTATCAACTTTTCTGGAAAACGCTATATCCCAAATGAGACATGGCGCCGGCCCCGGCAGGGCCCCTACGATATCGGGCAGGCCGTTGAAGCGGCCTCGCATCGGAAGGGAACGCCTTGTCGAAAACGCTCACCACCACGCCCCGCCAGGATGGTTTCCGCGCGCCCGGCGAGTTCGAGCCGAAAGCCGGTTGCTGGTTGATCTGGCCCGAACGGCCCGACACCTGGCGGCTGGGGGCCAAGCCGGCGCAAAAGCTGTTCGTACGTGTCGCCGCGGCGATTGCTGCAAGCGAGCCCGTCACCGTGATCGTCTCGGCGCGGCAATGGCGCCATGCCCGAGCATGCCTGCCCGATGCGGTGCGGCTGGTCGAAATGTCGAGCAATGATTCCTGGCTGCGCGACAGCGGCCCCAATTTCGTGGTCAACGACCAGGGCGAGGTGCGCGGTGTCGACTGGACCTTCAATGCCTATGGCGGGCTGAATGGCGGGCTCTATTTCCCCTGGGATCTCGATGACCAGCTCGCCCACAAGGTCCTCGAAATCGAGCGGATGGACCGTTACCGTTCCAGCCTGATCGCTGAGGGCGGGGGCCTGCAATGCGACGGGCAGGGCACGCTGGTCACCACCGCGCAATGCCTGCTCAATGCCAACCGCAACGGCCATCTTGGCCAGGCGGCGGTGGAGCAGCAGCTCGCCGACTATCTTGGCATCGACACCATCGTCTGGTTGCCGCGGGGTTTCGCCTTCGACGAGACCGACGGCCATGTCGACGATATCTGCTGCTTCGTGCGCCCCGGCGAGGTGGTGCTGAGCTGGACCGACGACAAGGACGATCCGCAATATGAGATCGTGCGCGAGGCCGAGGACGTGCTGCGCTCGGCGCGCGACGCCCGGGGAAGAGCGCTGAAAGTGCACAAGCTGCCCCATCCCCTGCCGATCGAGACCACGACGGAGGAAAGCGAGGGGGTGGACCAGGTCGAATTGACCTGGGCGCGGCCGGCGGGCAACCGCATTGCGGCGAGCTACATCAACTACTATCCCGGTAACAGCGTGGTGGTCGTTCCCGAATTCGGCTGCGCCCTCGACCGCCCGGCCAAAGCCATCCTGGCCGAGCTTTTCCCCGACCATGCCATCGTCGGAATCGAGAATTCGCGCGAGATCCTGCTCGGCGGCGGCAATGTCGCCTGCATCACGCTGCCTGTTTATGCCGGTCGTCGCGCCTAGAGAAGTGTATCGCAGCGTCGAACTGGGTCTATTCTGACAATTATCCCATGATTTCAAAGAGGTGAGCGGTTCTTGGTTCCATCGGACCGGAAGCGCTCCAGAGGTTGCAAAGGTGGTTTGCATGCATGCCCTGCTCCGTTCGGTTGCCCTCGCCACAGGTCTCGCCCTTATCGGGCTTGCTCCGGTCCGGGCGGAGGACGAGAAAGTCGTCAACATCTACAACTGGACCGATTACATCGCCCCCGACACAGTGGCGAAGTTCGAGAAGGAGACTGGGATCAAGGTCGTCTACGACAATTACGACGGCAACGAGATGCTGGAGACCAAACTGCTCGCGGGCCGCTCCGGCTATGACGTTGTTTATCCCTCCGCCTTTCCGTTCCTCAGGAACCAGATCAAGGCCGAGACATTGCAGCCTCTACGGCGCGAGGCGATGCCCAACGCCGCCAAGGTGGACCCGAAGGTGCTGGCCCTGATCGCGCAGGCCGATCCCGGCAACCTGCATGCCATGCCCTATATGGGTGTGACGGACGGCATCGGCTACAATGTCGAGGCGATCAAGCGCCGGATGCCGGATGCGCCCGTCGACTCCTTCGCCATGATCTTCGACCCGGCGATCGTCCAGCGTTTCGCCGATTGTGGCGTTGCCATGATCGACGCGCCGACGGAGGTGATTCCCATGGCGCTGGCTTATCTCAAGCTCGATCCGCACTCCACCGCACCCGATGACCTCGCCAAGGCCGAGGCTCTGCTGAAGAAAGTGCGGCCCTCCATCCGCTATTTCCATTCCTCGCGCTACATCAATGACCTGGCCAATGGCGACATCTGCCTGGCGCTGGGCTGGTCCGGCGACATCCTGCAGGCAAAGACGCGTGGTGCGGCGGCGGCCAAGCCGGTCACGGTGGCCTATGCCATTCCGCGAGAGGGCACGCTGGTGAATTTCGACACCATGGCCGTGTCCAAGGATGCGCCGCATCCCGACAATGCCATGCGCTGGATCGACTTCAATCTGCGGCCCGACATCGCGGCCGCCAATTCCAATTTCATATCCTATGCCAATGCGGTGCCCGAAGCGCGGCCACTGCTCACCGAGGCGATTGCCAAGGACCCTGGCATCTATCCGCCGGAGGAGGTGAAGGCCCGGCTGTTCGTGGTGACCAATTCCGACGTGGCGGTGCTTCGCCGTCAAACCAGGGCGTGGACGCGGATCCTGACAGGGCAGTGAGCCTGGCTTGAGACGCCGCGTCAAAGCATACGTCTGTCGCCCCCGCCGGCGAGCAGTTCGACCTGGGAATGGACGCCCAGCTTGGCATAGACGCTCTTGATGTGATTGCGCACCGTGCCCGGCGATATGGCGAGCGTGCGGGCGATGGTCTTGGCGCAGCCGCCATCCATGAGGAGGTCGAGAATCTGGCCCTCCCGGGGACTGAGTTCGACGCGGTTGGCGGTTCCCCTGATCGAAGCGCCAGACTGCCAGAGCTGCCAAAGCCGCCCCAGCACGAGCCGGACGGCATCGCCGGCGCCTTCAGCGAGGGCAAGGTCGGCAGGGATGAAGCCGGGGCTGCCCATATGGCGGAAGAAGGTCACGTAGCCGGCGACGCCGGGGGAGAGATTGAACACGCCGGTGATCTCGTCGATGGTCCGCGACGGCAGGTAGAAGTCCCGATAATAGGGCGTCCTCTCGAAGTGGAACGCGTCGAAGCTGGACAGCGGCAGCAGGAAGTCGTCCTGCGTGGCGGCGAATTTCTGGAAGAAGGGATCTTCGCGAAAGAGGCCCCTGTCATATTGGCGGTTCCAGCGGTCGGGCCGCTCGCCGTCTATGGTCACGCAGGCGCCTTCCCGCAGATAGAGGCCGACATGGCAGCTGTCCGCAGCCAGCAGATCACGGGCAGTCGGCGCAAAGCGACCCGCAAGTTGCGCCGGGGACGTCGCGACGATCGCCTCGGCGAGGCCGTGGTTCCACTGCGCAAAGCGGGAGAAGGGGAGCCCTGATTCCATGGGATGGCCATCGCATGTTCTTCGAGTCTGCCAAGAACATGGCATAAAGTCCTGCGGGCTCAAATCGGTGCGGATGAGCCGGCTGGCCTCGGTAAGCCCTCACTCCATTGCCATGCTGTGGTCCATCTCCGGCGGCTTTGCTGCCTTTCTCAGGAAGAAGACCAGCGGCATCGCAGCCAGCGTCAGCAGCATCATCAGCTTGAAATCGTCGATATAGGCGATGATGGTCGCCTGATGGGTGACCATCCCGTCGAGCATGGTCTGCCCTGCGGCGCTCATCGGATCGATCACCTTCGCCCGGGTCATGTCCTGCAGGGTCTGGTTGTAGGGGGTGATGTGGGCGACGATATCGGCGTGATTGGCTTGGGTTTTTTCGGTCAGCAGGGCGGCGGTCATGGAAATGCCGACGCTGGAGCCGATGTTGCGCGAAAGGTTGTAGAGGCCGGTGCCGTCGCCGCGCAGGCTGGCATCCAGGGTCTGGAAGGTCACTGTGGTGAGCGGTACGAACAGGAAGCCGAGGCCGGCGCCCTGGACGAAGCCGGTGACGATGATCTGCCATTGCGAGATATCGGGGGTCCAGCCGGTCATGTCGTAGAGCGACCAGGCGGTCAGGCCGAAGCCGATCAGCAACAGCATGCGCGTGTCGAGCTTTCCGACCAGGCGGCCGACGATGAACATGCAGACCATGGTGCCGATGCCGCGCGGCCCCATCACCAGGCCGGCGGTCACCACGGGATAGCCCATCAGTGATTGCAGATAGGGCGTCATCAGCGCCATGGCGGCGTAATAGGTCAGGCCGACCGCCGAGATGAGCACCACCCCGACCGCAAAATTGCGGTCGACGAACAGGCGCGGCTTCACGAAGGGTTCCTTGCCCGTGAAGGTGTGGACCAGGAAGATGTAGAAGGTGCCGATGCAGATCAGGGCCTCGAGCTGAATCTCGCCCGAGGAGAACCAGTCGAGCTGTTCGCCGCGATCGAGCAGCACCTGCAGGGCCCCGATGGCGATGGACAGCATGCCGAAGCCGAGCCAGTCGAGCTTGACGGCCGTGCTGCTGCGGGTCTCGGTGACGAAGGCCATCACGCCGAGCATGGCGACGAGGCCGATCGGCAGGTTGATGTAGAAGATCCATCGCCAGGAAATGTGGTCGGTCAGCCAGCCGCCGATGACGGGGCCGAGTACCGGTCCCACCATCACGGCGACGCCGAACACGGCCATGGCCCCGCCGCGCTCCTCGGGCGTGTAGATGTCGAGCATGATAGCCTGGGCCAGCGGCACCAGGGCGGCGCCGAACACGCCCTGCATCAGGCGGAAACCGACGATCTGTATCAGGGACTGGGCCATGCCGCACAGCATGGAGGCGACCACGAAGCCGATGATGGAGACGAGCAGCAGGCGCTTGCGGCCGAAACGGGCTGCGAGGAAGCCGGAGGGCGGCGTCATGATCGCCGCCGCCACGATATAGGAGGTCAGCACCCAGTTGATCTGGTCCTGGCTGGCGGAAACACTGCCCTGGATATGCGGCAGGGCGATATTGGCGATGGTGGTGTCGAGCGCCTGCATGATCACTGCCAGGATGACGCAGGCGGTGATGGCGCCGCGATTGGCGACCGTGGGAGCCGGGCGGGCAGGGCTGGGTATCGGGCCGGCGCTCGCGGTGGCGGATGCGCTCATGGCGGGCCTCGTTCGCAACGATATGGGACTATGGTGATGAAATAATTAGGTGCTCAAAGGGCGGGCCGGCGCGCAGGAAGGCGCGGCGGCTCTGTCGTCAGCCGGCGCTTGGCTTGGCCTGGCCGAACCAGCTCGTCACGAAGCTGGGCAGGCCGCGGGCGTGGCCGGTGTCGACACCGACCACTACGCTCATGCCCAAACGCAGGCTTGGTTTATCGGGCGCAGGATCGATGCTGATGCGCATGGGAATGCGCTGGACCACCTTCACCCAATTGCCGGAGCTGTTCTGTGCCGGCAGCAGGGAAAAGCTCGAGGCGGAGGCCGGGCTGATGGTCTCGACCTTGCCGGTCCAGGTCACGCCCGGATAGGTGTCCACCGAAATCTCGACCGGCTGGCCGGGTTTGACATAGGTGAGCTCGGTCTCCTTAGGGGTCGCATCCACCCAGACATTGGTGGTGGAGACCAGGTTGAAGGCGCGCTGGGAGGCGTTGAGATAGGCGCCGCGCTGCAGGGCGTCGACATTGGTGACGATGCCGTCGAAGGGAGCTCGCACCACGCTGTCGCCGAGATCGCGCTTGGCATTGTCGACGGCCGATTGGGCCTGGAGGTAGAAGGGGTTCTTTTCCACCGGCAGGGAAGCGTCGCCGCCGAGCTGGGCCAGCATGGCCTGGGCATTGGCCTCGGCCACGATGACCTTCTGGCGCGCCGCGTCGAGATCATGCTTGGCCTGGTCGAAGGTCTGCTTGGAGGCGGCGCTTGAAGCCTGCAGATCCTGCTGGCGCTTGAACTGGGCCTCGTAGAAGGGAATGTCGGCCTTGGCCTGGACGATCTGGGCCTCGGCCTGGGCGTAGCTCGCCTGCAGGGTCAGAACCTGGTTGCGCACGGTGCCGAGCTGCGCTTCCGCCCCTTCCAGCGCCGTGCGGTAACTGTCGGGACGGATGCGGTAGAGCACGTCTCCCTTCTTGACGGCTTGGCTCTCGACGACGTCGATCTCCACCACAGTGCCCGCGACATCGGTCGATATGCCGACCATCGCCGCCTGCACATAGGCATTGTCCGTCTCCATCACCTGGCCGCCGGTAACATAGAAATAGCCACCGGCCACGACGGCGATCGGCAGCAAGGCAAACAGCAGGGGACGGGTCAGCGGGCGCTTGCGCATCTTGGCCGGCTGCGGCGTGGATGTGCCCTGATTGGCCTTGTCGCCGGCGAGCCGGTCGATCTCGACAGGGCTTTCGAGTTTCTGGGCCTGGTTACTGCCATCAGCCATGATTTGCCTCCTTGTCGTCGACCGGCTGGCGGCAGGCTTCGAGAAGGTTGGCCTTCATCTGCGTCAGGGTGTCGAGTAATTTCACGCGGTCTTCGTCCGGGATGGACGCCAGGGCCTCGGCCCGGGTCCTGTCGCCGACAGCGCGCATCTCGGCGAGAATGGGATGGGCGGCCGGCGTCAGGAAAAGCAGCCAGACCCGGCGGTCGGATGCATGCTGGCGCCGTTCGATCAGCCCACGCGCTTCCAGCTTGTCGAGAATGCGCACCAGGGTGATCGGCTCGATCTCGAGCAGTTCGGCAAGCCCGCTCTGATGGATACCCTCGCTTCGGGAGAGAAAGGCGAGCGCCTGCCATTGCGAGCGCGTCAAGCCGATATCGCCGGCTTGCTGTTCGAAGCGTTTGCGCATCAGGCGGGCGACGTCATGCAGGATGAAGCCGAGGGTGGGCGGGTTGAGCATATCTAGAGCATGCCGTTCTAATTATAAGCTTGCTTATGTTTATGTATGATTATAACAAGGATGCCTCAAATGCAATCGGGCAGATGGGTACGAACCGCAAAATGCCTGCTGATCACGCAAGATTTGATCGAAGCCGGGTACTGACAGGGGCTGGCCTGTTTTGGGCGGCCTTGCTTGCCCTGGCGCTCGGCACCGATCCGGCGGTTGCTGCCCCGCGCTTCGTCAGCTGCGGCGGCGCGGCCATGCTGGGAGGAGCGCTGCTCAATTGCTCTCACCTGGCGCCGACCAAGCCGGCGCAACTGTGCAATTTCAGCTGGAGCCTCCTGCAGGTCGGCAACGTCCCGCAGGTGGTGAGCGGATCCTTCCTCCTGCCGCCCGGCGCCAACAACGCCCAGGTCTATCAGGGCGCCGGCTATGTCGCCGCCCTGGCATCGCCGATCATCCTCTGCCAGGACCAAAACTAGCGTTCCCGGTCCGCTTTCGGGCGCTGGCCTCGCTATTGCCTCCACAACGCCCCAAAACAGCCCCCTTTGGTTCACACGCCATACAAGTCGGCCAAGCTATCGCTTAGGTTGTACTCACAGGCCATGAGCCGTTCGAGCTCGGCCCACGCCGGGTGGAAACCAAGAGGGCCAGATCAATGTCCGCGACATTCCGCAGCGCTTTTGCGCTCCTGTTCATTCTGCTTGCGGCGAGTTTGCCGCTGCAACCAGCCCGGGCACAAAGCCAGGGTGAAAAGCGCATTGCCCTGGTCATAGGCAATGCCGACTACAAGGCCGGGCCGTTGGCGACCAGCGCCAATGATGCGGGCCTGATCGCCCAGACCCTGCAGGCTGCCGGGTTCGACGTCACCGGCGCCCGCGATCTCGACCAGGATTCGCTGCGCAAGGCGTTCCGCGAGTTCCTCGACAAAGCCTCCGCATCGGGACCCGACACGGTGGCTTTCGTTTATCTCGCCGGTTATGGCCTGCAGTCGGAAGGGCAGAATTATTTCGTGCCCGTCGACTCCGCCATTCAGACGCCTGCTTCCATACCAGCCGAGGCGGTGCGGCTCTCCGATTTCATTCGGCCGCTTGGTGCCTTGCAGTTGAAGGCCAGTATCGTGGTGGTCGATGGTGCGCGTGCCAACCAATTTGCCCGCGGTGACCAGCCCCTCGCCGGTGGCCTGGCGCTCGTCGATGCCGAGCCCAATGCCCTGATCGCTTTCAACGCGGCCCCCGGCACGGCGGCGCCGCCCGAGCAGGGGCCGTATGGCGCCTATGCGCAGGCTCTCGCCGAAATGATGCGCACGGGGGGGCTGCCGATTAACGACGTATTCGACCGCACCCGGTTGCGGGTGAGCGAGAAGACCAACGGCGCGGTGCTGCCCTGGAGCGCGTCGAAGCTCGGCGCCCCCTTCAGTTTCTTCGACCGTGCGGCTGATGCACCGGCCCCGCAGGTTTCGCTTGAGGAAGATAGGGCGATGCAATCCAAGCGCATCGCCGATTTCGACGCGCGTGATGCCTATGTCGCCGCCGTCGACCGGGATACCATGCAGGGCTACCAGGATTTCCTGACCGCCTTTCCGCGTGATGCCATGGCCAAGCGCGTGCGCGCCATCGTGGCGGCCCGGCGCGAAGCCATCACCTGGCATGAGACCTGGAAGCGCGATACGCCGAATGCCTATTGGTCCTATCTCAAGCGCTATCCGCGCGGCCCCCATGCCTGGGATGCCCGCCGCCGGCTGAGATATCTGTCCGCCGCGATCGAGCCGCCGCCGACCTTCGACGTGATCGAATATGACGTGCCGCCGCCGCCCGAGGTCGAGGTGGTCTATGTCGAACGGCCGGTGATCATTTTCTCCGACCCCGAATTCGATCTGCCGCCGCCTCCACCGCCGCCGGTGATCTTCCTGCCGCCGCCGCCCCGCGATTTCGTGGAATTGCCGCCACCGCCCCCACCGATCGACGACTATGTGCTGCCGTCGCCGCGCTATGTGGCGATGCCCGAATGGGTACGGCCGCCGCGCTATGTCGAGCCGCCGCCGCAGAATTTCATCTTCAACAACATCCACAATGCCACCATCATCAACGAGACGCTGGAGGCTCCGCCGGAGCGCATGCGGCCCCAAGAGGGCGAGGGTGGCCTGACGACCGGGGAGAAGGCAGCCGGTGCGGCGATCGCCATCGGTGCAGCGGCCGCCGCCGCTCGCGTTGCCCTGCCGCCTTTCCTGCGCAATCGCGGGGGACGGGGTGGGCAACCTGGGATGACGCAGCCAGTCGTGGCGCCACAGCCGGGTGAGGTCGGCGTGCCGCCGGTACCAGGTGCACCGCAACAGCCTGGGCGCCTGCTGCCGGGTCAGGCTCAGCCAGGGCGGACCCAGCCAGGGCAAGCACTCCCAGGTCAGGCTCTCCCCGGAAAAGGCCAGCCTGGACAATTCCTGCCGGGCCAAGCCCAGCCGGGCCAGGCCGCACAGCCTGGAGAACTCAAGCCGGGGCAGACCCAACCTGGCCTCAAACCCGGCCAGGCTCAGCCTGGAAAGGCGCTGCCCGGCATGAACGGCGAGGCCCTGCCGCTCGACAACGGCAAGCCGCCGCTCGCTGGCAAGCCGCTGCCGGGCCGTCTGCAACCTGGCGGCAAGGCGGCCAAACCCGGCCAGCTGGGCCAGCCCTTGCCGGGCACCCAGCCCGAAGGACAGCCTGACCAGGCGCAGCCCGGCCAGCCTCTCCCCGGACAGAAGGGGCGCCTGCGTCCCGGCGGCCGGCAACAGCCTGATGGCACGGCCTTGCCCGCGGGACAGCCACCGGCCACCGATGAGAACCAGCTCGGCAAGCCTTTGCCGAAGGCAGGCAGTCAGCAGCAGCCGGGTCCCGGCCGCAAGAAGCCACAAGGGCGCCAGCCCCAGGATGGCGGCGCGCCGGCGCCGGTGCCTGGTGCCGCACCCGACGGGCAGGCCTTGCCCAATGCAGGCGGTGCGCCGCCGCAGCCGGCCGGCCGCAAGCGTCGTCCAGCGCAGGACGGTCAGGGCTTCGGCCAGCCGCTACCGCCCGCTGGCCAAGCCTTGCCGGATGGCAGCGGGCAGATGCAGCCGCTGCCGGGGCGTCGGCGTCCGCAGAACCGGCAACCCGATGCCGGTCCCGGCCAGCCGGATGCGCCGGTCCAGCCGGCTGGCCGCCGCCCGCGCCTTCAGACCCAGCCGGATGGCGGGTCTGGTGACAATGGCGCGCCGCCACCGCGCCAGAAGCGCCTGAATCCGGCATCCGCGCCTGAAATGGCACCGGCCATGAATGCGCAGCCTCGCATGAACCGGCAGCCGCCCGCACCGCGCGCCCAGCCGGAATTCGGCGGGCAGGCCCCCCGGCCGATGCAACAGATGCGGCCGCCGCCGGGCGAACGCGGCCCGGCTCCCGCCGGCGGCGGGCGCCAGCGTCGGTGCGGCACGCCAGGGGCGCCGCCCTGTGAATGAAGCCTGACAAGGAAAACCGCCCGGCTCGCGCCGGGCGGTTTTGCTTCTGGCCAATGCGTCTTGCGATGCAGCCTTGTCATGCCAAGTCTCGAAGATACTGGTGCGCCCTGGCCTTGGACACCTGATGATTTTCGATACCAAATCAAAGATTTGGCGAAAACCATCAGACGGAACCAAGGGTCATCGAACTCTTGGCATCAGAAGCCGCTGACGACATAGCCCCCATCGACCGGCAGCGTAGTAGCGGTCACGAAGATCGAGGCGGGGGAGGCAAAGAACAGGGCGGTGCCAACGAGATCGTCGACGGTGCCCCAGCGCTTGAGCGCCGCCTTATTGGCGATCTTTCCGGCCGGCACCGGGTCGGACCACAGGGGCTTGGTCATGTCGGTGCGGTGATAGCCGGGCGCAATCGCGTTGACTCGGATGCCTTCGGGCCCGAATTTGTGGGCGAGGGCCCGGGTGAGCCCCATGATGCCGGTCTTGCTGGCGCAATAGGCTGGCACGCTGTCATCGGCGAGATAGCTCAGCATCGAGGCGAAGTTGATGATGGATCCTTGTGATTTCACCAGCAGGGGGTGGGCCGCCATGGCGAGGCGCATGGCGCTGTTCATGTTGACGTCGATGACTTCGAGATAGGTTTCCTCGGTCCATTCGGCTTCGGGGCGGGCGATGCCCTGGGCATTGACCAGCACGTCGAGCGCCGGCAGGGCCGCAAAGAAGCGGTCGACCGCCGCCTTGTCGCGGACGTCGAGCTGTTCGAAACGAATGGAGCGGTCGCCATTGGCGGCTTTGGCCGCCGCCAGGCGCGCCTGCGTGGACCCCGTCGCGATGACATTGGCACCGAGGCCGGCAAAGCCCTGGGCGATGGCCAGGCCGATGCCGCTGGAGCCGCCGGAGACCACGACGGTCTTGCCTTCGAATAGGCCGGGACGGAAGGCGGAGAGCACGTCCTGCATGATTGTTTCCTTCAAGCCAGAGAGTTTTCCAGAAAAGTTGATCGACTTTTCGATTAAGAAAACGCGTCAAAACAAAGAGTTAGAGAAAAATGACGATTGGAGAAAAGTCATTTTGCTCTGGGGAGGGGGGACCAGGCGGCGGTTCAGCCTTGCTGCAGCCGGTCGAGATCGTCGTAGAGCGCCTGGGAATGGCGATAGAGGCGGTCGAACATCGGCTGCATGCGGGCATAGGTTTCCGCCCAGGCCGGGTCGGGCAGGACCTCGGCGCCATAGCGTACGAAATGGGCGACGGCGTCCTCGACCTTGCCGAAACGCCCGAGGGCGGTTGCCGCCATCGCGGCACAGCCGACGAGGCCGCATTCGGTTTCCTCGGGTACCAGGATCGGCACGTTATAGGCGCTCGCCTTGATCTTGAGCCAGAGTTCGGTCTTGGCACCGCCGCCGGAAGCGACCACGCGCTCGAGCTTCTGGCCGGTGGAGGCCTCCATCACGCGGATATGGCGATTGACCGCGAAAGCCACACCTTCGAGCGTGGCGCGATGGAGATGGGCAAGGCCATGCTTGGCGCCGATGCCGAAAAACTGGGCGCGGGCATTGCGATGCGCGCCGAGCCGCTCGCCGGCGAGGAAGGGCAGGAAGAACAAGCCTTCGGCACCGGCCGGGGCCTCGGCTGCCTTGGCGACGATGTCGCCATAGGACAGGCTTTTCTCGTGGAAGGCGCGGCGGGCCCAACGCATGGCATCGCCGCCGGTCTCCAGCAGCGTGAAAGGGCCCCAATGACCCTCGACGGTGCGGACATTGCAGATCTCTGGATCGAGCAGCGGCTCGCCCGTCACCAGGGTGATGATGGAGGAGGTGCCCATCACGTCCGATGCCGTACCGGGATGGACGACGCCCGAGCCGAGCACCGCCACGGGATAGTCGGCCCCGCCCACCAGGACGGGCGTTCCCTCGGCAAGGCCTGTCTCCAGGGCGGCGCCCTCGGTGACATGCCCGAGAATGTCGAGCGGCGAACGGATCGGCGGCAACTTGGCGGCGTCGAGGCCGAGGCGATCGATCATCGCGTTCGACCAGGTCCCGCTTGTCGGATTCATCAGGAAGCTGCAGGAGGCGTCGCCCTCGTCCATGGCGATTTCGCCAGTGAGCCGCAGATTGATGTAGTCCTTCGGCATCAGCACGGTGGCAGCCGCCCGATAGGCATCCGGATCGTTGTCGCGCAGCCAGGCGAGCTTGAAGCCGGGCCAAGCCGGCGTCGGTGGATTGCCGCTTTCGGAAAGATAGGAGGCGGGCGGGTTGTCCCGCTCGAAGGCCGCCACCAGGCCTGCCGTGCGCTTGTCGTTCCACAAGGGCGCGGTGTCGCGGGTGAGGTTGCCGTGGCCGTCGACCAGCACGGTGCCATGCATCTGGCCGCAGGCGGCGACGGCCTGGATCCTGGCGGCGGCGCCAGCATGGCGTTCGAGCACGGTGCGGATGGCGGAGACGGTGCCGGCCCACCAATCGGCGGGGCGCTGTTCGGCCCAGCCGAAAGCCGGTACGATCTGGTCATATTCGCTGGCGGCGATCTCCAGGATGGCACCATTGCCGGCCTCGACCAGGGCAGCCCGGGCACTGCCGGTTCCGACATCGATGGCCAGGATGAGATCCTGCGTCATGGGTGTGTCCTCGGCTCGCTTTTTAAAAGGGACGGGCGGGATATGGCGCGGCCATCGCCTGTGCATTTTTGGGAGTGATGCTACACGTTTTTCGGCGGGTCAACCGAAAATTCCGACAAATTCATGCTGCGCTGCAGCAAAATATCCCAGGTATCTTGCCGAGGCGAGATGAAATATGTAGCATTGCTACAAAATTGCCACTTATGCTGATATCGTCGGCAAGCCCTGAGGAGAGCGCGGACATGGCCAACAATCCCATTGAGCAGATCGAGGCGATCGGCGTGGTGCCGGTCATCGCGATCGACGATCCCGCCCATGCGGTTGCCTTGGCCGACGCCTTGACCGCTGGCGGCTTGCCGATCGCCGAGATCACCTTCCGCACCAGGGCCGCTGCAGAAGTGCTGGCCATCCTGCGCGACCAGAGGCCGGATTTCCTGGCCGGCGCCGGAACGGTGCTGGATCTGGAGTCGGTCCAGGCCTGCAAGGACAATGGCGCGAGTTTCGCCCTGTCTCCCGGCTTCGATGCCGAGATCGTCGTTGCCGCCAAGGCCATCGGCCTGCCTTTCGCCCCCGGCATCATGACGCCGACGGATCTCACGCTGGCGACGCGTGCCGGCCTTCGCCTGTGCAAGTTCTTCCCGGCCGGTGTCGCGGGGGGGCCGAAGGCCTTGGAGGGGATCGCCGCTCCCTTCAATCATCTCGGCGTTCGCTTCATCCCGACCGGCGGCGTCACGCTGGAGACCATGAGCGACTGGCTCAAGCATCGCTTCGTCGCGGCCGTCGGCGGGACCTGGATCGCCAAGCCCGAAGACATCAATGGCGGCAAATTCGCGGAGATCACCGCCAAGGCAAAGGCTGCCGTCGAGCGTGTCAAAGCGATCCGGGCGGGTGCAGCATGAGCGGCTACCAGCCGGCGACGCAGCCGACGCTCTATTTCATTGGCGTGACCACGACCAAAAGCTCGATCATGCGCGTCTTCCCGGCCTGGGCAGAGCACCTGGGCCTGAAGGATGCCGTGATCAAGGGCATCGATTTTACCCTTCATGCCGACCCGGCCGCCTATCGCGAAGCGGTCGCCTTCATCAAGGCCGATCCCCTCTCACTGGGGGCGCTGGTCACCACCCACAAGATAGACCTCTACAAAGCCTGCCGGGACCTGTTCGACGAAGTCGACGATTTTGCCTTGCGCATGGAGGAGACGAGTTGCCTGTCCAAACGCAACGGGCGCCTGATCTGCCACGCCAAGGACCCGATCTCTTCCGGGCTTGCCCTCGACAATTTCATTCCCAAGGGACATTTCGAACGCACCGGCGCCGAACTCTTCTCGATGGGGGCGGGTGGCTCCACCATTGCCTTGACCTGGCACATGGTGCGTGAGGAGCGCGGCGCCGACCGGCCGTCGCGCATCGTGGTCTCCAATCGCAGCCAGCCGCGCCTCGACGAGATCCGGCGCATTCATGAAGAGATTGGCATGCCCGTGCCGGTCGACTATGTGCTCGCCCCCGATCCTGCTGACAATGATGCGGTCACCGCCGCGCTCAAGCCGGGCTCGGTGGTGATCAATGCCACCGGCCTTGGCAAGGACGCTCCTGGTTCGCCCCTCACCGATGCGGCGGTCTTTCCGGAGCGCGCCATCGTGTGGGATCTCAACTATCGCGGCGATCTGGTCTTCCTCGACCAGGCCCGGCACCAGCAGGCGGTGCGGCATCTCCAGATCGAGGATGGCTGGACCTATTTCCTGCATGGCTGGACCCAGGTAATCGCCGAGGTCTTCGACATCAAGATCCCCACCTCCGGTCCCTCCTTCGAGCGGCTGGGCGAGATCGCCATCGCCGCTTCCAAGGGGTAGGGAGAAGAGCCGAAGATATGGAACGCATTCTGGTCACGCCGCGCTCGCTGACGTCGACGGCCCATCCCCTGGTCGAGCGCCTCAGGACCGAGGGCCATGAGATCGTCATGCCGGCGCCCGGCAAATTGCCCGACGAGGAGGATTTGCTCGCTCTGGTGCCCGGCGTGACCGGCTGGCTGGCGGGCGTGGAAAAGATCTCGCCGCGCGTCATCGCCGCGGCGGGCTCGCTCCGGGCGATCAGCCGCAACGGCACCGGAACCGACAATTTGCCGATCGACACGCTGCTCGCGCGCAAGATCGCCGTGCGCATCGCAGCCGGTGCGAATGCAGCCGGGGTGGCCGAGCTTGCCATCGGCCTGATCTTCGCAGCGCTCCGGCAGATCCCGCTTTGCGATGCCGGTATCAAGCAGGGAACCTGGCCGCGCCGGATCGGTGCCGAGATCCGCGGGCGCAAGGTGGGCGTGGTCGGCTGCGGAGCCATCGGTGCCGAGGTCGCGCGCCTGGCTGCCGCGCTCGGGGCCGAGATTCTCGCCTACGATCCGCAGCGCCCTGCCGTGAATGTCGAGGCGAACAGCCTGCGCTGGGTCGAGATATCGGACATACTGGCTGAGGCCGATGTCGTCACCCTCCACTGCCCGGCGCCGGCGGATGGCCGCCCGCTCCTCGGCGCCAGCGAATTCGCAGCGATGCGGCGTGGCGCGGTGCTGGTCAACACGGCCCGGTCGTCGCTGGTCGACGAGAAGGGCCTGCGCCAAGCGCTCGAAGACGGGCATATCGGCTGCTACGCCACCGATGTCTTCGAGGAAGAGCCGCCGGCAAACCTCGCTCTCGCCGGCCATCCCCGGGTGATTGCCACCAGCCATATCGGCGGCTTCACCCAGGAAAGCGTCGACAGGGCCGCCGAGGTCGCCATCGCCAATTTGATGGACGCCTTGCGGGGGAGGGCATGAGGTGACGCTGGAAGTCCTGCCTTTTGCCGGCCTGCTGGCCGGAAAGCTTGCGAGCCGGCCTGAAACCGGTCTCTCGCTCTATTGGCTCGGGCAGGCCGGTTTCCTCCTCGACAGCGGCCGGCATCGCCTGTTGATCGATCCCTATCTCTCGGATTCCCTGGCCCAGAAATATCGCGATCGCGGCCCTTCACATGAACGCATGATGCCGGTGCCAATCGAGATCGACGAAATGCCGCCGCTCGATTTCATCCTGTGCACGCATCATCACACCGATCACCTCGATGCGGCGACATTGGGTCCGCTTGCCCGGCGCTTTGCGCAACTGCGCCTGGTGGTGCCCAGGGCCTCGCTCGAACTGGCGCAGGACAGGACCGGCCTCGACCCGGAGCGTTTCATCGGCATGGATGCCGGCGAGACCCTGATCCTCGACGATGCGATCGAAGTGCAGGCCGTGCGGGCCGCTCACGAAGATCTGCAGCGGGATGGGCAGGGGCATCATCTCTTCCTCGGCTATGGTCTTGGAGTGAACGGCATCCGCGTCTTCCACTCCGGTGACACCATCCCCTATGCTGGACAGGTTGAAGAGGTGCGGGCACTGGCCGCCGATCTGGCGCTGCTGCCGGTCAATGGCCGTTCGCCAGCCCTGGCTGCGGCCGGCATTGCCGGCAATTTCACCCTGGATGAGGCCGTCGAACTGGCATCGTCCTGCGGTATCTGTGCCGTGCTCGCCCACCACTACGGCCTGTTTGCCTTCAACACGCTCGCACCTGAAACGATTGACGCCAGGGTCGCCGCGATGACGGGGCCGACCCGTCTGCTTCGGGCCGGGACGGGAATCGAGTATAGGCTGGCAGGTCCGTCCGAGATGACGGTCTGAGCCCTCCGACCCGAAGAGGGAGCCAGAAAAAGGGAAGCCGCCCATGACCTTGCCGGATCATACCGCATCGCAGCCCGCGCCTCGGACCACGATCCAGAACGTGCTCGAGGTGATCCGGCTGACATTGGGCGAATTGCGCAAGTCCGACCGCAAGGTTGCCGACCTCATCCTGGCCGATCCCCAGCGTATCCTGAACGCGACGGTGGCGGAGACGGCGCTGGCCGCCGGGGTGAGCGAACCGACGGTCATCCGCTTTTGCGCTGCGATCGGCTGCACCGGCTTCCAGGATTTTAAGCTGCGCCTGGCCCAGAGCCTGGCGCTGGGCACCCCGGCCACCCATTCGGTGCTGCTCGATACAGATACGCCGGAAACCGTGGTCGAGAAGATCTTCGACTACACCATCACCAGCCTCGACTGGGCGCGCCATCACCTCGACAAGGCGGCCCTGGCCCGGGCGATCGACATTCTGGAAAAGGCGAAGGCCATCGAATTCTTCGGCCTGGGTGCTTCGGGCGTGGTGGCCCGTGACGCCCAGCAAAAATTCCCGCTGTTCGGCGTGCCCTGCGGGGCCCAGCACGACACTCACCAGCAGATCATGGTCGCCTCGATGATGAAGCCGGGCGATGTTGCGGTGGTGATCTCCCACACCGGGCGCAGCCGCTCGATCATCGAGGTGGCGCGTACCGCGCGCGAGAACGGGGCCAAGGTCATCGGCCTGACCGGATTCGAGACTTCCCTTGCCAGCCATTGCGACGTGGCCTTGCTGGTGGAGACGCTCGACAATACCAACATCTATACGCCCACCACCTCGCGCATTGCCGCTCTGGTGGTGATCGACGTGCTGTCGACCGCGGTCGCCCTGCGTCGCGACGAGGCCCATGTCCGGCGTTTCCAGGCGATGAAGCGCAAGCTCGCCGAATATCGCATCGGCGAGTAGTCGCCGTACCTGTGAGGCTGAACGCTCGGATATTCCAAGGCGCCATTACATAGCGGTTCGTCAGGAATGCCGAACGGCGACCGCCAGGTTGGGCACGAACTGGCACCGATGGGTAGAATCTCGGTGGCGGGTGATAAAAGTCACGATGTCACCAGGTTTCACCGCCATGCCGGATGGGACCAGCACAGATGGCGCAAAAGTTCTGCCTCTTGCGAAAACACGCAGGCCGATACGCTTGAATTCGAAATATTTCGCCTGTGTTTGCAGATGCGAGGTTTCTTCCACGCCATGCAGGATCACGGAAGCAGCGTCTGGCGGCATCACGGCATCCACCAGGCCGGTTGCCCGCTTTCCGTCGACAGGAAGGGCCTCGAAGGATGCCGGGCAAGGGGTTGCGGACCGTTGCCCGTCCTGGGAGGCTGTAGGGGCCTTGTCGTTCGCGCCAACGGCCAAGGGAAGTGGGGTGGATGGCAAACGCTCCATTGCCGGTGCAACGGCATCGGCCCCATGGCGGCCTGCCGTTGCAAAGTACTCGTCGATCGTCAGCCTCTTTGTAGCAAGGCCGGTATCTGCGAGCTCCTTGCCAGTGAGAAAGCGTACCTGGTTGGAAGCCGCTTGATGCATGAGGCTGATCAACTCGTTGCTGATGCCCATCGCAGTCAGGTAGGACTCAGCCTTTACATAGGCGGCGGGCGGTGCGGCCTGCTGAAGGGTGTTGGCGACCGCATGCATTTGCGAACGAAAGCCGATGACCCGCCCGAATGAATCTTTGACGGGGGATCTCTCGATCCATACCGAAGTTCCAGTTTGAACGGTCTCATGTACGCCGATCTGTGCACCGAGAGGAGGCACGATGCGCTGGACTCCCCCCGACAGGACGTAGACGCACGCTGAGGCGCAGATCGCGTCGAAGCCCACGGCTGTGCCGCGACGCGCATCAGCGGATTGGCCGTTGCAGGCCTTGTCTCCTTCCGGGCAGGCCTCCTTCACCGTCCTGCCCACTATAACGTCAAGCCCCCTGATGCGGATCATTTGTCCCACTGCAAAGGAAGCGCGAACCGACCCGCCGGGCGAGGAGATCACCACAGGCAGCTTGCGCTTTCCCAGAAGCGCCAAGGTCATACGAAACAGGAGCGGGGTGTCGTCGGTGATCATCCCCTCGGCCGAAATCCATTCGGCGCAATGATCGTCACAATTTGGCGTGCTGCTGTGGACGACCGTGATCTGCATCGGCTCCCTGCTGGGATGCGTGTCGAGCATGGGGGCCGGGTAGTCGATCAGATTGGCAAGGCCGGTCGATGTCCAGAACGAAGGCGGCTCGGCAGGAAGAAACGGAGGATCGGGCAGGGCATTCGGCAGTGTGAATGCCGGAAACGCGGGTATCTCCGGTTCGAGACGCCAAGGATGGTTCGCGGCGGCGCTTGCCGAATGCGGTATGGCAGCCAGAAGGCCGACGATGAGCAACAATGTCTTCATCGCACAAATTTTGTTGGAGAAAGCCCGCCCACGTTCATCCTTCCGTAGAGTGAGGACGAAAGCAAGAGTCACCCGGGGTGTGACGGAACGGATTTCAAACCCCACCGTGCCACGCATGTGGAAATCCCTGCTGAGGGGTGGGTGGGGGTTGTGAGCAGCCCCTCAGGGGCGCTATGGCTGGGGCGAAACCGGAATCACTGCTTGAGATGAAGATCGAAATCGAGATGGGCGTCGCGTCTGCCGCCGGCAGTGCGCCTGCAATGCTCGACATCGAGGAGTTGCTGGCCACGCGCCTGCTCGTGCAGGGCAATTCGGGTTCCGGCAAGTCGCATCTCCTGCGTCGGCTGCTCGAACAGAGCGCGCCGCATGTGCAACAGGTCATCATCGATCCCGAGGGCGAGTTTGCCAGCCTGTCGGATCGTTACGGTCATGTCGTCATCGACGGCGAACGCAGCTTGGCCGAACTCGAACACATCGCCCAACGCGTGCGCCAGCACCGGGTCTCGGCCGTGCTGGTGCTGGAGAGCCTCGATGCCGAAATGCAGATGAAGGCGGCGGCGGCCTTCCTCAATGCCTTGTTCGATGCCGAGCGCGACCATTGGTTCCCGATGCTGGTGGTGGTCGACGAGGCCCAGCTCTTCGCGCCTGCCGCTTCCGGCGATGTCGGCGAAGAGGCGCGCAAGGTCTCGCTCGGGGCGATGACCAATCTGATGTGCCGCGGCCGCAAGCGCGGCCTCGCCGGCATCATCGCCACCCAGCGCCTGGCCAAGCTCGCCAAGAACGTCGCTGCCGAAGCGTCCAACTTCCTGATGGGGCGCACCTTCCTCGATATCGACATGGCCCGTGCCGCCGATTTGCTCGGCCTCGACCGGCGCCAGGCCGAGACCTTCCGGGAATTGCAGCGCGGCCAGTTCGTGGCGCTGGGACCGGCCCTGTCGCGCCGCCCGCTGCCGATCAAGGTCGGCCCGGTGGAGACGCGGCCCAAGGTGGCAACGCCGAAGCTGACGCCGCTGCCGGAAGGGGGCGATGCCGCGCGCGATCTCATCCTGGCGCCCGTACCCGTGGCAGCGCCGCGCGCCCGTCCCGAGCGCCGCGTGGTGACGCCGCCGCCGATGTCGACCACGGAGATTCTCGAACAGCTCGTGCGCGACAGGCCAGCCGAGGCTGCCGGCGAGGAGGCCTTGCCCGCCATAGCGCCAGCCGAACTGCAGCAGGCTCATGCCCGTATCGCCTTTGCGATCATGGAGGAGCCGGATGCCAGTTTCCGCACCGATGCCGTGCTCTATCAGGACTTCATCGTGCGCTGCCGCATCGAGCGGCTGGGCGGTTCGCCGCCGGCCATGGCCGAGTTCAAGTTCCTGCTCAACGCCGCCCGGGCAGGTCTCGATCCCGATAGCGTCGACCAGGAACAGTGGCGGGGCGCGCTCGACCATGCCCGCCTGGTTCCCGCCGATCTCCAGGCCGTGTTCCTGATCCTTGCCGCTGCTGCGATGACGGGGCTGCCATGTCCGCCGGACGCCGAGATCGCCAGGCGCTGCGGCAGTCATTCGGCTGGGCGCGCCCGCAGCCAGATCCGCCATCTGCAGAATGCCGACTTCGTGATGACGCGCGTCGACATGCGCGGCGCCCGCATCGCGGTGATTCCGGACCTCGGCTGGGAAACGGCGCCGGGCGACCCCAATGGCCCGGTGCTGGACAGGGACGGCCTGGCTGCCGCGGAATGAGGATGGGCGCTGCATCAGCCGCAGGAGACCTCGCCCTATCCGGAAGCATTAGCGTCGCGGTGGCGATGCCCCCTCTAAGAGAAGCGAAATAAACCAAAGCAGGCCTGAAAATCACCTGCCTCTGCCCGTATAATCGTGGCATAGAGCTATTCAGTCGATGGCTCCTCCAATTCAAATATGAGCGGATGATGTCTACCCAGATCGTTCCCCTGATCGTTTGCGGCGGCTCCGGAACGCGGTTGTGGCCGGCCTCGCGTGCCAGCCGGCCCAAGCAGTTCCTGCCTTTGTTCGGCGATCTCTCCACCTTCCAGGAAACGATGCGGCGCGTGAGCGGCGCCGAGCTGTTCGGTCGCCCCGTCATCGTCACCAACCAGGACCATCGCTTCCTGGTTGCCGACCAATTGCTGTCGATCGGCGTCGAGGCCGATATCGTGCTCGAACCCGAGGCGCGCGATTCCGGTCCGGCCATTGCGGCCGGTGCGGCCTTCATTGCCTCGCGGGACGGCGCCAGGACGCCGGTCCTCACCCTCGCTGCCGATCACCGCGTGCGGGATATCGAAGGTTTCCGGGCCGCCTGCGCGGCGGCGCGTCGCGGGGCAGCCAAGAAGAGCATCGTGACTTTCGGCGTGGTGCCGAACCAGCCCGCCACCGGCTATGGCTATATCGAGGCCGGAGAGCCCTTGGTCGAGGGCGTCATGAAGGTGCGCCGCTTCGTCGAAAAACCCGACGCCGAGACCGCCACGCGCTATGTGCGCGAAGGCTATCTGTGGAATTCCGGCAATTTCCTGTTCGAGGCCGGCTTCTTTCTCGCCGAATATGCCCGTTGCGATGCCGGAACGGTCGAGGCTGTGAACGAGGCGGTCGCCAAGGCCAAGCTCGATCTTGGCTTCCTGCGTCTTGATGCCGAAGCCTTTGCCCGTTGCGACAAGCGCTCGGTCGACTATGCCGTGATGGAAAAGACCCAGGCCGCCGCCGTGGTTCCGGCCAGCTTCGACTGGTCGGATGTCGGCTCCTGGGGCGCGGTGCGCGAGCTCTCGCCGCAAGACGAGGCCGGCAATGCCAAGCTCGGCGAGGCCCTGTTCGTCAATGCCCGCAACAATCTGGTGTCCTCGGAACGCCAACTCGTCTGTGTCGTCGGCCTGGACGACCTTGCCGTCATCACCACGGGCGACGCCGTGCTGGTGGCCCGCCGCGACGATGCCGCCGGCATCAAGGCGCTGGTCGAGAAACTCAAGCAGAGCCATAACGGGCTGACGCAGGACCACCTGCAGTCCTACAGGCCCTGGGGGCATTACAAATCGCTGGATCTCGGTGCGCGCCACCAGGTCAAGCGCATCGTGGTCAAGCCCGGCGGGCAGCTTTCGCTGCAAAAGCACCATCACCGCTCCGAGCACTGGATCGTGGTGCGCGGCGTCGCCAATGTCAGCATCAACGGCCAGATCAAGACGCTGCATGAGAACGAGTCGATCTACATTCCGATCGGCTCCACCCACCGGCTGGAGAATCCCGGCAAGATCGAGCTCGAACTGATCGAAGTGCAGACCGGCTCCTATCTCGGCGAGGACGACATCATCCGGATCGAGGACATCTACAACCGCGCCGCGTCTTGAGGCGCGAAAAACCTTCTCCCCTTGCGGGACCTGGCACTTCCAAGGGAAGTGCCTTGGGTGGTGCGCAGCGCCGGATGAGCGGTTGACGGAACCTCACAACTCTTGGTGGCCTCTCAGGAGGTAGCTCTGGGATGGGTCGTAAGACCCCTCATCCGTCCCTTCGGGACACCTTCTCCCGCAAGGGAGAAGGTTAAGGTCCGTCTTTGCGTGCTGCTCCTACCAGCAGGTGTAGCCGCCATCGACGACGACGATCGAGCCGGTCATCAGGCTCGCGGCGTCCGAAGCGAGGAACTGCACGGCGGAGGCGATTTCTTCCGGTTCGCCCATCCGCCCCTGCGGTGTCATCTCGAGCCAGGTCTTGAACATCGCCGTATTGGCCGGGTCCGTCGCGGCATAGGCGGTCAGCGGCGTGTTGATATAGGTGGGAGCGACGGAGTTCACCCGCACGCCGCGCAGGCCCCATTCGGCCGCCAGGGACTTGGTGAGGTGATGCACACCGGCCTTGGAAGCGTTGTAGTAGGACTGTTCCTGCGGCTTGTTGACGATGATGCCGGACATCGAGCCGATATTGATGATCGAGCCCTTCTTGGCCGCCAGCATATGCTTGCCGAAGGCGCGGCAGCACCAGAACACGCCGTTCAGGTTGACGTCGAGCACGTTGAGCCAATGCTCGTCGGCGACGTCCTCGGCCGGCGTCATCGAGCGGGCGATGCCGGCATTGTTGACCAGGATCTCGACGGTGCGGCCCTTGGCGGCGAGTTCATCGGCGACCTGGGTCACCTGATCGGATTTGGTGACATCCATCTGCACCGTTTCGGCTTTGTAGCCCTTGGCCGCCAGGGCTGCCTGTCCTTCGGCCGCGACCTTCATGTCGAAATCGGCGATGACGACCTCGGCCCCGAATTCGGCCAATGCTTCGGCGCAGGCCAGGCCTATGCCGCGCCCCCCGCCCGTGACGAGGGCGTGGCGGCCCGTGAGATCGAGTTTCTTCTTGTACATCGCGGATCCTTTCATGCGTCGCTCCCGTTTGCTGCATCGATTTTGCAAACGGAACAAAAGCCCGTGCAGCTACGGTCAATCTAATGCGGCATGCTGATTCGACGAAGTCAATCCTGCATTGGCCCTACAATTGACGGGCATTTTTGCGGGAATTCGGACGCGACCGGCTGCCCTGCAGGCGCCGGGCTGCGAGGCGGGTCCGGGGACCCGCCTCGCAGATGGCAGACCCATGCTCAGGCCAGGGACAAGCCCTTGTCGTCGAAGCGATGGAGGCGATCTGGCTGAGGCGTGAGATAGATGGTGTCGCCGGTGCTCAGGCTGAATTCGCCCGGTGCTCGCGCGGTGACCCGGGTGCCTTCGTCAAGATCGATGTAGAAGAAGGTGTCCGAGCCTAGGTGTTCGGAGATCGAGATCTTGCCTTTCCACTGTCCTTCGGTGGAAGACAGGTTGAGATGCTCGGGGCGGATGCCAATGGTGGTGGCGTTGTAGTTTGCTGCCGAAGCATCCTTCAGGAAATTCATCTTGGGCGAGCCGATGAAGCCGGCGACGAACAGGTTCCTGGGCTTGTTGTAGAGCTCGAGCGGCGAGCCGACCTGCTCGACATTGCCGGCATTGAGCACCACGATCTTGTCGGCCATGGTCATGGCCTCGACCTGATCGTGGGTGACGTAGATCATCGTGGTCTTCAGGTCCTTGTGGAGCTGGGAGATCTCGATGCGCATGTTGACGCGGAGCGCCGCGTCGAGGTTCGACAAGGGCTCGTCGAACAGGAAGGCCTTGGGCGAGCGCACGATGGCGCGGCCGATGGCGACGCGCTGGCGCTGGCCGCCCGAGAGCTGGCGCGGCTTGCGGTCGAGGTAATTGGTGAGGTTGAGCGAGGCGGCGGCCTTGGAGAC
Organism: Labrys sp. F242; assembly: GCF_057813875.1. Classification (NCBI taxonomy): domain Bacteria; kingdom Pseudomonadati; phylum Pseudomonadota; class Alphaproteobacteria; order Hyphomicrobiales; family Xanthobacteraceae; genus Labrys; species Labrys sp. F242. Next base: position 137,090 of record NZ_JBVASG010000006.1, on the reverse strand, counting down.
CTTCTGGTCGATGACGTCCTTGCTTTCGCCCGCCATCTTGAGGGCGAAGGCGATATTGCTGCGCACGCTCATATGCGGGTAGAGCGCGTAGGACTGGAACACCATGGCCAGCCCCCGCTTGGAGGGCGGCGCCTGCGCCATGTCGACGCCGTCGATCTTGATCTCGCCGGAGGTGGTGTCCTCCAGGCCGGCGATCAGGCGCAGCAAAGTGGACTTGCCGCAGCCTGAGGGGCCGACGAAGACCACGAACTCGCCATCCTCGATGTCGAGGTCGAGATCGGGAATGATCACGACTTCACCGAAGGCCTTGCGCACATTGCGAAGATTGAAGCGCCCCATTTACGCAGCTCCCCATTCTGAAGTGTTTTGGCTCGTCATTTCACGGCGCCGAAGGTAAGGCCGCGCACGAGTTGCTTTTGCGAGAACCAGCCGAGCACCACGATCGGCAGGATGGCGAGGGTGGAAGCGGCCGACAGTGTCGCCCAGAACAGTCCCATCTTGGCCGAATAGCCCGCGATGAACTGCGGCAGCGGCGCGGCATCGAAAGTGGTCAGGTTCAGGGTCCAGAACGCCTCGTTCCAGGCCAGGATGGTGTTGAGCAAGAGCGTGGAGGCGATGCCGGGAATGGCCATCGGCGTCAGCACATAGACGATCTCGCGCCAGAGCGAAGCCCCGTCCATTCGGGCCGCTTCCAGGATCTCGCCGGGGATCTCCTTGAAGTAGGTGTAGAGCATCCACACCACGATCGGGAGGTTGAGTAGGAACAAGACGACCATCACGCTCCAGCGGCTGTCGAGCAGGCCCCAGCGGTTGAAGAGCAGGAAGATCGGCATCAAGGCGCCGACAGCCGGCATCATCTTGGTGGAGAGCATCCACATCAACAGGTCCTTGGTGCGCTTGCCGGGTGCAAAGGCCATGGCCCAGGCTGCGGGAACCGCGAAGATCAGGCCGAGCAGGGTCGAGCCGACCGACAGGAAGATCGAGTTGAGTGCGGCCCTGCCATAATTGGATTGGGTGAAGATGTTGCGGTAATTCTCCAGCGTCCACTCGAAGAAGACGAATTTGGGAGGCAGAATGCCAGCCTCGCCCTCCGTCTTGAAGCTGGTGATCACCATCCACAGGATGGGGAAGAAGATCAGAAAGCCGACGATCCAGGCGGCGGTTGTAACGGCGACCTTGCGCCGGGTGGAAACTGCGCGTGCCATGGCTCAAGCCTCCAGGTTCTTGCCGATCATGCGGACGAGGAAGAAGGCGACGATATTGGCCAGCACCACGGCGACTAGTGCGCCGGCCGAGGCCGCTCCGATATCGTGGTCGCCCGCTTCGGTGAGATAGACCAGGAAGGGCAGGTTGGCGGTATTCAGGCTGCCATTGGTGGTGACCTTGATCTCGGCGAAGATGTTGAGGAGGAAGATGGTCTCGATCAGGATCACCACCGTGATGGCGCGCGAAAGATGCGGCAGCACGATGTAGAAGAAGAAGGAGAGCGGCTTGGCGCCGTCGAGCTGGGACGCTTCCTTCTGCTCCTCGTCCAGGGACTGGATGGCGGTGAGCAGGATCAGGGTGGCAAAGGGCAGCCATTGCCAGGCGACGATGATGATGATCGACAGGAGCGGCCAGTTGGTGAACCAGATGACCACCGGCAGATGCAGCGTCTGCGAGACCCAGGTCAGCAGGCCTGAATCGGCGTTCATGAACAGGTTCTTCCAGATCAGCGCCGCCACGGTCGGCATCACGAAGAAGGGCGCCAACACCATCAGGCGCACGATGCCCTGGCCGGCGAAGGGCTGATCCATCAGAAGGGCGATCAGGATGCCGCCGACGATGGTGATGGCGAGCACTGAGCCGACGATCAGCAGCGAGACGCCCAGCGATTTGAAGAAGGTGGGGTCCGTCAGGAAATAGGTATAGTTCGCGAAGCTGTTCCAGTAGAAATTCGTCGGGTCGTCGAGCGTGTAGTTGTTCAATGAATAGTAGATCGTCAGGATGAGTGGAACGATCATCCAGATGAAGAGCATGATGACCGAGGGCGCGACAGCCACCCTGGCCAGCACGCGCGTCTGCTGCGTTGCCATCTTGAGGTCCTCCCCACAGACCAAATCTTGAATGTTCCTGAGCAAAGCGCGTTCAAGCCCGAACGCCTATTTGATCGGGTACTTTGCTGCGACGTCCCGGCGATTCTCGGCAATCCCGCAAGATCTTGGCAATCCCGCAAAACCTGGTGATCTCTTCGAATCGCAAGACGCTTCGTTCAAGTCTTGAAGGTGGCTGTCCCGGTGACGAAGAGCCGGGACAGCCAAGTTTCAGGAGGGGCGATGAGCCCCGTCCCGGGAGGAACGGGTCATTTGATATAGCCGGCCTTGGTCATGGTCCGGGTCACCAGTTTCTGGGCAGCGGCCAGGGCGTCGTCGATCGAGGTCGAGCCGGCCAGGGCGGAGGAGAATTGCTGACCCACCGAGGTGCCCATGCCCTGGAACTCGGGAATGGCGACGAACTGTACGCCGACATAGGGCACTGGCTTGACGGTGGGATGGGTCGGATCAGCCGACATGATCGAATCCAGCGTCAGCTTGGCGAAGGGCGCAGCCTTCTGGTAATCGGCATTGTTGTAAAGCGAGGCGCGGGTTCCGGGAGGTGCCGCGGCCCAATTGCCCTCGACCTTGGCGACCAGGGCCGAGTAGTCCTTGCTGGTCGCCCAGGCGATGAACTTCTCGGCGGCTTCCACCTTCTGCGAGCCGGCGGGGACAGCGAGCGACCAGGCCCACAGCCAGTTGGCATTCTTGCCCATGCCCGTATTGGGGGCGAGGGCGAAGGCGACCTTGTCGGACACGGTCGATTGCTTGGGATCGGTCACGAAGCCGGCCGCCACCGTGGCATCGATCCACATGGCGCATTTGCCCTGGTTGAACAGGGTCAGGTTCTCGTTGAAGCCGTTGGAGGAAGCGTCCGGCGGGCCGGCCTCCTTGAGCAGGTTCACATAGAAGGTGAGCGTCGCCTTCCATTCGGGCTGGTCGAACTGGGGTTTCCAGCTTTCATCGAACCAGCGGGCACCGAAGGAGTTGGACATGGCGGTGAGGAAGGCCATGTTCTCGCCCCAGCCGGCCTTGCCGCGCAGGCAGATGCCGTAGGTGTCGGCGGTCTTCAGCTTCTTGGCGGCATCGGCCACGAAGTCCCAGGTCGGGCTGTCGGGCATCTTCAGCCCGGCCTTCTCGAACAGATCCTTGCGATACATGATCATCGAGGATTCGCCGTAGAAGGGAGCGGCGTAGAGCTTGCCTTCATAGGTCAGGCCGTCGCGGATCGGCTTGATCAGGTCATTGGTGTCATAGCCGTCGCCGAGCTTGTCGAGCGCAACCAGCCAGCCCTTCTTGGCCCAGATCGGCACTTCATAGGTACCGATGGTGAGGACGTCGAACTGGCCCGCCTTGGTGGCGATGTCGGTCGTCACCTTCTCGCGCAGGGCATTCTCTTCGAGCGTGACCCAGTTCAGCGTGATGTCCGGATTGGCCTTGGTGAAATCTTCCGAAAGCTTCTGCATCCGAACCATGTCGCCATTGTTCACCGTGGCGATCGTCAACGTCTCGGCGGCCCCGGCCATTGGGGACCAGACGAGGGAAACGCCGCAGGCCAGCGCGCCTGCAAGCGCAATCAGTGATTTTGCCGTTTGCACCAGAACCTCCCGTAAAAATTGCGCGCCGCTTGTCACGGCTTGTGGGCGTGGGCAGACGCCCAATACGAGGGCATATTCTCAGCGACGCAGCTTAATGTCAAGCCGCCTCATGCGTCAGGATGGCACCCAGTGGGCAGACAGGTGCCAGCGGGCGCGGAAGCGTTCCGTGCGCTCGTGCTGTCGCTGGTGTTGGGTGGGAGCAGGGGGGCTGGCGATGTGCCGGAGTCGTCAAGAATCGTAAAGACGCTCGAGCCAATCCGTTGGCTTGGAAGCAGGGGTAGCGCGAAGAAGCGTTAAGCCTGAACGCGATTTGCTTTAGGACTGCTCGAGCAGGGCAGCGGCCGTCTGTTCATCGGTGATCAGGCCGGAAAGCAGGTCGCCGTTCAGGGCGGCGCGGATCGGGGCGATCTTGCGCTGGCCGGCGGCGACGCCGACCACCGGCACGAGGCGGGCGAGCCGGTCGGGACGGAAGCCGGGGAGGCGTTCGGTATAATCATTCTGCAAGATGCGGCCATTACGATCGAAGGGCCAGGCGGCGATTTCGCCGATTGCGCCGTTCTCAAGCAGATAATGCATCTCCGATTCCAGGACGAAACCGTCCTGGTGAATCGGGGAGCCGTAGCTGACGTCGCTGACGCCGACATAGACGGCCCGCGCCGTCTCCACCAGTTCCTGCAGCAAAGTGTGTACCGGCTGGCTTCGCAGGGACTGGCAATGCTCGATGGTGTCGGCGAGCACCGGCATTTGCAGCGGGTAGCATTTGGCGTCGAGCTTGTCGGCTAGGCGCATGGCGATCTCGAAGGGGCTGACACAGCCATCACGGGCGGCGTTGCCGACGATAGACACCATCTTGAGATCGGGGCGCGGCTTGGCCGAGATCTCGCGGACCATGCGCAGCAGAGTACGGCCGGTCGAAAAGCCGAAAACACCCGAACCGCGCTGACCGAACTGGGTCTCGAGGATCTGCGCGGCGGCGAGGCCCACGGCCGCCAGGGGATCGTGCAGGCCGTTCGGCACGACCTCGCAGATGGTCAGTCCGTAGCGTTCGCGCAATTGCTTGGCCAGGGCTGTACATTCGGCGATGGGGCTCTGGATGCGGAACTCGATCACCCGTTCCGAGACCGCGAGCGCGACCAGACGCTGCACGCTCTGGCGCGAAATGTCGAATTGGGTAGCGATCTCGTCCTGGGTCGCTCCGTCGATATAATAGAGCCAGGCGGCGCGGGTGGCGAGGTCGAGCTTGCGGTTTTGCAGGTCTCCCAGGTCGCTCATGATGTCCCATACCTCCGAGTATTTGCCCAGGCTGGTTGCGAACGCCCAGTTTTATAACCTAGAATGCATTCATCGCCCACCAACGCAAGCTTGCTGTCGCTCAGAGGTACGATTTTGATTCCGGCGGCGATGGAAGCGAGCCTTGGCATGCGTGCAGGCATTGTTGGCGGGCGGGCGGCGGCCTAGCGCAGTTTGCCCAGCAGGCCGAGCAGGGCGTCCCGCTCGGTTTCGCTCAAGGGTGCCAGGGTCTGGTCGGTTACCTTTGCTGCCCGGGCTACCAATTGGGCATAAAGGGCTTGCCCGGAGGCCGACAGGGAGACGACGAGGCGGCGGCGATCCTCGGCGTCGGGCCTCGTTTCAATCAGGCCGCGACGAGACAGCCGCTCCACCACCCCCTTGACGGTGGCGACATCCATGGCGGTGAGCCGGCCCAGGAGATTCTGGGAGGAGGTGCCGAGCTCGGCGAGCTTGGCCAGCACCGCCCATTGCATCGGCGTCAGATCCTCACCCAGACCATCGGAAAACAGAACGGCATGCCTCTGGTAGACTTGCCTCAGAATGAAGCCAATCTGATCGTCCAGTCTGTAATCGGTCATGGCATCCTGGCGGCGAATCGGGTGTCGGACGCCGAGCCTACTTGTCCACGAAGGCCTTTTCGATCACGAAATCGCCTGGCTCGCCATGATTGCCTTCGACAGCGCCGCGCTCCTCCAGCAGGGCCTTGAGATCGCGCAGCATTTCGGGGCTGCCGCAGATCATCACGCGATCCTGCTCGATGTCGAGCGGGGGCAAGCCGATATCCTCGAACAGCTTTTCGGACTTGATCAGGTCGGTGATGCGGCCGGTGTTGCGGAAGGCCTCGCGCGTCACCGTGGGGTAATAGATCAGTTGCTCGCGGACCGACTCGCCCAGGAATTCATGGGCGGGGAGCTCATGGGTGATGCGTTCGCCATAGGCCAGTTCCTGGACTTGGCGGCAACCATGGATCAGCACGATCTTCTCGAAACGGGAATAGGTCTCCGGATCCTTGATCAGGCTGAGGAAGGGAGCAAGGCCGGTGCCGGTGCCGACGAGATAGAGGTGGCGGCCGGGCTTGAGGTTGTCGAGCAGCAGCGTGCCGGTGGCCTTGCGGCCGACGATGATGGCATCGCCTTCCTTGAGATGCTGCAGGCGGGAGGTGAGCGGCCCATCCTGCACCTTGATGGAAAAGAATTCGAGCGTCTCTTCGTGATTGGCACTGACCAGGCTATAGGCGCGTAGCAGCGGGCGGCCATTGACCGGCAGGCCGATCATGGTGAACTGACCATTCTCGAAGCGGAAGCCCGGATCACGCGTCGTGGTGAAACTGAACAGCTTGTCGGTCCAGTGATGAACGCTCAGAACCCGTTCTTCGTTGAAATTGCTCATCCTGGCTGCCTCGCCGCTAAGCAGCTTCCTCCAGATCGGGCATGGCCACGATCAGGAGGAGCTGCAAGGTATCAAACATCTGCAGAGTTTCCTGGCGAGGCCCATCCGGGGGCCTCGCCAGGAAACTCTGCCTAGGTCGTCACTCATTCTCACCGTGGAGATATCCGCAAATAATCTGGCAATCAAATAAATAAACAAGGAATTGCGTGAATTAGAACCGATCCACGGTGGAGGTGATAATTTTAGGGAAAATTCGTTAGTGTGCAAACGAATTTTCGACGCGGATAAAGTGATTGCCTGCAACAAGCTCTTGCCAAAATCTGGGAAGCAAGGCCAAGTATGGCGTTGTTGCAGGCACGCCTTCGAATTGCGGTCAGGCGTTGCCGCTCCTAGAGCAAGGGGCGTTTCGGCGGAAACGCTGGTTTGCCCTAGTTCTTTGCTTGAACGCATCTTTGCGATTCTTGGTGATTCCACCAAATCGCAAAACGCTACGGCCGGACGAGAACAGGAGGGGCAGCCCCGTTCCCGATCCGGGATCCACCAACCCCAGCATGGAGGCTCGGGCAGGCTCGTCTTGCCGGCTCGACCTCACGTCAGACGGCGCCGGGTCGCGGCTGCCGCCGCCATCATGGAGACGATCTTGAAGAAGCTTTCCTTGAAAACCCTTGGAAACCTCGGCGCTGCCATCGCCGTTCCCGGGTATGATCGTTCCGCCGTGCGCCCGGGTATCGTGCATTTCGGCCTCGGCAATTTCCATCGGGTCCACCAGGCCGTCTATGTCGATCGCTGCCTGCATCGGCCCGGCAATGAGGGCTGGGGCATCTGCGGCGTCGAGTTGATCGACGCCCCGGCCACCCGTGCCAAGGCCGAGGCCTATCGTGGCCAGGACTGCCTCTATACCGTCACCGAATATGCACCCGACGGTTCGGCGAACACTCGGGTTGTTGGAGCCATGGTGGATTATCTGCATGCGCCCGACGATCCCGAAGCGGTGCTGATGCGCCTCACCCATGCCGATACCCGCATCGCCTCGCTGACGATCACGGAGGGCGGCTATAATCTCGACGAGACCACCGGTGTGTTCAAGCTCGATACCCCGGAGGTCGCCCTCGACCTGGCCGGTGGCGCCCCGCGCACGGCTTTCGGTTTCATCGTCGAGGCCTTGCGCCGCCGGCGCGAGCAGGGGACAGGACCTTTCACGGTGATGTCCTGCGACAATCTCCGGCACAATGGCGATACGGCGCGCAAGGCGATCGTTTCCTTCGCCCGCGCCCGTGATGCCGGACTCGCGGCCTGGATCGAAGCCGAGGTCGACTTCCCCAACTCGATGGTCGATCGCATCGCGCCCCAGATCCCGCCCGAGGTGAAGGATCGCCTCAACCAGCGCAGCGGTATCGACGACGCCGTGCCGGCCTTGGGTGAAACCTTCAGCCAATGGGTATTGGAGGACGACTTCCGCGCCGGACGCCCGCCTTTCGAGGAAGTCGGGGTGGAAATGCGCGACGACGTGCCGACCTTCGAATTCATGAAGGGGCGCATGCTCAACGCTTCGCACATCCTGCTCGCCATGCCCGGCATTCTCATGGGCTATCGCATCGTGCATGAGGCGCTCGGCGACAAGCGCCTCCATCGGTTGCTCGAGACTTTCCTCGACCGCGATGCCATTCCACGCATCGAGGGGCCGAAGGGCGTTTCGCTGGAGGACTACAAGAACGCGGTACTCGAGCGCTTCTCGAATCCAGCGATCAACGATCAGTTGCTGCGCATCGCTTTCGACACCACGGCCAAGATCCCGGTCTTCCACTCCAGGACGCTGGAGATGCTGCTGGCCGACGGCGGCGATCTCCGGCGCGAAGCCTTTTTCCTTGCCTGTTTCGGGGCCTATCTGACCGGCAAGGACGACAGGGGCGAGGCGTTTGATGTGGTGGAGCCGCGCCTCAGCGAGCAAGATTGGGAGCTCGTCCGCGGCGGCAATCCGCTCGACCTCCTGCGCACCAGCCCCTTCGCCAAGCTTGGCCTTGCCGAGCATATGGCATTCGCCAAGCTCTATGCCGGCTATGTCGCCTCCATCCAGGCGACCTCCGCCGGCCAGACCCTGGACGCGCTGCTGGTCGAGACGGCGTGAGAGGAAATTATGGCGTCCTCCTTCTGCCCTTGCGGGACCTGGCACTTCCAGCGGAAGTGCCTTGGGTCCTGGCAAGGGGATGAGAGGGTGTCAGCTCGTCCTCTGCAAAGTGGTGTATCTCCCCTCATCCGCCCCTTCGGGGCACCCGGTCCACTCCAAGTGGAGTGGACGATACCCACAAGGGGAGAAGGCTGGTCCGCGCTCTATTCTTATAGGGCTCAATCCAGGTTGATCGTTTCCGCGCCCGGCCAGGTGACCTTGTAGCCGAAATTGATATCCTTGGTGGCACCAGCGGCGAGATCCACCGTCCATACCAGCACGCCGCGACGATTGTCGGCATCGCGCTGGGTCGGCGGGGTCGTCTGGGCTGAGGCCTCCACCTTGATGTCCTTGTTTTCGGCCACCGGCAGGGCTTCCTCGATCGAGAGCTTGATGGCGTTGGGGCGGCCATTGCGCAGGCTGATCTTGTAGTCGCGCCTTTCGCTGGTGGTGGGGCGGGTGATGCCGGTATTGCTTTCCACCTTGCGCGTCACGGCCCGTTCCACCTTGATGCGATCGTCGGCGCCGAAACCGAGGCGGACGGGTTCTCCCTTGGTGGCGAGCGGCATGGCGGTCTGGCCGGCATAGAGGCCGTCACGATAGATCGAGACGGAACCCGGGAAGAGCGGCGTGTCCTCGCCGTTGCTGAAACTGGCTTCGAGGAAGGCCGTCTGCTGCAGGGAGGGCACGGCTCGCGCCACGATGTCCGGGGTGAGCTTGGCGGAGGCGAGACGCAGCGCCTTCGAGCCGGGGCCCGAGGGCACGCTGGCGCGGGCGGGAAGGGTCCACACGCTCTGGTAGCCGGCCGTGTTCAATTTCGCCTCGGTTTCCCGTCCCGGCCTCGGTTGGGCTTGCTTTGCCACGGCAGCCGGCGGCGCTGGGCGCGCCTCGCTCTCTTCAGCGCGATTGCGGGCCAGGGCGTCGACCGGCAGTGCAAAATAGTCGGGTTGGAAATTGAGGACATAGCTGGCGAGTTTGGGAGGCGCGGCGCCCGAAGTGGCTCGGGCGGTCGAGATGGTGAGCGCAACGTCGCTCCAATCTTCGCCGGTCGCTTGCGTGACCTTGGCTCGCCTGACGAGTTCGAGCTCACCCTTCTCGCTGTCGAGCCGGGCATCGTAGAGCGGTGACCAGCCGGCATTGCCGATCAGATAGGAGACGGCGATGCGGCCTTTCGCGGCCTGCTCGGCATTGACTGAGAGGCGAAGTTGCGTGCGCTTCTGGCCCTCCGGGCGGCCGTCGCGCTGGCTCTGGAGCTTGGCGATCTCCTCGTCGAGGTCGCGGATCTTGACGGCATTCTGGCGTAGCGCCTCGTTGACCTCCGTCATATCGTCGCCGACCGCATTCCAGGCACCGCGCAGGGCGGTGACATTGCTGCCTTCCTTTGTGGCATTGAAGGTGGCGCCATTGGCAAAACGCTCGATGAGGCCGCGCTTGGCCAGCAGAGCCTTGCCGATCCCGGCAAGGCCTTCGCGCTTGTCCTTGAGATCGCGCAGGGCCCCGGTGGCATCGGGAACGGGACCGTCAAGCAGAGCGTCGGCGAGATCGGTTCCCGAGAGCGAGACGCCGGCGGCCTCGCGCATGTCGGCACGGATCGAGGCGGCATCGAGACCGACGGGCAGGTCCTTGGTAACCAGCACGGTTTCGCCTGCCGGAATGTCGAACTCGATGATGCGCGTCACCGTCGCGCCGTCGGGATAGACAGCCACGGCATCGATCTTCGACTGCACCCCCAGATCTCCCGCGAAGACCGGTGTGGTGCCCAGTAGCAGAAAGGCAGTAAGAGCGAGGCGAGGGACGGCGGACATGACGGATCTCCATTGCGGGACCGCCATGGGAAAGCAGGATTGCGGCGCGATGGCGGCCGCAACGTTAGGCTGTATCGACGGGAACAAGGGCGCCGGAAGCATGGTGTGCCGATCAGGAGATCGGCACACCAAAGTTGCATTGCGATCGGAGACACAGCACCGATCGCAATGCGGTAATTTCAGGTCAGCCGCGACCGCGCTCGGAAATCACCGGCTTCACGCGCAGCTCGATGAAGTTTTCGATCTCCCTCAGCCGGCGGCGGGCGTCGAGGATGTCGGGGCCGATGCCGTAGCGCCAGGAAATATCGGTGCGGCGCTTGTCGGAGACCAGCGCCTCCAGATCGGCCACCCAGCGATCAACAGCCTCGTCGTCGCGGAAGAAGCCTTCGGCGAGCAAAGTCGGCTTGTAGCGCCGCATGATCACCGTCAACTCGTTGAGCGAGAATTCGGGATGGTACTGGATGCCCCAGAAGCGGCCGCCGTCATGGCTGATGTCAACAGCCTGCACGTCGCTCACCGCATTGCTGGCGAGCACAATGGCGCCCTCGGGCAGGGCTTCGACTTCGTCGCCATGCACGCAGGGGCTGGTGAAAACAGGTGCCTTACCGGTGTAGAGAGGGTGGTCGCGTCCCTCGGCGGTCAGCGTGATGTCGCGCGCGATGCCGACCTCGCGACCCTTGGGATTGGCCCGCACCGAACCGCCGGCGGCGACGGTGGCGACCTGCAGGCCCCAGCAAGAGCCGAAGAAGGGCGTGCCGGATTTGTAGACCTCGCGGGCCAGTTCGACCTGGCGCATCGATTCCGGCTCGGCCTTCCAGATGTTGAGGCCGGAGCCGGTGATGACGACGCCGTCATAGCTTTCCAGGCCTGCGGCATCTGGCAGGTTGGTGCCTTCGTCGGCGGGCATCGCGATGTCGCAGACTGCATCCGGTGCGAGGCTCTTCAGCACTGCCGCATAGGATTCCGACGGCGTAAGGCCGTAGGTCGCGCGGTGACGTTCACGCGCTGCACGGACATTGCCTTCGACGACGAGGAGACGCATCGCTCACCTGTGATCACATTTTGCCGCGACCGGGTTTAGCAGTCCGCGGGCCGGCGGGAAAGAGTAATGATCCATACAAGATGGGGATTGGGGCGGCAAAATGAAGCGTTTGGTATGCGTGCATCGAACATTTCTCGGCACGAACCCGCCTGAGCGGGGCTTCGCTCAGGGAAAGGAGTCGACGATTTCGATTCCACCAACGATGGCGGCATTGAAGGCGGGAAGATCCTCCGCCGGGATCCAGTATTCCTGATGATCCTTGCCGCCGGCATCCTGGATCGCATAGCGTTCAAGGAAGGTCTGGTCGACTTCAAAACGGGTCACGAAGCCGGACCCGCTGGCCGGCACATTCCAGTCTCGCGCTATTTTCACGGCATAGGCCCGCGTCGTTACCGGATAGAAAATGGGCTGATCGGGCAGGCGCGGAGGAAACGTCTTCATGCCGCTCGCTTGGATCAGCCCCAATTCCGCCGGACCGACGGGACGCCACAATGTTACCCCAGCCATGTCGTCCCCATCCTTGCCGGTGCCCCCGTTCAACACAGTGGGCACCGGCCGATCGTAGATGGCTATTGTAGCCTCAGAAGGTCAGCGCCTTCACCTGCACCACGTTCGGGATGGTGTTGATTTCCTTGAGCAGGGTTTCGCTCACCACCTGGTCGATACCGACCAGGGCGATGGCATTGCCGCCCTCGAAATCGCGCCCGAACTGCATATGGGCGATGTTGATGCCGTTCTCGCCGAGCAGCGTGCCGATGCGGCCGATGAAGCCGGGGCGATCATGGTTGGTGATGTAGAGCATGCGCGGCAGGAGGTCCGCCTCCACATTGATGCCCTTGATCTGCACGATGCGCGGCTTGGTGCCGGCGATGATGGTGCCGGCCACGGCTCGGGTCAGGTTCTCGGTCTCGACCTCGAGCGTGATCAGGCTGTCGTGGTCGCCCGTCTTTTCGCGCGTGGTTTCCTCGATGACGATACCGCGTTCGCGCGCCACGCTGGGAGCAGCCACGATGTTGATGTCGGCCAGCGCGGGACGCAGCAGACCCGCCACCGCGGCGGAGGTGAGCGCCTTGATCTTCATATGGGCGACATCGCCCTCATAGACGATACGGATGGTCTTGATGTCGGTCTCGGTGAGCTGGCCGGCAAAGGAGCCGAGCTTTTCGGCAAGCGAGATATAGGGCTTCAGGCGCGGGGCCTCTTCCGCCGTGATCGAGGGGAAGTTGACGGCATTGGAGATGGCGCCGCGCAACAGATAGTCCGACATCTGTTCGGCGACCTGCAAGGCGACGTTCTCCTGGGCTTCCGAGGTGGAGGCGCCCAGATGCGGCGTGCAGATCACGTTGGGCAGACCGAACAGCGGGTTCGCCGTGGCCGGCTCCTCGATGAAGACATCGAAGGCAGCGCCACCGACATGGCCCGATTTCAGGAGCTCGGCCAGCGCCTCCTCGTCGACCAGGCCGCCGCGGGCGCAATTGATGATGCGCACGCCCCTGCGCGTCTTGGCCAGCGCCTCGCGCGACAGGATGTTCCGGGTCTGCGGCGTCATCGGCGTGTGCAGAGTGATGATTTCAGCGCGGGCGAGCAGGTCGTCGAGCTCGACCTTCTCGACGCCGAGCTCCAGCGCACGCTCGGCGCTCAGGAAGGGATCGAAGGCGATCACGCGCATCTTCAGGCCGACGGCGCGATCGGCGACGATCGAGCCGATATTGCCGCAGCCGATGATGCCGAGCACCTTGCCGGTGATCTCGACGCCCATGAAGCGGTTCTTCTCCCACTTGCCGGCCTGGGTGGAGGCGTCGGCGGCGGGAATCTCGCGGGCCAGCGCGAACATCATGGCGATGGCGTGCTCGGCGGTGGTGATGGAATTGCCGAAGGGCGTGTTCATGACGATCACGCCGCGGGCCGTGGCGGCCGGGATGTCGACATTGTCGACGCCGATGCCGGCGCGGCCGATCACCTTGAGATTGGTGGCCTTGGCGAGGATGGCGGCGGTGACCTTGGTGGCCGAGCGGATGGCGAGGCCGTCATAATTGCCGATGATCTCGGCGAGCTTGTCCTTGTCCTTGCCGAGAGCAGGCTGGAAATCGACCTCGATGCCGCGATCCTTGAAGATCTGGACGGCGGCGGGGGACAGGGCGTCGGAGATGAGAACCTTGGGGGCGGTCATGGGGAGGCTCCTGCGGAGCGCGGACATCTTGTCCGCATTTTGAAACGGAGAGGGTCCAAGGAAGAGCGGATATCACGACATGCCAGCATGTCGCTGAGATGTCCGCGCTCCAGTATCAGCCGAGTGTGGCGATCGCCTTGTGGAACGACCAGTCGAGCCAGGGCATCAGGGCCTCGACGTCGGCGGCCTCCACCGTGGCGCCGCACCAGATGCGCAGGCCCGGAGGGGCGTCGCGATAGGAGCCGATGTCGAGCCCGGCCTTCTCCGCCTCGATGGCCGAAGAAAGCGCCTTGGCGAAGGCAGCCTGTCCGTCCGGAGCGAGCGCCGTCACCCTCTCGTCCACCACCTTCAGGCACACCGAGGTGTTGGAGCGGGTGGCCGGATCCTTGGCCAGGAAGTCGATCCAGGGCGTCTTCTCGACGAAGCGCTCGATGGCGGCGAGGTTGGCGTCGGCGCGGGCGATCAGCCCGTCGAGACTGCCCGTGGCCTTGGCCCAGTTCAGCGCGTCGAGGTAATCCTCAACGCAGAGCATCGACGGCGTGTTGATGGTCTCGCCCTTGAAGATGCCCTCGATCAGCTTGCCGCCCTTGGTCAGGCGGAAGATCTTGGGCAGCGGCCAGGCCGGCGTATAGCTCTCCAGCCGGGCGACGGCACGAGGGGAGAGGACGAGCATGCCATGGGCAGCCTCGCCGCCGAGGGCCTTCTGCCAGGAGAAGGTCGTAACGTCGAGCTTGGCCCAGTCGAGGCGCTGGGCGAAGGCGGCCGAGGTGGCATCGCAGATGGTGAGGCCTTCACGATCGGCCGGGATCCAGTCGGCGTTCGGTACGCGCACGCCGGAGGTGGTGCCGTTCCAGGTGAAGACGATGTCGCGATTCCTGGCGTCGATCTCGCGGAAGTCGACGATATCGCCATAACCGGCCTTGAAGATGCGGGCATCTTCAAGCTTCAGCTGCTTGACGACGTCGGTGACCCATTCGGCACCGAAGGATTCCCAGGCCACCACGTCGACGCCGCGTGCGCCGAGCAGCGACCACAGCGCCATCTCGACAGCACCCGTGTCGGAAGCCGGCACGATGCCGATGCGGTAGTCGGCCGGCACGCCGAGCACGTCACGGGTCAGTTCGATCGCCTGTTCCAGCTTGGTCTTGCCAAGCTTCGCACGATGCGAACGGCCGAGGGCGGCGGATTTGAGGGAGTCGGGGCTCCATCCGGGGCGCTTGGCGCAGGGGCCGGACGAAAAGTTGACTACAGCGGGCTTGGCCGCTGGCACTGGTAGTGTCATCGCGATGTCTCCATCCTCGCAGATGGGCGTTCCTCGTTGGGGAGGAATGTCCCGCAGCCCGTATGCGCTGCGGCGAGGATGGCGTCAAGAGACTTTTGATGGTCGGATACAGGAAACTTTGACGTAAGCCTTTCGACGGCGCGGCCGTGGCAGAAACGCCGCGGCCGCGCCTGGTATTGTCAGACCTGCACCACGAAATGCTTCAGCACGGGCTTGGTGATCTCCCACACGCCCTTGAAGTCGGCCTCGATGACGAAGGCGTCGCCGGGACGGAGCGTGACCGCCTCGCCGCCGTCGGGCGTGATGATGATCTCGCCCTCGATGAGATGGACGAACTCATAGGCCGAATAGGTGGCGTGATAGGTGCCCGGTGTCGCCGCCCAGGTGCCGGAAATGATCTTTCCATCCGCCGAGGTGTGCTGCACCCAGGTCTTCATCGTCGGCGAGCCGGCGCGCACGACCCAACCTTCGAGGTCCGTGGTGATGGGGTCGGCGCCGGGAGCGGGAAACTTGAAAACGGTGGGATGGGCCAAATCGATTACTCCTGTTGTGGATGGTCGGAAGCTACCAGACCACCGGTGACGCCCTTATCGCAAAGCGACGGATTTCGGCCGGGCACTGCCCGTCACTTCACCGAGCCGGCCGTCAAGCCCTTGACGATGTAGCGCTCCAGGAAGATGCCGATCAAAGCGAGCGGGGCGATCGCCGTGGTGGCGAGCGCGGCCATCGACCACCAGTTGATGCCCTGCGAGCCGGTCTGGCTCGCCACCATCACCGGCAGGGTCTTGGCATCCGAGGAGGTCAGCAAGGCTGCGAAGAAATATTCGTTCCAGGTCAGCACCAGCGCGAGGATGAAGGCCGCTACCATCCCGGGCAGGGCGATCGGCAGGATGATGTGCCAGAAGGCGCCCCAGAGCGACAGGCCGTCGACCAAAGCGGCTTCGTCGAGTTCAGTGGGAATAGTGTCGAACTGGTCGCGCATGATCCAGATCACGATCGGCAGCACGGTGAGGGTGTAGAGCAGGATCAAGCCGATGCGGGTGTCGAGCAAAGCGAGCTCGCGGTAGAGCACCAGGAAGGGCAGGGCCAGCACCACCGGCGGCAGGATCAACTGAGACAGGAAGAAGAAGGAGATGTCGCGGTTGCGCATCCAGCCGAATTTGTACTGGAAGCGGCTGAGGCCATAGGCGGCCAGGGAGCCGATTACCACGGCGAGCAGCGAGGCGCCGAGCGAGGTGATCACGCTGTTCAAGAAGCGCGACAGGAATTCCGAGCGCACCGTCGAGGTCGAGCCGAGCGTATCAGGCGAAAGGCCGAGCGAGCGCCAGCCCTTCCAATCAGGCTGGAAGTCGAGCCAGGGAATGAGATGCCCCTGGGTGACATCAACAGCCGATTTCATCGAGGTGGTCAGCGTCCAGTAGATCGGAAACAGGCAGATGAAGGCCCAGGCGATCAGCGCGCCATAGATCAGCACGCGGCTGAGCACGGTGGTCAGGCGGAAGGCGGTGTCGCGGGGCGCGGCGGTCGGGATGGCTGTCGTCGTCATGTCGGTCTCTTCCCGGTCAACTGCTGCGCTGTATGAAGCGGTTGGCGACGTTCAAAAGCAGGGTGACGAAGACGATGATCGCCACCAGATAGAACATCGCCAGCATGGTGCCGTAGCCGACATTCGAGCGGTCCCGATACTCGCGGTAGATGAAGCTCGATACCGTGTCCGTTGCCCCGCCGGGCCCGCCGGAGGTGGTGTTGATCACGATATCGGCGAGCTTGAGCTTGAAGATGATGCGCAGCACGATCGCCGTGATCGAGACGGGCAGCATCAGGGGAAAGATCATCTCCTTGAACTGCTGCCAGCCGGAGGCACCGTCGATCTTGGAGGCTTCCATCACTTCCTTGGGCAGGGCCTGCAGGCCAGCCAGCAGCAGGATCATCAGGAAAGGAATCGAAACCCAGGCGTCCATAGCCTCGATCGAGAGGCGGGCGATCCAGGGATCGGTGAAGAAGGAGGGGCTCTTCCAGCCCAGTTCGCGCATCAGCTTGGCTACCGGGCCGTAGCGATATTCCATCATCGACTTGCCGACCATCCAGCTCACCGCCACGGGGCTGAGCATGAAAGGCAGGAGGAAGGCGACACGGAAGAATTTGCGGGCCTTGATCTCGGCGTTGAGCAGGAGGGCGAGGCCGAAGGCGATGGCATATTCCACCAGCACCATCAGCACGTAGAACACCATGTTGGCGAGGGCGTTCCAGAAATCGGCGTCGTGGAAGAGCGCGACGAGATTGTCGAGGCCGTTGAAGCGCTGGCCGGCGAAGGAGGAGAGGTTCCAGTCGGTCAGGGCGATGTAGAAGCCGAAAATGGTGGGGAAGATCACCATCGCCACGGTGAACAGCACGGCTGGCAGAATGAACAAAGCGCGCTCGCCCGCTTCCCCTCGCATCAGTACCTGCCCGACGCCGAGCGCCATCGACCACAGCACGAAGGCGTAGAGCACGGGCCGCCAATTGTCGAAGCCGAAAGCCAAGCCTTGTTTTTCATGCAGGAACTGCACCAGGGCGGCAACGACCAGGAGAACGGAGGCCAGGCCGATCAGCAGCCGGCCAAGCAGGATGCGGCTGCCTGAGATGGAGGAGGAGGCGCGTGTGGCGGTTGCAGACGAGGTCGGCGGCATCAGATCCCCAGGACGCGAAACGAGATTGAAAAGCGCGATTCCCGCCTTCTCCCCTCGCAGGAGAGGGTGGCGCGAAGCGCCGGATGAGGGGTGGCTCCGCCAGACTCAGGATTGGTCGTAAGACCCTTCATCCCCCTGCCGGGACCCAAGGCACTTTCATGGAAAGTGCCAGGTCCCGCAAGGGGAGAAGGTACCTTATCGGCGTGGGGGTGCTTAACCCTACAGTCCCAGCGAGGCCTTGTAGAGCTTGATCTGCTTCTCGCGGCCGATCTGGTCGGTCAGCTTTTCCCAGGCCGCGGCGATCTGGTCGGCGCCTTCCTGGGCCTTGAGCTGGCCGGCATAGATCTTGGCGAGGATGTCCTCGGCCAGGCTGTAATATTGGAAGATGCCGGGGATGCGCGGCTCGATCGCTCCGTTGGGGTGGTTGTAGGAGTTGAACTGCGAGTCGAGATAGTTGGAGATGAAGGTCTTGTCGTAACCGGCCGCCACCCACTCCTCGATATTGTGCTGGCTGTTGCGGTAGCACTGGAAGCCGGAGGGATAGACCGCCGTCCACAGCGCCAGGTCCTTGCCGCCGAGATGGGCGGCGGCGCTCCAGGCGGCCTTGTGCTTCTTTTCGTCCTTGTCGACGCGCGCCATCACATAGACGCCCCAGCCGAGATAGGCGAGGTTGGGTGCGAAGTTCGGGCCGCTTGCCAGCTTGTCCCACTTGCCGGTCTTGGCATTGTAGACATCGTCCGAGCCCGGCAGGATGTCGAAGCCGCATTTGTCGCCGATGACCGAGGAATCATTGGTCTTGGCGTTGGAACCGATATCGCCCCACCACACGCACATCGAGCCGGTGCCGCCGAGGAACTGTTGGAAGCCGGTGGTGTTGGGGTCGGCGTTGAGTTGGTCGGCGGGCTCGGAGGGTAGGGCGTCGAGCACGTCCTGGATGGCGCGCACCCAGGCCGGGTTGTTGATGCGCGGCTTCATGGTGTCGATATCGAACAGCCAGGCCTTGTCGTCGGGGTGCTTGGCATAGGCGGTGGCGCGGCTGCCGAGGAAATAGAAGCCGAAGCCGCCCCATGCCTTGCAGGCGTCGAGATAGCCATAGGCATCCTGGCCGTCGACCTGCTTGCCCTTGAGGAATTTGGTCACCGCCTGCACCTGCTGCCAGGTGCGGGGCGCTGCCCATTCGGTGGTGTTGCCGGCTTCCTTCCAGGCTTTGGCCAGGGCCTCGTCCTTGAAGTAGTCGGTGCGGTAGTTGAAATTGTGGGTGTCGCCGTCGATGGTGACGCGATACTGCTTGCCGTCCCAGGTGCCGACGGGCGGCTTGAGGTAGGAGACCAGATCGTCCATGTCGATCTGCTTCTTCACCCAGTCAGGCATTTCTGAAGCAAGGCCCTTGCCGCAGACGTCGCCTTCGAAGGGCGCCCCCATCTCGAGCAGGTCGAAATCGACCGTGCCTGTCGCGATGGCTTGTTGCAGCCGAGGGTTGTAGTCGGCCTGGGCGAGATCGATCCAGTTGATCTTGGCGCCGGTGTAGGCCTCCCAGGGCTTGAGGAAACCGCGGAACAGGAGGTTGTGCAGGTTCTGGTTGTTGAGCCCCATGAAGGAGAGCTCGACGCCCTTGAACTCGCCTTCCTTGATGGAGGCCTTGGTGGCGCTGAGGCAAAGTTCGCCGACCTTTTGCCAGTCCGCATCGGTGGGCGAACCCTTGCCGACCCCTGGGATCTGCAGGATCTTGGCGCGCAGGTCGCTGGCTTCGTCCGCCAGGGCCGGCTCGATGGCGGCGGTGACGCCCAGGCTGCCCATCGCAGCCAGAGCGCCGACGCTGGCGGCGCCCTTGAGCAGCCCGCGGCGGCTCGCCTGCAGGGCGAGGAGATTCTTGTAGTCTTCCGTTCTCACGTCGATTCTCCCGTTCTGAATGGCTTGTTTTATTCTTGGCTGTTTCGCAGCAGGGACGTTTCTTCGAACCGCTCCGACAACGCTTGGTTGTGGCGAAGTGTGCGGATGCTAGGAAGGCCTCGTTTGCTCGTCAACAAAAAGGTCAGACCATTCCGGGTGCACGGGCATCTTGCCCGTTCTTTTTCTGCAACGAGCGCGATCGCTCCAAGAACGGACGGGACGTCCGTGCACCCGGAAATCTCAGTTCAGCCTCAAACCGGTCTCGGCATCGAAAAGATGCACGGCGGCAAGATCGGGCTGGAGCGCCAGGATTTCGCCCGAGCCGGCCGTCACCCGTTCGCGGAAGACGCCGAGCACCCGCTGTTCGCCGAGCTGGGCGAAGACCTGGGTTTCGGCACCGGTGGGCTCCACCACGCTGATCCTGGCCTGCAGGCTGCCGCCGAGGGAAAAATGCTCGGGGCGGATGCCGTAGACGACACGCCGGCCCTCGCTCCCCGCCGGAACGGCTGATACGGGCAACTCCATGCCGTCATCGGTGACGAAGCGTGGCGTCGGGCTGGTTTCCAGCCGGCCCTTGATGAAATTCATGGCGGGCGAACCGATGAAGCCGGCAACGAACAGGTTTGCCGGCCGGTCATAGAGCTCGAGGGGTGAGCCGATCTGCTCGATGATGCCGTCATGCAGCACCACGATGCGATCGGCCATGGTCATGGCCTCGATCTGGTCGTGGGTGACATAGATGGTGGTGGTCTTCAAGCGTTGATGCAGTTCCTTGATCTCGGCGCGCATCTGCACGCGCAGTTTGGCGTCGAGATTGGAAAGCGGTTCATCGAACAGGAACACCTGGGGCGCGCGCACGATGGCACGGCCCATGGCAACGCGCTGGCGCTGGCCGCCGGAGAGCTGGCGTGGATAGCGCGCCAGATAGGGGCCGAGATCGAGGATCTCAGCCGCCCGTTTCACCCGTTCGTCGATCTCGGTCTTCGGCGTCTTCCGGATCTTGAGCGCGAAGCCCATGTTTTCGGCCACGGTCTTATGCGGGTAGAGCGCATAGCTCTGGAATACCATGGCGATGTCACGATCGCGCGGCGGCAGGTCGTTGACGAAGCGATCACCGATCTTGAGGCTTCCCTCGGTGATCGGCTCGAGGCCGGCGATCATGCGCAGCAGCGTGGACTTGCCGCAGCCGGAAGGCCCGACCAAGGTGACGAATTCGCCGTCCTCGATGCTGACAGACACGCCATGAATGACCTTCTGGGTGCCATAGGATTTCTTGACGTCGATGACATCAACGGAGGCCATGCGGCGGGGTTTCCTCTGCCTGGATTTGTCGGACGAAGATTGGTAGCCGAATGCTTCGCCATTCGGCAAGGTCGGTGCCATTCTTTCCCATGTGCGGGAGAGAATGGCACCATTCCCTGCGGGAGCTGCCTGGCTAATCCGCCACGACCGCCCCCTATTTGAACTCCTCTGCCCGATGAACTTCCTTGCCGCCGACCACCGTCAGCAGCACCTTGGTCTTGGAGACCTCCTCCGGCGCGATCTTGAGCGGATTGCGGTCGAGCACGATCAAATCGGCGAACTTGCCCGGCTCCAGCGAGCCGGTGACCTCGTCCTGATGCAGCTCATAGGCGGCGTCGATGGTGGCCGCCCTGAGCGCCTGGCCGATGGTCAGGCCGGGATCGGCATTGAGCCGGCCCGGATTGCTGGGGTCGCTGCGGGTGACGGCGATCTGGAAGGCATACCATTCGTTGAGCGGATCGACCGGCCAGTCGCTGCCGAAAGCGACGCGGGCGCCCGCCTTGTAGATCTGCCCATAGGGTTCGACGAAGGGCAGGCGCTTCGGCCCGGCCTGTTCCTTGATCGAGGCCACCTGGTCGGGCGAAGCCGCACCCCATTGGAAGGAGAGGACGGGAATGGCGCCGAGCTTGGCGAAACGCGGCAGGTCCGCCGGGTCGACCATTTCGTTATGCGCCAGCGCCGGCCGGATGTCCTTGCCGGGCACCTTGGCGCGCATCGCCTCGATCGCATTGAGCGTGACATGGACGGCGCCATCGCCATCGGTATGCAGATGGGGATCGATTCCCGCCTCGGCGAGGCCGATCAGCAAAGGCGAGAGGCGGTCGGGCGCGACATAGAGCGAACCGCTCACCGTGCCCGGCTGCCAGTCCGGCTTGTCGGCGTTGCCCTTGTTGACGAAGTAGGGAGCCAACGTATAGCCCGTCTGCGCCGGCGCCTGGATGACGCCGTCCATGAAGATCTTGGCGTTGCGCAGCGTGATACCCGGTTCTGGCCGCAGCGGTCCTTGATCGAAGCGAGCCGCGTAGTCGCTGACGGTCTTGACCAGGGCTTCGGCCGTCTGGTCGGTATCGGTAGCAATTTTCGGGGCCAGATGGGCACGCGCGGTCAGTTCGCCCCGCTTTTGCAAAGTGGCCCAGGCGTTCATCTCACCCGGCTCGGCCGCCGCTTCGAGGAAGCTGGTGATGCCACCCTTGCGCAGGGCGTCGAGGGCGGTGCGCCCGAAAGCGAGATTCTGCTCCGCCTCCTGTTCGGGCGAGAGCTTGGGCATCGCCGCCATCACCAGTGCGTCGCCGCCATCCTCCAGCATGCCCGTCGGCTCGCCGGCGGCGTCACGGACGATCTTGCCATCCTTGGGATCTGGCGTGTCCTTGCTAACCTTGGCGAGCGACAGGGCCCGGCTGTTGGCGAGCTTGGAGTGATAGTCGAAATTGATCACCAGGATGGGACGCTTGGTCTTGAGCCTGTCGATCTCGCCGCGGGCCATGTCGGTGCCTGCGGGCAGCATCTTCTGGCGGAACCAGTTGTTGACGATCAGGAAGTCATCGTCTCCCGCTTTGGTCTCCTGGTCGAGGCAAGCCTGGATGGCCGCCAGGGTCTGGTCCAGTGTGAGGGCGGCATAGGCGAGATTGCAGCCCGTCAGGCTCTTGCCGCCGCCGAGGGGATGCATGTGGCCGTCGATCAGGCCGGGCATGGCCATGCGCCCGCCGAGATCGATCACCTTGGTCTGTGGGCCGATATGGGGCTTGGCATCCCCGCTGCTGCCCACGAAGACGATGCGCCCTTCGCGCACGGCCAGGGCCCCGGCCACGCTGTCCTTGCTGTCCGCCGTATAGATCGTGCCGTTGAGATAAACCGTGTCGGCAGGGGCGCTCCCCTCGGCGCGGGCGCCCGCTGAGCCGAACACTGAAATCGCGGTGAAAGCCGCGCCGAACAAGCCTGCCTTCAGGCCATGGCTAACCATCTTCATTCCCCCTAAGACCCCTCCCACTCCGCACTATCTTTCAAGAAACATGGTTGCGCTTGGTTTGGAAAGGCGCCATTTCCCCGCAGGGAGGCAGTCATGAAAGCCAACAATTCACCGTCCGCTGCGGACGTCATCGTCGCGGTGTCCGGCGTCAGCAAGACCTACAAGTCCGGCTTCCAGGCCCTGAAAAGGATCGATCTCGACCTGCGCCGCGGCGAGATCTTCGCTTTGCTCGGCCCGAACGGGGCGGGCAAGACCACGCTGATCTCGATCATCTGCGGCATCGTCAATCCCTCGGGCGGCACGATCCGTGCCGACGGGTACGACATCGTCAGGGATTACAGGGCCGCCCGCACCAAGATCGGCCTGGTGCCGCAGGAACTGTCGACCGATGCCTTCGAGACGGTGTGGGCGACGGTGAATTTCTCGCGCGGCCTGTTCGGCAAGCCAGCCAACCCCGCCTTCCTGGAAAAGATCCTGCGCGACCTCTCGTTGTGGGAGAAGAAAGACAGCAAGATCATGGCATTGTCGGGCGGGATGAAGCGCCGCGTGATGATCGCCAAGGCGCTCTCGCACGAGCCGACCATTCTCTTCCTCGACGAGCCGACGGCGGGCGTCGACGTCGAGCTGCGCCGTGACATGTGGGAGATGGTGCGCGGACTGCGCGAGAACGGCGTGACCATCATCCTCACCACCCACTATATCGAGGAAGCCGAGGAGATGGCCGATCGCATCGGCGTGATCAACAAGGGCGAGATCATCCTGGTGGAGGACAAGGCCGAGCTGATGCGCAAGCTCGGCAAGAAGCAGCTCACCCTCAGCCTGCAGCAGCCTCTCGATGCGGTGCCGGCTGATCTCGCCGCCTATCGCCTCGATATCGCCGACAATGGCAACCAGCTCATCTACACCTTCGATGCCAAGGACGATCCGGAAGTGCTCTCGCGCCTGCTCCACGACGTCGGCGAAGCCGGCATCGGCTTCAAGGACCTGCAGACCAGCCAGTCCTCGCTCGAGGACATCTTCGTGAGCCTGGTGGGGGCGCACTGATGAACATTCACGCCATTCGCGCGATCTACGTCTTCGAGATGTCGCGCACCTTCCGCACGCTTCTGCAGTCGATCGCCTCGCCGGTGATCTCGACCTCGCTCTATTTCATCGTGTTCGGCTCGGCCATCGGCAGCCACATGCCCACGGTGGGCGGCGTGAATTACGGCGCCTTCATTGTGCCCGGCCTGGTCATGCTGGCGATCCTGACCGAAAGCATTTCCAACGCCTCCTTCGGCATCTACATGCCGAAATTCATCGGCACCATTTACGAGGTGCTGTCGGCCCCGGTCTCGGTGGTGGAGATCGTCATCGGCTATGTCGGCGCGGCGGCATCCAAATCCATCCTGCTGGGCTGCATCATCCTGATCACCGCCTGGCCCTTTTCGCATTATTCCATCCAGCACCCGTTCTGGATGCTGGCCTTTCTGGTGCTGACTTCGGTGACCTTCAGCCTGTTCGGCTTTCTCATCGGCATCTGGGCGGATGGCTGGGAAAAGCTGCAGATCGTGCCGACCCTGATCATCACGCCTCTGACCTTCCTGGGCGGCAGCTTCTATTCGATCAAGATGCTGCCTGACTTCTGGCAGGGGGTCAGCCATTCCAACCCGGTTCTTTATCTCGTCAGCGGTTTTCGCTGGAGTTTCTACGGTGTCTCGGATGTCGACTTCGGGCTCAGCCTCGGCATGACGCTGGTCTTCATGCTGCTGTGCCTGGTCGCGATCGCGGTGATCTTCCGTACCGGGTGGCGGATCAAGGTCTGACGGGGTTTCGGGCGCCGGTCGGCAGTGGCGTCACAGGGTGATTTCATAGAAGAGCGAGATTTTACGATGATTGAGACGCCGCGCCTGCTCTTGCGCAAGCCCGTTCTCGACGATTTCGAGCCCCATGCCGCCATGTGGGCCGAGCCCGAGGTCTACAGGCACATCTCGGGCAAGAAGCGCAGCCGGGAGGAGATGTGGCAGCGCTTTCTGCAGGCCCACGGTACCTGGCACTTCTTCGGCTTCGGTTATTTCTCGGTGATCGAGAAGGCGAGTGGCCGCTATCTCGGCATGACCGGCTTCCAGGACGCCATGCGCGACATCGAGCCGAGCCTGATGGGCTCGCTGGAAGCGGGCTGGGTGTTCGCCTCCCACGCCCATGGCCGGGGCATCGCCTTGGAGGCCAGCCGGGCGGCCTTCGACTGGGCGCGTGACGTGCATCCGGGCCGGAGGGTGACGGCGATCATCGCGCCGGAGAATGCCGCTTCTATCAGGATCGCCCGCAGGCTCGGGCTCGAGGCCGGTCCCGACGTCCGCTATCATGATTCCATCGTCACGCTGTTCGAGGGTTGGCTGGGAGAGGCCGATGCGAAAGGCAGCAGCGACGTAGAATCTGCTAGGTGACGAAGCCTGGGTTGCCGTGAGCTCCGGTCCTCGACATTCCCCCATTGGCGCAGTAGCAGGATGGCCAACCGTCGTAACCATGACGTGGCAAGGTGGTCTCAAATTTGAGACCTTCCGGGAATACCCACACGGAGCCAAACGATGCACATGATCGGAAGCTGTCGCTGCGAGCAGGTCCAGTTCGAGGTCACCGCGCCGCCCCTAATGACGATGGCGTGTCATTGCCGCGGCTGTCAGAAGATGACCGGCAGCGCCTTTTCGCTGAGTGCGGCAATTCCCACGGAAGGGTTTCGCGTGACCCGCGGGGAGCCGGTGATCGGCGGACTCCACGGCCCGTCACGACATTATTTCTGTCCGCATTGCAAGAGCTGGCTGTTCACCAGGCCTGAGGACCTGGACTTCTTCGTCAACATCCGCCCGACCATGCTGGCCGAGGCGGTGTGGACCGAGCCCTTCATCGAAACCTGTACGGCCGAGAAGCTCGCATGGGCATCGACGTCAGCCCGCCACAGCTATGCTGAATATCCGCCGCCGGAGATGTATCAGCCTCTGATGGCGGAATTTGCCGAGCAGGTTGCATCGTCACACGCGCAGGCAGGACAGCCTGATTCGGACGGCTGAAACGGCCGCCAGAGCCGGCTCGCGGAGCCCGCGTCCGCCTATCGTACCTCAGGGCCCGGCTTTGCACGGGTCCGAATGACGGCCGCCGGCCATCCTGTTCGCCCTCCCGGGAATGGTCCGACGGGTCAGGCCTTGGAATAGGGCGTGCCGTCCTTGTGCAGGAAGCGACCGTCGGAACTCGGGCTCATCATGTCGATGTCGGAGCAATAGATCACGTCGGCAGGCGAGCGTGAACCGATTTCGAGATAGACCGCCATGGCACCGGATCTGTTGATCATGTGATGGCCGTTGCCGGAGTCCTTGGGAAAGGCGGCGCAATCGCCGGCGCGCAGGATCGTTTCGCCGCCATCCTCGACGAGTATCAACTCGCCTTGCAGCACATAGACGAATTCGTCCTCGGCCGTATGCCAGTGACGTTGGCTCGACCAGTTCCCCGGCGGCAGACGCATGAGATTGATGCCGAAATCCTGGAGGCGGCCGGCATCGCCGAGGCGTTGCCGCACCCGTTCGGCGCAAGGAGCATCGAAGGGTGGCGGGTAGCCCGAGCCTTGGTGCTCGGGGACGGCGACGAGGTCGATCTTGGGCATGGCAGGCTCCCGGTTGTCATGACAGTCTGGGCGGCGACGGCGGAAGAGCGATGATCATGTCCCTTCCGGCTTGGGAAACAAGGGCGAGCCCGTTTCGACCCGACGCCCCGCCAAGGGCGCCGGGCCGGGCGGTTCGGAGGGGACTAAGGGAATCCAGCTCATCGCCAAGAATCAGTGCAAACGCCTATACAGACTCGCCTCAGAACCTGATCGAAAAGTTGCCACCGGAGCCAAGAAAAGCCTCATTTTGCCATGCCCGGGTTTCGACCCGAGCATTCAGGCACCACTGCGCGTCGAGAGGGCAGCTCTGGATTTACACCGGACAACTTGTTCGGTGTGGGACAAACCCGATGGTGGCAAAAGTCGAGGTCTCCGCGGCTTTTTGATCAATTTCTCAAGCCAGTCGATACCATCGGCGGCGAGACAGGGAGGTCATTGCGGGACATCTCCGGTTCGAGTTCGAAGGATGTCGAGGAGACGCTGCGTTCCTATCTCGATGAAGTCGTCGCTGCGCTGAGGGGGGCGCTGGCAGACAGGCTCTCGGCCATCATCCTGCACGGTTCGCTGGCCACGGGCAGTTTCCGCATGCCCAAGAGCGACGTGGATCTTCTCGTCTTGGTGGAAGATCTGACGGTTGACGAGGCCGGCCTGCTGCATGCCGTTTTCGAACGCCTCCATCGCCGCAGGCCCTATGTCGGCGGCCTCGAGGGCAGCGTGATACGGGCTGATGACGCCAGATCACCGCGACATCCCTTGCCCTATCTGGTGCATTTCAGCGAGACCACCACCGCACCGCAATCGTGGTCCGGCGGCAGGCCGCCGACCGACGAAGATCTGATCGCGCATCTGACCGTCGCTAAATATCGCGGCGTCGGCCTGCATGGCCCACCTCCCTCGGAGGCGATCGGCGACCTCTCATGGGCCGACTATCTGGCCTCGGTATGGGGCGACATCGCCTGGATCCTGGAGGGGGAGAATATCCTCGCCTCGCCCTATTACGGCATTCTCAATCTCTGCCGCTGGGCGATGATGGCTGAGGCCGCGGATCACATCGTGCCGGGGAAGGAGGAAGCTGGCGAATGGGCCCTGACGCATTTGCCGGGGGGACACGGGGCTCTGGTCGCCCAGGCTCTTGCCGCCTACCGGGCCTCCGATTGGCCGCGGACACAGCGCGAAAGGCAATTGTCGGGCGGCCCCTGGCACCGCGAGCCACTCATCGCTTTTCGCGACTATATGCAGTCCACCCATGTGGCCTGAGCGACAAAGGGGATATAGGCCGGAACCGCGGATCGATCACGGGCTGCATCGAGACTGCCTATTCCAAGGCAGCGATCCCGGCGGTTACTTGCGGCGAGTTACTTATGCGCGTTACTTGCGGCTTGACGGACTCCGGCGCTCGGCGCACACTAAAACCGTCGATTTTGGCCGGTGACCTCGATCTTCAGTGGCCAATAAGCCCTTGAATCAAGCCAGCCTTCCACCGACGTGACTTGGCATAGTCCTCCACCTGGAAGGTGCGAAGGGAGTTCAAAAAGGGCACGATATGAGCACAGGTACTGTTAAGTGGTTCAACTCCACCAAGGGATATGGATTTATCCAGCCGGACGACGGAACACCCGACGTTTTCGTGCATGTGAGCGCTGTGGAGCGCGCTGGTCTGCGCGAGCTGGCTGAAGGTCAGAAGATCAGCTTCGAACTGGTTCGTGACCGCAAGACCGGCAAATCATCGGCCGGCGACCTCAGGGTGGGCTGACCCCGAAGCGTTTCGCGATGAGACGGAAACGCCTCCAATCGCAAAGACGCCCAAGCCGATCAAACGGATTGGCTTGGGAACAAGGAGCTAGAGCAACAAGCGTTCAGCCATGAATGTGCATTGCTCTAGGGGACGCCGCGGACGTTCGGTGGCATGGTCGTCTTCAACGACGGCTCATGATGCCGGGACTTCCGTGTGAGGCTTTCGCTCATCGACATTCGCGACGGGGAGTGCCGATCGGGTGAAAATTCTGCAACAAGGGCAGATACGATGCGGCGAGCCTCAAGCTCGTCCGCAAGCCTGCCTCCATCAAAGCTCAAGCATTTTCGTCTTCCAGATCTGCTTCGTTGAACGCTGAAATCCGATCCACGGGAGAATGGCGGCGGCAGTGCCACACCCATTCCAGAACACGATCGAATCATAGGGCAGAGGATGGGCATACATGTTTTTGGGATTGGCGATTTCGTCACCTTGAGGCTTGCTCCTGTCTGCGAGCAGGACAAGGCCTATGAAATCATCCGGCTTCTGCCTGCCGACGGCTTGGAGCCGGTTTATAGGATCAAGAGTCTCGGAGAGCCATTTGAGCGGACGGCTCGGCAGCGCGAACTGAACGCCATGAAGACGGCCGATCAGCTTAGTGTGTTGCCGCCTCACTGACGAGACGGCATGGAAAGGTCTTGTCGGCACTGGGCCTGCACGTGCGGGTTTTCATGCCCGCCTACAAGCCGGGTGCCTCATAAGTGCCGCCTATATCCATTGGCCTGAGGGGGCCGGCCGCAACAAACGGGCCTGCCGGTACGTGACCCGGCGGCCCTTAATCAGGAGCCCAATTTATCGTACATGCAGTTGCATATCTGATAGATGTCCTGCGCTGGTTGCAGGGATTCGCTCTCTCCCGGTGGGAACCGGCCAGGGGCGATGCGAACCACTGAGCCTCTGGTCGGAGCTCCCTTTCGTGCGAGACCGGCGCCTTTGTTGCGTTCCTTCCGTTTACAATGCCAAACGAACATCGGCCGGGATCCTGCGGAGCTCCGGCAACGGGGATCCGTCGTCGCGCCGGCTTGGACCTCGGTCAGCGTAGTCGAAAGAGCCCCGGTTGCCCTATCGGCCTCCGAGGTGGCCGCCTGCGCTCAAATCTGTGCGGGTTTGGACGCTCAAGTCTGACCGATGCCATGGGTTACTGTTGCCGCATCGTTTTTTTCCGAAAACCGGCGCCCACTTTTCGGCGCGATGTTCAGCCCCTGTGCGGTTGGGTCCTTGCCCGTCTTGGCTTCTTGCTGGATCGTAACGGTTTGACCACGGCGCCTACCTTGGGCTGAGAGGCTTCGCGCGCCAGCCGCAGGGCTTTGAGTCTGGCTATCTGTTCGTCGCGGGTGAGCGCGTCCGTATCAATCCTGAATCGGGCTGCCGTATCTATTGCCTCATGATTGGCAGCCCATTCATTCGGTCGCCCTTTGTCTTCACTCATGGCGTTTGCCTCCTTCCGTGAGGACATCAATTCCCCTCGCGAGGCTTTCGGAGAATGCGATCTTGACCATGTCTGATCCATATATCCGAAAGTCCTGGAGGGCATGGCAGACTCGCTCCCAGCCCTGCAACATGTGAAACGAGAAACGGGTGACCGGAGTTCAATGCTCGATCATTGCGTCGCCTGCAACGTTGGGGCTCCCTGCCGATGAGCGAGAGATCCGCGAGGCGGGTGACGGCAATCGCAATCTCGGCATGCTCCACCCGACTTCGGTCGCGGCTTTCACCAAGAAGAGATAGAGCGGCTCAATCTCAGCCTCGCATCGAAGAATCCGCCTGGAAACGCCGACCGTGGCGCCGGGTCCATTCAGCTTTTGATCTCCAAAGGGCCCAGCAGTCATGTGGCGCTCCAGGCCATGTCGACTGCAAGCACGGCATTGGCGTGCATGAGTTTCAACTCGCCGGACACTCTCGCCTTGCCGAGGCGGTCGTCGTTTCCATTAGACCAGCCATATCGATAGCTGGCGCTTCGATGTTTCAGTGAACGCGTCGGCTGTTTACCGCCGGCTTGCCATCCGTCCAGATAGCCCTGATTCTGTTCCCGCTCGAACTCCTCGGCATTGAAATGCACATTGTCGTTCGACATTTCGATCCTCCAGCAGTTTGGCGACCGCTCGTCTCGGCCAGCGAGATACAGAACAGGATGTAACGGAGAGAGCCAGCCACTCCTCAAGGGAGAAGGGCATCAATCCATGCTTGCAAGAATAGGGGCTGTCGCTTGAATGTCGCCGAGAGGTCGATCACGTAATAAAGGGTGATCGTTGCATGAATTGAACGGCGAAAATGGCAGCGTACAAAAATATGCAAAATTCAATGTTGATCACAGGCGTAACGATCAGAGGTCACAAGCTGAGAGATCAAATTGTCGAGAGGTATCATTCGCCAAGAACTGTAGCAGCTTTTGGGCGATGGGCCTACGATTATATTTATAGACGTGACTTCTTGAGGGGCCGATCGGATCACGGATTTCTCAATCTGAAGTGCAAGATCTCCTAGATGCGTGCAGCCTATGTCATGTAAAATTGACTAGGGGAATGACGCCAAGAAGCGCATTATGTCAGACATCATCGACACAGGCCTACCCAACAGGCGTCGATGGCGGAGCGGCCTCAATCCTCTCGCCTGCAACGGAATCGTTTGAGGCGCGACATGACTATCAAAGGCAATAAAACCATCGATCGGATGGATGACTCCGAGCGAGGGGAAAGCATCATCCATTTTACAGGACTTCTGGCCGCGGATGTGTTGGATGATCATCGCCTGGTTGTTGAAGAAATCCTGTCAAATTTACGGTTTGAGCAAATTAGAGATGCGATGAAAGCCGCACATCAGGCTGGGTCAGCGCCACGGCGGTGAAATTTTTTCGCAAGTGGAAGCGAATGCGAGCATCATATTTCAGTACAACCTGCCCGGCCCAGGATCTGCGCCGCAGGGGGACCTTATCGTGAGCAATATCGACCAGGGCTCGTCGCTGGACGAAGCAGAACGTCAGGCTACGACGATCAATGCCTATTGGGCCGAGCGCGGGCAATGCGCAGGAGCCCGGGCAGTGCCTGTCTATGACCACCGAGGTCGCTTTTTGTCTTATGGCGTTACCAGTGACCTGATTGTCTTTCCACGTAACCGTATCGAGGACAAGCGATAGTAGTTTCCAGGAAAGCTGATCGATTTTTGACTTAAGACATTAGGCAAAACAGGAAGTTGGCGGAAAAGCGCGATTGGGAGAAATCGCACGGTGCTCCGGAAAGAAGGCAGCGAGGCCGGGCAGGGGGCAGCCGGGGCTTCCACAGGCGCAAATGAGCGCCGAGCGGGGCGACCTAAAGCCAAGAATGACGACAATTCCTTCAATCATTTCTCCAATAGAAATTAAACTCACGGCCACCTTGTTTCGAACATGTTTAAGATATATAGAGAAGTATCGATCTTGCTGATGAATTACCGGGCGATCTTTAAATCGCCTTTGACGATTCCCCCTGACAATTTCGGTAGAAATGTAGCGCCCATTGATATCAATGGGCAGGTTTATCTATGTCGATTGAAAGGAAATCGTCGTGAACACAGGTATCGTCAAGTGGTACAACTCCCAGAAGGGATATGGCTTCATCGCTCTTGAAGATGGCAACCGGGACGTCTTCGTCCACGTGAGCGCTGTCGAGCGAGCCGGCATGTCTGAACTTCGCGAAGGCCAGAAAGTCAGCTTTGACGTCGTCACGGATAGCCGTAGCGGTAAGGCCTCTGCCGAGAATCTGCAGACCGTATAGAATTAAAGCGTTTTGCGATTTGGCGGTGATGCCAAGAATCGCAAAGATGCTCCAGCCAATCCCATGGATTGGCTTGGAAACAAAGAGTTAGAGCAAACAGGCGTTCGATCATGAACGCACTTTGCTGCAGCGCCTGCAGTCTTTGACCACGGATATACTGGCATAGTCTGCCGAGACGCTCGAAGGAGGTCGGGTTCGCGCCCGGCCTTTTTTGCGTCCGCCGGGCAAAATATCCGTCAACGTCCTCGGCGCCTCATTTGCCATCCGCTGCCGTTACTGGTTTGGTCATAGTCGACGCCAAACAGAATGTCGGCGACGGTCGTCTTGAGCTTAGCCGAGAGCCTTACCGCCATCTCGCGCGGTATCGGTTCGTGCCCCTTGATCCAGGCTTCAAGAACGGCCGGATCGACACCGACTCGCTTGGCAAGCCACGGCGGATCCATGCGCGCCCGTGTCATTGCGCGGGCAAGGCCATTAGATCGAGTGGCGATCATCTTTCCTCACCACGAGTCCGTTCGGCAACCAGTCTCCATCCTTCAGCGCCCACAAGATCGCCATCGCTTCGTCACGATAGGATTCCCATATTGGCTTGCCGTCAAATGACGAGTCTTTCAACTGGCCGTGATGGCGGCAGAGGGCACGGCAAACACGCTCGATAGGGTCAACAGGCTTCGCCATCGCATTCCCTTGAGCGTTTTGCTCGACAGCATCAGACCCGGCTTCGGAAGCGGCATTGATGCGGCGTCTTGTTGTTATCGCATCGTTTTTGCCGAAAACCGGCGTCCGCCTTCCGGCCCGACGCCCCAGAGTGGAACGTGGAATAGCCATCCTTGCTTCGCGCGTCCAGACGATCCGATGAATGCGCAATGTCCCCTTGCGACGACGAATCGGTTCATCGCAAGGGGAGATCTCGAAGATGTCACAAAACCTTGGCGGGGCTCACCGGAAGAGGCGCGCGCCCTGGACCGTTGCGCTTGGCGGCATTTTCCTGTTGCTTGGGACGCGGGAGAAGTCCCTCGCGCTGGGCTTGTTTGCGCGCGAGTTTACGGGCACGGCGCACCGCCTCGGCCTTTTCCCGGGTTTTTCTTTCTGAAGGCTTCTCATAGGCCCTGCGGCGCTTCATCTCGCGGAAGAGACCTTCTCGCTGCAGCTTCTTTTTCAATACGCGTAAGGCCTGTTCGACATTGTTGTCCCGCACGAGCACTTGCAATGAGTCGTCTCCTTTTCGGTTGGTAAAATGGGAGCCATCCCGAACGTGGTCTGTTGCTCCAAAAGGCCGATATTTTTTTGGAATCGAACCGATCTCAATCGGCCGACTGGAATCGAGCCGTCACGCGGGCGTTATTTCACGCTCTTTGACAGCACGCACATGCTGGTCGCTTTTGCTCTTGATGCGATAGGCTGGTTCCGCATGTTCGACGGGAAGGACCTTGACGACTTCGTAATAGCCGCTCTGACCCACCAAGCCCGGACGCAAATAGATGACGGTGTCGCCGATGTTGAACTTATGGCTTGTCGCTTGCGGGTTTCGAGAAGCCGAAGGCGCGCCGCCTTTGGCGCCACCTAGGACGGCATACCTTCCCTCGAGCGGATAGTCTTCGTTCTCATACAGAGAGCGAATGGCGGAACCTGTATATTCGCACGTATTCGTATGAATGGAGGTCCCGTTAAGATTGGCTCCATACTCGTCCATAGCAAATTTTACGGCCGAGGCGAGGCTGTCAAACCGTCGATATTTTAGAGAATTTCGAGTCCATCCGGCAGATTTTGATTTTACAAAAAGCTCAGAAGGAACAAAAAAATCTAGTTTTGACATATCTCAAACTATCATCAGGTTTCAGATTTGTCATTATATATTTGAAATTACGACGAAATCTCTGGAGGCTAAGTTTGATGCCGTCTTGGAGACATTGAGTAAGGCCGTATCGTAATACCGGTCATAATCGTTCTCGATGCATGGCCGCTATCCCCATCGGCGGTGGGCCCA
This sequence comes from Labrys sp. F242, assembly GCF_057813875.1. Classification (NCBI taxonomy): domain Bacteria; kingdom Pseudomonadati; phylum Pseudomonadota; class Alphaproteobacteria; order Hyphomicrobiales; family Xanthobacteraceae; genus Labrys; species Labrys sp. F242. The sequence continues at coordinate 103,289 of NZ_JBVASG010000006.1, read as the reverse complement.
CATCCATTGTTCGGGATATTCGCGCACCCATTTTTCGAAGAGCCGGTGAGTCTGATGTGTTGCCGCGTCGACATCGGCATTTCGATCGTCGGTGTGGGGCACATCGAGGATCTCGGCCTCGATCCGAAAGCGCACGCCGCGCGTCCGGATGACTCGGGCCGCGACCAGCAGGGCATCGCTGCCTCGGGCAAGCAGGGCAGGAAAGGTGGTCGAGGGAGCTGGCCGGTCGAAAAACGGGACGGAGAGCCCGTTGCGGTCGCGCAAATCAGCCAGCAATGCGATAGCGCCGCCGCTGCGCACGATGCGCAGCAGTTTCTTGCCGACATTCGCACCCTTGACGAAGAGTCCGCGCGGATAGCGGTCTCGGCGCACGAGTGCGACGTAGTCATCGACCTTCGGATTCTTCATGCGCTGGTAGACGCCGGCAACCTTGATGCCGCTCGTCACCGTCGGAATAACGACGAGTTCCCAATTTCCGGTATGGAGCGAGACGAAAACGACGCCCTTGCCGGTGGCTTTCACCGCTTCAATCAGCGGACCGCTCGCGTCCTCGATCCGCCCTGCCTTGACGATGCGATCCACCATCAGGCTTTCGGCAAAAGTCCGCCCCAGATGCATCCACATCGTGCGCGCCAGTGCATCGATTTCGGTGGCATTCTTTGCAGGATAGGCCGCAGCCAGATGCTGCAATGCGCGTTCGTGGCGGCGTAATCGTGGCGCGGCCAGGCGCCACATGGAGCCCATGGCCCAGGAGCCGAAGTCGAGCGGCAGGATGTGCAGAAGGCCGACGAGGCCGCGCAACAGGAGATATTCGGCGGCGTGTTTGCTGTTTCGCCAGCTGCGCCCTGTTTCCGACGGGATCACGTTAGATATATCCAACAAGTTGGGCATCATCGCAATGAAGCCACTGGCTCGACCAAATGTCACGGCGATGTACGAGAAGCGCGTACCAGGGCGTTGGGCGTGCAAGATGGAGGAAGTCGCCCGCCGGTCGATACCGGCATTCGCGTCCGACATATGTTTTTGCCAGCATCCGGCGAGATCCATCGCCGCTACCGCCATTGGGGGCACACATCACTGAACCTAACGCTGCGTCTTGGCCCGCTGCACGCGACGAGGCTTGGCGGCAGAGCCAGCCGGCTTATCGTGACTTTGGCCGTCTTCCGTTATTTTTGCTTCTTGCGCGAGTCTGAGCTCTCTCAGATGCGCGGTCTTCTTGTCGCGTTCCGAGACTTCGCGATCGATGATCTCCTGCGCGGCTGCTGTGAGAGCCGCGTATTTTTCCTCCCACGCCAGGTGGGAACTCTTGGTTTTCGTCATAGCCACCTTTCGCGAACCGGAACCGCTACCTCAGTGCAGAACGATCCGTCTGGTTACAACAAGGTCGTCGCTGATCTGATTGCCCTCGCGAAAGGCCCTCAACATGTGGTGAGCCTGGCCTCGATGGGACTCCCACAAGGGCTTGCCCTCGAAGGCGGCGGCATTGTCGGGCATCCCGTGATAACGACACCTCGCCCGACAGATCCGTTCCGGGAGTGACGCCTTTGGGCAAGCTGCTCTCCTTCTTTATCGAAAGGCGGCCAGATGCCCAATGGTTTGCAGCCGGCAAGGGCAATCACCCGGGGGCATGCGTCCCCCCGTGTGACTATCTCAAGTCTGCCGGCGCGTCGGTCTGGTACGACTGGGACGCAGAGTACTCTCGGGTGAGTCCGCTACAGGGCTGATGCCTTGCCTGGAAGCGCGCAGTTCGTGTTCCTGAGCCACCCTTTCGCGGGAATCCGCCACACCCTTGAGCCTATAGGCGGGCTCGGGGCCGTCCGAGGGCATTTGTCGGGTTACTTGATATGTTCCTTCTTCGTGTCTTGAAATAGACGAATGAAGGATGACGATATCGCCGACCTGAAACGTATGCTTCGTCAATCACTCCTCCTTGGATGCATTGGAGGTGTCGGGACGGCGCTCGCCGTGTCACAAATTCCGCGAGCTTCGGGCGCACCGAAGGACGCTGGCCAGGCGATAATCACGTCTTGGCGGCAATCGGGGGGGCGCTTCTCGGCAGGGCTCCCCGTCCTCTCGACGGAACCTTGGGCTTGGGCGCGGGCAGCAGGCCCTCGCGCTGAGCTTGCTTGCGAGCGAGCTTACGGGCGCGACGAATAGCTTCCGCCTTCTCGCGCACCTTGCGCTCGGACGGCTTTTCATAAGCTCTGCGCAGCTTCAGTTCACGAAGGACGCCTTCGCGTGCCAATTTGCGCTTGAGAGCCTTGAGCGCCTGCTCAATGTTGTTCTCACGAACGAGTATCAGCATAAAATCTCCAAATACCAAAAACAAAAGGGCCGAACGCGGCGCCGGCCCAAAGATGAATCGTAACCGTCTTGCACCAATCAAATGCTCTGATCGGCCGGAGCTGAAGCGTTTTGTGGTTTCTTGGAAACACCAAGAATCGCAAAAACGCGTCGGAACAAGGTGCTAGAGCAAATAAGCATTCACGTTTGAACGCGCTTTGCTCTGGAGGAGGCAGGCACCTTTCAAATTGCCCACCACGGACTTAACCCGTCCCACGGCGCGCCGTGACAAAGCCGGGAGAAGAGCTGCAGTTTTCTGGAAAAATCGCAGCTTGCAGGCACGATGCCGTAAGAGCTTTGGTCAATCCGCCGATTGTGGAGCATGTCTCAACTAGGGCAGCGTCTCATGCGCTGATTTCGCTCCATCTTCCGATGGTTGTACACCATTCACCCCGGGATAGCTAGGATCGGATAGCCGCATGCAGGGTGCCGAATTCGGAACCCGATAGCTGCATGGCCAGGGATACTTGCCGGCCGGCGTTCCTGGATCGATCCATGCTTTGGAGATGGACCCGGCCGTTTCGACCTCGTTGAATCGAGCATGGGGCCAGGAGGGAGGCAATCTCGAACGCTCCGAATCCCGCCATGCTTGTAACTCACGCCGTGCGCCTGGCCTTCCTACAATCCCGGCAGTGAACCAGACAACGGGAGGCAGCCATGACGGATAGCAGCTACACCACCAGTTTCACGGTCGACCAGACGCCGGCCCAGGCTTTCGCCGCCATCAATGATGTACGCGGCTGGTGGTCGGAAGAGATCGAGGGCCGGACAGCGCGGGTCGGCGAGAAGTTCAAATATCACTTCCAAGACCTCCATCGCTGCGAGATCCAGCTGCGCGAGATGATACCGAACCGCAAGGTCGTCTGGCGTGTGCTCGACAATTATTTCAGCTTCACGCAGGACAGATCCGAGTGGAAAGGGACCGACATCGTCTTCGAGATCGCCAGGAAGGGGGACCAGACCGAGGTCACCTTCACCCATCTGGGACTGGTGCCGGACTATGAATGCTACGATGCCTGCTCTGACGGCTGGCACACCTACATCAATGGCAGCTTGCGGGATCTGATCGCCACCGGCAGGGGGCAGCCCAATGTCGGTGAAGCCATCACCGAAAGCGAACAATTGCTGATGCGCTGAGCTGGGATCTGATCGACCGAGCCCGGAGCAAAGCGCTTTCTCACCGGAATGCGCTTTGCTCCAACGGGTTTTGCGGCTCTGATGGAGCCGCACGGAATCGCAAAATCGCGTCGAAACAAGATGTTAGGGTGAAAAAGCATTCAGATGTGAACGCTTTTTGTCCTAGATGCGGCCGAGAAATTCGAGTACGCGCCGGGTGAGCAGGCTGGTTGCATCCGCGTCGAAGGATGGCAGCGAGCTGTCCGCGAAATAATGCTGGTCGCCCGAATATAGGAACAGTTCTGCGTCCTCCGCCGTCTCCACGATTTCGCGCGCTGCCTGGAGGTCACCCTCTCCGACGAAGATGGGATCGCGGTCCATGCCGTGGATCTGCACCGGAACGCCGCGCGGCCACGGTCCGAAGGCCCATTCGCCGCTGATCGGCAGGCAGGAATAGAAGAGCAGGGCGCCGCGCGCACCCGGGCGGGTCTGGGCAAGCCTTTGGGCCGGCACCACTCCGAAGGAGAAGCCGGCATAGACGAGGTCCGGCGGCAAGGGGTTTGCTGTGTGCTCGGCCCGCGCCCGCATGGCGTCGAAGCCGGTCTCGTTGATATGAGCGAGGCCTTCCTCGATGCTGGCGAAGATACGCCCGTCAAACAGGTCCGGCGTGTGGACGAGATGACCACCGGTCCGTAACGCCTCGGCAAACGCCTGCACGCCCGAGGTGAGCCCCTGAGCATGATGAAACAGCAAAATCTCAGCCATCATGGATCTCCGGCTGCCAGCGATACCGGCACCTCATACCAGCTTGCATAATGTTTGACCTGTGTATGCAAACTGGCCCCTGGATTCCCTTCCCCTCGCTGCCACTCACAAGCAATGCTTGTGAGGATACGGCCGGGAATGGCAGGTCAAACATTATGCAAGCTGGTATAACCACGCCGATGTTGCAAATTGAAGGTTAGGCGGAAAAACCCTGTCTCCTTGGCATTGAGTACGGCGAAACGGGGTGCCAAGCCAGCGGCAACAAGTCCAGGTGCTTTGCTTTCGTCAGTCCAATTCACAGGACTGGTGCCCGCATGGGTGGCGTTCTCGCCAGCTTCTGCAAGACTGGAGCAAAGTGCGATTTATCCGAATCGCACTTTTTCTCTGACTTGCTGTTCTGACGCATTTTCTCAGCCGAAAAGCCTGCCGACTTTTCCGGAAAATGCCTTAGGGCCTCGCATTCGCTGCCTGGAGTGTTGCTCGATGAAATTGTTCTTTTCCGACAGGCAGATGGCGCATCGCCCGACCCAATATATGATCAATGGTCGAATTGGCAGTGCCCTCGAGAACCCCGAGCGCGCGCAAACCCTGGTCGGATCTCTCACGGCGCTCGGCTTGACTTTCGAGGAGCCGAGGGATGCGGGCCGGGCGCCGATCGAGGCCGTCCATGCCTGCCATTACATCGACTTTCTGGAGACGGCCTATCGCCGCTTCCAGGAACTGCCCAATGCCGGCCCCGAGGTGCTGCCGGCAGTCAGCCCCTATCAGGGCGCGGATGCCGCCTTCCGCCCGCGTCCCGCCCCGCGCACAAAGGGCATTCTCGGGCAGACGGGCTGGTACATCAACGGCCTGTCCAACGCGATGACGGAGCATAGCTTCGCCTCCGCCTATCTCTCCGCCCAGAGCGCCGTGGCGGCTGCCGACGATCTCATCGCCGGTGCCTTCGACAGCTTCGCCCTCTGCCGTCCCCCGGGGCATCATGCCTATGTCGATCGCGCCGCCGGCTTCTGCTTCTTCAACAATGCCGCCGTCGTCGCGGAGCGGCTGCGCACGCGCTTTCAGCGTGTGGCCGTCATCGACTTCGATACCCACCATGGCGATGGCACGCAGGCGATCTTCTACAGCCGCGGCGATGTTTTCTTCGGTTCCACCCATACGGATCCGTCGAGCTATTATCCCCATTACACCGGCTATGCCGACGAGAAGGGCGAGGGGCCTGGCGAGGGCGCCAACCTCAATTTGCCCTTGGCCGAGGGTAGCGGCGATGAGGCGTTCATCGAGGCCAACCGGGCGCTGGCCGCCGCCGTGACAGCTTTCGGGGCTGAGGCGCTGGTGGTATCAGCCGGCTGGGACGCGCATCGCGAGGATCCGCTCTCCAAGCTCGCGGTGACCACGGCCGCCTATGAGGCGATCGGCTCTGTCTGGGGTGCTCTGCCCCTTCCCATCGTGATCGTGCAGGAGGGCGGCTATTCGCTCAGCGCCGTGTCCGAAGCCGCGCCGCGCTTCGTCTCGGCCTTCCGCGCATCACGGCCGCCGCGCTGAACCATCGTAATAAGCGAGTGACACCATGACACAGACCGTGACTGCCGAGAGCCAGCAAACGCCTGAACGGCAGCCCATCCGTGCCGCGCTCGGCGCCTTCGTCGGCACCATGATCGAGTGGTATGATTTCTACGTCTACGGCACGGCGGCTGCCCTGGTGTTCGGAGACGTCTTCTTCAAGTCAGAAGACCGCTACATGGGCATCATCGCCTCGCTCGGCACCTTCGCCATCGGCTTCGTGGCTCGCCCGGTCGGGGCCTTGCTGTTCGGGCATTTCGGCGACAAGGTCGGGCGCAAGAACTCGCTGATCATCACATTGTTGCTGATGGGCGGAGCAACCGTGCTGATCGGTCTTCTGCCCGGCTATGATTCGATCGGCATCAGTGCCGCGATCCTGCTCATCCTTTTGCGTCTCATCCAGGGTGTTGCCGTCGGCGGCGAATGGGGCGGGGCGGTGTTGATCGCCGCCGAGCACGCGCCGCCGAAATGGAAGACCTTTCTTGCTTCGGCCCCGCAATATGGCAGTCCGATCGGCCTGATGCTGGCGGCGCTCGCCTTTCGAACGGTCTCGGATCTGCCGCGGGAAGATTTTCTCAACTGGGGCTGGCGCATTCCCTTCCTGGCCAGCGCGGTGCTGATCATCGTGGCCTTCGCCATCCGCGCCGGCATCAAGGAAAGCCCGGAACTGGTCAAGCGGCTACAGGAAGCACCGCAGGACGATATCGTGCCAGCCAAGGAGATCTTCCGCACGCGGCGTTACACACTCCTGCTCGGCATGGGCCTATGCCTGCTCGGCGTTGCCGGCTTCTACTTCCTGACCACGCTGATGACGACCTTCGCCACCGAGTCGCTCGGCATCTCCAGATCCGACATTCTCAACGTGATTTTCTGGGTCGGCGTGCTCGAACTGGTCGCCTTTCCGTTCGGTTCCTGGATCGCCACCCGGTTCAACGAGCGCATCCTGCTGGTGGCGATGTCGGCGGCCGCGTTTGTCTTCGCCATCCCCATGATGATGCTGATCGTGACCGGCGATCTCGGCAATATCCGTATCGGCATCCTGGGCGGCACCTTCTTCGTCGCCGCCCATTATGCCGTGATGGCGCCCTTCCTGACGCGCGCCTTTCCGGTGCATCTGCGCTACACCGGCATTTCCTTGAGCTCGTCGCTGAGCGGAGCCATCTTCAGCGGCCTCACGCCCGTGGTCGGGGTCTGGCTGGTGAAAACCTATGGCGTGCAATGGCTGCCGCTGTCGCTGCTCTTCATGGTGATCGCCGGGTTAACCTTGCTGTCGAGCCTCTTCCTGCCCATCGAAGAGGAGCAGGTCCGATCCTGAGGTCATGAGGCGGCGGGCGGATCTCAAGATCCGCCTCCCATTCATGCGGCTTTGGTGATGGCGTCGATCACGTCGTCCACGGCGGTCTCGACACTCACGCGGTCGTCGCCTTCGGCCATGACGCGGATGACCGGCTCGGTGCCGGAGGGACGGATGACCAGGCGGCCGCCATCACCGAGCTGCTTGCGCGCGCCCTCGATCGCCTTGGTGACCGTGGGATCATCCAGCACCTTGCCGCCACGCGTGCGCACATTCTTGAGGATCTGCGGCAGCGGATCGAAGCGATGGCAGACCTCGCTGACGGGGCGATCTGCCTTCTTTAGCACCGCCAGCACTTGCAGGGCGGCGACCAGACCATCGCCGGTGGTGGCGAAATCCGACAGGATGATGTGGCCCGACTGCTCGCCACCGACATTGTAGCCTCGCGCCCGCATGCGCTCGAGCACGTAGCGATCGCCCACCGCGGTGCGTTCGAGTTGCAGGCCAAGCCCGCCGAGATAGCGTTCCAGGCCGAGATTGGACATCACCGTGGCGACGATGCCGGGCTGGGTGAGCCTGCCCTCTTCCTTCCAATCCGCGGCGACCACCGCCATCAATTGGTCACCGTCGATGACATGACCCTTCTCGTCGACGATCGCAACCCGATCGGCGTCGCCGTCGAGGGCGATGCCGATATCGGCCCGCAACTCGCGGACCTTGTGCGAGAGCGCTTCGGGGGCGGTGGAGCCGACATCCTTGTTGATGTTGTAGCCATCCGGCTCCACGCCGATCGGAATGACGTCGGCCCCGAGTTCCCACAGCGCCTCGGGCGCGACCTTGTAGGCGGCGCCATTGGCGCAGTCGACCACCACCCTGAGGCCATCGAGCCGGAGCTGGCGCGGCAAGGTGCGCTTGGCGAATTCGATGTAGCGGGCGCGCACGTCGTCGATGCGCCGCGCGCGGCCGAGATCGCGCGAACCGGCCAGCCGCGACGACAGGTCGGTGTCGATCAAGGCCTCGATGGCGCGCTCGGTCTCGTCCGACAGCTTGAAGCCGTCGGGGCCGAACAGCTTGATGCCGTTGTCGTCATAGGGATTGTGCGAGGCCGAGATCATCACGCCGATGTCGCACCGCAGTGAATTGGTGAGCATCGCCACGGCGGGCGTCGGCATCGGGCCCAGCAGCATCACGTCGATGCCGACAGCCGTGAAACCGGCCACCAAGGCGTTCTCGATCATATAGCCCGACAGTCGGGTATCCTTGCCGATCACCACACGGTGGCGATGTTCGCCGCGCTGGAAAGCCAGGCCCGCCGCCATGCCGACCTTCATCGCCAGTTCCGGCGTAATGACACTGTTGGCCCGGCCGCGAATGCCATCGGTGCCAAAATATTTGCGACTCATGCGACAACCCCAAAACTTTCTGGGGTGATTATGCCTGAATCTTCGGGCAATTTGCTTCAAAAAATGTGTTCAACCGTAACAGCCGGCTGCCTTTTCAGCGCCGCCATTCATAGTCGAAGGTCGGCAGGCCGGAGCCAGGATTGACGCCGCTGCCGCAGCGTTCGAATGCCTCGCGCTCATAGAAGCGGATCGCCCTTTCGTTGAAGGCGTTGACGGTGAGGCGCAGGACGGAGCGGGCCTTCTGCTTGGCAAACAGCATCAGCAGATGGGCTATGCCGCTGCCATGCTCGGCCGGCGGCAGCGCGATCTGTTCCAGCAGCAGGGCATCGTCCTCCTGCGGCGCCAGAACCAGCATGCCGACGATCGTGTCGTCGTCGGCGTCCTCGTCGCGCATGGCCACGAAAATTTCCGCTTCCAGTGCTCGCCAATGGCGCCACTGCCCCGGCCAGCGCGCCTCGTAGTCGAAGGCCGGATAGGTCGCCTGCCAGGCCCCGCACCACAGGGACCTCAGCGCCGGCTCGTCGGCAGCCTCCGCCGGCCGGAGGGTGACCGCGGCGATGCTCATCGCTCGGTCAGTTTCAGCTCGATGCGGCGGTTCTTCTTGCGCGCCTCGTCGGTGCCAGCCATGTCGATCGGCTGGAATTCGGCAAAACCTGCCGCGACCAGGCGCTGTGCCGGGATACCCTTGGACATCAGATACTGCACCACGGAGATGGCGCGGCTGGATGACAACTCCCAATTGCTCGGAAATTGCGGCGAGTTGATCGGCCGGTCGTCGGTATGGCCGTCGACGCGCAGCACCCAGGGAATATCGTTGGGGATCTTGTCCTGCAGGTCGAGGAGGGCGGCGGCCAGCTTGTCCATCTCGGCTTTGCCCTCGGGCTGGAGGGTGGCCTGGCCGGCCTGGAAGAACACCTCCGACTGGAAGACGAAGCGGTCACCGACGATGCGCACGTCAGGACGGTTGCCGAGCACTTCGCGCAGGCGGCCGAAGAAGTCGGAACGGAAGCGCGAAAGTTCCTGCACCCGCTGGGCCAGGGCCGCATTCAGGCGCGAGCCGAGATCGGCAATCTTGGTCTGGCTCTCTCGGTCCTTGGATTCGGAGGCATCGAGGGCCTGTTCCAACGCGGCGATCTGGCGGCGCAGGGCGGATATCTGCTGGTTGAGCAGTTCGACCTGTGCCATCGCCTGGTCGGAAATGCGCTTCTGGCTGTCGAGTTCACCCTGGATCTGCGCGACTTGGCCACCCTGGGCGCTGGCGGCTGCGGCGTCTTTCTGAGCGTCGTCGAGCAGGCCCTGCAACCGCGCCTTATCGGTATTGGCCTTGTCGAGACCGCTGGTGAGCACCGAAAGCTGTTCCTGGGCGCTCCGCCCGTTGGTGCGCTCCAGGGCGAGCAGTTGCGACAATTCCGCGATCTGGGCATTGAGCCGGTTGAGTGCTTCGTCCTTGCCGGTGACTTCCTGGGACAGGAAGAACTGGCCGAGCACGAAGATCGACAGGATCATGATGATGGACAGGAGCAGGGTCGACAGGGCGTCGACGAAACCCGGCCAGTAATTAATGCCCTCGCTGCGGCGGCGGCTGCGTCCAAGGGGCATTATTCTGCCTCCGGCATCAGTTCTTCTCGCGCTCTTGCATCAGGCGCTCGAGCACGCTCTTGATGTCGCGCTGCTGCTCGGCCTGGCTTTCGACCCAGTCGCGGATCATCTGCTGCTCGGAGCGCATGTGCTGCACCAGGCCCTGGATGCCCTCGGCGAGCTGGGCCATGGCGGCGGTGGCGTTGCGGCCAGAGCCGGCTTCGCGCGAGCCGTCCGCCATGCGCTCGATCGCCGACTTGATCGCCGCCATCTCGCCGTCGGAGCCGCCGCGGGCCAGGCCCTCGGCCTCGATGTCGGTCACGGTGGCGGCGAGCCAGTCTTCGAGCTCGGTGTAGAAGCGGTTCTGGGCCTGGCCGGCCTGCAGGTCGAGGAAACCGAGGATGAGCGAACCGGCAAGACCGAACAGCGAGGACGAGAACGAAACACCCATGCCCTTGAGCGGGGCGGCAAGGCCGCTTTTCAGGCTCTCGAACACGGTGCTGGCGTCGCCGCCGCCGACCGACATGGAATTGATGACATTGCCGACCGAGCCCACCGTCTCGATCAGCCCCCAGAACGTGCCGAGCAGGCCGAGGAAGACCAGGAGGCCGGTGAGATAGCGTGAAACCTCGCGCTGCTCGTCGAGGCGCATGCCGATCGATTCGAGAATGGAGCGCAGGGTCGAGAGCGAGATCGAGCGCCGGCCGACCTTGTCGCCGAGCAGTGTGGCCATGGGCGCCAGCATCACCGGCTGGTCGCGAAGCTCGAGGCCGGGATCGCGCAGGCGATAGGCATTGACCCAGCGCACTTCCGGCAGCAGGCGGATCACCTGGCGGAAGCCGAAGACGATGCCGAGCAGCAGCGTGAAGATGATCAGGCCGTTGAGGCCGGGATTGGCCATGAAGGCGATATAGAGCTGGCGATAGAGCACGGCGGTGACGCAGGCTGCCAGCACCAGGAAGATCAACATGCGGATGAAGAAAATCCGGGGGGAAGACAGCTTGTAGGGATCTAGGTCTCTGGCCATCGCACCACGCCGTTGCAGCAATCTATACGCGAACCCTCGAAGGGAGGGCTCTCCTTTTCGACCAGAGCTTAGCTCAAAGCAAGGCCGGAACGCACGCCCTCAATGGTCGGCGAGGCGGTTCAGGCCGCTACCGTCTGGCTGCCATAGGCGAACACGGTCTGCGGCCGCGCACCACGGATGAAGCCGCCACCGAGGACTCGGGCCTGGCCATCGGCATGGTCATAGAACACGGCCGCCTGCCCCGGCGAAACGCCATCTTCAGCCTCGGTGAGTTCGATTGTTGGACCTTCCGGGCCGAAATGCAGCAAAGCCGGCTTGGGAGCGCGGGTCGAGCGCACGCGCACTGCGATCTCCAGACCCTCGGCAGGCAGGGCATCGAGAGCGCCCTCGCCGATCCAATTGACGTCGCGCAGGGCGACCTGCCGGGTCGCCAGCGCTTCGCGCGGGCCGACGATCACACGCGCCGCCTCGGCATCGAGGCGGATGACATGCAACGGCTCGCCGGTGGCAATGCCTAGCCCCTTGCGCTGGCCGATGGTGTAGTGAATGACACCCTGGTGCTGGCCGAGCACCCGGCCGTCGAGATGCACGATCTCGCCGGGGACGGCGGCGCCTGGCTTGAGTTTCTCGATTACCTGGGCGTAACGGCCTGATGGTACGAAGCAGATGTCCTGACTGTCGGGCTTGGCGGCGACCGACAGGCCGAAACGCTCGGCGGCCTGGCGGGTTTCCGGCTTGGTCATGTCGCCAAGTGGGAAGCGCAGGATGTCGAGCTGCTCCTTGGTGGTGGCGAACATGAAATAGCTTTGGTCGCGCTCGGCATCGCGCGGCCGGAACAGGCCGCGCCCGCCGGGCACGGCGCGACTCGCGACGTAATGACCGGTGGCGAGCACGTCAGCGCCGAGGTCACGCGCGGTGCCGAGCAGGTCACGGAACTTGACGCGCTGGTTGCATTCGACACAGGGGATCGGTGTTTCACCAGCCACATAGGAATCGGCGAAACGGTCGATCACCGCTTCCTTGAAGCGGCTTTCATAGTCGAGCACGTAATGAGGAATGCCGATACGGTCGGCGACTTCGCGCGCGTCGTGAATGTCCTGGCCGGCGCAGCAGGCGCCCTTGCGGTGAACGGCGGCACCATGGTCGTAGAGCTGAAGCGTCACTCCGATCACGTCATAGCCCTGCTCCTTGAGAAGAGCGGCACAAACGGACGAGTCGACGCCGCCCGACATGGCAACAACGACACGGGTATCCTGCGGCCGGCGCGGCAGGTCGAGTGAGTTCAACATGGCATCCTTCCGTCCATCAGAGGGTCAAGGTCTCTGCGACGGCGCTCCTTTACGCGATTTCGGCCGCGAGGGGAACGCCGATGTTCGAACGGAAGTCGCAGCACGGGGCATCGTCAACGTTAACTCCTATATTACCTTGCGTAATACAACTGCGATCTTGGCGTCATTAACCATGCTTGTTAAGTATATCTGTTATGGATTGCTCAATAAAAAACCCAGTGTTGCATTTATGTCATAGGATTTCATGTAAAGGCGGTGCTATCAGGCGTTCGAGCGTAACAAGTGCCAAGTGCTGGGGTATTAAAATGCAAATTCTTAGGAATGCTCTGCTTGCGGGCGTCGTCATTCTTGCGCCGGCAGCGGCATTCGCCGCCGACTTGGCGCCGCCGCCTGTCGAGCCGGTCGCTCCGGAAATCGTGCCGTCCTTCACCTGGACCGGGTTCTATGCCGGTCTGAGCGCGGGCTATGGCCGCGGCAATCTCGACACGGATTTGAAGGCGGTGCCGACCACGGGCGGGCAGGAACTGGAAAACGCACTCGGTTTTGGCCTGAACGGTGGCCTCGCCCGCGTCAAGGATACTGCCAATGGCTTCGTCGGTGGCGGCCAGATCGGCTACAACTACCAGCTCGACCCGCATTGGGTTGTTGGCGCCGAAGCCGACCTGCAATATGCCGGCCTCGATTCGAAGAAGACTTTCATTGGCGATCGGAACATTCCCGTTACGGTGAAGACGGAGCTCGACTGGTTCGGTACGGCTCGCGTGCGTGCCGGCTACGCCTTCGACAATGTCCTGGTCTACGGTACCGGCGGCTTGGCCTATGGCAAGGTGAAGTCGAAGGTCAGCACGGCCGGCACCAATCTGTCTGGATCGGACACCAAGTTCGGCTGGGCCCTGGGCGCAGGCGCCGAATATGCGCTGACACAGAACTGGACCATTCGGGCCGAATATCTCTATGTCGATCTCGGCAAGGCCGAGACAATCAAGGCGAACAGCGACATTGCCCAGGTCACCGCCAAGGCTGATGTCTCCGTACATACGGTGCGCGCCGGCGTGAACTACAAGTTCTGATCGCAATTCCGCTGCCGTTCCAATTCCCAGGGCTCCGCATGGCGGAGCCCTTTGCTTTGGTCGGCCAGTCTTGCGTCTACCCGCCTGTCGTTCTAGTCAGGGTTCCTTTCCTGGAGACCTCGAACCATGCCGGCTACGCCTGACGATCTTTTCGCTTTCCTCGACAAGCTCGGAATCGCCGTGACGACGATCGAGCATCCGCCTCTGTTCACGGTGGAGGATTCGAAGGCGCTGCGGGGCCAGATTGCCGGTGGGCACACCAAGAACCTGTTCCTGAAGGACCGCAAGGGCAGGCTGTTCCTGGTGGTTCTGGAAGAAGATGCCAGCGTCGATCTCAAGCGCATCCACGAGATCATCGGCGCCCAAGGCAAGGTGTCCTTCGGTTCGGCCGATTTGCTGACGCAGATCTGGGGTGTCTTGCCTGGCGCGGTCACGCCCTTCGGCGCCATCAACGATACCGAAGGGCAGGTTGTTGTCGTGCTCGACCAGGGGCTGCTCGAGAACGACAAGCTCAACCATCATCCGCTGGTCAATACGCAGACCACCACGATCGCCCGCGAAGACCTCATTGCCTTTCTACGGGCGACGGGCCACGAGCCCAAAATCCTTGCGGTATCGCAGCCTCAGCAGGCTGACGCCTGAGACCAGGCGCGGTTCCGGCAAAGCGCGCGCCTGGCTCTAAAGTTCCCGACATTAGGAGCAAGTCTCGGAGATGCTGACGCATCCGAGACCCGAACATCTGTCGATATCAGACACCAAATCAAAGATTAGGTGAAAATCGAGAAGAAGAACCAGAAGCCATTTTCAATGCCTCCTGGTTCTGGCTTTATGCGGGGGCACCGGTCAGGAAGCCTGTCGGATCGCTGACGGGCCCGATCTCGCTCAGTCGAGGCAGCCGCGGAAAATATCATATTTCATGCATTTGCGGCGAGGCGCATAGGCGGTTGGGGCAGCCGTGGCGCCGCCGGCATAACGCTGCGCCGGCTGCTGCACACCGGCTACGCCGGTCGATGGTGCGGCCCTAGGGCCGACCTGGCAGCGAATGCCTTCCGTCGCCAAGGCGCCGGCAACATCGGCGTCATAGCACAGCATCTGGGTGGCGGCCCTGCGATAGCCCATGGATTGTAGCGTGCGGGCAAAAAGGCGGATGTTGCAGCCCTGGTCGAGCTTCGTGGTACCGAAGCTGAAGCCGAAGCCGGCGCCCGAACCGCCAAGGCTGACACTGCCGAGGCAGGCCTCGATGCCTGCTGCCGCAAGGCCGGGGGCAAACGCCGCGGGAGCCTGGCGCCGATCGCGATTATTCAAAGTGGCGCCGCCGACATTGCCGGTGATGTTGCCGTTGCCGTTGCCGTTACCCGATCCGTCGCCTGAATTATTGCCGTTGCCTGTCCCGTTCTGTGCCTGCGCCAGCGAAGCGGCGGCAAGGAAGATGGCGACGGCGAAGAAATAGACAATACTCTTTGTAAGCGATTTCATATGCGTTCCCCCAAGCACAAACACGTTCACAAACTTTCGGCAAGTCTATGAGGTGTGTTGGAGGCTACGCTACAAATGGGATTCTCGCAATGAATACAATATTTTTTCGCTAAGGAACCTGACGGGGAGTAATGCCGCAGCGCTGAAGTTCTTCCATCATGCGCTTGTAGTCCCATCTATACATTGTGTCGTTATGGTTTTCGTTGTTATCGCTGGTGAAGCAATTTCCGTTGCCATTGCCAGAATTAAAATTGCCGTTGTTGTTTCCCTGGTTGAAGTTTCCATTAAAGTTGCCGGTATTGCCATTACCGTTGTTGTTTCCTTGGCCAACATTGTATTGAACCAAGATAACATCATCTTTCCGTAGTATCTCGATTTGCGGCGTCCCTTGATGCCGCGCCGAAATGTGGCAGCGGGAAAGCGCCGGAACCTGCAGGGAAGGCGAGGATTGCCAGCAGCCGATATCGAGGTCTGCGATCATGATTGCATTCCTTTGATCAGGAACAGCGTGGTTCAGTATAAAGCATAAAGGCCGGATCGACCCTTGGTGATCGATCCGGCCGAAGCTGCCTCGACAGCTTCCTATGGCCGCCCGTTCCCGTTGCCGTTGAACGAGCCGATATTGCCGTTGCCGTTGAACATGCCACCATTGTAGTTGCCGTTCGCGGCGCCGATGTTGTTGTTGCCGCTGGTGGAGCTGGTGTTTCCACGGCCGTTGAAGGCGCCGATATTGCCGGTCCCGCCATTGCCGTAACCGATGTTGCCATGGGCGTCCGGCGGGCCATTGCCGTTGGCGTTGCCGTTCAGTGTGCCGGAATTGGCATTGCCGTTCAAATTGCCGCTGCCAAGGCCGTAATTGCCATTGCCGTTGCCATTGCCGTTGGCCAGGCCGCTATTGGCGTTGCCATTGGCGTTGCCGTTGAAGCCGCCCCAATTGCCATTTCCGTTGCCGTTCCCGTTGGCGATGCCGGTATTGGCGTTACCATTGGCGTTGCCGTTACCGATGCCGACATTGCCGTTTCCGTTGCCATTGCCATTGCCGGAGCTGAAGGCATGAGCGGCGGAGATCGAGGTGCAGGCCAGTGCGGCGCACAGCGCCGCATGGAGCAGGGTCATTCTCATGGTTCTACCTTTCCTGGACTGGGTTCGGGAAAGGCAGAGCTTTCCCATTATGGTCTTCCGATCCCTTGACGGGGGCGAGGGCAGATGCACATGCGGCCCGCTCTTTCTGGAGGCGCTTCGCGCCGCGAGATCGATGCCTGGCGATTGCTGGATGATCGTGCGCCCCGAATGGGTGTTCGGTGCGCCTCCAAATCGGGAGGAGGCGCCCTGTTGGCTTTCATCTCAATGCGAGGTGCAGCCATTGTTGAGAATGTTGCAACCGTATCGCTCGGTTAGGGCCCTTGCAGGGGAGGACGTCGTCGCCGTGACCGATACGCCACCGGGTGTCGGGCCGCCGGGCCCGCCAATGCCGTAATTGCCATTGCCGTTCATGTTGCCGTTACCGGTCCCGGTGTTGAAATTGCCATTGTAGTTGCCGTTCAACATGCCGGTGTTGCCGTTGCCGTTCAGATTGCCGTTGGCGGTCCCGGTATTGCCGTTGCCGTTATAGTTGCCATTGTCGGTGCCGGTATTGCCATTGCCGTTCATATTGCCATTGCCGGTTCCGGTGTTTCCGTTGCCGTTCATGTTGCCATTGCCGGTGCCGGTATTGCCGTTGCCGTTCATATTGCCGTTGCCGGTTCCGGAGTTGTTATTGCCGTTTCCGTTGCCGTTGTTGGTACCGGAATTGCCGTTTCCGTTTCCGTTTCCGTTTCCGGTTCCGGTGTTGCCGTTGCCATTGCCGTTGCCATTGCCGGTTCCCGCATAGGCGCTGAGGACCGGGGTGCAAACCAGTGCCGCACTCAGCAGCAGCCGCGTGAGGAGGGTGCGCATAATACTGTCCTTTCTTGCGACTCGAAAAACAGCCTGACCCGAAGGCGGAGAGGCGTGTTCGATGATCGGGCGGTGCGGTCAGTCGCTGCCGCGGCCCGTCCATGATGCAATGTGACTAGGCCTGCACGCTCGGGGCTGTTCGTTCCGTCAGGTCGAGCTACCTGGAGCTCGGCCAAAAGGCCTGGATGCAGGATCCTCTTCCGTCGGCCGTCCGTGGAACGCTACGCCGGAGCAGGGAGGGAAGCGAAATGCCGCATCCAGATTTCAGAATTCCAGGAGCGAATGCTGAACGCCAGGGGAAGTGGGAGCCGACTGGTGGCCGGGAGGAAGGCCAGGCCAGCTCCCTGAGAGCAGGCAAGACTTACTGGTTGCCGTTGCCGTTGCCGTTGCCGCTGAGGGCACCCCAGTTGTGGTTGCCGTTCAGGTTGCCGTTGCCGATGCCATAGTTGGCATTGCCGTTCACGTTGCCGTTGCCGAAGCCGAAGTTGTGGTTGCCGTTGGCATTGCCGTTGCCGAGGCCGGTGTTGCCGTTGCCATTCACGTTGCCGTTGCCGATGCCGGCGTTGCCGTTGCCGTTGCCGTTTCCGTTGACAGCGCCGCTATTCCCGTTGCCGTTCAGGTTGCCGTTGAGGGCGCCCCAGTTGCCGTTTCCGTTGCCGTTGCCGTTGAAGGCGCCGGTATTGGCGTTGCCGTTGCCGTTGCCGTTGCCGAAGCCGACATTGCCGTTGCCGTTGCCGTTGCCACTGCCGACGCTGAAGGCCATCGCGGCGCTGGAGACGCTCAGGATCAGGGCGGATGCGATGAGAAGCGATTTCATAATTGTCTCTCCACTCGGTCTGTCTTGTGAGGTGCTTAAGGCTGTAATCAGCAGAAGCGTGTGCTTTAAGCCCGCGGTGATTACAGTTTTAATCTTATTGTTTTTTCAGTGTAGGGAAACTTGTCTATTGGAATTAGTACAAAGGGGTATTAATTCAATGGCGATATACTAAAAATTGATTTGGGAACGACAAATATTGCCGCGTGACGACGCTGATGCGTGCCATGCAGCTCAAAGGCCCCGGATTGTTCAAGAGGGAAGATATTCAAAGTGTGGAACGGCTGGATCAGAGTTCCCCAACACACCCAGCCCGGTCCATCGGACGTCTTACGTCGTGGTGGTCAATAGGCGATGGCTGGAACGGCCATTTGGCTGTCCTCGCAATCGGGCCCGATCATCATGGTGGTGCCGGGCGCTCGCATCTGGCTGCCGCACATCAGGGCCACTTCGGTCCGGTTGCGCAGGTGGAATTTGCGCATGATGTTGCGAATATGAACCTTTGCGGTGCTCTCGGAAATGTTGAGGGCATGCGCAATGATTTTGTTCTGCTTGCCCTTCTGAAGCAGGCTCAGGACATCCATCTCGCGGTCTGTCAGGTTGAGGTGGATATCGGAACGCAGACGACGCTCGGGCTGCGGTTTGGGCGTATTCAATGGCTGCTCCGCCAACAGGGCGGTTGCGTTCGAATAGGCGGTAGGCCGAGCAGGCGTTTCCTGGCGCGGTGGCAGCGACAGGACCTGCCGGATCGCGCTTACCATGGCATTGAAGCCCATCGAGGCGGTGATCCAGCTGTGGACGCCGGCCTCGTCCATCAATCTGCCAATCGAAGGATCGCTGTTGTCGGTGACCACCAGCAAAGGCAGCTTGCCGATGCGGGCTTGTAATTGCTGGATGACAAAGGCGATGAAGAGCGGATCGGTGCTGCGCTGTACCAGGCTCAGTATGGCGAGCGAGGCTTGCGGGCCACCTTCTCCGGGAGAGCCCATGATGCGGACGTCGATATCGTCGGCAGCTTCTTTGAGGGCATGTGAAAAGATCTCGCCCAGCAGGGGGCGACTCTCGATCAGCAGGACGACTTTGCGGTCTGCAACAGTCAGAACGCTTGGTTCCGTTTGTCTGTGATCATGGCAGTCCAGCATGTCATTGCAGGTGACGTGATGACTCATGATTTGGCCTCTTGAAAATTCTGGCGTTACTTCCTCTGCAAGTCTTCTTGTGAGTTGGGCTTTCATCCTAATACGTCGTTAGGATGCGAGCCATTACACTTGTATGGCTGTTCTGCGTGACAGGCCTGAACGGCCTGTTGTCTCACACATCCAGCTTCGTCGTCCGCCACGAACTTCTTTGCCGCGGAGTCCGAAAAGTAAAACGATTCACGAATAATAGGATGCCAGAATATTGATCATCGCGATGTGTCATTTATCTCACAGAAACGACTATTCGCGAAAGTCTTTTGGGATTAATCCGAAAGGGACCTTCCCTATCGTCAGCCCAAAAAGGTATCATATTGAGGCATAAGGCGATTTCCGCCTTCCCGGTTCGTGTAGGCAGGTTATATTGAGGGTGGCGTGAATTCGCCGTGATTTGAGTGAAGTTTCCGAATACGATGAAGAAACTTTAATCTTCGAAAATATCCTCTCAGTTCTGTATGTATAGGCGAATATGTTTTCTTTCTATACGAGGCACCAGGCGACGCTCTTCGATATGTCACGCGGTCGTTTTGCTGGTGGTTGACTACCACTGTTACCCCTTTCGAGCCTTGTTGGCGAAAAATAGGTATGGAGTTCCATTCGTTCCATTCTCGCAACAAGCAAGACGAAATCTATTGTTTCGTACGGCAATGACATGCGTGACGGTTGCCTTCGCGGCGATTTGCCCCCATCTAACCGCAGACGAAGCTTTCCAAGCGGGTAGGAATGATGAGCAACGATGCTGCCGGGACCAACGGCCTGATCAAGGATACCACCACTCAGACCTTCATGGCCGACGTGATTCAGGAATCGATGAAGCAGCCGGTGCTGGTCGATTTCTGGGCTGAATGGTGCGGTCCGTGCAAGCAATTGGGCCCCATTCTCGAGAAGACGGTGCTAGCGGCCAAGGGCAAGGTCAAACTGGTGAAGATGGATATCGACAAATATCCGCAAATCGCCGGGCAATTGGGGGTGCAGTCGATTCCCGCCGTCTTCGCCTTCTCCAAGGGCCAGCCCGTCGACGGCTTCATGGGCGCTATTCCAGAAAGCCAGATCAAGGAATTCATCACGAAGATTGCGGGCCCGGGCGGCGATCCGGACACGGAGGCCATGCTGGCCGAGGCCGAGGCCTTGCTGAACGAGGGCGAGGGTGCGGCGGCTGCCCAACTTTTTGCGCAGATTTTCGAACAGGATGCCGAGAATCTAAAGGCAATCGCTGGCCTGGCGCGCTGCGCGCTTGCCGCCGGGGAATTGGAACAGGCCAAAGCCACACTTTCGCTTACCCCCAAGGGCAAGGAGAATGATCCCCTCATCGCCAGCGCCCGGGCTGCGTTGGAGCTCGCCGAACAGGCCAGCGATGTCGGCGATCTGCAAGGGCTGGCCCGCCAGGTGGAAGCCGATCCGAAGAATTTTCAGGCCAGATTCGACTATGCCCTGGCTTTGGTTGCCGCCAATCGGCGTGAGGACGCCGTCGACCAACTGCTCGACATTGCCCGGCGCGACCGCAAGTGGAACGATGACGGCGCGCGCAAACAGCTTGTGCAGTTCTTCGAGGCCTGGGGCCCGATGGATGAGAACACCATCTATGGCCGTCGCCGGCTGTCGTCGATCCTGTTCTCATAAATAGTGACGCGCGCCGCCAGCAGGCCGTAAGATATTGTTGGGGGATCGCAGTCGCGGCCTCTTGAGCAAAAAAGCGTTCAAGCGTGAACGCTCGTTTGCTCTAACTTTTTGTCTCGACGCGTTTTTGCGATTCTGGGTGGTTCCGTCAAATCGCAAAACGCTTTTGGTCGTTTGAGGAATGGCAGCCGATGCATCCCTTGTTCAAGACGGAGGCGGATCTGCCTCCCGTCATTCCAGTCTTTCCCCTGGCAGGTGCACTGTTGCTGCCTCGGGGGCAACTGCCGCTGAACATCTTCGAGCCGCGCTATCTCGCCATGATCGATGATGTGCTGAAGGGGCCACGCCTGATCGGCATGATTCAGCCCGAGGACGAGGATAACGAGACCATGCCGCGCCTGTTCCAGGTCGGCTGCATCGGACGCCTCACTCAATTTGCCGAAACAGGCGATGGGCGCTACCTCATCCAGCTCACCGGCATCTCGCGCTTCAAGGTCTTGTCGGAAGAGACGGTCCCGACGGCCTATCGGCAATGCCGCGTCACGGCCGAACCTTTCGCCGTCGATTTCACGCCGCGTGCGGGCGAGGAAGAGGTCGATCGCAAGAGCCTGATCGATACGCTGCGCGCCTATCTGGCCGTCAACCGCTTCCAGGTCGATTGGAACGACATCCACGAGGCCTCCAACGAGGCGCTGGTCAATGCCCTGTCGATGATGAGTCCGTTCGGGCGGCGTGAGAAACAGGCGCTGCTCGAAGCCTCGTGCCTGCGCGAGCGCGCCGAGATCCTGATCGCCATCACCCAGATCGAACTGGCCAAGAGCGGCGACGGCTCCGATACGCCGCTGCAGTGAGAGTGAGTGCCGATGGCCACGCCGACGCCGCATCGCCCGCCGCCGCTGACCGACCCGAAGCTTTTGGAGCTTTTGGTCTGTCCTCTGACCAAGACGACGCTGGAATATGATGCGGAAAAGCAGGAGCTGATATCGCGCGCGGCCAAGCTCGCCTATCCCATCCGTGAGGGTTTCCCTATCATGTTGCCCGAGGAGGCAAGAATTATCGAGTAAGGACGGGTTACCAAAACGATCGGGCCGGTCTCTCGAGCCATCTTGCCCGCTAGAGCAAAGCGCGATTTCTCCGAATCGCACTTTTTCTCTAACTCTTTGTTCCGACGCGTCTTTGCGATTCTAGGTGACTCGGTCAAATCACAAAACGCTTTAGCCGAAAGGAAGACGCAGAGAATGTATGACAGCCGCCTGCCGGAGCTCCAAGAATCGACACAGGAACCGACCCTTCTCGGTGCCGCCTCCATCCCACGTGAGGATTGGGATCGTGCACCATGGAACCGCTGGTCGTTCCAGCATGTGCGGGAGCTGGTGCCGACGGCGCAGGTCTGGCGCGGGACTGGCCCGGCGACTCCGCTGCCGCCTGCCTTGCAGGACATAGACGGGATCGCCTTCGAGAGCGACGGTCAGCCGGCGACGGTCGGAAGCTTCTTCGAAGCGAATTACGCCGACGGTCTCCTGGTGCTGCATCGCGGCAAGGTCGTGGCCGAACGCTATTTCAACGGCATGACCGGCCATAGCCAGCATCTGTCGCAATCGGTCGCCAAATCCGTGGTTGCCACGGTCGCCGGCATTCTGATCGGGCGGGGCCTGCTCGATCCGGCCGCGCCGGTCACCTATTATCTGCCGGAGCTGGAGGCCACGGCCTATCGTGGCGCCACCGTGCAGCAAGTGCTCGACATGACGACCGGCGTCGTATTCGACGAAACCTATACGGCGCTTGATTCTCACATCGCCAAGATGGACGTGGCCAGTGGTTGGAAAGCACGCAAGGACCCGAGCTGGCCTGCTCATGTCTTCGAGCTGATCCTGCAGCTCCAGGCCAGTCAAAACGTCCATGGTGCCATATTCAACTACCGCTCAGTCGAGACGGATGTGCTGGCCTTCATCCTGCAGAGCGCTTCCGGCCTCAAGCTGCCCGAACTGGTGAGCCGAGAGCTATGGGCGCCGATGGGTGCCGAGGAGGACGCCTATTTCACCGTGGATTCCGCCGGCTACGGTCTGGCTGACGGCGGCTTCAACGCCACCTTGCGGGATTATGCGCGCTTTGCACTGCTCCATCTCGGGGGCGGGGAGATCGCCGGCCGGCGTCTTCTGCCTTCCGCCTGGCTTGAGGACACCCGCTTCGGCGCCCGGCCCGATCTGTTCCAGGGCGTCTATCGCGACATCCTTCCGAGCGGTGCTTATCACAACCAGTTCTGGATCGAGGATGTCGAGCGCGGCGCCTATATGGCGCGCGGCGTGTTCGGGCAGCTGATCTATATCGATCCTGTCGGCGAATTCGCGGCCGTGGTGCTGTCGAGCTGGCCGGAATTCCTGCACGCACCGCGGACGCGCGCCAGCCTGGCCGCCGTCCGGGCTATTCGCGAGGCCTTGGCGTAAGCGGCATGGACCATGCGGCTGGAATCACGTTGCGCCCGGCCCACGCAGGTGACGGGGCCGCGCTGTTCGAGGTAACCCGTCGATCGGTGCTGGGATTGGCGGGGAGCCATTATTCGGCGGCGCAGCTTGCTGGGTGGATGGGGGATCGCGACGCGACTTTCTATGAGGGCGTTATCGCGCAGGGCGGTGCGGTGGTGGCGGAGAAAGCGGGCTCGATCGTCGGCTTCGTCGACGCCGAAGCCGGTGAGGTGACGCGCCTGTTCCTGTTGCCGGAGACGGCGGGAGCCGGGCTGGGCAAGCGCCTGCTCCAGATCGGCATTGAAACGGCGAGGGCAGGACATAGCGGGCCGATCAAGGTGGAAGCGACCCGCAACGCCGAGAGCTTCTATCGGCACCATGGCTTTGCGACGGTGCGGACCGGGCATTTTTCCCACGGTGTCGGTGGTGATCCGATCGAGATCGTCCTGATGGAGCTGGTTGCCAAACCGGCATGAGCCATTTCGGAGCTGATTGCCGCGACCGGCACAGGCCGCCCCATCATCGTGTCTGAGATCGGCGAATCGTTGTCGTCAGGCAGGCAGCGTTGTCTCCGTCTGGCAGTTTGCCAGGAGCCAGATTCGAAAAGCCAGCATCGCAGGTGAAGGCTGGCGGGATTTGAGGTGGGTCAGCCAGTATGAACCGGCGTGAACCTCGATCTCAAAGGGGCGTACCAGCCGGCCCGTCGCGAGCGCATCGGAGAACATGGCAATCGGCAGCAGGCCGACGCCGGTGCCCTGCGCGATCGCTTCGGCCATGGTGACCGAGGAATCGAAGACCACCGCAGAAGTGGTCGGACCGCTCGCGTGTGCCGCAGCGAACCAGAGTTGCCATTCATCCTCGCGATAGGAGCGCAGCAGCACTTCGCCGACGAGATCCGTCGGCTGACGCAGGCGTTTGGCGACCGCCGGCGCGCAAGCGGGCGAAAGTGGAGCAGGCATGAGCAGTATCGCCTCGGTGCCGTGCCACAAGCCGTCGCCGAAGCGGATGGCATAGTCGAGCCCGTCGCCGGCCAGATTGATCCGGTTGTTGTTGGTCAGGACGCGCAAATCGATGAAAGGGTGAGCCTCGCGAAAGGAATGCAGGCGCGGCAACAGCCAGCCGGCAGCGAAGGTTCCAACCACGCCGACCGTCACCACCTCGCGAAAATGACCCTTCTCGAAGCGGTCGAGCGTGGCGCCGATGCGCCCGAAGGCCTCGTTGAGAACCGGGACGAGGGCCTGGCCCTCCTCGGTGAGGGCAAGGCCGCGCGGCAGGCGACGAAACAGGCGCACGCCCAGGATCTCCTCCAGATTCTTCACCTGGTGGCTCACGGCGGTCTGGGTCACGCGCAATTCCAGCCCGGCACCGGTGAAGCTGAGATGGCGCGCCGCGGCCTCGAAGGCGCGCAGGGCATTGAGAGGCAGATGCGAGCGGATCATGTATCCCCAAATTTTTCTCAGGTCTGAGGCGATTTATCATCGTTTGTCGCCCGCTCAAGCTACCGCCATCCTGGCATTGAACATTGTAGGGAGTTGGCATGACCAGACGGAATTTCATGGTTGGGGCGGGTGCGACCTTGTTCCTGCTGCCGTTGGGCGGCACGCTTTCATCGGCCAGTTCCCCAGCCTCGTCGAATTTCGCAGCGGCAATCGGGCGGATCGAAGGCGGGGTGGGAGGACGTTTGGGCGTGGCCGCTCTCGATCTCAAATCGAACACGAGGCTGGCCTATCGGCCCGATGAGCTTTTTCCGCTCTGCAGCACTTTCAAACTGCTGGTCGCCGCCGCGGTGCTCGCCCGGGTCGATCAGGGACGCGAGCAACTCGCCCGTATGGTTTCGATCGAGGCCGCGAGGCTGCTGCCCAATTCGCCGACAACAGCCAGGCATGCCGGCGGACAGCTGACCTTGGCGGAGCTTTGCGAAGCAGCGATCACACGGAGCGATAATCTGGCCGGCAATCTCTTGCTGGAGGCCGTCGACGGCCCGGCCGGGTTGACCCGCTATCTGCGCTCGATCGGTGATTCGGTCAGTCGTCTCGACCGTTGGGAGCTGGAGCTCAACGAATCGCTGCCGGGAGATCCGCGCGATACCACCAGCCCCGCCGCCATGCTGGCGGACCTCAAAGCCCTGCTGGTCGCAGATGCGCTGTCGCCATTCTCGCGCAGCCAGCTCAATGCCTGGCTGAAGGCCAACAGAACCGGCGGTAGCCGGCTGCATGCCGGACTGCCTGCGGGATGGGACGTCGGCGACAAGACGGGAACCGGTGAGCGCGGTTCAACCAATGATGTCGCCATCGCCTGGCCGCCCGCCCGTCCGCCCCTTCTCATTGCCGCCTATCTGACCGATAGTACTGCTCCGGTCGAGCGCCGCGAGGCCGCCTTGGCGGCCGTGGCCAAGGCGGTGGTGGCGAGCCTGCCGGGCTGAGGGCGGTTTGGAGCGCGGACATCGCGACATGCCTTCATGTCGCGATGTCCGCTGGTGCCACCTTGCGAGCGCAGCGTTCTCATGAGGGGACAGGATGTCCGCGCTCCGGGCCGGGTTTCTGCACGATTTCTGCACGAACCGCCCATCACGCCGCCACGAGTGCTGTATCGCGGCTGAACATCGGTGAAGCAAGATGGAGGCCATGGAGGAACCCATGCCGATCGCATCCGCTTCGCCGGACCAGTCCCTGCCGACCCGCAACCGTCAACCTCTTCGATTGAGTTTCGTTCTCAAGGGCCTGGCCGTCATGGTGTTGGCTGCCCTTGCCGATTTTGCGCTGTCGGCCGGGCAGGCGCTGCCGCAGGTCGGCAGCATCATCGGCTTCCTGGCTTTCGCCTGGCTCGGAGCGCTGCTGACCTGCGATACGTTGATGCGTCGAAGCCGGGCCAGCCGCATCGCCGTGGTCGGCGCCAGCCTTGCGGGCTTTGCCCTGATCGTCGAGCCGAGCCTGCTTGCCGGCCTGCTCTTTCTGACGGGATTGGCACTGGCGCTGTTGCTGCCGCGCTATGGGGAATTCGGCAATGCGCTGCTCTGGGTCCTCCGCCTCGTGCTCTAGGGCGTTCTCAGCCCGATGGCGGCCCTGATCGACACAGGTCGACTCGCGCGGATCATGCGGCGGCGCGGAGCCCTCGCTCTTCGCGGGATCGCCGGAGGCCTGCTCGTGGCGGGTTTCGGCTCGATCCTCTTCCTGCTGTTGTTCTCCGACGCCAATCCCTTGATCGGCCTGGGATTCTCTGCCTTGTGGAATGGGCTCGCCCTGCAGAGCGAGGGCACCGGCCTGATCTGGCATGGCCTGTTCGTCCTGGCGAGCGTGGTGGCGCTGTGGGCGAGCTTCAGGCCGCTGCGCCTGCGCCTCTTCGCCAGTGCCTCCGCCTACGCGCCGTTGCCAATCCTGCCCGCCTGGCCCGGGGTGACGCCGGTGGTGATGGCGCTCGCCGCCTTCAATCTGGTGTTCGCCCTCCAGAATGTCTCGGACATTGCCTTTCTGTGGAGCGGTGCCAGGCTTCCTGAAGGCGTGACCTTTTCCCAATATGCCCATCGCGGTACGCAAGCCCTGGTTTTGGCAGCCCTGCTGGCGGCAGGCTTCGTGCTCATCTGTCTGCGTACGGGCTCGCCATTGGCGAGCAGGGCGGGCGTGCGCCTGCTGGTCTATCTGTGGATTGGCCAGACCATGCTGCTGGTGGCCTCCACCATGCTGCGCGTCATCGCCTATATCGAGGCCTATTCGCTGACCTATCTGCGTATTGCGGCCCTGATCTTCCTGTTCCTGGTGATGACCGGATTGGCGCTGATCTCATGGCGTATCGCCCGCCAGCGCGATGGCGTGCGGCTTGTAAACGCCAATGCTCTTTGCCTTGCCATCGTGCTCGGCGTCTGCTGCTTCATCAATTTCGAGGGTGTCATTGCCCGCTGGAATCTCGAGCGACGGGGATCGCCGCAAACCTTCGAATGGCGGCAAGATACGTCCTATGTGGCGAGCCTCGGCGGTACGGGCACACTGCTGGCGCTCAAGGATGCCAGCGTGGCCGCCGACGCAGCGCAGAGCCGTGATCTTGCCGAGTTGCGCGGGTTGAGGCAGGCGGTGCAGACCAGGCTGGAGGCGCAGCAGGTCGATTGGCGCCGATGGACCCTGGCCGGCGCCTGGCGGTTGCAGCAGGCGGGACCGCTGCCCGGTCAAACACTGCCGAACCCCACTTTGACACCTTCCCCTTGAAGTGACATTCATCGCTCATGTCCCGCACCATTCTCATC
Organism: Labrys sp. F242; assembly: GCF_057813875.1. NCBI lineage: Bacteria > Pseudomonadati > Pseudomonadota > Alphaproteobacteria > Hyphomicrobiales > Xanthobacteraceae > Labrys > Labrys sp. F242. The sequence continues at coordinate 76,110 of NZ_JBVASG010000006.1, read as the reverse complement.
GTCGATGACGATCCGCATATTCGCGAATTGCTGGCTTTCGCCCTTGCCAAGGCCGGCATGACCACGCACCAGGCCGGTGACGGCGAGGAAGGCCTGGCGAAGGCGCTGTCCCTCAAGCCGGACCTTGCCATCCTCGACATCAACATGCCGCGCATGGATGGGCTCGAAGTCTGCCGCCGGCTCCGGGCGCAAAGCGAGCTGCCGGTGCTGTTCCTATCCTCCCGGGACGATGAGATCGACCGGGTGCTCGGCCTCGAAATGGGCGCCGACGACTATGTGGTGAAGCCCTTCTCGCCCCGCGAAGTGGTGGCGCGTGTCGGGGCCATCCTCAAGCGGGTCGGCGCCAAGCCGGTCCAGGCGGCGCCGGCGTCGGTGCTGGCGCGCGGCCTGCTCAACCTCGATCCCGAAGGCTGGCAGACCCAATGGGACGGAGCATCGGTGGGCCTCACTGCCAAGGAGTTCCAGCTCCTGCAGATCCTGGCGGCGACGCCGTCAAAGGTCTTTTCCCGCGACGAGATCATCGACCGCCTGCACGGGCCGGGCTTTGCCATCACTGACCGCACGATCGACAGCCATATCCGCCATATCCGCCAGAAGTTTTCGGTCGTGGGTGCCGAGGACGTGATCGAGACCCGGGCAGGCATCGGCTATCGCATAGGCTCCTGCGCGGGCAAGGCGGCGTGATCCTGCTCACCCGGCTGAAGGACGCCGTCAAGGCGCGCTGGCCGGCGCTGCGCCTGCGCTCGATCCTGATCGGCGTGCTGTTGTTCACCGCCTTGATGCCGGGCCTCGGTGCCATCTTCCTGCGGGTCTACGAAAACGTCCTGGTGCGCCAGACCGAGGCGGAGTTGATCGCCCAGGCTGCCGTCTACGACGCCGCCTTCGATCTCGCCTGGCCCGGCCCGAAGCCGCCGCCGGTGCCGCCTCCGACGGACAATGATCCGAACGAATCCTATCGGCGGGACGATGCGACGGCGGAGCCCTATTTCACGCCGGAGGCGCTGACGATCGATCTCAATACCATGCCGATCCTGTCCCAGCGTCCCCTGCCCATCGCCTCGTCGCAGCCGCCGGATGCGGAGGCGCTGGTGGCGGCCGGAGCGATAGCGCCGCTGATCGAGCAGAGCCGGCGTACCACGCTGGCGAGCGCGCTGATCCTCGACGCCAGGGGCACGGTGCTGTCGGACGGGCCGCTTCAGGGCCAGAGCTACGCCTTCCTGCCGGAAGTCCAGTCGGCCATCAATGGGCGCTCGCAATCGGTTCTGCGCCGGCGCGGGGATTATGCGCCGCGCTACGCTTTCGAAGTCTTCAGCCGCGCTTCGGCCATTCGCGTGCACTATGCCCGGCCGATCAAGCTGGGCGATCGCACCGTCGGCGTCCTCTTGCTGTCGCGCTCACCCCGCGCTCTGTTCCGCGGCATCTACGACGATCTCGGCAAGATTGCGCTCGGCTTCGGCATCATCCTCGCGGTGATCATCGGTTTGGCCGGCCTGTTGTCCAGGGCCATCGCCAAGCCGATCGAACAGTTGACGCAGGCGAGCGCCGAGGTCGGCCGTCATCTCGGCCGTGGCGGCGCCGAGGTGCCGCCGACCCCGGCAACTGCCACGATCGAGATCCGGGCGCTTTTCGACAATTTCCGGCGCATGGCCGTGGCCATCGATCTGCGCTCGCGCTATCTGCGCGATTTCGCTGCTGCGATGAGCCACGAATTCAAGACGCCGCTCACCGGCATTCGCGGGGTGCTCGAGCTTCTCGACGAGCACGGCGATACCATGAGCGTCGAGGAGCGCCGGCGCTTCATCGCCAATGCCGAGGGCGACGCCGAGCGCCTGTCGCGCCTCGTGGTCCGCCTGCTCGAACTCGCCCGCGCCGACATGGCGGACGAAAGCGAGGCCGTATCCACGCCTCTGGCCGATCCCGTGCGCCGCATCGCCGATGCCGGCTCCGACGACGACTTCAAGGTCGAAGTCGATCTCGATGCTGGCTTGCCCACCGTGCGTGTCCCGGCCGACGTTCTGGAAGCGGTATTGACGACGCTTGTCGAGAACAGCCGCCAGGCCGGGGCATCGAGGGTGACGATCTCGGCGGCGACGGTCGGGGACGGTCATCTCGATCTTCGGGTCGCCGACGACGGCCCGGGCATTTCCCCCCACGATCGAACCCGATTGTTCGAACCCTTCTTCACCACCAAGCGCGCCAATGGCGGCACCGGTCTCGGGCTGCCGATCGCCCGCTCCCTGCTCGCCAACAGCGGTGCCAGCATCGACTATGTCGATGAGGGTCCCGGTGCCTGCTTCCGCCTGCGTTTGCAGCGGAATGGGGTGGGGTGATCTGGGTTGAGTGTCGAGATTTTTCTAGAGCGTTTTGCTCTAGAAATGCGGGCCGATATCCATGCGCTGATGCAATATGCGGATAATGTCGATGGTTTGCTCCATGCGGCGATAGAATACGATATGTGAGCCGAAATTATATTTGAGATAGCCTTCCCGGATCTCGACCGGGCGGCCGGTTTTTGCCCCAGCGGCGAGCCCTTCGAAGGCTGCCAAAAGTGTACGAAAATAGCTATTCGGCTTGCTCGCGCGACCATGTTCGGAGCGTATAGAGCCAGATTTCCGCGAGATCGCTTTCGGCCTGTTGCGTGAGACGGTAGTGGCTGATTTTATCCGGCATGCTTATCATGCAACCGTTTGAGGAAGGCTTCACCGTCGAATGGTTTGGGAGGCCCGGACTCCTCACCGGCGATCAGGGCATTGCGCAGTGCTTTAAATCGCACTTCCTGCTTCTCAAGCAGGCGAAGGCCTGCACGTACGACATCACTCGCTGATCCGTAACGTCCAGTGTCGACCTGTTCGTCGATAAAGGTCGCGAAGTGATCTCCCAAGGAGACCGAGATATTGCGGGCCCTGTCTATATCTCCAAATCGATACCAGTATATATTATTTTTTGGTACTAGACCCTACCGATCGCGTTTCCCCGCGAGACGCTGAGACCCAAGGTAAAACCAGTTGCGACCCGGGTTCGTTCAGCACAGGATTGCGCGCACGCTTTCACCTTCAAATCTTGTCTGCATCTATCGTCTTCGGGAGGCCATTGCCCTCGAACAGCCGCTTCTCCGCAGCCAGGCCGGTGCCGACCAGATCGAAGAAGGCGCGGATGCGGGCAGTGTTCTTGAGATCGCCATGGGTGACGATCCACAATTCGCCCATCAGTTCCGGCATCGGTTCGGCGAGGGCGCGGGCGAGGCCGGAATCGCTGTCGCCGAGATAGCAGGGCAGCAGGGCAAAGCCGAGGCCGGCCTTGGCCGCCACCGCCTGGTTGACCAGGCTGTTCGAGCGATAGGCGGTGGCGTCGGCTGGCAGGTGTTGCACCAGCCAATCGGCAGCCCGAATGCCTGCCGTCCCTTCCTGCCAGCCCACAAAGGTCTGGCCGGCGAGGTCCTTGGCGGATGCGGCCGGCCCGCCATTCGCCTCCACGAGGGTTGGTGAGCCGTAGAAGGTCCAGGCCATGCCGGCGAGCTTCCTGCCCCACAGATCTCCTTCCCGTGGTCGCACCGGGCGGAAGGCGATATCGGCCTCGCGCCGCGACAGGCTGAGCACGCGATTGTCGATGGCAAGCTCGACCACGATGCCTGGATGGATGCGACGGAAGGCAGCGAGGTGCTGCGTCAGCCGGCTATAGGCCAAGGTCTCCGAGGAGGTGACGCGCAGCCGGCCCGAGAGGCGATGGTCGCGGCCGGTGATGTCACGGTCTAAGGCCAGCGCCTCGTCCTCCATGCGCTCGGCGGCGACGGCCATGCGCTCGCCGGCCGCCGTCGTCTGGTAGACGCCACCGGGAAGGCGCTCGAACAGGCGCAGGTCCAGGCGGGCTTCCAGGGCGTTGAGGCGCCGGAAGGCCGTGGAGTGATCGATCGCCAGGGCTTTGGCCGCTGCGGTGAGGCTACCGGCGCGCTGGATTGCCAGCACCAGGCGCAATTCGTTCCAGTCGTCCATGGTTTCCACATAGAATTGGGTTTCCACATAGAATTGGGTTTCCACATAGAATTGGGCTTCCACATAGCATTGCAACGGCTTGCAGTCACGCAAGCACTGCTGGTGCAATCCCAATTGGCCATGCGTGTGTGCATTGCCCTAACCTTTGCGTCGAACAGGCCGCAGGTCCCGCCCGATGCCGGTGGGGCGGCCGCTTCAAGCTGAAAGGAATGGGACATGAAACTCTATTATGCCACCGGCACCTGCTCGCTCTCGCCCCATATCGTGGCGAAGGAGGCCGGCATCGGGCTTGAGCTCGAACGCGTCGACCTGCGCAAGACCCCGCACATCACCGAACAGGGTGTCGACTACACCACTGTCAATCCCAACCATTACGTGCCGGCGCTGCGTCTCGACGACGGCTCGGTGCTGACCGAAGGCGCTGCGATCAGCCAATATCTCGCCGATCTCAAGCCCGAAAGCGGCCTGGCGCCGGCCGCCGGCACGGTCGAGAGGGCTCGCCTGCAATCCTGGCTCAACTTCATCGCCTCGGAACTGCACAAGATGTACAGCCCCTGGCTGTTCCATCCCGAATATGGCACGCAGGCCCAGGATGTCGCCCGTATCAAGATCGCCGAGCGCCTCGCCACCGTCGAGCGTCATCTGGCCGAGGGCGGCCCCTTCCTCTTGGGCGAGACCTTCACCGCTGCCGATGCCTATCTCTTCACCATCGTTGGCTGGTCGCCCTACACCAAGGTCGACCTTGCGCCTTTCCCGGTGATCCGCGCCTTCATGGCACGCGTCGGCGCGCGTCCTGCCGTGCAGGCCGCAATGCAGGCGGAAGGCATGAAGGTGGCGGCATGAGCACGCAGTTCCGGTCCGCCAGGCTGACGCTCGTCAGCCACCATCTCTGCCCCTATGTGCAGCGCGCGGCCATCGCGCTGATGGAGAAGGCAGCGCCGTTCGAACGGCGCTTCATCGATCTCTCGGCCAAGCCCGATTGGTTCACGGCCCTATCGCCGCTCGGCAAGGTGCCGTTGCTGCTGGTCGAGCGGGCAGGACAGTCACAGGCCGTGCTGTTCGAGAGCAACGTCATCTGCGAATTCGTCGAGGAGACCGTGGAGGGGCCGAGGCTACATCCTGCCGATCCGCTCGAGCGGGCCCGGCATCGGGGATGGATGGAATTCGGCTCCTCCCTTCTCGCCGATCTCTGGGGCCTGGAGACGGCTACCGATGAGGCAGGTTACGAGCGCGCACGTGCCAAGATCGCGGGCAAATTCGCTCGCGTGGAGGATGTGCTCGGTAAAGGCCCTTATCTTGCCGGCGAAGCCTTCTGCCTGGTCGATGCCGTCTTTGCACCGATCTTCCGCTATTTCGACCTGTTCGACACGCTTGCCGATACCGCCGTCTTCGCAGGGCTGCCCCGTGTACAAGCCTGGCGCCAGGCCCTGTCGGCACGCCCCAGCGTGCAGGCGACGGTCGAGCCCGACTATCCCGATCGCCTGCGCGCCTTTCTCGTTCGGCACGATGCCTTCCTGCTGAAGCAGGCGGCGCGAAGCGGGCGATAAGAGGCGGGTCTGTCATCCCCGGCCCCCGACCTCGCCGGGAATGACAGACCCGTCAGCCTGACGAAATTGGAAAGCACCGCTGAGCTCCGGCCTCTCACACCAGCAGGCGGGGGATCACCTCGTGGAAGCTGCGGTCGGCGATCTCGACCCAGTCCTGCAGGGCGCGGACCCGGGCGCTGATCTCGAAATTCTCGTCATTGGCGATCATGCGGGCTTCCGCCTCGATGCGGAATTCGATGCCATCGCAGGTTAGCGTGCAATGATGCATCACCGTCTGGCAGGCGCTGTGCGGTTCGCCGTCGCGGATGGAGAATTCCCGGCGTAGCTTATGGGCGAAATCGGTGGCGATTTCCTCGAACCGCATCGGCGCCGAGCCGAAGGCGTCGCCGTCGACCACGAGATGGGCCGTGCCTTCGATGAGGTCGAGGCTGAATCTTCGCTCGGCCTGAGGCGGGCGGCTCGCATGGACCGGGCCGGTCTCGGCCATGCTGACCGGCGGGAAGGCGAGGGCGGCGTCCTCGCGCCGCGGCCGACGCACCGGCAGGATCAGGGCGGCTTCGCCGGTCCGGACCGTCAGTGTCGCCTGGTCGCGTGCGGGCCAGACCGTGGGCCAGGCCGAGGTCGCAATCGACAGGCGAACGCGGTTGCCGGCCACGAAGGCATGGGCGCAGTCGTTGAGCCTGATGCGGACCGTCTCGAAAGTGCCGGGCGTGAGGGGCCTGGGCTCAGCGTGACCATCCCGATGGGTGAGGTTGAGGATGGCGTAGGAGACACGCTCGGAAGAACCATCGGGCGCGACGTCGCATAGCCGCACGCAGATCTGCGCGGCCGGCCGGTCGGAGGCGATTTCCAGCACGAGTTCGGGAGCGCCTAGAATCTCGGTACGGTCGGCGAGCTCTTTGGAATCGAAGACGAGGGACAGGCCGTCATCGAGGCGCTGGTCGGCGGGCGCTTCGCCCGGCAGGCCGGAACTCATCCATTCGCCGCCGCCTGCGCCGCACCAGAGCGGCGAGCGGATGGCAAGCTCCGCGGCCGGCGCCGGCCGCCACCACAATTGGCCGGGCGAGAGGAACATCGGCCGCCGGGTGATCAGACGTGAGGGCCAGGAGGCCTCGCCGATCCAGCGGCCGTTGCGGCCCTCATCCGAGCTGCCGCGTTCCTGCATATAGGCCCGCAGCATCGGCTCGCTCATGATGCCGTTGTCCTGCCCCTTGAGCCAATGATCCCACCAACGCAGGGCTTCCTCCAGAAAGCCGATGGCGGGGCCGGGCGTGCCTTGATGCGGGTAATGATGGGCCCACGGCCCGATCAGGCCGAGGCGTGGGCCGGGCAGGCGCTCGAGCAGGCGCGGGATTGCGTTGGAATAGGCGTCCGCCCAGCCGCCGACCGCGAAGACCGGCACCGCGATGGCGGACCAATCCTCGCAGACCGAGCCCTGCCGCCAATAGCTCCCGCGATGCTGTTCGCTAGCCCAGATGGCGGGGAAGAAGGGCAGGTGGTCGAGGCGCTGCTCCCAGGCCTCGCGCCAGCCCTCGCCATGGAGCGAGGGCGTGGGCGGCAAGGCCTGCCAGGCCATCATCGCCGAGCCCCACCACAGATTATCCGCCAGCAGGGCGCCGCCCATGAAATGCACGTCGTCGGCATAGCGGTCGTCGGTGGAGCACACGCTGATCACCGCCTGCAGGGCCGGCGGCCTGCGCGCGGCGACCTGAAGGGCGTTGAAACCGCCCCAGCTCTTGCCGATCATGCCGACCTTGCCGTCGCACCAGGATTGCTGCGCGATCCAGGCGATCACGGCGCAGGCGTCCTCCTGCTCCAGCGGCAGGTATTCGTCGTCGAGCAGTCCCTCACTGTCACCCGACCCGCGCATGTCGACCCGGATGGCGGCGTAGCCCCGTGCCGCGAACCAGCCATGCATGGCCTCGTCGCGCGAACGCGTCCCGTCCCGCTTGCGATAGGGGATATATTCCAGGATGGCGGGGACGGGCCTGGCTTCGGCCCCTTCCGGCAGCCACAGGCGCGCTGCCAGCTTGACGCCGTCGGGCATCGCGATCGTCAGATGTTCGATGGTGCGGACGGGATTGGGCATGGTTCACTCTGAATTGGCTGGACCGTTTCTCATAGCACGGTCGGGGAATGCAGGGCGATCAGGGGTATTTTGTGTCTTTCGTGATTACTAAAGCCATAATGTTCCCGAGATGTTTCTAAACCAGACTTGCATTCTGGAGGTGGCGGCGCATCAGTGCGGCGGCGACCTCGAAATCGCCTGCCACCAGCCTCTCCAGGATCTCCATATGCTCGCGGCAGGAGATTTCGACGCGGTCCCTGCCATAGGTCCAGTCATAGTTCGACAGGCGCCGCAGCCGTGACTGGCGCCGAACCGCATGAGCGAGATAGCGGTTGCCGGATGCGGCGCCGATGCCTTCGTGGAAGGCGGCGTTGGTTTCGAAAAAGGCGATGCTGGCCGAGGCGCTCCACTGGCCTGCCCGGGCCGTGGCCAGGGCCGTGGCATGGCGTTCGCGCATGTCTCCAGCCCATCCCGGCCTCAGCTTGAACCCGGGCTCGAGAATGGCGGCCGGCTCCACCAGCATGCGGAAACGATAGCTTTCCTGATTGGCGCCGTCGTCCTGTAGAAGATCGGCGAAATGCCAGCCATAGCCGGCCTTGCGCTCGACGATGTCGAGCTCTTCGAGCCGGGCGAGGGCGTCCCGCACGCGCTGGCGGCTGACGCCGTAGCGCTTCATCAGCTCGGCTTCCGAAATGTCGAGAGGCAGGCTCTGACGCTCATGGTCGTGGGCGATGCGCACCAGCAATTCGTCGTCGAGGTCGGTGCTGCGCGAGGGGGGCGGCGCGGGCGGTGGCGGCAGGGCGATGAGCTCGACGCCCCGGTTGGGCCGGCGCCCGACGAAGCCTCCCGCCGCGAGCTGGTCGAGGGCGGCCCGGATCGGTGTGCGGGAGACACCGAGCTCCTGGGCGAGGCGGTTCTCGTTCAGCCGCGCGCCCGGCTGCATCGCCTCGTCGTGGATCAGGCGGACGATGCGGTCGAGCAGATCCTGCCGCAAGCGGGTCGACGGCTCCTTGACATCCAGCTCAGATTGTTTCATGTAATCACAAAATACAATTCATGGTGCGTGAACCTGTTCAATTCTGATGTATCAGGTCCCGCGTCGACAATGAAGGCTTGGCCTTCATCGCACAGACATACAAAGTGGGAGATGGTGGAAATGAGTTCGCGAAACGGTGATGGCCCGGTCTCCTATCAGCCGCGAGTCCTGCCGCTTCCCCTGATCGAGGTTGCCGGTCCTCCGCGGGAAAGGGGCCGGCAATATGGCGAGCAGGCTGCCGCGCGCATCCGGCACGGCATCGAGCATTACTCGGCGCAGCTGGAGGCGGCCAAACTGCCCTGGAACGAGGTGGAGGGGCTGGTCTCGCGCTTCGAGCCGACCATCCGCGAATTCGCCCCGGCCTATATCGATGAAATGCACGGCATCGCCGAAGGCGCGGAGCTGCCCTATGCGGCCATCGTGCTGCTGAATGCCCGCACCGAAATTCTCAAGCTCGCCGAAATGCGGGAGAACGGCATCGTCGCGCCGCTCGAAGCCGATGGCTGCACCGGTGCCGTCGTGATGCCGCAGGCGACCGCCTCGGGCCGCCTTCTCCACGCCCAGAACTGGGACTGGAAGGCCGAATGCGCCGAAACCGCCATCGTCCTGAAGATCCGCAACGAGGACGGCCCGGACATCCTTACCTTCACCGAGGCAGGTGGGCTTGCGCGCAGCGGCTTCAATTCGGCCGGCATCTCCATCACCGCCAATTATCTGGAAACGGATCGCGATTATCGCCGGCTCGGCGTGCCACTGGCCCTGATCCGGCGCAAGGTCCTGGAGCAGAAGCGACTGGCCCTGGCCATGCACGCCGTCTACGCCACGCCGAAATCGGCGGCCAACAACATGATCGTTGCCCAGGCCAACGGCATTGCCATCGACTTCGAATGCGCCCCCGACGAGACCTTCCAGGTGCTGCCGCAAGCCGGGTTGATCGTGCATGCGAACCATTTTCAGAGCCCGGTCGCCTTGTCCAAACTGGTCGATCGCGGCATTGCCGATACGCCGGACTCGCTCTATCGGGACCTGCGGGTGCGGGCGCTGATCGAGCCCCATCTCGGCGCCGTCACCATGGATCACGTCAAGGCGGCCCTGTTCGACGATTTTGAAACGCCTTGGGCCGTCTGCCGCCCGCCGCACCGGGAGGGCTCCACCAATCTTTCGGCGACCGTCGCCATGATCGCCATGGAGCCTGCGCTCGGCGTGATGGAAGTGGCGATGCTGCCGGCGCTCAACCGCAGCTTCGAAACCTATCGCCTCGACATGAACATCCACGTGCCGGGCAGCGGCGTCCTGCCCCGGCATGCCGCCTGATACGCCGAGGCGGCGCAGACCGTCCGGTTCATTCCACCATCCCGACGACAAATCGCATAGGGAACTGACATGACGAACTTTCGGACCCTCGCCTGCGGTCAGATCTTTACTTGCGGATTGGCAGCCCTCGGGCTGCTGGCCGTAGCGCCGGCTGTGGCCCAGCCGCGGGATGTGCTGCGCATCCAGCTCAATGCCGATATCCGTTCGACCGATCCCGGCATCAATCGCGACGCCAATTCCGACGCGGTGGTGATGAATGTGCTGGAGGGCCTGGTCGCCTTCCGCGAGGATGCCACGGTGGGGCCGATGCTGGCGGAGAGCGTGGAGACGTCGGCGGATGGGCGCAGTTACACCTTCAAGCTGCGCAAGGGCATCACCTTTCATGACGGTACGCCGCTGACCGCTGCGGATGTGCTGTTCGACTGGCAGCGCTACATGGCGCCGCAGAACAATTGGCGCTGCCTGCCGGAATTCGACGGCAGCGGGCGCATGAAGGTCACTGGCGTCGAAGCGCCCGATCCGTTCACCGTGCGCTTCACTTTGGCCGAACCCTCGGCCCTGTTCCTGACCACGCTGGCGCGGGTCGATTGCGGCGGCACCGGCATCTATGCGCGTAGCTCCGTCGGTGCGGACGGCAAGTGGATCAAGCCTGTCGGCACCGGACCGTTCAAGTTCGGGGCCTGGGTGCCCGGTCAATATATCGACCTTTCCCGGAACGATGCCTATGCAGCCTTGCCCGGCAAGCCCGATGGCTATGCCGGCAACAAGACGCCCAAGGTCGCCGGCGTGCGCTTCATGATCATTCCCGATCCCTCCGCGGCCAAGGCCGCCCTGCTCTCGGGCGGCATCGACGTCATTCCCGACATCGCCGTCTCCGACATGGCCGAGCTGCGCGCGAACGCGGATGTGAAGGTGCAAAGCAAGCCCACCATGGAGCTCAATGCCATCCTGTTCCAGACCAAGGACCCGCTGCTGTCGGATCCGCGCATCCGGCAGGCGCTCGCTTTGTCGCTCGACGTGCCGCAACTCGTCCAGGCGGTCACCGAAGGCGAGGGCAAGCCGAACCGGTCGCTCATCCCGGTCAGCTCGGCCTATTACGGCGAGCCCGAGGCGAAGATGCCGGAGCGCGACCTCGACGCCGCCCGGAAATTGCTGGCCGAGGCAGGCTACAAGGGCCAGCCGATCCGGATGCTGACCTCCAAGCACTATCAATATCTCTATGACATGGCCGTGCTGGTGCAGGCGATGGCCGAGGAAGCCGACATCAAGATCGAGCTCGAAGTGCTCGATTGGGCGACCCTGCTCGACCACTACACCAAGGGGGACTACGAGGCCGCGGCCTTCTCCTATTCGGCCCGGCTCGATCCGTCCCTGTCCTTCGATATGGTCAGCGGCGACAAGGCCAAGGCGCCGCGCAAGGTCTGGGACAATCCTGCCGCGCTCGCTTTGCTCAAGCAGAGCACGCAGATCGCCGACAAGGCCCGGAGGCAGGCGCTGATCGACCAGATGGAGAACATGTTCCGCACCGACGTGCCGATGATCGCGGTCTACAACCCCGCGGCCAAGGGCGCGACACGCGCCAATGTCGAGGGCTTCGAGGTCTGGTCTCTCAGCCAGCCCAGGGGATGGGGCGTGACGCTGAAATAGCATCTCCTCCGACACCCCCGCTTGGCGAGGTAGCTCAGCAATGAAAGCACTGGCTCTCTATGTCGCACGCCGGATCCTGTGGGCGATCCCGACGCTCCTGCTCGTCGCCGTCATGGTTTTCGTGCTCGTCCGGCTGATCCCGGGCGATCCGGCCCAGGTCGCGCTCGGCGACAATGCCAGCGAGGCCCAGCTTGAGGCGCTGCGTATCGCCATGGGGCTCGACAAGCCGATCGTCGTGCAGTTCTGGTACTGGCTCCGGCACATGCTGCAGGGCGATCTCGGGCAGTCCATCACCAATGGCCAGGCCGTGCTGCCCTTGATCGTCGATCGCTTCAAGGTCTCGGCCATCATCGTGCTGGCCGCCGTCTTCCTGGCCGCCCTGCTGGCGGTGCCGGGTGGATTGCTGGCGGCCTGGAAGCAGAATCGGGTGGCCGATCTCGTCATCGTCTCCAGCGCCACGCTGCTCTTGTCGATCCCGAGCTTCTGGCTGGGCATGATCTTCCTGCTCGTCTTCGGCGCCAAGCTGCACTGGCTGCCGGTGGTAGGCTATGTGCCCTTCTCGCAGGATGCCGGCCAGGCCCTGCTCTATGTGATCCTGCCGATCGCCACGCTGGCGCTGATCGAGACGGGCGTGCTGACCCGGATGTCGCGCGCCAGCGCCATCGAGGTGCTCAGGCTCGAATATGTCATGCATGCCCGGGCGAAGGGACTGAAGGAAAGCCGGGTGCTGCTGCGGCATGTCCTGCCCAATGCCTTCGCGCCGACCTGGACCGTGATCGGCCTCACACTCGGCAATCTGCTCGGCGGCATTGCCGTGCTCGAGACGGTGTTCACCTTGCCGGGGCTCGGGCGGCTCATGGTGGATTCGATCTTCTCGCGCGACTACCCCGTCATCCAGGGCTGCCTGCTGATGACAGCGCTGATCTATGTGCTGGTCAACCTGGTGGTGGATCTGTGCTACCCGCTGTTCGATCCGAGGGTCTCGGCGACATGAGCTTCTTTCGCATCCCCCGTTTTCGCTTCAATGCTGCGCTGGGCAGCGTCTTCGTCGGCGTCGTGGTGGCGATGGCATTGCTGTCGCTGGTCTGGACGCCCTATCCGCCGATGAAGGTGCATTTCGCCGCGCTGCTCAAGCCACCCTCGGCCGCGCATTGGCTCGGTACCGACAAATATGGCCACGACGTCCTCTCCGGCGTGATGGCCGGGGCGGCGATCAGCCTGGGCATCGCCTGCCTGTCCGTCGGCTTTGCCGTGGTGGTCGGTACCACGCTCGGTCTCCTCGCCGGCTATCTCAAGGGAACGGCCGACCGTATCCTGATGGTCGTCAGCGACGCCCTGCTGGCCTTTCCCGGCCTGCTGCTGGCGCTCGGCGTCATCGTCATCGTCGGGCGCGACCACAGCGTCGGGGCGATCGTGCTGGCTCTCGGCCTCGCCTATACACCCTCCGTGCTGAGGGTAGTGCGCGGCACGGTGATGTCGGTGCGCGAGCGCGAATACATCGAGGCCTCGCGCGTGATCGGCAATTCCGAATGGAAGACAATGGTCAAGCATGTGCTGCCCAACTGCCTGGCGCCGATCATCGTGCTGGCGACCTCGATGCTGGGCTGGGTGATCCTGTCCGAAAGCTCCCTCAGCTTCCTCGGCCTCGGAGCGCCGCCGGAGATGGCGAGCTGGGGCAACATGCTGGCGGCGGCCCGGCCCTATATCGAGCGGGCGGCCTGGCTCGGCATCGCGCCCGGCCTGTGCCTCGCTTTCACGCTGCTCGGCATCAATCTGATGGGCGATGCCATCCGCGACCGCTTCGATCCGCGCATGGAGGGACAGCGATGAACGAGACGATCGCAAACCCGCTGCTCAGTGTGCGCGGCCTCACCATGGAGGGGCCCGGCGGCCTGCGCATCCTCAACGACGTCGGCTTCGATGTCGGGGCTGGAGAAATCGTGGCGCTGGTCGGCGAATCCGGCAGCGGCAAGACCATGGCGGCGCGCTCCGCCTTGCGGCTGATACCCCCGCAGGTGCGTCGCATCGCTGGCGAGGTCCTGTTCGAAGGACGGGATGTCGATGGCTTGAGCGCGGAGGCGATGCGCCGGTTGCGCGGCGGCTCGATCGGCATGATCTTCCAGGAGCCGATGGTCTCGCTCAATCCGGCCATGACCATCGGAGCCCAGCTTGCCGAAGGCCTGATGCTGCATCGCAAGGTCGCGGCGGCCGAGGCCGATCGTCTGGCCTGCGAGATGCTGGCGCGGGTGCAGATCAAGGATCCCAAAGGCTGCCTGACCGCCTATCCGCACCAGTTTTCCGGCGGCATGCGCCAGCGTATCATGCTGGCCTCGGTGATGCTGTTGAAGCCGAAATTGCTGATTGCCGACGAACCGACCACGGCGCTCGACACGCTGTCGCAGCGCGAAGTGCTCCGGCTGATGGTGGAACTCACCCAGACCGAGGGTACGGCGGTGCTGCTGATCACCCACAATCTCGGCCTGGTGGCGCAATATGCCGATAAGGTCGTGGTGCTGCAGCGCGGACAGCTGGTCGAACGGGGCGGCGTGGCCGAGGTGCTGACCCGTCCGCGTCAGGCCTATACGCGAGCCCTGCTCGATGCCTTGCCCAGGCGCGAGGACAACCGCGCGCCGGTTCCCGACGCGCCCGCCCTGATCGATGCGCGCGAGGTCAGCGTGCGTTTTCCGGGCTCTGGCGGGATGTTCTCGTCGACCCCTCCCAAACTGGCCGTCGACGGCGTGTCTCTGGCCGTGCGCCCCGGCGAAGCGGTAGCGGTGGTCGGCGGCTCCGGTTCCGGCAAGACCACGCTGGGGCGGGCGATGATCGGCCTACTGCCTTTGGCCGGCGGCGAGGTTGCCTTTCGTGGCGAGCCGATGGCCGGGGCCGAGCGGGCGCGCCAGCGCGATTTCCGCCTCAATTGCCAGCTCGTCTTCCAGGATCCCTATTCCTCGCTCGATCCGCGCCAGCGCATCGGCGATATCGTCGCCGAACCCCTGGCCCATGGACCCAGGCTCAGCCGGGCGGAGCGGCGCGAGCGGGTGGACGCCATCCTCGCCGAGGTGGGACTCGCCGGTTTCGCCCAGCGCCTTCCCCATGCCCTGTCGGGCGGCCAGCGCCAGCGCGTCGCCATTGCCCGGGCGATGGTGCGCAACCCTGCCTTCGTGGTCGCCGATGAGCCGGTGTCGGCGCTTGACATGACCATCCAGAAACAGGTGCTCGAGCTGTTTCGGCGCCTGCAGGACAAGCACGGCTTTGCCTGCCTCTTCATCTCGCACGACATGGCGGCGGTCTCGCAGGTCGCCGACCGCATCGTGGTGATGAAGGACGGCCGGATCGTCGAGCAGGGCAGCGTCGCCGAGATCTTCGACCGGCCGCAGCACGCCTATACGCGCGCCTTGCTTGAAGCGACGCCGTCCCTGGCCGTACCGCAGGCGATGTCGGCCTGAGGCGCCGTCGCCCCGGGTCTGCCAGGCTGCCGCCGCCATACTTCTCATCGTCAGCAACTGCGATGGGACGGATGGCGCAAATATTTGACCTCCGCGTCGGCCATCTCCGCCTGGTCGCCGCCCGTTGACCAGGCCAGCGGCGAGGCCGGCGGCTCGACGTCGAAAAAGGGTTGGCCAAGCAGAGCATTGGCGATTACCGCGCTGCGCCACGCCATCAAGCTGAGCTGGGGTTCGGCGATGCCATGGCTGATCAGCCCGGCATTCAACGCGAAGATGCGGTTGTCGGCCGGGCCGTCCCATTTCACGGAGAAGTCGGCATCCAGCCGCAGCCGGCCCGTTCCGTCGATCGCGATGCGGTCCTGGATCGGCGCGAGGCAGTCGGGCAGGCGATAGCTATAGCCCGTGGCCAGCACGATCACGTCGGCCTGGCTGAATTCGATGCCGCCGTCGAAGCCATTGCGCATCACCAGCCGGAAGCCGCCGGCGTTCTGCTCGACATCCAGCACTTCGCGATGCGGCATCAGGCGGGCCTGGGGGCCGCCGCGCTCGATATGGCGCAACGTGTAGAGGCGTTGGTAGATCTGCGACAGCGTGGAGGCCGAAACGCCGTCGCCCGCCAGTTTCTCGCGCTCCACGGTGGACAGGCGCCGCCCCTCGGCGAGGTTGTGGAAGTTGCGCACATAATGCGGCGTGAACAATTCGTTGGTGAAGGGCGTGGCATCGAGCGGCTGGAAGTTTGGGCGCAGGCTGATCCAGTCGACCGAGGCCGCGGCGGCTTCGCCCGCTCCGAGCAGATGAAGCAGGATCTCCGCGCCGCTCTGGCCACCGCCGATCACCGCCACGCGCTTGCCCGCGGCACGGGCGAGTTCGAAGGCGGCGCGCGAGGAGTGGAAATGGTTCTGGCCGGTCAGCTTGCGTACGAAGTCGGGCTGGTAGGGCTGCAGGCCGATGCCGAGTGCGACATTGCGGGCTTCGACCGTGCCGTTGCCCGTCTGCAGGATGAAGTGGCGGCCATCGAAATCGAGGCCCTGGACGTCTTCGCCAAAGCGCAGGCTGTCCAGGCCCTTGGCGACCCAGGCCAGGTAATTGGCGAATTCCTGGCGCGGAACGTCGGCGAATTCGGCATTGATGAAGTCATAGAAGCGCCGATGCGCGACAAGATAGGCAATGAAGCTCCACGGACTGGTCGGATTGGTGGCCGTGACCAGATCCTTCAGGAACGAGGTCTGCAGCGTCACGTCGGGCAGCATCATGCCCGGATGCCAGTTGAAGCGCTCGCGCTTCTCGAAGAAGGCGGCTTCGACGCTGTCGATGGCATCGAGCTGTGCGGCCAGGCTGAGGTTGAACGGGCCGATTCCGATACCGGCGAGGTCGAGCGGATTGCGCTGTGTCATGCCTGAACTCCTGCGGATTTGTCGGCGAAACTGCGGTCCCGGAGGGAGCGGGATTCGCGTTCGGCGAGGTGAAGGGGGTTGTCGAGTTCGCTGCCCAGGCTGGGTACCGGGCGGCGGTTGGCGTCGCCATAACCGATGGCGAGCCGGACGCGGTTGATGCAGATGCGCGGCACCTTCGGCGTGAAGAGATCGAACAGCTCGAAGCGGTCCGCCAGATCGGGATGGCGCGCCTGATAGAGGCGCAGGCGCCGCGCCAGCACGCCGTAGAACTCGATTTCCGGGAAACGATCGTGGCTTGCGAGCGTATCGGAAAGGAAACGCAGCACGCTGGCGAAATGACCGGTCTGCAGGTGCTGCAGGAGATGCGCCGCCGGCCGCTTCAGCAGGGTGTCGCGGATGGCGGGCTCGAGGTCGGCGGCCTCCGCGAAGGCCTGGTCGACGAGGTCGACGTCGCCTTGCAGGTCCTTCAATGCGACACCGCAGGGCACGCTACCTTCGAGCAGCAAGGTGATGTTCTGGCCATGGGCGATGAAGCCCACGCCATAGCGGCAGAGGAAGTGGTAGAGCGGCAGGACCACGGCATCGAACAGGCGCGCCAGCCATTCCGCATGCGACAGGCCCGATGCCGCGATCAGGGCAGCCGCGAGCGGCACGCCGGCAAAGTCGCTCTTGATGAGGGCGCCGAGCATCAGCGGGCGCCGGCCGGCGGCGAGGCCTGCTTCCGGGCTCTCGCGCCAGATCACACCCAGCATTTCGCGGAACTGGTAGGGAGCGTCGGCGATGCGTTCGTAGAGGGGGTGAGGATAGAAGGCGCCCGCGCATTCGCGCAGCACCAGCGCGTTGGCAAGCTCGGGATCCTGCCTGGTCTTGTCGGCGAGCCAGTTCGAGAAGGCCGGCCCGATCGTCATGTATTTGCCGGGCACGCCGCGCCAGGCCGAGGTGTTGAGGATGGTAAGGGAGAGCTTGAGGTGGAGCTTGGCTGGCGAGGCCGCATTGGCGAGGGTGCGCAGGGACTGCAGGGGACGATAGGCATCGCCGAAGAGCCCGAGCGGCACGATACGTCCGGCCGCCATTTCGCCGGCGAATTGCGCCAAGATCATGTTGTCCCACTGCCAGGGATGCACGGGCAGGAGCATGAAACGGGTCGGATCGAGGCCCGCTGCCTTGCAGGCGGCCAGCAGCCTCTCGCGCTCCTCCTCGCCAAGGGAGGCAGCGAGCAGCGCCTCTTCGTCGATGTCCCCGGCCAGGCTAAGGCGGCAGCGGCTGCGATCCGCGGCCAGCCAGAACAGCTGGAAGGTCGGCTGGAACTCGGGCGCGTAACGGGCGAAGTCCTCCAGGCCCCAACCGATCCGGCCCTTGCTGGCCGGCGCCTTGGGATGGCCGTCGAGATAGGCCTGGATCTGGTCATCCGGCAGGGTGAGCAGGTGTTCGCTCTCGCCGGAGCCGGCCATGGTCGCGATCCGGGCATCCGCCAGCAAGGTGCTGAAGAGCTCCTTGGCGTAGATGCACAGCGTGTCCGGCTCGATGTCCAGGGTTTCGCGGGCATCGAGCATGAAGCCGGCGGCATCGTCGGCGGGGCACAGGGCGGCGCCGTCCTGCCGCATCAGGCTGGCTGTATCGATCGATAGGTTGCCCCAGATGCGGCGCACAGCCTTGAAGCGGTAGGCGACCCCACCGCCCAGCCGCAGGATCCACTGGGTGGCCTCGGCATTGGTTGGCTCGGGTGCGAGGCCTTCCTCGAAGGCGAGTTCGCTGATCGCCTTGGCGATGACGGCCCGGTTCAGTGCCAGCCAGAGCCCGGCATCGATCGGGCTGCCGTCGGGCAAGGGGCCAAGGTGTGTAGTGCCCTGGGTCATAGCGCCACCTCCCGGAAGAAGCGCTCGCGCTGGCAGCACACCAGCGCCGCTCGCTTATGCGGGAAGTCGAATTCCTTCACCTTGTCATAGGCGGTCTGGGCGCAATAGCTCAGCATCTTCTGGTGCGAGGCGCGCGGCTCGCCGACCACCCGGCGCGTGCGCGGCTCGTCGAGGAACAGGCTATGGGTCACCGAGCGGAACCAGGTGCCGGTCTTGGCGCGGCCGAGGTGGCGGGAATTGCCGATCAGGCCGTGCCAGCCGCGATCGTAATCCTCCGCGTCGTAGAAGGGGCCGAGCCGGTCTTCCTTGGCCCAGTAGAATTCAAAATAGCCGGAGGGCTCGTCGCCCAGGCTGCCGACCGCGCCGAAGATATGCGGATCGGCTTCCTGCTCGGCGAGATAGCGATCGAGCTCGGCCTCGCTTTGGGCCAGCTCCCAGAAGAAGGCGACGCGCGGCTGGTTCATCCAGCCATGAAAAAGCTTGAGATCGCGGCGTCGGTCGATGGCCCGTATCGACAGCGTGCTTCCCAGCTCCGGAATCCAGCGCCGGTAGAAGGTGCCGGTCGGCTGCGGTGGCCGCAAGGGCGGCAGGCGGTCCTGCGGGCCGATGGCAGAGCGGATCTCGGGAAAGGCGCGCAGTCCCTCCGGACGATGCCAGAGCAGGGGCAATTGGTAGAAATGCTCGCGGGCGATGCGCACGGCACTTGCGCCGGCGGCCTCGTCCGTCACCGTCTGCGCGGCAAGGGCAAGCAACCCCGGCTTGAAGGCGACGTCGGGCAGATGCAGGGCGGCCATGGCGGGGAAGGCCTGAAAGGCCGCCTCTACCAGGATGGCGATGACATGGACATCGCCGGGATAAGTGGCATCGGGTTGGTGGATGGCAAGGATGCCTGGCCCGCCCCCTTCGGGCGCGCGCAACCCGGCCCGCCCGATCGTCGCCGGGCCGGCCTGGGCAACCAGCGCCAGGGTACCGTCTGGCTGCAAGCGGCTCTCGATAATAGCCTCGCCGTCGAGGCCGAGGGGCCAGTGCCGGCTCGGTGCCGGGGAAGCGGCAATGTCGGTGGGATCGATCTTCATCTGCAGGGTCATGCTGCGACCTCCGCAATGGGGTTGCGTAAGGGCACATAGCCGGCGAGAGGATCGGTCACCTCGGTGTTTTCATTGATGTTGCGGAAGCAGATCATGAAGTTTCCTTTGCTGCCGAGCGTCGGCGCGGTGAGGAGGTAGGTGAGGCAGGTCTTGTCGGCGAGCGGGAGGGCGGCGAGTTCCTGGAGGAAGGCGCGCAGATCGCCGATCAGGACGTCCTCGGCGATGAGACGCGAGGTGCCGAGCGCCCCGATCACCGCGAAGACCGAATTGACGAGGAGGTAATAGCCCACGAGCTGGGCCGCTTCGTCCGAGTTGAAGACATGGCCTGCCTTCATCGGACTGCCGGGAGCCTTCCTGGCGAGCTCGGGCAGGAATTCGCGGATATATCCGGTGCCCTGGCAGTCACGGAAATGCACGGCCACCGGCCAACCTTCGGCAAGTTCCACCACGATGTTCTGTTGGTGCGCGCCGAAGAGCAGACCGATATCGGCTTGGATCAGCAGGAAGGGCGCGACGACCTTGTCGAGGAACTGGCGGAACCAGCGGCGCGCCACCGCGGCGGGATCGGCCGGTTCCTGCCCGGCAATGCGCCGGATGATAGCGGCAAGGGCGCTGTCATGCCCGTCGGGATAGATCTCGCAAAGAGCAGCCAGCACGGCGGCCGGTGGCTGGCCTGCCCCCTTGAAGGGGTTTTCGCGCAAGATCACCGTGGTCTGTGGCAGCGCCTGGCCACCGGCATCCCGCAGCAGCAGATAGGCGGGTTCGCCCATCACCTTGAAGCTCGGGAAACGCCGGGCGATGGCTTGGCCGACTTCGCCAGCCAGAAGGCGGTCGATCTCGATGCCCCGCTCGCATTCGCGGGTTTCGATCACCCGGCGCGAATTGGTGAGGCGCAGGCTCAGCGAGAATTTCAGCATCCAGTCGGCATGGGAGGCATGGATGGCGCGCAGCGAGGAGGTCGCCTGCCAAAGCGAGCCGGCATGGCCGAGATCCTTCAACAGGCCCCGGCGGAACAACCCGTCAATGGCCGGGTCGAGCGCCAACTGGGCCGCCTGCCAGGGATGCATCGGCAGAAGAACGCGGCCCTTCGCGGCCTGCACGATTTCGGGATCCATCGCGGGGTCGCCGGCGGCCAGGCTCTGGCAAAGCTCGGCCGCGGTCTGGGAGCGCGAACTGTCCTGGCGCACCAGAGCGGAATCGGCGGCCCACCAGCGCAAGGTGAATCCGCGCCGGTATTCGGGGGCGAAGCGCCTGGAATCCTCCAAGGTGAACTGGTCCCGGCTGCGCGGGGTCGGATGCACGGCATGGCCGAAGCGCAGCGAGCCCTCCGCCTCGGCGAAGCTGGGGTCGCGCTGCGCGAAATAGGCATCGGGGGAAGGGACGCTCGCTGCCACATCCTCGATGTTCCGGATGCTGTCGAGCACTCGCGACAGGAAGGTCAGGCTCCTGTCCTTGTCGCCGCTGCCGACGATGTCCGGTTCACTGGCGAGGAGGAAGACGAACTCCTGGAAGCTGATCGGGCGCGGCGGCGCCGTCCCTGAGAATTCCAGGAAGGGCGGACGGAAGCCGTGATAGGCCGCCCGCGATCGATGCGTCATCTCGATGGCGACGTGGCCGCCCCGGCGCGGCAGGGGAAAGCGGGCAAGAAGGCGACCGCCCCCGGCGCTGCTCTCTTCATCTTCCACAGTCCAGCCCTGCCATTCGCGCATCAGGCTGTTCAGGAAGGCGCGCGTGGAGACGTCATGGGCGGTATCGATCGAACGTCTGATCAGGTCGATGGCGTTCATGGTGTTCCTCTTCAGCAGAACTCCAAATTGTAAAGCAGTTATATAAATCACTACTTGTACAATTTATAATATTTCTACGAGTTTTCTAAAATTACTATTGAATTACCTAGAGTTTGTTTCTAGTTGGATCAAGGAAATTGTTTGGAGAAAAGCATGGCCGCCGATGCCGCCCCCTCTGTTTCGCGTGCGGACAGCCTTCGCCTGTCGTTGATCGCCGCCTCGTCGGGCTTCGGCCAGTCGGCCCTGCTGGCGCTGGTACCGATCGTCGCGGAAAGGACGGGCCTGGCGTCGCCACAGATCGGCGCCGTTGCCTTCCTGGGCGCGGCGGTTTTCCTGGTGGCGGCCCCGCTCTGGGGGCATCATGGCGCGGCGTGGCGGATCAGGCCGTTCTTCGCCGGGCTCACCTGCCTGATGGTTGCAGGCCAGGGCCTGTTCGCGGGTGCGCTCTTTGTCGGTGTGCCCGCAGCCGCGCTCGCGCTGCTCCTGGTCTCGCGCCTGCTCTACAGTGTCGGTGCTGCCGGGGTGATGCCACACGCCCAGGCCGCCATCGTGCAGCGCAGCGCTGCCGAGCGCCGGCCGGCCGCGCTTGCCAATCTCAGCGCGGGCCTGAATGTCGGCCGCATCGCCGGTTCCCTGGTGACGCTGGGCGCAGGAGCCGGCGTCATAGTGCCTGTCGTCATGATGGTCGCCAGCCCGCTGCTGCTGCTGTGGGCGCCAAACCTGCCGGTCTCTCCCACGACCGGGAAGAAGAATGAAACCTCGAGCAGGCGCGCCAACATCCGGCGCATC
Organism: Labrys sp. F242; assembly: GCF_057813875.1. NCBI lineage: Bacteria > Pseudomonadati > Pseudomonadota > Alphaproteobacteria > Hyphomicrobiales > Xanthobacteraceae > Labrys > Labrys sp. F242. The sequence continues at coordinate 54,149 of NZ_JBVASG010000006.1, read as the reverse complement.
CTGCCGCTGCTCGCCGTCGGTTTTGCGCTGACCTTCGGCTTCGGCCAGATCCAGCTCGTCCTCGGCCTTTTCCTGCAGCATCGCTTCGGCCTCGATGCCGTTGCCGCTGCGGGCCTGGGAGGTGCCACCTATGCCGCGGTTGCGGTCGCCATGATCGCGACGCAGATCCTGCTCGTGCCGCGCCTTGCCTTCCAACTGGGGCGCAACATGCGCTGGGGCGTTGCGGGCTTCGCACTGGGGTGCCTGGCCATCATCCTGGCGCCGCTCCCCTGGCTGGTGCCGGTCGGCGCGGTGTGGGCCGGCATCGGGCTGGCGGTGGCGACGCCCGCTTATACCGCCTGCCTTAGCCAGCGTGTTACGGCGCATCGCCAGGCGGGAGCCGCCGGCTGGCTCGCCAGTACCCACGCTGCCGGACAGGGGTTGGGCGCACTCTGCGGCGGCGCGGCCTTCGCCGTGTCGCCGGAACTGCCCTTCGCCGTGGCCGTCGGCATCGCGGTGATAACCTGCCTCGCCTTGCTGCGCCTGGATGACCGCGCCCAGGATGAGGTGTTCCGGGATGATGCTTCCCGGGATCATGGCGTGGCTCCCTGAGGGCGAGCCACGTTCGCCAGCAGCCGGATGGTGGCGAGAACGGCGATGGCCGAGAGGGCGGTGGCCAGGCCGAAGAGCGCGCCATAGCCCATGAGGTCAGCGAGCTTGCCCGAGATCAGCGAGCCCACGAGATAGACCACCATCTGGGCGCAGGCCAGGATGGTGAAGTCGGTGCCGGGCTGGTCCGACGAAGTCACCGTCATGAACAGGCTGTAGAGCGCGACGATCTCCATGTAGCGGATGAATGTCTGGAAGCCGGCGGCGCCGAACAGGGGCCAGGAGCCGGTGACCAGGCCGAGGGCGTGGGCGGCGAAGAGGGCGAAGCACAAGGTGCGCAAGCCGCCGAGCAGGCCGAGTGTGGCGGCGGTGCCGCAGCGCTTGACCAGGAGTGCGGCGATCGCCGATCCGGCGAGGCCCGCCGTCGCCGCCGATATGCCGGAAAGATAGCCGATGCGGTCGAGCGGCACGCCGGCATCGACGAGGTAGGGGCCTTCCATCGCCTTCACCAGGCCCTCGCTCATCCGATAGATCAGCGCGATCCACAGCACGGTGCGGATTTCCGGGCGCCGCAGGAAGGCCATGATGGAGGGCCGCGTCAGCCGGTCGGACGGCGTGGCGGGTGCCTCCCACATGGCGAAGGCGGCGATCAGCGGCAGGGCCGAGAAGGCGGCGATGACCAGGAGCATGCCGGTCCAGCCGACATGGTGGTAGAGCACCAGGCCGAGCGTCCCGCCGATCACCACGCCGAAGGCCACCGAGCCGCCCTGGATGGCATTGCCGATGGGGCGGTCCTCCGGTGCCAGATATTTGGCGGCATAGCCGTCGGTGGCGATGTCCTGGGTTGAGACCAGCAGCGCGGTGACGAGGCCGATCCCCAGAATGCCGCCGACATGGGTGGGGCCGAGCGGCAGCAGCGCCAGGATGGAGGCGATCACCCCGAACTGGGTGATCACAACCCATCCCGCCCGATGCGCCCGGGCGAAGGGCCTGATGCGATCGACCAGGGGCGCCCACAGGAATTTCAGCACCAGCGGCAGGAAAAGTAGGCTGAGATAGCCGATCGCCGTGCGCGAGACGCCTGCCTCGCGCATGACGGGGGGCAGGGCGGCGGCGATCAGATAGGAGGGGATGGCCTGGGCCAAGTAGAGGCCGCCCAGCACCGCGAACAGACGCAGCCGGCCGGGCCTGGAGGCTGGGATATCCTGGACGAGCGCGCTCATGCCGTCTCCATATGCTGCGTGATGAAGCGCCTGGCCGCCTGTTCGTCGGAAGTCGCCGTCAGCGGTATCGACCACAGGCGCTGGAAGGTCTCGATCATGCGCGGGTTCGCGTCCGGCCGGACGATGGCGAGGGCGCGGCATTGCCGTTCGAAGCGTTCGCGCGTCGCCTTGAACCAGAGGGCCTGCTCGCGTTCGCCGGCCTGGGAGAGGCCGCCACCGCCGGCGAAGACAGCCAGCAGGGCAAAGGCGCTCTCGTTGCGGCCTATCTCGATCAGGGCGTCGAGATAGGCCCGCTCGTCCCGCTCCTCGTAAGGAGGCAGATAGCGCAGGATCATGAGCGGGCCGTGTTTGTCGAGCTTCACCATGATCAGAATGTCTTGCGATAGCCGAGCGTCACCGTGCGGCCCCAGGAATAAACAGGGAGGTTGCGCACGGAGGTGGCCGTGGGGTTCTGGAAGCGGGTATCGAACAGGTTGTCGACGGACACATAGGCTTCGCCGCCCTTCACCGGTGCCGACAGGGCGACGTTCATGGTGGCGCCCGGTTTGATCTTGTAGCGGGTGCCCTTGAGGTCGATCGCCTTGTCGCGGCCGGAGAAACCCTCTCCTTCCACGCGCACCGACACACCATTGTCGAAGACGTAGCTGGCATAGAGCGTGCCGCGGAAGGGTGTGGCGATGCGATTGTTCGGCAGCCAGCTGTCGAGCTTGCCGTCCTTGTTGGAATCGTAGCGCCCCTCGCGATAGCCGAGCACGGTGCCGATGGTCAGCTGGTCGGTCCAGGCATATTCGCCGGTGAACTCGCCGCCATAGATGAATTCCTTCTGCTGCGAGATGCTGTTGGAAATGGGGTCGAAGGTCACGCCCTTGCTGGAGGTGGAGATGAAGCCCGTCAGGCTGCCCTTGAAGCGGTCATGGCTGCCGCGGATGCCGAGTTCGTAATTGTTGACGATCTGGGCCTCGGGACTGATGGAGGCGTAGGAAATGCTCGTGCCTGCCGGTAGGCAGTTTGGCCGGGTGAGAGGGCAGGCATAGGCGAGCGACAGGCCGGCACGGCGGGTATAGGCGCCGACATCGGGCAGAGCGAAGCCTTGCGAGAAGCCGCCGAAGATTTCGCTGGTGTCGGTCAGCTTGAAGGTGCCGCCGATGTTAAAGGTCGGCTTCGAATAGCTGAACTTTCCACCGGTGACGCGCAGGGCCGGCAGCACGAAGTCCTGATAGCCACGCGGATCGCGGCTGGAGGCGACGGCGGCATAGGCGGCCGGACGGGTGAAGTCGTCGACGTCGAGGGCGAAATGCTCAAAACGCATGCCGCCGCGTACGGTGAGGCGATCGGTCAGCGGCAGCTGCAACTGGCCGAAGGCCGCGGAGGTCACCTGCTGCAGGGGCGTGAAGACATCCTGGCCGTTGGTCAGCGTCTGATGGGTCTTCTCGAGGATGAGATCGCTGCCCCAGGTGAGCTTGGCACCTTCCCAGATGGCATCGAGCGGGGTGTCGATGGTCAGGTTGATGCCGCCGCGATCCGAATAGAGTGTGGTCTGGTTGTCAGGGCTGGTTGGATTAGCGGGGTCGAAGGAGTAATAGACCTGCGAATTGTAGGGGAACGAAAAGGTCGAATAATTGAAGCGCTTCTTGATGTTGTTGTAGAAGCCGACGATGTTGAGGCTGCCGAGGGCGAAGTCCTTATCGGTGTAGCGAAGCGACAGGGACTTGGTGTCTTCGAGAACGCTCTGCCCCGTATAAGGCTGGAGATAGCTCGGCCGGGCATAGGGACCGGAATAGTCGGTCATGTAGCGTGGCGTCTGGTTGAAATAGTACCAGCCTGCCGAGAATTCGAGCCGCTTGGCGGCGTCGAAGTCATAGCCGAGCTTGGCGAGAAGGTTGACCCGGCCGAAGCGGTCGCCGCCACCCTGGCCCAGCATGGCATCGGACGGCAATTCCCGTCCCGAACCGTCATAGGTGCGCCGACCGAGATAGCCACTGCCGCTCAGGACATAGTCGAGCCCATTCTCGGCCTTGCCGGAGATGCTGGCTGACAGCTCCGGAGCGACCGAATCCACCGCATTCGCCGTGAAGGCACGCAGCGCCGTGTTCACGGTGATGCGGGGCTTGCCGGGCTCGGCCTTCCTGGTGATGAAGTTGACGGTGCCGCCCGTGGCGCCGGCACCATAGAGGCTGGAGGCGCCGGCCACCATTTCGATGCGTTCGATCGAGTTGAGGTCGATCAGGGACAGGATGCGCGAAACGTCCCGCAGCGGCGTGCCGAGGGGAACGCCGTCGACCAGCACGAGCAGGTCACGGCCGCGATAGCTCTCGGAGGCTCCCGACACCGTCTGGTTGGAAACCGAGAATCCCGGCACCAGCTTGGCCAGAGCCGCCGAGGCGCTGGAGCTTTGCTGGAGCTGCTTGTCGATCTCCTGCCTGTCGATCACCTGCACCGATTGCGGAATATCCGAGACCGATCTTTCGGCGCGGGCGGCGGTAACGGTGACCGGATCGAGCTCAATCGGCTCCTGCTGCGACTGCTGTGCCAGTGCAGGCGAAACAACCGATAGAAACATGGCCGCCGATACGGATATCTTGCGCATGATGAATTTTTTGACCTCCAGCCACTCTCGATCCAAATCTAAGTTATATTTGGCGGTATCAGGCGAATTCCTGTTGTATATTCGTAGTATATTCCCAGTTTATAACGATTATAATCTGGGAAGAGAAATCATATACTTCTGGATATCCGGCCTTCCGCATTCTATATTGACGAGCGGTCTTACTTGTCGCGTTACATGATTTCTTGGACTTGGGCGCATTGATTGATGGACTGAAGCGAACTGCCGGCGCAGACCACGCCGTTTTGCCGCCCCAGCAGGCCTATGCGGGAAGGCTCAGGCCTGTCTGGCTGCTTGGCCATGGGCTGACGGGCGAGGAACTGGCTCTGGTTGCATTGCGGACCAGCGGCCGCATGGCCTCGCAACGCAGGCTCGGCCCGTCGGACCCGGTCTTGCTCGGCGCCCGGGCATTGCTGCGCCTCGAGCCGGACATCGGCCCCGTCTCCTGCTTTTCCCCTTTCCAAGACCGAGAGCTCGTCCTGGATGCTACCGAACTCGGGGCGGGCGGGGTGCTGTTGCGCCCCTCCAACGGCCGCATGGAGGTGGAGCGGGGCGGGCAGCGCACGGTCGTCTCTGCCAGGGAGGCCATATTCCTGGCGGGCGGCGGGCCAGCCAGTCTGTGGCTACGGCATGTCGACCGTGTCGATTGTCTGGTCCTGGCGCGCGAGCGCATCACCGCGAGCATGCTCGAATGCTCGGCCAGTCTGCGAGTCTTCCCGCAAAACAATGACACGCTGGTCCTGCTCGGCAATTATGGCGCGGCGCTGATGCGGGGCCTGTTGCCGATGAGCGGGCCGGTGCTACTCCAACATGCCTGTGCCTATATGGGCGATCTCGTCGACATTCTGTGCGGCGAGGCCGAAGCTCAGGTGCTCCATACCGTGCAGGATCGTGCCGCCTCGCGGCTGAATGCCATCAAGTCGGATATCGAGGCCCATCTCGACGACCAGGCGCTCAACGCAAGCCAGGTCGCCCTGCGGCACGGCATCAGCACGCGCTATCTCCAGAAGCTGTTCGAAGGAGAAGGCGAGACTTTCTCGGAATTCGTGCTGCAGCGCCGGCTGGACAGGGCAATGCGTCGGTTGCAATCGCCCGACCAGGGCAAGCGTTCGATCAGTGAGATCGCCTTCGATGTCGGCTTCGGCGACCTGTCCTATTTCAACCGCACCTTCCGCAGGCGTTTCGATACCTCACCGCGCCTGGTGCGCGCCAAGCACCGGTTGGTGCTTGCCGAGCCTTTGAGGCCGGAATTGCCGGAGGCGGGCAGCGCCTGATCGCGAATCGTATCGGGGCCGCATCGATATCGGCGGCCCTGAGTCTCGGCACTTTGCTTCAGTGGGCGATGGCCGAGGGCGGCTTCATCCGGGTCATGGTATCGAGGGCGCAGGGGCTGACGGGAGCGATGAACAGCCCGACCCGCGCGAGGGCCTTGGCAAGGCGGTGGTGGCGTCGAGCGCCCGGTGCAAACCTTCGCTCTTCAGCAGATACGAAGCGGCATGAAGGAGCTGCACCCTGTCGTCGCGTTGCGCTGCATCGACCATGGCGAGTACCAGGCATTCGTCGCGGCACAGGGCACGGCAAGCCGCCGGCCGCCAACCGATCTCGGTATCGGCGGTCGCCCTGAGCGTGCGCACGAAATGATGGAACTCGCCGAATAGCGGCTTGGCGTTTTCCTCAGGCATTTCGCGTGCCAGCCCTTCCCAGGCGATGTCCCAACAGGCGGCATCGCCGGTGGCGTAGCCGGCCATCCAGCAGCGATAGACGGAAAAGAGCAGGTTCTCGGCCGGGGCATCGATGTGATAGCCGACGGGGCGTGCGGCAGCGGGGCTGGGCAGGGTCATGATATCAGTCCTTCAATCCGCGGGGGTCAAGGTCCCGGCATTGGCAACGGCGCGCATAGGAGCATGCCGAACTGATTTGTTCAAGAAAATCTCTTGTTATTTCAATAGTTTATAGGAATTCCAGGGTGGGCGGAGACTCGCCCCACCTTGTGCTGTCCTGAGCGGCAGAGGTTAGCCATTTAGAATTGCTCCGGTGGACCACAACTCGCGTTTCTCACGGTTGCGGACCTCGGCCGTCTGCGCGAGGATCCAGTCCCGGAAGGCTCTGATCTTGGGCGTCGTGCGCCGCGCTTCGGCATGCACCAGCCAGTAGCCATCGCCATCCGACCCGGTGACGTCGAAGGGCTGGATGAGCTGGCCCTTGTCGAGGAAGGCCGTGTAGAGGTTGCATGTGAGCATCGCCGCGCCCTGGTCGGTGATCGCCGCAGTCGCCTCATAGGCCTGTGTGCCGAAGGTCGGGCCGGGGATCACGCGATCCGGCTCGAATCTGGCTCCTGCTGCCTTGAACCAGACCTCCCACCAGGGATCCTGCGGGCAGCACAGGGGAACCTTGTAGAGGTCCTCGGGTGCGCGGATGCCGCCGACCTTCTCCGCCAGTGCGGGGCTGAGCATCGGCGAATAGTCGGCCTTGAACAGGTAGTGCGCCGACAATCCGGGCCATTTTCCGGCGCCGACACGGATGCCGACATCCACGTTTTCGCGAGCGATATCGAGGGAGCGCGATGCAATGTCCATCTTCACGGCCAGATCGGGATACATCAACTGGAATGTTCCAAGCCGGACGGCAAGCCAGTTCGACGCGAAGGTATCGATCGTCGTGACGGAGAGCACTCCGGATGCGCCGCCCTTGGTTGCGAACCAGGCGTCCGACAGCGCCGAGAACGCGTTGGAGACGAGAGGGGCAAGTTGTTCACCGGCCTCGGTCAACGCGATTTGCCTTGTTTTTCTGATAAAAAGCGGTGTTCCAGCGCGTTCTTCGAGAACCTTGATCTGATAGCTAGCGGCTGATTGCGTCATGCCGAGCTCCTCGGCGGCCTTGGTGAAGCTGCCAAGCCGCGCGGCGGCTTCAAAGACTCGAATGGCGCCCAGAGGCGGCAGATCCCAACGCATGATGCATCAATCCAGTTGATGCATACTACGTGACGTTCGATTGGAATCCAAGGCTCGGCGGCGGCAGGATGTTTCCATCGCTCCAACCCGAAAGGACCACGAACATGACGAAACACATCAAGCGCTACAGGCTTTCGATCCTCGACTTTTTCGCCGCACCGTTCCGGTCGCGCGCCCACCGCCTGCTCTATCCCCGCGACCTCTGCGATGACCTGAAGCGCGACCTGGGCCTGATCGACGGAAACCGGGTTGTCGGGGGTGTCCGCTGGCGCTGACCCGCGCTGCCGACGCGATGTGACAGGATGGGGGAAGGCCCATCCGGAAGAAGAGGGAGGCCATTGTCATGAACAGGACGACCGAGGCGCTCGAACAGTGCCGCCAGACCATCCAATCCTATGAGGGCTGCGCGGATCGCTACTATGCCCGCATTCCCGAAATGCCGAATCTGCGCGACCAGGCGGCATTGCGGCGCACCGCTGAAATGGCAGGACGAGGCGGGTTGATCCTGGAGGTCGGATCGGGGCCCGGCCGCGAGGCGGATTTCCTGGAGACGCTCGGAGTCACGGTGCGCCGAACCGATGCGACCCGCCGGTTCCTCGAGTTGCAGGCCGCTCGCGGCAAGCATGGCGAATTGCTCAACATCGTCACGGACGATCTCGGCGGTCCCTATGATGCCGTCGTCGGCCTATGTGTGCTGATTCACGTTCCCCGCGATCGGATCGATCACGTGCTGGCCAAGGTCGCCGCATCGCTGCGTCCCCGTGCGCCTTTTCTCGTCTCGATGCGCGACGGCGACGGGGAGACCGTCGGGAACTTTCATACGGTCTATTGGCGACGTGATGCGTTTGGCTTGCGGCTCGAACAAGCCGGACTGACCTTGCTGTGGGACGAGTTTTCCATCGACCCGGATGGCGATCCCTGGAACACCTTCCTGGCCGTCAAGTCATGAATCGGGCGCTGCCGGGGTGTCGCAGGGGCTTCGCGGCGTTGACTTTCCCCACGCCCGGGCGCAGACGCGGAGGTTCCCGCGTTTTTTCTCGGTTTGCCTGTGATGCCCAGCCATAAAGTCATCTACGATACCGATCCTGGCGTCGACGACGCCATGGCGCTGTTCTTCCTGCATTACCATCCGGACATCGAGCTCGTTGGCATCACCACCTGCCATGGCAATGCACCGGTCGAGACGACCACCCGCAACGCCCTCTATCTCAAGGAGCGCTTCGGCATCGCGGCGCCGGTGGCGCGCGGGGCGGCGGGGCCGGTGACCGGCGATGACGCCCACCATGCCGCCGTCGTCCACGGTCATAACGGCCTGGGCGAAGTCGAAATTCCTGCGGATATCAAGGCCGAGGCGATCGATACACCCGCCCATCGCTTCATCATCGAGACCGTGCACAGGCACCCCGGCGAGATCACGCTGCTGGCGGTCGGACGCATGACCAATCTGGCGCTGGCCCTGCGCGAGGATCCGGAGATCGCCGGCCTGGTTCGCCAGGTGGTGGTGATGGGCGGCGCCTTCGGCTATCGCGGGCACCTGGGCAATGTCACGCCGGCCGCGGAAGCGAATATCCATGGCGATCCGCATGCCGCCGATGAAATGTTCGCCGCGCCCTGGCCTGTAGCCGTCATCGGCCTCGACGTCACCCACGAGGTGCTGATGCCGCAGGATTACCTGCGCCGGCTCAGCGAGGAGGCCGGCGAAGTCGGCCGCTTCATCTGGGACATCACGCGCTTCTACGAGAATTTCTATCTCGAGAAGGGGCTCGCCGGCATTTCCGTACATGATGCCTCGGCGGCGATCTATCTGGTGGCGCCGGAATTGTTCGAGACCCGCTCGGGGCCGGTCCGAGTGGTATGCGAGGGTCTTGCCTTCGGGCAGACCATCCAGCGGCCTGCCGAGATCGGCTTTCCGCCCAACGACTGGGATGGCCGCCCCAGCCACGCGGTTTGCGTTGAGGTCCAGGCGCAACCCTTGCTTGATCTCTACCGTCAGACCATCTTGCGCGCTGTGTAGGAAGGACCGCGGACATCCTGTCCGCTCAAATCCTTGCTCAGCCAGGCCTCGATACCCTTCGCTGCGGCCACTCCGGTGGCGAAGCAGGCCTGCAGCAAATAGCCGCCGGTCGGCGCTTCCCAATCCAGCATCTCGCCGGCGACGAAGACGCCGGGAGCCTTGCGCAGCATGAAATGGGTATCGACCTCGCCAAGCGCGATACCGCCGGCAGTGGAGATGGCGCGTTCGAGGCCGCGCTGGGCCGTCACCTGCAGGGGAACATGCTTGATCAGGCGGGCCAGGGTAGCAGGATCACGAGGCAAGGCATTGTTCGTGGCTTCGCGCAGGAGGCCGATGGCTGGCGGCGCCAGCTTGGCGGCCTTGCGCAGATAGGTCGAGAGAGACTGGCTGCCCTGTGGCCGGTCGAGCAAGCGAGCCAGCGCCGCTTCGTCGAGATCGGGACGCAGGTCGATGCCGATCTCGGCATGTCCATGCTTGGCGATCGCCGTGCGGACGAAAGGGGAGAGCGCGTAGATCACGCCGCCTTCCAGCCCCTGTTCCGTAATGACGGCCTCGCCGCGGCGCGTAGTGTCGGCAATGGAGACGGCGATGCGCTTGAGCGGTTCGCCAGCCGATTTTTCCGTAAAGGCGCGGCTCCAGGCGATTTCGACGCCGCTGTTTGCCGCGGCGAATTCGGTGACGGCGATGTCGCGTTCGCGCAGCAGAGGGGCCCAGCCGCCATCCGAGCCAAGCCGCGGCCAGGAGGCGCCCCCGAGTGCGAGCAGGGTCGCATCGGCCTTGCGGTGAAGAGGCGTGCCGTCCGGATCCAGGAAGACCAGAGAGCCGTCATCGTCCCACCCCGTCCAGCAATGACGGATGTGCAAGGTCACGCCGAGGTGAGCGAGCCGGGCGAGCCAGGACCGCAGCAGCGGCGAGGCCTTGAAGCTTTCCGGAAAGATCCGCCCGCTCGAGCCGACAAAGGTCTTTTCGCCCAGCCCCTCCGCCCAGGCGACGAGATCGCTGGGCGCAAAGGCGCGCAGGGTGGACTCGAGGAAGCTTCGTGCGGCACCGTAGCGGGCGAGGAAACCATCGAGATCCTCGCCATGGGTAAGGTTCAGCCCACCTCGGCCAGCCATCAGGAATTTGCGGGCAGGCGAGGGCATACGCTCATAGATGGCCACGCCATGCCCGGCCTCGGCCAGCTTTTCGGCGGCGATCAGGCCCGCTGGCCCGGCGCCGATGATGATGATGTCGCTCAAGTCGGCCACGTCCGTCTTTATTTCCCGTTCGCGTTGTGCTCACTGCCCTCATGGCATTCTCCTTCCGGCAAATCCAATATTTCGTGGCGGTGGCCGAGAACGGGGCGGTGTCCCGCGCCTCGCACGAGCTCTCCATCTCGCAATCGACGGTGACGGAGGCCATTCGGGAGCTGGAGGGCGATCTCGGTTTTTCGCTGTTCGACAGGCGTGCCCATGGCGTCGAGCTCACGCTGAAGGGGCACCAGTTCCTGCGCCATGCCCGCAAGATCCTCTCCGAGATCGCCGATGCTCGCCGCGCCCTGCGCTCGGACACGGCGCCGATCGAGGGGCGCCTCGCCGTCGGGGTGACGCCTTTGGTCGCCGCTTATGTGCTGCCTGACCTGCTCGCCCGTTTCCGCAGGGCATTCCCGCATGTCGCCGTCGAGATCATCGAGGATGGGCGTGATTATCTCGATCATCTGCTGGTCGGTGGGGAACTCGACGTCGCGGTGATGGTAGCGGGCACCGAACGCAGTTCGGCGGCTCTGCATGTCGAGACGATGGAGGCTTCGCCCTATCGCCTCTGGCTGCCGATCGGCCATCGCCTGGCCGAGGCCGAGAGCATCGGCATCGCCGATCTCGCCGAGGAGCCCTTCGTGCTGCTGATGTTGGACGAGATCGCGGAGGCGGCCGAATATGCCTGGCGGCGGGCCGGCGTGCGGCCGCCGGTGGCGATCCGCACCCGTTCGGTGGAGGCCGCCCGCAGCCTGGTGGCGACGGGGGCGGGGGTCGCCATCCTGCCCGATCTTACCTATCGGCCCTGGTCGCTCGAAGGCGACAAGATCGAGGCGCGCGACCTCGCCGAGGCGCTTTTGCCGGTAGAAGTGGTGATCGGCTGGCGGCGCGGTTCGCCGCTGGACGCCATCGCCACGCAATTCGTCGCCGTGGCGCGTACCTATCGGGCCGGACGCGGGCGCTGATTTCTTAGAAAAAGACGCGGCAGCAATGGCTTAAAGCAATGGTCCGCCATCACCCACGCGTGAATTTCAGCCGCCTCCACAGCGACGCAAAGCGTCCGACCACCATGGGATATAGCGAAACGATCCCTTGGTGCTGGTATCGATTTTTCCGATATCACCGATCTCCCGAATGGTGTGGCGTGTGTGGCTTTTCCAAGGCATGCTCGCCGCAATCAACAACGCGTCCTACATCCAAACGGCAACCGGAGGAACGATCAGCATGTCCAAATCTGGCGTGAAAAAGTCTCGATGGCTCAAGTCTCGATCGTTTCTGGCGCTGGCTGGCGTGGCGGCTCTGGCGCTGCCAGCCTTCGCTGCCGAAGTCGGCAAGGGGGAGGGCGAGGTCAATATCGTCGCCTGGGCCGGCTATATCGAGCGCGGCGAAACCGACAAGAGTTATGACTGGGTCACCGAGTTCGAAAAGAAGACCAGCTGCAAGGTCAAGGTGAAGGTTGCCGGCACCTCGGACGAGATGGTCACGCTGATGAACCAGGGCGGCTACGACCTCGTCACGGCCTCCGGTGATGCTTCTCTGCGCCTGGTTGCCGGCAAGAAGGTACAGCCCGTCGACACCTCACTCGTTCTCAGCTGGAAGACGGTCGACGAACGCCTTCAGAATGCGCCCTGGTTCACCGTCGAGGGCCAGCATTATGGCGTTCCCTATCAGTGGGGCCCCAATGTGCTGATGTACAACACCGAGGTGTTCAAGGAAGCGCCCAAGAGCTGGAGCGTGGTGTTCGAGCCGCAGAATTTCCCGGACGGCAAGCCCAACAAGGGCCGTATCCAGGCTTATGACGGGCCGATCTACATCGCCGATGCCGCGCTCTATCTCAAGGCCAAGAAGCCCGAACTCGGCATCAAGGATCCCTATGAGCTGAACGAGGAGCAATACAAGGCGGTCCTCGATTTGCTGCGCCAGCAGCACCCCCTGGTGCAGCGCTACTGGCACGATGCCAATGTGCAGTCCGACGACTTCAAGAACGAGGGCGTGGTCGCCTCCTCGTCCTGGCCCTTCATGGTCAACCTGCTGCAGGCGGACAAGAAGCCGATCGCCTCCGTTTTCCCCGAGGAAGGAGCGACGGGCTGGGCCGATACCACCATGCTGGCGGCCAACGCCGCCCACCCCAACTGCGCCTATATGTGGCTGGAGCATTCGCTCGAGCCCAAGGTGCAGGGTGACGTCGCCGCCTGGTTCGGTTCGCTTCCGGCGGTGCCCGCGGGTTGCAAGGCCAGCACGCTGCTCGGTGAGAATGGCTGCAAGGCCAATGGCTTCGAGAATTTCGAAAAGATCAGCTTCTGGAAGACGCCGGTCTCCAAATGCGAAAGCCAGGGGACCTGCGTGCCTTATCATCGCTGGGCCAGCGACTACATCGCCATCATTGGTGGACAATAAGGGGTGGCGGGTTTTATCCGCTCCATCGGCTAGGGCGCGCGCATCCGGCGCTTTCAAGACAGAGCGCGGAAATCCTTCCCCGGTTTCGGGGAAGTCGCACGCACAACTTGTGTACGCTGGGGCCGGGCCGGATGGAGGCGGGTGGCGCGACTTCGCCGCTCTGTCGTCCGTCCGACGCGACTCTACCCTACCCCTTCCGCCGCCGCTGCGCGGCGCCATCTTCCCCGAAACCGGGGAAGGATAGTCGTGCCCTTTTCGGTACGGCTGGGGTGCTCGTCATATTCTGCGACGCATCCAGGATCCACTTTGCAAGAACCCACTTTGCAAGCATCGGGACGCCCCATGGCTGAGCCAAGCACCATACCCGCCGTTTCCTTCCGAGGCGTCGAGCGTCATTTCGGCGCCGTCAAGGCCGTCGACGGTGTCAATCTCGACATTGCGCCGGGTGAGTTCTTCGCCATGCTCGGCCCTTCGGGGTCCGGAAAGACGACGTGTCTGAGACTGATCGCCGGTTTCGAACAGCCTACGGCCGGCCATATCGAGATCTTCGGCGAGCATGTGGAAGGCATGCCGGCCTATCGCCGGCCGGTGAACACCGTCTTCCAGGACTATGCCCTGTTTCCCCATCTCAACATTCTCGACAATGTCTGTTACGGCCTGATGATCCGCGGCATCGGCAGGCAGGAGCGCTATCGACAGGGGCGCGAGGCCCTCGCCATGGTCAAGCTCGCCGGCAAGGAGGATCGCAAGCCTGGACAGCTATCGGGCGGCCAGCGTCAGCGCGTCGCGCTGGCTCGCGCGCTGGTGGTTCGTCCGAAGGTGCTGTTGCTCGACGAGCCGCTCGGCGCGCTCGACCTCAAGCTGCGCGAGGAGATGCAAAGCGAGCTCAAATCGCTGCAGCGTTCGCTCGGCCTCAGCTTCGTGTTCGTTACCCATGACCAAAGCGAGGCGCTGTCCATGGCCGACCGGGTTGCCGTCTTCAACGATGGCCGCATCGCCCAGGTCGGCAGCCCGCAGGAAATCTATGAGCGGCCGAGCAACCGCTTCGTCGCCGATTTCGTCGGCAGCTCCAATGTGATCGAACCGGCGCAAACCAAGGCCTGGCTCGGTATCGACAAGCCCTCCAGCCTGAGGCCGGAGAAGATCGGTCTGCTTGTCGACGGGACAAGTCCAGCGGCCGACACCATCACCATCACCGGCACGATCACCCAGATCCTCTATCATGGTGCCGTCAACCGCGTGGAACTGGCGGCCGAGACCGGTGGCCGGCTGATCGCAGCCATTCCGGCTTCAGCGACGGCCGGGATGCCGGCCCAAGGAGCGACCGTGCGGCTGAATTTCTCCGCTCAAGCCCTGCATGTGATGGAGGGCGCATGAGTACGCCAGTCACCATCGCGGCCCCTGCCGACGGACTGTTGCGACGTTTTTCCGACCTGCTGGTCAGGCGGCGCGGGCTCTATCTCATGCTGTTGCTGGTGCCACCCCTGCTGTGGCTCGGCGTCGTCTATCTCGGCTCGCTCTTCATGCTCTTGATGGAGAGCTTCTATTCCATCGACGATTTCTCCGGCGTGGTGGTGCGCGAGCCGACCCTGAGCACCTATGGCCAGCTGTTCTCGCCAGCCAATTTCAGCATCATCATGCGCACGCTTTCCGTCTCGGCGGTGGTGACGGTGCTGTCGGCGATAATTGCCTTTCCGATCGCCTATTATGCTGCCCGCTACGCCAGGGGGCGGATGAAGGCCGCCTTCTATCTGGCGGTGATGATGCCGCTGTGGTCGAGCTATCTCGTCAAGGTCTATGCCTGGAAATTGCTGCTCGCCAAGGAAGGCATCGTCGGCTGGGCCATGAACGGGATCGGCCTCGGCCGTTTGCTCGAAGCCTGGCTGGCACTGCCCGTGGTCGGCGGCCCCTCCCTGTCGGTAAGCTATACAGGCATGATCCTGGTGTTCCTCTATCTGTGGACGCCTTTCATGATCCTGCCGCTGCAGGCGGCGCTGGAGCGGGTGCCAGCCACGCTGATCGAGGCCTCCGGTGATCTCGGTGCCAGCCCGGGGCAGACATTCCGCAAGGTGATCTGGCCGCTGGCCTTTCCGGGCTTGGTGGCGGGCGCGATCTTCACCTTCTCCCTGACGCTGGGCGATTACATCGTGCCGCAGATCGTCGGGCCCTCATCGCTCATCCTTGGGCAGGTCGTCTATGTCCAGCAGGGCACGGCCGGCAACATTCCGCTCGCCGCAGCTTTTTCCGTAGTCCCGGTGGTGATCATGGCGGTGTTCCTGACCGTCGCCAAGCGATTGGGAGCCTTCGATGCGCTGTGATCTCCGACAAGTCCGCGAGGCAGGCTGCCATGACTGAGAATCGTGCTTCCTTCGGCCTGCGCGTTGCCGCCGGCGCTTCGCTCGCCTTCCTCATCGTCCCGCTGGTCTTCATCATCCTCTATGCCTTCACCACGGAAGAAAACAGCTATCAGTTTCCCCCGCCGGGCCTGACGCTGAAATGGTTCGGTGTGGCCTGGGAGCGCCCGGATGTCTGGGCGGCGTTGTCGCTCTCCGTCCGGGTTGGGCTGCTTTCCACCCTGCTGGCGATCATTCTCGGCACGCTGGCGGCGGCGGCGCTCTCGCGCACCCGCTTCTTCGGCCGGGAGTCGATCTCCCTGCTGCTGATCCTGCCGATCGCCTTGCCGGGCATCATCACCGGCATGGCCCTGCGCACGGCCTTTCACGAAGGTGGCATTCCTTTTTCCTATTGGACCATCGTGCTCGGCCACGCCACCTTCTGTATCGTGGTTGTCTACAACAATGCGGTCGCCCGTTTCCGCCGGCTGTCGCCCTCGCTGATGGAGGCGTCCATGGATCTGGGAGCCGACGGTTTCCAGACCTTCCGCCATGTGGTGCTGCCCTCGATCGGCACCGCCTTGCTGGCGGGTGGCATGCTCGCCTTCGCTCTGTCCTTTGACGAAGTGATCGTCACCACCTTCACCTCCGGCCAGCAGCAGACCCTGCCGATCTGGATGTTCGAGCAATTGATCCGGCCGCGCCAGCGACCGGTCACCAATGTCGTCGCCGTCATCGTCATCCTGGTCACCGCCATACCCATTCTCGCGGCCTATTACCTGACCCGCGAGGGCGAGAACGTTGCTGGTTCGGGGAAATAGGTACAGGCCCCGATTGCAAGCGATGGGGCGCCGCGGCAGCCATGCACCCCATCAGGATCACTTCCCGTAGGAGGGTAAGGCATGGTGCATGCCGCCCTCAGCCCTGCCTTCACATCCGCCCTGACCCAAGGAGATTGCCATGCTCGACACCAAAATGCTGATCGGGTCGAAATTCGTGCCCGGCACCGAGGCACCGGAGAAAGTACTCAATCCCAAGACGGAGGAGACGCTGATCGATCTTCCCGAGGCCTCCGTCGAGCAGGTCGACGAGGCGGTGGAGGCGGCGGCCACGGCCTTCGCCGGCTGGTCGCGCACCACGCCGGCCGAGCGGTCGGCTCTCCTGCTCAAGCTTGCCGATGCGATCGAGAAGGATGCGGAGGCCTATGCCACGCTCGAGGCGCTCAATTGCGGCAAGCCGCGCATCCGCGTGCTGCAGGACGAGATACCCGGCGTCGTCGATTGCTTCCGCTTCTTCGCCGGCGCCGTGCGCAACATGCACGGGCTGGTGGCCGGCGAATATCTGGCTGGACACACCTCGATGATCCGGCGCGATGCCGTCGGCGTGGTCGGCTCGATCGCGCCCTGGAACTATCCCCTGATGATGGCGGCCTGGAAGCTGGCGCCGGCGCTGGCGGGCGGCAATACCATCGTGATCAAGCCCTCCGAGCAGACGCCGTTGACGCTGCTCAAGCTCGCGGCCAGCATTGCCGAGATCTTCCCGGAAGGCGTGGTGAATGTGGTGGTTGGACGCGGCGAGAGTGTCGGCAATGCCCTGATCCATCATCCCAAGGTCTCGATGGTTTCGCTGACCGGCGACATCGCCACAGGCAAGAAGGTTCTGCAGGCCGCCGCCAAGACGGTCAAGCGTACCCATCTCGAACTCGGCGGCAAGGCGCCGGTGATCGTGTTCGACGATGCCGATCTCGAGGCCGTGGTCGAGGGCGTCAAGCTGTTCGGCTACTACAACGCCGGCCAGGACTGCACCGCCGCCTGCCGCATCTATGCCGGCAGCAAGATCTACGACAATCTGGTCGCTGATCTTGCCGGCGCGGTGAAGAGCCTCAAATACAACCAGGCCAATGACGATGAGAACGACATCGGCCCGCTGATTTCCGCGCGCCAGCGTTCGCGCGTCGCCTCCTTCGTCGAGCGGGCTACCGAGCACAAGCATATCGAGATCGCCACCGGCGGCCATCAAGCGGCCGGCAAGGGCTTCTTCTACGAACCCACCGTGGTCGCCGGGGCCCTGCAGAGCGACGAGATCGTGCGTCGCGAGGTGTTCGGGCCGGTGGTCTCGGTGACACGCTTCGACGATGTCGAGGAAGCCCTGGGCTGGGCCAATGATTCCGACTACGGCCTGGCGTCCTCGGTCTGGACGCGCGACCTTTCCAGGGGCATGCAGATGGCCTCGCGCCTGCAATATGGCTGCACCTGGGTGAACTGCCACTTCATGCTGGTGAGCGAGATGCCGCATGGCGGCGTCAAGTCCTCCGGCTATGGCAAGGACCTGTCGATGTATGCCCTGGAGGACTACACTGTGGCACGCCACGTCATGGTCAAGATGGGCTGATTCCGGGCGCGAGACCGTTTCGCAAGCAAAGCAAGGATGGGTCTTGCATTCCGCCAAGGCCCATCCTTTCGTTTTGGACAGCAATGCCGAGTTCGGGCATGGTCTGGTGTTGTGCGTGGAACAGCCCGCGCAAGCCATTGATTTCATCATGTCATTTCATGAACGAGGTGATTGCCATGAAGCTTGCGAAGAAGCTTGCCTCGGCCGCGCTGTTGGTCTGCGCTCTGCTGGCGGCGCCGGCAATGACCAAGGCCAACGCGGCCGCTGTCGAGCCGATCTGGCAGGTCTGCCGGGCTATCGGGAAGGATCCAGCCGCTAGCGTCAAGGCCTGCACCCAATTCCTCGATTTGCCCGAGGGAAAGCTCAAGCAGTTTCGCACCTATGCCTTTTCCAATCGTGGCAACGCCTATGTCAGCCTGCAGCGTTATGATGAGGCGCTGGCCGATCTGAACGAGGCGCTGCGTCTCGATGCCGGGAACGAGACCGCCTATGTCGGTCGCGGCAACGTCCATTTCTGGCGCGGCGAAAACGATCTCGCCCTCAAGGATTTCGCGCTGGCCATCAAGCTCGATCCGCGCGATGCCAATCCCCAACACGGCCGCGGCAATGTCTATTTCAACCAGGGCCGCTACGAGGAGGCGATCAAGAGCTATAGCGAGGCGATCCGCATCAATCCGAAATTCTTCAACGCCTATAGCGGCCGCGCGAACGTCTATGCCGAACTCAAGCAGACCGATAGGGCGATCTCGGATCTCTCCCAGGCGCTCAAGCTCAATCCGAGCTATGTCAATGCGCTCGTCAATCGCGGCAACAACTATATGATCGGCAAGCGTTTCGACGAAGCGATTGCCGACTACGACAGGGCCCTGGCCCTCAAGCCGGAGACCATCCTTGCCTTGAGCGGGCGGGCCGGCGCCTATGGCATGAAGAAGGATTATGAGCGCTCGGTCGCCGATTTCACCAAGGCGCTGGAGCTCGATCCGTCCTATCTGAACGCGCGCTATGGCAGGGGGCAGGCCTATAAGGAGTTGGGCAAGCTCGATCTGGCCGCGGCGGATTTCCGCAACATTCTTGCCCAGAAATCTGATTTCCTGAATACGCGCGACCTGTTGGCCGACGTCGAAAAGGCCGGTGCTGCGGCGTCTGTTCCCTCACCGGGCACCATTGCGGCGCCTGCGGCCGGCGCGCTCGCCGCCATCAAGGCACAGCGCCGCGTCGCTTTGGTGATCGGCAACGGCGCCTATCCGCAGGCGGCTCTTGCCAATCCCCACAATGATGCCGCCGATGTCAGTGCCCGCTTGCAGCAGCTCGGCTTCGACGTGGTGACGGGCTATGATCTCACCCTGTCGGGCTTTTCCGACACGGTGAACCGGTTCGTCGCCAAGGCGCAGGGCGCCGATGTCGCCGTCTTCTATTATTCTGGCCATGCCATGCAGGTGGATGGCGAGAATTGGCTGCTGCCCGTCGATACCAGGGTGCGCAGCCTGTTCGACGTCCAGCAGTTCAACGTGTCGTTGCAGCGTCTGCTGCACACCGTGGATTCGCAGGCCAAGACCACGCTGGTCTTCCTGGATGGCTGCCGCAACAATCCGTTCGCCGACGCCCTCAAGGCCCAGCTCAAGGCGCAGAATCGTGCCTATGCCGAGACGCGCGGCCTTGCCCGCCTCACCGTCGATTCGCCCGATACGCTCGTGGTGTTCGCCACCCAGCCCAATGACGTGGCCGCCGACGGCACTGGGCGAAACAGCCCCTTTACGCAGGCCTTCCTTGCCAATGTCGGTGCGCCGGGCGTCGAGGTCGAGACGCTGATGAAAAGAGTGACGGCCGATGTGAAGGCAGCGACGGGAGACAAGCAGCGTCCCGAACGTCTGTCGGGCCTGACCACGGAATTCTACTTCGTCCCGCCAAATTAATGTGCGTTGCCGTCGTACAACTTGCCCACCGCGACAATTCCGTCATGATATCGCCAACCATAAACGGGTTGGGAGGAATCATGACGGCGGTTTCGTCTGCGCAAAGGCCATGGTTGGCAGCTTATGACGGAGACATGAAACCGCATGTCGGGGAAGTGCCCTACAGATTGCTGGGGGACATGATCGTCCAGAGCGCACGCGAGACCCCGCGCAAGACGGCCTACACCTGCGTCATGCCCAACGGTATGCACGGTTCGCTCAGCTATAGCGAGGCCGATCGATTGTCGGATCAGTTCGCCGCCTATCTGCATGGCGAGCTGAAACTGCCGCCCGGCTCGCGCGTGGCCATCCAGGCCCCCAACGGGCTCGCCTATCCTGTGGTCGCTTTCGGCGTGTTCAAGGCAGGCTGCGTGCTGGTCAATGTAAACCCGCTCTACCTGGCCGAGGAGGCCGGTGCGGTCTTCGCCGATGGTGGCATTTCCGTGCTGGTGGTGATCGACATGTTCGCCGACCGCACGGCCAAGACCCTCGCGACGGTGAAGGTGCCGCATGTGGTCATGATCAGCGCGGCCGAATTTTTCCCGGTCTTGCCGCGCACCGTGATCGGCCTGGTGCAAAAACACGTGCGCAAGGAGATCCCGGCCGCGACCTTCCCGCATGTCCGCCTCAAGCAGGCCCTGGCGCTTGGCCAGGCCAAGCTCGCACGCGGCCTGAAGGTTGCCGACATCACCGCCGGTATGGACTCTTCGGCGACTGCCTGCCTGCAATATACGGGCGGCACCACCGGCGTGAGCAAGGGCGCCATGCTCACCCATCGCAACCTGGTCATGAACGTCATGCAGGTGCTGGCCTTCGGGGGCGGTGCCTTCACGCGGGACGACGTGATCATGACGGCGCTGCCGCTCTATCACATCTTCGCCTTCACGGTGAATTTCCTCACCTTCACGGCGCGGGGCGCTCATGTGCTGCTGGTGCCCAATCCGCGTCCCTTGAGCAATTTGCGCAAGGCTTTCGAAAACTATCCGGTCAGCTACATCACCGGCGTCAACACACTCTATAACGGCCTGCTCAACGAGGCCTGGTTCACGTCCATGCCCAAGCCCCATCTCAGGGTCTGCATTGCCGGCGGCACGGCGCTGCAGGCTGCGGTGGCCGAGCGCTGGCACAAGAGCGTTGGCGTGCCGGTCGGGGAGGGCTACGGCCTGACCGAGACGTCACCGGTCGTCTGCTTCAACCCTTTCGGCTCGGGGCACAACGGCGCGGTCGGCGTTCCCTTGCCGGACACCGATGTCAAATGCGTCGACGATGATTTCAACGAGGTGGCGCTGGGCATGCCAGGCGAACTGGCCGTGCGCGGGCCGCAGGTGATGGCCGGCTATTGGCGCCGGCCGGACGAGACGGCCAAGGTGATGCGCGGTGAGTGGATCCTCACCGGCGACATCGCCGTGATGGATGCTTCCGGCTATTTCCATATCGTCGACCGGCGCAAGGACATGATCCTAGTTTCGGGCTTTAACGTCTTCCCCAACGAGGTCGAGGACGTGCTGGCCAAGATGCCGGGAATCAAGGAAGCGGCGGTGATCGGTGTCCCCGATGGCGCGGCCGGCGAGGCGCCCAAGGCCTTCGTGGTCAGGAGCGACCCCACTTTGACGGTCGAGGCCGTACGTGCTTATGCCAAGCAGCATCTCACCGGCTACAAGGTGCCGAAATTCGTGGAATTCAGGGATGATTTGCCGAAGTCCAATGTCGGCAAGATCTTGCGCAAGGATCTGCGGAGCTAGAGCGTTGCGATTTGGCGGAATCGCCAGGAATCGCAAAGACGTGTCGAACCAGAGAGTTAGAGCAAACAATCGTTTCCGTCCAAACGCGCTTTGCTCTAGCTGGGGAAACTCGACTGCTTCCTGCTTAGCAGCCCGGCGACATCATTATCCTCAACGAATGATCTCCGGCCTCGTCGTACGGAATGTCGGGCGACCGCGCTTCCAGCCACGTATCACGCGGCTGTTCTCGCGTATCGCCTGTTCGGGCGTCACGCAGTCGATCAGTACGATGTCGGCTGCCGCTCCGACCGATAGGCCGGATGCGCGCCGCATTCCGCGCGCTGCAAGGGGACCGATCATGTCGAAGATGAGCCGTAGATGCTCGGTGCGCGAAAGTTGAACGACATTGGCATAGAGGTTCGCCATGCGAAGGAGTGAGGCATCACCAAATGGCGTGAAGGGGTTGAGAATATTGTTGGTGGCGATCGAGGCATTCACACCCCTCAAAGCCAGAATATGGGTCGGAGCGACCCCACGCGGCACCAGTCGCTCATACTCGCGGCCATTTAGGAACAAGTCGGTGGCTGGCAGGGCCACCACTGCAATACCGGCCTCCCGGAGCCCTGTCGCGATCGCTTCAACTTCATGCGACGGCCGCGCCGAAAGGCTCGTCATGTGTCCGAGCGAGACGCGCCCCTGCCAACCGCGTCGTATCGTTTCCTTCAGGACGACGGGCAGATTGCTCTTTTCGGGTGCGAGATCGAAATCAAGATGGAAGTCGACAGCGACGCCGTGCGCTTGCGCGAGGTCGAAGATCAGGCTGATTTGTCCAGCCGGATCAGGATCGGTGTAGGGAGCACCACCCACCAGATCCGCTCCGTCCGCCAGGGCCTCATTCAACAAACCTAGCGTTTCCGGCTCGTTGGTGAGCCCTTCCTGCACGAAAGCGCAGATCTCGATATCGATGGCGAACGCGTAATCCCGGCGAACGCGTTTGACGGCTTCAAAGGAGCGCAACCCGGCCCGCGGATCGACTTCGACGAAGCTGCGCATCGCCATGGTGCCTTGTATGATGGCCTGCTCGACGACACGAGCGGCCCGTGCATAGACATCCGCCTCGGTGAAGGACGCCTTGGCTCTTGCCGTCTCGCGCACCGCCTCCGCCAAGGTACCCTCGCAGATGCGGCAGCGATCGAGGATACAAGCTTTGTCCAGATGGATGTGGCTGTCGACGAAGCCGCTGCAAGCCAGCGCACCTTCGGCGTCTACGATTTCAATCGCTTCACAACGAAGCTCTCGACCGATCGCGGCGATCGACTTGTCGCGTATCGCCAAGTCTACCGGCTCCTCACTGGTCGGCAGGCGGGCATTGCGGATAAACAGGTCAGCTGGGGGAATGTCCATCGTCAAAGGCCAATCGCCCCGCCATCGCTGCGCGGATCATGCGCGGCTATGATCGTCCCGTCAGGTCGCAGGCGAATGATGCCGGCATGTCCGCCGAGTTGGCTGAAGGGTTCGATCCGGCCCACCTGATGTCCCTTGTCTGCAAGCTCGGCAATGAGCGAACCTCCGGCATGGGCCTCTATCTTCAGGCTGTCGCGACTGTCCGAGAAGGTGCGCCCCAGAAGGAAACGCGGCCGGGATAGGGCCGCAAGCGGATCGAGCCCGTGGTCGATCAGCAGCGACAGCAGCAGAGCGAGGGTCTGCGGCTGTCCGTCGGCGCCTTGAGTGCCGTAAAGCAGGCAGGGGCGCCCGTCCTTCAAGCCGATGCCGGGGTTCAACGTGTAGAAGGGACGCTTACCGGCCCTGATGCAGTTCGGGCTCGCTGGATCGAGGCTGAAGGCCGCGCCGCGGTTCTGCCATAGGATGCCCGTGTCGCCGGCGACGACGCCGCTGCCCCAGTCGAAATAGAGGCTCTGCAGCATGGCAACGCTCCTGCCCGCGCTGTCCGTCGCTGCCAGGAAGGCCGTGTCGGCGGTCTGGAAGGGGTGCGGCCAAGGCAACGCCCTGTCCAGATCGATAGAGCGTGCCTTCGCAGCCAGTCGGCGCCCATCGAGCAACTGCGCGACATTCACGTCTGTGAAGGCGGGGTCGACGATCGACGGGCGATCGAGGAAGGCCTGTTTCACGGCTTCCACGAGGAGGTGGTAGAATTCGGCCGAGGCAGGGTCGAGCCGGCCCAAATCGAAGGAAGACAAGACAGCCATGATGGCGAGCGTCGTCGCGCCTTGCGTCGGCGGCGGCGGCGCAAGAAGGGTCACGTCGCGATAGCTTTGCGCCAGTGGCTGCTCACGGAGTGTGCGGGTGCTGGCGAGATCCGCAGCAGTCAGGGGTGAACCGGCGGTTCGGAGGCCCGACGCGATGCGCGCGCCGAGCTCGCCTTCGTAGAACTCGCGCACGCCGTGATCGGCTATGGCGCGCAGCGAACTCGCCAAAGTCGGCTGGCGCTGTATGCCGTTCCGGAAGAAGACCCCTTGGAAGCCATGCCATTGCGTGACCTCGCTTCCGCGGAAACGATGCCAGAATTCTTGAGAAGGACTGACGTCGAAGCCGTTTTGTGCCAGCGCGACGGCGTCGTCGAGCAGGCTGGCGATGCACAATCGGCCCTGCCAGTGGCTGTGGGAGTAATCGAGGACTTGTCCCCAACTGTCGACCAGGCATGCCGTCGTTATGGCCGAAAGCGGCCCGCGAAGCGGGATGACAGACAGATCGGGGATGAACCTCGCCGCCTGGCCAATGCCCAGGAAGACGGTGGCAGTGCCCGTGCGATCGGCAACCAGCCAAACCGCGTCCCCGCCGAGACCACAAAAATGTGGATAGAGGACCGAGAGTGACGCGCTTGCGGCAACCAGCGCCTCGATGGCATTGCCCCCCCGCTTGAGGACCTTTGCTCCGGCCTCTGTGGCGAGCCAGTGCGGCGCGACGACCATGCCTCCGCTCGACGTCGCGTTCTCGCTGGGCCTTTGCCGTGGGACGGTCTTCATGCAATCGCTGCGATTGGGTGAACAGGCCCCCAGTCAAGCAAGTTCCGGGCCATTTCCGGCGTAAGCGCGTTCGAATTCTTCCGGGCCCCGACGTCGGTGCACCCAGCGGAAATCCCTGCGATGGGCAGACGACAGCGAAGCGTTCACAGTGCTGGACAGGCCAACCCCAAGGCGTCCGGACGTTGTCTATTCGTGGCGTCGCTGGCGTCCTCGTCTGCTCCTCCGATTCGCCAGTCGGAGCGCTTTAAAGAGCGGGCGAGGACGCCTGCGTTTCCAGGAAGGTCATGCTTCGACCGGTCAGCATCTTCGAGACGTGGTATGACGCCAAGACCCCTTGTGCGGGGTGCATGAACCCGATCTCGCAGACCAACTGGCTATTATAGGCGGTGGATGCGTGGCTCGCCGTCCGATAAAAAAAGAGCAGGTTGCGACTTTTGGTCATCGCAATCTGCTCTTGGACTGTCGTATCCGCTGCAAGCGGAAAGAGCAGGCCGGACGGCCTGATCCCAGATCTATTGCCGGTAATGCTGAATGCGCGTGGTGCGCAGGCCCGCCAGGCCATGGCGGTCGATCGAGGCCTGCCAGGACAGGAATTCCTCGGTAGTCAGCACATAGCGGTTGCAGGCCTCCTCGAGGCTGAGAAGTCCGCCACGTACGGCGGCAACCACTTCTGCCTTGCGCCGGATCACCCATCGCTGGGTACCAGGCGGCGGCAGGTCCGCGACGGTCAGGGGGCTGCCGTCGGGGCCAATGACATATTTCACCCGAGGGCGAAGAGTTTCGGTCATGGGTACGCTCACACAATTCGAATGACCATGTAAGCTGCAGGCTAGGGGGGCTCGCTTAAAAATTGTTGAAGGAAATTGAGAAAAGCCATTGATCTCGCTTCGATCATTACAATTCGGCAACAAGCTGAATCAGGCCTTAACTTCGTCGCCATCTATTCGTTTGCCTGGCGGCAGAAAGGGTTTGGCCAGAGCGTGGTAGAGCTTTTCCCGGCAGATGAGAGCCGAGATGCCGTCGGCGATGATGGCGGTGGCCAGCAGCGGTAGTACCATGGCGCGGCTGTCCGACATTTCCGAAATGATGATGACGGCTGTGAGCGGTGCCCGCACCACGCCGACGAAATAGCCGATCATGCCGAGCAGCACGATGGCACCGAGCGGCTGGCCGGGAAAGGCAAGGGCGATCAGATTGCCGACGCCGGCACCGGTGGCGAGCGAGGGCGCGAAAATGCCGCCCGGCACGCCCGACAGCACGGTGATCAGGCTCGAGAAGAATTTGGCCGGTCCGAACCACAAGGGTTCGGCATGGGATTCCACCAAGCGGCGGGCGACCTCATAGCCGGTGCCCCAGGTTGCGCCCTGGCTGAGAACACCAAGGATCGCGACAAGGAGGCCACAAATCAGGGCAAGCCAGATGGGCCGGCGGCGCAGGGCCGCAATGGGGGAGAGGGCGGTGGCGCCGAAGGCCAGAATCAGCCGCGAGAACAGGCCACCGGTGATACCGCCGATCACGCCGGCCAGCGGCGCGATGAGCAGGGCGGCGCCGAGCGGCAGCGCCTCGTGCACGGAGCCGAAATAGATGTAGTCACCGGCGATGCCGAGACTGACGAGGCCCGAGATCATCACGGCCGCCATGGCCAGCAAGGCGAGGCGCTGGTGATAGGAAGCGGCGAGTTCCTCGATGGCGAAGGCGATACCGGCGAGCGGCGTGTTGAAGGCGGCTGAGACCCCCGCCGCCCCACCGGCGATGATCACGGCGGGCGAAAGATCGATCTTCAGGAGGCGATGCATGAAAGCCATGAGGGCGGCACTGATCTGCACCGTCGGTCCCTCGCGGCCGACCGAGGCGCCGACCAGGATGGCGCCGATCGTCGCCACGAATTTGAAGGCGGCGACCTTCATGGAAATCAGGCCCGCCACGACGGCATGCTGGGGATCGCGGGCGCCGGCGCTCACCTGGGGGATGCCGGAGCCGCGGGCCGCGGGCGCAAAACGCCGTGTGAGCCAGGCCAGGAGAGCGAGCCCCAAGGGCGTCACCAGCAGCGGTGCGTAGGGGGCCTTGTCCACCATCAATTCGAATAGTTTCGCGGCCTGGTCCGCCGTCCAGGTGAAGGCGAGGGCGACTAGGCCGAGAATGACGGCACCGATGGTCGTTGCGGTGCGGCGGCGCAGTAATATCGGCAATTCGCGAGAGGTCATCGGGGGAATAAAGTCCTTTGCTTCCCCTTCTAAACCGCCAAAGCCTTGCGACGGCAAGGAGGAATGCCTGATCGCGATCTGCGAGCACCCAGTCAGCCCCGCCTAATCACTCGCCCGCTCGGCGCTGATGATCCATGCACGCGAATCGAAAAGCACACCGTCGGTCGTCATATGGGCGTCCAGCAAGTCACGCAGCCGCTGCAGCGGCTGATCCGGTGTTTCATCCGTGCGCGCAAGCGTGTCCTTCACCAGATAGAGGCCGGTGAGGGCATCGAACGCGGCGTCGACATTCGGCCCGTAGAAGACCGGCTCGTTCACCTCGGTAAAGTCGATCGAGATGAAGCCCGCAGTGCTCAGAAGCGCTGTCGCCACGGCGGGATCCCCGAGCGAAAACGGCTTGCCGGCGTCGATGGACAGCACGCCTCCCGGGGCCAGTGCCTGCCTGATGGCACCAGACCATCTGTTGGCCTCCTGGCTCTGCCACACCATCCACACAAGGCGCGCGCCCGGACGCAGCGCGCGGGCAATATTGGCAAAGGCCACCGCTGGATCGGCAAAGAACATCACGCCGAATCGGCTGATGCACAAATCGAAGCTGGAGGCTGGGAAGGCGTGGTGCTGCGCGTCGCCCCGTTCAAACACGACGTTTCCCAGCCCAGCTTCCAGGCAACGCCGCCGCGCGATTTCCAGCATCTCGGCAGACGTATCGACGCCGACCACGTTCGCCTCCACCGCGATGCTGGCGGCCTCGCGCGTGGTCTGGCCTGCACCACAACCGATATCGAGCACTCGGTCGCGTTTGCCGACCCTGGCGGCAGCCCGCAAGTGCCGGTTGTGCCGCGATAATTCCGCGTCATAAAAATCAGCACATTGCAACGCCATCAGACCCACCCGCTTTTGTCTTGGCTACGAAAGTTCGTCTCTCTGCTGAGTTCCTCGGTCGCTGGCGGGGGCAGCACCCCATGCCTGGGCGCGTACCCACAGCCTCCGTTACAAACTGATTGCACAATAGGATCAGATGTGCAATCTGAAATCCAGTTGCAATTTGCAATCAGATGGATCGCGTTCATGGAACGGGCCACATGCCTGGTTACCGAGAAGGTCGTCGAAGTCAAAGGGGCTGATCTCCAGACCCAGGCTTTCGGTGTCGCCTCCAGCCCACCCATCGTGCTGATCATGGGGATGATGTCTTCGATGCTGTGGTGGCCAGACCGGTTGTGTGAAGAACTTGCGGGTCGTGAGCGCTATGTGATCCGCTACGACCAGCGTGACACCGGGCTTTCCACTCACTATCCACAAGGCGAGCCCGGCTACTCGCCCAGCGATCTGGCAGACGATACGATAGCCATTTTCGACAGTTACGGCTTGGAAACGGCGCATCTGGTCGGCATGTCGATGGGCGGCTTCGTCGCGCAGGAGGCCGCATTGCGCCATCGCCGGCGTGTGCGGACGCTCACCCTGATCAGCACATCGCCGTTCGCGGTCAAGGGATTGCCGTCCTCGACCACAGCCTATCAGGAGCATTCCGCAGCAGCCGAGGGAGTTGACTGGTCCGACCTCGAGGCCATCGCCGATTTCTTGCGCCGCGATGCGGCCATGCTTGCTGGCACCCGGCATCCGCATGATGCCGGGGCCGCAAGCGCGCTGATCGCCCGCGACATGGCCCGGGCGCCGTCCTTTGCCAGCGCCACCAACCATTTCGCGCTGGTGCGTGAAGAGGGGCCTGCAGGGCTGCAGGCTTCCGATCTCGATATGCCGGTTCTTGCGATCCACGGCACGGCCGATCCGCTGTTTCCCATCGCGCACGGGGAGGCCTTCACAAAGGTCGTGCCACATGCGCGATTGCACCGGATTGAAGGGGGAGGGCATGAAATCCACGATCATGACATTGACGAGATGGTCCAGGCCATCGCCCATCATGCGGTGTAATGCATGCCCGGAAAGCTAGGCATGCGGATCCCGGCCATCGTTTGACCGGCTCCGTACAAGGCTCTGATTGAGGCAGCAGCCTCATGGTTTTTGAAAGTTGTCGTGCCGGCAATCAGGCGCATCTTTCATGCTGAATTCGTAGTATTTTTCGTACAGCGCGCGATGCTGATTGAATACAGGCTGGCAGGCTATTTCGCGCTGGCAAAAATAAACTGGAAGGGGCAGGGTAGTCGGAGTCTTTCCAAGGCAATCGAAAGAATTCGGCTATGCTGATGTGTCACCAGGGTAGTAAAGCGGCCTCTCGGTTTCGGCGCTCGCTGGCGGCAACCATCGTCGCCAGCTCGATGACGTTGTCGGCAATGGCGGTCGCGCAATCGCTCAAGCCCGATCTCGGCCCTTCGCCGCCGCAGGATGCCATGCCGCTCTACAAGGGCGGCATCGACAAGGCGGTCGGCCGGCTGCCGGACATCGTTCGCGATATCAGGGCAAAGTCGCATGTGCCCGGCATTGCCGTGGCCGTCGTGCATGGCGGGAAGACAGTGTTCGCAAGAGGGTATGGCGAACGTGTCAAGGGCGATGCCACCCGGCCGGTCGATGAATTTACGGTGTTCCAGGTCGCCTCGGTTTCCAAATCCATTTCCGCCACCGTGGCCGCGATCGCGATGACCAAGAGCGCGCAAGCTGGCAAGCCCATCAACTGGGACGATCGCGTCCGCGCCTATCTGCCCGATTTCAGGCTGGGGAACGACTATGTCTCGAACCAGGCCACCATCGGGGATTTCTTCGCCCATCGCTCGGGCCTGCCGGAAGCGGCCGGGGATGATCTGGAGGATCTCGGCTTCGAACGCCGGGACATCATCCCACGGCTCAGGCTGATGCCGCTCGACGCCTTCCGAACCTCCTATCACTACGCCAATTTCGGCACGACGATCGGGGCCGAAGCGGTTGCCGCCGCCATGGGCGAGCGTTGGGAAGTCCTGGCCGATCGCCTGCTCTTCCAGCCCCTGGGCATGCGGTCGACCAGCTACCTCCACAAGGCCTTCCTGGCGCAGCCGAACCGCGCCGTCCTGCATGCTTTCGTGGGCGGCGAGTTCAAGCCCCTTTATGACCGCAATCCCGACGAGCAGGCCCCGGCGGGAGGGGTTTCCTCCAATGTCACGGAACTGGCAAAGTGGTTGCAATTGCTGCTTGCCGGCGGCAAGCACGGCGGCGAAACGCTGATGACCCCCGAGGCCATCCTGCCAGCACTCACGCCCCAGGCGGTGAATGGGCGTGGCGATGCGCTCGACGCACGCACCGGCTTCTACGGCTACGGCTTCAACGTGAACGTCAATGCCAACGGCCGAACCTCCATGAGCCATTCTGGCGCCTTCCTCCTGGGGGCGGGCACCACCTTCCAGATTCTGCCCTCGGCCGATGTGGGCATCGTGGTCCTGACCAATGGTGCACCGGTCGGCGCCGCCGAGGCCATTGCGGCGCGCTTCATGGACATCGTGCAATATGGCGAGGAAACGCGGGACTGGTATGGCCTTGCGCATCAGCGCATGATGGGCTTCTTCAAACCGATCGGGGATCTTGCGGGTGCCGCGCCGCCGGCGCGTCCCAAGCCCGCACGAAATCTCGCGAACTATGCCGGCCAATACACCAATTTATATCTCGAAGCCGCCGCGGTCGAGGTGGAGGGCGATCATCTGGTGTTGGTGCTCGGGCCGCGCCTGATGAGATTCCCGCTCCGCCATTGGGACGGAGACATGTTTGCGATGAGCCCTGGCGGCGAGAACGCCCCGGAAGGCTCCTTGTCTTCCGTCAAATTCTCGGGGCAGGAGGCCAATCCGAAGGTGATGACGGTCGACTATTTGAACGCCGACGGCCTGGGAACCTTGAGCCGATAGACCGGCTATTCATGGCCGTGCCGTATTGCTCTCCGCTGCCGTGGAGACTGGTCGTTGCAGCACATGCCTCACGCTCTTGTCGATGAGGGCAAAAAAAGCCCGCTTGAAAGAGCGGGCCTAGTTGCGGAAATCACGCTTCCCGGGGGCGCTCCGCCGCAGGGGAAGCGGCGGGATTCTTCTGGATCGACGTCACGCATGGAGGCGGGCGTTGGCGTCAGGGTCAGATCAGGCATAGCGCTTGGCGCCGGCGACGCAGACCACCACGCCTCCTGCGACGGCCCACACCGCCAGCCCGACCTGCTCGTGCAACAGCAACGCGGCCAGGGCCAGCGACATGAAGGGCTGCAGCAGCTGCAACTGGCCGACGGCGGCGATGCCCCCCTGGGCGAGGCCGCGATACCAGAACACGAAGCCGATCAGCATCGAGAACAGCGAGACATAGACGAGAGCCGAAAGCGCCGGCCAGCCGATGGTCCTGGGATCGGCTGGTTGCCACCACAGGGCGAGCGGCAACATCACCGGCAGGGACAAGACGAGAGCATAGGAAATCACCTGCCAGCCGCCGAGATCGCGCGACAGCCGGGCGCCTTCGGCATAGCCGAGGCCGCAGACCAGGACGGAGGCCACCATCAAGCCATCGCCGAGCGCATTGCCGGCCGTGCTTTGACTGAGGGCGTAGGCCGCAACCATGGCGGCACCGGCAATCGAGAAGAGCCAGAAGCCGAGCCGAGGGCGCTCGCCCCCGCGCAATACGCCGAAGATGGCGGTCGCAAGCGGCAGCAACCCGATGAAGACGGTGGCACGCGAGGAGGTGATGCTCTGCAGAGCAAGTGCCGTCAGCAGGGGAAAGCCGACCACGCAACCTATGGAGACCAGGCTCAACGAGCCGATCTGTGAAGTGCGTGGCCATTTCTGCCTGAGGACGAGCAGCAGGACGATGCCGAGCAGGCCGGCGATGGCGGCACGGGCGGTGGTCAGGAAGAGGGGGGTGAGATCGTGCACCGCGATGCGTGTCGCTGGCAGCGATCCCGAAAAGATCGCCACGCCCAGGAACCCGTTGAGCCAGCCTGCCGACTTGTCGTCCATTTCCGCATCTTTCCGTATTTTGTTCGTTCTGCCGGCGAACGGCCCTGGGTCGATTGCCTCCTTCGGGAGGAAGTCCTCGACTGTCCTGCTTCTTGTCTCAGAAAGGGGCTGGCGAAGACAGGGACGGGCCAGTACAATTGATCTAAACTGTACTGGGTCATGGAGGGGTACGGATGCTGAACCAAGTCGGCGGTTCAACCCTGATCGATGCGACGATGGCGGAGATCCGCCGTCTGATTGCCACGGCGCCCGGCGCGCGCCTGCCGTCCATCCGTCGGCTGGCCGAACGGCAGAGCGTGTCGAAATCGACCGTCGTCGAGGCCTATGACCGGCTTGTGGCGCAAGGCGCCGTTGAAGCGCGGCCCGGCTCGGGATTCTTTGCGGCAGGCCGTATTCGTCCCTTCGCCCTGGCGGAGAGCGGGCCGAGCCTCGATCGCGCCATCGATCCCCTTTGGATCTACCGTCAGTCCCTGACCCAGCAGATGAGCGCGCTGCATCCCGGCTGCGGCTGGTTGCCCGATTCCTGGTTGCCCGAGGATATGGTCCGACGCGGGCTTCGCGCGGTGGCACGCGACGAGACCGCCAATATCTCGACCTATAGCGTGCCCCAGGGCCTATGGCCGCTACGCGAGCATCTGGCCCGCCGCTTCACGGAGCGGGGCTTGGAAGTGGAACCTGCTGCGATCCTCTTGACCGATTCAGGGTCGCGCGCCATCGATCTCGTCTGCCGTTTCCTGATCGAGCCGGGCGATGCCGTACTGGTCGACGATCCGTGCTATTTCAACTTCCAGTCCCTGCTGCAGGCTCAGCGGGCGCGCATCATCGGCGTGCCCTATACGCGCCAGGGGCCGGACCTCGAGCGCTTCGCCAGCCTGTGCGCCGAGCATCGCCCAAAGCTCTATCTGACCAATGCGGTGCTGCATAATCCCACCGGCGCAACGGTGAGCGTGGGTACGGCGCATCGCCTGCTGAAACTGGCCGAGCAGCACGATTTCATTCTGGTCGAGGACAATATCTTCGCCGATTTCGAAGCCCGGCCTTCGCCGGGGCTGGCGGCGCTCGATGGTTTCGAGCGGGTGATTCATCTCGGCAGCTTTTCCAAGACGCTGACGGCCGCCTTGCGCTGCGGTTATATCGTGGCACGTGCCGATTGGATCGAAGGGCTGACGGATCTGGCGCTTGCCACCGGTATCGGCTGCAGCGATGTCGCGGCCCAGACCACGCTGCGCCTGCTCACCGATGGCAGTTATCGTCGCCATCTCGAAGGGCTGCGACCGCGCCTCGCCAAGGCGATGGCCGTGACCGCGGAAAGGCTGCAGGCCTGCGGCCTGCGCCTGTGGCTGGAGCCCCAGGCCGGCATGTTCCTGTGGGCCGAACTGCCCGAGGGCCTGGATTCGGCGATGATCGCCCGCAAGGCCCTGGAACGGGACGTGGTGATGGCGCCAGGCAACGTCTTCAGCGTCTCGCACAACGCTACCAGCTTCATGCGCTTCAACGTGGCGCAATCGGCCGACAAGCGTATTTTCGAGGTCCTCGCCGACGTCATGGAGAAGGCAGCGATACCCTCCGGGGGACGATGACGCCTGGTCAGCGCCAGCGCTTGCGGGTCAGCAGCCCAGCGGCAAGATAGGCGAGCGCCCCCAATGCCGTGATCCAGAAGCTGGTGGGCCAATCGGTATAGAAGGCCAGGATCAGGCCCATCCAGGCGATGGCGACCGCCAGAGCGATCGAGATGATCAACCCCTGATGGACACGGTGGCTGATCTGCATGGCGGCAGCGGCAGGAGCGACCATCAACGCAAAGACCAGGAGAACGCCGACGATCTGCATCGCTTCGGCCGTGGCCAGGGCGACGATCACCATGAATAGCGCCGAGATGCGCGCGGTCGATACGCCCTTTGCCTCGGCGAGCTCGGGCTGCAGGCTGGCGAACAGGAGGGGCCGTCCGATGACGGCAAGGCCGATCAGGCAGGCGAGGCCGAGCCCGGCCAGCACCCAGACCGTGCCCAGGCTGACCCCAAGCACATTGCCGAAAAGGAGATTGGTCACGGCGCCAGCATAGGCCTTGTAGAAATACAAGAAGAGCAGGCCGATGCCGAGCGAGAGAGTTAGCACGATGCCGATGGCGACGTCGCGATGGGCGCGCTCGCCCAAAAGGCCGATGCCGATGCCGGCCAGAACGGTAAAGACGGTGAAGCCCACAAAGGGCGACAGGCCGATCAGAGCCGCCCCGGTGGCACCGGGAAAGCCGACATGCGCCAGGGCATGGCCGGCGAAGGTTTCGCCGCGCAGCACCAGGAAATAGCCCACGGCCCCGGCGACGATCCCTACGATCGTGCAGGCCATGAAGGCGTTGCGCATGAACTCATACTCGAACATTACCGGGCTTCACTCATCATGCACATGGCTTTCCAGCTCGCCTTCCTCGGCCATCACGAAGATGCGGCCATTCACGCGGGCGACATGGATGGGGGTACGGTAGAGATCGGACAGGACATGGCGGTTGACGACCTCGTCGACGGTGCCGATCGCGGCGCGGCCATGGCCCAGGTAGAGCACCTGGTCGACGGCGTTGAGCAGCGGGTTGATCTCATGGGCGCAGAACAGCACCGCGATGCCGCGCTCTGAAGCGACCTCCTTGATCAGTTCGACGATGCCGCGCTGGTGGGCGGGGTCGAGGCTGGCCAGCGGCTCGTCCATCAGCAGGAGCCTGGGCTCGCCGATCAGGGCCTGGGCGATCAGCAGGCGCTGGCGCTCACCGCCGGAAAGCTGGGAGATCGGCCGGCGGGCGAGATCGGCGGCGCCGACACGCTCGATTGCGGCCCAGGCCGCTTCCTTGTCGGCCGCGGAGGCAAACGGCCACCCCCAACGGGTGCCTTCGATGGCGCCGAGCACGAGTTCGTAGCCGCTGAGGCCGAGCTGGGCTGCGCTGCGGCGCATCTGCGGCATATAGCCGATTTTGGGATTGCCGCGCCGCGGTGCTTCGCCGAGCACACTGATCCGTCCGGCCTGCGGGCTGACCAGGCCGAGCACGGCGCGCATCAGCGTGGTCTTGCCGGCGCCATTGGGACCGAGCAGGCCGACGAACCGGCCTTCGGCAATGGAAAAGGAGACGCTGGACAGGATCCGGCGCCTCCCGAGGGTCAGGCTGACTTTTTCGAATCCGACAGCACTCACTGCGTCAAACCGGAAAGGGCCAGATCCACCTGGCCGAGCTGTCCGTCGAACCAGGCCTGGATCGCCGTTCCTGCCGGCATGGTTTCGGTGACGCCGACCACCGCAACCTTGTGATCCCGGGCGATCTGCAGGAGCCGCTTCGTGGTCTCGTCGGTGACCTGATTGTTATAGAACAGGATCTTGGCCGAACCATCCTTGAGACTGTTCTCGAAGGCGGCGACCTGGCTGGGGCTCGGCTCGCTGTCATTCATGATCGCGGTCTGGAAATCCTGGTTGAGCATCTTGAGGCCAAGGGCATCCGCCATATAGCCGAAAACCGGCTCGGTGGCGGTCACTTGCGTGTCCTTATACTTGGTCTTGATCGCATCGACCTGTTTCGTCAACTCGGAGAAGGAGGCTTCGAACTTGGCGAGATTGGCCTTGTAGTCGGCGGCATGGGTGGCGTCGCGCTTTTCGAGCTCGGCCGCGAGTGCCGTGGCCACGGCAGGGAACGTCTTCAGGTCGTACCAGAGATGGGGATTATCACCTGCCTTATGCCCGGTCAGCTCTGCGGCGACGATCGCCTTGCGATCAGGTTTGGCAGAGGCGGAAAGCAGCTTGTCCATCCACGGATCGTAGTCGGCGCCATTATAGACGACGATCGCAGCGGTCGAGAGGGCGCGTGCGGTGGAAGGACTCGATTCGAACAGATGCGGGTCGTCCTCGGGATTGGAAAGAATGGAGGTGATCTCGATATGGTCGCCCCCGATCTGGCTGGCGAGGTCGCCGTAAAAATTCTCCGCAGCGACGACCTTGATCTTCTCGGCGGCCGCGGCCGGGTGGGGCATGATCGCTGCTGCAGCCAGCAGGACGGCGGCAAACATCATCGAACGCATCGTGATCTCCGTAGGGGCAAAGAGGCGGACTGTCCGTCCGTCCGTCCTGGTCGTGAAATGTTATAATATAACAGTTCATATGAAGCGAGGTGGAAGATGTCAACCACGGCGAACGGACTTGGTGGGTCGATCTCCAGATCGACCACCTTCATCCTCTTTCACACGCTGCGTTTCCAAGATGGTCGATCTGGAGATCGACCCACCCCGGTTGCACTCGTCTGTAACCCCCGATACACCTCGGATAAGCCGTAAAGCTGCTACAACAGCACCGAGACCCGTCGCCGATCTCTTAGAGCAAAGCGCGTTCAGGGCTGGACGCTTGTTTGCTCTCAACTCCTTGTTTCCAAGCCAATCAATGGATTGGCTAGCGCGTCTTTGCGATACCTGATGGTTCAGTCCTATTGCAAAACGCTTTAGAGGGCTTTTCATGCGTTCCCCCCTTCTTCTTGTCCTGATGGCCACCACCATGCTCACCGGTACTGCCGAAGCCGCCGAACTCGTCCTCAAGCGTGCCGTGCTCGGCACGGGGGGCATGGGCTATTTCGAATATGCCGCCGAAGTCACCGGCAAGGAGACGCTGACCCTGCGCGCCCGGCTCGACCAGGTCGACGACATTCTCAAGAGCGTGCTGATTCTCGATCCGGCCGGCACCGGCTCGGCCACTCTGCCTGGCAAGGCCGGTGCAGACGAGACCTTCGCCTCCCTGCCTTTCGCCAAATCCGACCTCGACAGCATGCCGGCCTTGATCGGGGCGCTGAAGGGAGCCGAGATCAAGCTTTCCGGCCCACGCAAGCTCGAAGGGCGCATCGCCAGCGTGCAGACGGAGACGGTGACCGGCAAGGACGGCGCTACCATGACGCGCACCCGCGTCTCCGTATTCTCGGGCGTGGCGATCGAGCAGTTCATCCTGGAAGAGGCCGAAGGGCTGGAGTTCAAGGATGCGCGGTTGGGCGAACAGGTCGAGACGGCGTTGAAGGCCCTGCGCACGGCGCAGGACCGTTCCGGCCGCGACATTTCCATCCAGCTCGCCGAGGGCGGCAAGCGCACCGTGCGCATCGGCTATGTCGCGGAAGCCCCGGTATGGAAGGCGGCCTATCGCCTGACGCTGCCCAAGGCCAGCGAGGACAGGGCGCGCCTGCAAGGCTGGGTCGTGCTGGAGAACATGACGGGCAATCCCTGGAAGGATGTCGAGGTGACCTTGTCCTCGGCCTCGCCGGTTACCTTCCGCCAGGCGCTCTACGATCCCTATTACGTCACGCGCCAGACCATCGCGCCGCCGGTGAGCCGGACGGCATTGCCGCGCACCGATGCCGGGCAGCAGGCCCTGGAACTAAAGGCATCGGGCAGCGCAGGCATCGACCAGCCCATGTATGATTTGGCACCGGCCCCTGCTGCTGCACCCGCCCCGATCGCACCGTCCGCGCGGCTCCGCAAGAACCAGGCTTTTCTCGGCCAGGGAGGCGGCGCGCAGGAATTCAGGATGGCCGAGCCGCAGGAAGCCGGCAGCGCCGCCGAGGAGAACACAGCCGGTGCCAGCTTCACCCTGTCGAAGCTGGTGAGCGTTGGCTCGGGCGAAAGCCTCACCATTCCCTTCGTCGATCTCAAAATGCCCTCGCAGGCCGTGGCCTGGTATCAGGGCGGCAGCCGCAATCCCTGGCAGGCGCTGACCTTGAAGAATGACGCCACCACCTCGCTGCCGGCGGGGTCCGCCACCATTTACGAAGCTGCCGATGCTGGGCCGCTGTTTTCGGGCGAGGCGCAATTCCCGCTGCTGCCCACCGGCGATTTCCGTCTGATCGGCTTTGGCGCCGACCAGAAGGTGCTTGTTGACTCGGAGTCGAGTTCGGCCAAGGCGATCACCAAGATCAAGGTGGTCGACGGCACGCTCAGTGTCGAGAGCCGCCTGCGCCAGACCACGACCTATCGCGTCAAGAATGGCGCCGGTGAACTGCGCCATATGGTGGTGGAGCAGCCGCGGGTCGCCGATTGGACCCTGGTGGAGCCCAAGGCCGAGGAGGCGACCATCGCCGGGCAGGCCTATCGTATCCGCTTCGATGTCGAGGCGGGCAAGTCCAAGCAATACAAGGTCACGCTTGAGCGGCCGGTGGTCGAGGCGATGGCGATTGCCGATGTCACGGGCGAGCGCGTCCAGGCCCTGATGGCCGCGCCCGATCTCGACGCCGAGACCAAGGCCCGGCTTGCCACGGTTGCCGAGGCTGCCAAGGTGAGCGACGAGGCGCAGGCCGCCACCGCCCGCCTCGAAGAACAGCGCGACGGTATTACCCAGGATCAGGAACGCATCCGCGAAAACCTGAAATCGGCGCCGCAGGGGTCCGACCTCGCCCGGCTCTATTCGCAGAAGATGCTGGAACAGGAAAAGGCCCTCGACAAGCTCGATGTGGCGATCAAGGAGGCGCGGGCCAAATATGAAGTGGCCCGCAAGGTCCTGGGCGATCGCGTGAGGGCCCTGTAGCGGCGGGGGCCAAGGCCGGCCCGACAGGCTCGGCCTCGATCAGCGTATAAACTCCCTTTTTTGGCAGCCGTCGAACGGTTGCAATGCTGGCTCAATGCAGCCGGGCAAAATGGTCGTGCCTGCCGGCGAAGGTTGAGTCGCGTTTCGCGTCCCGACTTTGCGACAGGCCCGGCGGTGCATGCGCGATCGAGGCTGTATCCGTTTCGGTGGATGCGTGGAGCGTGCTTCAGCCGCGGTCTTCCATGTGGTCTCGATCATGTGCGGACGATGGCATGACCCTACGCGACGTGTTGCCCTTCTTGCGGGCCTTGAGTTCAGATCCCCTCAGTGTGGGTGCCGTCGCGCCTTCGGGGCCCGCCCTTGCCGAACTGATCACCCGCGAGATCACGCCCTCCTCGGGACCCGTCGTCGAACTGGGACCGGGGACAGGCGTCTTCACCCGCGCGCTGCTGGCCCGGGGCGTCAAGGAGGACGATCTTACGCTGCTGGAGCTTGGCACCGATTTCGTCGAACTGCTGCGTTCGCGCTTTCCCCTGGCGCGCGTGCTGCGAGAGGATGCCGCCAGCCTCGGTACGCTCGGCCTCTTCACCGGGCCGATGGTCGGCGCAGTGGTTAGCGGGCTGCCACTCCTCAATCTGCCCAAGGACAAGGTTCAGGCCATACTGGCTGGCGCCTTCGAGACGCTGCGTCCCGGTGGAGTGTTCTATCAATTCACCTATGGCGCCCGGTGCCCCGTGTCGGGGCCGATGCTCGAAAGCCTCGGCTTGCGCGCGATTCGGATCGGCCGGGCCTTCGCCAACATACCGCCGGCAACGGTATATCGGATCGGCCGGCGGGGGGCCTCTTTGCTCCGCTGATCTCGCGGCCGGGCGTCGTCAGGGCGAGGCCCTGCGGGACAAGGTGGGACGAGAGCCTTGCCTCAGCGACCAACCAGCTTCTTGACCTGGCGGACGCAGCCGATAGTGGCGGCCTTCGAGCGGTCGACGATCGCCGAGTGGCCGGGCGAACGGGGCTTCAGGCCCATGCGGCGCAAATAATAATTGGCCCGGTAGACGTCCTTGTACTTCCAATTCGGAAATTCGAGATTGAGCGACAGGCTGACCGAAATATTGTCATGGTTCTGCAGCCAATGCGCGCCATGCGTGGGAATATGCACAGCGTCGCCGGGCTGAAGGGTGATCTTGCGGGCCTTCCGCTCGGCTTCCGGCTTGAAGGTGCCCGCCGTGGTCGTCACCGCGTAATAACGCTCGAGTTCATCCTCGGTGGTGATGCTCCGATCCATCGGATCGCAGACCCAGATGTCCTTGGTGCCATGAATCTGGGTGAGGACGTTGACCTCGGCATCGAAGTGATAAGGGGTCTTGCGCCGCGGTGAGGTGATGAATATCAGCATTTCGGTGTTGCTGAGCAGCTTGGAACCTTCGGGGCCGGCAATCTGGCGGATGAAGTCGTCGAACTCGTCCAGCAGCTTCTTATAGCGGGGATCGATTTCGATATGCTTCAGCACCATCCAGGCGCCGGCCGTCTCGATCCGGTCGATGACCTGGCGCACCGTCATGTCCGGCTTGGGGACCGAGCCCCATTTGTCGGTGATCGAAAGGTCGCCCGCATCCCAGTAGAGGTCGCCCGGGCGCTCGGCCGCTTCCTCCGCCACACTCGCCAAGGCGTCGATCGAAAACAGTGGATGGCTGGCCAGAGGGTGCTGCATCGAGAAGGCGGCTTTGTGAAGCAGGCGCCGGCATTCCTCGAACGGCTCCACGGTCGACCACTGACCTGAATGCTGAACAATAGATGGCTTCGTCAGCATGCCTTGCTTCCTCTGAATTGGACGGAATGTTTCAGTAGTTGAGTTATGATTTATTGATTTATCGCAGAATTTTACTTTGCGGGCGAGGAGGGCGAAGGAGTCTTTCGGAGGCGTTCAAATCAATCTTTAGTAGGGGGAGTTGTTCTCTCGCTCGATCAGAAGCCGTATGACTTAAGGGAAGTCGACGCGGTGCGAATGGCAAGATGAGCGCCTAGGACGAGCGCCTGCATCCCCTGCAGGCGCAGTGCGGAAGGCGGTTGAAGTGCGCAAAGGCACGGTTCGGCTTGCAAACATCGTGCCTTCTACCGCCAAGCGAATTATAAAGGCGCGGCCGGCGACGCCTGACTGATCCTGCCGGTTTCGAGGGTATCATGCGGCGCTCGGCACGCTTCTTCACTGGTCTGGTTCTATCGCTCGCGCTCGGCTTGTGCGCGGCCGAGGCTGCCATGGCGCGTAATCTCGCGCTGGTCATCGGCAATAATTCCTACGCCAATGTCACGTCTCTCCAGAAGGCGGTCTCGGACGCCCGCGCCATCGCGGACCAGCTCGAAAAGCTCGGCTATGTGGTGAGGCGGGTCGAAAATGCCGATCAGCGCGGCATGAGCCGGGCTCTCGTCGCCTTCAACGCCGATATCCAGCCCGGCGACCGGGCGCTGTTCTACTATGCCGGCCATGGCTTCGAGATCGGCGGTACCAATTATCTGCTGCCCACCGACGTGCCTTCCGTCCAGGCCAACCAGCAGGACCTCATCCGCGACGCTTCCTTTTCGGTGGAGCGCGTGGTCGACGGGATCCGGGACAGGGGAGCCGGCGTTGCCGTGCTGGTGCTGGATGCCTGCCGCAACAATCCCTTCGCCAATGACCGCTCGCGTTCGGCATCGGCGACCCGTGGCCTTGCCCGTGTCGACGCGCCGGAGGGCGTCTTTGTCTTGATGTCGGCGGGAGCCAAGCAGGAGGCGCTCGATCGGCTGTCGGACCAGGATGGCAACCCCAATTCCGTGTTCACTCGCAGTTTCCTCGGCGAATTGTCGAAGCCCGGCCAGACCCTGGTCGAGATTGCCAAGAAAACACAGGTCGATGTGCGCGCTCTGGCGGCCAGTGTCGGCCATGACCAGACGCCTGCCTATTACGACCAGGTCATCGGCGACGTCGTGCTGTCGGATGCGGCCGGTACCGCAACGGAGCCCGGCCAGCAGGTCGCGATGGCCAGCCAGGCCGGACGGGCGGGCCCGAATATTCCCACCGAGATCAACACGGTCGGACGGACCGAGGCCGGCAAGGGCGTCTCCATCGGGCCCGGTGTGAAGCTCGGCCCGGGCGTCACCATCGGCGGCAAGGACGCCAAGATCGCCCTGCAGCACCCGGCCAATCCGCCCACGACCGATCCGGCCAAGGCGCTGAACGTCCAGCAAGGCGGCGCAGCGACGGGCCAGCAACTGGCCTTGGTCAGTCCGGATATCAAGCCGAGCCAACTGATGCAGCCCATCGGCCGCGCACCCATCGCCAGCTTCTCGCGCTCCAATGCCGGCTGGACTGTGACATTGTCCCTGCCCGAGCCGGCGACAGCCCTGTCGTACCGCATCGGCGAGGCTGGCGAATTCAAGGAGACCGGCCTGCTCGACGTTCTCGACCAGCGCACGGGTGGCCGCATGCCCAATCCGTCCTTCTCGATGTCGCCACGCGCCCAGGCTGGTATTGTCCAGGTGCGCTATCGCAGCATCGACGGAGCCGATGTCGGTCCCTTCTCGATTCGATTCGACCCGGATATCGCGCTCTACGAAGACCAGCGCCGCAATCTCACCTCGATCCAGGGCAGCTGGGTGGAGTTTCGCGACTTCAACGGCGTGCTGGTCTATTTCACCACGATGGTAAGCTATCGCTGCGCCGTCACCGAGGTGCGCTATGGCCTCAATGGCGCGCCGCCCCTGACCCGCTTCGACCTGCCAGTCTGCAATATGAAGGATCCCTATTCGATCCCCAACAATGCCAAGACCTATCTGAAGGTGCCCGGCAATACCAAGTCGATCAGCGTGCAGGTCACCTGGCGTGACGGCTCGCAGTCCGAGGTCAACACGGTGGAGAAGGATTGAAGCCGGAAGATTCGGAGAGCAAAGCGCAACTTGGTGGAATGGCCTCCTTATTCCAGCTCTTTGCTTCGACGTATCTTTGTGATTTGAAGTGATTCATTGAGATCACAAAACACGTCAGCATTGTTCGGTTCCATGACCTCCTCCACTCCCGTTCTTCCCGCCGGCTATTCCAGCGTGCCGCCCGGCATGCTTGCCAATGTGGTCACCTGTCTCGAGATGCGGCAAAGGCCCAGGCCGAAGCCGGCCAAGCCGCTCGAACGGCCGCTGACCCTGGAGCGGATCGAGAAGCCTGAACTGGCCGACTACCGTGCCCTCTATCGGGCCGTCGGCGAGGACTGGCTGTGGTTTTCGCGCCTGGCCATGCCGGACGCCGAACTCAGGGCGATTCTGGAGCACCCCGATGTCGAAGTCTACGTGCTCGGCGGGCGCAAGCAGCAACTTGGCTTGCTCGAATTGGATTTCCGTCAACAGGGACAGTGCGAACTGGCCTTTTTCGGCCTGGTGCAGCAAGCCATCGGGCAGGGGGCCGGCCGTTTCCTGATGGACCAGGCTCTGGCCAAGGCCTGGGCGAGGCCGATCGAGCGGCTGTGGGTCCATACCTGCACTTTCGATCATCCTGGAGCACTTGGCTTCTACCGCCGTTCGGGCTTCGTGCCCTTCGCCTTCGAGGTGGAGGTCTGCGCCGATCCGCGCCTGAGCGGATGCCTGCCGCGCGAGGCGGCGGCGCATGTGCCGCTGGCAGACTTCACCGGCTGATCATTCGTTATTTTGCCGGCGTCAGGCGCAGCAGACGTCCGTCTGAATCGTCCTCGATCAGCCAGAGCGCGCCATCGCGATCGACGGCGACGTCACGGATGCGGGCGCCCATGTCCCAGCGATCTGCCTGGCGCGCCCCGTTCTTGCCATCGAAGGCGATGCGCACCAGCGCTTCGCCCCCGAGCGCGCCGATGAAGGCCGAACCCCGCCATTGCGGAAACAGCTTGCCCGAATGGAAGGCCAGGCCCGCGGGGGCGATGATCGGGGTCCAGTAGACGACTGGGGCTTCGAATTCCGGCCTGGTCCGGTAGCGGGGGATGGGAACGCCGCTGTAATTGTCGCCGTTGGAGACGACGGGCCAGCCATAATTCAACCCCCGGCGGATCAGATTGAGCTCGTCGCCGCCGCGCGGCCCCATCTCGTTTTCCCACAGGCTGCCATCGGGGGCGAAGGCCAGGCCATAGGGATTGCGATGGCCGAGGCTCCAGATCTGCGCCCTGACGCCGCCCTGGGCCGCCATCGGATTGTCGGCGGGCGCGGAACCGTCGAGATTGAGCCGGAGGATCTTGCCGAGATTGCTGTCGGCGTTCTGAGCCGTTTCCGGCTCCATGCGGTCGCCGGAACTGAGGAAGAGGTGGCGCCCGTCGGGGTCGAAGGCGATGATGCCGCCGGGCTGGCCGCCGCCGCCCTTCGGCGAAGCACGCCAGATCACGTCAAGATCGCTCAGGCGCGCCTTTCCGTCTGCTTCGGTCAGCTTGGCCCGCGCCAAAGCGAGAGTGCCGCCGCCCGAGCTCGGCTCGACATAGCTGAGATAGACCAGGCCATCTCGCGCAAAGCCGGGCGAAGCGGCAATGTCGAGCAGGCCGTTCTGGCCTCCGACCTGCGCACGTGGAACGCCGGCGACCTCGGTCTTGGCGCCCGCCGGCGTCACCAGGAATAGCCGCCCGCCCTTTTCCGTGACCAGCATGCGCCCGTCGGGCAGGAAAGCGATAGCCCAGGGCGTATCGAAACGTGCGATGGTCGTGGCCTTGAAAGGGCGGCTTGCCGAGGCGGGGCTGGTCGCTGCGTTCACTTCGGCGCGGGCCAGGCTCGGAAGGGCAGCTGCGCTTCCGATGATTGTGGCGGCCAGAGTGATTCGGACGGCATTGCGCATCGATGATTCCCCCTCAGGCTCGCGCATCCTGCCGGCGCGAACCCGGATTCATCAATCTCAGCCGATTGCGTCGTTCCAATGACCGGACGAAGTCGTCCGTCGACGGCGCCACGGACAGATGCCACCCTTGCGCAGGATGGCCTCGGCGCAGCGCAGGTTGAGCCAGGTCGCGGTCAGGAAGATCACGGCAAAGATCAGGCTCTGGGGCGACAGATCGATCATGGCCATGCCGCGCCGCGCCAATTGGATGGTGAAGGTCGCCGCGACCAGGGCCGAGAAGCCGGCGCCGATCGCGCTGAAGGCGAGGCGCAGCAACGGCCAGACGCTCGACGAGCGCCGACGCTCCCACAGGAGGAGCCCGAAATTGGTGAGCGGTGCCACCAGAAACACCGCCACGATCGGGCCGAAGAAGAGCAGAATCCATTCGAAATTGCACAGGAGTTCGCGGCAGGGCAGGCTGTCGATGTAGAGATAGACGCCCCAGTAGAACAAGGCGAGCACGATGCTCGCGAGCCCATAGGCCAGCAATCCGGTGGAGAAAGCCTTGGTCTGTGACGGCGTAGG
This sequence comes from Labrys sp. F242, assembly GCF_057813875.1. Lineage (NCBI taxonomy): Bacteria > Pseudomonadati > Pseudomonadota > Alphaproteobacteria > Hyphomicrobiales > Xanthobacteraceae > Labrys > Labrys sp. F242. Next base: position 9,752 of record NZ_JBVASG010000006.1, on the reverse strand, counting down.
AGAGGTCATGGTCCTGTCCCGCTGGCTTGCTCGAGATCATTTAAGTTAGTGAACGAACGCTAACTTAAATGATCTCGCGGTCATCGTCAACCGCATTTGCTCTCCGCGCGAGGCGGAGAGAGGGCAGTGTGCGATCAGACACCAAGACGCCTAAAGGATGAAAAGATCGTCGTCGCGATGTCCGCCGCGGCATCTCACGCCGGGGCCGCCAGTTGCAGCAGGTCCCAGAGATTGCCGTACAGGTCCTCGAAAACAGCAACGGTGCCATAGGCCTCCACCCGTGGCTCCTCGTGAAATCGCACGCCACGCGCAAGATAGAGGCGATGATCGCGCCAGAAATCGTCGGTGTTGAGAAACAGGAAGACGCGGCCGCCCGTCTGATTGCCGATAGCCTCCGTCTGCGTGGGAGAGGCGGCCTTGGCGAGCAGCAGGCGGGTTTGGCCGGCGCCCGGCGGGGCAACAAGCAGCCAGCGCTTGCCGTCGCCGAGATCGCTGTCCTCGACCACGTCGAAGCCAAGCTTGCCGACATACCAATCCCTGGCCTCGTCATAGTCGCGGACGACCAGTGTGATTGCACCCAGATGCTGCGGCATCGTCTCTCCCTGTTTTGAAACGCCGGCCAAGATCAGGCAGCCGGTACTGCAATTCTGCACATGTTTGGAATCTTGCTGGGCCGGACGGGCGCGACAATACGGCATCCCGATGCGGCGGCGAGAAAATTCACGTCGCTCTCGCGCTGTGGCACAACCCGTCCTGCGTGCCACATGCGGCCGCAGGCCCTCATCGGATCGCCCCTTTATGATCGTTCGCAAAAACCCGCAGGCATGGGAACTCTTTTTCATCATGCGCGGCTCCATTGTGCCGCAGATTTGGCCGCAAATGCTGGTGGTGGTGCTGATTTCGGTCGCGGTGACGCTGCTGGAAACCCGCGGCTTCATCCATGTGCCGCCGATCGCTGCCTTGCCCTTCTCCCTGATCGGCGTGGCGCTCTCGATCTTCTCGGCATTTCGCAACACTGCGAGCTATGACCGCTGGTGGGAGGCGCGCAAGATCCTGGGGGCGCTGGTGATCGATGCCAGGGGCCTTTCACGCCAGGCCCTTGCCTATCTTGCCGCCGAGCCGGCGGCGGCGCGGCGGCTGGCGCTTCTCGCCATCGCCTTTTGCGATCTGGTGCGCTGCCATTTGCGGGACGAGGCACCGGACGAGGCGGCGCTGCGCCATCTCGCTCCGGCCGATCGCGCAGCCATCACCACAAGCCGGCATGGGCCGAATCGTCTGCTGCTACAGATGAGCCGCCTGGTTGGCGAAGTCCTCGACAAGGCACGGATCTCGGCCCAGATGGGGCAAATCCTCGAGGAACGAATCTCGGCGCTCTCGGCCGATCTCACCGCAGCCGAGCGCATCAAGCAGACGCCGCTGCCCTTCGCCTATTCCCTGCTGCTGCACCGCACCGCCTATCTGTTCTGTTTCCTGCTGCCCTTCGGGCTGGCTGACAGCATGGGGTTGTGGACGCCGGTGATCGCGGCCATCGTGTCCTACACCTTCTTCGGTCTCGACGTGCTCGGTGACGAACTGGTGGCACCTTTCGGCTCCACGCCGAACAGCCTGCCGGTGATGGCGATCTGCCGGACCATCGAAATCAACATTCTGGAAGATCTCGGCGAGACCGATCTGCCCGAGGCACCCAAGCCCGTCGATTTCGTGTTGAGCTGAAAGGCTGTCCGGCAAGCTGCGATCCGCAGCTTGCCGCGCAAGGCTCACGAATGCTGGGGCGGATCCTGGCGCACGGTTTCGAGCTTGATTGCCGGCGGAGCTTCCTTGCTCTCTACCGCCTTGCCGCCGACGACCGAGCCGAGAAGACCCCCAAGGGACTGGCGCTCGGTGTAAAGCACGATGACGCAGGAGATTGCCAGCGGGATGAGCAGATAGAGCAGGCGGAACATCAGCAGAGCCGCAATGATCTCGGCCTTGGACTGGATCACTGCCGGATCGCTCGGATTGGCGCCAGCCGGCAGCATGATCAGCAGGAAGACGGCCTCGAACACGCCGACACCGCCCGGGGCGTTCGAGATCAGCCCGGCGCAGAACGAAGCCAGGAACATGCCCAGCACCATGAAGAAGCCGGGATTGAGCGAGTCGGGCAGGGCGAAATAGATGATGCCGGCGGCGCCGATGATTTCGATCGGCGCGGCGAAGAGCTGCCGGAAGGCGATGGTGGGCTTGGGATAGGCGATCTGCAGCGAGCGGATGCGCAGGGGCTTGAGATGCAGGATCGAGCCGGCCTGATAGAGCAGCACGAAGCCGAGCATGGCCAGACCCAGCATGAAGGCGGCGCTGGTGGGGAAGTGGAACAGGCGCGAGAGCAGCTCGGGCTCGCCCACCAGCACGATGCCGCCGAGGAACACGGCGCCATACGCGAAGGTGAAGGCGCAGAACGCCGTGACGACGGCGACCTCGGCCGCGTTCAACCCCATCTTGGAATAGGCTCGGTAGCGCACCAGGCCGGAAGAGAGAACGGACACACCGATATTGTGCCCCAGTGCATAGGCGACGAAGGAGACGATCGAGACCACCGGCCAGGACAGTTTCTTGCCGACATGCATCAGGGCGATGCGGTCGTACCAAGCCAGGGCGGCGTAGGCCAAAGTGGTCGAGACGAAAGCCAGCAGGATCATCCACGGCCCACGATCGACCACGGCCTGCCAGACCTGGCCGACTTCGACGCCCTTGAGTTCCTTGGACAGGAGGTAGACCGAGAAAATGACGGCGGCGAGCCCGATGACCGGCCAAACATATTCGAGCTTGTTCTTCATCACATCCGTCTGGGTAAGGTTTCGAACCGGTTGCCGAAGCGTGTCGTTGCGCCATGTCCCGCCAAGCAAATCCCTTTTGATGGTGTCACGGGCGCCATCAAAAGGGATTTGCTTGTTATCGGGCATTTGCAGAGTTATGCGAAGAGGCCCATCCGAGGGCCTCTTCGCATAACTCTGCTGGTGCCATAAACAACGGGATCGTGTCGAAGACAAGACAACCGGATGATAACTGACGCAGAACAGTCACGCCGGAGACAGTCCTACTTTTAACGCAACTAACATGTATTTCCTTTTGAGGCGCGTTAACTCGCTGTAATTCATGCGTTGTCGGCAAAGCGCCACGAAGCTAGCATTCGATCAAATCGTTTTTCACTCGGACTGTTCCATGCTTGCACCACCGCCTTTCATGCTGACGACCGGGCCGGTTACGGCCTATCCGGCTGTGCTCAGCGCCATGGCGCGGCCCGCCGTCTATGACGGGCACCACGCTTTCCAGCAATTCTACCGCTCGGTGGTCGGCAAGCTGCAGGCTGCCTTGCGCCTTTCGAATCTGCCTTTGATCCTGCAGGGGGACGCACTGCTGGGGCTCGAGGCTGCCGCCGCCTCGCTGATCGGCCGCAAGGACGTCGTGCTCAACCTCGTTTCGGGCGTCTATGGCAAGGGCTATGCAGGGTGGGCCCGTCGTTATGCCGGCGAGGTGATCGAGCTCGCGGTGCCGTTCGACGAGGCGATCGACCCGGATCGGGTGCGTGAGGCGCTGGCGGCGCGCCCCGATATTTCGATCATCACCGTCTGCCATCACGACACGCCCTCGGGCACGCTCAATCCCCTGGCGGAAATCGGGCGCCTTGGCCGCGAGCACGGTGCCTATGTCATCGCCGATGCCGTTTCCTCTTTCGGCAGCCTGGACGTGCACCCGGCAGAGGCGGCGATCGACATTTTCGTTACCTCCGCCGCCAAATGCCTGGGGGCCACGCCGGGCCTGAGCCTGCTCGCCGTCAGTGACCGAGCCTGGGAGAAAATCAAGGCCAATCCGGATGCCCCGCGCGCTTCTTTCCTGTCCTTGCTCGATTGGGAACTGGCGGCCGAAGTGGGGAGGGCGTTCCCGGTCACGCCGTCGCTGGCCGAGATTCATGGCCTCGACGCGGCGCTCGATCTCTATCTCCAGGAAGGACCCGAACGGGTCTGGGCCCGCCATGCCCGCACGGCGGCAGCAGCGCGGGCTGGACTGGAGGCCCTGGGCCTGAAGCTATGGCCGGCGCGCGAAGCGATCGCTGCGCCCTCCGCCACGGTCTTCCACGTGCCGGTGGGCATGGCAGACATCCGCTTGCGCGATACGCTGCTGGAGCGCTTCGGCGTAATGCTGTCGCTCGGCCGTGGCGAGACGGCGGGCAAGGTGCTGCGCATTGGTCACATGGGGCCGGCAGCCGAGCCGATGCTAGCCGTGACAGCCATAGCCGCGCTCGGTGGTGCCCTTAATCATCTCTGCTGGCCGGCCGATGCGGGCACCGGGGTCAATGCCGCGCTTGCCATTCTCGAGCGGGCGTCATCCAATCACGCTGATTCGAAGGGCTCCTCCCGGGAGGTTGCACATGCCGATCCTGCTTAATCGCCGCTCCTTCCTGCTTGCCAGTGCCGGGATGGCCCTGGCGCTCGGATTGCCGCATCGCCTGCAAGCCGGCGAGGTGCCGGCCGGTCGCCTGACCGTTGCCGCCGATTCCGAGCCGACCAATCTCAATCCTGCCATCGTTGCTTCGAACGGCGTATTTTTCGTCGCCAGCAAGGTGATCGAGCCCTTGGCCGAGGCCGATTTCAACGGTCCGGACGGTCTGGCGCCGAAGCTTGCCTTGTCTTGGGAGGGGGCGGCGGACGGCAAGGCCGTCACCTTCAAGCTGCGTCCCGATGTCAAATGGCATGACGGCAAGCCCTTCACTTCCGCCGATGTCGCCTTCTCCGCCCTGGAGGTATGGAAGAAGCTGCAGAATCTCGGCCGCGTTGTGTTCAAGGATCTCGACAGCGTCGATACGCCCGATCCCCTGACGGCGATCCTGCGTTTTTCGGCGCCGACGCCCTTCCAGCTTATTCGCAACTGCCTGCCGGCTCTGACCTCGGTACTGCCCAAGCATGTCTTTGCCGGTAGCGACATCATGAAGAACCCGGCCAATGAGAAGCTCATCGGCACCGGGCCGTTCAAATTCGCCGAGCACAAGCCGGGCGAATATTATCTGCTCAAGCGCAACGAGGCCTACTGGGCCCAGGGCGAGCCGCACTTCAACGAGATCCTGTTCAAGGTGCTGTCTGATCGGCAGTCGGCCGGCGCGGCGCTCGAAGCCGGCGAGATCCAGCTTGCTGCTTTCTCGGCCGTGCCGCTGGCCGATCTCGACCGCATCTCCAAGGTGCCGGGCCTCAAGGTCTATGCCAATGGCTACGAGGCCCTGACCTATCAGATGATCGTCGAGATCAACCATACCCGCAAGGAACTGGCGGATCTGCGCGTACGCCAGGCCATCGCTCATGCGATCGACAAGGGCTTCGTGGTGCAGGCGATCTTCCGCGGCTATGCCACCGCAGCCACGGGTCCCGTGCCGCAGACCGACAAGACCTTCTACAACCCCGATGTCGAGCGCTATGAATTCGACCCGGCCAAGGCCGAGACCCTGCTCGACGAAGCCGGCTACAAGAAGGGCGCGGACGGTGTCCGTTTCCATATCAAGCTGCTGCCGGCGCCCTTCTTCAACGAGACCGTGCAGTTCGGTGCCTATCTGCGACAGGCCTTGGCTAAGATCGGTATCGATGCCGAGATTGTCTCCAACGATTCGCCGGCCCATTTGAAGGCCGTCTATACCGACCACGCCTTCGATCTGGCTGTCGGAACGCCGGTCTACCGCCAGGACCCGGCGATCTCGACCACCATCCTGTTCCAGAGCGGCATCCCGGCTGGAGTGCCCTTCTCGAACCAGTATGGCTACGCCAATCCCAAGACCGATGCGCTGATCGCCGCGGCAGCGATCGAGATCGATCCCGAAAAGCGAGCGGAGCTCTATAAGCAGTTCCAGAAATTGGTGGTGGATGATCTCGCGCTCATCAACGTCGCCGAATTCTCCTTCATCACCGTGGCCAGCGAGAATTTGCAGAATGTCTCCAACAATCCGCGCTGGGCGGTGTCGTCCTGGGCGGATACCGCCTTGCCGGAGATGGCGCCGTGAATAGCCGCCCGTGATCTCGCGCTTACTTCGACGCCTGGGTGGGGCCGTCGTGGTTCTGCTCTTGGTTGTCATCGGCGCTTTCTTCATGCTCGAATCGGCGTCCGGCGACGCCGTCGATGCCTATGTCGCCGGTATCGGCGGTGCCGATGCGGCGAGGATCGCCGAACTGCGGAGCGAGTGGGGGCTGGACCAGGGGCCGGCCTTTCGGCTCAAGGCCTATCTGTCGGCCCTGGCGCAGGGCGATTTCGGCTGGTCGACCGCCTTTCAAAGGCCTGTGCTCGGCATTTTGCTCGAACGCTTGCCGGTGACCCTGATCACCATGGGCTCGGCGCTGGCGCTGGCTTTCCTGCTCGGCATCGTGCTCGGCGTCCTGGCGGGTAAACGCCCGAATGGCTGGCTGGATCGCATTCTGTCGCTGAGCTCGCTCGCCCTCTACGCCATGCCCGGCTTCTGGCTCAGCCTGGTGCTGATCCTGGTATTTTCCGTGATGCTGCGCTGGCTCCCGGCCAGCGGCTTCGAGACGATGGCTTCCGGCAAGGCGGGCCTGGAACGGGCCAGGGACATCGCCTGGCATCTGGTGCTACCCGTCAGTGCGCTCGGCCTGCTCTACATGACCCTGTTCCTGCGCCTGTTGCGGGATGGCATGGAGGAGGTCTGGCATGCCGATTTCATCCGGGCCGCAAGGGCTCGCGGCGTTTCCGGCTGGCGGCTGGCGCTGAACCATGTCGCCCGCAATGCTCTGGCGCCGGTGGTTACCATGCTCGGCCTGCAGTCCGCCTCCCTGCTGGGTGGCAGCGTGGTGGTGGAAAGCGTCTTCGCCATCCCCGGTTTCGGCCGCCTGGCGGCAGAGGCGGTCTCCCGCCGCGATACCCCGCTGCTGCTCGGCGTGGTGCTGTTCAGCGCCGTTGTCGTCATCGTCATGAATCTGCTGGCCGATCTCGTGCAGGCCTGGCTCGATCCGCGCATCGGCGCCAGCGAGCAGGTCGCATGACCATGCTGATGGCCATGCTGCGCAGCGGGGAGGGGCGTGTCGGCCTGTTGTTACTCGCCGTGTTTGGTGTGCTTGCCCTGACGGCGCCGGTGATCTTTCCGGGCGATCCGCTTGCCATCACCGCGCCGCCGCTGCTCCCGCCCTTCGCCGATGCAGCCCATCCCCTGGGGGCCGATCGCCTAGGGCGCGATATTGCCGCCGAGCTTGCCTGGGGCAGCCGCACCACGCTTCTCGTGGCACTTGCTTCGTCGCTGGCCTCCCTTCTGCTCGGCTGTCTCGTCGGCACGCTGGCCGGTTTTCTCGGCGGCTGGACCGACGACATATTGATGCGCCTGAGCGATGCCTTCCAGACGGTACCGGCCTTCCTGCTGGCCATGGCGCTGATCAGCGTGACCGGGCCGAGCCTGCCGGCCATCGTGCTGGCCATCGCCGCCGGTGCCTGGCCTCAGCCAGCCCGCATCGCAAGGGCGGAAATTCGTTCCCTGCGGGAACGCGATTTCGTTGCTTCGGCCCGGGTTGCCGGCATGCATCCGCTCGCCATCGGCTTTCGGGAGATCCTGCCCAATGCCCTGCCGCCGGTGATCTCGCTCGCGGCGATCATCGCGGCAGCGGCGGTGCTGATCGAGGCTGCCCTGGCGTTCCTCGGTTTCGGCGACCCCAACAGGCCGAGCTGGGGCAGCATGGTGGCCGAGGGGCGTTCCCTGCTGCGCAGCGCACCATCGCTGTCGCTGGTGCCGGGCCTCGCTCTCGTTGTGATGGTGCTGGCGATCCATCTTACGGGGCGGGGTTATGCCAAGGCGCTGCGCGTGAGGGAGCCGGCGGCATGAAGCTTTTCTCCCTCCGCGGCTTCGGCGTCTCCTATCGCGATCGCGCCGGCATGCAGCCGGCCTTGCAGGGCATCGACCTCGACATCGAGGCCGGACGGCATCTGGCCCTGCTGGGGGAAAGCGGATCTGGCAAGTCGACCTTGGCATCCGCCCTCGCGGGACTTCTGCCGGCCAATGCGGTGAGCACCGGCAGGTTGACCCGGCCGGGCTTTGCGTCTGAACCGCGTCCCGGACGCGATATCGGCATGGTCTTCCAGGATCCCGGTGGGAGCCTCGATCCGCTGATCCGGGTGGGCAACCAGATTGCCGAGGCGCGCCGAGCCTGCCGGGGAGGAAGCCGCGCGGACGCGCTGGCGTTGGCGAGGGACTGGCTCGAGCGGGTGGCCTTGCCCGAGCCTGACACCGCATCCCGTAAATACCCCCACCAGTTTTCCGGTGGTCAGAAGCAGCGCATCGCCCTCGCCGCAGCGCTGGTCAGCGAGCCCATCGTGCTGATCGCGGACGAACCGACCAGCGCACTCGATTCGATCACCCAGCACGCCATCGTCGAGCTGCTTCGCACACTGATGGCGGCAAGTGGGCTCACCCTGGTCTTCGTCACCCATGACATCGCTTTGGCCTCCCAATTGGCCGATGATGTCGCTGTGCTCTATCAGGGCCGCCTGGTCGAGGCCGGTCCGGCGGAACGGCTGTTCCGGGCGCCAGCCCACCCTTATCTTAAGGCCTTGTTGCAGACCCGCCGGGAACTTGGGTACCAGGAGCTTGGGTATCAGGAACTTGGGCATCAGGAACTTGGGCATCGGGAAGCCGGAGTTTCCCGCTCGCGCCGTTTTGCCGAAATCGATCCCTCGAATTTTGCCGTGAGGATCCCGCAGGCGACCGGAGATGCCGGCCATGGCTGATACCCTGCTTGAAGTCGAGGCGCTGCACAGCAGCGTCCGCGGACCGGGCGGCCGGCACGTCATCTTGAATGGCGTGGACCTGGCCATCGCGCCGGGCGAGATCGTCGGCCTGGCGGGAGGCTCCGGGGCTGGCAAGACTAGCCTGGCCCGGGCGATTCTGAGGCTGAAGCCGGTCGATTCCGGTTCCATCCGTTTCGAAGGACACGAGATCACGCATCTTGCCGGCACGGCACTGCGCCGTATCAGGCCGCGGCTGCAGATGGTGTTCCAGGATCCGCTGGCCGCCTTCAATCCGCGCGCCCGGGTCGGGCGCGTCATCGGCGATCCCCTGCGGATCTGGCGCGCGCTGTCACGCGAACAGGAGAGGCGACGTATCCTGGCGTTGATGGACCGGGTCGGTTTGTCGGAACGGCTGCTTGGCCGTTTCCCTCATGAGCTGTCCGGCGGCCAGCGCCAACGTGTTGCCATCGCCCGGGCCCTGGCGACGGATCCGGCCCTGATCATTCTGGATGAACCGGTCTCGGCGCTCGACGTGGCTGTAAGGGCGCAGATCCTCAATTTGTTGCTCGACATACGGGAGGGTGCCGGCACGGCGCTTTTGTTCATCGCTCATGATCTGGCGGTGATGGCGGCCTTGTGCGACCGGCTCTGCGTGATGGATGCCGGGCGGATCGTCGAGGCCGGCCCGCCCGGCCGGCTTGTTGCGGCGCCGCAAAGCGAAATGACCCGTTTGCTGGTCGCTGCGGCGCCCAAAATGAGATTCTGAAAATTTTTCTGCCGAAGCTGAGCCGATTCTGATCTGAATTTGGCGCGCCGGGCTGGCTTCGACTGGAATTTATCCACAGAGCGCAGGAAATCTTTGATGCGCCGCAATATGGTAAATTATTCCTGATTGGGCCTCCAGATGCAGAAAATCGGGTGTTTCAATGAGGTTTCGATAGGGATGCGGGTCAGCTCCTGTCCTGTCCCGGTTTGGTCACATGACGATTTTGCAAAAATCCGCAAAAGGGGGC